>JANQKZ010000005.1 GCA_028280845.1 Opitutales bacterium | reverse complement strand
TTCGATAGACGTAATACATGGCTTACCGGCCCCACTCCGCTACCGTGCCGGTAGCTACGAGGGGCACCATCCTTCGCTAAACAATGTGGGCGTGCCATCCGAAGCTCCGGAGGAGCGAAGGATGGTGGGCACGCTGGAACTCGAATCCAGGACCTCATGCGTGTGAAGCATGCGCTCTAACCAACTGAGCTACGCGCCCGGGAAAGAAACATACGATCGCAGGCGGTCCGCTCTGTCAATCTTACCGGCAATGCCCTTGCCTCCCAGGATTGGCTTCCCCTATGAGAAGAAGGCATGAACCTGTTGTTATTAGAGGAACCGGTCGAGCAGCTGACGATAACTTCAGGTCACGCGGAGTATGCCCACTTAGTTCATGTCCTGAAGGTGAAAGCGGGAGATTCCTTCGATGTCGGTTGCATTGATGGTCCCCGGGGTAAAGCCACATTGCGGACGGGGGAGGGAAGCGATGTGCTTGAATTTCAAGTCGTATGGGGGCATCCGCCGCCTCCGCTGTACCCGATTCAGCTGCTGACTCCGTTTGCCCGGCCGCAAACCTCGAAGAAATTGCTTCAGGGAGTAGCCTCGCTCGGGTTCCAAAGCCTGAACCTGTTCCAGGCGGATAAGGGAGAACCATCCTACCGGCAGTCTAAACTCTGGACCACTCACGCCTGGCGGGAACAGTTAATCGAAGGCGTGCAACAGGCGTATTCGACCTGGCTTCCCAAGGTGAGGTGGACAGCCAAATCCCTGGAGGACGTACTTCGAGAATTACCCACCGCAAGCAATCGTGTGGCCTTGGACCTTTACGAGACTCAAGATTCCCTGACTGCCTGGGAACCGCTGATCGCAGAAGGACCGGTGCTCTTTGCTTTGGGAGGCGAGCGGGGGTGGAGTGCCCGGGAGCGTACCTGCCTCCGGGAGGCGAAGTTTTCCTTTTTTCATCTGGGATCCCGGGTATTGCGGACCGAGCAGGCCCTGTCTGTTGGATTTGGAATTCTGGGATCCAAAATGGGATGGCTGGCCGAGGCCGGGGATGCCGTTATGGAGCCTCCTCCAGGCTGAGGAAAATGACTCGGGGGCTATCCCTCTTTTTTTTCCCAAGTGTATGGACATGCGCCCACCCCGTCGGGAGTGACAACGGGTCACGGCCGAGTTCGAAAACCAGTCGGCCCCCTCGATGCAGGTAGGATTTAAGCTTTTCCAGGAGAGGGTTCCAGAGGGATTCGATCTGGGCATACGGCGGATCGAGAAAAATCAGGTCGAAGCGGCCCGAAATTCGGGTCCCCAGGAGGGACAGGACATCGCCGGAGAGGACCTGAATTTCAGGCTCGGGGAAATTCTGACTCCGGAACGCCCCGGTCAGGTTTTTGGCGTTTTGCTTTAGAACGAAGAGGATCTTTCGGTCGTTATCGACAAACTGACAGGAGCTGGCCCCCCGGCTGAGGGCTTCCAGGCCGTAGGAGCCTGTTCCGGCGAATAGGTCGAGGATCCTGGCCTCAGCGACCATCGTTCCCAGGGAGGAGAAAACTGCTTCCCGCATTTGATCTGTGGCGGGACGGGTGGCCGATCCCTTCGGGCAGCGAAGTGGTAGCCCCCGGCCTAAGCCTCCGGTTATGCGCATCTTGGCCTCCAGGAAAAGTGAGTCATGGTTTTTTTCCGTTTTTTTGAACGGTTGGGGGGGCACCCCCGTCAAAACTAATCCAGAACAATTGTTTTGTTCATAGTTTCAGTCTAGTTTGTAGTTTGTTAAGCTGTTAGCGACCGCCCTCATTGAGGGCGTTCTTTTTTTTTCAAAAAAAATTTCTGTATTTTGAACGGATTCCATAGGGGTCCGTCAAAGATAACATAGAGCCCTATATATTTTGTAGTTTTTTCATAGTTTCAGTCTAGTTTGTAGTTTGTTAAGCTGTTAATGAGCCGCCCGTTACAAAACGGGTGGCTCTTTTTTTTGTCGACTCAGGCCTGGAGCTGAGGGAAACCAGTGCATGGCCCGATTATCTGCGTTTTTGCCGCGTATTCCTGGTAAAAGTCCAGCCGAGGGTGATACCGTTGTCCTGGAAAAGGGGGAATCCCACCACCTCGTTCGGGTGCTGCGGGCAAAAGCCGCGAGTCGGGTACGGCTCCTGGATGGGGTCGGACGCCATTTCCATGCTGAGCTCACTCAGCCTGACGCCAAAGCGGCGAAACTGAAGGTCGTTGATGTTGAGGTGTTTGAGCGATTAACTCCCGCAGTTACCCTCTTCCAGGGTTATCCTAAAGGGAAAACGATTGAATCCATCCTCAAGGTGGGCATTGAACTCGGGCTCACTCGTCTCATTCCCATGCTGACTCAACATGTTGAGGGGAAACCCGCTGGCAACCTGGATAAATGGACCCAGATTGCTCGCGAGGCGGCGAAACAGTCCGGGGCCCCATGGTTACCGGAGGTATCGGTTCCGGTCAGCTTGACTTCGGCCCTTGCGCAATTGTCCCAAGATCCCGATCCCTTACTGATTGTAGGAAGCCTGGAGGGGAATCCTCCCAACCTGTTTACCGCTTTTGAGGGCCTGGAACGCCGGGATTATCAATCTATCGCGATCTTTGTTGGGCCCGAAGGGGATTTCACACCGGACGAATATGCAGTTATTCGAGATGCCGGCGCTGTTCCCGTCTCGATGGGAAATCAGATATTAAGGTCTGAGACGGCAGCCCATGTGTTTACGGCCATGGTGACGAATTGGTTTCGGCGTTAACGACGAAACCATGAGGGCCCAAATACCAAAGGCCCAAATACCAAAGGCCCAAATACCAAAGGCCCAAATACCCGGAGGCAGTAAATGCTTCGGTTGGTAGCCCTTCGATGTGCCGGTTCCAGTTCCTGGAGATTGGTCATTCGGATTTCATTGAGCCTTGGGGCTTAGGGGTTTCTCTCTCTCCATACCAGTAATTCTGGATGATTGGATTTGAGCCGGCTTTGTGGAAAACCATTTTAGGCAGGAGTTTGATGGCTATCCAGAAAATATGCCAATCCCCATATCTATCGAATTTGCGGGCAGAAGTCGTATTGATGGCTCCGTGAATGCGTTTGCGGGAAAGGCCTTTTAATTTCCCTAAGGCACCCATTCGTTGGAGGAAGTCGATATCCTCGGCTACATAGATGGCTTCATCGTATCCACCAATGGCTTCCCAGTCGGCTCTCCGGAAAAACACAATACCGGTATCCATTTGGGTAAGGGTGGCCAGGGTGAGGAGAAAGGCTGTGGTCACTCGGATGGCGAAGGAATCACGGTCCAGGCGGGATCCGGTCATCCCCACGACGAAAGTCGGATCGTCGATAGCCCGGGAAATGACATTGAAGGATTCGGG
>JANQKZ010000017.1 GCA_028280845.1 Opitutales bacterium | reverse complement strand
GATGGTGCCCCTCGTAGCTACCGGCACGGTAGCGGAGTGGGGCCGGTAAGCCATGTATTACGTCTATCGAATTACAAGTAAATCGAACCCAAAGGTCTCTTATATCGGAACAACGAAGGACTTAAATAATCGCTTACGGCATCACAATTCCGGGACAACCCGCTCCTCCAGGGGAGTGGAGGATTGGGAAATTGGCTTCTATGCCGCATTCAAAGATAAGGATCTGGCTTACAATTTCGAAAAATATCTAAAATCCGGTTCTGGTGCGGCGTTTGCCAATAAACGCCTATGGCCAAAAACGTAATCCCTTCGCTCCCCTGGAGCTTCGGATGGCACGCCAACATTGACGAGTTAAGGATCACGAAAGCGAACGGTCCAGTAGGATACTCCGCAACATTCCATCCCTGGAGGGGTTGTATCCTGTATATTATGAAATTAATTTTCCTCCTATGCCTCAGCCTGCTCTACCTCCAGGGAATTTCGCTCGCGAAAGGAAATCCCGTATTTATCAGTGCAGAAGCCACGGAGGAATATGAAGCCGCGTTCGGAGATCGCTCTGGAGATCCTATCCTTTATCACCTCATTAAAGGAGAATTCTATCCGGGAGGAAGACGAGATGATAGCCTGCAGGAGTTTGAGCTTCAAGACCTCGCCAGCCAGCTTATCCAAGGCCTTAAGCAAAATGGCTATGAATATACGTTTGATAAGACCAAGGGTGACTTGCTGATCTTTTTCACTTGGGGCGCCACCGACCCCCCACCCGATCTTCAGGATCTTTGGAACCTGAATTCGGAGGAAGAGCTGCTCGAGTACTACGGCACAGACCCGAATGATCCCGAAATCAACCAGGATTGGGTTCGCGGGATTCAGGTCGAAGCTCGCACCCAGGGTGCCCCCGGTCGCGCAAATATTGCTCACCTCCTCGGGTATCAGAAGTTTCTCAACCGCACGGATATGATGCCTGTGGATCAATTGGCCCTCCATGAGGAGCTCCGTAGAGACCGCTACTTCGTGACCCTCCACGCCTTTGATTACCAGGAGTTCGTTGCGACAAAAACCCTTAAACTCCATTGGGTCACCCGCTTTAGCGTCGACTCCTCTGGCTATCAGTTCCCGGAAGCCCTATCTGACCTCGTGTTGGCCGCAGATGATTACTTTGGCAAACACAGTGATGACTTTATTTCGCTTCGCCCCCGGGATCTTGGCAAAGCTGAGATGGGAGAGTTGGAGGATATCGAGGAACAGCCCTAAGACGTGATCCGGGCTCAATAATCTACACGACCGCGCAGTTGTTTTTTCTCTGCATGTTCGTGTTTCTGTTTCAATCGCCGAGCCTCCGATCCCTTGGTTCGCCGGGTTGCCACCCGATCTTTTGGGGCATCCCAATATCGACGGATCAACTCGCCAAGTCGCGACAGGGCTGCCTGCTTATTGCGATCCTGACTGCGATGATCCTGCGCTTTAATTACCAGCACCCCATCCTCACGAAGATGATGATCCCGCGAGGCCAGCAGGCGGTCCTTTACTCCCCGGGGAAGCGGACTGTTCATTACGTCAAAAAACAGCACCACTGCCGTCGATACTTTGTTCACATGTTGGCCCCCCGGTCCGCTCGATCGAACCGCATGAAAGGAATATGCTGTTTCAGTCAGGGTAAACCTGTCGTTGATTTCGAGCACGCCGGGCAGCATGCAGGCCCAAGAGAGACGCGTCAACCCGCCCATACAGAATTCTTATGTTTTGACAGACAGGGGCTTACTTTTATCTTCTCACCCTATGGCTCTCATGACCCAGTCTGCTTCCTCGTCCTCTGCCAAAGGCGGAAAAAAAATGAGTTTTATGGAATCTCAGCGCCTCGCCAAACTCAAGGCGTATGAGAAACAAGCGAAAAAGAAAAATATCAAGCTGGAAGAGCTGTCTGTCTTCACCCAGCAGCTTGCGTCGATGCTGGAAGCCGGTCTCCCCCTGGTGGGTGCACTTGAAGCCTTGCAGGACCAGACCGAAAACCCGGTCTTTCAGATTATTATCCGGGATGTTCGAAACGATGTCGCCAGCGGGACCGCTTTTTCCGAGGCCTGCGCAAAATTTCCCAGGGCCTTTCCCAACTTGTTTATTTCCATGGCCGAGGCGGGTGAAGCGTCCGGGGGATTAGCGGAAATCCTGGCCTCCACCGCCGTCTACTTTGAGGACGCCGTGAAATTGACGAAACAGGTCAAGGGTGCCATGACCTACCCGATTGCCGTTATCGGGTTGGCCGTTGTCCTCGTTAACGTGCTGCTGATTTTCGTGATTCCGGTCTTCGCCGAAATGTTTGCCGACTTTGGCGCAGACCTCCCCAAACCGACCCAATTTCTCATCGACCTGTCCGAATTCCTCAAGGCCTACATCATCTACATCATTGCAGGCCTGGTTGTCTTCTGGCAAGTGCTCAAACGCGTCACCGCTACCCCCAAGGGCCGACGGGCGAAGGATGTGGTGTTGACCAAGATTCCGGTCTTGGGTGAGCTGATTAAAAAAATCAACCTCTCACGGTTCTGCCGGACCTATGCCATTCTGATGCGTTCCGGGGTCCCCATCCTCAGAACCCTCGATATTGTAAGCCGGGCCGCAGGTAACACCTATATCGAAGCTGCATGTAAAGATGTCGCCCGCCATATTTCCCAGGGGGGGCAGGTCTCCGAAGTCCTGGCGGAAAACCCCTACTTCCCGCCCATGATTAAACACATGACTAAGGCAGGGGAGCAGACCGGTAATGTCGACGGCATGATGACCAAGATTTCTGACTTCTATGATGCAGAAATTGAAACCCTGGTCGCTGCGCTGACCTCCTTGATGGAACCGATCCTCATCTGCTTCCTCGGGGTCGTCATTGGGGGTATTGTGATGGCCATGTTCCTGCCGATCTTCCAGCTGTCTCAAGTAGCGGGATCCGGCTAAGCTGTTCTTTCCCTTTTTCGAGCGGGCCACTGGCGTGGCCCGCTTTTTTTGCGCCCTCAAAGGAAAAGTGTCGCATTTCTCTTGCCTGCCCTGAGGGTAGGGGAATTATCATTTTAAAATTTTGCATTGTTAATTCTGCGACTGATCTATGCCAAAGCGGACGGACCTCCAAAGCATCCTCATTATCGGCTCAGGGCCCATTGTTATCGGCCAGGCCTGCGAATTTGATTACTCGGGAACGCAAGCCTGTAAAGCCCTCCAGGAAGAGGGGTATCGAGTCATCCTAGTCAACTCTAATCCGGCCACCATCATGACCGATCCCGAGTTCGCCGATGTCACCTACATTGAGCCACTCGTCCCGACCGCTCTTGAGAAAATCATCGAAAAAGAGAAGCCCGACGCCCTACTCCCCACCCTGGGCGGACAAACCGGCCTCAACCTTGCCATGGAACTCGACCGGCTGGGCATCCTCACCAGCCATGGTGTGGAGCTGATTGGGGCCAAGGCCGAAGCAATCGAGAAGGGAGAGGATCGTGAAATTTTTAAAGAAGCCATGGTCAAAATCGGGCTGGATGTGGCGAAATCCGCCATCGTACGCAACATGGAAGAGGCCCGTAATGCCTTAGACGTCATTGATGATTTTCCTCTCATTCTGCGGCCTAGCTATACGCTCGGCGGAGCCGGCGGAGGCGTGGCTTACAACCGAGAGGAGTATGAGACCATGATCCAGCGCGGCCTCGAGATTTCCCCGGTCAATGAAGTCCTCGTAGAGGAGTACCTTGAGGGATGGAAAGAATATGAAATGGAGGTCATGCGGGACCACAAGGACCAGTGTGTGGTCATCTGCTCCATCGAGAACTTTGACCCCATGGGCGTCCATACCGGAGATTCCATCACGGTGGCGCCCGCCATGACCCTTACCGATAAAGAGTACCAGCTGATGCGGGATGCCTCCTTCGCCTGTATTCGCGAAGTTGGCGTAGAGACGGGTGGATCAAATATTCAGTTTGCCGTCAACCCCCACAACGGTCGCATGGTGGTGATTGAGATGAATCCACGGGTGAGTCGCTCCTCCGCCCTGGCCTCCAAGGCAACGGGTTTTCCTATTGCCAAAATTGCGGCCAAACTCGCCGTTGGCTATACGCTGGATGAGCTACGCAATGACATCACCCGGGAAACCCCCGCCAGCTTTGAGCCTACGATTGATTACGTAGTCACAAAAATCCCACGATTTACCTTCGAGAAATTCCAGGGTACCGACCAGACCCTGACGAGTTCCATGAAGGCTGTCGGTGAAGCCATGGCCATCGGCCGCACATTCAAAGAATCGCTGCAAAAGGCTCTGCGCTCCCTCGAAATTGGAGCCCTCGGGCTGGGTGGCGGAGGAAAATGGGGCGGTGACGAATTAACCGACCCGACGGAAATTAAATCCCGCCTTTCCATGCCGACGGCCGAACGCATTTTCTATGTGCGTTATGCGATGCAGGCCGGAATATCTCTCGAGGAGATCTTCAATATCACCAAGATCGATCGGTGGTTCCTTCAACAAATGAACGATCTGGTCGACGCGGAGCGGGAACTGGCTAGCATGCGGCTGGATCAGTTGGATGAAGCCACCATGCGGAAGGCCAAACGACTCGGTTTCACTGACCTGCAAATAGCCAACCTGGTGAGTTCCAACCGGCTGGCGGTTCGCAAGCTCAGGGAAAACCTCGGCATCTACACGACCTATAGGCTGGTAGATACCTGTGCGGCTGAGTTTGAAGCCTTTACCCCCTATTATTACTCCAGCTATGGGGAGGAGAACGAATTGGTTCCCACGAACCGGAAAAAGATCATGATCCTGGGAGGAGGCCCCAACCGAATCGGTCAGGGAATCGAGTTTGATTATTGCTGTGTCCACGCCTCCTTTGCCCTGCGCGATGCGGGTTATGAAACCGTGATGGTGAACTCCAACCCGGAAACGGTTTCCACCGACTATGACACCTCTGATCGACTCTTTTTTGAGCCCCTCACCCTGGAAGATGTTCTGGAGATCTATTACCAGGAGAAATGTGACGGGGCCATCGTCCAGTTTGGTGGCCAAACTCCACTCAACCTCGCTTCCGATCTTCAGGCCCACGGGGTCAATATTATCGGGACCAGTCCTCAATCCATCAATCTGGCAGAGGATCGGGAAAGCTTTAAGAACATCCTCCATCAAGTTGGCTTACAGCAACCCGACAACCGCATCGCCTACAGCCCGGAACAGGCTTACGAGATGGCGGGGGAAATTGGCTTCCCTATCCTCCTCCGTCCATCCTTTGTTCTCGGAGGACGGGGTATGTTCATCGTCTACGACATGAAAGAGTTGCGGGCCGTGGTCCGCGAGGTGTTTGACGTCGCGCCGGGTAAGCCCGTCCTCCTTGATAAATTCCTCGAAGATGCGATCGAGATGGATGTCGACTGTATCTCCGATGGAGAAATGACCGTAATTGGAGGAATGCTCGAGCATGTGGAATTCGCCGGAGTCCATAGTGGAGACGCCGGAATGGTCATGCCGCCCCATACCGTGGGTCGAGCCATGGAAGACCGGTTGCGGAAAGCCAGTTATGCCTTGGCAGAAGCCCTTAATGTGGTGGGCTTAATGAATGTCCAATATGCCATCAAGGGGGATGAACTCTATGTTCTCGAAGTAAATCCTCGCGCTTCCCGCACAGTACCCTTCATTTCAAAGGCAATTGGAATTCCCCTGGCAAAGCTGGCCGCTCGCATCATGGCAGGGTCGACCTTACGCGAACTTGGATTCACCCAGGAGATTGTTCCCGATTATTTTGCCATCAAGGAATCCGTTTTTCCTTTCAACCGATTCCCCGGTGCTCCCATCCAATTGAGCCCTGAGATGCGAAGCACGGGAGAAGTCATGGGCATCGACCACAATATCGGCATGGCCTTTGCCAAAGCTCAGATGGCCGCTCAACCTCCCCTTCCCATGAAGGGGGATGTTTTCATTTCGGTAAAAGATCCGGATAAGGCCAAGGCCATCGAGATCGGAAAAAAGCTCAATTCCATGGGATTTGGCATCGTCGCCACGGCTGGCACCGGTCGAACCCTCGAAGAAGCTGGGGTGCATGTGAAAAACGTATACCGCCTGAGTGAAGGGCGCCCCAATGTCATCGACTTAGTGAAAAACGGGAAGCTCTGCATGATCATCAATACCCCGCAGGGATCAATTCCACGGCAAAATGAAAATGCTATTCGGACAGAGGCAGTGAAACGCGGAGTCTGTATCATGACGACAATGGCAGGAGCTGCAGCCGCTGTATCCGGTATCGAAGCGATGAAGGAAATGCCTTTTCAGGTACATTCCATTCAGGAACACACGGGAAGAGGGGCTCCGACCTCGGCACAAACCAAGGCTCCTTTCTACACCATTTAGGATGACCGCGGAACCTTTAGGGAAAGCCGCTTCCCCAAGCATTATCGCATTGCTTTCTGGGCCGGACCGAACTGGCCTGGTCGCCCGGACAGGAGCCTGGATCTGGGAAAAAGGCGGTAATATCCTGCACGCCAGTCAACACCATGACCGTGAAGCGGATGTATTTTTCCAAAGGCTGGAGTGGTTTCCCGCCAGAGGCCAGGACCCCGAGGAAGAAGCCCGGGCCTTCCACCGCTTTGCCGCGAGTGAACTGTCCATGCAAGCCCGGGTAGCGCTCTCCTCCGACCGTCCCAATATCGCGATATTCGTTTCCAAAATCGAACATTGCTTCCATGACATCATTCTCCGGGAGAATGCAGGAGAATTGAGAGGACAGATCGCCTGTATCATCAGCAATCATGATACCCTGAGCACGGCGGCAGACCGCTACGAAATTCCGTTTTTCCATGTGCCGGTTTCCAAGGACTCCAAGCAGAAAGCAGAAGCCGAACAGCTTCGAATTTTGGAGGAATACGAGATCGAGTTGGTGTTAATGGCTCGGTATATGCAGATCCTATCCGGTTCCTTTTTCCAGAATTTCGCTCACCCCGTCATCAATATTCACCATTCCTTCCTTCCCGCCTTTGCCGGGGCCAGACCCTATTACCAGGCCTACCAACGGGGGGTGAAAGTGATCGGAGCCACCGCCCACTACGCGACGCAAGATCTGGATCAGGGGCCGATCATTTGCCAGGAAATCGCTCATGTGAATCACCGCTATGGCGTTCCGGACTTGATTCAGAAAGGCAAAGACTTGGAGCGAACCGCCTTTGCCCAAGCTGCTCGACTTCATTTAGAGAATCGAATTCTGGTCTACAATAACAAGACCGTCGTGTTTGATTAGGTCATGTTCCCCTGATTCTGAACCGGGGCAAATTCGATCCCCGTCCTTGACAGAAGGGAGCGGATCTTCCCTAATCCAGAGTTTTCCCCATTTCTTTCAATGAATTCAGAAAAGAAAACGACTACGACTCCCCCCACTCCCGCTGAAGCCGATGAGAGGAACCTCGTGTCTGAATCCGCCGCCAGTAACCTTCCTCTGGAAGACCAACTTCAAATCTGGTGGGACACCAATAAATTCCGAATGCTGGGAATAGCAGCCCTTATCTTATTGGTGGTCGCCGGTTGGCAAGGCATTCGCCTCGCACGCGAGAGCGCAGAAGCCCAGATTCAGGAAATTTATCAGGCGCTGGTAACCGATGAGGAAAAACTGGCCTTTGCCAATGAACATCCAAACCACCCGTTGGGTGGCATCGCCTGGCTAAGCCTGGCCGACCAGTCCTTTTCTGAGGAAACCTATTCTGACGCCGAGTCCTACTATCGGAATGCGGTCCAAGCCCTGGACCCCTCTCCGTTTCAAGACCGCGCCCGCCTGGGAACAGCCATGGCCGCCCTGAAAAATGGTAAACGGGGAGAGACGCTTACCCTGCTTGAGGCTTTAGCCAATGATGAAACCGCATTTGGAGCTTCCCGTGCCGAAGCCGCTTTCCACCGTGCCATTCTTGCCTTGGAAGACAACGATCAAGCCAGCTATGACCGGTTTACGGAATTAATAAACTCCATTCCATTCTCAGAAGGTTGGAGCTCCCGGTTGACCGCAATCGAGCCCGCCGGGTGACCAAATGGGCTAAGCAGTGTTTAGGGGCCGACCTTTAAGTCTGACTCGTTCAAGAGAAAGATTGGATTCGGCAAGGCTCCGTCCGTTGCCACCAGAACGGTGCATTGCTGATTCAGCCGACACTCCGCTTCCTGTTCCATCCCCTTCTGAATGGCTTCGATAAAGGACACAAAAGGCTCACGCCCCCCATCGGACAGCACATCACTATTTAAGGCGTAAAACTGGGAATAGAGATCATATAAGTACCAGATCTCCTGTAAGATCAGGGTAAATTCATAGTTTGAGTGGTCCTTTAAATCACTCTGAAGTTGGCCAAATACCTGGGCAGGACTGAGGTCTTTCCCCCGCATGGATACGCCAAGACTGTCTCCAATGATAAGATAGACCGGTTTCATTTCCGGGTGTCGCTTCAAATGATCCTCTACCTTCATCTGAGTCCCCGAAGACACCACATCCAGGACCTCGCTGAACGCGAGGCGCGGAAGCTCCCCGGCACCCGTTAACGGCGCCAGACCGATGACAGCGGAAGCAAGCAAGGCTCCCGCGCTTAAACCCTTCGTTCGCAAGGATTTAAATCTAAGAATTTTAAAACCTACCAATTTCATTGCTCTAATCTGATCGTAGAATAGAACGGCTTTCTCCCAAGGGGGATTCATTCAACCACCAGATTTTATAAATATTTATCAATAACCGCTGCGTAAGGTTAGTACAAGTTATCTTTCTGTAACAAATCTGTAAACCAATTTATAGGGTGAATCCCCTGTTTTAATCTGACCGTAGCCAAATCGGGATATGCGGCAGACCTCCGAATTTCTTTTCATGAATCCGTGTTCAGGTAGCTGAGATGGCCCAACGCTTACTACATCGGAAACCAGTCATTGACAAAGCTCTCAGGACGCTCCATACCTTTCGCTTTTCTCTACGGGGTGTAGCGCAGCCTGGTAGCGCGTCTGCTTTGGGAGCAGAAAGTCGCAGGTTCGAATCCTGTCACCCCGACCATCCTTCGCTAAAGCTTCGGATGGCATGCCAAATAATGCGCACCATTGCCAAACACACTCCCAGGATGAGAACCGGCGAACCGGCAGGCTTCGACGTTGCCGAGCGGCAACAAATGGTTCGAAATAGCTCGGCGAGGGAGGTAGAGATCTAACATTGGAAAATAGAAAAACTGGGCAAAAAATAGACAATCATAGTACCGGCGGGAACGCATCCTACCTCGAAGAACCGTCTTGGGCAGCTTGTCCTCTCGCTCTCCTTTTATAACCCCACCTAAGCGATCGAATTTGAGAGGTATCTAAAGTCCGGGTCTGGCCGGACATTTGCTGACAAATACTTCTGGAAGCCCTCCCTCCTCCCCGGACTCCTAACTCGACAAACAAAACCCAATCCGTTTTCTTAAGTCCTTATGGATGAATCATCTGACCAACCGGAAGTCCAATCGGGATCTTCGTTAGTTCCCCTGGTTCTGGCAGTCCTCGCCCTGATCGTGGGAGCCAGCGGCGTGTATTTTGGATACACCGCCGCCAAAAATGCCAATATGATCAAAGATCAGCTCGCTTCGGAGCAGGGGAAATCTCTGGAAAGCGTTGCGGCCTTGGAACAGCAATTGGAAACCTTGGCAACAGACTTTAAAGCCGTTCAAACTAATCTGGAGGCGATCAAAAGCAGAATGCGCATGGACCGTGAATCTTCGAGTCGCGCGATGACCGAAATCGCCGAGGAGATCGCGCTTAACCGGGAACAGATTAATCAGAACACTACTGATATTGCTGAAATCCCGGAACAGGTCATGGTGACGACTCCCCCGCCTACCCAAGTGGCGAATAGATCTCCCGCGGAAGAAGAGTCGAGCCCACCCGTTGAAGCAAGAGATGGGGAGTTGATTCATACCATTGCATCCGGAGATACCCTTGCGAAGCTGGCCTCCCAATATGGAGTCAGCCTCTCTTCCATTCAGGCGGCTAATCCCACTGTCGATCCACGTCGGCTTCAGATTGGCCAGAAAGTCAGAATTCCCTCCAACTAGGGCGCTTCCCGTCGCATGGCTAAGTCGGAGCCCAAGCACTGGTCCCTTCTGAATTCCGCCGTCCATGCAAGCTGCCGCATATTCAACGTCATGCGGCAGACCTTCCGCCATCCCAAAACGGAAAAAGAAAGCGACTTTTTCGTCATTCATACCTCCAACTGGGCTAACATCTGTGCCCTGACCCCCGATCGGGAAGTCGTCATGGTTCGTCAATATCGGTTTGGAGTTCAGGAACTGGTTTGGGAGTTTCCAGGCGGTATCATCGACCCGGGTGAAGATCCAGTCGAGGCCGCTGTGCGCGAACTCAGAGAGGAAACCGGTTTTGAAGGCGAACATGCTCGAGTCATGGCCACGGTTTGGCCCAACCCAGCTCTTTTTAATAATATCTGTACCCTTGTCCGGGTCGACAATGCCGCCATGCGTCATGACCTCAACTGGGATGAACATGAAGAAATCGAAGTCGGCACCTTCTCCATCGATACCCTGAAAGGCTGGGCGCATTCCGGAGAATTCAAGCACTCCATCGCCCTCAATCAGCTCTATTTCCTGGAAGAATCACTAAAAGACGAACCCGTCTCCTGAGTTCCCTTTCCGTAGCCTGTTCGACAAGATTTTTATCTTTCCAAACAGAAAAGACAGGTTTAACCTGTTTAAAAGGTTAGAGATGAAACACATAGAAGTAAGCGATGAAATTTACGAAGCCTTGAAAGCCTTCGGACAATCACCGAATGAAGTGCTGACTCATCTGCTCCAAGGCCAATCCGAAGCGGCTAAGACCGGCGATCCCCTCTCCGGGTTTACCCGGAGCCCGGCATTTCGGGCGCTCCATACAGATGCCGACCGCTACCTTGGTATTCTCGGGTTCATCTACAAATACCACGGGCCGGATTTTCGTGATTTCGTTGAGCACCTCTCAAGTCGAAGGAAATATTTTGGAGCCAGCCCTGAGGAAATTCTGGAGACCAGTAAACACAACCAGGCCCGACAGATTCCCCATTCTCCGTATTGGGCAATCATGAACATTGACACGGCAACCAAACGCCGCTTTCTCCGCCGGGCCTTGGAATATGTTGGCTACCCGGATGCCACTATTCAACATACCATCACCCTTGTCGGTCGGAGCCGTTAGGGCCAGGTGACCTTCAAGGACCAGACGATCCAGCATGCACCCTACAGTTCACGCTGGAGCCAGAGGTCACACCGGGAGGAACGATGTCCCATCGGTTCGTATCGCGTAAACCCGGACCGGTGATACAGCTTGAGTGCGGCCTCGAGTACGGTAGCGGACTCCAAAACCATTTGACAATACCCCTGCAAGCGGCATTCCGCGATCATTGCCTCAAGAAGTGCCTGACCAATTCCTCTTCTCCTGTATTCAGGATCTAGGTACATTTTTCGCAACTCTACCGTATTAGAATCATGCGGGAGACAACCAACGGTTCCAACAACTACCCCGGTTTTACTTACCAATACATAGAAGGCCCCATCCGCATAAAACCGACTCAAATCAAACAGATCTCGATCGGTACCCTCCGGGTCGGGTTGCAGCCCATGCTCCTCCAGTAGCCGGAAAATCAGGGTCTGCACCGCTCCGCTCTCCTCGGGCCGGGGAGCACGCAAGGTTAAACCATTCGCTTGAAAGGTCTCATGTGGATCCATCCTTTCCAAAAGAAATTCTCTGGCTGTAAGCCGATCAATTCAAATATTCGTCTTTCAAAAATTATCTATCATCGATCATATTCATAACGTGGACCCCTTAACCCATGCGATTCTAGGTGCAGCCTTACCCGCAGCTTTTGCCCGGCGATACGAAATACGCCTGGCTGCTTTTTGCGGGGTCCTGGCCAACTTACTGCCCAATATCGATATCCTCTTTGGTATCGGGCAATCCGTCCTCTTTCAGGAAAGCGCCCGTCGGCACTTCACACACTCCATTGCCCTAGTCCCCGTCACTGCCCTCGCTACAGCCTTAGCGGTAATGGGAATCCGCCGGCTCATCGAGCTGAGGTACCCCACCCATCGTCATCCCCTCGGCGAAAGTCATCAGGGAGCAGGCCGCATTCTGGTATCACGGCAATTTGAGCTATACCGGGATACCCCTATCCCTCCAGATGGTCCTCCTATCATCTTTTCCCGCCTTTATGTGTTTGGTATGATGGGAGCATTCACTCGTCCTCTCCTCGAAGCTTGTGGTCGGCAGGGAACCCTCATCTTCTGGCCGATCTCGAATGAACGAATCGCGTGGAACCTTATCTCTCCAGTAGATTTCCTGTTCACGGGAGTTCTTCTGGCCGGCCTCCTCTTCACCTTATTTGTCAGGGACAAGAAACCCGCTCGCTGGGGAATTCTGCTTGCCGCCAGCTTTCTCGGAATTGCCTCACTCCAACGCGAGCGGGCACGGGATGCTTTACGTGAATTGGCGGAGGAAAACGGGATTCAAATCAAGCAGATTGAAGCGATTCCCACCATGATGAACGTAGTGCTGTGGAGAGGGCTGGTCTTAAGCACGGATAACCGCCTTTGGGTTTATGCCCTGAGAATACCCCCCATTGGTCCAGCAGAACCTTATCCGGGAGGACAAAGCCAAGCCCTTGTTTTGAAAAAGGACTTTCCCCGGGTGAATGCGGATACCCCGCTGGGGCGTGACCTGGCCCGTTTACAAAGCCTGAGCCGAGGATTTGCCGCCCGGCATCCAACTCAGGCAGATATGCTCATTAATCCCTTGAAAGGGCTTACCACTGAAAGCTTAGAGTCCTGGAATCAATATACCATTCCGATCCTCAACAACCAACCCAACCCCCAGGGCCGATTAAGGCGGCGGCCCTTCCCAAAGCTTGGGGAACAAGAACGCCTCAATAATTTCCGAATGTTGATGGGAGAGGAACTGCCAGACCCACCAAGAGACGGGTAGGCCCTCCAAAAGCTTGATCTCCAGCGTTCGGGATACCAACATCGACAACTTGTTTCCATTTCATTGTGAGTTCATCCGTCCAATTATTAGCCTTTTTAACCTGTGACGGGATCCATATCGATCCCCTCTCCGGGAAGCATACCATTTTGGGAATTTTCTCCAATCTGCGTGGTGAGCGGTTCCCCGTGGTTCACCCGCGGATGATCTGGTTTCTGACCCTCATGGATGTTCCTGTAGGGAAACATAACTTAACAATTTCGATTGGCCTGCCCACTGAAACACCTCGCATCGTGGTAGACCGCGATTTTGATTCAAAATCACCCGCGCAGCGCATCAACTTGATCAACGATATCCAGAATCTTCGGTTTAAAGCCCCCGGGGACTACGGTATTGTCATCGAAATTGATGATGAACCCCTGCTCGTGACTAGCTTTCCAGTAACCAGCTAATTCGTTGATTTGTGAATGGATCGCGGGGAACCTCCTTCGAGTTCACAACTCACAATTCACTATCCGAATGTCACAACGCCTGCACTTAGATGAACGCGAAGCCTCCCCCCTCCTGGTGGTGGGGTCGGTAGCCTTCGACAATATTATTACTCCCTACGCCAAAGGAGAACGCATTCTGGGGGGCTCCGCCTCCTTTGCCTCGCTTGCCTGCAGCTACTTTTGTCCGACCCAGTTGGTCGGGATCATCGGAAATGACTTCGATGACATCCATATCGACCGCTTTAGAAAGCAGGATATTGACCTCGAAGGTCTGCAAATCGACAAAACGGGCCCCACATTTTTCTGGGCCGGCAAATATCATGAAAACTTTAATCAGCGGGATACCCTGGAAACGCAGTTAAATGTGTTCGAGAATTTCCGGCCAGACCTCCCCGCTTCCTACAAGCAAACCCCCTACGTCCTGTTGGCCAATATTGGACCGGATTTACAACACCACGTCCTCGACCAGATGGAAGCAGAAGCTTACGTCGTTGCAGATACCATGAACCTGTGGATCAACATCATGCATGACACCCTTCTCGATTTAATGAAGCGCGTACATCTCCTGGTGGTCAATGACGATGAATCCGAAATGCTGACCGAATCGAACAACATCATCCTGGCTGGAGAAAAGTTGAGGGAGATGGGGCCGGAAACGGTTATCATTAAAAAGGGGTCCCATGGCGCCGTGTTGTTTCATGAGGCGGGTGTTTTCTCCATCCCCGCCTACCCGGTGACCGACTTGAGAGACCCCACGGGTGCCGGAGACTCCTTCGTTGGAGCGCTTGCCGGCTATCTGGCCGCAGTGCGCCGTTCCGATTTTGCCGCGATTAAGCAGGCTATGCTCTACGCAACTGTTATCGGTAGCTTTACGGTGGAGGCCTTCAGCTGTGATCGACTCGAAACGGCCGGTGTGGTTGGGATTGAAGAGCGGCGTAAAACTCTCTTAGATATCATCACCCCCTGAGCAGAAGCACGTAATACCAGCATTAACCCCTAGCATTAACCCCTAGCATTAACCCCCTCCCCATGACCCAAATCATGAACAACCTGGCCGACTCCATCAAAGCCATGGGAGATCAGGCCCGTGAAGCAGCACTGGAATTGTCGGTTCTCGACACAGAACGGAAGAACGACCTCTTGTTTGCGTTGGCGGACCTCATCGAAACCAGGAAAGATGTAATTCAGGCAGCCAATGCCATTGATTTGGAACGAGCTAAAGCCAACGGCATTTCTGGAGCTCTGCTTGATCGCCTGACCTTGACAGACTCCCGGGTAAAAGGCATGGCCCAGGGCGTTCGCGATGTCGCAAACCTCCCCGATCCTGTGGGGGAAGTCATCGAAGTGCATCAGCCAGAAAATGGCCTTGATATTCAAAAGGTACGCGTGCCGATGGGGGTCATCGGCATCATTTACGAATCACGGCCCAACGTAACCATCGATTGCGCTGCACTCTGCCTGAAAAGCGGGAATGCTGCAATTTTACGAGGCGGATCGGAAGCCTTTGAGAGTAACTCCTGCCTCGCAGGAATCATCGGTGAAGCACTGGACGCAAACGGGCTGTCGCCCGCCACCGTCCAACTGATTCCGACCACGGATCGTTCCGCTCTGAACACCCTGCTGCAGATGCATGAAACAGTGAACTGCATTATCCCCCGGGGAGGAGAGAAGCTGATCGAGTTCGTTACTCAAAATTCCACTGTACCCGTGATCAAGCACTACAAGGGCGTTTGCTCCATTTATGTCCACGAAGACGCCGACCTCGAACTTGCAGCCCGTATTGTAGTCAACGCAAAATGCGATCGACCCGGAGTGTGCAACGCCATTGAAAATCTCTTTATTCACGAAAAAGTCGCAGAGGATTTTCTCCCCGAAGTCGCCAGGACTCTGGAAGAAGAAGGCGTTGAACTTCGTGTTGATGGCGAAACGGCTCAAGCTATCCTCGATCAGGCAAGAATTGATTACATTCCCGCGACGGAGGACGACTTTTACGAGGAGTTTCTCGACCTCATCCTTTCCATCCGGGTGGTCCCCCATCTCCTCGACGGTGTTGCCGCGATAAACAAATACGGCAGTGCGCACAGCGACGCGATCATCACGGCCGATCAGGATGCGGCAGAATCCTTCATGAATCGGGTCGACTCCGCCACGGTGTACTGGAACGCGAGCACCCGTTTCACCGATGGAAATCAGTTTGGCTTTGGCGCGGAAATCGGAATTTCCACGGACCGCCTTCACGCCCGTGGCCCCATGGGCATCAAGGAACTCTGCACCTATAAATTCAAGATCTATGGACAGGGCCAGATTCGCTTCCAATAGCCACTGACCTCCCAAAGAGATAAAGGTGAATGTGGGGGCATTAGCAGGCCACGCCGCAAGCGCGGGCCCTGCGACCTCCCGGTTCATTCATCTCATCCAGCATTCGTACATCCCCTACCCCAAGACCAGCTCACGTAACATCATCTCGGTACGCTCCCCGTAACCGCCCCCAAACAAGTTGTAGTGGTTGAGGATGTGATAAAAATTATAGAGCGGCTTTCGGAGTTCGTAGCCAGGATCTCGCGGCCAGGCCTCATCATAAGCGGAATAAAACCGAGGACCCGGTCCGCCAAATAGCTCGGTAAACGCGATGTCAGTCTCCCGGTCTCCATAGTAGGTTGCCGGATCGTAAATCACGGGATCCCCTGACTCATCAAACCCGATGTTGCCCCCCCATAGGTCCCCGTGGAGTAGACTTGGCGCTGGATCGTAGAATTCGAAAAACCGGGGTATGGTGTCGAGCAGACGGTCCGCAGCGATCAGGGAAAGACCGGCCTTCCGCGCCATATCCACTTGGGGACCCAGGCGATACTCCCGCCAGAATTCAATCCAGCTTGAGGCTCCGGGTAGGTTTTTCTGGGGGGTTCTGCCGATAAAATTATCACGCGTCCATCCAAAATGCGGTCCAGTTTTCCGGTGCATGGCAGCCAGCTGCTGTCCCAGCAATTCCAGGCTATGTCCGCGTTGGGGGCGCAGTCGAATGAACTCCAGCACCAGGTAGGATCGATTCTCCGCCAATCCGGAACACACCACATTGGGAACCCGGATGGAATCGCTGTCCCGAATTTCTCTCAAGGCTTCAGCCTCCGTTTCAAACAAGGCTGAATCCTTACGGGTATTCGTTTTGACAAAATAGTGACGACCGTCCTCCCCCTGAAGAATATGGGCCTCGTGGATGCACCCGCCCCCCGATTCAAATGTCGCCTTCAAGGCAAAAGGGTGCTGGGTTTCATTCCCAATTCGATTCGTTATGCCGTTCCAGATGTCCTTCGATATCATTCAGTCTTTTGATTGCGTATGCACGAATCTAATAACTGCTGACACCCATCTTCTAAAAGATCAAGCACATGTTCAAAGCCCTCGCGTCCGCTATAATAGGGGTCTGGAACTTCAAGATCCGCACACTTCATACAATAGTCGCAAAATAGTTTTAACTCGGCCTCCCCCTTTAATCCGCGACGCATAAACTCAAGCTCCCGGTAGTTCCGCCGGTCCATGGCGAGAATCAGATCGAAGTCCTCAAAGTCCTCTGATCTGACACTCCGGGCGCGCCCCTCCAAGCGGTAGCCCCGCTTGGCTGCAGCCTCCCGCATACGGGAATCCGGGGCATCTCCACTGTGATACCCAATGGTTCCCGCTGAATCTACTTCGATCGATCCATTCAGGTCCTGCTCGTGTATCATATGGCGAAATACGCCTTCGGCCGCCGGAGATCGACAAATGTTACCCATGCAAACAAAGAGAATGCGCTTTTTCATGAAATGAGGGGGGAGAGGATGGTCGATAAAAATGACTTATATTAGCGATGGATGGCCAACAAAAATTAGCGTTAGCTCGAAAATCCAATTCCCAATCCTCTGGTTTCTGCGAATAATCTTATAGCCATGGTACGCCATCTCCTCACACTCTTCCTGCTTCCCTTTCTGAGCGCTAGCCCATCCCGGGCTGGGAATCCTCCCCCCCTTTCCTTTCCTGGAACGCCCGGTCCGCACAACGCGATAACGGATGTGGTGGGAGTCACCGTCGGCCACCACACCCTCCTGGAAGGGGAATCGGTTCGCACGGGAGTCACTGCCATTCTCCCCCGCGGGAACCGCTATGATCCTGTGCTAGCCGGCTGGCATACCCTGAATGGAAATGGCGAGTTAACCGGGCTCCATTGGATAAAAGAAAGTGGCTTCATGGAGGGTCCCGTTCTCTTAACCAATACCCACTCCGTTGGAGCCGCCCATGAAGGCTTCCTGCGTTGGGCAAAAGCCAACGGTTATTATTCTGGCGGGCTGGCCGCCCTCCCGGTTATTGGAGAAACCTGGGATGGATTCCTGAATGATATCAATGGGTTCCATGTTCGCCCCGCTCACGCCGTCGCTGCGCTTGATGCCGCCTCGCCAGGACCAGTGAATCAGGGAAGTGTTGGGGGCGGAACAGGAATGATCTGCTTCCGATTTAAGGGGGGAATCGGAAGCGCCTCGCGGATAATCACCATTGGGGAGCAGACCTATACGGTGGGTGTCCTGGTCCAGGCAAATTTCGGGCGCCGGGAAGACCTTACCATTCGGGGGAAGCCAGTCGGGGCCATCTTCAAAGACCGCTTCCTTCCCGCGACCCATCCAAGCCCTAACCCTTCTGGCAATTCGATCATCTGTGTAATCGCTACCGATGCCCCGCTCCTGCCTCATCAGTTGGATCGTGTCGCGCAACGCGGGGTCATTGGGGTGGCAAGGACCGGGGGCACGGGGAAAAACTCAAGCGGGGACTTTTTCTTAGCTTTTTCCACCGCAAACCCCAACCTCTTCGCACAGTCTCCTGTCCTGAAGGCGGTCACCCTTGCCAACGATCAAATCGATTCCGTTTTCGACGCCACCATCCAGGCAACCGAGGAAGCCATCATCAATGCCATGCTCCATGCCGAACTCATGGTGGGGCGAAACGGGAACACGGTCTATCCGCTCCCCAAAGAGGAACTGACCGATCTCTTTGAAAAATAACCTTCGATAAGTGCAACATCCTCGATTACCTCAAAAAATCGCTCTCATCCATTCCCATCGTCAGCTGAAGAGAGTTTAGCCATTTAAAGCTGGATCCACGCAGCTTTTTAGTCACGAGGAGTTCCACACACCATGACCCAGTTTATTGAAACCTTCCTCCACACCTTTGCTGCGGTCGGCAAGATAGGGCTCGTCATTCTGGCCGGCGGGATCCTCGTTCGGCGCCACATCATTAAGCAAGCTCATATCTCCGCCCTGTCGGACACCACGGTATTCGTATTCCTGCCCTGCTTAATGTTTTCCAACATCGTCACCAATTTTGATCCCTCCCAGGAGAAGTTCTGGTGGCTGCTCCCCCTTTTGTCCTTCGTCATGGTAACGGGTGGGATCCTTATAGCGGCTCCACTTTTCTGGAGGGAACTCCGGACGAAAACCAACCTCCTGCCCCTCGCCGCCATCCAGAATGCGGGTTATATGGTCCTCCCCTTGGGAGAAATGCTCATCCCGGATCAATTCGACCGATTCTCGGTATATGTCTTCCTCTACATTTTGGTCCATAATCCACTGATCTGGACTGTAGGGAAGGTCCTCATCACCCAGGGGCAGGGCCAATCCGTTCCCTTTTCATGGAAAGAGCTGATTACGCCCCCGCTAGTGGCCAACCTGATCGCCCTCAGTTTCGTATTTACCGGGTTTAACAGGTCTCTGCCGGATTTCCTGGTCGAGCCTATTCACCTCCTGGGCACCGCCACTATTCCGGTGGCCACCTTTGTCCTCGGGGCATCCCTGGGCAGTATTCATCTCAGCCGTGTAGGGCAGAAGGCGGACCTCATTAAAGTCATCGCCGTGAAACTATTCCTGCTTCCCCTGGCCGTCATGGGAGTCCTGTTTGCTCTGGATCTGGGCCAAACGAATGCATTGCTGGCCCTTTTCCTTGTCATCGAGGCGGCGGTCGGTCCGGCCACCTCCCTCATCCTTGCCGTCCGCACCTACGGAGGAGACCTGCAGAAGGTCAGTGTCATCTTGTTTTACTCTTATGCAGCCTCACTCTTCACCATCCCCTTCTGGGTTAGCCTCTGGAAAACATTGGGAGGCTTGTAAAACCCCACTCATTGAACCATCGTAGCAGGCCGTGAAATTGACTTCCTCATTCTTATCCCTCGTCTGCCAGTCCGGTCATGCGATTCTCCCGTTTGTCCTTTTCCCCATCCTGTTGATGGCAGACTGGCGACCCGTCGAATCGGTCGATCTCAGCTACTACTTGCCCACCAACGTAGCAGATTACGATCCTGAGATATCAACTCCCCAAGCTGCCCTGGGCTTCCAGATCGGCGACCGGCACATGTATCACCATGAATTGGTAGACTACTTCGAAACCTTGGCCGAACAGTCTCCCCGGGTTCAGCTCGAACCTTACGCTCACTCCCACGGCGGTCGCCCCCTCTTTCTCGTGATTGTTTCAAGTCCGCGAAACCTGGACCGAATCGACGCCATCCTGGAACAGCGCAAGGAGTGGATCTATGGAATAAACGAAAGGAGGCTCCCGGATCCCCAAACCCTGCCGGTCGTCCTTAATATTGGATACGGCGTGCATGGGAATGAACCTAGCGCTACCAATACCGCCCCCCTTATCGGCTACCATCTTGCGGCTGCTCGCGACGCCGCTACTCGAGAGCTGTTAGACACGACCATTATCCTGATCGACCCCTGTTTGAATCCTGACGGGCTGGACCGCTTCGCTCACCACACGAACAGCAACCGGGGGCGACAACCCAACGCAGATACCCAGAACTGGGATCATATCGAGAGCTTCCCCACCGGGCGGACCAATTATTACTGGTTCGATCTCAATCGGGATTGGCTCCCCGCCGTTCATCCCAGCAGTCGGGGCCGCCTCCAGGCCTTCCATAAATGGGCTCCCAATGTGTTGCTGGACTTTCATGAAATGGGAACCGACTCCACCTACTTTTTTCAACCAGGTATCCAATCCCGCACCCACCCCTTAACCCCGCAAAAGAACCAGGACATTACGGCCACCCTGGCCAACTATCATGCGGAAGCCCTCGACGAAATCGGATCCCTCTACTTCACCGAAGAACGGTTTGATGACTATTACATGGGGAAGGGATCCACCTTTCCGGACCTCCACGGCTGCATTGGAATCCTCTTTGAGCAAGCCAGCTCCCGCGGACAAATCCAGGATTCCCAGAACGGCCTGCTCACCTTCCCCTTCACGATTAAAAACCAGGTCACTACCTCCCTCTCGAGCCTCAAAGCCACCCGCGAAGAACGCCTCCAGCTCCTCCATTACCAACGCGAGTTTTTCCAGGAAAGCCAGTCCATGGCCAAAGCGCATCCCGGGGCAGGGTGGGTCTTTTCAACCCCCCATGATCTGGACCGCCTCATTGCTTTCGAGTCCCTCCTGGCTGCCCATCAGATCAGGACCTTCACCTTCAGTCCCGGCACCAACTCTGCCGAAACGTCGTTTCCAGCCCTCTTTGTTCCAGCAAATCAATGGCAATATCGCTACATCCGGGCTCTCTTTGATACCCCTACGGAGTTCCGGGACTCTATTTTTTACGACGTGTCCACGTGGACTCTTCCCCTCGCGTTCAACCTGGATTGGGAACCAGTCAAGAGTGCCCCGGCCGACCTCTCGACCGCCCCCCTGCAACGGCCCTCCCCCTTCCCGTTAGATGAAGACCAGCCGCTGGCCTACCTGATCGATTACCGCAATCAACAGGGAGTAAAGACCACCTTTGCCCTCCTCCAGGCGGGTATTGATATTCGGGTCGCCACTTCGCCCTTTTCTTTGGACAACTGGCCCAGCCTTCCGGCTGGAACCATCCTCATCCCCACCACGCTTCCCCAAAACCAGGGGAAACCGATTCGGGAGATCCTGCAGGCTGCGCAAAAGGAAGGCCACCTGCCTGTCACTCCACTGAATACCGGGTTAACGCCCGGCGGCATCGATCTCGGCAGCCGGGATTTCCGGAGACTGAACGCCCCACAGGTGGCTCAATTCATCGGCCCCGGAGTCAATCAATACCGGGCCGGAGAGATCTGGCATTGGATGGACCAGGTCATCAAACAGCCCTTGACCCTGCTCGACCTTTCCTCCGCTCGTAATTTTGACTTTGACCGCTATACCACCCTGATCCTTCCCTCTGCTAACCTGAGCCGGATTACTCCCAGAAATAAAGAGACACTTGTCGCCTGGGTCGAACGCGGGGGCATCCTGATCGCTCAGGGTCAATCGGCCTTGGAACTGGAAAACTGGGGCCTGCCTGCCGTCACTCAAACAGAAAAGGCCAAGATCTCCACCGGGGAAGCAGTCCCCTACCGGGAAGCCAAGCGATTAGTCGATCTCCAGGCAATCAACGGGGCCATCCTCCAGGGAGAGGTCGACACGACCCATCCGCTGGGTTACGGCTTTGCTCGCACCGAGCTTCCCCTCTTCATCAACTCCAATCAATGGTGGTCCCCCTCGGACAACCCTATGGCCCACCCAATCCGGTATTCAGACTCTCCCCTGCTGAGTGGATATGTGTCGACCGAAAACCTGGAGGTTGCCGCCTCCAGCCCGGCCGTCCAAGTCATCCATCATGGCCAGGGATCCATTATTGCCATCCGGGACAGCCCGGATTTTCGTGGATTCTGGCAGGGCAGCCGACGCCTCCTTGCCAACGCTATTCTGTTCGGGCACCTGATCGACACTCCCAAGCTTCCCTGAGTCGACCGAGGGAAATTCCTCGATACAATATGGAATACACGCAGACGCTGGATATCCTCTTCCAGGACGAGGTCTTGTGCGCAGTCCACAAGCCACCAGGGATTCATGTGCATCGCACCGAGCTCTCCCCCCGGGAGACGACTTGTGTGATGTTTTTATTGCGGGACCAGTTGGGACGCCAGGTCTACCCGCTTCATCGGCTCGACCGCCCCACCTCCGGGCTCCTCCTGTTCGCCTTCAGTTCGGAAACCGCGGCCTGCGTCAGAGCCGCCTTTGCCCAGCACCAGGTGCACAAGGAGTATATTGCCGTAACCCGCGGGTGGGTAGATGAAACGGTTGCAGTTGACTACCCCCTCAAGCCCAATATCAAAGGCTATCCCAGGAAACGGAATCCGGAACCCAAACCCGCCACCACCCGCTTCTATTGCCTGGACCGGACCGAACTCGACTACCCCAGCAATGGCTTTCCCACCTCCCGGTATTCTCTGGTAAAAGCCGTACCCCAAACGGGTCGCCTTCACCAGATCCGCCGGCATGCCAAACATATCAATCACCAGTTAATCGGGGATTCCCGCTACGGAGATGGTCATCACAATCGCTTTTTCCGAGACCATTTCCAGTGCCAGCGCATGCTCCTGGCTTCCGTTGCCATGGAGATTCCCCACCCCATTGAGCAGACCCCCATCCGCCTCACCTGTCCCCTCGCCCAGGACATGGCTAACATGATTAACACCCTCGGATGGAACAAAGCCGTTCCCTAGCGAATATGCTTTCCTTGTCATTACAAGGGAAAGGCTTTCAGATAGTTGCATGACCCAATCGATATTGGCCGAAGATGGTGATATCTCCCTCCTGACCTCCCTGCTGGAAGCTGGGGATCAATTCATCTCCGGGCAAAGCCTTGCCGACAGCCTGGGAGTATCCAGAGTCAGCATATGGAATCGTATGAAAAAGCTGGAAACTGAAGGTTTCCGCTTCGAAGCCATTCGTAACCGAGGTTACCGGCTGGAACAGGAGCCCGCCCAAATCCACGCCGCCCTGATATCGGCCTACCTGAAAAGCCGGGAGTTCTCCTACCCCATTTACGCCTATCCCACTATCGACAGCACCAGCAGCGAGTGCGAGCGCCTGCTCATTGCTGGAACCCCTCCTCCCTTCTGTGTGATTTCAGCCGAACAAACCCGGGGGCGCGGCCGAATGGGCCGGGACTGGCACAGTGAAAACGTGGGAAACCTCTATCTATCGTTCGGGTTTCAGCCCAATTTACCCCTTGCCCGCATGCAGACCTTTACCCTTTGGCTCGGTATTCATATCGCGGCCTTTATCCGGGACTTCACCGGACTGGATATGAAGATCAAATGGCCCAACGACCTCATGCTCGAAGGGCGTAAGGTCGCTGGCATGCTGACCGAAGCCCGTATCGACAACGATCATATGCGGGATCTTATTTTCGGCCTCGGAATCAACTTTAACGCTCCAGCTGCATCATTCCCGCCCGAGCTTCGCGAAAAAGCCATTTCCCTGGCTATGGTCCTCGGCCGTAACCTCCCCCTCCATGCCTTTTCAGCCCAACTGATCCAGTCTGTCTTTAACGCCTACGAAAAGTTCCACCAAGGGGTCGATGACCAGCAGCTTCTAGAAAAGTGGAAGCCCTTTGACCTGCTCCGGAATCGCCAGGTGGTAGTCACCACCGGGCGCAGTACCGTTGAGGGTACCGTCAAGGGGATCGATTCGCAGGGAAGCCTGGTCCTGATCGAGGCCGATGGCTCTCCCCATCGCCTCCGCGCAGGCGATGTTTCCCTGCAAACAAATTATTGAACATCCCCCCCGAATTGCAGATCTTAAGAGGGTGTGTTGCTCAAACACACGGCCGATCGAAAATAATTAAATGGTATCCTCCGAACAGGTGCAAACCGACTCATCTCCTGCCCCCACCGAGGCGGAATCTTTCAGCATCGAGGTAAAACAACTCACCAAGCGATATGGGCCTATGGTGGCCATTGATGAGGTCTCCTTTCAAGTCAAGCGGGGAGAGGTGGTTGGCTTTCTCGGGCCCAACGGTGCCGGAAAAAGCACTACCCTGCGTATTATCTGCGGCCTCATGACGGCCACCAGCGGAGAAGCCTATGTCTGTGGACACTCGGTTGCCCGCGATCCGGACAAGGTAAAGAATGTCATTGGCTATATGCCTGAGCAGAACCCCCTGCCGGAAGATATGCGGGTTCAGGAGTACCTGACCCTGCGAGGCCGACTGAAGAACCTGTCCGGTCATCGCCTGAAAAGTCGAGTGGAGGCCGCTATGGAGATGTGTGATCTTAGCCGAAAAGCCCGGAAAAAGCTTATTGGCACCCTGTCCAAAGGTTTCCGGCAACGGGTGGGCCTCGCCGATGCCCTGCTTGCGGAACCTGAAGTCGTCGTCCTGGATGAACCCACGATTGGCCTCGACCCCCACCAGATCCGGACGGTCCGGGAGTTGATTACCCGCCTACAGGGCAAGATGACTATTATCCTCTCAAGCCATATCTTGAGCGAAATCGAGATGTGCTGTGACAAAGTTATCATCATCAACCAGGGGCAGGTCGTGGCCTCCGGTTATCCCAGCGACCTCCGCAAAGAGTATTTCCCCTCTCACGAATTTATTTTGGAAGCCCAAACCACAACCGATGCCTCCGCGCTGGAATCAGCCTTCAAGGCAGCTGGCCATGAAGTTACGATCACCGCCATGTCCCGCCCCGAACAGGGTGCATACCAGTCCTTTCGCCTTTCCACAGAAACTCACCTATCCGACCAGGTTCCCGAAGCCTGGGTCGCGATTCTGCGAGAGGCCACGGGCGGCAATATTCGGCGATTGGAAAGCATACAACTCAGCCTCGAAGATATATTTCTCGCGGCTACGCGGAGAACCTGGAACGAAACCCAGGAAACACCTGCGCCTGCCGCCGGCTAAGGTCAGGCTCCTCCCCCATGCGACACTTTTTCATTCTTCTCCGATACGAGATCCACAGCATGCTGGTCAGCCCGGCGACTTATGTGGCAAGTGTGCTGTTTCTTTCCTTAATGGGCTTCGTCTACTGGATCAACCTCCGCAGCTTCACCATCGTGGAGGAATATGATCTTCCCAATACCCTCTTTTTTGAGACCTTCTGGCTTCCCGTCTTTTTCCTCGTTCCCCTGCTCACGATGCGGAGCGTGGCGGAGGAACGCCGCCAGGGTACCCTGGAAACCCTGCTCACCACCCCCACACGAGCCAGTGCCATCGTGTTCTCCAAGTTCATGGCCGCCTATTTCTTTTATATGACGGTCTGGCTCCTTACTCTGAGCTTTCCCTACCTGGCCAAATTGGCCGTGCCCTCCATCGAAATCGAAGGCCAGCTCTTTGACCGCGGGTCTATCCTTGGCGGACTCAGCTTCATCGCCTTGTCCGGACTGCTCTTTATTGCGGTCGGCATTTTTTCCAGTAGCATGACCCGCAGCCAGCTCGTAGCCGGCATGCTCTCCTTTACCATTTTGTTCATCATTATCGTGGGTCAGTTCCTCCTGCTCCAGCAGCAGTTTTCAGAACAGCCCTGGCTCGTTTGGCTCGAAGCCCCTATGCAATACCTGCAAACCTTTGAGCACCTCGAAGATTTCAGCAAAGGAATCATCGATTCCCGGCCCTTTTTCTACTATCTGAGCACCGCTCTGCTGCTACTCGGTATCTCCATTATCAACGTGGAGGCCAAAGCCTGACCATGGTCACCCTCGATAACTTTCGATTGGCCAAGCGGTTCAGAAAAACAAACCGCCTTTTCCAGATTGCGCTCAGCCTTTCCCTGGTCCTGGCCATCAATTATATCGGGGCTCGCTATTACGCCCGAATTGACCTCACACGAGACCAGCAGTTTTCCCTGTCTCCCGAAACGGTAGCCTACCTCAAAAAGATAGAGACCCCGGTTGACATCATCGTCACCTACACCCCGGAAGCTAATTCCGTGTTCTTCAACTTTGTCGAAAACCTCCTCAAGGAATATACGATTCAAAGCCGACGTCATGGGGAGGACATGGTCCGCATCGAGTACGTCAATATCTATCAACAGCGCCGTCGGGCACGGGAACTCGTGGTCCGCTATGGAATTCAGGAAGAAAACCAGATTGTCGTCATCTCCGGGGATCGGCAGGTGGAGATCGACCGAACGGACCTCTTCGAAGTCAAGGACAACGAGATCACTGCCTTTACCGGAGAAACTGCCTTCACCACCGCCATCCTGGAGGTCTCCAATCCCGAGCAACCCAAAATCTATTTCCTGTCCGGACATGGAGAGCGACTGATCAATGATGTAGACCCTATCCACGGCCTGTCCGAACTGACCCAGTTTCTCCAGGAGAAGAATTTTGTTCTCGGTACCATCGATCTGCAGCGGGAACCCTCCGTTCCCGAGGACGCCGACCTGCTCGTCATTGCAGGGCCCAAGGCGGGTATTGCCCCCATCGAACAGGAAAAACTACGCGTCTACCTCAACGAGCAAAATGGCCGACTCATCCTGCTCCTGGACCCCTTCATCAAACATGAACTGGACGATCTCCTTTTTGATTGGGGGATCCTTGTGGATGATATGGTGATTTACGACACGGGACCCGATTCCGTCAGCGCCGGAGGCGACCTCGTTATTCGCCGCTTCGCCGAACACCCGGTGTCTCAATTTCTCATTGACTACCAGTTGACCAGCTTGTTCGGCCCCGCCCGCCCGGTGCGCCCCGATCCCGGGGCACCCTTGGATGAGCGGCTCAACATCACTCCTCTGGTCGGGACTTCCGACACCAGTTGGGCGGAGCGGCGTTATCGCACCGAGACCCTTCCTGCTTACACCGAAGATTCCGACCTGCCCGGCCCCATTACCATTGCAACCCTGGCCGAGCGCCGGGTCGGCGACGCCCTCGGCATCTTTATTCCTGGCGGACGGATCGCCGTGTTTGGCAATAGTGACTTTATTTCCAACAACCGGATCAACGCCTTCGGCAATCGTATCCTTTTCCTGAATACAATTAAGTGGTCCGTTGACGAGAAGACTCAACTGAACCTGCCATCCAAACAGGTTCGGACATACAAACTCGTCCTCTCCGAGGCTGACCTTCGGAACCTGCTTCTCTATTTCCTTTCCGTTCCCCTGGGTATGGCCATTCTCGGTTTTGTCGTATTCGCCATCCGCCGGCGTTAAAAGTTATCCTTTTCCATCCATGCGGTTAAAGCTCACCATCACCCTGTTTATCCTCAATGTTCTCGCCTTTGGATTAATCTACTACCTGGACAAAAAGGCCGATGTGGAGCTGTCCAGCGACCAAAATGCCCTCTTGCTCCAGGTAGATGTAGAGGCAATTGAGCGAATCGATATTGGTGGCCCCTCCCTGTCCGAATCGAGGGCCCTGGTAAAGTCGGAGACCGGCCGTACCTGGTTCCTCACGGAGCCCATTACCTGGCCAGCCAACCTGTTTGCTGTTACTCGAATTCTCAATCAGCTCCAGTTCCTCGAGGAAGAAATCAGCTTTTCTCTCGACGAGATCGAGGAAGCCGGCCAGGGCCTCGCAGATTACGGCCTGGATCCTCCTCAGCTTACCTTGAAGCTGACCACTGAGGATAAGGAGGAATCCTTCTACATGGGAGCTTCGACCGAGATGGGGAATCGTCTCTACCTCATGGGTCCCGAGCGGGATCGAGTCCATGTCGCCAACCGGGAGGTCCTCGAAACCCTCATCGTCCCCATTGACGACCTACGCAATCCGCAGATCTTCGAAATCCCGGTCTTCGAGGTGCGCTCCCTCACTATGCGGATCACCTCCCCCGGAGATGTCACCATCCGCCTGGCCCGCGAGGGAGAAACCTGGCGCTTCGAGACCCCCCTGGTGGCCGCGGCTGACCCCACTCTGGTCAACACCACCATCAAAGAACTCACCAGCGTAGAAGCTCTTGATTTTTATAACGCCGACGAACTGGATCCCAATGTCACCGGGCTGCTGACCCCTCCCCGGCGGGTCACCCTCGAGGGCAACGGCCGGCGACAGACCCTGCTCATCGGGAACGAGACGGGAACGGCCAACGGCATCAAAAAGTATTTCGCTCAACTGGAAAACAACCCCACAATTGTGGTTGTCCCGGCGGCCCCCTTTGATTCGTTATTCGAGGCTCAGCAGAATCTGCGCGATACCACCATCTTCTCGTTCAATCCGGACTCGATTAATACGATCCTGATTTCGCACGCCGACCGGCAGCTCTCCCTCCAGAAACTGGAAACCGGATCCTGGCAGGTCCTGCAATCGGGAACCGATGGCCTCCTCTCTACCGCTGCAGCCGATCCTGAGCTCCTGTTCGACCTCCTCAGTGGGCTCCAACGCTTAGAAGCCAAAATGTTTGTCACCGATGTCCCGACCCAGGAAGCCCTTGCCGGGGAGTATGGACTCGCGGACCCCCAATGGACCCTGAAAGTTTCCGGGGCGGAGGGGGAAGAATCCCTCGAAATCGGTGAGTTCTTCCGCTCCGAGGAGGGGCCCATTCTAATCTATGCCCGAAAGAGCCTAATGAATACCATTTATGGAATCGACCGGGAAATCCTGCGCTGGCTGCGAATAGACTCGCTCCACTATCGCAACCGTGACCTACGGACTCTCCCCAAGGGCGCAAAAATCAATTCGATACGCCTCGTTCGCCTGCCGGAGGAGGAGGTCTTTAACCTTACCCTGGATACGGAAACCGATTCCTGGACCACGGTCCTCGACAATACCACACGCACCGAGGAAGAAAAGGAAGCCCTCCTTGATCTGGTAGGCCTGGCCAGGACATTCCGGGTTTCTGAGTATGTGAGGGACAGTTTTACCGAAAATTACTTGGAGGAAGAAAACAAAATCATTCCCTGGACATACCGGTTCGAACTGGAGATTGCGCTGCCCGGCGGGGGAACGGTTGAAACCCGGGAAGAGACCTATTTCTTCACTGAGCGTCTCAGCGGCAGTTTCCAGGCAGCCGGCTCCCCGGACCTGGGCATCGTTTTCAGCTTAAGTCCAGACATGGTAAACGCCCTCTTTCCCTTCGTTTTTACTCGCGAGAAACCAGAGGACTACATCCGACCTGAACCGGTTCCCAAGGTAGATACCCCAGACCCCGCCCTCAGCGAGGGCGGAACCGTCAATGCCTCTCCTGAGGAGGTCCCCGCGGACACCGGGAATACGGAACCCACATCGCCCTGAGGCAGTCCCCTGAGAGTCATGGAAGACCGTCCGCGGAAAGGGCCTATCACCAGGCTGAAGCAATGGGTTTTCAGGCCATGTCTGCATTGCGTGCTTTGGGTGTTCACCATCATCCTGGCCCTACTCCTCTCGGTCCAAGGCACCATTGCCTTCATGATGTTCACTGCCGGACATATCAGCCTGCCCGCGGAGATTGTGAACTGGGTGGAAAAGCAGGCCGTCAAAGGCAATCCGGGCCTCGTAGTTTCCATTGATCGCATGTCCTTTACCTCCAAGGGACGCATCCATGCGGAAAATATTGAGATACTTCCCCTGGGCCAGACCGACGCCCTACTTTCCGTGCAAACCGCAGAAGCGACCATAGACCTCTACGGTCTGTTTTTCGGGCAAGTCCGCCTCCAAAAGTTGTATATTGACCGAGGGACCCTCTATTGCCCCGCTATCTTTTCCCCCTCTGGATTGCGCGAACCCGTAGTCGAAGACCTAAAGGTGGTCACCCGGCTTCGACGTAACACCCTCGACCTCGTACTGGTGCGATTCAATGCTCTCGGTATTCCCGTGACCGCATCCGGCTCATGGGCGCTCCCCCTGCTTCCGGGAATGGGCCAGGTGGGCCAACCACAAACCAACCGACCCACCCCTATGGCCAGCCCCGCCTCTCCGCTTCTCGCCGCAGGGGTAGCCATGCGGCAAGCGCTGGCCTTTAAGAACCGTCTCCAGTGGGCCTCCGATCCCTCGATTAATATTCGCTTCTCCCAGGAAACTGGCGGTCCCCCGGAGGTCCAGCTCCGGGCTTTTCTCGAATCACTCAACATTCCCAATATCGGTACCGCTCAGGAGCTTTTCGCCGAGGCGCAGCTTGTGTGGAATCAAGGATGGCAGATGCCAGCTCCCATCATTTTTCGAGCAGGAGAGGTGCACACCGACCCATGGGGCACCGTCCGCCATCTAGTGGTTTCCTCCCGCCTGCCCGCCAGCGGTGGCTTCTCTGGCCGGGATTGGATTCCTGATCAGGTGTTCATCGAGGCAGGAAAGGTGGAGTCTCCCCATGCCCATGCGGCAAACCTCTCTGCTGTCGTAGAGGCCGGAAGTTATCCCATGGTGAAAGTTCAAGCGGAGGGGATGGTCGAGGGAGTACCCACCCACCTGCGGGCACACCTGAACCTCACCTCCGGCCGAGGCACGGTAGACGCCACTCTCCAGAAACTCTCGCAAGCCGCCATCACCCCGGCGGCCGAACGCTTTAATTTCAGTCTTCCCGAATCACTCCAGGGCCTCAACGGCGTACATGCCCAGGCGAAAGTCTTTCTCGGTGACCGGTTCAAACCCAGCTTTGGCCGACTCTATACGAGAACCGGACCTTTCTCTATCGAAGGCAAGTCGGTCCAGGACGCCCGCCTCGATATCACCTATGACTTCAATACCAGTCAGTTCTGGCTCCGTCGCTACGAAGCCGAGTTTGAAGGCAGCCAATTGGAGGGGGCCGCCAGCCTCAATCTAAACACCAGGGATCTCCAGGTCTGGGTTAAGGGGAAAGACCTCCTTCCCACCAACCTGGACCCCTTTATGCCGGGGTGGTGGGACGCGATCTGGCCCGACTTCGAATTCAATGGGCGACTCCCTGAAGCAGACTTTTATATTCGGGATCGCCTCGGCTGGCGCCATAAAATCAATTTCTTCGGCCTGGCCAAAGTCTGGGATTTCACTTTTCGGGGACTCCCCGTGGACAAGGCCACTTCCATCATCTACGGTCAGCCCTCCATCACAGAAATGATCGAGGTCGAGGCCCTCCGGCCAGAGGGAAAGACCGACGTCACCCTGTCTTGGATTTTCTGGCATAATAAGCGTGGGCTGAAATTTACCGCCTGGGATGTCCAAAGCGAGTTCCCTCCCCATCTTGGAAAAAGCATCTTTAATGAGGATATCCAAAAGGTATTCGACGATTTCAAGCCGAGGGGCCGCACCTTCATTTCCTCCAACGGTCGAATTTATTCAAGAAAGACCGCGGCCGATCTTAAGGCGGGTGACTTCAGCCAGATCGACGGCATCTCCTTTGATCCCTTGACCTATAAGAATTACCCCATGGAAACCCTCACCTTCAGCGCTCGGGTTCAACCCGGCGTGACTGCTATCCATGTGCCGCAGGGGTCTTTCGCCCTCGGGGCGATCGAGGGAGACCTCTATGTCTCGGGGCCTAGCGGAGAAAAGACACTCGATATCGACCTCTCCCTCAAAGGAGCCCGCAAGAATGAGCTAATCGCCGCTCTGAACCAGGGGATGGAAACTCCCTTATCCACGGAACCACCGGACCCGGATGCCTCCAATCCCTTTTTCAATATAGATCTCCAGGCCTCTGGCCCCCTGGGCAATATTTTCGGCTTCACGGGCAATGGACACCTCGAGATTCAGGACCAGAATCTGGCCCAGGTCGGCTTCTTTGGCCCGCTTTCCCGCGCATTCCAGGGCGCCGGCCTGTCCCTTGGCACCATCCGTCTGCAACGCCTGTCCTCCTCCCTTCAGCTCGACCGGGATCGCGTCTACTTCCCCGATATGACCGTGACCGGTCCAATCGCTACGGTCGATATGAAAGGCAACTTCCACCTTCCCACCACCGAGCTCGATTTTGATGTTCAGGTGTTTGCTGGCAACCGGGAACGGGAGGACATTACACAGGTCGTTACCTCCATTTTCAGCCCCTTTTCTTACGCTCTGGATATCGATCTCGTCGGCACTATCGCAGAACCGGCATGGAACTTCGATCTCAGCCCGGTCAACCTGTTTACCTCCGATGATACCGATAGTGTATCCTCCAGCGATGTGGACACCATTCATCTTGAGGCCAGCCAGGTGTCCCTGTCCACCCTCTACGGGCTACCCACCGTCGCCTCCGGGCAACCGGCGTCCCAAACCGATCCCTACATCGCCGATGTGCCCTTCCCCCCGGAACCCCTGTAAGAGACGGGGTTAAAGGGCAGGGGCGCAGACTGACTGCACGCACACCGGGTCTCGATCAATAGGATGGGGATTCGCCAGCCCCTCTCGATGGATCTCACGAGAGGATCTAGCTGCCGATAGGCATTTTACCAATTGTGTTGGCCTGCTTACATGACTGATGAAGCCTTTTCCCCCGGCAAAGAAAGAAATTGCAGAACGCACGGGCCTCTCCTTAGGGTGTCTCTTTCAAGCATATAAGGTTCTGCCACATCAACCGATTAATTCCTAGCGGAGGCTTCTATTTTGGATATCAAAGAAATTAAGCAGATCGTCGACATCATGAAGCGGTCCAATCTCACAGAGTTTGAGATTGAAGAAAAAGATCTAAAACTTCGGATTTGTCGTGAAGGCGGCAACACCCCCCAGACTGTTGCGGGTGTGACCGCCCCCCCCTATCCGGTGGTGACCTCCCCGGTACCGGTAGCTCCCGCCCCTGCCGCAGAAGCATCCACAGCAGCCCCGGTCCCGGCTCAGGCAAAGGAAGAGGAAGGAGACTTCATCGTCTCGCCCATGGTGGGCACCTTTTACCAGGCGCCCTCTCCGGATAGCTCTCCCTTCGTCGAGAACGGAACCAAGGTGACGGCGGAGTCGGTCGTCTGCATTATCGAGGCCATGAAGGTCATGAATGAGATCCATGCCGAGACCAGCGGTACGATTTTGGAAATCCTGGTAGAGAACGGCGACCCCATTGAGTATGGACAGAAGCTGTTCAAGGTAAAACCCGTCTAAGACGGGCGAGGCCTCCATCACCATGATCAGTAAAATTCTTATTGCTAACCGGGGTGAGATTGCCCTGCGCATTGTTCGCGCTTGCAAAGAGCTCGGCATAAAAACCATGGCCGTCTACTCCGAGGCCGATGAGCAGTCGCTCCATGTCCAGCTCGCCGATGAAGCGATTTGCATCGGGCCCGCTCAGAGTCACCTCAGCTACCTTAAGGCAGACCGTCTGATTGCCGCCGCCGAAATTGGAGATGTCGACGCCATTCACCCAGGCTATGGCTTCCTCGCCGAAAACCCTGATTTTGCCGAACAGTGTGAAGTCGCTAACATCAAGTTTATCGGACCCAAAAGTCAGACAATCCGCGAAATGGGAGACAAGGCTGTAGCCCGCAAGATCGTGAAAGAGGCCGGAGTTCCCACTGTTCCTGGCAGCGAAGGCCCCATCAAGGACGACAAAGAAGCCCTCAAAGTAGCCAAGGAAATCGGCTTTCCCGTCATCATTAAGGCAGTTGCCGGTGGTGGCGGAAAAGGCATGCGCGTAGCTCACAATGCCCCTGCATTCCAGAAGGAATTCGTCATGGCTCAGGCCGAGGCCGAAAAAGCCTTTGGCGACGGCTCCGTCTATGTCGAAAAATACCTCGAAGCCCCCCGCCATATCGAGTTTCAAATTCTCGCCGACGAACATGGCAATGTGATCCATCTAGGCGAGCGCGACTGCTCCGTGCAACGACGCCACCAGAAGCTCATCGAAGAGGCCCCTTCGCCCTTCCTGACGGACGAGTTGCGCCAGGAAATGGGTCAGGCTGCTGTCCGTGCAGCGGAAGCTTGCGGATACCAGAATGCCGGCACTATTGAGTTCCTTGTCGATGGAGAGGGAAATTACTACTTCATCGAAATGAATACCCGGATCCAGGTGGAACATGGGGTTACTGAGGAAGTCACCGGGTATGACCTGGTTATCCGGCAGATCAAAATCGCCGCGGGCGTCCGTCTGGAACTGAAACAGGAAGATATCAGGTTTTTTCGCCATGCCATCGAGTGCCGGATAAACGCCGAAAACCCCTCTAGAAATTTTGCTCCCTGTCCGGGGGAAATTTCGCTATACTATGCCCCCGGCGGTCATGGTGTCCGTGTAGACTCCCATGTCTACGGCGGCTACACTATCCCCCCCTACTACGATAGCATGATCAGTAAAGTGATAACCTACGGACGCACCCGTCGCTTAGCCCTGGACCGTATGAACCGGGCCTTGAGTGAATACTTGATCCGTGGGATCGAAACCACGACTCCCTTTACCCGGGCTATTATCAACGACCCTGTGTTCCGTAACGGGGAAGCCACCACTCGGTATATCGAGGAATTCATGAATCGCACCCCCAAATCCTTTTACCTCTCAAACGAACCATAATTCAGATGAACCAGGAAACTACCACCCCCGAAGAACCAACACAGCGGATTCCCACCATTTCTGAGGAATCCACTTCCCTGGGTGACATCAAAATCAATCTCAGTGTCATCAACAATATCGTTCGCCTGGCGGCCCTCGAGGTCCCAGGAGTTGTTTCGGTCGCCAGCGGATTCAAAGATGGAATCGCCGAAATGTTCTCCAAGGAATCGGAGCGTGGGGTACGAGTCGCAGAAAACGAAGCCGGCGAGTACATCATCGAGGTTCATGTCATCCTGAAATTCGGTGTCAAATTAGATGCCACCGCATCCAGCATCCAACAGGCGATCTCGGATCAAATCAGCAACATGACCAGCAAGGCTACGGCCACCATCACCGTCTACATCGACGGCGTGAAAATGGAAAAACCGGAAGACACTACGCCTCCCGACGATTCCGCCGTCTAATTCCACGGGCCCTCGGCCCTTTTCTGAAGAGTCCTGAACCCCTAATTCGAATGAATCTGAGTGATTATTGGAACGCCTTGAAGGATCTGGCCCAGGATCCTCTCTATTTTGGTCTGTTCACGGGAACTTTGGCTCTGGCCATTGCCCTCTTCCTCCTCATTTTCTTTGCCGCTCGCCGCAAGCCAAAGGCCATCCGGGCCTTTTCCGACAGCTCCGGCGAGGTCCTCATTTCCCTCCAGGCTCTGTCCGAACTCGTACGCTCCAGCTGTGACCAGTTGGACGGCGTGACCCGTCCGAAAATCCGGCTGAAGGTGCGCAAGGGCACCACTTCCCTTCGCCTGCATCTTCGCCTGGAGAGCGGATCCCGTATTCGCGAGATTCGTGAAGCACTGAAAACTCACCTGAAAATGACCCTTCAGGACAACCTGGGATTTGAGAAACTGGGGGATATCACGATCGTGGTCGATGAGTATAAGCCAGGACCGCTGGACCCCTTTCCCACCGCGCCCCGCGCCCTGGAGCCCGCTCTGGAGCCTCCGACTAGTTTTTCCCCCGCAGAAAAGAATGAACCCCCTGTCCCCACCTTGAGTGATACGCCGGAAGCAGATCCTTCCCCTGATGAACCGCCCAAGGAAAGGGACAAACCGGACTGATTCTATCTGCCTCTAGCCTTACTGGTCTTCATGAATTTCAACCTTTCGGATTCCCGATTCTATGGGATTCTCGACACGTCCTACGTGGCCCGGGACTCCTGGATTCCCACCTACCAGGCACTGCTTGATGGCGGAGCCGACCTCGTCCAAATACGGGCAAAAAAGGAATCCCATGATGAACGGTTGGCCCTCATGGATGCCCTCTTGCCCGCTTACGTGCGCAGTGGCACCCCCCTCATCATCAACGACGATGTCGAGGCAGCCGCTCAATATCCCGGCCTGTCTGTCGGCTTGCACCTGGGCCAGGACGACATGGATCCACGACATGCCCGCGAGCGACTGGGGCCCGACGCCATCATCGGGTTGAGCACACACAGCCTCGAACAGGCCTATGCGGCTATTGCTTTAGCCAACGAAGGATTTATCACCTACTTCGCCGTGGGACCCTTATTTGCCACTCCGACCAAACCGCACTATGCCCCGGTTGGCCTTGAGCTCGCTGACGAGGTGAAAGCCATTGGCCCCTCCGTTCCCTTCTTCTGCATCGGAGGAATCACCCGAGAAACTTTGCCCTCCGTAATCGAAGCCGGCATTGATCGCATCGTCGTCGTCTCCGAGGTACTCAAAGACGACGACCCCGCTTCCGTGGTCAAAGCGTTCAAGGCGGCTGTCAGCCTTCCCTCCGTAGAGTTCTGAATGCGCTAGAGCAAAATTTGATTCGCTCTAGGGCCGTTGTAAAACCACCCGACACCACTCCCCCATGGCTTTCACTTCGGAGTGGCTCACACCATCCCATAGGGAAGCAGCTCCGGTTTCAAAGACCGCCTGAACCCCTTGTCCATCCCGCACGAGAATCCCGCTGAGGATTAAAGTTCCACCCGGGCTTACGGCTTCCAGTAACTCGGTATGAAAGGTCTTCAGGACCGGGGTTTCAATATTGGCCAAGAGGATGTCCGCACACCTCGAGGTGAGCCCGGTTTCCAGGTCATCAACGGTAAAGTCAATTGAATCAACCGACTGGTTGATTTTTGCATTTTCCCGGCTAATGCGCACCGCCTCGGGATCGTTGTCAAACCCGCGCACGTCCTGGAATCCCAGGGCCCGGGCCGAGAGAGCCAACACCCCGGAACCACACCCGGCATCCACCACACGGCCCGAAGGCTTCGCTTCACCGGCTTGGGTCAGATCAACCAGAGCCTGGGCGCAGAGACGGGTGGTTTCATGACTACCCGTCCCGAAAGCCATGCCACTGTCCAGATAAACCTTGGCCGTAATCGTAGCCATCAGCGCAACATCGCCCTTCTCCCAGATAGGGATCCAAGCCAGGGACCCGTAGGTCCATACCTTGAGGTGAAATTTATACGCCTCTTTCCAATCGCAATCCTCAAGGACCTCCAGCGCGAAAAGAGGAAGTTCAATCCCGGCAAACTCCCCTAAATGGTGATAGGCATCCCGAGCGGAGGCCTCATCATCAAAGAAACCCTCGAGGAAACTGGGAGCCCCCGGTTCCGCCTGAACCAGGATCCATCGTGTCTCCGGATGCTCGTATTGATACCCCTCGATTAAGGGAACCACGTCTTCCACGATCTCCTGCCGGTACTTCAACATCACCACTACTCTTGCTCCTCCTCTTATTCTAAATTTTCGACTTAAACATAAACTAAAAACTCCCCTCCTGACTCAGCTCCCGAATGACCCGCGGTAACAATTCATGCTCCGCCGCATGAACCTTGGTTTCCACAATATCCAAATCATCATCGGCTGCTATCTGAACTTCAGCCTGCCCAATAATCTCACCGGCGTCGACATCAGCCGTAACCCAATGCACCGTACACCCGGTGATGGACTCCCCGGCCTCGAACGCCTTTTGAATCGCATGAAGCCCAGGGTATTTGGGAAGCAGGCTCGGGTGCAAGTTGATGATTTTCCCGGTAAACGCTTCCAGGAAGCGCCGTTTAATGACACGCATAAACCCGGCCAATACCACCAAGTCGGGAGCCCAGTTTTCCACCTGCTCAATATAGGCCAGCTCAGCCTCATCATCCAATTTCGTCCGGTAGGGCGCCGCCGATAAATACACCGCAGGTTTCCCAAACTCGCGGGCATGGTCAAGAATCTTGGCCCCGTCCACATCGCTGAGTACACCCACGACTTGGGCCTGCCCTAAGCTGCCTGCGGCCTCGGACTCCATGATCGCGCGAGCATTGCTACCGGTACCCGAACCAAGGATTACAACGCGGTATAACATGGCTTCCATTCCACCGATTTCCACCCCGCCCGCAATGTGTTATTCAAAAAACCGTTTGGCTTTCTCGAAAAAACTTTCAGCCACCGGATTGGATTCATCTCCACAGGCTTCCGCAAAATCTTTCAGCTTTTCTCGCTGGTCTCCACTCAACTTTTTCGGCACTTCGATTACGACGCGAATCAATTGATCGCCCCGAGCTTGCGAGCGCAGATTGGGCATCCCCTGGCCACGCATGCGAAACACGGTTCCCGATTGCGTACCCGCAGGTATCTTCAACGATCCTTTCCCAAACAGGGTGGGCACATCGATCGTTCCCCCCAATGTAGCAACCGTAAACTTGATCGGAATCTCGCAGAACAGGGAGTCGCCGCTGCGCTCAAATACATCGTGCTCTTCCACATGGATGATCACGTAGAGGTCGCCCGGAGGGCCTCCATGCACCCCGGCCTCGCCCTTGCCCTGAGACCGCAGGCGGGACCCGGTGTCCACTCCCGCAGGAATGCGCAACTTGAGCCGATTGGTTTCCATGGTCCGGCCCTCCCCTCCACAGGTGGGGCAGGGCTTTTCAATTGTTTTCCCACTTCCACCACACCGGGGGCAGACCTGGCGAAAGGTCATAAATCCCCGCTGGCTGGTCACGTATCCACTACCCCCGCAATCCGGACAAGTCATGACCGAGGACCCCGGCGAGGCTCCACTCCCCCCACAATCCGGGCAAACCACCAAACGACGATAGCGAATCTCTTTTTCTACTCCCTTGGCCGCCTCCTCCAGCGAGATTTCTAAATCATATCGCAGGTCCGAACCGGAACTCGCACGGCTGCCGCCACGACTCGACGCCCCCCCAAAGAGTTCGTCAAAGATGCTGCCGCTGCCGCCAAATACCTCCCGGAAGATATCAAAGGGATCGACCTGGGCTCCACCCATTCCCCCCATGCCACCTTCAAAGGCGGAGTGACCGTAACGGTCGTAGGCCGCTCGCTTATCGGGATCTTTAAGAACGTCGTAGGCCTCCGAGATCTTTTTAAACATCTCCTCAGCCTCCTTGTCGCCCTGGTTCTTATCCGGGTGATACTTGACCGCCAGCTTGCGGTAGGCCTTTTTCAGCTCATCGCCAGAGGCATCTCGGGAGATCCCGAGGAGATCGTAATAGTCTTCTTTTGCCATGGAATAAGGGGATCAGGCAGGGTTACTCCCCGCTGGTTTCGGGTTTCCCGCTACTCACCACCACCGCCGCCGGCCTCAACATTTTGTCATTCAACATATAGCCAACTTTGATTGTCTGGATGACCCCCCCCTCTTCCACCGCTTCCGAGGGTTGTGTCGTCAGCGAATCATGGAAGTGCGGATCGAAGGGTTCCCCAGAGGGATCAATCTCCTTCAGACCATGTTCCTGCAGAGCACTGAGGATCTGCTGACCCACCATTTCGAAACCCTTCGTGACCTCCCCGGCTTCAGGGTGATTGTCTGCCGCCGCCAAGCCGATCTTCAGATTGTCCAGTGCCGGTAGCAGAGACTCAATGACATCCGCCGCCGCTGTTTTCAGCAGTTCCTGCCGGTCACGGGCCATCCGCTTCCGGAAATTATCCAGCTCGGCAAAAGCCCGCAGACTCTTGTCCTGCATCTCTGCCGCCCGGGCTTCGGCCGCTTCCAATCGCTCCATCAAGTCGGACGCATGATCGGCGGAAGCGGCTGATTCACCGGCTTCCTCAGGTTCAACCGGTTCGGCTTCCGTGGTTTCAACGTCCGAGGTGGGTACGTCATGTGAGGGGGGTTCCTTTTCGCTCATATCCAAGATTTTAAAGTGGAACCTCCCAAACCAGTAACAAGAGTGTTCAATTAGGGCGAAATTTCCGCCCTTGGCAAGTCTGGAGGTAAGCTTCCGCGATCCTCCACCCACATTCCATAATGGTCGAAATATCATTTCCTTATAGTTTGCCCGGGACTGCATTCACGATTATCGAGCGACCTCTCCCTGATTAAGATTGAGGCCTCACGAAATCCATTTCTCCTTCTACTCCGAAAAAACCTATGCCAAGGCCTACCGATAAAACATCCCTACTCGACATGGGCGCAGCCAATTTTGAAAAACTCCAATCCCTGGTCGATTCCTTAACCGACGAGCAATTGCACGGTGCCTTCAACTTCGAGCATCGAGACCGCAACGTGAGAGATACTCTGGTCCACCTGCATGAATGGCACCTCATGTTCATGCGCTGGCATGAGGTGGGAATGCGGGGCGAAAAGCCAGACATCCCGGCCAAGGGCTACACCTGGAAAACCCTGCCCGATTTAAATAAGGCCATCTGGCAAGCCTACCAGGACACCCCCTTCGACAAAGCCCAAGAGCTTTTGAAAGCGTCTTTCCAGCAGGTTCGCGCTCTGATTGAGCAGTATTCGGATGAGGCACTTTTTGAGAAAAAACGATACCCCTGGACGGGATCAACCTCACTCGGCTCTTACTTTGTGTCGGCCACGTCCAGCCACTATGATTGGGCCTTAAAGCAAATCCGAAAACATAAACGGACCTTCGGTTCCTGAAGCTCTGGGAATAGGGGCTCCTGTTCCCGCACTCGATGTCGAACCGGCCACCCGAACCATCGCGATCGAGCTTACCGCCTGAGCGCATACGCCGCTCATGTCACGGGTCGGAAATAACTCGCGATGCCCCGGTCGACTCTGCAATCATGTCGATAATGTCAACACAGATTCACGGACACGAGGTTATGCAAATGATGATCGAAAGCGGTCGTTCTTTTACCCGGATCTCCCTGAAAACAGCCATCGAAGAGCGATTGGGCGAGGACGCCCGATACTTTACCTGTAGCGCTGAAAATTTGACCCCTGACGAACTGATAGACTTCCTCGCCGCTCGTGGAAAATTTGTAGAACCAGGGGAAGGATTAACCACTGCTCCTGATAGAATCTGCCACCATGGATAAACAGAGTCTTGGACATCCGCCTGACAAAAAACGTTTTCTTCAATCCTCCCGAAGATCACATAAATCACGTGGTTAGCATGACGTTTACCGAATTCAGAGCAGTTATTGTGAATGATCTTCAAAGAACCCCGGACGGGCTGACTTGGAAGGAACTTCAACAGCGTAACCATTTGCCCTATGACCGACCGTGCCCTGAATGGACCAAACAGCTGGAAACCTATTCCGGGCTTGTCAGGGAACGACGGAAAGGAAGATCCCTGGTGTGGGAGCTCAAGCAGAAGCAGACATGATGGCTCCTACCAGAATCGATCCGTGACCAGAAAAATGGCCCCGTCCGCACCGGCCACACAACGCGTCTGGTTTCCCCAGGGCAACAGGGCGGTTTCTCCCTTGGTGCAGGTGCCCGCTGCGGACGCATCCTGGAATACCTCGACTGTTCCCGCTGCGATATGGAGCAGGACCGCTTTATCTAATGCGCCCAGGTCGACCTCAACTCGGGAAGCAATTTCCCATTTCCGAATCCGAAACTCCTTACACTCGGCGATCACTCCTGACGTTCCCTCCGTGTGGAGCACCTCCGGTTCCACATCCTCGAAATCGATCGACTGCATGGATTCCTCGACGTGCAGCTGCCGCGGATTTCCATCCAGCCCGACACGGCCCCAGTCATAGACCCGGTAAGTGGTATCGCTATTTTGTTGGATTTCTAAAATGAGGTTGCCGGCATCAATGGCATGTATGCGCCCACTTTCCACCAGCAGGGAGTCGTGGGGCTGCACCTTGACCCGGGGAATCAGTTCCTCCGCCGTGCTGTTAGCCAGGGCGGCTTCAAACTTTTCCCGGCTTGCTCCCGGTTTCAGTCCCACCAACAGGGCCGCGGTAGCCGTACAGTCCGCCACATACCAGTTTTCGGTTTTGGGTTCCCCCCCAAGGGTGGGAGCCACCGTCGCCGGCGGGTGTACTTGCAAGCTCAGGCGATCCTGGCAATCGAGCCATTTGACCAGAATCGGAAAGGGACGCCCGGCTGGATACCCTACGCCCATCACCGCGTCTCCCTGCTCCTCCAGCAAGGTTCGGAGGGATGTCCCGGCGAGTTCCCCTTCAGAGACCACCGACTGGGCTTCCGGCCGATCCACCACTTCCCAGCTTTCTCCGTAGGGGTCGTCACTCGGCAGGGAACGGCCGAGTTTGGCTGCAAGGTCACGTCCTCCCCAGACCCGGGTTTGATAAATTGGTTGGAAACGTATCAGGCCCTTCATCGCATTTATACCCTTTTTTTACGGGATTGAAGTCAATTGAACTTTTCTTGAATCCAGGGGATTCCCAAAATATATATTTCTTTTCCGCCATGGTTTGCCCAAACCAACCCGGGCTCGTCTTTTCCGGCCATCTCCCACATCTATGGCAACCAAAAAACCACCTAAATCCCGCCCAAAAAAGAAGCCCTCCAAAAAAATAACCTCCGACCCAAAACGGAGGAGAGTGCGCCCCCTGTCCTCGGTAGCTGCCTTCGCCCTGGCTGCCGGGCTCCTGTTGTCTTTAATTTTCTACAACCCTGACCAGAACCCGTACTTCTCCACCAGTTCCAGCCCTAACGAATTGGTCGGTGCGGTCGGTGTGCAGGTCGCCGGCTTTGTCCTTTATGTCTTTGGTCTCACGGCCTGGGCCATTCCTGTCTTCCCCGCCTGGATGAGTTACCTCTTCATGATGCGACGTGGACACCTGATCAATGTGCCCCGGGTCGCCGCCATGCTGATCACCATCATCTCCCTCTCCGGTCTCTTGACCCTCTTCGGTGAAGACCTGTGGGGCGGTGCCCTTGCTCTGTTTCCGGAGAATTACTTACCGCTGGGCTTGGGTGGATGGATTGGCCGTCGGGCCTATGTAGATATGCTGCAGGAAGATCTGGGCGCCCTATTGGGTGGCCTTGTCCTCATGGCCCTGTTTGCCCTCGGGATTCTGCAATCCTTTGCCAACATCCTCGACCTTATCAGCACCCGCTACCAGGAGTGGCGAGACGCCAAAGCCCTTGAGAAAAAACGGCGCCAAGAGCGCAGGCGGGAGGAAAAACTCCTCGCCGTCCAGGAAAAGGAACGCCTGAAGAAAGAGGAAAAAGCCCGCAAAAAGAAAGAGAAAGAAGCCGCCAAACGTGCAAAAAAAGACCAGGGCAAGGTAGAGCCGGAGGAGCCCGAAGAAGAACCTAAAGATCTGTTATCCGGCATTCCCAAAGGATACGATACCGCCCGGTTGCGCTCAGATGCTGACGACGATATGCCCGACCCGGGCCCCCACCCGATGCTGGAGCCTGGCCCCGAGCCAACACCCGAGGCTGCTCCCGAATCCGAAATGGAGCCGGAACCTGAGGTGCAACCCGTGGGTGCTGCACCGGACAAAGCCGCTCCGCCCGACTTAAAAATCGTAGCCGGAGCCAAGACGGAAAAAGCAGACAATGTTATCCCGCAAAGCACCGCCGATTATACCTTTCCCACCCTGGAGCTGCTGCAACCTCCGAGTGAAGCGACGGCTGAAGATATTCAGGACCACTACGCTATCGCTGAAACCCTCAAGGAGACGCTCTCCCAGTTTAAAGTCGAAGTAAACCTCGGCGAAATTCACACCGGACCCGTCATCACCCGGTACGAAATCACTCCCGCCGCCGGAGTGCGCGTCGAAAAGATTTCCAATCTCGATAAAAACATCGCCCTCGCTCTGAAGGCCGAAGCCGTTCGTATCCTGGCTCCGGTTCCCGGCAAAGGGGTAGTCGGCGTGGAAGTGCCGAATCCCGTGCCACAATCCGTTTGCCTGCGCGATATTATCGAAACCAAGGACTGGGTCGACTCCAAGTCAGAGATCCCCATTGTGTTGGGGAAAGAGGTAAGTGGCCGTCCCATGATCGCAGACCTGACCAAGATGCCTCACCTCCTCATCGCAGGGTCCACCGGGTCGGGTAAAACGGTGTGTATCAATGCCATCATCGCTTCCCTGCTCTACCGCAAATCCCCCAACGACCTGCGCTTCATCATGGTCGACCCGAAGATTGTGGAAATGCAGGCCTTCAACGAACTGCCCCACATGTTGATCCCCGTGGTGACCGAGCCGAAAAAGGTGCCAGCCGCGCTCAAGTGGTTGCTCGCCGAAATGGAACGACGTTATCAGCTCTTTGCCACAGTCGGCGTCCGCAATATTGCCGGGTTCAATGCCAAGATCCTTAAGAATAAGGAGGAAGCCGCTAAAGCCGCTGAGATGGATGCAGCCCTCACTCCTGAGGAACGGGCTGCCACCGCCTCCGTCGAAGTCCCCCGGGATCCGGAATTTGACCTGCCGAAAGAGAAGATCCCCTACATCGTCTGTATCGTGGATGAACTGGCCGACCTCATGATGGTGGCTCCCGCGGATATCGAGACTTGTATCGCCCGCCTTGCCCAGCTCGCCCGGGCCGCCGGCATTCACCTGATCATCGCCACGCAGCGACCCTCTGTTAATGTCATTACCGGAGTGATTAAAGCCAACTTACCCACCCGCATTTCCTTTAAGGTATCCTCCAAGGTGGACAGCCGCACCATTCTGGATACCGGAGGAGCGGAAGCCCTCATCGGGCGCGGGGATATGCTCTTCACCCCCCCCGGCCAGGCTCACATGACCCGGGCTCAGGGCGCCTTCGTCTCCGATGACGAAATCACCGACTTGGTGAACTACATAAAAGACCGCAATGAGCCGGTGAGATACGCCGATGCCGTCCAGCGCCACATTGAGCAGGCCGATGAGGAGGCCGCCGGGGGAGATGGCGGGAGCGGGGGAGATGGCGATGGCGACGACGCCCTCATTGAGCAGGCCATCCAGGTATTGAAATCCACCCAACGGGCTTCCACTTCCATGCTTCAGCGTCGCCTGCGTATCGGCTATAACCGAGCGGCCCGAGTCATGGATGAGCTGGAAGATCGCGGGATCGTGGGTCCGGAAAATGGATCCAGCCCCCGGGATATTTTAGTCGACCTCGATAGCATTTAATTCCGGGTCATTCCGGACTCCACGCTGGACACAGAACCTTTCTATACCGATGCTCCCCAAGGACGCGTCGAATAACCCAGACTCCACACGAACCTCATTATGAATTCACGACTTCGTATTTGCTCTGTCATTTTGATGGCGCTTTTCACCCTCCTCACCAGCTGCTCGAAAAAAGAAAAAGGTGGAGTGGAAGAACGAGTAGCCTACAACAACCCGATCCTGGGCCATATGAAGGTGGTGGCCCCTAAGGTCCTTGGTGAAAAAGTCATACGCCTCGTGGGGCAGCTGGATTCAAGCGGGATGTCCGCGATGATGTTGCCCCAGTTCCTCGGTCCTTATGGCTACCCGGCCTTCGAAGGATTTTCCGATACCACGCCGATTACCATTTTCTTTCTCATGCCCGAGGGAGCGGAGAAACCGGGCGCGGTCATGTTCATGAAAGCGACGCCCGATGCCATTCTGGCTACGCAGTTGAACCAAATGCCGACCACCGCCAGCATCGAAGTTGGGGACTATCTGGTGTTTGCCGCAAGTGAGGATGACCTGGCGTTCATAGTCGATCCGGATGAACTCGCCCAACTGGCTGAGGTGCCTAACACCTTTGACCTGGAGCTTACCCTCCTCCCCGATTCCCTCGTCAAACAACGGGGCACCATCATGGAAGAGATCCGGCGGGAAATTACCGCTGACGCTTCCCTCCCCCCCGAATTCCGCCCCTGGATCATCGCCTTTCTGGAAACGAGCCTGGATGAACTGGAGGCTGCCAAATCACTCAATATCGGCTTGGGCCTCGGCGCGGAGAATATCCTCCTCGGGGGCAACATGGAGGCCCTCCGCGGCACCCCGATGGGAGACTACTTTTCCCAGGAAACCGCTGGACGCACCTCAGGCGGTGCATACATCCCGGAAGGTTATAGCATTTCCATTATAGGCGACCTTAACAGCAAAGCGAACCAGGACTACGTCAACCATATTTATGCTGCGTTCCTCAAGTATGCGCCCCCGGAGGCCGCCGGGATTATGGCAGATTTTAAGTCCGGATTGGACGCCTATATGGCCAGCACTGGCGGACTTTTCGGCAGCGCCATCGATTGGAAAGATTTCCAGCCCCGGCAACTTCAATACGTGGAAGGAAATTATACTGAGGAGCAGATCCATGAGATTTACGAGTTCTTTGCCGTGCAGCTGATGAACTCCATCGGTAATATGCAGGGCGCCGCCGACCCCATGATTAGCGCGGAATATAAACGCAATGCCGGGGAGGTCGAAGGAACAACGTATCACCTTTACCAACAGTCCTTCAACCTGCCTGAGGTGGAGAACACGGACCTGCCTGAGAATTTCGAGGACCTTGCCAAGCAGGAGTTTTATATCGCCCTGCACGACGGCGATCTCTTATTGGCCAGCAGCCGGGAAGGTCTCAAAGGCCTCATTACAGCCGTAAAAGCCGGTGGCCCCCTCCCCAATAGTATCTCGCGGAACTACGTCTCCCAGCCTGGCATGCTGATGCAGGGCAGCGTCGATATGATCAGCTATTACGCTAACATCTTTCAGGGGCTCCCCATGGCAGAAACCGGTGATGGTTCTGAGGACATCATCAACATCTTATCGGGGCTGGCCGAGCAAGACCTGCCTCCCGCTCGGATTGAGGTAAAAGTCGGCGACAACGCAATGAGTGCCAACTATATGCTGCCCATTCCCACTCTGCAGGCCATCGCCAATGCAGCCATGGCTTACCAGATGCAAAAGGCAATGGAGCAACAACAAATAGAACCACCCTCCGGAGGAGAGATGTAGCCCCATTTAACATTGCTTAAATAACTCCTTTTCTTTAAGGACCTTGGAAAAGTATGCAGAATATTGGTGAACGTCTGGAAGAAGCCCGGAAGCGAAAAGGTATCTCAATCCGCGAGGCCGCGGAAGCGACAAAAATAAGGGGAGACTTTCTCCTCTCTTTCGAGAAGAACCAATTCTCAGAGATTTCTCTGCCCGATATCTACAAGCGGGGCTTTCTGAAAATTTACACCAACTACCTCGAACTCGATGCGGAAAAACTTTTGGCCGACTACACGGCGCACCAACTCGGCAATAGCCGCCTCGCCAAAAAGGAGGGCCGTGAATTTTTCGGTCGCATGGATATCCCTGCTCCCTCAGCAGAAAATGGGGCCCCGACGAGCGCACCCGAACCCGCTGTCCAGGAACCCGAACCTCGACCAGTCAGCCCGTCCCCAGCGCCCAAAGCCCCCGAGGAAGAACGCTACTCCCATCTCGGCGATGTCAAGGAAGTCATGGCCCTGGACAAATCCTTGTACTGGAAAATCGGAATCGGGGCGACGGGTGCGTTTATTCTCTTTCTCCTGATCTATGCTCTGATCAAGGCCATTACCTCGGGCGGGGATGATCCATCCACTCCACCCAGCATTAATCCGGATGTTCAGACCCAGAACGTAACCCCCCCAGACACTTCCCCTGGCGACACGGCTTCCACGCCTCCCGTGGCCTCGGGGGATCGCCAGATCGTGACCTTGATTGCGACCGGTGAGGTGTTTGTTCAGGTGAAACAGTTGAGCGACGGCAACTTCCTCTACCGCGGCACCCTTTCGACCGGCGAACGGGTACCGCTGACCATTAACGGCTCAGCCGATATCGCATTCACCCAAGGTAGCAACTTGCAGATCGAGAAGGACGGCCAGATTTTCGAGCCGGACACCTCGCGCAGCCAAGTCGGTAAAATCAATACCGATAACCTCTAACGTGACAGGGTGCCGAACAATCGGCCAGCACAACGTCAGATGGAAAGAGTTTCCATTGCTCCTCTCGCCACAGTGAGTATAGTGCAGAGCTATACCCCATGAAGAGACGAACTTGGATGAAACAGGCCTCACTCGGCCTCGCTGGAACCTCACTCCTTCCCCATGTCAGCCGAGCCGGCACGCCCCCCTTTGGGCAGGATCAGCTTGCCCTGATCACCAACACGGTAAAAGCCGAGATGGAAGCCGACTGGCAGGCGACGATTCAATTGCTGGCCGACTTGGGCTACCGCCATATCGAAGGTGGCCCTCCCGCCAACGTTTCGGCCAAGACCTACGGGAAGGCCCTTCAAACCGCCGGCCTGAAAAGCTTGGGCTATGGCAGCAGCATGTCCGAGCTACAGAAGAATCTGAAAACCTTCCTCCAGACCGTGGAGCATCTTCAAGCGCGCTACCTCGTCTGCTATTGGCCGTGGCTATCCTCGGCTGATAACCTCTCGCGGGAGGAAACCCTCCTAGCGGCTGACAACCTGAATAAACTGGGCCGATCCATCCATCAGGCTGGTTTCCGCCTCGTCTGGCACAACCATGACAAAGAGTTTGTGCCCCTTGGAGATGAGCAGGTTTTCGATCTCCTCATGCGGGAAACCAACCCGGAGTGGGTCGGCGTCGAGTTGGACTGGTATTGGGTAGCCAAAGGAGAGGCCGACCCCATCGACCTCTTTCAGCGATATCCCGGTCGGTTTGAATTGGCCCACGTGAAAGACATGAACAATAACCGCGACCGCGGGATGACCTGTGTCGGCAGCGGAATCCTCGACTTTACATCCATTATCCAACACGCCCCTCATGGCGGCACCCAACTCCTGATTGTGGAGAACGAACGAGCCATTCGCGGGATGCGCTGTGCCACGGGAAGTATTCAACACCTCAAGTCCATTCTCTAACCCATGGATACGTCTCGACGCACGTTTTTGAAATCTTCCGCCCTTGGCATGGCAGGCGCTGCGGTCGCACCTTCCGTTTTAAAGGCGGGGACCAGCCCCAATGAGAAACTCAATCTTGCCCTGATTGGCTGCGGGGATAAGGGGCAACACCACATGAATACCCAGTTGGCCAGAAAGGACATCAACTGCATTGCTCTGTGCGATGTCGATCAGGAAGCCCTCGATGAATACGCCAGCACGGTAGAAAAGTTTTACCACCAAAAGCCCGATCGCTATCGGGACTATCGTAAACTTCTGGAGCGTCCGGATCTCGATGCCGTCGTCATCGCCACCCCGGATCACTGGCACTGCCTTCCATTCATTCACGCTTGCGAAGCTGGAAAGGATATCTACGTGGAAAAGCCCCTGGCCAATTCCATTGCGGAATGCGAGATCATGGTCGCCTATGCCAAACGCTACCACCGGGTGGTCCAGGTCGGCCAGCAACAGCGCAGCGGGTCTACTTGGAACGAATCCAAAGCCTTTATCCAAAGTGGGCAGGCCGGCCAGCTACGATCCGTCAATTGTTGGGCTCATTTCAATTATGCCGTTGGCGCCGAAAAGGCCCCTCCTGCCACGCCACCCGATCACCTCGACTATGACTTCTGGCTCGGGCCTGCCCCCGATAGTCCATTCTACCCAAACCGTATTCGGAAATGGCGCCATTTCTGGGCTTACGGCGGTGGACTCATGACTGATTTCGGGGCACACCTCATCGATATGGGCCTATGGGTTAAAGATCGGGCGACAGGACCGACTGAGATCCTTGCCTGGGGCAGCAACCTCTCGTTGGATCACTTTGACCGGGAAACCTTTGATACGATGTCTGTGACCTATCCGATGGGCGATTATGTGATCAATTGGAGAAGCTATGCCGGTGTCCAAGAGGGCGCGTATGATCGCCTCTTTGGGGTGGAATTCATTTGTGATCGTGCCACAGTAGTCGTCGATCGTGGAGAGTGGTTTGTCCGACCAGAAGCCAGCAGCCATTATGACCTGGATCAGCACCCGCTCCCCGAAGCCCAACAGCATGACTTCACCGGCCAGCCCGCCACTACCGTGCACATAGAGGACTTCATCAGCGCAATAAAAACCCGCCGGCGTCAGACGGTTTGCCCTATTGAGGCCGGGAGAAATGTAGCCGTTTTCGCGCATGCCGCTAACATTGCCGCCCGCACAGGTGATCACCGGCTCCTCTGGGACGACCAGGCCGGGCACTTTACCAACAGCTCAGCTGCCAATGCCTTGATTCGGCCGGAATACCGCACTCCCTGGGAACTACCCAAGGTGTAACCAGATTTCGGATACAAATCCAATGCTATGACGATGGCAGAGCCCCGCACTGCCAGGACTAAAGCCCAGGGACTCCGTTTGCTGAGCCCTACTCCTTCAAGGGCCAGTCATCCGTTCGGAAGGGCGACGCCGGAAACCGCTGTTGATTGGAGAGATTGGCCCCAACCGGATTATTCGCCCAGGCATAGCGCACGGCCACAGGCTGGCTGACCTTATCTGACTTTACCCTCACCTTTGTTTTACCAATCAGTTCGGCCTGCGCCGGATGAAAGACCTGATCTTCTCCCGCAATGGTAAAGCCCACAAGGGGTGCTCCATTAAACGCGCGCAAACCGGAGCCCTCGTTAACAAAGCTTAAGACCAGGCTATTCCCTTCTACCCTATGCGAGGCCAGCACGGGACCCCCACTCAGATCCATCACGTTATAGATATCGGTCAAGGCCCACCGGGCTAATCGCCGACCGACATCCAGTTTATTAACCGGATGAATATCATCGGCCTCCCCAATATCAATGGCCACCGCCAACCCGACAAAAGGATCATTCAGGCTGACCCGTTGTTGACTATCCCGCAGATGCGCCCAAGGCGTATCGGTAGGATGATCGGCGGGTGCCATAAAGTTGGCCAGTTGAACCACGCCGAGGGGCAAATCCGGTTGCTGCCACCAATCCCGCCAATCCGCCAGCATCAGCTCCAGGCGTTCATCGTAGCGATCAGGAGCCCAATGGGTATCCTGCTCGCCTTGATACCAGATCGCTCCCTTGAGCGTATAGGGAGCCACCGGAGTAAGCATACCATTCGCCAGAATCGCCGGCCGATGAGGATGATTAGGCCCACGCGGCTCACTGGGGCCGCTCACCATCCAGGGCCCGACTGCCGGTTCCAATTTGAGGGCAATCTTATATTTCCACGCTCCCGCCAGGGACAGACTGTCTCCTGACTCATTAATCAGCAGCATCCCCTTGGGTCCTGCCGTAAACCCTCCGTCGCCCACGCGATCGAAAACACGAACGGCAAAAACCAGTTCACCCTCGCGGGTAAGGTCGGCCGGGACCTTATATTTCCGTGCAATGGAGTACGGATTCTGGGCGGGATCCATGTGCCCTCCTACATAGACCCCATCGACGTAAGTTTCATCAAAGTCATCAATCGCCCCGAGTCGTAATTCCAGATCCTTCCCCATCATCGTGTCCGGCAAGCTGACATGCTTGCGATACCAGACGGCCCCATCCATATCCCCGAAGCCCGCTTCAAACGTGTTCGGCAACTGGGTGACTTCCCATCCTGAGTCGTCAAAATCAGGCTCCTTATAAGCTACTCCTTCCTCGGACATTCCCGGGTCTATGTGATAAGTGACCACATCGGAGGTCTTCTTGAAGGACTCCATCTCTTCCAGGTATTTGGCATACAAGGTATCATAATTGGCTATTTCCTCCTCCCACTCAGCCAAACGCTCAGCCGTATGCGGATTCGATTCTACCGCTTCCTGTCGCGTCCACGCGATCACGGGAGTGCCTCCCCAACTGCTGTTGATCAAACCAATCGGCACATCCAGAATGCGGTGCAGGTCTCGTCCAAACGAATAACCGACCGCGCTGAATTCGGCAGCCGTTTCCGGCTGGCAAACGCTCCAACTGGCACCGGCAGAAAACCTCGGCTCCATGGTCGCAGCCCGATCCACCTGATACAGGCGGATTTGTGGATAATCTGCAGATGCGATCTCAATGTCAGCATCCTTGGACTGTCGCACCCGCCACACCATATTGGATTGTCCGGAGCATAACCAGACATCCCCCACTAACACATCTTTAAGCGTTATCCGGTCCTCGCCGGAAGCAACCTGTAATTCGCGGCCCGTTTTTGAAACCGCCAACGGCTCGAGGGTCAGCATCCAGGTGCCATCGGCCCGTATCATCGTGGCGACTCGCTGCCCGGCGAAACGCACCGTGACCCTCTTTCCCGGGGATCCTTTCCCCCAGAGAGTGACGGGCTTCTCTCGCTGCAACACCATATGATCGGAAAAGACCGAAGGCAGCTCGAGGCTGGCCCCGGTGGCCGTTCCCAGGATGAAGACAGACAGCAGAAAGACAAAGAAGGGTTTCATAGGGGCTAGACGCTAAAGATAGGTAGAAATGAGCTTACCTTGACATCTCATTCAATTGCTCCCCGATTGAACGTTCAACGAAAAGATAAAGCGCACTTCCGCTTTCCTGCATATCCCTCATGCTGAGAACTCTATGAAACCCCAAGCCTTTCTCTTTCTTTTCGCCTGGATCCTTCCCCTCGTCTGCGCCGCAGAAAGACCCAATATTATTTTCATCATGGCCGATGACCTCGGCTACGGCGACCTGGGTTGTTATGGTCAGGCCTTGATTCAAACCCCACGGCTCGACCAGCTGGCCGCCGAGGGTATGCGCTTCACCCAACACTACACCGGGTCTCCAGTCTGCGCCCCCTCACGCGCCATCCTCATGACCGGGAAGCATTCTGGACACGTCTCTGTCCGCGGAAATTCACAGTGGCCCGGGCCCGAAAAAGGACAGATGCCCTTGTCTACCCGAGAGATCACCATCGCCCGCGTGTTGCAGGAAGCGGGGTACACCACCGGCATGTTTGGCAAGTGGGGATTAGGCAATCCAGGCACTCCAGGAGATCCACTGAAACGGGGATGGGATACATACTTCGGCTATACCGATCAGGTGCTGGCCCATAACTACTACCCTGAATTCCTCCTCAAAGACGGGGAGCGCATCCCCCTCGACAACGAAGTGAAGTATTTGAGCAAAACCGAGTGGCACGACGGCTTGGGCAGCTATTCCACCAAACAGGTAGATTACTCCCATGACTTAATCGTGGAGGCGGCCCTTGAATTTATCGAAGCCAACCAGGACAAGCCATTTTTCCTCTACTTACCGTTCACCATTCCCCATGACAATGGGGAGGCACCCGTAGGATTCCGGCAGGAAGTCCCGGATTTTGGGCCCTACGCCAATACGGATTGGGATCGGGAGTCCAAGGCCTATGCATCCATGATTACCCGGATGGACAAGGATATCGGCCGCGTCGTGGACCGTATCGACCAACTCGGTCTGGGCAAGCAGACCTTAATCCTCTTTGTCAGTGACAATGGCCCAATGACGGATTCCCATGAGTTTGTTCGGCGCTTCAATAGCGCGGCAGGTCTACGCGGTTTCAAGCGCGATCTCTACGAGGGCGGGATCCGTAGCCCCTTCATTGCCCGGTGGACACACCACATCCAACCCGGTCAGGTCAGTGATCACCTGAGTGCCTTTTTTGACTTTTTCCCGACGGCTTTAGAGGTGGCTGGGCTCCCTCCGCATCCCCAAGCCGATGGCATCTCCTACCTTCCTGAATTATTGGGCAAGTGGCAGCCCCAACACCCCTATCTCTATTGGGAATTCCCACTGACCTTCATGGGGGCAGGTAATGGTTTCCAGACCGCGGTCCGTATGGGGAACTGGAAAGCCGTGCGCCGGGATCTGCTCAACAATCCCACCGCCCCCATCGAACTCTACAACCTGGAGAGCGATCCTTCGGAATCCATCAACGTCGCGGCGGATTACCCCGAAGTCGTGACCAAAGTGAGGCACATCATGCGGGATGCCCATATTCCGTCGGACGATTTTCCCCACGTCCCCCTTCCATAGGAGCTCCACTGGCGGAGGCCCCACCATCAACCACGGCCTACTGGTCAGCCAGACGCACCCGGTAAAACCGTTGCCCCGTTACGGGAAAAGCCATGGGATCCTGAATCGTGACGCGCATCCGCGCTTCCCCTATGGATTCGGTTTGAATATTTAATCCTTCCGGGCCCAGGGAAGTCCAGGTGACGAGATCTTCAGAAAACTCCAGCACATATTCCCGCTCTATGATGCTATTCGGCACGACAAACTGCACCTCGCTACGATGGGTAGATTCGTTCAGAGCTAAGGTGAGGGGGGTATCTCCAGCGGATGTTCCGAAAGGCTTTACCCCGAAGAAGTACCGCGCCAGCTCAGTGAAACCGTCCTGGTAATAGGTATTGGGGTCACTATATTCCTCCGGATAACTCGACAGCTCCTCGGCCCAGCGGTTGAACGATTCGGCCCAGTTCTCCGGTTGGGCGGTGCCCACAAAGTAGGTCCTGGCTTTCGCGTAGGCCGCTTTGCCGATATCCGAGCCCATGATACGGCCGCGGATATCGTCAGCCCAAACATGAATTCCGCCATACAGCCGGGAAATCCCTGCCTCATCGGCAGCATCGTAGTAGGTAGCCCAAGTCAAAGTGACATCTTGCGTGGGTCCCTTTTCAAATTCAAGAAACTCATTGGCCTCGGCAGTAAACGAGCTGATTCCACCAGGGAAATAGGGAGAACCGGTGATCGCCGCCAGAATCTCAGCAGCAGACCGGCTGAAGGTGCTGTGACCCGACGTGTAGGCCCCGAAAGGAGGCGTGACAAAGGTATCACGCTGGTAGGGCATCCACTCCACGGCTCGAATCCATCCCACTCCACCAATCTCGGTGTTGGGGTTATCCGGAATTCCTCGCCAGGTGAATATCGCGATTTCACCTACATGCTGGCTGAGGTGGGCATGGCGCTCACCCTCAGCGGTACTGGCCTCGGTGATCACTTCGATAAACCCATCCCGTAACGGAAGGCCCTCTTGATGATAGGACGGCCCATCGGGATTAGAGCTCTGCCCCTTACCCCCCATATACCGAATCATGGTAATCGGACGGACATAATTATACTTACGCTTGGCGTCCCAACAGGCAATGGCCGCGTCGGAGACCGCTGCATTCAGGGCGAAATACAATTTCACATCCCATTCCAGTTCATCCAGGACCGGACCTTCTCCCTCAAACCGCTTTTCAAACCGGGGGTCATCCGAAACGGTGTTGGCTACGCTGTTCCAGTGCCCGGGGGGTGTCTCCGAGTCGGGGCCGTCCGCCCAGAACTCAGCCAGAATTCGACCATAATCTGCGCGAAGCACCATATTGGGCTCATAGGGTTCTCCTGTCACCGGGTTGAGATCATAGCCCCGACCACTGTAGTAACCGACTCGCGCCACTTCAGGTAAGACACCATCCACTTCCGGTCCATAAGCTTGTCCCAGGGTGAAGGCTTCATCTTCGACCGCCGTGATGTCAGTCCGGTGTCGGGGGAAGGGAGTAGCATTGGATCGCGGTGAGACATCGACCATCACCCCGTCATTCGGGTCATGCCAGCTCTGGAATTCGGCCACTTGGATTGCCGCATCCTTAAAGGCCTGATCGGTCAGTGGATCGCCCAGGTAGGGCGGGTGCCCTGGGTCGCTGTAAATATCGGTGCTGCTGTCCCGGGTCAGGGCAAAGGGTGTGACCCAGCCCCAGTTGGGCCCCAGAAATTCCTGGACGGCTTCTCCTACTGGAATGCCATTTTGTAGGATAAGAAAATCAAAGGCAAGGGGTTGCCAGGCATTGGGATCATTCACCTCAACGCCGGGCATCTTAAAAATCAAAGGATCATTGATCGGCACATATCCGGTCTGGTCTGCATAGGCATTGACCTCATTGGCACCGTCGGTCCAGCCCCAGGCAAGCACACGCGCAGCGATTCGATTACCTATGGCCGTCGGGCTGTTTCCCTCCATGCTCAGATCGTCTGGATCGTTGCCCAAGTCGATCATACGGTCCCGGAATGAGGGCAGGGATATATCCGCATTCGGAGATAAACGGAACCGGCTACTCAACACCCGGTAAGCTGCGAAACTGATGGCCTGATTACGTGCAGTTTTCACCTCAACTGCACCGAACGGAATTGTTGGGTTCTCTTCTGCGAGACGGGGAACAGCTACTCCGCTAGCATCATAGGCGACCCAGGCATCCCACATCGCAGTGGATAGACTGAACAGGTTGCGCGAATGCACAGTGGGGGCCGGGTAATCCAACCGGATGGCATCGAGCAACTCCTCCATCCATTGCCGGGCCACCGATTTGTCATCGAAACGCGGGCGAATACTGACCCGTGCATGGGTGGTAAAGGCCACCCCTCTTACGTTGGCAAGCGTTGCAAAATATTTGCCTGCATCTTCCCGGGTTACATTGGGAATCGTCAGGGTTTCCCCTTCTACTCCCGGGATGAGCTCCCCGTTGTGATACCACAATACGAGCGGATCGGGAGACCCTCCCGCCTGAATGGTGAGTATCAGATCATCGCCCGGGTTCAGGATCTGTCGAAGGGGCTCCTTCTCGATCGTGGGATCCTGCGGGGTAAAACTAAAATCATCCTGGAGAACATCCAGCACCTGATTGGTAGCCACATTGGTAAGCTCCTTCTTTCCCCCGCCAGGCCAAGACACAGTGACCCGGTGAACCGTCTCCACACCAGCCCCAAGGCCAAAATGTACCACGGGTTCCTTTTGGGCCAGGTAGGTATTCGTTGGGTTATACTCGGATATCAGAGTGGTACCGCCCTCCGTGATTTCCACTTTTACTTGAGCGCCGAAGGCATCCCGGTTGGATAAAATGCCCTCCAATCGCAGTCGCAGCCAATTGTTAGAATTTGCCGTGTCATTGCGCAAGAGCTGGGGGGTGCTGAACTGATTGATGACAAAGATATCAAGATCTCCATCATTGTCGTAATCAAAGGTGACTAAACCCGCCCCATTTGCTTTGCGATTCACCCCCACGTCGTCGGATATTTCGACAAATGTGCCATCCCCCCGGTTTTCCCACATACGCATGGGGCCCATGTTTTCATCACCAGATCCAAACACCAACTCCGGGACATCGGCACCTCCCGTCATGACCACGTCGAGGTCACCATCATTATCATAATCGAAAAGGTCGGTCCCCCAGCCCCATCCACCTACAGCCACATTTGCCGCCGAGTCCCCGGGCTCAGTAATGCTATCAAACAGCCGCCCTCCTTGATTGATGTAGAGCTGGTTCCCCCGATAGCCTTCTACTTCGGGAAAATGGATACTGGTGACGAAGTAGTCGAGGCGACCATCCCCGTTTACATCACCGATGGCACTGCCCATGCCATTCTCCTCAATACTGACCCGAGAAATTGCGGTGGTATCGGAAAACGTCAGATTGGCGTTGTTGAAGAACAGCCGGCTGTGGAAAAAGTCAGCTACGATCGGGAGATCCGGCCAGCCATCCCCATCGAGGTCGGAAACCATGGGAGAATAAAAGTCGATCTCCGGATCCGGGAAGAGCACCCCTGAAGATTTCGTGATGTTGGTAAAATGCCCTGGGTTGGAAGTTCCCTCATTCAGGAAGACGGCATAATGCTCGTATCGGGTGGCATCCTCCACGCCGATACCCCAGTCTCCCACCACAATGTCTAAATACCCATCCAGGTTAATATCCCCGGCCGCGACTCCACCAGCACGGTGCGGAGCGGTTGAAGGTAAATCTACGCCCCGGGCCGCCGCGGCCTCCGTGTAGACTCCATTCCCCTCGTTGACGTAAAAGAGATAAGTATTCCGCTCTGCCGTCGCCAGAAAGAGATCCTTGTCCCCGTCATTATCAAAATCCGCCCAAATCGGGACATTTCCGCCGTTGTCTGCTGGTAAATTTAAGGGGTTGGGCACCTTGGTGAAGGAACCGTTCACATTTCGAAACAGAAGATCCTCAAACCCGAACTGGACAATATATAAGTCAAGCCAGCCATCCCCATCCCAATCCATGACGATAGGAGTGCCTCCACGGACAGTCTGTGCGGTATTAAAATCGATTTCCTCCGCCGTGAGTTGCTGAATCTCGACGAGCGGGGTGAGATTCACCACTTCGGTAAAGTTGGCGTAGATGACAGGGGGAACAATGGCGGTAGCACCCATCCAGAACCAGGCCCAGATCGGCTTTTGCTTGTAGGGGTTAAGCATGCTGTTGGTATCGAGTTTGGGGGAACGAAAGATGTTCCAAAAAACTCGTTATTTTAAGGGTCGAATATCTTAAATGAAAGCAGGAACCGGATGAATTTCGAAATTTCGAGTGTTTTTTCCCCTTGGAACGGCCCAGATTCCACATCCAAAGATTGAGCTATTATCGAACTTATATATGATTTAGGAATCTTACTAACATCCTCTTCAATGCACCATCGGATCTCATTGCTCTCTCTGTTTTGGACCTCACTTTTTATTTGTTTACTTCTTTCCCCACTGGCAGCGAAAGATGTGACCGAAACCGATTCCATCTTCATGGGCATGGCCCTTATGGTGGAAATCGAAGGCCAGGAATACCCTCACCTGCGCTACCACAAGGGGAAGCATTACGTCGATTACAATGGGGAAATTATCACGGTGACGCCACCCGTAGAATTTACCTTCAAGAAGACTATCCGCCACAGCGAAAACTTCATTCAACTATTCGATTTTGAGGCTACCCCCTTTTCCCATGAAGCCGAGGAACAGCGGTCAAGGTACGCGGCTTCAGCCTCCCTGCAGAATTTCCAGGAGGAACGCTTGGGGGACGCATTGAATATCCAAGTACAACAGCAGGGAACCTTTTCTGGGGAACAAGGCTTAGATTACCAAATGATGTCGGGACAAATGCAAAACAGTATGTCCACCTCAATCTCAGCCTCCAACCTCGCGGCGGCCAACAGTATGATGGATTTCCAAACCGATGAACTCGAAATCCTGACTCACGGAAATAGTTTCGACACCCTCATCGTGGATTTGAAACTAAAACCAGATCAGGACATGAGGAACTGCTACCTTTTCGTTCGATCATCCTATCTGTACCCCCCAGGTGAAGGGGAGTTGCATTATAAAGTTCATTTTAAAGAGATTGGTGATCTCGAGGGTGGCAAAGTAAAACGGGTTCAGTTTCCCATGACAGGGTATCCTCCGGGGCCTGAAATAACCGAAACATCCTACCACCTCTACACGGAGGATCGTGAAATCCCCACTGACTACTCCGAACAACGGATCCTCCTTTCAGAAGATGAGGCCTATGACTTCCTCTATGCTGATTTATTCACTAAAGAGGAACCCCCTGACTCCGACCCCGTTTTATTCAAACCGATCCCGGCAGATGCAGAATTTGCCTTTCTGGATTCTGTACCGCCAGGAAAGGTACAAGTAAGCTACAAGGTCCATGCAGATGGAAGCACTGAATTGGTAGATGTATTTCCTCTTCCCGAGGAAGATGCGGTCAAATTGGAATCCTCCCTCGCGCAAGCCCGTTTTCTTCCGGCGATAAAGGGCGGATTACCTGAGGATCGGGAGGTAACGCTTTCCCTTCGAGAAATTCTTCTTTTTTGATTCCACCTACTCGCTCGTATCCAGGGCTTCGATACGAAGACGGGCGAACTGGACAGATTCACCATTTCCTTCCAAATAACGAGTCACTTGTTTCTGGAAGGTGGAAAAATTCAGGGTTTCTCTCAGCCCATCGCCACCTACTTCCTTCCAATTAGTTAAGTCCGGGCAAGCTTCCAAAATGATCCGGGCCTCGGTGGCTCCGGCCAGGGCTGGAAATTGAAAGGCAAACCGGTTCGGGTCGACCAAAGTGGCAGTAATCGATAATGGCCCATCTGGTGAAATCGGATTTTGCCCTAAGGCATATTCGTCAAAATTGATAAATCCATCTCCGTCGGGATCCGCCGACCGCGCCTGTTGATTGGCGTCGACCCCACTACCGTCAAAGGCGAATTCTGCCCACGACGCAAACGACAAAGGCTCAGTCAACACATGGGTCGAATTAACTTCCAAGTTTGAGAAAATTTGCTCAACACCATCTGGCCAGACAACTCGGAGTTCATGAATGCTTTCTCCGGTATGTTGGCCCAATCCGAAATGGGCTGCCATTTCGTTTTGCCCAAGGTAATTGCTACCGGCTCGGATTTCACGCATCTGGGAGCTTCCCCCCTCAGTGGCTGTCAGGAAAAGCTTTGTCCCGATCCCATTGCGAATAAAACTCCGGCCGCCCACCTCGATTCGGATAAAAGCATTCCCATTATTCAAATCATTCCGATAAAGGATGGGCTCCTTCTGGGCGTTGACAATGAAGACATCCAGGTCCCCGTCCTTATCGTAGTCAAAAGTGAGAAGGCCTTTTCCCGGTTCCAGGTCATTAATCCCCAAAGACTCTCCCACGCTGGTAAATATGCCATCGTCATTACGCCACAACAATGTCGGAGCAATGGAGAGGGTAGTTGAAAAGGTCTGGTAAAAATCCTCGTAGCCAGTGGTTAGGATAAGGTCAAGATCACCATCATTATCATAGTCAAAAAAGGTCGTCCCCCAGCCCCAGCCAAATAGGTTCTCTGCCCCGAATCGCTCGACCGACTCTTCGGCGAAGGTACGATTACCCAAGTTACGATAGAGCCGGTGATCATTGATTGAACTGATAAAGATATCCTGCAATCCATCCCCATCGAAGTCCCCTACAGTCATGCCCATGGCATTTTGAGCCTTACCAAACCCAGCCGCCTCCGTCCCTTCGGTGAATGTACTGTCCTGATTATTCCAGAAAAGTTGCGAGGTTCCAAAATCACCGGCCACCAAGAGATCTTGCCATCCATCTCCATCCAAATCAGCAAAGGTGGAAGTGAAGCCAAATAAAGTGGGCTGATCCGGATTTTCTACATTGCCAGTCAACAAAGTCCCTGAAGATTCCGTGGCATTACCAAACCACCCTCCCAGGTCTTCCCGGACCCCCCCGAAATTCCGCATGAGCACATTGTGTTGAATGACATCCGTTGCATCGCGGGAAATCTGCCACTCCGTGGTGAACATGTCCGCCCAGCCGTCACGGTTGTAATCGCCAGCCGACACACTGAAACCATGGTGATCGGTAAAGCTGGTGAGCTTACCACCTTTGCGACCATCATCCAGAGAAAAGGTGCCATCCCCATTATTGAGATAATAGAGAAACTCCTTCTCGTAGATCGTTGTTACGTATAAATCCAGATCCCCATCGTTGTCTGTGTCCACGGCTACGACTCCGTTACTTCCCGTCGCTTCGGTAAACCCCGCCTCCGCTGAAATATCGGCAAACCGAACCACCCCATTTTCATCCGGCCCCAAGTTGCGGTATAATTTATCTGTCAGTTGGAGGCGCGTACAAAACAGATCGGTCCAGCCATCCCCGTCAAAGTCAGCCGCCACGGCTGCACCCGCCTGAACATGTAAATCGCTGGGCGCATCAATGATCTCCTGCTGGATGTAGAGGAGTCCCGCCTCTTCGGTAGCATTGGTGAAACCTTGGCCAACGGCATAGCCGATGAAGCCAAACATCCCCAGCAGAATGTATGTGGTAAGCTGTTTCACTGAGATGAGTGACATAGCATATAAACAAAACGTTCCCGGCCAAGTCGGCCGGGAACGAATTTTTAAAAGAGGAAAAAGTTCCTCGTGGTTTAGAAGGTAAACGTATTGGTCACCTGCCACTGAGTCGTGGGCGCAATACGGTATACCGCAGGGGTGCCGTCGGGCTGGGTATTGATCGGAATCAGGTCATCACCCATGCCAATATTACGGACGTTCAACTGAATGCGCCAATCCACCTTGTCATTAAGACGACGGCCGTAACCCAGCCACATATCGAGGTTGCTCTCGGAGGGGCCGGTGTAAGGATTCTCCAGATCGAAGGTCACTTCAGTCTGGGTGCTGTCCGTGTAGGAAGGAATATAGCCGATTTCGACCTTGTCCTGCCAACGGTAGCCGCCACCGATGTTGAAACCGTTCATGAACCCTTCGGTGAAGCGGTAGTTGGTGATCAGGTTGAAGCGCCACTTGCGGATTTCCGGAGCGGAGGTGCCTTCCTGGAGCTTCGTCAGGTTGAAGTTGGCGTTGAAGTTACTGTTCCACTGAATGAGCGTGGTTTCACTTCCAGGGCTTCCCCACCAGATACGGAGGTCACCGGCGGCCGTATTGTTCAGGTCATTGTTGACCAGTTCCACATAACGAAGGAGGGCTTCCCCACCGACGTTGGTCCGTGTGGCTTCCACTTTGGTCGCATTGAAGGTCAGGTCCCAGTTGTTCATCGGGCGAGCGGTAAACTCGATTTCCCAACCTTCAGACTGCGTATCTTCGGTAAAGGCCAAGCCTGGAGGATTCGCACTGGAGATCGCATTTTCACCAATAATCGACCGGTCGATGGAATTGGCATTGTCAAAGGCCAGCGGATCACCAGCCAGCTCGTTAGACAGAGCATACAGGTTTTGTACGTGAGCTTCCCATCCAGCGATTGCGGCAGCTTCACGGGCATCCGCTTGTTCCTGGGTTTCACCGGGAGCAGGGGAGTAGGTGTTACTGCCGTGCGGGTTGTTCTGCTGCCCAGCCTGAATGTCGAACTTGAACTTGTTCTTCCAGTTCTCACCCCAAGCTTGGAGACGACTCAAATACCAGTCACCGTTAATGCGGCTAGAACTTGAGTTGACTACCGAAGTCTCGTAACGGGTCACCTTCAAGCTGTAACGGCCATCGCGGGTTTGCAGCAGGACGGCATAGTCCTCGGTTTCACCAGAGGGAGGAGCAATGGAACGACCGAAAAGGTCTACCCGTCCAGCTGCCGGCTGGAAGTTCTCACTCTGGTTGTAATAAAGGCTGGCACCGAAGGGGAGGGCGTCCAGAAGGGGCAGGCGGTTCAGGTGAACCACAGCGCTGTAACTCTTCGTCTCCACGCTGATCTCGTTGCTGGGATCACCGGTGATCATCAGGTCTTCAATCATGGCACGCCGGGTGAGATCTTCTTCATCTGCTTGGTCAGACCAGGCGGAGGCGTCATCTTTACGCCAACCAAACGTACCGACAACCGCTCCATCCCAGAAATAATTCTGGATCACGAGAGCCGTGGAATCGGTTTCGTTCTTTGTCATCTGTCCACTGGTAGCCAGCCGGGTCGGATCCCGATAATCGACTTGCTCGATAGCAAATTCCCGAGTCGTCCAGCCGACGTAATTTGCAGGATTTTCCGACTGGGTGGAGGTGTTACCATCGGGATCAATCCACTCAGCAGCAGGATCCACGGTTGAATTCCAGGTGCTGTCGAAGAAGGTAATGGGAGCAGAATTCGGAACCACAAACGCTGAGGCCACATTGGTGATACCAGCATTGGCAGCGGAAGACCGTCCAACAAGGGAAGGTCCTATATAAATCGAGTGGTTGTAGGAATTTTGGTTATCCCGGATATCCGGAACTTCAAAGAAGTCCCGATAAGCCTGACCCATGGCACGCTGTTGCCAGCCGACCTGCGTGGTTTCGTTCTTATCATTGGAGAACAAAGCCGTCAGGTTTTGGCGACCGAGCAGTTTGGTGAAGAAATTCTCACCGTACCAGCGGAAGTCGTGCTCAGCGAAGGCGGTCAAACGCAGAACGTCGCGATCCGTATCCCGGCGGTTATTTCCGAACTGGCCACTGTCCGAAACGAAGGGACGACCGGCGTTTGGATTATCTCTCCCATCGATCAAGGTGCTGTTGATGTCGATGTGGATCGATTGCCGGGGGTCCGTGATCAGGCTGGTGCCAGCCTGGAAATATTCCTGGCGGTCATAGACCAGCTCAAAACCGAGGCGGTCTTGCCAGAAAGTCTGGGCCCAGGAGATGTTGTAGTTTTTGAAATCCTGACGCTCCGTTTTATTGGGACCGTCTAACAAATAATTGTAGAAATCAAAAATCGCAGGATCCGTTAAGGAATTGTTCTTATATTGGCCAAACTCAGCAAAGGGCAGACCAGCGTCCTTTGCAAAATTAGCGAAGGTATCCACACTCCCCATTCGGGCAAAACCACCCGTGTAGAAGTTGCCGTCCCGAACGCCGTCAGGGCCGATTCCCTTGCTGGTGTCAAACTCGGAGACGAAAGACTCTGAGATAACCCCGGTCGAAGCATCCGGCACAAAGGCAATCGGACCCCCAAAGACCTGGGCGTAGTTGCCAACAGAAGGAATGAAGAAGGGGTTCAGGTCACCATTGGCGAGGTTCCGCCGATTTTGACCTGCACCAGGAGTTCCACTGGTGTCTTCCAACTGCTGCGGGGTAAATAGGCCTTGGCCTACTCCACCAAGCGGATTGTAGGAAAACGGATCATTTGGGTCAGTCGTTACATCGCGGAACCAAGGAGTGATCCGGTCCTGCACCACGATGGAGCGAGGACGGTTGGCAATGATGTCACCCTTTTCAAAATAAGCCGTAAAGCTGCTCCGCATGTTATCACTCTTTAAGAAATCAGGTTCATAACGGGCAGAGAGGAAGAGACGCTGGTCATCTTCGTATGCAGGATCTTGCTTAAATTTTTGCTTGTCCATGACGCCAGCCGCCCGCACGGACAATTGGTCTTCCAGGATCACTTGATTGAAATCCACACTCATGCGGTAGCTGCCATAGCTGCCAAAGCGGAACTCACCCCGATAACGGTTATCGAAATTTGGCTTAATTAAACCGGTGTTTATAATACCAGCGGGTGAACCAAATCCAAAGAGAATGGAGTTTGGACCCCGCTGAATGTCGACCCGGTCTACATTGTAACCATCCCAGGGAATGTCAGATAAAAAGAAATTACGGGTGTTATCCGCCGCAGCCAATCCACGGACACGGGTGGTTTGCGATGGATTGGAGAAGTCTTCATTGACTTGAACTCCACCTCCGGCACCGCCGAAGTTTCCATCAATACCGCCGACTTCCGTGTTGGTCGTGTATTGAAGAAGACCTTGGTTATCCGTTACACCAGTGTCGCGAAGGAAGTCTGTTGTGACCACCTGGATCGCGGAAGCAACGTCTTCCAGTTCGGTTCGGATACGGGTACCGGAGAGCGTATGCGTTGCGCGGTATCCGTCGTTGTCGCCACTTACAACTTCGAAGGGGCTCAGTTCCTGGATATCCTCTTCTTCCTCGACGTCAGACTCTTCATCAGTTTCCTGAGCAAAAGCTAACCCCGAAGCAAGCACGAGAAAGGCGAAGATAAGCGCCCATCTCGGGTAGGGTTTGGATTCTAGTACTTTCATAATAGTTTATAGTTTTAGTGAATAAACGAATTCACCGCACCTGCTGGCAGTCGGGTTAACCGCCACAGATGGAGTGGATATTCGAAAGGGGATAGGGGTGAGGGGAGACAATAAATCAGGGGTATAGTTGAGTGAGAGTTAGATTAGTTGCGGGAAAGTTTCAAGACCTCTTCGACCGCCGGCTTGGCTTGATAGTTTCGGTCAAATAGCAGCGGATAATCCGTTCTTCCATGCACCGGCCAGTTATTTCTCCAAGTGGTATTGTCGGTAATTCCCCAGAATGTGACGCGGGTCATGTTGTCCTGATATTTGTTAAACAGTTTAAACAAAGAGACATAACGCTTCGTTAATTGTTTCTCCATCTCAGGGGGCAAGCCATCTGGATAGGGGTTGAGGTGCGCCTGGAGTTCAAAATTTAAACTGATGTCCGCCCCACGCTGATCTGCGTTAGGAAAGGGCAATAAAGAAATATCCAGCTCGGTCACCATCGTCGGGATTTTGGCCATTTTCATCGCTTTCAGGCTACCTTCGAGGTCCTTCAGGTCAGGATAATCCAAGCCATAGTGCCCCTGGAAACCCACCGCATCGATGCGCAATCCACGCTTTCTCAATGCTTGAACCAGGTTGATGACCGCCTCCCGCTTAGAAGCCTTCCACAGATTATAGTCATTGTAGTAGAGCTCTGCGCTCGGATCAGCCTTTTGAGCGTATTCAAATGCCAAATACAAATACTCCTCACCCAATATCGTATACCAGAGAGATTCGCGCCAACTCCCGTCATCGTTGAAGATCTCATTCGCTACATCCCAGCCGTGAATCTTTCCGCGATACCTCCCTGCCACCGTTAGGATATGGTCTTTTAAGCGCTCGCGCAGCAGCTCAGCACTCGCGAGATTTCCATCCTCATCTTGAAACACCCAATCCGGAGTCTGCTGATGCCAAACCAGGGTATGCCCAATCAAGGCCCAATCATTAGCTTCTGCCAAAGCGACTAACCGATCCCCTGGACCGAAATTAAACTGCCCGGGTTCCGGATGAACCTTCTCCCACTTTAAGTCGTTTTCCGGAGTAACTGAATTGAAGTGTTCCCTGGCCAAATTCAATGCCTTGGGCTCTCCCCCGGCAACCTGGTTCCTATTGATGGCTGCTCCCACTAAAAACGCGTCTTCGTAGGCCGACATCAACCCCCCTTGGTCTCCTCCCCACCCATTCAACTGCAGCACACACATAACCATCCCAATGCGAAGATAAGGCATCCATCGCTTAGAGGGTCTGGTGACCAGCAAATCAAAAGGGGTAAATGGGCGTGTCACGGAGTAGGTGAAAAGTGGAACAGAACTTTGTGCTTGTCTATGATAAAACGTTTAATTTATACCAATACTTCAACGGTGAATAGATTCTTTTCTGTTTTTTCAATCATAAACTACTGAAAACGAGTGATTTACAAAAGAATCGCAAATTAAAAACAAAAAAGTTCCAATTCACTCTAAGCATAGCCTCGTTACCCCCTTCCCTCACTAAACCTCATGAGCGGATCTAAGCGCGCTACGACAATCAAAGATATTGCCGCAGAAATTGGTGTGAGTGTTGCGACTGTTTCCCAGGCCCTTCGCCCCAATCCCAATTCGAACATCAAACTTCCGGAGCGGACGATCAATCGAGTGAAGGAGGCGGCAACAGCGTTGAACTATCGGGCTCATCGGGGAGCGATGTCGATTCGATCCCGCCAATTCAAAACGATTGGATTCTTTTCCGCAAAAAAAGGGAAGGCCCATTCGCCGGACGGTTTTTTGGATGGACTCCATGATGCCGCGGAATCCGAGGGATACCGGATCTTTCACGTTCGTCTACCAGACCGGATCGAGGAGCTGAGCTTTAAGCTCCCGTCTATCCTGAATGAGCAAAACCTGGATGCCTTGGTGATTGGCAGCTTTCATCCGCTGTCCCACTCCATTCATGAACAATTGAGGAACCAGAACCTACCAGTGGTGTACCTCAATGACCGGCATCCCCTGAATTCAATTTACGTCGACGATTACCGGGGAGCCCAAATCATGACCCAACACCTCATGGAACGCGGACATCGTAAGATCTGTTTCGTATTGAGGAAGTCCCCCGATAATCCGAACTGGGCGGAGATGCACCACAGTGCAAAAGACCGCTGGGACGGGTTCAAGGATACTCTAAAGAAGGCTGGCCTGCAGGCGGAAATGCGGACCGTTTACAGCGATGAAGTCGTGGCCGCGCATCACATATTTCCGGCGGACTGGGAAGAGGTCATTGAGCACTTTGATGCCTTATTCGCCTACGACGATGACCTTGCGAATCAGATCGCCCGTTACCTGTATGCTCGAAACCTCCACGTCCCTCAAGCCATAAGCCTTTGTGGCTACAACGGAGACTACGGGTCCCACTGCGCCTGGCAGGATTTAACTACTATTTCGATTCCGACTTATAAAATTGGTAAACTCGGCTTCAAGATGGTGAAAGAAATCCTGGTAACCAACGAACCCATACAACATCCCTCCGTAAAAGTGAATCCCATCCTGGTAGAGGGAAAGAGTGTTCGTGATTTAATCTAAACTTTAACCGGCGAACCCCTACCCCATCCGACCATGGTGTCCTCGACTCCTCCTATTACCCAGATCAATAATCCGGTTCTCCGAGGATTTAACCCGGATCCTTCCATCCTTCGTGTGGGAGAAGACTATTTTATAGCGACTTCTACCTTCGAGTGGTTCCCCGGTGTGCAGATTCATCACTCTATCAATCTGGTTAACTGGGAGTTGGTGACCCGCCCTCTTGACACGGTGGAGTTGCTGGACTTGGAAGGAAATCCCAACTCCGGCGGAATCTGGGCACCCTGCCTTTCCTATGATGAGGGAAGCTTTTACCTGATCTATACCAACGTCAGGAGCTGGGATGACGGCCCCTACAAGGTGGCCCATAACTACTTGACCACAGCCGAGGACATTCGAGGCCCCTGGAGTGACCCCATCTACCTGAATAGCAGTGGGTTTGACCCGTCTCTCTTTCATGATGATGATGGAAGAAAATGGCTTCTCAATATGGTTTGGGATCACCGGCGGGGAAAAAATGCTTTTGCCGGCATCCTTCTGCAGGAGTTTTGTCCGGAAACCCAGCGACTTGTGGGCCCAATCGAAAACATTTTCCTTGGGACCGAGCTGTCTCTGGTGGAAGGCCCTCACTTATACAAGATAAATGGATTTTACTATCTGCTCACCGCTGAAGGAGGAACCCAATACGAACATGCCGTGACCTTAGCCCGCTCCCGGAAAATTAACGGCCCCTACGAGGTCCATCCGAACAATCCCTTACTCACCTCCTACGGGCAAACTGAGGCGATCCTGCAAAAGGCAGGCCATGCCTCCATGGTCGAGACCCCGGAAGGAGAGTGGTACCTGGCCCACTTGTGCGGACGCCCCATCGACGGAAAGCACTGTATCCTGGGTAGAGAGACCGCCATCCAGAAACTGGTCTGGTGCGAGGATGGTTGGCCTGAACTTGCCCAAGGCGGCGCTACACCCACTGTCTCAGTGGAAGCTCCCGCCGCGGCCCTGGGAAATGTGAACCAGCCGACCCACCAGAAGCTACAGTTCAATCGCCCCACCCTGGATATCCACTTCCAATCCCTGAGACGCCCCATGGATCCCAGCTGGATCAGCCTCACCGATCGACCGGGCTTCCTAAGGTTGTACGGAGAGGAACCCACGGTCAGTCGATTTCGCCAAAGCCTTGTGGCACGGCGCCTCCAGGCCTTTGGAGCAGAAGCCAGCACCTGCCTCTACTTTGAACCTCAAACCTTCCAGGAAATGGCCGGCTTGATCGCTTACTATGATACCGACAATCACTATTACCTGCGTGTCAGTCGGGATGAAGCGGTCGGGCGCTGCCTGAATATCCTGCAAGCGGATGCCGCTGAAATTTCCGAAGTCCTGGATGATGAAATCTCGCTTCCGGAAACAGGTCCCATCACCCTGAAGGTCAAGCTGGCAGGGGATAGCCTTCAATTCAGCTTTTCTACTGACGGAGATACCTTTCTCCAGATTGGGCCCGCCCTGCCGGTTAAAACTTTATCCGACGATTACTACAAACTCGGATTTACCGGGGCCTTCCTCGGCCTCTGCGCCCAGGATATTTCAGGGCAACGGCGACCTGCTGATTTCGAGTTCTTCACTTATCAGGAATGGACTTGAGTGTGTCACGAGCCGGGATCGTCGCGCCCTGTTCGGAAGGCCGCTACCGGGGAGGATGGGACTACCCGGGCAGCCAAACTGAGTAAATTCAGCCGGCGCCCGCTCACTCTCTCTTAAACGAGAAACGCCCCGTCCGCGTTGGACAGGGCGTTTCGTTAACTTAGAAACTATGAGATCAGATTTTTAGAAATCGATCGTATTGGTGATAGCCCAGCTGCGGCCTTCCTGGATACGGACGGCTTGTGGGTTACCAAACGGATCGGTGTTTAACGGGATCAGCTTGTTGTTACCAAATGCGTTGTATACATTCAGCTGAATACGCCAGCGGATGTCGTCTGTGATGTTGAAGACGTAGCTGGCCCACAGATCGATGAGGAATTCGGAATCCGCCAGGTAGGGATTCTCCAGATCGCGCACGACCGTTCCGTTTTCGTCGGTGGTCGGTGGGAAGTCGACCGCATACTTATCCAGCCAACGGAAACCGCTTCCGACACCGAGGCCTTTCAGCCGTCCCTCGGTGAAGGTGTAGTTGGTCACCCCATTGAAGCGCCATTCACGAATTTCAGGCTGGGGCTGGCCATTGAGGGACAACAGGGTCAGCCACTGACCGCGGTAAGGCACATAGAGGGCGCCGTCGCGAACCGGAGGACTGTTGATCCACCAGTAAGGCATCTCACCGGCCGGCGTGTTCATGAACCACTCATCGATAAAGGACGAGAGGGCCAGGAAGGATTCACCCGGGACATTGTCGCGGATAGCTTCCGTTTGGGAGGCATTCAAGGAGATTCGCCAGTTCGGCAGTGGATTTGCGATAAACTCATACTCCCATCCTTTCGAAATGGCATCTTCGGTGAAGGTCATGCCGACGGGAGGACGGAAGGTTACGCCAATATCGTTGATGGGCCATTCCCCTGTGCTGGACCAACGAGTGACCAATGGGAATTCTTGCAACAGGGCCAATTCGAATTCTTCCCAGGCGGGAATGATTGTGTTCCGCATATAGTCAGGACCGTTGGTCCCGGTATAGCTATCGATATCCCACTGTCCGCGCTGCATCCGAACTTTGCCCCATGCGGGCTGGAAGATGGCCTGCTGCAAACGCCACAATTCACGGATGTTTCCGGTTGCACGCTGGTTTTGAACCGAAGTCTCGTACTTGGTGATTCGGAAGGAGAAGCGATTATCCTTCGTGGCAATCAGGGCACTGATATCCTCAGTCTTACCCCCGGGAGGAGGCAGGGGCTCACCAAAGGCATCAAACCGGCCAGCAGCAGGCTGGAAGTTTTCACCTTCGTTGTAATACAGGCTCAGGTTAACCGGCAACAGATCGTCGTAACGAGGACCCAGAACGCGGTGGAGATGAAGGGCAACACTCCAGTTTTTGGTCTCAACTTCCAATTCATCCAAGACGGGGCCGCCCCAGGTGGGATCGAAGTTCTGCGGATCATCCAGATTATAACGATCCGGGTGAAGGAAGGCTCCGCGGTGTCCGGGATAACCATCGGGTTTCGGTTCTGCCCTGAATTGGGTATTTTCTGCCTTATCTTTGCGGTAACCAAAAGTACCAACAATGGAGTCGTTCCAGAGGTATCCCTGCCAAACTGCAACGAAGGACTCGATCTCTTCATTAACCAGGGTTCCGCTCGTTGCCAGGTAATCCAAAGCGCTCTGGCCAGCGTAGAAATTACCATTGCCACGGTCGATGAAAGAAACAACTTCCGTCGGGCGCTGGACCCATCCACGATAATTGGCCGGATTCTCGGCTTGGGTATCATGACTGCGCGTTGGGACACCCGCCCACGGGTCACCGGGGTTCACCGAAGGATCCGCGATCCAGGTGGGATCCCAGACAGTGATGTTCCGGGTGCCAGTGCTGGGGATAATAAACTCGTTTATCCGCCCGATATTGGCACCGGCCGGAGAGGAGGCATTCGTCAGACTGGGCCCGAGATAGTAATTGATGGAATTATCAATCGAGTCCTGGGTGATGCTTACATTCGGATCATTGGTGTAAGCCTCCGGGGCGTAATCCCACAGCTTGTGGCTCCGGTTATCGGAGTCGCGGTTGTCTGTGGCATACAGACCGGTGAAACGGTGTAGACCAATGATGTCTCCCAGAAACCCATCCAGCCACTCACGAGAATCGAGCTCAACAAAGGCTTGGGCGCGAAGCGCGTCGCGATTCGTTACCCCGGTACCCGTTCCTGCACTCGAAGGCTGCAGGTTGAGATAAGGACGACCAGCATCTGGGTTCGGTAAATTCTGGAAGGTCGTGGAATTGATATCAATATTCAAGGCATATCCGGATTCAACTGGGAAGCCCATGATACCCCAGCGCTCCGTGTCGAGCTGCTGATTAAAATACCCAATGTTGTAACCGATGCGGTCATTCCAGAAGGTGTTCGTCAACTCCAACTCAAAGGCATTCCAGTCGCGGAAGCTCCGTTTGTTCGGACCATCCATCAGGTTATTGTAGAAATCGAAGATGGAGGGATCCTGGATGGTCGCGTCCTGGTAAAACCCTTCGGTGAAGAAGGGGGCTTCGATCGCGCCAGCGCGGTCGGCAGATTTCATGACCACAACGCGGCGCTGATCACGGAAGAATACTGACCCATTAATATCATTTTCATTGATCACCTGACCGTCAGAGGTGAGGTGCCCGTTGTTGGCTACCCGAATGCGGGCCCAGGTTCCGTCCTGGAAGGCATTCGAATTATACCAGGGACCAGACCCTTCAACGAAGGTATTAATCTGACCGAGAATCCCGGTATCCAGATTGGTATCCTTTAACTCCATATCGGTGTAGACTCCAAAAGTCCGTTTATTGAGACCACCAAGGGGATTTCCATTGGAATCGGTTTCCGGCAGGAACCAACCGGAAATCTTGTCCTGAATGGTAACCGACCGAGGCCGGTTGGCTTCAACACCGCCGATCTCATAACTACCGCGCAATTCAAAACGCACGCTGTCGGAATTCAATTGCCGCGGAGCATATTTAACGGCGACATATAGGCGATCGTCATCTTCGAAGGCCGGGTCTTGACGAAACTTCTGGCGATCCACGAGCAAGGAGGCACGTACCGCAAGCTCGTCTTCCAGTATTTCATAATTGTAATCCAACGCAGTCCGGAAACTGGCAAACTGGTCGAAGCGAACCACCGCTCTCCCGAAAGTATCGAAGGTAGCTTGGTTGGTTGATGCATTGACCACACCAGCGGGACTACCCAAACCAAACAGAATCGCATTGGGCCCACGTTGCAGGTCAACCCGATCTACGTTGTAGTTATCCCAGGGTATATCCGTCCGGAAGAAGTTACGGGTGTTATCCGCGCTGCTGAGTCCACGGATCCGGGTATTATTATTTGGATTTCCAAACAGGCCAAGCTCTCGCGGGTTTCCTGCATCCACCCCCCCGGAAAAGTTCCCTCGGGGGCCGCCCACTTCAGAGTTAACCATGTAACTGAGCAGTGATTCATTATCATTTCCTGATAAATCCTGCATGAATTCCGTGGTCATCACGGAAATTGCGGAGCCGACGTCAGACAAGTTGGTCTTAATCCGGGTTCCTGCCAAGGTGCTCGTGGCGAGGTAACCCGTCTGTTCATTGGCGTCGACGGTAAACGGAGACAGGGTCTCGATTTCTTCGTCCTCTTCAACAGTTTCTTCGGCCGTGGTTTCTTCCTGGCCAAACAAACTCGCTGAAGCGACGAAAACAGATCCCATACAAAGGAATCTGGCTATTATTCGGAGTAGTTTGTTATTCATGGTAACAGTTTAGAGATATATAAACTGGGTTAAACAAAGGAGAACGGTCGCAGGTAAGCCGACGAATCTAGCTCAAATGCAACACGTGTTGGGGATACAGTTGGGGTGTGTTGAGGTTAGGGGTGAGTGTTAAGGGGCGAGAACCACTGGGTAGGTACCTAAGATTACTTAGATATTAATTGAGGTATTTTCACAGTTAATGGGCATCTGATTGCTTGTGCAGTCTTGCGCTCCTGAACGTTGAGAAAGCCTCGGTTGGCAGATCCCTTCCCATCGAATTTATCTTAAATCGTCCTCTGAGTCCCTTATACAGCTAATCCCCAGCCTGTATTATGCGAAAACGAATCAATCGTTCTTCAGGATTCCCAACCCTCCCTAGATCATGTTACTCCAAGAAATCCAACGATTTAGACCACTTTTTTTAAATTTTCTTCTCTGCTTAGTCGGAATGGGTACCACGGGCAGCGTGCTTCAGGCGAGTAGCCCTGCGGTGACACAGGTGTATCTGGCTGACACGGACACCCTGGTGGTGGAAATCGTCCAGGGCAAGGTCAACAACCTTGGCCAGGAAGGATACGATCCTGTTGAGGGGGACACGATCCGGAGGAGCGAAGACGATCTGGTCTTATCCTATAATGGGGAGGGCGCTATCGGAAATTGGCCGAAGAACGCGGAGGTCCGCAGGAGTGTCAACGGACAAATCACGACGGTCGGATATTTATTGGAAGGGCCTGATATCCTGGCCTTAAAGGATACCGGAGAGGGCGACCCGTTGAATGTGACGCTGGCCATGGACACGGCCAGCTATTCCCTGGCAATTCAAGGCGATCCTGCCGTCACTGAACAACCGGTTTCGGTAGAGCGGAAAAGCAAACCGCTGGAAAATGGAAAAAACGATGGAGGTATGTCGATCCGGCATCGCCTATACCTTAAGTTTTCCAGCCCCCTTTCGTGGACCCGGGCTTACCAATTGAACATTTCCCCTCTTGGACTGGACCAGGAAGTCGTCTCTTTTAACATTCAAAGGGATCGCCAATGGACAGAAGTCCTCCATGTAAACCAAGTGGGGTATCACCCCGAAGATACATTTAAGCAGGCCACCCTATCTCTCTGGAAAGGAACGGGTGGAGCCCACGACTACGACAATTGGATCGGAAAGTCCTTTCACCTGGTGGATGAATTTACCCATAAAACTGTATTCACAGGGCAGATACAAAAACTGCAGGATGAGACAGACATCGATGTCGCTTTCAGCAACGGAAGAAATAATACCGCAGCACCCGTTTACGGCTTAGACTTCTCTGCGTTCTCCGAAACAGGTCGCTTCCGCGTCCTTGTTCCCGGCCTTGGGATAAGTTATCCATTCCCCATCACAAGCAGTGCATGGGGAGAGGCCTTCCAGATTTCCATGATGGGGCTCCTCCATCATCGTAGCGGCATTGAGCTAGGACCGCCATTTACCCCCTATGAGCGACCGCTCACCTTTCACCCGGATATGGGGGTCAAAGTCTTGCAAACCGACGTCACCATCCTCGAGGGAGAGTCCTCTGCGATCGAGGAATCCTTAACGCGTCTTTATGAAACCGCCGACGAGGTTCCCGAGGCCTGGGGAGGCTACATGGACGCCGGTGACTGGGACAGGCGAACCCAACATCTCGCAGCTACCTATGGTCTTTTAGAGATATTTGACCTCTACCCGGACTTTTTTGAGTCCCTAACCTTGGCCCTACCTGAAAACGAGGTGACAAATACCATACCGGACATCCTGGATGAAGCCTTGTGGAATGTAGAATTTTACCAACGCCTGCAACGGGAGGATGGAGGTGTCCGCGGTGGTGTTGAATCCACAGCTCACCCACGCAATGGGGAAGGCAGCTGGCAGGAAACGCTCCTCGTGGGAGCTTACGATGTCGACGCGTTGTCCACCTTCCGTTTCGCTTCCAGTGCCGCAAAATTGAGCCGCCTTCTAGCCCCTTATGATGAATCTCGTGCCACCACACTCCGTGAGGACTCAATCCGGGCCTACACCTGGGGGGTGGACAATGCTGACGCAACTGTTAACCGACTCCCCGATAGTGACCAGAGCAATGCCCGCGACAATATAACTCAGGCCCAGGCCGTTGCTGCGGTTGAGCTCTACCATCTGACCGGGACCAACGCCTACCATGACGATGCCCTGAGTATTCTGGACCCCTTAGGCAGCAGCCTCAGCTTTGGTGACAATCACCGGGATAGCGTCTTTGCCTATGCGGCTCTGCCCTCTAACTTGGCCAATACTTCCCTCCAGGACCGCGCTGTCGAATATTTCATCGAGGCCGCCGACAAGGCCCTGAACCTTCAGTCCGGCAACCCACACGGGATCGCCCCCTTTAATGAATTTATTCCCATGATGGGCTTTGTGGGTTACTTCTCGGTACCCCAGATGATATCGCGTAGCTTGCCACGGGCTTACGCATTGACGGGTGACACACGCTATCGAAATGGCGCCCTGGCAGCTTGTAATTTCCCGAACGGGGCCAATCCCGACAACCTGTGTTATACCACGGGCATCGGCGCCTTTTATCCTACGGCCCCTCTTCATATTGATAGCCGGGTTACCGGCCAGCCGGTCCCAGCTGGCATCACCATCTACGGCCCCTCCGACCCAGCCAATGAAACCTTTACCTTCAACGACTGGGTCCACACATGGCGGCTCAGTTTCAACCAAAACATGGTGCCGGATTCACGCACCTGGCCGGCCGCCGAGTCGCATGTAAACATTTTCGATTGGCCCTCGATGAGTGAATACACCATCCACCAGACAATTGGACCAACCGCGATTTACTGGGGCTACCTGGCCGGGTCCTCCGGGAGCGCCCCCGGCCTTGAAAAAGGAGTCGGCAAAGACGAGGACGGCGATGGCCTTGAGGATTCCGTGGAGTATGCCATTATCGAGGCTGATCCAGATGATCGCTTCACTACCCTGGAGCAGGTCTTACCCTGGCGAGACTATGATGTCGATGGACTGACCAACTTTGAGGAGATGATTCAGGATTCACATCCGGCTATTCCCGGCATGGGCACCATTGCCTTGGGAAACGACACGCAAACCTTTCTGATTGCGATGTTTCAACAGGGTGAAAAAGGACCTTTTCAATTCATGGTAAGCAGTGATCTGAATATATGGACTCCCGTGGGCGTTCCCTTCGATTCAATGGGAGACCTCCACCAGACCGACCTGTCCGGCATGGCAAGCGATACCGTGTTCGTCCGAGTTGAAAAAACGGGAGATTGAAATATGGAGACAGTCTGCTCCTCAGGCCAACGGAAACCACCGCATACGATACCGCATTATTGCTCCCAGAACGGCCCAATCTTCCCTTGTTTCCTTTCACCCACTGGAGTGCCCAGAACTTCGTAAGCCAGAATGGATCGCTTGAAGGCTTCCTTGTCTTTCAGACTGAAAATAAATCGGTCTCGGAAGCTATCCCCCTGCACCAGCCTTTCGGCTGTAACCGGAGTTGGCTTTCTTGCAGGCATCGATTTCACCTTGCGCAGGTCTTGATCGGCTTGGCGGCGTAATCGTTCGGCCTTTTCCTGAATATCTCGGATTTGGCGTTCACGATCTTCAAATTGGCGCTGGAGAGCAGGCGTCTCCAATGCATCCCGCTCAGATTCAGGTTCTGGAGCAAAGGATCGCTGCTGCGGTTGAGGCGGAGGCGTAGGTTTGACTGCTTCCTCGAACCGTTTTACAGGGGTAGGACGCCGCCTCGGCTGCTCGGGGACCGTGGGATCGTAACCCGAGCCACGATCTGCCTGGGGGGTCGAAGCGGGAGGAGCCCCGGGGGCGGATTTTCCCTGAGCTCGCTCCATAATCTTTCGGCGAATCTCTTCCTGAATGTCCCGCTCACGATCAGTTAATTCCCTCGCGGGTTCCTCTTCCTTGGATTCACCTTCTTTCTTTTTTCCTGCCCCCGCAAAGAGGTAGACCAACGCAAAGATGATCGGAACGAGGATCTCTAAAAAATTATCCATCTGCTTCAGGCCCTCGATTAACTAACCGGGGTGCTGGCTCCAGCCTCATCATCATCCGATTTGGCAATGGAATCCCGCATGCGGGTGTCGGACTGAATATTGTTCAGGCGATAATAATCCATCACCCCGAGGTTACCGCTACGAAATGCTTCCGCAATAGCCATGGGGACCTGGGCCTCCGCTTCAATTAACTTTGCTCGCATTTCTTCGACTTTAGCTTTCATTTCCTGCTCCGCAGCCACTGCGGCTGCCCGCCGGATTTCAGCTTGAGCCTGGGCCATGTTCTTGTTGGCAATGGCCTGACTTTCCTGCAGCTGGGCGCCGACGTTGTTACCGATGTCTACATCCGCGATATCGATGGACAGGATTTCGAAAGCCGTACCTACGTCGAGGCCGCGTTTCAGCACGACCTTGGAAATCGCATCCGGGCTCTCTAAAACCTCCTTATAAGTATTGGCTGATCCGATCGTGGTAACGATACCTTCACCCACCCGGGCAATGATGGTTTCTTCCAGGGCGCTGCCGACATAGCGGTCAAGGTTCGAACGAACCGTGACACGGGCCCGGACTTTCACCTGAATCCCGTCCTTGGAGACCCCATCAATAGTCCCGCGACCTGACTGCTCCCCCGGCACATCGATCACCTTCGGGTTAATCGAGGTCCTCACCGCTTCAATCACGGACTTCCCGGTGCCTTTCGTGGCCAGATCGATGGCGCAGGCGCGGGTCCAGTCCAAGGTGATATTCGCCTTGTCAGCCGAGATCAGGGCCTGAATGGTCTGAAGGACGTTACCTTCCGCCAGGTAGTGGGCCTCCAGGTCATTGGTCGACATCTCCAGGCCAGCTTTGACCGCGGTGATCCGAGCATCAACAATAAGAGCGGGAGGGATGCCGCGAAGGCGCATGAAAACCAGATTTACGAAGCCAACCGGCGCTCCGGACACCCAGGCCTTAATGAAGAGGCCCAGATAGGACACCATCAAAAATGCGATGATGAGGAGGATGACTCCAACAATTGCGATACCAATAATTTGCGGGGACATAATGTGTATTTAGGTTTGTGGTTGGTAGAGGTTTATAAAGTGAATGTGGATTAAGGCATGGCTTTTACTATGAGGCGAAAATTATCCCGCCCGATAATTTGGACCGAATTTCCCTTATCCAGATAGCCAGTCTGGCAGAAGGCCTCATATTGGCTCCCATCAACCCCAATCATGCCCGTAGGAACCAGTGGGGTCAATGCCTCACCTTCTTTTCCGATCAGGTCATCCGAGGCACGGTCGGCATTGGCACCGGCCGATTTTCCCTCCACACTCGTGTTGAGGAACACTCCCTTGGTAAATCCCATCTTTTTCAAAACACCAAAAAACATAAAAAGGGATACCACTGTGAGCACCGTCGAACCAAAGAAGACGGCGATAGCGATCATCATGCCATACTCCTGATTGGTGAAATAGGCCGCTGCGCAAAGGCAAAGGAAGGACAAGATACCAAGAATCCCTCCTGGCACGACGAGCTCCCCTAGCGCAAGCAGCACCGCGATAACAATAAGGGTTATAATTATAGTCATGAAAGGTCCTTCTCTTTGACGATCAGGGCAAAATCCCTTTGCTCCACCACCTCGATGTCCGCCCCACTCTCAATCTGAGTAAGGGACGCCCGTGCCTGGTAACGACGACCGGCAATATCGACCTCCCCACTGGGAAACAAGTCCGTCGCCGCGACCCCAATTGCACCCGGCTCAGGCAGACCATTTTTGGCACGGCCACCCCGACTGGTGGTCGGGGGACTTTCCCTCCCTACGGAAATCGCGCTGGCGGGGTCACCCACCTCGGTCCGCAGCACGAGGCGGCCCCATATCCAGGAACTTGGCAGGAAACGGGCGATGAGAATGATTCCAATAATGCCGAAGGCGAACCCGGACAGAGTGTTCAATATCGGCAAGACAAAAACATCCGGGGTGAAGGTGAAGTTGCTGCCTTCAGGCCAGATGTCGGCCATGGCCCAGACCAGGGATACCAGAATGAGAAACAAACCAGCCGTAGCCAGAAAGATAACCCCGGGAAACACCAGGATTTCGAGGAACACCAGGCAGACACCGATAAAGAATAGAATAACTTCCTCATACCCCGCCAGCCCGGCTACGTAGTTGGCGGCAAACACGACAAGGAGCAGGCAGATCCCAGCAATGCCAAAGATTCCGAATCCTGGAGTCTTGAACTCGATAAAGAGCAAAAGCAACCCAAGGCCAAGAATGGCAGGAGAGATCGTCGCCAGGTACTTTGCCAGTTCTTCCGACCAGGTAATTTGAAAATCGACCAACTCGTACTGGTTCTCTCCATACACCTCTGTCAAGAGGGCCTCCACATCATCGTAGAGGGCTTCCGCCAACAGATTTTCCGGCGGATCTCCATACGCGCTGATCGCTTCCTGGGCGGTTAAAGTGAGGAGCTCCCCTTCCTTTTTGATCACCTCTCCTTCAATTTCGAAAACAAAATCCGGGTCACTCATCGCACGAATGACATCCCCTCGGTAACGGGTTTTGGTGGATAAGGTCCGCACCTTTGCCTGGATATAGCTTTCGATTTTCCGCTTCATCGACTCCGGCACATCCTCTCCGGTTCCCATAACAACTTCGGCAGCTCCAATCACGCCTCGCTCGGTCATAAATATGTAGTCTGCCGCACTGGCAATGTAGGCTCCTGCCGAAATCGCCTCATCTTTAACAAATGCAAAGGTGTCTCCCTTAAATCGATCCATCGCCTCCATAATCTTGATCGTCGTATCCACGCTGCCACCTGGAGTGTCCAACTCTAGCACTATGGCATTTACACCGGATTCTATCGCATTCTTTAATGATCGCCTCAAGATGAACAACTGGGGGCTGCTGATCTGACCGGTGATCGGCACTACGTAAACTTTTACCGGGCCGTTCGCCTCGTTCCGGCTCTTTAATTCCAGGCTTGCAACACGATTAACCGTGTTCCGTTCCTGCTGAAATCCCGAATCCGAGCCTTCGGGCTCGACCGCGTCGGCCACCGTGCCAGGTGGGGCTTCTGCCTCACGCATGAGCTCTTCAACCTCCTGGGAAAATCCGAAACCCAAGCTGACGAAAAGCGTGAAGAGCGTGAGACTAAGAGTGCGATAATGGATCGCCATAATGAAAATTTATGAACGGTTAGGATAGCAGAGGCAAGTCCTCTGCCTGTGTTGAAGGTACTTAATTATGAATGATAAACAACGATCTGGGTTCCCTTATGTTAACTCAATCAACACGTATTTCCCAAAAATATTCATATATGCATGAATTGCCATTTCCTTATTTCATTTAATTTCATTTTTTATTGTTAGGCGGTAATTTGCTATCCATAATACCGCTATTATCACTGCTGACACCATGGATACACTTACTGAATCCGACGTAAAAAGTGCCCTCGACGAGTGTGTTTGCTTTCATTTCCGAAAGACCACGCGTGCGGTTACCGCTTACTTTGATCAGGCCTTGAGTCCCTCAAATATCCGGTCTGGGCAGTTGGTGATCCTGCTCAGTATTCGAGGAGGATCCTCACCAACTCGCAATGAATTGGCTGAACGCGTCGGCCTGGATCAATCCGCCTTAAGCCGCGGGCTCCAGGCCCTGGAGCGTCAAAAACTGGTAAAAACCGTGGCCGGCAAGGATAAGCGGACTCGGCTCGTTTCCCTCACCGCTAAGGGACAAAAGAAACTGGTGGAGGTTTTCCCACTATGGGAAGCAGCCCAGAGGGCATTCAATAAAGAGCTTGGGACTAAACACATAAGAGCGATTTTGCACGACCTGGACCTTGTCTATGATCAGGTCCGCCTCATGATTGATCGCAACGGCAGCGATTGATTTCGCGCAAAGATTGGTTAGGTTCCGCCAATCCTTTGAGACTAGCCGATGAGCTATATCGATTCATTTGACCACGAATTTGTCGGTTTCTTTGCCTATTTGCCGATTTACCATCCGCTCCAGGCCTTCGAGGGTGATGGCAGGGGGGCCGAAGACTTTGGCGGCAACCCCGAAAACCTGATTCTGGGAGGAGGCAGCGGAGAACATCCCGGGCTGGTCCTCCACCGCTTGGAATCTATGGTGGCGACTTTCCTCTCTGACCAACTGTCCCAAGAGGACGAAATTGAAATCGGTGAAGACGCCATGGAATGGTTGGATGAGTTGGCCTGGCCGGATTATCAGGAGGTCCTTGAGTTTTGCGGATGGCAGGCGGAGGATATGTACCGCCTCGTAGAATACTCGGAGGGAAAGCGATTCGATCTCAGCGTCGAGAATTGGATTCTCTGTGGTCTCGGAGAATTTGTTTTTTTCTCCATGCCGGAAGTGAATCCCGTCCATGACCAACTGTCGCAAGCCGTGGCTTCGATTGAAATCGTCAATAAATGGAATGCGGTTCACCTGCCGCCTCCGGGTTACCCACGAATATACGGACGAAAGGTAGTGGACGGAAAACTAGTCCACGGGATTTACCGCTTCGAGCCAGATCCTTAAGGGGGATCAGCAACATCATACCCTATAACCTTATAATTAATGCCCCAAAAAGTCCGCACTTCTACAAAAAGATGTGGTTTTGATCCAGGGTGCGCGGACTCGCTACGCCCGCAACCTACCTCAGGTCAAACGTTCCAGCAGGGACACCACTTCTGCTTCAGGCAACACCGCCAGGATTTCCTTTAGCCGGGGATTGTCGGCGGCAATAGCTCCGTTGATGACAATGATATTACTGGCCTTCTGGATTTGGGTAAATCGGCCTGCGCCGTCCACACCGCGTAAATACTCGTGATTAGTCCCATAGTCTGGGTGGGTTTCCTCGAGCGTTTCCTGGACGTAGAATAATTTAATGATGCTGTCATGTTTTCCATTGCGGGCTGAAACCGCGCAGAGATCACCCACCCGGATGGGATGTCCAAATGCATCATTCATCGGCACTCATGCCATGCATGCCTTAAGATTTTTCAAATCAAATATAGGATTTGAGGATAGGCAAAACCAGAGGCAGCCCCTTCACTACATCCTAAGATTAGGTAGGGCACCCCCTTCAAGTGCACCGAACAATTCCAGGATGGCGGAGATTATCCCGCCCGTCTCCTAGCCAAGGTAGGAGCGGAGCATCCAAAGCGTCTTCTCGTGCACCTGGATCCGTGCAATCATCAGGTCCTCGGTTTCCGGATCCCCGGCATCACCAGCAACATCACGGGCAGCCTGCAGGTCGGCCACGAGCTTGCTGTTCGCCGCAATGAGGCATTTCACCATATCCTCCGCGCTCGCTTTGCCAGAAATTTCCTCCATGCCGGCCATGGCTGACCACTGGCTGAGGGAGCCGGGCGCATACCCGCCCAGAGCGCGAATCCGCTCAGCTATTTCGTCGATTGCAGTGAACAATTCAGTGTATTGTTCTTCAAACGCCTGGTGAAGGGCGAAAAAGGTGGGGCCCTCCACATTCCAGTGACAGACATGGGTGATCCCCAGTAGAGCATACCCGTCGGCAAGGACTTGGCATAGGTTGTCAATTACAGTGCTGGAAACGTGTGTATCTTGCGTCATGTTATTGTCTGATTTAGGGATACCATAACGGTGGACAAACCATCCGTCAAACAGGCTTCGGGGTTCGCCTTCGAATTTTACCCCGTACTTCCGCCGAGTAAATGGCCAGAGCCACCCAGATAAACCCGAAGGTAATCCACTGGGCCGGGGGAAACGGTTCCCGATACCAGATGACCCCCAGGAGGAAGTGCAAGCTAGGGGCGATATACTGCAGAATCCCGATCGAGGACAGGGGAATCCGCCGGGCGGCGAACGCGTAAAGGAGCAAAGGGATGGCGGTCAACACGCCCGTGCCCGCCATAAAAAAATCCATTTTTAAACCCAGGTGCCCAAATGCCCCAATACCAATAATCTCCCGGTGAACCAGAAGCCCGAAGGCAAGCGGGAAGAGCAAGGTCATTTCAACTGACAATCCGGTGAGGGAACCCAGTTTGGAGGTTTTACGGATAACCGCATATAGACCAAAGGAGAGCGCAACAACCAGGGCTACCCAGGGAATAGTCCCGTAGCGAATCAGCTGAAACCCAACGCCGATTCCGGCCAGTGCGACTGCCACCATCTGCGGTCGCGACAGGCGCTCCCGGAACAGCACAAACCCGAGGGCGACATTAAAGAGTGGTAACACGAAATAACCCAGACTCACTTCCACGACGCGGGCATTTTGAATGGCCCAGACAAAGGCGTACCAGTTGGTGGCCAGGAAAAGGCCACTCAAGCCGTGAGCCACTAATTCGCGTGGGGACCGCATCGCCTCCACATAAATCCTTAAACGTTTCCGGGTGGCCAGAAGAACCATGAGGACAAGAAAGACCCACACGACACGGTGGAAAATCAATTCGAGCGAAGGAACCGGATCAAGAACGCTCCAATACAGGGGGGCCAGGCCCCAGATGACCATCGAGCCCACAGCGGCCGCCCCGCCGATTGAGAGCAACGGGTGGTGAGACGCATCAGGTACTGGTGGAGTGGCGGCCAAGAAGCAAAGTCTTAACCTTCAGCCCTCTTCCCGCAAGATCTCAAGCGGCGGATGACTGGCAATGCCTCGGCTGTTCGCTAGACCGGTCAAAAGGGTGATCAGGCTAACCCCCACCACCATGATCAAAGGGGCTCCCCAGGGAAAATAAAAGGGAACCTCAAAGACCCACCTCGACAGGGCAAAACTGCTGATTCCCGCCAGGATAATGCCGGCCAGTGCCGAGAGACTCCCAAGCAAAACATATTCGATCGCCATGATGCTACGGATCTGTCGCCCCTGCGCCCCCAAGGTCCGCAGCAAGACACTCTCCTTCACCCGCTGGTAGCGACTGGTCAAAATAGAGCTGATCAGGACGACCAATCCCGTGGCGATGGTGAAGGATGCCATGAAGCGTAAGACAAAGGTAACGCGATCAAAGATTTCTCCCACCGTTTGCAGCACCACCTCCAGGTTTACGGCCGATACATTGGGATAGGTCTCGACAATTTTGCGCTGCAAAAATGCGATACGCTGCTGGTCGGGTACCTGTGTGGCTGTGACATAAAATGCGGGAGCCTCTTCGAGGACACCCGCCGGAAAGACCACAAAAAAGTTCGGCCGCAATTCGTTCCAGTTCACCTCCCGGATACTGGTGACCTCTACGTCGATGGGGAAGCCCTGCACATCAAACAGAATCCGGTCTCCCAACTTCAGGTCCAGGGCGCGCACAATCTCCTTCTCCACTGAAACGGGAATAGGAACATCATCATCCAATGAGGCCCGGGGCGTAAAACTGCCTTCCAACAAGACCTCATCCGGATTCAGGTGCTCCCGAAAGGTAGATTGATATTCCCGAAATACAGCCCAACGCTCGATATCAATCTCTCCGGACTCATCCATTTCGCGAAGCTGCCCGACATCATAGCCATTGAGTTCGGCCAGGTTCATAGTGACCACGGGTGCATTACCCACGACCGTATAGCCTTCCGCCTCGATAATCCGGTTCACCCCATCGTTCTGGTCAGGTTGAATATCAAACATGAGCAGGTTGGGATTCTCATCACTGCTCGACAGTTCTCCCTGCCGCAAGAGCGACTGCTCCGTCAGGTAGAGGGTGAATATAAGAAAACTCCCTATGCCCAAGGTCGTTAACAAAAACAAAGTCCGGTTGTTGGGTCGATAGAGGTTAGACATCCCCTGACGCCAGACGTAAGGCCAGGTGCTCCCGGTGATCCGGCGAACCGTGAACCGCAGCAGAAACGCCAGTAGCCAAAGCAGGCCGAGCGCAAGCAGAATACCTCCCAAAAAGCCAAGGCCATGTAGCGGCCGTTCGCGGCTTTGCCACAGGGCAAATCCCGTCGTCACCAGAACAATCAAACTGCATACGATCCAGACTCCACGGTCCTTATGCGCCGGCGCCACATCCTGAACAAAGGAACGGATAGCGCGCAGGGGGGTGATCTTCCGCAGAGGAAGCAGGGGAATAAGAGAGAATAGGATCATAAACACCCAGCCAAACCCCATGGCCATGAAGACCGTCGGCCAGGCAATGAAAATGTCCAGACCCCCAATCGGCAAAAATGGTGCCATGACTTTGGGAAGCACGAGTAGCAGGCTAAGGCCGAAAGCCGCCCCGATCGCGGTGCCTATCAGCCCCATCAGAGTGATCTGGATACAGTAGATCGCCATCGCATCGTGGTTGGTGGCTCCCAGGCAGCGGAGCACAGCCACCGTATCGACCTTGCCCTTCAGGTAAACTTGCACGGATCCCGCAATCCCCACCGCACCCAATAAAAGAGCGATGAATCCGACAAGGTTGAGAAAGCTGTTGATGTTGACCAGGACACGCCCGGCTTCCTGCTTGCGCTCCTCAATGGTATCAAACCAGACCCGAGCCTCACGCATCCATTCTTCCCGTTCTGCTTCCAGCCGCTCGAGCATCTCGGGGGTCAGTCCGGAATCAAATCGAAAGAGCACATTATAGTAGGCGATGCTCCCGATCTGGATCAGCTCGGTCTGCTCAATCTGGTTGTGGGGCACATAAACCCGTGGGGAGAACACGCCCTCAACCGCTGTTTCACCCGGAATCTGGATCAACCGTGCAATGATCTCAAAGGTCACCTTTCCCACCTCCAGCGTATCCCCCACCTCCAGCCCAAACTGAGCCATCAGGCTGTCATCTACAATGGCCACGGCATCGCTGCGACCATTCACGGTCACCCCCGCCGGATCCGTCTCCAACTCGCCGTAGTAAGGGAAACCGCCTTTCAATCCACGAACCGCCACGAGCCGCGAATCTCCGGTTTTCGGAAAACGGGCCATAGAGGCAAAGCGGGTCTGCCGGCTCTGATCCCCGCCCAGGGAACGAATCAATTCCTCGGTTCGCTCATTAAAGGGTTGTCCACTTGCAATCAGCAAGTCCGCCCCCAGCAATGTTTTCGACCGGGTTTCAATCGCCCGTTCCAACACTTTCCCAAAAGCGTTGATCGCCACCAGCGCAGCCACCCCAAACACAATGGATAAGGTAAACAAAAACAACCGCCGCCGCGACTGCCGGCTATCCCGCAACGCCATTGTCCACCACCACCTCAAACGCTTAGTCGAAACGCTTATTTTTTTTGAACCCCTAAAATTCACTTAAATTTTCCTTTAGTGTATTTCAGTGGTTAATCCTCCAGCAGCCCGTCGCGAATGCGAAAGATCCGGTCAGTCTGCTTGGCCAGTTCCAAGTTGTGGGTGACTAGGACGAGTGTCGTCCCCGCATCGCGGTTCAGGGAAAAGAGCAGGCCCACGATGGAATCACTGGTGGACCCGTCCAAGTTACCGGTCGGTTCATCCGCGAAGAGAATTTTGGGCTCATTGATGAAGGCACGGGCCAGGGCTACCCGCTGTTGCTCTCCTCCTGAAAGCTGAATCGGATAGTGGTCCAGTCGCTCGCCAAGACCGACTCGAGTCAACAGGGATGTCGCCCGGTCGCCCACCCCACGTTCCCCCCGGAGTTCCAGCGGAACCATCACATTCTCCAAGGCAGTCAACGTGGGAACCAGCTGGAAGTTCTGGAACACAAATCCAACCTGCCGGTTGCGAAAGGCGGCCCGGCCATCTTCCCCCATCGGGAGCAGCGATTCTCCGGCAATTTTCACATCTCCAGAAGTGGGTAAATCCAACCCGGCACAAATCCCAAGCAAGGTTGTTTTTCCACTACCGGAAGGACCAATAATCGAGACTGTCTCCCCCGTCTCGACCGAAAGGGAGATCCCTTTGAGTACTTCAAGATCTCCGTGCGTTGTGGTATAAGTGCGACGTATGTCGTCAACGCGGAGTATGGTGGAGGGTGAATCAGGCATGATGATGGAACCGAACAGGGATTTTCAGGACAATAAAGCGAAGCCCGATATCCACAACTCGGGAAAAGCATTTCTTCCGGTTTGTTTCTTTGTATTCCTACTCTACCTTAAACCCATGCGGTCGCTCTCAAACGTTTTTCTCCTCATCCTCCTCTTTGGGGGATGTCCCTCCTGGGGAGCCGAACCCCCCACTACCATTCTTATCCTGGGGGACAGTTTGACGGCGGGTTACGGCTTGGAAAACCCCGGGGAGGCCTATCCGCACCGTTTGCAGGAACTGCTCTCCCAGCGTCATCCGACAATACCTACCCGGGTCATTCCCGCCGGCTTGAGTGGGGAAACCACCGCCGGGGGCCTACGCCGAATTAATTGGGTCCTGCGTGCTCCCCGGGATTGGCCGGAAAACACTCCCTTCGCTCTCGACATCTTTATCATCGCCCTGGGCGGAAATGACGGCCTCCGTGGTATCGATATTTCGGATACACGCAAAAACCTCAAAACCACTATTGATAAAGTTCTCGCTAAATACCCCCAGGTGCAAGTCGTGGTCGCTGGCATGGAAATGCCTGTCAACATGGGGGAAGACTATCGCGATGCTTTTCGTGAATCCTTCAAGCTCATTGCAGAGGAGACCGATGCTGTGCTGATTCCCTTCCTCTTAAAGGGGGTCGGCGGATATCCGGAACTGATGCAGGCGGACCAAATTCACCCGAACCCGGACGGTCATCGGAAAATGGCGGAACTGGTCTACGAATACCTCTTACCCATGATAAAAGGCTGACCTGTTTACTCGAGTCCCAGTTCATCAAAGCGCAGCGTGGTGGCCACGTAAGGCACCCCATCCAGCCCAATCAAGCTCATGGAGACCAGGGCCGGCTCTTCCTCCCAATAGACCTGGAGGATTCCAAAATGATTTTGGGGCACGGTATGCCCCACCACTCGCCAGCGGTTGAATTCCCGGCCCGGGGCCCAGCTGCTTCGCCGGTTGAGGGAGCTGGAGGTGATATCGTATAAGGGGTAATCCAAGCCTGTAGCCTCTGGCGGCATCATGGAAATCTCCCCGTTGTGCCGATCCCCACTAATAATGATGGCTCCCCGGGTTTCCGTGTCTTTCAGCATCTGGATCAAACGCGCCCGATCCAACGGAAAATTTGCCCATTTCTCCCAGGCATGGTCTTCCGCAATTACCTGAATGCTGGAGGCGATTATGCGGAGATCTGCCGGCTCTTTCAAGACTTCGGCCAGCCACTCCCACTGTCGCTCCCCAAGCAGCGTCGCCCCCGGATCCACATTGGGCAGGTAGCGCACCCAGGTTCCACCTCCTCTGTTCCCTTGAGACTTTAAGGCGCTCCGGAAATATCGCGTATCCAGCAAAATGATCTGAATGCGTTTCCCCAGCTCACCGATCGTCACCACGTGGTAGATTCCTGGATGGCCGGACGCCGGGTGGGGACTATCCGGGCTCCAGAAGGTCTCAAATATGTCCTCGGCCTCGTCTTTTAGGGGAAACTCAGCCCCTGCATCATTACGGCCGAAATCGTGGTCATCCCAAGTGGCGAGAACCAGTGAAGTTTCCTGCAGTTTCTGGTAACCCGGATGATTCGCCACCATGCGATAGCCATCCCGAAGATATTCCATATCGTCGCCTTTGTCATAAACATTGTCACCGAGGAAGACGAAGACATCCGGCTGGCTCATCAGGATAGGTTTCCAGAAATCCTGGTGATTATGCTGCCCCATGCAGGATCCAAACCCAATCCGGGTGACCTCGCCTCCCGATGCCGTTTCCCCGGCCAGAATAGCGAGGCACATTGACCATAAAACACTTATAACTATAGGAGATTGGAGTCTCATGGTGAATCAGCATGCGGAAGGCATCTCCAAATTCCAGCTTTCCTCCAACTATTCACCTGTTTGTTTCTTTTCGATTTCCTTGATTGGTCATCCCGCGAAGCTCAGACTGGGTTGCGGTGGTTCCCAAACGAACGATTCTGGGCTGGTCACGCCCCTTCCTTACTCAGGCGGTAGATACCCTCTATGCACAGGGACATTCCATCCTGCCAGGGGTGCTCGATCTCTCACACCTGGCCGTGCTCGTGCCAACTCGACAAGCTGGACGCCGAGTCAAGGAAGCCCTCGCGCAAAAGGCCGCCCGACAGGACTTGGCCCTGTTTGCTCCCGCCATCCATCTGCCTCGGGACCTGATGGGGCAAACCCGGAGACCCGGAGACTCGCCCATCGCCACTCAGGCTGAGATGCTGGTCAGCTGGCTGGCCGTCCTTCGCGAAGTGTCCCCACAAACTTACCCCGACTTATTCCCGGTGAATCCGCAAACGCAGGGATTGGAGTGGGCGCTCCCCCTGGCCAACAGTCTGCTTCAATTGCAGGATCATCTCCTGGAGGCCCTGTGGGGGTTAGACGCTTTTCCCGTCGAGCCAAACATCCCGCCACAGGAATGGCCCCGGTGGAAAGATCTTCAACGCCTCAATGCCCGGTGGGAAGAGCACCTTGTCAGCCAGGACCGGGTTTCACCGATCCATGCGGTAAGAGAGTATTTAAAGGCTCCAGTCCCGCTACTCGACGCCGAGACGCTGGTCATATTAGGCATTCCTGACCTTACACCCCTGGTCGAAGCCCTGACCCAGCCGTTTCTCCAATCGGAAGGGCTCGAGGTGATCATCCATGGTCCCGAGCATGCGCCGGAAGCCTTTGATGATTGGGGGCGACCGCTCCCGACGTTCTGGAAAGAACGCCCCCTCAACCTTCCGGAGAACTTGAAGCTCTGCCGCGATCCCCGAGATTTGGCCGACCATATCCTGCACCAGGTGGAGGAATCTCTTCAATCTCAGTCCGAGGTGTGTATCGGGCTGCAAACCGGAGAGTTTATCCCCTCCCTCCAGCATCGGGCCAAGGGACAGCCCTTTTCCTTTTTTGACCCGGCCGGCACACCCTTCAAACGCCATCCCCTGTACTCCCTGCTGCAACTCCTCGGCCATCTCCTTCAGGAAGCACGGATGGCCGATGTATCCGTCCTGCTTCGTCATAGCATCGGATTGGAATGGGCCTTATCGCGCTTTCCGGACTTATCCTCTACCCAGTTGTTCACGCTGGTCGATACGTTTCAGCAACGACACTTACCCGAGCGCCTCGAGGAGACGCGTGACTATCGGGATAGCCCCAAGCTGCTGCTCGACCTGACCGACCAGGTCCAGTCCCTCCTCGAACAATTCGAAGCCGCAACCAACCCGGCAGCGTGGATGGCCGCCCTCGACCAGTTTATCCAGCCGTACTGGCAACAACTCGAAGGGGAGGACCGGGACATCCTGCAATCGGTGGCCGACGCCCTTGAAGGAACAATTAAGGCCTTTTTTTCCGCCCCGGGTTTTTCTGCGGGAGAGCGCGTATCCCTCATCTGCCAGGCCATGGCCGATCGCCCGCTCTATCCACGCCGTGCCTCCGACGCCATTGACCTTCTGGGGTGGCTGGAGCTCCCATGGGAACCTGCCCCCACCCTCATCCTGACCGAGCTCAATCGCGAATCCCTGCCCACCCTGCCTCAACAGGACCCCTTTCTGCCCAACTCCGTGCGGGAACAAATGGGGCTGGCCTCCTACCAGTCCCGCTGGATACGAGATCGCTACCTGCTCGAATCTTTGCTCGCCTCCCGGGTCGAGTCAGGAGCCATCCATCTCCTCATCCCCCGGTCGGATTCTCAGGGAGAGCCCCTGCAACCCTCTGCCCTACTCCTGCAAACCGATCCCCACCATCTACCCACCCGGGTGAAAGCCCTCTTCGGAGAGCTCGAGCCCGCCCCACCTCAACCCCCATGGTCGGCCGCCTGGAAGTGGACACCCCCACCCTTGTCAGAGGCTCCCTCCTCTTCCATCAGCGTCACTGAATTCAGCCAGTATCTGGATTGCCCCTTTCGTTATTACCTGCAGCGCGTCCTCCGCATGGAATCGTATGATGCGTTTAAAACCGAGTGGGACGCCATGGAATTTGGGAACCTGGCCCATTGGGTCCTCGAAGAATGGTTTCAGAATAAAACGCTCTACCGGGAGCGAGACCCCGACCTCCTCGGAGACGCCCTGGTTCAGCTGCTGAAGAAACGCACGACCGGTCATTATGGCCGGAGCCTTCCCCTTCCCCTGATTATCCAAATGGATAGTCTCGAACAGCGGATCCGCGCCTTTGCCCAGCACCAGGTCTTGGCCAGCCAGGAAGGTTGGGAGGTCATTGAAACCGAATGGAGTTTCCCCACCGGCAAGGAGGTCTTCGAAATAGACGGCGTTTCTATTCGGGGAACGAGTGACCGCATCGAGCGCCATACACACTCCGGAGTCATCCGAATCCTGGACTACAAAACCAGTGATAAAGCCGTATCGCCAGCCGATGCTCATTTCCGCAAGTGGAAAGCCCGCGACGACGAGGACCCGCCCCCTGCCTACGCCCGGTTTGGAGAGGGCAAGGACTTGCGCATCTGGACCAATTTACAACTCCCCCTCTATGCCTGGGGATTGCGACAGCGCGGGGAGACCGCTCCCATCGAATTGGGTTACTTCCACCTGCCCAAGGCAGTGGCTGACACTCGTATCCAGGTGTTGGATACCGAGAATACCGATGCCTTGATTGAACAGGCCCTCATTTGTGCACGTGGGGTGATCGAACGCCTGCAGCAGCAGGTATTCTGGCCCCCGCGTCGGTTTCCCAGGCACGATCCCTTTGCGGAACTCTTCATGGGCGGATTGGACCAGAGTATCGATCCCACTAACCTCCTGTTGAAAGGAGGGCCTCGATGAGCCAACCTCCCGTCAGGCATGTCCAAATTAGCGCCTCAGCGGGTTCGGGAAAAACGTATCAGCTCACCAATCGGTATTTGCGCCTCCTGGCCATGGGGGAACCACCAAACCGGATCATCGCCCTCACCTTTACCCGGAAAGCAGCCGGTGAGTTCTTTGCCGCTATCCTGAACAAGCTCGCCAACGCCGCGGACGACCCCGACGAGGCCCGCTCCATCGGTCAGCAGATCGAGTGGGCAGAGGCCAGCCCCCAGCGCTTTGCCCAGCTCCTAAAAACCCTGGTACATCATCTGTCCGAGCTCCATCTGGGGACCCTCGACGGCTTTTTTAACCAGATTCTCTCCGCCCATTCGATGGAGTTTGGCCTGGGAGGTCCGTTTGAATTACTGGATGAATCCTTCGCCGAGATCGAGCGCCAACAGGTCTACCAACAGTTCTTCCGGCGCCCGAACCGCGGCAGGGACAAAGCACAGGAAGCCTTTCTTGAGGCATTTAAACAAGCCACCTTTGGGCTGGAGGAAAAATCACTCCTACGTCGCCTCGATCAATTCATCCAGGAGAACCATAGCCTCTTCCTCGAAGAGCCCGATCGCACATTCTGGGGCAACCCGAACCGGATTTGGGGAGCAGCTCCACCAAGATGGCATCTGGATGAAGCACGGGCCGCCCATCTGGCCCATATCCTCTCGCATGTGGAAACGCATGCGGGTTCCGATGCCCAGCAACTCCTCTGGTCGAACTTCATCCAGGAGTTGAAAACCTGGCAGCCCGGTCTGCCTTTCACGAGTCGGGCAAAAACCCTGATCCAAAATATACTCAAGGTTCGGGATGACCTCAGCCGCGGAGAGGGGGAGGTGGCCTACAACCGGAAAGGGCTCCGCTTTGTCGGAAAGTCTGCCACGGTGCTGTTAACGCTGATCGAGGGTATCCTGGCCCGAGCTATCTTTCACAAAGTACAGACGACTCAGGGTATACACGCCGTCATTGCAGCCTATGAAATCCATTACCGCCGAGCCATCCGCTCGCGCGGCCGTTTGACCTTCGAAGATGTCCTCCACTTTCTCTCCCAACCTCAGCACACCTTGGCGCTTTCCAATGCAGATGAAGTCGATATTGCCGGCCTGCAGCTGGACATTCAATACCGCCTGGATTCCCGTTTTGATCACTGGCTTCTCGATGAATTTCAAGATACCAGCCAACTCCAGTGGGGCATCCTGGAGAACCTGATCGATGAAGTCGTGCAAGACCCGACCGGGCGCCGCTCCTTTTTCTATGTGGGAGACGTCAAACAGGCAATCTACTCCTGGCGGGGAGGCGATCCCCGACTGTTTCAGCATGTGGCCGACCGCTATAACACCGGCGGGGCTACGCCGGCCATCATCGAGACCCGGACCCTACAACACTCGTTCCGCTCTTGCCCCCCCGTCATCGACTGTGTCAACCGGGTCTTCGGAAATCATCTTGCCATGGCCAACCGCTTTCCCGCCCCCGCGGTGGAACGCTGGCAGTCGATCTGGCAGGATCATGAATCCGTCCATCAGGATCTCTCGGGCTATGCATCCCATCTCCAGGTGGACAGAGGGGCCGACCGCATCGAGCCCGTCCTGAACATCCTCCAGGAGATCGACCCCATTGCCCGCGGGCTGAGCTGCGCCATCCTTACCCAGAAAAACGATGCTGTCGCCGCCATCGCCCAGAAGCTTCGCGCTCACACACCCTTCCCTATTGCGGAAGACAAAGCCGTTCCCGTGGCGCGGGATAACCCCCTGGGCATCACCTTGATGGCCCTCCTCTCCTGGGGTGCCCATCCAGCAGACCGATTTTCGGAAGGGGTCCTCCGCCTGAGCCCCTTAACAATCCAAAACCCCGCTGCGATGCGGGCCAGGCTACTGCGGGATATATCGAATTCTGGATTTGCCCCTGCACTTGCCGGATGGATTCAGTCCCTGCGCTCTCAGTCCACCTGGGATGCGTTTACCGATCTCCGTGCCAGGGATATCCTCGATGCCGCCGAATACATGGATCAGACCGGGGAGCGCAATCCAGACCGCTTCGTCCGCTTCCTCCAGAATTATGCCAAACGGAGTAATGAGGTCGGTGGAGCCATCCGGGTCATGACGATTCACCAGTCGAAAGGGCTCGGCTTCGACGTTGTCATCTGCCCGGAGCTGGAAGGTATGACCCTGACCCAGGCCCGCCGCGGCATGGGGGTCGACCGAGATGACGCCGGCACCATTTCCTGGATCCTGGATCAGCCCAACAAAGAAGTGGTGGCCTCCGATCCGCGCCTCTCCGCGTTTCGATCCGGGCAGGAGGTGGAGGCCTGCTTCGAGAAGTTCTGCCTCCTGTATGTCGCGCTGACCCGGGCGAAACGCGGCCTCTACCTGGTGACCAACGCACCGGGGTCCACCTCTCGCTCGGCAAACTATGTCGCCTGGCTCGACGATACCTTGAACGAGGGCCCCCATGCCTTGTCGAACCACGGAGGTAGCTTGCTTTACCAATCAGGAGATCCCGATTGGTTCCAGTCCATCCCCAAATTAGAGGTCGAGCCGCCCCTCCGCCCCCCAACCGGGGGAGATCTGCCGCGCCCCCCCAGCTCCCGGCTCCAGCGGACCCGCCCGTCCCTCGCAGAAGATTCAGCCGCCCCGGCGACTACTCCCTTCGCCCCGGGCAATAGAAGAGCGCTCACCTGGGGCACCCTGGTTCACTCCGGCTTTGAGCATTTGTATCGCCATGCCGATATGGACACCATCCGGCAACGCCTTGAAGCATGGAGCTCCACCTTGGAGAACGAGGTCCGCTCCCTTGGTGAAGAGGCAAAAGCCTCTATTCTGGACGGATTGCAGAACCCGGATATCGCCAGGTGGTTCATCGGCCCAGCCTCTAGCACCGAAATAATCTGGAATGAACGCGCCTTTGACCGGGTCGAAGACGGGGTCTGGATTTCCGGCGTGTTTGACCGCGTTCACTTAATTCTCGGGGAGGACGGTGTCCCTCTCGAGGCCACGATACTTGATTTTAAAACCAATCGGATTACCAACGATAGCCCGGTTGAGGACTTGTCCAAGCACTATTCCAGCCAGCTCGCCGCCTACCGCCGAGCCCTCACCCAGATTAGCGGCCTGCCCGAGTCCCAAATTCGGACCGGGCTCATCTTTACCGCTGTCCACCAGCTGGTGTGGATATAAGGCCTGCGCAAGCGCGGGCCTTAAATAACTTCCTTAACTCAGCGTGGCTGTCTCGCCGTCAGCCCAGTGAAAGGTCACAGGCATCTCAATGTCATGACTTAAACTCTTGTGAACCGGACACGTCATGGCTGCCCGCTCCAGACGTTTGCGTTGCCCTTCATCATATTCCGTCTCGAAATACAGATCGACCGGAAGTTGAGCTATCCGCCGCGGAGGCTCCGCGCTCATGATCTTGGTCACCTCAAACCGAACGCCCTTTAATTCAAACCCCGAGGTCCGGGCCTGGATCCCCATGGTAGTGACAATGCATGTCGCCAGGGCCGTGGCGCACAGGTCCGTCGGGGAAAAGGCCTCCCCTTTTCCCTGGTTATCCTTCGGCGCATCCGTAGCCAGCTTCATCCCAGAAGGGGTATGTACTGCCTCGCAGCGCAACTCCCCCGCATAACTTCCAGATATCTTCACCATCCCCCCACCCTGACCTCCCCCTCCCCCAGTGGCAAATCCCATCTTCCCCGCAGGTGTCAATACACACCGTATATACACTGTGTATTGACACCCAAGGTTCAGGTGGGGCTGGACTGCGAAGGGAGAAAGGGTATGGTGGGGAGATGTCGCGCGAAACACGTTACATACAATCGAAGGAGCGCTGGGCTGAAAAGAAGAAGGCCGGGGGCGCACGCAAGCTGGACATCCCGAGCGAGCACCGCCTCCCACCCGGGCAGCGGTTGACAGACGGGTTCCCGGTGCTGGACCTGGGCCGACGTCCGGAAGTTTCGACCGAGGTCTGGGAACTCGTGGTCAATGGGGAGGTAGAGATCCCGCGCACATTTAAATGGGAGCAGTTTATGGAACTTCCTCAGGCGGAGGATGTAAGCGACATGCACTGCGTGACCACGTGGAGCAAGTACGACTGCAGATGGGGCGGGGTTCCCTTCGTCGACTTATACGAAGCCGTGCGGCCAACCGCATCAGCCAGGCACGTTTTTTTCACCGCTTACGACGACTATACGGTCAATGTGCCTCTGGACAAATTACTGGATGACGATGTGCTCATCGCTACCCATTTTGATGGCAAGCCGTTGACGTTGGATCATGGCGCTCCGGCACGTATTATCGTTCCCAAACTGTATGCCTGGAAAGGAGCGAAGTTTGTCCGGCAGATCACGTTCATGAAGGAGGACAAACTCGGATTCTGGGAGATTCGCGGCTATTCGAATACGGCCGATCCGTGGACGGAAGACCGGTTCGCCTAAACCGGTTGCTAAACCCTTCGTTGATCCAAAGTTGGCCAAGCCTTTTTCAAAAACGTAGGCGTCGGGCTGCCGCCCGTAGTGATAAAGCCTGCGTTTCGAAGTCGGGGTGAGATGTGATTGTGAAAAGTCGACGGGGTTGGTATGTTCACACACATTCATATTCCCAATTCACAATCAACCCATAGAGTCCACATGAGATTAGATCACATTGCTTATCGCGTAAAAGACCGCCAGAAAACCGCCGCATTTTTCATGAATGCCTTTGGCTACCGGGTGGGAGAAGAATTCCGCGTCGACTTTGATGACGGCACCTATGCCATGTGCTACGCCATGGTTCCACCAGAACGCAACTTGGACGCCCTGTTCCCCTGGACCGCACTGGAGATTCAAGAAACATCTCCGCAGACCCAGGAATACCACATTGCCCCCGAAATTTTCATCTCAGAAGGATCGGAAGGGTCGGTGGTCTCGAAATGGGTCGACGCCCGTAGCGGCGTTGGCGGAATTCATCACCTCGCCTATCAAGTCGACAGTGTCCAGGGGCAGATGGACGAATGGAAGGAGAAGGGATACGCGGAATTCACCACCGAGGACCCCTTGACCTGTCCAGATCTGACCCAGGTGTTTACCAAGCCGAGCGAGTTGACAGGGGTCATCTATGAATTCATTGAGCGCGCTCCGCAAAACCAGGGTTTTTGCAAGGACAATGTGAAGGACCTGATGGAGAGCACGAAGGATCTGAGGTAAGAGGCCAGAGCCCGGACAGCAGATTCCGGATTAATCATTCGACGGGTAGTCCTTCTTCTTACAGTCTGATCCCGTAAAAAAAGCCCGGCGGGGAAGCCGGGCTTTATCACACTATGAAACTCGCAGATACGTGCTGCAATAGAGTTATCGACAGTGTTGGGGAACCATTAACGGGTTCGGTAAAATTTACTCACCTCCGCCGCGACGCTTTTGCATCTCAGCCCGGGCGGCGGCGCGCTCAGTTTCATTAAGCTGGCCATCACCATCGGTGTCGAAGCGCTCCATAATTTGCTGGCGTTGTTCGGCGGTTGGTCCACGGCGGCCTTGTTGGCCTTGGCCACCACGGCCCTGGCCTTGCATGGCCTCACGGGCGGCGGCACGTTCGGTTTCATTCAACTGGCCGTCGCCATCAGTATCATACTGCTCCAGAATCCTGGTGCGCTGCTCTGCGGAAGGCCCTCCACGGCCTTGGCCCCCGCGGCCTTGCATGGCCTCACGAGCGGCGGCGCGCTCAGTTTCATTAAGCTGGCCATCACCATCGGTGTCGAAGCGCTCCATAATTTGCTGGCGTTGCTCTGCGGTTGGCCCGCGTCGGCCTTGTTGGCCTTGGCCACGGCCACCGGGACGGCCGTTTTCAGCCATGTAGGTGCGGGCAGCTTCACGCTCGGTTTCAGAAATGGTGCCGTCTCCGTCCGTATCGAACTGGTCGAGGAAGGCCTGGCGGTTTTGTTCCCACTTCTTACCTTTTCCGGCAGGATTCGTGGTGTCTGTGTCTTGGGCAAATGCGGATCCGATCGTCAAGAGGATCGTAATGATGCATGCGATGAGGGTCTTATTCATGGGTGTAATGGGTTAATTTGTAAAATTTGGTTCAGATGGTGGGCGCATTAAGCGTCGTTTACATTGGAGTTGAACCCGGCAAAGATCCCAATAGTTTCAGACAAGCTGATGTTTTGAATCTGTTTTTGTGATCGACTTGGATATCAATCGGCCTGAAAACAATGATAGCCCTGCGTAATAACACTTTCTGTATCCATCCCCAGCACGGATAATCCGCTTATATGTTCCAGGTTACCTTTAGTGATCAAAGTATGCGTGAACTTAACGCGCTCGATACACTCCACCAAATGAGTCTGGTTGAGGAAATCACGAAACTGACCCCAGCCGACCTGAAGCAGCCCAAGGACCACCTGGGCGCATTTAACCGGGACGGGAAGACCTATTATCGTATTCGGGCAGGCGAACACCGCGTATATTTTGAGCAGAAGGACGAAGAGACACTCTACAGCCATTATATCCTACATCAGAATACGATGGCCGATCTCGCCTTCCGCAATGGGATGCCGGTCAACGAGGAAACCCTACTCGAGGAAAAACAAACCTTCTGGAAATACCTCGAAAGCCTCGGCAAAGAAAAATAGCCCCTTCATGCCTCCAGATCCTAGTGATCGGCATTTCCAGGATGCCGTAGAAGCCAGCCGGATATATCTCCTCCCGAATTTTTTTACCGCGGGTAACCTGTTTTTTGGATTTCTAGCCGCCATTCGGTGCATCCAGGCAAATATTCCAGGAGCAGAAGAAGCCGCTGCAGGCCTGTATAAAGAAGCGGTCCTCTTCTTAATTATAGCTGTCATTTGTGATGGCCTTGACGGGCGAGTCGCCCGGCTTGGGGGAAAAGAATCGCTCTTCGGGGCGGAGTTTGATTCCTTAGCGGATGTAGTATCCTTCGGGGTCGTGCCTGCTCTCATGGTGTTTTTTCTCATCCTGTCCTCAACCGAGGCCTTTCCCTTTTTCCGCCAGATTGGTTGGCTAATCGGCTTTCTCTACCTGCTTTGTGCTGCGGTCCGTCTTGCCCGATTTAATGTGTTAACACACCCCATGCTACCACCCGCCGAAAAGCTGGCTCGCACGACGGATTTTTTAGGCCTCCCTGTGCCCGCGGCCGCAGGGACGATTGCCTCCATCGTGCTCGTGATGATTGAGTACAACCTGCGGGACTGGGTTCGCCTCCTTCTACCGGTCTTTATGGTTCTGATAGCCTACCTGATGGTTAGCAGCGTGCGCTTTCCCAGTTTTAAGCACATCGATTGGCATACCCAGCTACGGTTTGGATGGTTTATTGGAGGAGTCAGTCTTATTGGATTGCTGGTCATCCTCAAAGAAATCGGCCTGCTCCTGCTGTTCATGTCCTACATTTTTTTTGGTCTTATTCGTCACATTAAGTCGCATCCCCTCCTGCAAAGCCGAGCTACAGAGGGATCGGTAAATGTGACAGATCAGTAACAGAATAACTTGGGAATAAGTGGAAAGTTACTAAGAGCTTAGCAATTTACTCTTTTCTGCACCCAAATTACTAGGGGCCTAAACCTGGCTTAAGCACCTAAAATTTAAGGAGTTCTGGAGTTATTCCAATTAATGACAGGACTTACTAATACATCTTTTTTTACTTAAAAATATTATATAAATACAATATCATTGCCAGTAAGTTGCTCCCTCTTCCAAACTCAGCGCATCTATGAAGTTCAAAATAAATCGTGATCATTTTAGTAACGGTCTGCAGCAAGTGCTTAACGTGGTTGGTACCCGGGCTACGATGCCAATCCTGAGCAATGTGTTGATCGAAGCCAGTGAAGGACAGATCGCGTTAACCACAACCAATCTCGACATGGGAATCCGCTGTATCATCAAGGCGGAAGTGGAAGAGGATGGAGCCCTTACACTGCCCGTGAGGAAGCTGGCCACGATCGTGAGGGAACTTCCTCAGTTAGAAGTCTTTGTAGAATCTACCCCCAGCCACCAGGCAAAGATTACTTCTGGCGGATCCATTTTCCGGATAATGGGCATCAGCCAGGAAGAATTTCCTCCGTTGCCGACTTTTTCCGATCAGCATGTGTTCCACCTGCCTCAAGATGAGCTGGTCAAGATGTTAAAGAGCGTATCCTACGCTCAAAGTTCGGATGAAAATCGCTACATCCTGAATGGCGTCTATTTCAATTTTGCCGAAGACAAGCTGACGTTGGTTGCCACCGATGGCCGTCGACTGGCTTTGATCAACAAGGAGCTGGAAGTGACCGAAGAAAACGCCGGCAGTCTGATCTTACCCGCCAAGACGGTCGCCGAACTGGAACGTCTCGTAGGCAAAGGGGAAGCCTTGAAAATTGCCTTCAATGAGCGCCAGGTTGCCTTTGAAATTGCCGTAGGGGAAGAGAGTGCCGGCCAAGGCCTGGTGGAGAGTATCTACCTCGTATCCAAAGTGGTGGAGGGCAATTACCCGAATTACCGACAGGTCATACCAAAAGAAACCGAGCACCGAATCAAGGTCGAGCGCGAGCTCATGCTCGACAGTGTCCGCCGAGCTGCCCTGGTTACTTCGGATAAAAATAACTCCGTAAAGATTAAGGTATCGAGTAATCTGCTGGAAATTTCCGGATCCAGCCCGGAGTATGGAGAATCTCACGAGTCCCTTGCGATTGCCCATGAAGGTCCGGAAGTATCCGTGGCCTTTAATCCGACCTTCCTCATGGAGCCATTGAAAGCCTTGGACAAGGATGAGATGTACTTTGAGTTCAAAGACGAGTTAAGCCCCGGAATCTTTAAAACCCTGGACAGCTTTCTCTGCGTCATCATGCCGCTCCGTCTAAACTGACGGATGGTCACTTAAGGAGTCCAAAAACGCTCCTCTACCTGTTATGGGGCCCTTACCCTGTCCTGATCTCCTTTCACCATAGAATCCATGACTTGGCCCGGTATCTTGATCACTGCTTTAGCGGTCATCTCTATTGCCTTGGGGTTTGCCCACGTGGAGCGGGGTTCACCCATTATCGGGATCATCAATCGCTGGTTGCGGTGGATTCTGTTTTCTTTAGCTATAGCGTTTATTGTTCAGGAAGCGGGATGGTCGACCCGTCCTTTCTGGTCAATTGCCCTGATTGCTTTCTTAACCTGGTTCCTCTTGGAAACGGTTTATAACTGGATCGCGATCAATGCGCTCAGTCATAGCGAGGTCCCCTTATTTCCGCGGTTCTCCAAGAATGAGGAGGGGGACGAATGGCCGGCCCAGGCCCGGTATCTGAAAGTCAGGGAGTGGTTGCGCTCGGAGGGGTTTCGCAAGCAGGAGTCGATTAAAACGGTGTTGTTTGAGCAGATGGAGTTACGGAGTTCGATCTATGAAAACGATACCAAAACCATCCGGCTTCAGGTGTTGTTCATCCCCCAGCGAAAAACGAATTTGTCCGCTTGTTACGTCTTTTCATCGGCAGGTGCAGCAGATCGACGGATCGTTACGGATAATGTGTTTATTCCCTTTGGCGGGTTTTACCCAGAAGCGTGGAATATTTTGAGACGCCCCTTGGTTCGAAGCCCGAAAAGCTTGTTGAAATTGCATCAGCGACGCATCGAACAGTCTCCGGATAGCGTTATTCCATGGGATCAGGACCTGGACCCTTTAGAAGATTTAAATGACCAGCAACGTGTCCTTGAGAAGATCAATACGGACCTCGGTTTCCTGACTCCCCGCTACATGCACGAGGAGCATGGAAAAATCACCTCGGCCGGCCGCTATCGAGTATGGAAAGAGATATGGTTACTGAATTACCTGGGCATTCCCGTAAACCCTAAAGCTTAAAATGCATTCATGATCCTCCTCTTGCAAAACTGGTTAGACTCCATGGGACTGGAGTCGGAAACCGCCACCGTGGTTTTAGGATTCATCTCAGTTCTGATCCTGCTTTTGATTGGCTTTATTGCCCATTGGGTAGCCAAAACGATCGTCAATCGCATCTTGCGGGTGTGGGTCGAGCGCACCAAAAACCAGTGGGATGACTTAATTTTTGATACGCGGATTGTGCCCCGATTGGCCCACCTGTCTCCGGTGGTGGTCATCTCTCTGCTTGAACCCATTCTTTTTGGCTCGGTGGAGCTGGACGGGCTGCGTGTCTTCATCCAGCAGTTCCTGACGATCTATGTGATCATCACGATCATCCTGATTTTTCACGCCATCCTGGACTTTGGGCATGCGGTGTTCCTTCGGCATCCATCTTCGAAGAATCTCCCGGTGAAAGGCATCGTCCAGGCGATTAAGCTGATCTCGGTCATGGTGGGTGTCATCCTGGTGATTGCAGAAGTCATCGGAGAGTCCCCGCTTTATTTATTCTCCGGCCTGGGCGCGATGACAGCTGTGTTGCTCCTGGTATTCCGGGAGGCCATCCTCGGATTTGTGGCGGGGATACAGCTTGCCGCCAACAATCTGGTTCGTCCGGGGGACTGGATTGAAATGCCGAAATACGGTGCCGATGGCGATGTGGTCGACGTCACCCTGACCACTGTCCTCGTCCAGAACTGGGATAAGACGATCACATCCATACCGGCCTACGCCCTCATCCAGGACTCCTTTAAGAATTGGAGAAATATGTCGGCTGTTGGCGGACGCCGGATCAAGCGCTCTCTGTTTATTGATACCCGGTCCGTCCAGTACCTGATTCCGGAAATCATAGAAGCCTTTAAGGGGTATCGCTTCCTCCGGGAGTATATGGAGCAGAAAGAGGCGGAAATTAAAGCCCACAACGAAATGCTGGAGGAAGGAGCCAATCTCAAAGTAGATGGTCGGGTCTTGACCAATATCGGCACCTTTCGCGCCTATTGTGTCAGTTACCTCCGGAATCACCCTTCGATTCACCAGGACTTTACCTTGTTAGTCCGCCAGCGGCAGCCCAATGAGCACGGATTACCCATCGAAATCTATTGCTTCACCAATGATACTGCCTGGGCCACCTACGAAGGGATCCAGGCGGATATTTTCGACCATCTGATTGCCGTGTTACCAGAATTTGGCTTACGCCTCTTTCAGCAACCATCGGGAGCGGATCTGGAGAGCCTGGGTGGGCGAGTAGGCCGCAGCGAATCCTGATCCTTTGCTTGGGAATGGGCCTTCGCATTGTATCCTCCGAAGCCTTGGCGAAGAGGAAAGCAAAGCCCCTACAAATGAAAAGGAGAACTGACGCGAATACTAGTGACTGATTGGCGTGTTATGCTGCCGGTTCTAGACTTTTCAAGCGCGGATCCTACGGAGTGGCCGTCATAGCCTGTTGGATCAGATAGATTGCCACGGCGAGGACAGCTACGGCCGCAATAAAACACCCCATCGCTGCGGCCATGGTATTTCGCAAGAGCGTTTTTTCCCCCTTATCGGTTACAATAAAGGGAATGTCCCCTTTGTAAAACATGGGAGCATCATCTGGGGTGGGTCGCTTTACATTACCGAGGACGTAGAGGGGGTCGCCCGCTTCGAGGACAAATTCCTTATACCGCATCGTCTTATTGAAGACCCAGCTTTTGGTGCTCCTTCCATAACGTTCAGATAAGAGCCCTTCTACGTGGGCGGGTGCATCATTGAAGGTGCCGCTGCGCATCCGGGAGTCCATATCTAAAATCAGTTCAGCCTTTTTCAGATCCACTGCGGCAATGCCCGTGCCATCATCGACTCCGAAGACGACGGACTCCTTGTCATTCACCACGGTGTGCCAACTCCGGCGGGTATCGCCATCCTTATCTCGACGGGTTCGCTCTTCTTCCACGATAAATTTAAAAGCTACACAGGGTTTCTGGGAAAGTGGGCTGGTGAGCTGATCGGTTAACTCGACTACGTTTCCTTTCACCTCAGCTTGTCCCTCGAATAATTCTGCCACCGGGGTCGTGGGTATATTCTTGATTAAGGAATACTTTTTCCACTGCTTTCGACCCACAAATACTAAGACCACGGTCACTATGACCAGGACCAAGCCGATAATCATCGTCACACTCATACCCTCTTTTTATAATCGTTAAAGAGATCCATCAACCTCCGATATAGCTCATTTCAATTTTGGGTGCGTGAATTTTCTGCTTCAAAATTTCGTTCCTGAGTTCGGAGTAGCGGTCTTCTCTACGATTCCAGATATCATGGATCCAGCCGTAGAGTTCTTCTTCATTTAATTGGCTGCCAAAGGGCGGCTCGCCCCGGAGGGCGGGCCGGAGCGGAACACCGGTAGAAGCAAATAGACAGGTATAGAGTTGACCGTCCGCGGATAGACGGGCCCGGGAACAGTCTTGGCAAAACGGTTGGGTGACGGAGCTGATGATCCCAATTTCTCCCCCGCCATCCTGGAAACGGTAGCGTCGGGCAACTTCTCCCCGATAAGCGGGATCCACGGGTTTCAACTTCCACCGGGACTGCAAGGTCTCAAGGATCGCCTTGGCCGGAAAGACTTTCCCGGCTTCCCAATGGTTCACATTGCCCACATCCATGAACTCAATAAACCGCAGGGTGACCCCCCACTCGCGGGCGGCTTGGGCCATAGGGAGGATCTCGGTTTCGTTCACCCCCTTTTCGACCACCATGTTGACCTTGACAGGCAGTCCCGCAGAAAGCGCAGCCTCGATCCCGGCAGCGACTGTTTCAACTTCCCCCCGGCCCCCGCTCATCTGTTGAAATACGGCTCGATCCAGGGCATCCAGGCTTACATTCACCCGATCCAATCCGACCTTGGCTAATCCCAAGGCAAATTTGGGAAGTAGGATGGCGTTGGTTGTCAGGGCCAGATCCTGGACACCATCCAGGGCTTTCAAGCGGGCAACCAGCTCAGGAACGTTTTTCCGTAGGAGGGGCTCGCCTCCCGTCAGGCGAATCTTGCTTGCACCGCAACGCACAAAGACCCTCACCAGCGATTCCAATTCGTCAAACGTGAGCAACTGGTTGCGTTTCAGGAAGGTATGGTCGGAGCCAAATACTTCAGCGGGCATACAGTAGGTGCACCGAAGGTTGCACTGATCAATCAGTGAGATTCTGAGATCGTGGAGTGGGCGTCCGAGCTTATCGTTTGGTTTCGACATCCTGATATTAAGGAAGGCTTGCTAAGGGGCCCTTGAAGTCAATCCACGAAGGATGAACCACTCCGCATGCTTGACAATCGGTTGGGTTAGGAACTCAGGTGTATAAATTGATTAATTTATGATTACTTCCCAACAGGCTGATGCCATCATAAGTCAACAACGCTTTTTGACGGAGACCGAGTGGGTTCCTCTGGCCGCTGCCCGGGGACGCTACCTCCGTCGATCCATCCTGGCGGACAGAGCCATACCCCCGTTCGACCGGGTTATGATGGATGGGATCGCTGTATCCAGTGAATCGATACAACGAGGCATTAGAACTTTTCCCCTTCAGGGAGTTGCCTACGCGGGTGAACCTAAGCAGGTCCTGAACAACCCGGAAGCGGCGATTCGCATTATGACGGGGGCTGTGCTGCCTGAGAACACCTCGACTATCATTCCACTGGAAGATTATCAGGAGAAAGATAGTCAAATCCACTTGAATTCCGGGGTTGAGGTGAAGAACGGTCAGTTTGTTCACCGGATGGGATCGGATTTTGGACGAGGCTATGTCCTGGTGGAAGCCGGGCGAGTCCTGACCTCTCCTGAGATTGCCGTTGCCGCCAGTAATGGAAAGACCGAACTGGAGGTCAGCCTGCTCCCCCGGGTTGCCCTGGTGGCGACGGGCGATGAGTTGGTCGATGTAGGAGACCGGCCGGAGCCGTTTCAGCTTCGGAGATCCAACACCTATGCCCTGCAGGCCTTAATTGAGCGATCGGGACTGGGGCAAGTATCCCTGCACCACTTTGCAGATGACGAGGCTCGTCTCTCCGATGGCCTGGCTACCGTATTGGACCGGTCCGAGATTGTCATTATCAGCGGGGGCATATCCAAGGGAGAGAAAGATTTTATCCCCGGTGTTCTCTCCGGGCTCGGGGTGGACACGAAGTTTCATGGGGTGGCCCAACGGCCAGGGAAACCCTTTTATTTTGGAACCAGGCCATCAGGTCCGGTTGTGTTTGGCCTTCCCGGCAATCCCGTGTCTACCCTCGTGGGGGGCCATCGCTATGTGTTTCCTTTTCTCGAAGGTGTAATGGGGCGACGTCCGGAGCCTCCACCGTCTGTCAGTCTAGGGGAAGCCTTCGAATTTCCTTTTCCCCTCACCTGTTTCCTACCCGTTCAATTATCTCCTGAGGTTGGGGCGATCCCTCGACCCGTCAAGAACTCGGGTGACTACGCTCGCATTGTCCCGACCGATGGGTTCCTGGAACTACCCGCTGAGGCCACTCACTTTTCCAAGGGAGCGTCTTTTCCCTTTTTCTCCTGGCGCTAAAAGGGTGCGGCGGTTCTCGCTTGTCATTGGCAACCCCATGATAAGGATGGCGCCATGTCTTTGAGCCACATTGACCCAGAGTCCAACCAACCGGAGATGGTATCCGTGGGAGACAAGGCGGTGACCTTCCGCAGCGCGACCGCCGTCGGCCGGGTGCGCCTTACCGCCGAAATCATGGAGCAATTGGAGGGACTGGATATCCAGACCAGAAAAGGTCCTGTTTTCCAAACTGCCATCATTGCGGGAACGCAGGCGGCCAAACGAACCTGGGAACTTATTCCCTTCTGCCACCCACTCAGTATCGAAGGGATAAAAGTCCGTGTAGAACCAAGTGGAAACGAGGAGGTGCAGATCCAATGCACGGTGGAAGTGACAGGAAAAACAGGGGTCGAAATGGAAGCGCTCACTGGAGCCTCTGTGGCCGCCCTCACGATCTATGACATGTGCAAAGCCATGTCGCGAGAAATCGAAATTCTATCTGTTCGACTGGTTGAAAAAACCGGAGGGAAGTCTGACTTTAAATCATGAACAACGAGCTCCCGTCCCCATTCTGGAAATGGCAATTTGCCTCCGACAACGTGGCCCCGATGTGTCCAGAGGCGATGGAGGCGATGAACCAGGCGAATGCCGATTGGTCTCCCAGTTACGGGGATGATCCGTGGACCCAACGCGCGAAACAGCGCATACAGGATTTCTTCGAAACGGATTGCTCGATCTATTTTGTCTTCAGTGGTTCTGCGGCGAATGCGATGACCTTATCGCATTATTGCCAGCCGTATCACGCTGTGATTTGCAGCCCGACGGGTCATGTGGTGACGGATGAAGCCAGTGGCCCAGAGTTCTTCATCGGCGGCGGCAAGTTGATCCATGTGGACGGCCCCCATGGTAAAGTGGATCCGGAGGGGATCGAACCGGTGTTCGTCCGGGGCCATGACATCCACTCTCCCAAGCCGCGGGTACTGAGCGTGACGCAAACGACCGAGATGGGGGGTGTATATACACCCGAGGAATTGAACCGGCTCGGGGCTATCGCCAGGAGGCGCGACCTGGTCTTTCATATGGACGGGGCTCGATTCTTCAATGCGGTCGAGGCCCTGGGAGTCGCTCCCAGGGCGATTACCTGGGAAGTCGGGGTGGACGCCCTCAGTCTGGGAGCAACGAAAAATGGGGGTCCTCTCTGCGAGGCGATCGTGTTTTTCAACCAGGAGGGCTTAGAAGAGATGGAGTGGCGTCGCAAAATGGGTGGACAGTTGGCAAGCAAGCAGCGCTACTTGTCAGCTCCCTTTCATGCGCTTATGCAGCCTCAGGTCTGGAGTCGTAATGCGCGGCATGCCAACACGTGTGCCAGGCAATTGGTCGATGGCCTGGCGGAAATCGAGGGGATTACGCTTCGTTTTCCGGTCGAGGCTAATGCGGTCTTTATCCGGATGCCCGAGCCCCTGGCCCAGGGGCTGTGGGATAAGGGCTGGCACTTCTACCCCTTTTCCGAAGTAGATGCCTATCGACTCATGTGTAGCTGGAATACGGATACGGATGCCATTCAAGCCTTCCTCGCTGATGCGCAGGAGTTGGCCGGCCGGGTGTGTTAGAGGAGAGAGAAAAGGTATTCTTTTTTTCGCGGTCCACTCCCTGAGAGGGATCCCTATCTCCACTCCTGTAAATCACACTTTCTGGGTGACCGGGGCTTTGGGTGGCTCCTCCGTATCCGAGGTCACATAGTGGCTTCCCTTGGATACGGGGTTGAGGGCGGCCGCGAAGACAATCATCTGGGCGGTCTGGAGGGCGTTTCGCAGTTCGAGCAGAGGCCGGTTGAGCCGGTATCCGGCGTAGAACTGGTTTACTTCCGCTTTGAGTTCTTTCAGGATACGGCGTGCCCGCTCGAGGCGGTGGCGCGAACGTACCAATCCGACGTAGTTCCACATGGTATTCTGGATGAGGGCAAAGTCCTGTTTGATAAGCGTGGTGCTGGCTTTGGCCTCCGGGCTGCGCCAGGGGCGAACTTCCGGTAGGGAGAACTGGTTGTCGACGATCTCTTCTGTATCCGCCTCCGCGGTCAGGCGGGCTCCGACAATACATTCGAGCAAGGAGGTGCTGGCCAGACGGTTGGCTCCATGCAAACCGGTGCAGGCGCATTCCCCGATCGCATTGAGATGACGAATATTGGTCCTGCCTTTCATGGTGGTGTGGATTCCACCACAGAGGTAGTGGGCAGCCGGGCTCACGGGGATCGGGTCCTTCGAGATATCTACCCCATATTCGAGGCAGCGCCGGTAGATGGTGGGAAAGCGATCCTTGATGAAGTCCGTGCTTCTGGAACTGAGGTCAATGTAGACACAGGTGTCGCCGCGCATGGCCATTTCCTCCTGAATCCCGCGGGCTACGATATCGCGGGGTGCCAGGTGGGCCAGCTCATGTTTTCCTTCCATGAAGGGAGTGCCGTTGGCATTGACAAGGACTCCACCCTCTCCGCGAACGGCCTCGGAGATTAAAAAGGCCGGGCAATTTTTTTTGGTAAAGGCGGTGGGGTGGAACTGGACGTATTCCATGTCGATGACCCGAGCCCCTACGCGGTAGGCCATCGCGATCCCGCCACCGACCGCACTTTTCTGATTGGTGGTGTTGAGATAGACCTGGCCGGCTCCTCCCGTGGCCAGCACGGTTTTTTTTGCGACCACGGCCACGGTTTCTTTTGTGTTCAGGTCGAGGAAATAGGTGCCAAAGCAGGTGAGGGGTCTATATTTATCGAGTGGGTTCAGGCTGTTGTGAGAGAGGGTGAGCAAGTCAATCGCCATCGCATTGGGAACGATGGTGATGTTGGGTTCGGCCTCCACTGCCTGATGGGCCTGGGTCAATATGGAATGCCCGGTGGTATCTTTTGAGAAGATGATCCGCTTAGTCGAGTGGCCACCTTCCCGCGTATACTTGAGCGCCCCACTATCCTCGGTATCGAAAGGGACGTTGAGCTGGGAAATCAGGAAATCCCGAACGGTTTCCGGTCCAAATTGAGCAAGGGTTTCGACGGCTTCAGGGTTGGCGGTATAGTCACTGGCCCGAATGATGTCCTCTTTGAGTTGGGTCATATCCCCCTCTTCATGAAAGATAATACCGCCTTGAGCCCAATCGCTGTTCGCGCCGGTGGGTGGGGCCTCTGAGGTGAGCACCATGACCCGGAGTCCCTTGCGGGCGGCCATGAGCGCATAGGCAGCTCCCGCCAGCCCGTAGCCGACGACAAGACAATCCGTTTGGAGGGTTTTCATCTGAAATTGAGGGAAAGGTCGGCCGCGGGTGCAGAGTGAGTTATGGCTCCAATGCTGATGACATGGACTCCGGTAGCGGCATAATCCGCGATCGACCGGAGTTCCATTCCTCCCGAGGCCTCAAGGGTGGCCTGGTCGCCCAGTTCCTGGACGAGCTCGCGGATTTGGTCGGGGGACATGTTATCCAGTAAAATGATGTCCGCGCCGGCAGCAACAGCTTCCCGCGCCTGATCCGGGAGATCGGCTTCCACTTCAATTTTTGTGGTGTGAGGAATTTTGGCGCGCAGACGCTGGACGGCGTTCTCGATGGATCCGGTCGCTGCGATGTGGTTGTCCTTCAACATAGCGGCATCGGATAAATTAAAGCGGTGATTGAGCCCCCCCCCACAACGCACTGCATGTTTGGCGAGGTAACGGAATCCGGGAACGGTTTTTCGAGTGTCGACGATCCGGACCTGGGGATTGCTGGCTGAGCTGGCCTCCACAAAACGCCGGGTCATGGTGGCGATACCGGATAGATTCTGAAGAAAATTCAATACGGTTCGCTCAGCTCTGAGAATGGATTTAGTCGGTCCTTCAATGGTGAGTACCAGATCTCCGTATTCCAACGCGTCCCCGTCCTTGGCGTTGTGATCGAGGGTTAAATCGGGATCCACCTTCTTAAAGAAAGCGCAAGCTACAGTGAGGCCGGCAAGGACTAGAGACTGGCGAGCCTCTAGCTCAGCCACCGAGCGATGGGTATCCGGAAACAAGAGGTCTGAAGTGATATCGCCATTTCCCAAGTCTTCCTGGTAGGCCAGGTCCATGAGGGCTTCGACATGGGGTGTGATGGCCAGGGGTTCGATATCCATAGACATATAAAAAGGGAATGCAAATTATTGGGCACCTTCGGTGAGGTGGAACATACGCTGGATGGAGCGCTCTGCCTTGAGCCTGAGGGGTTCGTCGAGCTCGATGACTTGCTCGGGGCTGGGGTCACGCAGGACTTGGATAATTTTGTCGAGGGAGTTCATTTTCATGTAAGGGCATAGCTTACAACTCCCTATAAAGCGTTTATCCGGGTTCTCCACTTCGAGACGAGAGACAAGCCCACACTCGGTCAGCATCATAAAGTAGGGGGCATCGGTATCCACAACGTAGCGCATCATCGCACTGGTGCTGCCAACAAAGTCGCTTTTCTTCGTTACTTCGGGCAGGCACTCCGGGTGCGAGACGACGCGGAGCCCGGGATAGCGGGCCCGGGCCTCATCGATTAAATCATCGGTGAACTGGTCGTGGACCATGCAAGTTCCATCGGAAGTCAGAATTGCTTTATCAATGCCCCGTCGCCGCATTTCCATGCGGATGTTTTCAGCCATGAGGCGGTCCGGCACAAAGAGAATGCGCTGTTGGGGGAGCTGGGCGCATATATCATAGACGTTGGTGGAAGTGACACAGACATCACTTTCCGCTTTTACGTCGGCATTGCAATTGATGTAACACACCACGGCGGCATCGGGGTATTGCTGCTTGAGTTCTCGCAGCTGGGCTCCGGTCAGGGAATCGGCGAGTGAGCATCCACTTCCGCGGTCCGGCACGATTACTTTGGACCGGGGGTTAAGGATCTTGGCGGTCTCAGCCATGAAAACGACTCCGCTGAACAGAATGATGGAGGCATTGGCCCGTTGGGCATCGCGGCTCAGTTTATAGGAATCTCCGGTGTAATCCGCTACTCCGTAAATGATTTCGGGTTCCACATAGCTGTGGGCCAGGATTACGGCTCCGAGTCTTTCCTTAAGGGCCTTGATCTCGAGTGTTTTGGGGGCAATCTCTCTACAGCCTTCGTAAGTCCATTTTTGATAGATAGAGCACTCGACATGAGCCATCTGCTTGAACAGGCGGTCAGCCTCCTGCTCGAGTTCTTTGTCCGTGAATGTGCGATCCGGTAAGACCGGATCTCCAAGCTCTGGTTGTAGTAAGTCTTTCATCTTACACCGCTGAATTATACTGGATTTTTGGGTTTTGCCAATCGCCGAGCCGTTATGGCAAAACGGCTATATTGGATAAGGAATCCATTGAATCAATGAAATCCTTCTTGGCCTTTGAGCTGGGTGACTTGAGAATAGAGCACTTATGGGTGTTTTTAAATCAAGAGAATTGGGCGATCCGATCCTGACCCCTCATGGTGAGACGGTTGTCGAATTACTGGGTAAGGTTCGTTCCACCGAGCCGGTTCGCCATTCAGTAGCGTTGGCGGAAGTCCCGGTTGGGGGCAGTACGATCAACCACTATCATCCCGAAGTCGAGGAGAGCTATTACCTGCTGTCTGGCTATGGGCAAATGGATCTCGGTGAGCAAAGCAGCCCGGTGGGCCCAGGGGATCTGGTGCACATTCCGAGTGGGGTATCCCACAAACTGACTAATACCGGCGAAGAACCCGTCCAGATGATGGTGGTCTGCGTTCCGCCCTGGGATCCCGATTGCAGCGTCTTCCTCGAGAAATGGGATGGGGAAAAACTGGTGGTAGACTTTCCTTCCCCATGAGCAACGGCGGTAAACAAGTCCAAGTGGGTTACTTCGCGGTGTTGCGAGAGGACCGTGGCCTCGGGGCTGAAAATGTGGTGACCCAGGCCCAGACCCTGGGTAGCCTTTACGAGGAATTGAAACTGGCTCACGGCTTGCGGCTCAGGGTCGACCAGCTGAAGTTTGCCCTGAATGATGAGTTTGTGAATGCTGACCACCAGCTGAAGAACGGCGATCATGTGGTGTTTATTCCTCCGGTTGCCGGGGGGTGATTCCCCAGTTGAAGCATATCGATTCCCACCCCCAGATGAAATCGCTCTGTGGGAGCAGGAACTTGAGGGATTGAATGATGCTCTGAAAGTGATTTTTGCCATATTATGGAAGGAAGACCCCCATGGGGCCCAGATCGGGATGGGTATTCGAGAATACGCTTTGCAAGATGGACAGCCCTTTTCTTGTGTCGTCCAAGCTCATCGGGTCCAGAAAGTCGGCGATTATTGGATTCCTGAGCGTGATTTCTTGAGGCCGGTTGTCGGCGATTGCGCACTGTAGACTGGCCACGCGCGAGCGCGGGCCCTACGGTGGGGTTTTTCCTATGCTTGAGCCTAGCTTTGAAATTTCTCCCCAGCCATTGAGGCCGCAATCTCTTCGCAAGCGCTTGGAAGACCCTGGTGCGGGGGGAGTCGTTACCTTCGAGGGTTGGGTCCGGAACTTAAATGAGGGAAAGCCGGTCATCGCCCTGGAATATGAGGTTTACGATGAATTAGCTGTTAAAGAGGGGCAGCGGATTCTTCAGGAGGCCCTGGATCGGTGGGAGTTGAAGGCCGTCCATGCGGTTCATCGCTCCGGGAAACTGGTGGTCGGCGATTGTGCTGTCTGGGTTGGAGTGGCTGCCGGCCACCGGGCCCAGGCCTTCGAGGCCTGCCGCGCGATTATCGATGAATTGAAACAGCGCGTCCCCATCTGGAAGAAAGAGTACTATGAAGACGGAGAGACGGATTGGCTAAGGGGGGCCGGTTAATCGAAAAAGGCTTGCCTTACACGTGTAGGGTTTCCAGGTTTGTATTGGAATGGGGGCGGAAACCACTCAACATGACCGCTCTTTCCCATGGGGAGTTGGAGCGACTTAAATCCTAAATTAAATACCTTAGACAATGGCAGCAGAAGCAGATATCGGGCTGATCGGGTTGGCTGTAATGGGCCAAAACCTGGCGTTAAACATCGCAGATCATGGATTCCGGATCTCGGTTTATAACCGGACCACTTCCAAGATGGAGGCCTTTGTGGCAGAGAATCCGCATACCCCCGGTGGGTTGGATGGATATGCGACCTTAGAGGACTTTGTTGGAAGCCTGAAGTCGCCTCGAAAAATCATCGTCATGGTGCAGGCCGGTCGTGGGACGGATGCGGTCATTGATAACCTGGTGCCCTTGTTGGATGGAGGGGACATCATTATTGATGGGGGCAACGCGAACTGGAACGATACGATTCGTCGTGAAAAAGATCTGAATGCCAAAGGCCTTCGTTTTGTAGGCTCGGGGGTATCGGGAGGCGAGGAAGGCGCGCGCTTTGGCCCTTCGCTGATGCCCGGAGGTAAGGAGGAAGCCTGGGATTATTTAAAGCCTATCTGGGAAGCAATTGCCGCCAAGGTCGACGCAGAAACCGGCAAGCCACTGGAAGGAGCAGAGCCGGGTAAACCGGTGGAAGGGGGCGTACCTTGTACTACCTTTATCGGTGCTGATGGGGCCGGACACTATGTCAAGATGGTCCACAACGGCATCGAGTATGGGGACATGCAGATGATCTGTGAAGCTTATGCCATCATGCAGCAGTTGTTGGGCATGAGCCCTGAGGAAATGGGGGGTGTCTTTGCTGAGTGGAACACGGGCAAACTGGATAGCTTCCTGATAGAAATTACCGCGGATATTCTGAAGCAGATGGATCCGATCACAGGAAAACCCTTTGTGGATGTGGTGTTAGACACGGCTGGCCAAAAGGGAACCGGTAAGTGGACGAGTATCAGTGCCCTGGACATGGGGATTCCAGTCCAGACCATTGCTGAGGCGGTATTTGCCCGGACCTTGAGTGCAATCAAGGAAGAGCGCGTGGCTGCGAGTGAAATTCTCGAAGGTCCGGCCCAATCGTTTGATGGGGATCGGGCTGAAATGATACAGGCCATCCACGATGCCCTGTATTGCTCGAAGATTTGTTCCTACGCCCAGGGATTTCAGCTGATGCGTGAAGCTCAGAATGAATATGACTGGGAGTTGAGTTTTGGCGAGATTGCCCAGATCTGGAGAGGGGGCTGCATCATTCGCGCGGCCTTCCTGCAGAAGATCACGGAGGCCTATGCCCTGAAGGCGGATTTGGCCAATCTGCTGCTGGATCCTTATTTTAAGGATGAGATCGCCGCCGCCCAAGCGAACTGGCGAAAGGTGGTTGCGCTTGCCGCTGAGAATGGGATCCCCACCCCCACCTTCTCTAGTGCCTTGGCCTATTTTGATTCCTATCGTACGGCCCGGTTGCCGCAGAACTTGCTTCAGGCCCAGCGCGATTACTTTGGCGCTCATACCTATGAGCGGGTCGATCAAGAGCGGGGCAAATTCTACCACATTGACTGGCCGGACCCCGAACGTCCTCAGCTTGATGCTTGAGGACCTTTGGAAGTGTTCGATGTCTAAATACTCAGGGACCAAAGAAGTAGCACCACAAATGTCTAAACCCGGCATTGCCGTTTTTGGGGCTTCCGTCCTTGGGATTTATTTGGGGACTTGGTCATTTTAAATCGGGCGCGTACGCTACGCTGGTGAGTTCCGATTTCGTTTTCCCTCCAGGTAGCGTCTTTCATAAAGTCTGCCGAGAACAGGCCCTGCTGGTCGGAGGTCCGGCTGCGGCTGTTCTTCAGGCGGCTCACCCCGGGATCGGGCAAGGAGTTAGCAGGTATTCCGATTTTACAAACGATTCCTGGGGGCGGTTGGTCCGAACCCTCGATGTGGTGTGGACGATAGGCTTTGGGACACGGGCTCAAGCCGAAGCCATGCGGGAAAAGATGATCGCGCTCCATGAGCGGATCCAAGTGAGTTACCGGAATGCAGATGGAAACAGGGTAAGCGGGGGAGGCATGACTCCTGACTTACAGTTTTGGGTGTTGGCCACACTGATTCAGGGGAGCGTGGATGGTTATGCACGGGTGCATGGTCCACTTGCTGAGGAGGCGCTGGAAACTTTTTTCCAGGAGATGCGGATATTCGGCGCCTATTTCGGGTTAGCGGAGTCATACGGTCCTCAGGACTGGGAAGAATTCCAGAACTATTACCGGAGTGTCCTTGAGTCTGGTATTCTGGCAAGTGATCCGGTCAGCCGGGAAATTGCCCATTTTGTTGCTCAGCCACCGCACCCCCATTGGTTGCGTTGGGCCATGAAACCCTTGCGCTTTCTCCTGAGTGAAATTCTGCCTGAGCCGGTAAACGAGCGTTTGGGTTTTCCCTCTACTCCCTGGCGGCGGTTTCAAATGAGGTGCCTGTGTTTTCTGCTACGGTGCACGGTCCCTCTCCTGCCTGGGGTGATTCGTTTCCCCGGGCCCTATCGCAGCATGCTAAAGGCATTGAAGCGGAAGGAGATACGGTAGGGCTGGACGACTCGTCCAGCCGCTTTGGCACTGCTCAGCGCGTTCGGGGAACACGCCCTACCTTTTGAATTCAATTCAACCCGATGTCAGTTTCGCCCTGGGCAATCATGGGGGCCAGGTTGTTGAGATCTCCCGTTACCTGGACGAGAACGACCTCATTGGATTCCATGGCGCAGACGATCAGCTCGGAGAGTTCGTCAACATCATCTACCGGGGCATAGACGCCTGCGTATTCACCCGCATCTCTTGCCTTTACAATGGCATAGTAGCCTTGCTTTCGCATATGGGCATCCAGTCGATCCGTCTGCAAGCGGAGTAATTCAGGATCGTAGCTGTCTTCCAGTTCATAAACTCCGATCTGGACCGACTTCAGGCCTTTAAGAAATTCTTTTTCAGCAGAATCCTCTTCATCCATGAACTTCGACGCAAAGCCAAGGACCCCTTTGCCTATCTTGTGTTGAAATTGTTTTTTATAGGCGATTTCGTCGCTGGGCAGGGCATCGTCGCGTATCGCGATAAAGTCGTGGTCCACAGAGAAGAAGCAGCCAGATAAGAGCAGGGCACAGGATGCCGCCGAGAGCAGGGTAATCAGACGTTTGAGGGTGTCCATAATCAACCTCCGGATTCGGTTATGTTTCCAAGTTCGTCGAGCCCGTCGAGATTCAGGCCGTCACCGAGGGCGGCGATTGCAGCCATGTCAAAGTTGCCGACAATGTTGATGATGACCCCATCGGTAGAGTCGAGGACGAGAATGGCCAGGCCTTCGATTTTATTGGGATCTTCAGCAGGCAGGACAAAGATGCTGACATCTTCACCCTCCTCCCGAACTCGCACCATGGGTTCCCAGTTTGCGGCTGACATTTTTCCATTCATGCGATCGAAACCCGCTTTAAGCTGAGGAAACTGCTCGTCGTTGGTTTCAAAGACCCGCACCTGGATCAACTGAACGTCTTTGATGGCGTCGGCGAATTCCGGGTTTTCGGAACGGGCAGCGGCACTGACAATGCGGAGCATGTTGGCGCGGAGATTGATCTCTACGTTTACCTCAATTTCACTCAGGTCGAGATTCTCGGCGATGTTAATATACCCCGGGTGAGAGGCATAGGGGGAGTTAGATCCTGAACTCTGGGCCATGGCACCGACGCAGGGGCCAAGGATCAGGAAAAGGAGTCCAACCGTTTTAAGGGTAATCGATTTGAGTTGGTTTTTCATGGTTTGGGTTAGGTTGGATTGGAAATGCGGTTGAGTGAGTCAGGGATGATGGTCTGCATTTCTTCATTAACGATGGTGATGGGGATTTCCGTGGAGCGATGGAGTTCACGGCGGATGAGGGCAAAAGCGAGCTTAGCTTTAAATTCGGCATCGGCGATATCCTGCTGGGAATATATTGGGTTGCCTGGTGTGCCCGACTGGTTTGGGGCTTGTGTATACGTTCCGGTCGCAACGAAAAAGAGGAAGAGAATAAGGGCGGCAGCTGCGGCCATGCCGGCAAAGCTGAAGGGGACGATTCTTGAGCGTTCGGGTTCAGCAGATAACTGAAGCTGGTGATCGGGAATGGCCTTCAGTTGGTTTACCAGATCGGTTGGAGCTGGCGGAAGTTGGATCTGCTGAGATGCATCGGCCAATTCCATGCATTCCTCATAGAATGCTTTGGCCTCGGAGTCTTTCCGGATGAGCCGATCGACTTGTTGGCGATCCAGCCAGTTTCCGTCTCCATAGGCGACGGTGAGGATAAGTTGTTCTTGGGTCGGATTCATGTTGTGGAAGGAAGGGTTTCTGGATGTAGCGTGCGGAAATGGTTTTGTAGAAATTGTCGTGCCCGAAGGAGGTAGACTTTGACGGAGTTTAACGGGTAACCGCTGATGTCCGCGATTTCCTGGTAGGAGCAATGCTGGACTTCTTTTAGAAGAAAGACAGTCTTCCAGGTTTCGGGCATATGTTCGGCAGCTTCCATGATCTGAGCTTCAAGCGATTTCAATTCGGTCGCCTCTGCGGGGTTGGGTCGGGAATCCTCGATTTCGACAGGAGCATGGTCCCCTCCCGGGGATCCAGCCAGGGAGAGACTGGGTTTGCATCGACGCAGGCGATCCAGACTCAAGTTGCGGGCGGTTCGGAGCAACCAGCCCTTGGCGGAGGGGTCCCGAATGTCGTGGAGAAATTTCCATAGCCGAATGAAGGTTTCCTGGGTGATGTCTGCTGCGTCTGCCTGGTTTTTGAGAATTGAGTAAGCCAAGCCAAAGACCCCGTTGCTTTGTGTCTCGACAATGATATTGAATCGTTCTTCTGGGGTCATGGATCGGGTATCAGAAAACAGGACGACTCAAGGGGTGCTGTTGTTACAAGTATTTTCGATTCTTTGAGGAGCCTTGGTGAATCGCATGCCCGGCAAACAAAAGACCCCCACCCACAGGGGTGAAGGTCTGATAAAGGTCGGTAGGTGTATATACACCTAGGCGGAAGCGGACTTGGTCTGGTTCTCGACAATATGAAGATCCCGCTGAGGGAAGGGGATAGAGATACCTTCCTCATCGAAGCGTTGCTTCATTTTTTTATGGATGTCGAAGAAGACGCCCCAGTAATCGGCGGTTTTCGCCCAGGGGCGGACCACAAAATTGACACTGCTTTCCCCGTGCTCGGAGACCGCGACAGTGGGAGCCGGATCGGTCAGGATACGGGGGTCTTCAGACAGGACTTTCAGAATAACTTGCTCGACTTTGTCCAGATCATCACCGTAGCCGACTCCGAAGGTCATATCGACCCGGCGGGTTTCATGGGCACTGAAGTTGGTAATGTTACCCCCCATGACGGCCGCATTGGGTGAAATAATTTTCTTGTTGTCTGGGGTCTTTAGAATGGTGAAGAGGATACCGACTTCATCGACAACCCCCATAGTTCCCCCTGCTTCGACAAAGTCCCCTACCCGGAAGGGCCGGAACATAATGATGAGAACGCCGGAAGCAAAGTTGGATAAGGAGCCTTGAAGGGCAAGACCGATGGCAAGTCCTGCTGCGGCGATGACGGCCGCAAAGGACGTCGTTTCAACGCCCAAGGTCCCCAGGGCGGTAATAATGATAAGCACCATCAGGATGCCACTGGTCAGGCTGCTGATGAATGAGATGAGGACAGGATCGGTTTCCCGTTTTTCCATATTGCTACGGATGACCTTTACAATCATTCCAGCGGCCCATTTCCCGATTATAAAGATGGTGAGCGCACCAAGGATACGTAGCCCGTAAAACGAGATCAGGTTTACGATTGAGTCGATATCGATATTCATAAGATGAAGTTGAGGCGTGTTGTTAGGTGAAGGGTTAGGGTGCTCCAAAAAAAGGAGTAATGGATAAGCATCGGTGGAAAGCTATTCAACGTTAGCTTGAATAACGAAAAAAAGACCCCCACCTGAAGTGGAGGTCCTGAAACCGTTAAAAGTCGTGATTTGTTATAGGACTGGTCCGGCGGTCCAGCCCGACCTTGTTATTCTGCTATCATTTGTTGGCATGCGGTGTATAGCTCTTCTAGGAGGAAGCTACCCGGGTCTTGTCTTCTACGATGTGCAGATCTCGCTGGGGGAAGGGGATGGAGATACCCTCACGGTCGAAGGCTTGTTTCAATGCCTTGTGTGTGGCGAAGTAGACGTCCCAGTAGTCGGCCGTCTGGACCCAGGGCCGAACCGCCAGGTTAATGCTACTGTCGCCATGGCCGGAGATAAAAATGTCGGGGGCGGGATCTTTGAGGACCCGCTGGTCGGTTTCGAAAACCTGCTTGATAACCCCTTGAACTTTGTCCAGGTCATCGCTGTAGCTTACGCCGAAAGCCATATCGACGCGCCGGGTGCTATTGGCCGTGTAGTTTGTTATGATGCCTCCCATGGCAACGGAGTTCGGAATGATGATACGTTTATTATCGAGGGAATTCAGGGTGGTTACGAGAATTCCGATATCGGCAACCAATCCGGCCGTACCGCCAGTTTCAATATAGTCCCCGATCTTAAAGGGCTTAAAGAGAAGAATCAGGACCCCGGCAGCGAAGTTGGAGAGGGATCCCTGCAGGGCGAGGCCGATGGCGAGACCGGCGCTGGCTAGAATGGCAGCAAAGGTGGTCGTCTGGATACCCACGGTGCCGAGGGCAGTCACGACCACGAGGACCATGAGGCCCATATGGCAGAGACCGGTGAGAAACCCGACGAGGGATGCGTCGGTATCCCGGGATTCGAGTGTTTTTTTCAGGATTCGAGTCAACAGACTCGCTACCCAGCGCCCGATGATGAAAATCACCAGAGCGTAGAGCACTTGGAGGCCCCAGAAGAGAGCCACGTTCAGGAACTGATCGAGGTCGAAGTTATCCATAGAGGTATTGGTTAGGTGGTTTAAGCGAGCCTGGAATAAAGCGCGAAAAAGAAATCGGGTAAACCCATTTGTGCGCAAAAATTGGCGAGCATCGCAAGAATCGGGTGGTTTGCCATCCAACGAATTTGTTAAGTTAGAGGTATGGAATCCTCTTCCTCCTATCCTCAGATTGAACGCGCGTTGCGATACTTACAGGACCACCGGATGGACCAACCTTCACTGGATGAGTTGGCTTCCGCGCTCGGCTACAGTCCTTCCCATATACAGCGGGTCTTTCAGGATTGGGTAGGAATCAGTCCGAAAGCTTTCCTCCAATACCTTACGGTGGATTATGCAAAAGCACGCTTGGCGGAGGCCGACTCAGTCATGGAAGCAGCTTATGCGTCTGGCTTATCTGGGCCGGGGCGACTTCATGATCATTTTGTGAAAATCGAAGCCATGACACCGGGTGAATATAAGCAGGGGGGCGCCGGGGTGACCGTGCGGTGGGGCATTTTCCCCTCTCCTTTTGGGGATGCGCTTCTGGCTGGCAGCGAGCGAGGTCTGAGTTTTCTTGGATTTGTGGATGCGGGACAAATGGATCGGGCCCTGGATGATTTAATGGGCCGCTGGCCCCGTGCAGATTTTGTGGAGGACTCCCCCTTCGTGGAAGGATGGTGGCAATCCATTTTTCCGCAGCATGGGCAACAGACTGGACCGTGTGAAACCGTTCCTGTTTTTGTCAGAGGGACCCCGTTCCAGGTCCAGGTCTGGGAAGGCTTGCTCCGTATTCCGGAAGGACAACTCTGTCCTTATGGCAAACTCGCAGAGATGGTTGGCAATCCGAAGGGCTCACGAGCGGTTGGCTCGGCTGTTGGGGCGAATCCCATTTCTTATCTGATTCCCTGTCACCGGGTCATCCAAAAGATGGGAGTTATCGGGAATTACCATTGGGGCCGGGTGCGAAAAAAAGCCCTTATCGGGTATGAGGCATCTGGAAGGCAGCGGCGATTGACTGCTTAGCCTGGGTCCTTAGCCCAGCTTTCTATTCGGATTTAAGAATCCCCTACCCTTTGGGCCAGAATTTGTCGTATTGTTCGAGCATAGTGGTGAGCAGGGCTTTCTGGTCCTTGTCCGGGCTGGTATTCTTGAGAAGAGAGGACAACTCACCCTGTACGCTCTGAGGGTTACCGGTCTTTAACGCGTTCATGACGTCTTTTACCGGACCCTTAAACTCCGGGAGGGAGGCGAAATTCCGCTGCAGAACATATTGGTCCATGGCTAACTTGAGATCTTGAACCAGGCTCATTTGCTTATCATTTAAACCGGCCGATTGCAGGGTATTCAGTAGAGAGACGGCAGAGCTGTCGTCGCCCTGGCCCAATGCGCTCAACACATCTTTGGCAGCTTTACCCGCATTGAATTGCGACCAATTGAAGGATTTAGCCAGGTCTTCAAACTGCTTCGTAAGATCTGCCGGGATTTCGATGTTTCCCTCTTCGTTGGTCATGGCGTCGCTGGCGGCTTTGGCCATGGAGTCGAGGTCGATTGCGGAGAGTGAGCTTGTGAGCGTGAGAATGGCAATGAGAGTGGTGAATCGTGTTTTCATGATGATGGAGTAAGACTTTATCGGGCCGTAAGGGGATTACTTAAGATAAGTTGTCGGACCACTTCCTGCAAATCTCCGGAACCGTTAAAATATTCAATTTGCCTGTGGGCCCCACTGGGGTTCTCCAAAATTTTGAGGATCGAATCCAGTTCGTCTACGCACTGCAGGTCCTTTCCATAGGGCCGCAAATACTCGACATTGGACCGGACAAGCTCCCGGGCGGGGGTAGTTTTGAAGGTAAGGGGGTCGATAAACTGAGCGTCCAACCCAAAGCGGGCTGCTTTCCACTTATTTTGGCGAACGGTGAGGGGGTGGATATCGTGTTGGTAGAGGCCTCGATCGATCTGTTCGGACAAGGCGACTACGAGGCACTGACAGTAGGCGGCCAGGGCGGCGACCTCTTCCATGGAGTTTGGGACGTCCATGATGCGGATTTCCACGGTTCCAAATCCGGGGTGGGGTCGCACATCCCACCAGATTTCCCGGATACTATTAATAAAACCCGTCGCGATGGAGTGGCGGACCACCCAGCAATACTCGCTCCAGTTGCGCATGATGGGGGGCAGGCCGGCAGCCGGTAGCTGCTCCATAATCTTGCTCCGATAGGATTTCAGGCCAGTGTCTCGGCCTGCCCAGAAGGGGCTGTTGACTGACATGGCGAGGAGCGAGGGCAGATGGCGCTGGAGGCGGTCGACCATCATGATGGCCTTATCCCCGGAATCGAGACCTACGTGGACATGCATTCCGAAGATGACCACCCGGCGTGCGATGTCCTGCATGACTTCGATCAGTTTGTGGTAACGTTCATCCGGAGAGATTTCCTGGTCCATCCACATGGAAAAGGGATGGGTCCCCCCCCAGGCGATACGCCCATTGATGGTTTCAGCGGCATCGACGACGGCCTTGGTTTTGCTTTCCAGATCCGATACCACGTCATTGATGGTGTAGCCCGTTTTGGAATTAATCTCGAGGTAGCATTGCATTAATTCCGGCTTGATCTGTCCGCGGAAGGACTCTGGGAGCTTCTCGAGGACTTCGGAAATGGCACTTTTGAGCGCGAGGGTATGTGCATCGACTAACTGCATCTCCAGCTCAACTCCGACTGTGGGTTGAGTATTTACCTTGAAGTTGAGATCCGGAGGGGAGGACATAGCTGCAAGTTGAGCTCGCAGCAGTGTCTAATGTCTAATGCCCAGTGTCTAGTGTTTTGTGAACGAGCCGAAATGGTGGGATAGTTGCCCTGTCCCAGACACCAGACACTTGGCCTTGCCCCGCGCTGCGGGCCTAGTCCGCGTAGGCGAATAGAAGTTTACGGGAGGTCGGGTCGAGCTGTTCCTGGTCCTGGATCGTGTAGAGGTCTCCGGCCAGGTCGACGATGGCGATACCTCCCCCGGGGAGCTTGCGGGGCCAGTCGTCGAGTCGGATTTCAAAGGTGCGCGCACCTCGATTTGTATCCACTTTCCAGATACGCATCTCGAAGTTGCGCTCGATGGAATGAATCTTGTGGATTTCCAGGGTAAACCGAGATTCGGCCAGGGCGTCTTGCAGGGCGGACCTGGACTCCGAATCGAGGGATTCCAAGGACTCGATGAGAAGGACTTCCTTACCGTCTTTGTCCCGAAGAGAAAGGAAAGACTCAGGGAAGGACCACGGAAAGCAGGGACGCAGGGACACCGCGATGGGCTGCTCCTCCTGGTGGACGAGGAGTTGTCCTTCTTCGGTGCGGCGGATGGCGGGGGCGTTCATTTTAATTTCGGGTTTTTGATTTCGGGTTTTCCTAGAGGGCGTAGGCTTCATGGAGCTCACGTTGCATATCATAGAGCTTGCGGTAGACACCGTCCGCTTTCTGGAGGAGAGCTTCGTGGGTTCCCTCCTCTACGAGGTAGCCCTCTTTCATGACGAACAGCCGGTTGGCCTTGCGCAAGGTAGAGAGCCGGTGGGCGATTGCGATAACCGTGCGGTTCTCGGTGAGCCGATCGATGGCTTCCTGAATATTGCGCTCGGTTTCGGTATCCACGCTAGATGTGGCTTCATCAAGAATAAGAATCTTGGGATCGTGGAGAATGGCTCGGGCAATACTGACTCGCTGGCGTTCACCTCCGGATAGGGTGTGGCCGCGTTCCCCGACAATGGTGTCATAGCCTTGGGGCAGCTTGCAGATGAAGTCGTGGGCATTGGCCGCTTTGGAGGCACGGATGACCTGCTCGACCGTGGCGTCTCGCTGGCCGTAGCGGATGTTTTCCAGGATGGTGCCGTGAAACAGGTAGGGGTCCTGCATGACCATGCCTAGCTGGCTGCGGTAGTTGCCGGTATCGAGGTCCTGGATGTCATGGCCATCGATCCGGATCTCTCCGCTGTCTGCATCGTAAAAGCGGGCTATCAGGTTGATGACCGTGGTCTTGCCGGCTCCCGAGGGGCCGACCAGGCCGATCATTTCGCCGGGTTTAACCTTGAAGGAGACACCCTTGAGGATTTGCCGGACTGGATCGTAGCCAAAGATCACATCTTTAAACTCTATTGCACCCACGACGGGGTCGAGCTTTCGAGCGTCCTCCTTATCGACGACCTCAGGCTCCGTATCAAGCACTTCAAAAATCCGGTAGGCCGAGCTGAGGGACCGGTTCATCATGCGCGAGATCTGAGCAAAGGTCTCCAGGGGCCAGAAAAAGAGACCCAGGTAAAGGAGGAAGCTGACAAAGACCCCAATTTCCATCGATGGTTGTCCGGTGGGGGAACCCCCGATAAGGCGGGGAATGGCAAAGGCCCAAACGGCGACCTGCATCATCTGGATACCCAGGATAAACAGGGGCCAGAAGGAGGTCCAAATGTTGTGAATGCGAAAGGTTTCATCCACATAGCTGTTGTTGGAGCTACCAAAGCGGGTCCGCTCCCGATCTCCCTGGTTGAAGGCCTTGACGACCCGAATCCCAGGCACGGTATCGGATATCACCGAGGTCAGGTGAGACCATTTTCTCCAGATTCGCAGGAAGGCCCCGTGCATGGCTTTACCATTCCAATAAATCAGCAGGAAGATGATGGGCAGGGGCAGGAGTACAAAGAGGCCGAGTTGCCAATCCAGATACATCATCATCCCGGTGAGGCTGAAGATGAGGAGGACCGAAACGGAGGCTTCGGTGACACCGAAGGCAATGAACTCCCAGATGCGGTCACTGTCTGAGCTGACCCGGCTGATGATGCTCCCCGTATTCATTTTCGAAAAGTACTGCACACTCAGGCGGTGGAGGTGGTCGTAGATGTCCCGCCGCAAGTCCCGGGCAATGTACTCGCCTATATAAGCCATCCAGCGGAGACGGATCCAAAGGAAAAACTGTCGCAGGATCTGGGTGGTGACCAGGGTGGCGAGGAGTAACCAGGCGGTTTTCCAGGCGTTTTCCCAGAGGATTTCACCATCCTGGAATGGGGTGACCACCGTATCAATCAGTCGACCGGTAATGAAGGCCGGGACCATCATGAGGGCGGTCATGATAAAGGCGGCAACGAATCCGAGGATGATTTGGCCTTTATAGGGTTTCAGGTATCCCAATAGGCGCCAGAACACCGCACGATTGGTATCTGAAAAGGCAGCTTGAGCGGATTTAATCGGTTGAGCTAAGGCCTCGGCGTATTCTTCATCAGCGTTCAGCTCCTGGACCTTGAAGGGGGAATCCGTCAAGGACTGGCGGAGGACGAAAATGATTGCTCCTACGGCCTGGCGCTGGCGGTGGGTGAAGCGAATGATGCCCAAATTGGGCTCCCCATCCGCTCCGGCAAAGGTAACCGTGGTGCAGCTGAGACCAAAGTGTTCCAGGACGCCTTTGATTTGCTCCCGGGGAAATTGAGAGACCTGGTCGATCTCGTTTCCTTTGGGCTTCATTTTGACCAGAGCCAGGTGGGTCGGGCCCAAGCAGATCCAGGTCTGGGAGAGTTGAAGCTGTGGATTGAGGTCGGCCAAGGCATAGAGTTGAACGGACACAGAGCGGCCCCAGACCTCTTCCAGGGCCGAGTAAACCGATGGTGGAAGGGTTTCGGGTTGGTCGGTGTAGGCTTTGACCAGATTGAGATTTCTTTGGTGATTCCGGGTACTCATGACCGTGAAACAAGGGTTAAATAATTAGACAAGACGGCAGGGGGTATAGCAGGCAGGGGAGGCAAACAACACAGGAATAGCCGACGGGGCTGGTTCCGGTCCAAGGGATCAAACAGTCGCATCATCCAAGCAAACCAGCTTGGTAAAAAGAGCGAATCCCTGGGTCAAAGCAGTGCGTTCATAAAAGAGTCCTCGTTCACCAACAAGCCAACGGTCTTAGGGTTTGGCAAGTCTTGTTTCTGTGAAAATTTGGCGAAGGGGGGCGGGATGCGAGGTCCGTGATGCGGGATGCGGGATTCAGGATGTTCTAGGTTCGGACGCGGAGGCGTTCGGCGCGGATGATGGAGAGGAGTTGGTCGAAGTCTTCCTCCTTCGTTCCGCTGATGATGGTGTAGTCATAATGGACCCACTCCTTCATCTCCTGCTCGGCGATATGGAGGCGGTGTTGCATATCTGCCGGATTGTTTTGACCGCGGTTGAGCAAGCGCTCTTGAAGCACTTCTGTGTTCGGCGGCATGATGAAGACGGTTATGACCCGGTCTGCCAGCGTGGGGTCATCGGCGGCGTTTTTGCGAAAAGTAGCGGCCCCCTGAACGTCAATATTGATGAGTAGGTTTTTACCGAGCTTGAGCTTTCCATGAATCTCTGACTTCAGGATACCATAGCGATTCTGAAACACAGTGGCATGCTCGAAGAACCCCTTACCCGCGACCTTGTCTTCGAATTCATCTTTGGTCAGGAAGAAGTAGTCTACTCCGTTCTGTTCTCCTGATCTCGGTTCCCGCGTGGTTGCAGTAATAACGCGTTCCAGCTGGCTGCCGCTACTGAGAAAATGAGCGTCCCAGCCCGCCAGGAGGGAGTCACAGAGTGTGGTTTTCCCACTTCCGGCGGGTCCGGAAATGATGATGAGCAGTGGTACGGGTTCAGGCATGGGGTGCGCCATGCTCCAGTTATGAGAGGGGGTGCTTTCCGAATCAATAGGTAAAGGCAACGATTCCCAGGAGGATCCCAATCACTGACAAGGCGGATCCAAAGGCCTTGGGGCGAGCCGCTTTTTGATAAGCCCAGTTCAGGAAATCGCGGACGCGAAAGGGGCTGACAGCCAGATAGAGGCAGAGGAAGATGAGCAGGTAGGAAAAGGATACCAGGAACAGGCGTTGGGGAATATCCCAGAGCATGTAGGCAGCATCGAGGTTCACTTTAGCCAGCAGCAACCCGATCACGGTGAGGCCCCGAACGGAAAGGAAATCAGGGACCCAGAAATAGGAGAGAACAGCTACGGCAGTAAACCCAATGAGGAGGTACTGTTTGTAGTTTCCGTAGTCTGCTTCTCCGAGTTGGGTGATATGATAGAGAAACCCGGCAGTCCCCAGCCCAAGCGTCACAAGGGTTGCCACCTTCGAGCGTGGAAATGCTTTCGCCAGGCCTTCCCATTTTGCTCCTCCCCAAATGAAGGCGGCGCCGAGGGCAATCAATGAGAGGGCATTCAATAGGGTGATAATAAACAAAGACATGGGCTCAAACCTCTATCCAACGGCTATACCGCGATGGAGGGCAAGGAAACGTTTGTCTCGGGTTCCACTCCATTCAGCAAAAGTTCACCACGCAGGGTGCTGGTACTGGCTTCAGTAATCCGTAGAGGGACCAATTCACCAACGAGCCGGTCGCTTCCGGGAAAGATCACTTTGCGAAAGCCGGGCGTGCGGCCCATGAACATATTGTCGCCCCGGCGAGCTTGCCCTTCCACCAGGATCTCCTGGATGGAGCCGACCATGGACTGATTCCGCTTGAGGGACTGGCCTTCGAGGGTGTCGAGCAGGACCTGGAGCCGGGCTTCCTTCTCCTCCTGTGGAATTTGATCCTCCATATCAGCGGCCTCCGTTCCGGTGCGGATGGAGTATTTAAAGAGAAAGGCCATATCGAAGGCGATATCCTTGAAGTGGTGGACCGTATCCTGGAACTCGTCCTCAGTTTCTCCGGGGAAGCCGACAATAACGTCTGTCGAAAAGAACATGTCCGGCACCATCTCCCGCAACTGATCCACAATGTGCCGATAGCGCTCGATGGTGTAGGTCCGTTTCATGGCTTTGAGGACGCGGTTGTTCCCGCTCTGCATCGGGAAGTGAATGTAAGGACAAAGTTTGGGTAGGTCGCGGTAGGCCTCGATCAGGTCTTTGCGGAAACCAACCGGGTGCGGACTGGTGAAGCGGATGCGCTCCACGCCGGGCACCTCATGCACCGACTCAATCAGGCGGACAAAGGGGCTCTTCCCGTTTTCTCGACGCATGCAGTCGCGTCCATACAAGTTGACGATCTGGCCGAGCAGGGTGATTTCTTTCGTGCCGGCCTGGGCCAGTTCATGGACTTCCTCCACGATTGAATCGATGGGCCGGCTGCGTTCGCGACCGCGGGTTTTCGGAACGATGCAATAGGCGCAATTCATATTGCAGCCCTGCATGATGGAGACAAAGGCAGATACCTTACGCTCTGCATTAAGGTGGGCGCGGATCGTGTTTTGAGAGCCTTCCTCCTCATCCAGGTCCACTATCGTGGTTGGCCTGGGCCCGAGGCCGTTGCGGCTCTGGATGATGTTGTCGAGGTGATCCGGAACCTGGTGAAATTTCTGAGTGCCCACGACGAGATCCAGGTCAGGGATGCGGTCGACCAGCTCATCCCCGCGGTTCTGGGCCATGCATCCCATGATCCCGAGAATGTAGTCGGAGCGCTCCCGTTTATTCTTGGTGAGGTGACCGGCCTTTCCAATCGCCTTCTGCTCGGCCTGGTCGCGGACGGAGCAGGTATTGAGAAGAACGATGTCGGCATGGTGCTCAGAGTCTACGATGCTATAGCCGCGATCTCTCAGCATGGCGGCGACGGCCTCAGAATCCCTTTCGTTCATCTGGCACCCATAGGTTTTGATATAGACCCGGTTCATGATTGACGTCGAAAAAGGGGGTAAAGGTGCCGAGAAAGCGAGATCAGGTCAAGGCTGGAGCGGTTGGCGTCGGCTTGGGGGAGTTTTTATCGAATTCGACTTAGGGTGAGCAGGCGGAACTCAATCGCTTGTCCTTTGGGAATGTCGACAGCTTTCAGGCGGAGGGTTCCCTGACCTGCTGGAAGCTCGATCGATCCCAGACCCATCCTCCGGAAGATTTTTACCGGTGATTCATTGAGGGGAGAGCGATTGAATTTGGAACCGAGATAGGGCGGGTCATGGGATTCGTAGACGGTGGCCTGAGCCTTGGATCCATTAAATTCCAATTCGAGGATGGCCCCGATATCCTCCTCTGGGCAGGCATACCAGATTTCGGCAGCGTATAACCCGGATGCCAACACCTCTACATTCCAGGTGATTTCATCTGCTTCGGATGTCCAGTTTTTGAAGAATGAATCATTCGGCCACCGGTTGGACCGTTGGATGGAACCTGTGGCTTCCGCATCGCGAGCGGGGAGCTGAGTGATCCCGAACGCCGGGTGGCCTACCAAAAAGGGACGGGCCGGGCGATCGCCTGGTTTAGCCCTTGATGCCCCTCGGCCATACATGTCGGCAACCCAGCTGTCGGCAAAATCATGGAGCTTCTTAGCCACCTCAGGATACCCGGCCGCCACATCCTGAAGTTGATTCGGGTCCTGGGTGATATCGAACAGCTGTCCTGCGTGATCGAGCCGGAACTGCTGATTTCGGATGCTCACGCGTTCTCCCCAGTGAGCCACCAGGTTGCGATCCGGCCAGGCGGATTCCAGGCCCAGGATAAGGGGCTTTAAGGAGAGACCGTCCAGGGTCTTGGGAGGGTTGATCGGAATCCCTGCCAGGTCCGCGAGTGTGGGAAGTAAGTCGATAATCCCGCCGATCTCCCGAATCATGGAACCGGCTTCAATCTGAGCAGGCCACCGCATGAACATGGGGGACCTTATCCCACCCTCATCGGTGGACCCTTTTCGTCCTTTCATCCCCCCATTCCACCGATCTCCATTCGGGCCATTATCGGTCATGTAAAGCAGGATGGTGTCATCAGCGACACCGAGAATGTCTAATTGGTCCAAGAGTCGACCCACATTCCAATCTACATTTTCGCACATCGCCAGAGCCGCTTTGGTGTGCAGCGGATCTTCCCGGTCAGCCAGGGTTCCCTTTTGAGGAATTACCAGATATTCATATTTTTTCCAGAAACGATCGGGCACCTGCATCGGGGAATGGGGAGTATTATAGGCGAGATAGATGAAGAAAGGCCGATCCCGCTTGGTATTTTTTTCCACAAAAGCCATAGCCCTGTCCGTGATATCGTCCGGTAAATAGCCATTGCCTCGGGTCATGGTCCCGTTGTGTTCGATCATGGGATCGAAGTAGAGGCCCCAGTGACCGGAGGTGAACCCATAGAATTCATTAAACCCACGCCCCAATGGATGATACGGGTATTGCGACCCGCTGTGCCATTTCCCAAAGAGGCCCGTATCGTATCCAGCATTTTTGAATACATCAGCGATGGTTTGTTCATCCAAATCGATGCGTTCTCCCCCACCTCCAGTGCTGTAAACGCCGCTTCGAGGATAATATCGTCCTGTGAGGAACTCAGCCCGGGTTGGCGAGCAAACCGGTTGTAAATAAAAATGAGTGAATTGGAGTCCCTCTTTGGCGATGCGGTCGATGTTCGGGGTTTGCAGAGTCGTATGTCCATGAAGGCTCAAATCGCCCCAGCCCTGGTCATCGGTCATGATAACGATGACGTTGGGTTGAGCGGCTGCCTGGAGTACAGGCAGGAGCAGGATCGAGGCAATCAGAGGGACAAGCAGAACTTTCATTTACCCTAATCTGGTGCTGAACCTCGCAGATTCACAACCTGAAATGATCATGGAATTCGGGATTCTTCCCAATAAGGAAAATATGATTGTAGGAGCGACCTTGCGTCGCGAAACTCCAGCTTCGTTGGTTTTTTTGGTTTGTTTCGCGACGCAAGGTCGCTCCTACAATCTTGGTTATGAAATTTCTACCCCTTATCTTCCTTCTGCTTTCCGCTTTCTGCTATTCTCAATCTGAGCGGCCCAATATTGTGTTCGTCTTCACGGACGATCACGCCACGCAGGCGATCAGCGCTTACGGTGGTATCCTCAAGGATGTTGCCCCAACCCCGCACCTGGATCGATTGGCGAAAGATGGGATGCGGTTTGACCGTTGCCTGGTGACCAACTCGATCTGTGGTCCCAGCCGGGCGGCCATTCTCACGGGAAAGCACAGCCATAAGAATGGTTTTTTCGTCAACGAGAATACTCAGTTTGACGGGAGCCAACAGACCTTCCCCAAGTTGCTCCAGAAGGCCGGGTATCAGACCGCCATTATCGGTAAATGGCACCTGGGAAGTGAACCGACCGGATTTGATCATTGGGAGGTCCTGCCGGGCCAGGGCATGTACTATAATCCCGACTTCAGGACGGAAAACGGGATGCACCGCGAAGTCGGTTATGTCACGGAAATCGTGACTGAAAAGGTCAAGCAGTGGTTGGATGGGCAGCGGGATCCGGATAAACCTTTCATGTTGATGGTGCAGCACAAGGCCCCCCACCGTGAATGGTCTCCCGCTCCGAAATACCTGACCGCGTTTGATGACATCACCATGCCGGAGCCTGACACACTGTTTGATAACTACGAGGGTCGGGGCACGGCGGCACGGGAACAGGACCAGACGATCGCCAAAACGATGGACCTCGGAAAAGATCTTAAGATTCGCGAATATGACATCGGTGGGGAGCTTTTCCACCGGACCCGGGCGCGGATGACCCCGGAGCAGATTGAGGCCTGGGATGCGGCTTATGAGCCGAAGAACCAGGCCTTCATCCAGGCTAATTTAACGGGGAAGGATCTTATTCGCTGGAAGTATCAACGCTATGTGAAAGATTATCTGCGGTGTATTAAATCGGTCGATGACTCGGTCGGTGAGCTCCGGGCACACCTCGACCAACTCGGATTGGCCGGTAATACAGTCTTCATCTACTCCTCCGATCAGGGTTTCTATCTGGGCGAGCACGGCTGGTTCGACAAGCGCTTCATGTATGACGAATCTTACCGCACCCCCCTGATTGCGAGTTGGCCGGGAGTGATTGAGCCGGGATCAGTCAACAGCGACCTGGTCTCCAATCTCGATTTTGCTCAAACCTTTCTCCAGATCGCCGGGGTCCAGGAGCCCGACGATATGCAAGGCCTCAGCCTGGTTCCCATCATGGAAGGAGAGAAACCTGCCGATTGGCGCGACAGCCTGTATTATCATTATTACGAGTATCCCGGCTGGCATATGATTCACAAGCATGAGGGAGCCTACGACGGACGTTACAAGTTGATGTATTTTTATGAGCTGGATGAATGGGAACTGTATGATACCCATACCGACCCGATGGAAATGACCAATCAGTATTCAAATCCCGAATACACCGAAATTATCCAGGTCATGCAGGCCAAACTCCTTGAGTTGCGTAAGAAATATGGTGTTCCGGAAAACGAAATCCAGGACCTGGACAACGTAGATCAATACTACCATTCCGATGAGCAGCGCAAGCGGGCCTGGGCGAAACAGATGGAATTATACAAGGGTGTGGATTGATTAAAGACCTTGCCTGGTGGCCCTGCTCTACTGCTCTGTGTGTCAATCAATCGCTGGTGACCATGGAATGTCGAGGCGCTGTGGGGTATTCTTTCTCTTGATCAGCTTCAACGGTACATCGATTTTACTGAGGGCAAAGTGTTCTACAAAAACGATGAGGAAGGAGTCGTCTGGGGAGGCATGTTAGCTCGACTCTTGGAAAACAATCCAAGTTCCGACGGGGAACCTTAGGCCCGGTTTCAATCATCTACTTCAAACAGTTTAAGCCACCGATTGATGCAGCTTGCCTTCATCTGCTCTAACCCATCGGTTTGGTGGGAATCGTCTCCTCAATCCAAAAGACAGCATCGAAGGACTCCAGCACCCTGCGCATTCTTCATGACGACTTATCTATCTCGTCGACAGGGTCTCATATCTACAGTTTCCAGGCAATCTAAATGGAATAATAGGGTTAGCTGTTCTCCTGCATCAGCTTAAGCCCCTTTTTTTCAAGGAGCGCGGGCCCTACGGGTTTGAGCCCTAAAGGATTCTTATTGCATTAATCTGGCCGCATGCCATGCGGCCCTCCCGGGAGTTCAGAAGCGAACCGTGGCCTGGGCTCCGAAGGTGCGGGGGGCGGATGCGCTGGCGAGCTGGGATCCTGGGTCGAAGGTGGAGGGGCCAAAGACTTGCACCCAATAGGCTTCGTCGAAGAGGTTGTTGACGAAGGCCTCGATCCGGAAGCGCTCGCTGCTTTGTTGTGGTGCCGTCGTTCTACTCCTCGGCACTGCGGCGTCAGTCGCCGGGGAGGGGGTTGTTCTATCTATTTAATCACGTAAGAATAGGAAAATGTTCTCAAATGACCATCTTTGGGGGTTTCTACTTCAATGATGATAGGAATCGCACGCATACCGGGAAATGGAAACCAGTAGTGATCAGGATTGCCCACTGACAGGTCAACATGATCCCCTTGAAGGGTAAACTGCAGATCACGTTCAGCCCCATCCACTATTATGGTGTCGGTATCACTTTGCAAAAGCTTCAAGCCCTCGTGCTGTACGATCGGTTCGATGATTCGCACGTTGGGAAAGCGATCATGATATCGAATAGTGATTTGTTTAGTGACCCTATCGTTTGAGATCTTATAGAGTATACTGTAAGCAACCCCTCCGGGATGATAGTTCTGATCACTCAATCTACCGGATACGAAAATCGTTTTCGTCGGCCCATCATCTACAATTTCTAGGTCTGCATAGCTGTCGTAGAGGTTTGTGAAATAACCGGTTTCATTCTCGAACTCGATGCGTGGTGTGAGGGGTTGAATAGGTTCATCGATCGGGGGCATGTGGATTTCTTCCCCTCGGACATATCTCGTCTGGCTTGAGGTTGTAACAAAACCGAAATCCTTAAGCCAAAGATTTACCATCGCTCCCCCCCTTGGGAAATGAGTATATTTTCCATCTCCCCAGTTGGTGTAGTCAATGTAATCGTAAGCGGAAATAGTGGCCACAAAGTTCTCTGAGCCTACCAGAGCAACATTTACTGATGGGAAGTGCTTTAAAAAGTCCCCTGACTCCGTCGGTAAAGCAGGTGTTGGGCCTTGTTGGTGCCTACCGAATTCAATCGCCATCGCGAAATTTTTGGCACGAGCAAATGTTGGATAGATATTGGGAAGTTTTCCAGGCATCGCCCAAATGTGGGGACCGTATCCAATGAGCCCATCTTTAATAGATTGTTTGAGGTATTGCGCATTTCGAATTGCCGCTGTTTGATACCGAGGATCCTCATTCGCCCAAAGGCTGAATGAAGTCTGGTTTCCATCGGCTGTTTTTGTGCCATAAGAGGTCCATTTGTATGCTCGTGCGCACCACGAACCGTCGATTGCGCCATTCGGATAAACGAACCAAAGCATGTTTTCCATTGATTTTCGGATTTCATCTTCTACGGCTGTGTCCCCGGTCACACGCGCATACATCGTCAATCCCCAGAGAGACATTTCGATCTGATAACTCACATCGACTCCATACTTAACTCCATGGACACGAGCAGCTTCACCTTCAAAAAAGTGATTTCTGTCAAATTTTGCGATACTTTGAGCCGCAAGCTGTTTGGCCTTGGCTAAATGAGAGGGATCTCCCGTGACATTGTCATAAATGACTGCCAGGCAACCTGCAGTGGTGGGTACGTAGTTGAAGCTTGCCCAATCCGGACTCATTTTCTCAACCAAATAGTCGGCTGCAGCTTGCATGGAATCTTCCCACTTTTGCTGCACCTGCTTATCGATATGTGGTTTCAAAATTGGCCAAGCGAGCCCCATCATTAACAACTGATCGGCTGTAGTTCCTGTCCATTCCCAGGGATTCTCCACCCATTCTCCAGTTGGTTCCTGGATACTTATCAACCAGTTGGTTGTGTTAATCGCAGCATCGAGCCACTTTTTATCACCTGTATGCTTGTAAATAACAGCAAATGGATAGAGGGCTTCAGCGGCACGCGAATAATAGATGCCGTTCTCCGGATCCTTCACCCCTCCAAAATCAGGGCTCTCAGGGTTCTTCTCCTGCAGATCGTAAAGGGTTTCCCCGAGAAGCATTAATAATTCTTTGTAAGATTCTATTGCTGTGTCTTGAGCTGTAACCCTCATTGAGGAATAAACTAAAATCACACTTAAAGAAAAAATGACCGGAAGGATCTTTCTGATTTGTGGATAAATCATGGGTCTAGGGATTTGGGATGGTTTATCTGCACAGTTTATGGCTGTAGACTAATTCAAAAGGTCAGATTGAACTTATAATTGTTGAATGAGGTTTTCCGCCAGACGGGGCACAACGGGGCAGCAGTTCCATCTTCCCTCACGTGGTTTACGGGTCCTATTCACAAGCGGGGAGCATCCATTCAAATCTTGCTCTCCAGTTCAATGAATTCGGAATACAAACTGTTTAACCAGAATTCATCGTAACACATCCGGACATCAGGAGATGGAAAATGGCATCGATCATCCCCGATCAGCATGTACTACTGATAGGAATTTGCTTTGTTGGGGTGCCGTCGTCCTACTCCTCGGCGCTGCGGCGTCAGCCGCCGGGGAAGGGCTTGTTTAGTCCCTAACCTGACTCCGGTTCGGATGAATCGGAAAACCCGCACCAGCCTTTGGCGGCTCTGATGCCGCCGCTAGCCCGCGATGAGTTCGACCCCAATGCTGTGATTGGCGTTGCACGGATTTTCCGCGATCGCCGATCGCATGGTGCAGCAATGACCCGGTTCAATTAGTCTTGTATTCCTGACAAAAAGTCAGGTTATCTTGACATTCGTATAGATGTAAGGTAAACCTAAATTAGAGTCACTCAAACCTGAAAGGTGTATGTCATGCAGAAGAATTTGAAAATCCTTCCCGGCGCTTGGGGCAGTATTGCGACCGGGATTGCAATCGTCCTGCTGGCCAGCTCTGGCGCTTTTGGTCAGGACCGCATCGAGGTGGAACGCTTGGGCGAGCCTGGCGGCTCGCCGGTATTTTTCATTCCAGGGCTTGCAACGCCCGGGTCGGTTTTTGAGCCGTATGCCGCTTCGCGACCTGATCTGGACGCCTATCTCGTTACGCTGGCGGGATTTGGTGGCACAACCGCGCTTGACCCATCAGAGGGCGTGATTCTCCCGGCTGCGCAGGCGGTCGCGACCTATCTTGAGGCGGGAAACCTGCGAGATGTTGTTTTGGTGGGGCACAGCTTAGGCGGCCAAGTCGCCTTGCAGGCGGCCCTAAGAGCGCCCGACCAAATCGCCCACGTTGTGGTGGTGGATTCTCTACCCTTCTTCGCAGATTTCATGATGCCCGGGGCAGACCCGGGCCTCGTTCGTATGCAGGGCGAAGCACGAATGTCCGTCATACAGAGTATGGAACGTAGCGCCTTTATGGCGATGATTGAGCAGGGCGCGCCCATTCAAGCGACTTCGCCGGAGCACCAAGCCCAAGTCGTCAGCTATGTGGCTAGCTCAGACCAAAATACGGTTGCGAAGGGCACGTTTGAAGCGCTCTCGCTCGACTGGCGCCCCGGATTAAACGCGGTGGCTGCGCCGGTCACTGTTTTGGCCCCGCATAACGCGTTTGTTTCCATGTCCCCGGACGGTCTGGCGGCGCGCTATGCCGAGCAATACGCCGCGATTGAAACCCTTGATGTGCGGGTCATAACCGATTCAAGGCATTTCATCATGTTGGACCAGCCTGGCCGGTTCGCAGACGCCCTTAATCTGGTGATTGGAGACGCTCAATGAACCCCGCAGCCAAACGCTATACCCGGCGCTTCCTGTTCTGGATGCTGATTTACTCGGTGACGGTCTTGGTCATGACCGGACTGCAGGACCGATTGGAGATACCTGATCCGGCCCGCATCGCGCTGGCTCTCTTGCCAGTCTTGCCGACCCTGATGGCGCTTCGAGAATTCATCATTTTTTGGCGCGCCATGGACGAGGTGCAGGCCCGGATCAACGGGGAAGCCATCTTGATCGCGGCCGGCTTTGTGGGCTTTGGCTCCTTCGCTTGGGGCTGGGTCGAACTGTGGATGGATTTCCCGGCGATCCCCATGATCTGGATATTGCCAGCCTTGATCGCCGCTTGGGGCATCGCCCGTGTTTTCGTATCGCGGAGGTATTCATGAAGAACACCATCCGCGTCCTGCGCGCCGAGCGGCGATGGAGCCAGGCTGAGCTGGGTGAGCGCGTCGGCGTCTCACGCCAGGCGATCAATGCGGTCGAGACGGGAAAGCATGCCCCATCGTTGTCACTCGCCTTTAAAATTGCAGAGGCCTTCGAGTTGAAGGTCGAAGATATATTCGACCCCAAGGCTTAGGCGGTCGCGTCCAGCTTGCGGATCGAGGTGGCGATCGCGGCTTCCGGATTGGCATGGAAGCTGAGGGCGTCGACCAGATAAACCTCCATGCCCCGATCCTACAGGATCTGAAACAGGGGGATCCAATACACCCCGGTCGCTTCCATCGCAACCGTATGGATCGAACAGCCCTGCAACCAATCGGCCAAAGCGAGTAGCTTGTCGGTATGGGGGCCCAAGTGCCGGACGCTTTGATCAAGCACCACTGTAACAACGGTGTGTCGCTGCGATACAACCCGGATGCACCACCACACTTACAGTAACCGCCCCGCGCGCGAGCATGGTTTATCTGTGTTCAGTCCGGAACCATTCCGGTGTGCGAACTGATAGGAATTTGCTTTTTAGCGGCGTCAGCCGCCGAGGTGGGGGTTATTCCACTAGGTGCATTCCTATTTGGTGTATTCCTAGCAGCTATCGCTTCAGGCCTCGCATATTTAACGCAGTTGGCGCTTTATAATGACGGAGTGAATGGATTGTCGCATATATTTCCACTAAATGGAACTAAGGTCGCAGTCATTTTAAGCTTAGTGGCCTTCGCGGTAGGTTCTTACTATTCAGTTTCCTGCTTCTCAAGAATCGAGATTGCGGGCTGAGGGCTGAGAGGGAGGGGAGAGTTATAAGACGTCAGGTTTTGAGGGGCTGTTGGTAGCAAACCGTTGACGACTTAAACGGTGACCAGTTTGAGCTGCTTCAGGTAGTCGGGCGGGAAGTCGACACCGAGACCCGGACCGTCGGGGATAGCGATCTCACCATCCACCGTCTGCAAGGGCTTGCCGGTGCCGATCACCTCGTAGGGAATGCCGTCCTTATCCCCCTTATACTCCTGGTAGTCCAGGGAGTTGGGCACCACCGAGGCGAAATGCAAAACGTGCAGAATGCCCAGGCCAAAGCCCGACATATGGGGCACCACCTTGAGCCCCTTGACCTCGGCCATGCGGGCGACACGAATGGAGCGCACAAAGCCGCCGAAAAACAGGATATCCGGCTGCGCTACCTGAACAATGCCATGTTCGATCTGCTGCTTAAAGCGCAGCATGCTGACCTCCTGCTCGCCGCCGGCGACCGGAATGCTCAAAGCGTCCGCCACCGCCTTGGTCCCCTCAAAATCATCGAAGCGCACAGGCTCTTCGAAAAAACCGTAGTTGTGCTCCTCCAGCAGTTTTCCCATTTCCAACGCTGTCTTTACATCAAAGGAGCTGTTGGCGTCGCAGAAAATCGTTGTGGCATCGCCCAAGCGCTTGCGGGCGAGGGGAATCATGGCGCGGTCACGCGCGTTGGACTGCTCAGAATAGCGCATCCGCATGCCGAGCTTATGCTTCACTGCCCGAGCCCCCGACTTGGCGATCAGAGCCTCCAGCTGATCCACCACCTTCTCTGGCGGGCTTTTGCGATCGCCATTGGCGTAGTAGATCTTGCTGCTTTTGCGCACGGGGTCACCGAGCAACTTACCGGCAGACAAGCCCGTAGTGCGCCCCAGCAGGTCCAGCAGGGCAAACTCCATCCAGGAAACGCAAACCCAGAACGGAAGACTTTGCCATTTGTAGTTCATTTCGTGAGCAAAGACACCCTCTACCAGCTGATCCAGATCCCGGGCATCTTTGCCCTCGAAATAGGGAGCCACCTTCTGGAGGAAGATCGGGTAGACATAACGGATCTGCTGCTTGTTCGTCATTGCGATGCCGGTGACCCCCGCCTTGGAGCGGACCCGAACGTAGAATTGCGGCCCTTTGCGCAATAGCTCGATGGAATCGATGACCACCGGCTCGGGCAGGCGGTCGCGGCGCAGCACCGGGGAGGTTTGGGCTGCCAGCAGGCGCTCTTTGATCGAACCCTCGTCCTGCTTGGCGGCTGCGTATGCGCTGGAGCCAATCAGCAGCGGTGATGCGAGGCTTGCGGTGGCGGATTTTAGGAAGCGGCGGCGACTGGGCTGTGTAGGTGTATCGGATGACATTACTACTGATAGGAATTTGCTTTTTAGCGGCGTCAGCCGCCGAGGTGGGGGTTATATATTTTGCTTAGGGCAGCACTACTTTTTCTCTCGTCTTGCATGGGAGAAGTGGGGTGATTGATCATGTTTGTTGGTCCAGTTTGTCCAGAGCCGGATTGCTCTGTTGCTGAACTACCACCCGATTCAACAATGGCGTAGGTATTACTTTGAGGATCCTCATACAAGCGGAGTCCGGTTCCTTCCAGCAGCGTAGAAAAGGCCAAGGCTATGGAGAATTTTCCTTTCAAAGGGCGTGATGTCACATTTTTCACCGCATTGGTGCTGAACACCAAATCGATACCGGCCTGCTCGGCTGCTTGTTTGAGGGTGTTTCCGGCTTTT
>JANQKZ010000014.1 GCA_028280845.1 Opitutales bacterium | reverse complement strand
CGCCTCACTTGGAAACGTGGGCTTCCCCGGCTCAATATGAACCGTAATCGAAGCCAACGGGGGATTCGTGGCAGGAAGGGGCTCCAGCGGAAGATCCGGAATCTCCGATTCCGTCGGGATCGGCTCTGCCAGCGGAGGATAGGGCTTCGGGTCTTCCTTAATGATCGGAGCCACCCCTTCGGGAAGTCCCGGCGGGGGCGTCAAATCTACCAGCAACCGGGTAGCGGCCAGTAATAAAAATAGTCCCAATAGGATTCCCATCGAAGAGAATAGAGCAGCCTGCGAGCCTCCGCGCAGCTCCCCTGTCAAATACATGAGAGGCGGTTTTATTGTTGTCATTTTTTGGCAGTAAACAAAAGTTAAGTAAAAAAATATAATACTTAACAATTACGACCACACCCCCCTGTCCAGGTTCCGCTCATGGCTGAATTTTCCATTAGCCCTCGACTTCATGGGTTAGGGAGTCGGATGGTGGACGTAGAGATCTTATCGCAAAATAGGAAGCTCTCGTGAGACAGGCTAGCCCTCCCTCTCCCTATTCTGCGTCATTTTGGCACATCCAGGATCCCTGCTTTTCCTTTTTTACCGCCCTCCTTAAAGTATTAGGTGTTATCTATAAGGCACTTATAATTATTCATCTCCACCTGCCGGTTTCGGGGAACCTGGCTTGCAATTTGCAGACTATAGAGCTGTATTGAATTTCCTGACCCACAACGAAACCCAATAAATCGATGCTTTTTTTCCTAATCTTAATTCCCACCATTTTACTCGGTCTCTGGGCCCAGGCCCAAGTTTCGGGCACCTACAATAAATATGTCAAAATTCCTTCTCGAGGGGGAATCACAGGAGCGGAGGCAGCCGCCTATGTCATGCAGAAAGCCGGTATTAATGACGTTCAGATTGTAGCCACCCAAGGTCGCCTCACTGACCACTATGATCCCACTCATAAGCGGCTGGTGCTCAGTGAAGAGAACTATCGGGGAACCAGTCTCGCCGCCTTGGGGGTAGCTGCCCACGAAGCCGGGCACGCTATCCAACACAAAGTTGGCTATTCCATGCTGCAAGCCCGGATGGCTCTCGTACCGGTGACTAATATTGCTTCCCAGATTTTGCCTATCAGCTTGTTTGCTGGAATCTTTTTCCTCCCTTTTCAGCAAGTGTTCATGGTCGTCGCTATCTGTTATGCGGTATTGACCCTGTTCCAACTTATTACCCTGCCGGTGGAGTTCGATGCCAGTGTACGTGCCAAGCAGGAACTGGTTGGGTTGGGCATCATTGGTGAAGATGAGCTCGTCGGAGTGCGCAAAACCCTCGATGCGGCCGCGTGGACTTATGTGGCGGCCTTTATCTCCAGCTTGGCTTGGATGGTCTACTACTTCCTGGCCGCCCGCCGGTAAAAGTTCTGCCAGCCCTATACCTTTTTGGGGTGCAGTCTTGTCGAACGACTGCGCCCCTTTTTTTAAGATCGATCTTGCCCCATGGGGAGGACATGCGAAATCATGTTCCCGCTTCATGCGCACCTTCGGTTTAGTTTTAGCATTGGTCGCCACGATCGGGGCTACTCAACTTCCCTCCTTGCTCCTTCAGAGCTGGGCATGGATTGGGATGACCCAAGCTGACACCGGAACAAGTGACCATGATTCCCGGATCCAATCCTTTATTGCGATGATGGAGGACAATCTCGGAGGTAACTTCAATTGTGAGCTCTGCTCTATCGTAGACCAGGTCCAGAGAGATCATGACACCCCAGGATTGCTATTCTGGAAGCCGGTATGGCTCCTGAGTGATTTAAATGGCCGGGTGGATGGACTGTGGCCCCCGAACCCTCGCCGACAAGCGGTGGTCAGTGATCAGGAAATCGCCGGGCAATGGATCTCCGGCGAGGAACCGCCTCCTCCCAAGCAGGCGGCTTGAAGTTAGCCTGACGGGGGTGGATGAACCCCCGAACCCTGCCAGGTCGTATGACCTGCCGCCTCAACCGTGCCCCGGTATGTCCCGGTAATCCTATGTCCCAACCCTTTCCTCCAATGAATCAATATCTATTTATTATTTCTTCGCTAATTACTTCAGCTGTTTTGCCCTCACATCTGACTGCCCACTATTCCCGTATTGATGGCCATGCACCCATCGGGGTCATGGGCGACCATTCTCACCAAAAAGGAGAATGGATGGCCTCCTACCGTTTCATGTCCATGCAAATGGAAGGAAACCGAATCGGGACTGACTCCGTCGAGCCGGCCGATTTCCTCGCCCCGCCCGCTGTGGACTCCCGCTTCGCCGTAGCTCCCCTGGAGATGCGCATGGATATGCATATGGTCGGGGTCATGTTTGCTCCCTCAGACAAGATAACGCTCATGGCGATGCTCAATTGGGTCGACCTATCCATGGATCACCTGGTTTCCGATGCCATTCCTATGATTGGCGGCACCCAGTTTACCACCAAAAGTAGTGGGTTTTCAGATACACGGGTTTCTGCCCTCTACCAGGTTTTCCAGACCGATGACGAATCCCACCGGGTATTGCTCAATCTCGGACTGAGTATTCCTACAGGGTCGATCGACGAGGAAGATTTCATTCCTGTCCCCCCCAATAATCCCGGGGTAAGGACGCTACCGTACCCGATGCAAACCGGCTCCGGCACTTGGGATGTGCTTCCCGGCATCACCTACCGTGGGTTTGCCCCCAAGTGGTCCTGGGGTGCCCAACTCAGCGGTGAAATTCGCCTCGGCTCCAACGATGCGGACTACACGCTCGGGAACCAGGTAAAACTCACCGGCTGGGTAGCAAAACCGTTTACCGATGGGTTCAGCGCTTCCATCCGGTTTACTGGAACCGACTGGGGGGCAATAGATGGACAAGACAGCCGTATTGCCACCCGCCCCATGCCCGGAGCCCCAATCCGCAGTGTCCCGACCGCTCAGCCGGAGCTCCGCGGTGGCCAGCGCCTGGACCTCGGTCTGGGCCTGAACCTCATGGCGACCCAGGGCCCCTTCAAAGGTCACCGACTAGCCCTGGAATGGGAAGTCCCCATCCACCAGGACCTCGATGGTCCCCAACTCGAAACCGATTGGATCCTGACCCTCGGATGGCAAAAGGCCTGGTGAAAGTGTGGAGGAACGACTCCATGGCCTGCTAGAGGGTCCAAAGACAGTCACATCGCGGAAAAAAGATCATCCGGTATCCCAAATTTCGCCGTGACCTCGAGGGCAACTGCAGTAAAAATGCAGCATGTCGGATTCCTTCGAAATCCCACCATTGTGGAACGCTCCCCAACCCCTGATCGAACGGTTGGCCGGGAAGCTGGTGAAGCAACGGGCTCTGGCGGAAGGGCACGATCTGTTTGTCGTCCTCCACGATCCTCCGGATGGGGGATCGCCTGATCGCCAATCCGTCTTGTATTTCCGCAATTCCAAGAAGCAGTGGAAATGGTCGCCCGAGGGCGATTCCAATAAACCGGAAGCCTTGTTTGACCGCTACGAAGACCAAGTGGAATGGCTGGGCAGGCTCATGGATGAGGCCAACTCTTCCGAGCAGTACTTTACGGTTTATATGAAAGTCCTCCCTATTGGGATTGCTCTTCGAAACGCCCACAACGCGCTCCAGAGTGCGGTGGACCAGGTGCCCCGCCAGGCTGATCTCATCGACCTGCGGGATCGGGCTCAGGTCCTCGAGCGGGAAGCCGAAATTCTGATGAATGAGACCAAGGCCGGCCTGGAATTTCTTAATGCGAAGAAGGCTGAGCAACAGGCCGAGCTCTCCCTCCAGATGGCCCTTCAGCAACAGCGCTTGAACTGGTTGGTTGCCCTGTTCGTTCCCCTTACCCTGGTTGGCTCTATGTTGGGTATGAATATACCCAGTGGACTGGAAGATAAACCACCCTCCTTCTTCTGGGAAGTCGTCGCGGCAGGGGTCGGAATTGGACTGGTTCTGCTACTGTTCATCAACGCCGGTCTTAAAATCAACCCCGGCAAAATCCTCAAACAGGTCACCCTCACCCCGGTTCATCTGGTGCAACAGATTGAAAAACTCAGCCCTCATCACTTGATCGCCAAACCTTTTGGCAAGAAGCCGGAAACCCGGAACCCGAAGCAGGAGTAAGGATCGCAATCGATCAGGCTTCCGTCATCCCCTCCCCGGTATAAGCGGTCACTCTTTTCGAACATTCCCCAAGAGTGGGCATGGTCTCCCCAACCATAGGATATAGAGAAAAACCAGGTTCCGAAGAAACTGACCTGAATGAGATTTCCCAAGAACATCCCATTTCCCGAAGCAGCCACAATCTCCCGGTAAGCCCTGGGCCCAGGCAAACAGGTTCAGTGCAAGAAAGGCCAACAACAGGCCGGCCAGGATAGCCCATCCGCTCCTTTGCATAGGTTTCCAGAAGAGGCTCAAAGCCGCCAGGATTTCGATCCATGGAATCGTATAGCTAATGCTCAGCGCAAGCAGACCATCCCCAAAGAGCTCGTAATGTTTGACAGATCCAAGAAACCCATGCAGGTCGACTAGCTTTAAAACCCCAGACAATAAGAACACCAGGGCGATAATGATGCGGGCACTGATTGTAAGGATGCTCACCGGTGAAGCCTTCACCTTACCATGAGCATATGATTCAACTGCGGGTGCAAGCCCGAAGCAAATTCTCTGAATTAGATTCCCTCTCCCATCCACCTGTTGTAAGACACCCCTGTATACCCAATCTTTATGAAACCATTCCTCATACCCCTGCTGCTGACCTCCTCCTTAATCCTTGCTGACCAACACTCCCCCAATCAGGAAGGCACTCGCCAGATTCACCTCGATTTCCACACCTCCGAGGAGATCACGGATATTGGGGCCCATTTTGACAAGGAACAATTCCAGCAGGCTTTGCTCGCTGGGAATGTGAATGCCATTAACCTGTTTGCCAAAGGGCATCACGGGTGGAGCTACTACCCCACCGAGGTGGGAGCCATGCATCCTCACCTGGACTTTGACTTGATGGGAGCCCAGATCGATGCCTGCCGGGAAATCGGGGTGAAGGTGAAATTGTACTTCACCGTCGGATGGTCCGTCCGCGATGCCGAACTCCACCCGGAGTGGCGGTTGATCAACAAGGATGGACGCTCCCCCCACGAGGAACGTATCAAGGGGCGCGGCCTCGATGACCCCCTGCCCCAATATGCATGGTACTATCTCCCCCCTGAGGGTCCTTACGTAGACCAGATTCACCAGCAGGTAAAAGAAATCCTGGAGAACTACGAGGTGGATGGCCTCTGGTTCGATATCATCACCCCATTTCGGATCAACTACAATGACTGGGCATTGAATGATTTTGAAGCCCACGGAGTCGACCCTACCGACGATCACGCGGTCTTTCAGCGACATCGCGAAAAGTATGAAGCCTTTCTCCACTCTACCGCGGAACTGGTCAGTCGGATAAACCCCGAAGCCTCCGTTTTCTTCAACGGCACCACCGCCAACTTTAACAGTGAGCAACTGAACCAGTATCAATACGAATTTTACCGGTTTAATTCCAAATATGACTTAGAAGACTTACCCACTGCCTGGGGAGGCTACGATCTCTTCCCGTGGCGTTCCAAATATTTTGCCAATCTGGACAAGGACATCATCGCTATGAGCGGAAAGTTCCACAAGGCCTGGGGCGAGTTTGGCGGATTTAAACACAAGGATGCCCTGTGGTATGAGGCAGCTACCATGGTGGCCTTTGGGGCCAATGTAAATATTGGCGATCAACTCCACCCTTCCGGTATCATGGAAATGGCAACCTATGAGAGCATCGGCCACGCCTTCGAATATGTGGAGCAAATTGAACGCTACGGCATCGGGGCGGACCATGCTGCCAGCACCGGTCTATACCTCGGAGGCGATCTGTCCGCCCTTGAGGGAACCACCCGGATGCTGCTCGAAACACAGGTAAACTTTAATGTTGTCAATACCCGGGAGGACTGGTCGGAGTTTGATGTTATTATCATCACCAGTGGTGGGTTATTCGAAGCCGACCTGGCTAAGGTTCGCCAGTACCATGCCAATGGAGGCAAACTCCTCTTTCTCGGCGAGGGCTTCCTGCATAACGGGAACCCCATTGTAAATGTTGGCGCGGACTTACTGGGGCGTGGAAACTACGATATTGATTACACCGTGGCCCTTCCGGCGGTGGGAGCACGGATCGTAGACTCCCCCTTCCTGAACTATCGAGCGGCCCTCCGTTTGAACCCCCATCCGGATACCGAAGTGCTCGCCCGGATTCATGAACCCTTTTTCTCCCGAACTCTACGCCATTTTTCCTCGCACGCCAACACCCCCTACCGCCTGGAAGCGGCCACCCATCCTGCGGCGATCCGGAAGGACAACGTGATCCTCCTTGCCCACGATCTTGATCTTCAATACCGGGCCCAGGGAATGCGCCTGCATCGGGAGCTCTTCTTCAACGGCCTCGCTCTGCTTCGGACCGATCCATTAGTAGAAGTGGAGCTTCCCAGCATGGGACGGATCAACTTGTTACACCAACCAGATGACCGGCGCTATGTGTTGCATCTGCTCTATGCCACCCCCATCCAACGCGGCGAAGTCCAGGTGATCGAGGACCTTATCCCCCTGCATAACATTCCGGTCAGTCTCAATCTTCCCCTAGATATCAAACGGGCCTACCTCGTTCCATCCGGAATCCCACTCGACCTGAAAGCGGACTCAGGCAAAGTGAGCATGGTTATTCCCGAGATGACCGGGCATACGGCCATCGCTATCGAGTATTAGCCGCACGGGCAGGCTATGGCATCAAAGGGCGGAGTTCGGTCCACCCACCCCGCAGCACGAAAACGTTAGCAATCTGAAAATCTTCTCTGAGCAGATTCGCCACCGCGAGGGATCGATGACAACCTTCCAGCTCACAGTAGACCAGGACAGTCATATCCGGATTCCATATTTCCAGGAAGGCGGGGATCTGGTCCTCAAACCCATCCTCATTCAGCAGGATCGCACCCGGCCAATGTTGCTCCACAAAAGCCTCCTCCTCCCGGGCGTCAACCCACAGGATTTCCCCCTCGATTGAGCTCACATCGGAATAGGTCCGGTAGATCGGATCCGCCTCGTAGTTTTTGGGAGGGACCAGGATATAGGTCAAGCCTGCCAGGCCCGTGCTGGCCACCAGGATAACTAGCATTCCTCGGATCATGGGTCTTCCACTACAGCTGGTAAGGGGTAGATTACTTGTTCGACAGCCAACACTCGCCCTGCTTCAGGATCAAAGTCGAGAATACAGCCACAGAGTTTTACGTCCTGTTCGGCTACGGGGAAACGCCTTGGCATTCCATCACGAAATTTCCCCAACACCGCATTCACGTCACGGCCCAAAACTGATCGGTAGGGCCCGGTCATCCCGACATCTGTCTGATAGGCACTTCCCTGGGGTAAAACCTTGAGATCTGCCGTCGGAATATGTGTATGCGTGCCAATCACGCCGATGGCACGCCCGTCCAAATGCCAACCCATAGCCACCTTCTCACTCGTCGCTTCTGCATGAATCTCGACCAGCACATGGGCTACTCCTTGGGTTTCCAGCTCGGCCAACATCCGGTCCGCACAGGCAAACGGATCCTCCGTATGCACCTTCATATACTGTCGCCCAAGGACTGTGACTATCCCCAATCGGAATCCATCAGGACCATCCAGGACCAGGCTCGATCGACCGGGCTGAGCCCTGGGAAAGTTGGCCGGGCGGCACACCTGTTCATAGTGATCAATCTCCGCTGCCCATTCCTTCTGATCCCAGCAATGGTCGCCCAAAGTGATACCATCAACTCCCGCCTTCAACAGTTGTGCCGCAATACTACCGGTGATCCCGGAACCCCCTGCGGCATTTTCCCCGTTTGCCACGGCCAAGTCCACCTGGTATGCTTCCCGGAGCGCGGAGAGGTGATTGGTTATGATGTCCCGACCGGGTCGGCCGACAATATCTCCTATGAAAAAAATTCGTGGCATCGTTTTTCCGGATTGACCGTCTTTGCTATCCTTGTAGCGTAAGGACCGCTTTCTGAAAAGCAACTCTGTCAACTGATGACCCACTTACAACAACCATCTGTGATTCGAACTGCCGGAGATCTCCCCCTGGTGAGCCTGGTGGTTGTTGGTATTATTGATGTCCTCGTAGCCGTCGTTGTAAGCGGTTAAGGGGCAACTTGCGCATATCTTCCTACCTTAGCATGCAGGTTGCCCCGACTCGGAAACTCCCCGATCCGGATTAGCCTGTTCGCTGTACTTCGCTCCACCCTCACTTCATTTCATTCATCACACAAACCCAATCCATCCCATGTCCACGCAACCCAAACCTGTTGTTGATTTCCCACCCCAAGACGAAAAGCTGCCGGCTATGAAAGGTGCAGATGTGCTCGTCGAGGCCCTGATCCGTGAGGGAGTGGACGTTGTATTTGCCTATCCTGGCGGTGCTTCCATGGAGTTGCACCAGGCTCTGGTGAAGCGCGAAAAGGACATCCGCACCATATTGCCACGATTTGAGCAGGGTGGCGGCTTCATGGCTCATGGATACGCGCGAACCACCGGCAAGGCCGGAGTTTGCATGGCCACCAGTGGCCCAGGCGCCACCAACCTCATCACCTGTATCGCCGACGCCTGGATGGACTCCACTCCCCTCGTCGCTATCACCGGCCAGGTGTATCAACAATTCATCGGTAAAACCGCCTTCCAGGAAACAGACGTCTATGGCATGACCTTGCCAGTGGTGAAACACTCCTACCTGGTACTCGAGGCCGAGGAACTTCCCCGCATCATCAAAGAAGCATTTCACATTGCCACCTCCGGACGTCCCGGCCCCGTGCTAATCGATATCCCCAAAGATGTTCAACAAAAGATCTGGGAGCCCGTGTTCCCCGCCGAACTGGATCTGCCAGGTCTCCAGAAGCCACCTCATGCACCCGACGAGGACCTGCTCAAAATCCTGGAAATCATTACCAACGCCGAGCGTCCCGTCCTTTACATCGGTGGAGGAATTATCAGTGGGGATGCCCACGAAGAATTGCGTGAGTTTGCCCAGCTGACCAACCTTCCCGTGGCCTCGACCCTCATGGGCCTCGGAGCCTTTCCCGCAGATCATCCGCAATCCCTCTACTGGTTCGGAATGCATGGATCCGTCGCGGGCAACTGGGCCGTGTGCGAAAGCGATGTGCTCATATGCGCTGGTGCTCGCTTCGATGACCGAATCACCGGCAAGGTAGAAATGTTTGCCCCGAAATCCTACATTGTCCATTTCGACATCGATCGCTCGGAGCACAACAAGAACAAGAAAGCCCACTTTCCGATCCATACCGACATCAAATATGCCCTGGGACGCCTGAACACCTTGATCAAGGAGTCCGGTTACCGGAAAAGGCCATACACAGAATGGTATAGCACCCTCAATTCCTGGAAGAAGGAGCATCCCTTCGCTTACGACGAATCCAAACATATTCTGTCTCAGGAAGCAGTTCAGGTACTCTACGAGGAAACCATGGGAGATGCCATCATTACCACTGGCGTCGGCCAGCACCAAATGTGGGCGGCTCAGTTCTACAACTTTAACGAACCCCGGACCTATATCAGCTCGCTCGGACTCGGCACGATGGGCTTCGGTCTCCCTGCCGCCCTGGGCGCCAAGGTCGCATTCCCCGACCGCCAGGTGATCAACATCGACGGTGACGGCTCCTTTCTGATGAATGTTCAAGAATTGGCGACGGCCAAGGTGGAACAGATCCATGCCAAAACCATGATCCTGAATAATCAGCACCTGGGTATGGTGGTCCAGTGGGAAGACCTCCTCTATGAAAGCTGCCGCGCTCAGACCATCCTCGGCGACCCCGACAATATCGGCAGCCCGGAAAACCTCGACGGCATTTACCCCGACTACATTACCGTGGCCGAAGGCTTTGGAGTGAAGGCTCGGCGGGTCTATAAGAAGGAAGAGCTGCGCGAGGCCATCCAGGAAATGCTCGATTACGACGGCCCCTACCTGCTCGACGTCATTGTGCCATATACCGAGCACGTACTGCCCATGATCCAGCAGGGTAAATCGGCCAAGGAAATCCTCATTAAACCCAACGGGAAGTAGGCCCTGTTTTATTTGAGTCCCGGCCTTGAGTGGCCGGGGCTCTTTTTTATACTTAACTCCGAATTCATAACGACGTTTAACCCCTATGACTATACTCACACATCGAATTGTAACGGTCCTGGCGTGGATCCTTATTCCAACTATCGCCGGTGCCGATATGGTTTCCACCAGGGATGGAGCCCAGCTTGTTGGGACCATCAAGGGGATTGAAAATGGAAAAATCACACTCGAAACGTCCTATGCCGGAACGCTCGAAATTGACACTGCAGAAGTGGTGACCTTCGAGACGCAAGATCCCGTCTTCGTTCGCCTTGACAGTGGCAACACCATGTCAGGCCAGGTTAAAGCCAGGGCGGATGGTGAAATGCAGATCATCAATGATGACGGCACCATGAGCACCACTATGGACCGCGTAGTCATGTCCTGGAATGTCGGCGACAAAGATCCCCTCATCGCGGCCGAAGAAAACCTGCGTCGGAAATGGTCTTACTCCCTTTCCGGCAATGTTGCGGGTAAGACCGGAAATGTGGAAGAAAATAGCTTTGGCCTGCGAGGAAGCGCTACCCTAAAAGGTCCCGACGACACCCTGCTCTTTTACGGATCCTACTTCACAGCCGAGGTAGAGGGCGTCAAAACGGATGATGAGACCGTTGGCGGTGTGCGTTATGAATCGTTCGTGGTCGGGGACTTGGGTTGGTATGTCCGGGCCGAAGGTGAAAAAGACGAGTTTGAAAACCTCGACTTCCGGGCTACCGCTGGTGGGGGGGCAACCTATCGCTTCATCAATCAGGACAACCATAACCTGACGGGTCGGGTAGGTACCGCTTACCGCCATCAAACCTTTCTCGACAGCATCTCAGAGGATGACCTGACTCTGGATTTCGGCCTCAGCCACAAATATACCCACAATGATTATTGGTCCGTCGCTACAGAGTTGAATTTCAATCCGGCCACCTCCGATTTCGGTAACTTCCTCATTAATCATGTAACCGACTTCGAAATTCCCCTGCCGAGCAAGTGGTGGTCCCTGGGTCTGGGAATCTCAAATAAATACAACAGCGAGCCCGCCGTCGGGTTTGAAAGTTGGGATATGCGCTACTACGCCTCCCTCATTCTCAACTTTGATTAGGCCCATCCTGGGATAGTTCCCTCCTTCATTCTTCTGCCGGAGTGCCTGCACTCCGGCTTTTTTTTATGAACGGATCTCGGTCCCCCAGCTACGAAGCTTTTCTACGATAAAGTCGCGAGCTGCGTCGTTGGTGACCTTGCCATTTCCCTCAACCTCCATCAGCGGACCGAACGCAAAGTGGACCGTCTGATGCGGTTCAATTTTGCCGGCATCTTTAATGGGCCAGCCATCGGAACGCCAGGCGTCTGTTTTCAAGGCCAGGGGGATGACCGGAACTCCCGCCCGCCGGGCCAACTTGACCCCGATCGTATTAAAGGCCGATGAGTCAAAATGCAGGGTCCGGGTCGTCGTCGGAAAGATGATGATCGAATACCCGGCCTTTATTTTGGCCTCTCCTTCCTTCAGCACCAAGGTAAGGTCTTCCCGAGGACTCTTCCGGCCCACCACGATCGGAGTTCTGGCCAACACCACGTGCTTAAAAACAGGTAGCTCGGTCAGGTCTTTCTTAATCACGTAGGTCAGTGGATGGCGTTTTCGCAAAATCCAAGGTAAAGTGAAAGTCTCCAACGTACTCATATGATTCCCCAGGTATATACAAGGGCCATCGTGTGGAGGCAATGCGTCCAACCCTTCAACCTCAAAGCGCCCTCCCACGTCTTCCATCGCTTCTATTACCGTTTCTGAGCTGCGAATCCATCGCTCCTGGTTATATCCCCCTTTCAGGGCCAGGTTGCGCGCACTATACACGATCCACCCCAGCTTCCGGTAAAAGGCAATACTCGGGAATTGCCGCGCAAATCCGCTCACCTTCCGCTCAGAAGTTCGATAGTCCTGGGTCTCCACCATTTCGGTCATGCTGTCTTCAACCCGCTTCACCCCTGCCCTGTCAAGGGTTTGCGAACGACATGAAGCGCTGGAACCGGACGGCGCCATCAACCTCCAAAAAAATAGGCCGCTCTCACATGGAGAGCGGCCCGGAGGATACGGGTTCGCGGACTGTGTCCGCGATGGGATGGGAAAACTTCGCTCAATCTACATTTTCCATGAGCTTCCGTAAGGAGCCCAGGGCCTTGGTATGGATTTGACAGATGCGGGCTTCCGTCACTGCAAAGATCTCTGCAATCTCGCTGAGGCGAAGGCCTTCATGATAATAAAGAGCGAGGACTTTTTGCTGGCGCTCCGGAAGTGCTTCCAAGAAATCCGCCAGCAAGGCGAGCTGCTCTTTATGTTCTGCCAGATCCGAGCCAATCGGCTGATTTTCATCAGCAATCAGATCGTGGAAGTTTCCGGCATCCTCGTCACCGTCGATAGCGCCTCCATCTAGCGAGAAAAAGCTCAGATTATGGGTCTGCCGCTGGAATTTGGAGAATTCTTTGGGGGTCAGCCCAAGCTCAACACGCACCTCTTCCTCGGTCGGAGCCCGACCCTTGCGTTGTTCCAGATCAGCCACCACGCCTTGGAGCTTACGCCACTTATGGCGGGCCGTCCGGGGCATGGCATCCATCCGGCGCAGCTCGTCCAGAATCGCTCCACGAATCCGCAATACCGCATACCCCTCAAACGTATTGCGTTGCTCAGGATCAAATTTTTCGATCGCTGCCATCAGGCCGGTAACCCCTACACTCGCCAGTTCCTCAAGATCCGCATGTTGAGGAAGCTGGTTGCGCATTCCGCCCACGACCGCGTGGACCAAAGGTAAAAATTGTTCAACTAAGGCCGCCTGATCGAGGACTTCCGCTTGGGCTGTGGGTTCAACTAAAGGTTTCATAGTGTGTGTGCTTTAGAGATTAAAGAAAAGTTTGCCCTCTCTGTTGCATGCATAATGCCAACCCAATTTCAAAAATACGTAAGTCGCTGATTATAAATATTATATTTTTTTGAATTAAATTTTCACCCCATTACTCTTCATATATAGATATGAAATTGCATTGTAATTGCATTATTTGCATTGCAATTATGGCAAAACCTAGTCCACCCCTTCCTTTACATCCCCGTGACGGCATTGCTTTGCAGTTGAACCGGAAGCCGCCGGCTTTCACCCTGTAGGTGTGCGCTTACTCTTACCTTACCCGAAGTCCCGGGCGAAGGGGTTTACCCTCGTCGAGCTCCTGGCCGTTATCGCGATCATTGCCATATTGGCGGGTTTACTGATACCGACTGTGGGGGCAGTGCGCACGCAGGCCAAACGGACTCAAACCAGGGCCCTCTTCAGCCAGCTATCCACGGCCTGTATAAACTACAAATCCGACTATGGCTTTTATCCACTCTTCGGGCAGCCAGAGGGAAACCCCGATAGTGCGCTCTCTCTGGAAGACGCCGGGGAAGATGTTTACCGAACCCTGACTGGGTATAGTTATGATGGAACGACCATCCTCAAAACTCCCCACCGGCGATTAAATTCAAAGGCACGGAGTTATCATAGCTTCAGCGAACAGGATTTTAATGGGAAAGCCATTATAGACGCCTTCGGCAATACGGACATTATCGTAGTACTCGACACCGATTATAATGGGCAAATCGCACGCCAGATCCTGACAACCAGTGGACCGGCGACTCATATTGATGGCGCAAGTGAAGACACCTTCCAACCGGTCACGACCTCAAACATCAGGCAACCGGTTCTTATTTATTCGGCTGGAGCCGGAGCGGGCCAGGAGGTGACCTCTTGGCCTTATGACAAATAAACGGATTAATTAGGCTCGTCGTCCAGGCTTCGCTCCCGATAAGCCTCAGCCAGCTTGGTGGAAAACTGAGCCAGGGAATCACTCATGGCGGCCACAACCCCATCCATTCCTTGTCCGATGACTGGGGACCGAAACCGAAAATCACGCGTCGTGACCATGACCAGAGCATCACCCGGCTCATAAATCTCGGCAATTCCCGAAAACTCGACATCCCCGGTTTCATTGGCTTCAAAGTGGAAGATCTTCAGGCGAATCCGGTAGTCATTCCGGCCATACTTTCGCCAGGGATGGTAGCCTACATCCTTCACTACCTCCATTGAATCAAGGTTCTCCGCGATGGTCCGCCCTATTCCCTCCGCAATGGGCTCTGCCCATCGATAAAACTCGTGAAACTCGACTTCATTAGGGGCAACTCGGGTAACCAATCGCCGGTCATCCAGGTAGGGTGGAATCTCTACACGCTCGATAAAAAGGGAAATCGTCTCGCCTTCTCGGCTGAGACGAATCGGGGAGAGATCCGCGGAACTCAGAATATAAGTCCGGGTGGGATCTTCGACCGGTTCCAGATTGATACAACCGGTTAGCAGAATGCTGGCGGCCAATCCACCGAGAATCATTCCCTTTAACCTGAGGGGCTTCGCATGCATAAATCTTCGTTTAAGGGTTTACGGGGCGTCCGGTGATGAGGGCCTTGGGGTTCCGTTCCAAATATTCGACCAGGGCTTGAGTGGAATTGGCGGCTCTGGAAATATTTTTCATCATTTCCTCCAGCTCCAACATAACGGGTGACTCCTCACTCAAGGCAAACCCTATCGTGGATAAGGTCTTGGTGGCTTCAGCCAGGGTAGCTTCCAGCGCATCCAGAGAATCCCCAAGATCCCCCCGTATATCATTGGTGTTGGTCTGAAGCGACTGACTCAGGACTTGAATTTCTTGCAGCGTATCATCCAACGAAATGATCGCTTGTTTAACTTCTTCGGACTGGGCTAAGGCTGTAAAAGCATCTGCAGCGCCGGTTACAGAATCAGTAATCCGTGGAATATCCACTTGGTCAACCTTTGTCCGAGTAGAATCCAACAGGTCTTTTAGACTGATCAGGGTGCCCTCAAGGTCCATCTGACTGAAGGTGGCAATGGCTTCAAAGGCTTGTTGCGTCAACTCCGCGACCGTAGAGGGAACGGTCGGGATTTCCTTGTAGATGAAGGTTTCCTGCACGATACGCGGCGGAGACGGATCTTGGATATAATCCAGGTCCACATAGAGCAGGCCGGTAATAAAACTTTCCGAATTCAACCGGGCACGCAGCCCGTTGGCGATCTGGTCGGCAAATGCATTGGGATCACTCAAATCCAGGCCGACATTGTAATTCCGCTGCAAACGATGCCCATCCAGTTCAATAATGACCGGAACGGCCGAAGATGATTCAGGTTGGTTCTCCGCCCGAATTAAGATTCGTTTCACTCGCCCAATCGGAACCCCTTTAAATTTCACACTGGACCCCACGTTCAACCCATTGACCGACTCATCAAAGAAGAGGATAAACTGCTCCTTCTTTTCAAAGAGGCCGGCTGTCCCCAAAAAACCCAGGAGGCCGGTAAACAGGAGAAAGGCCCCGGTCACGAAGATGCCGATTGTTACTGGGTTTGCGCGTTTAGCCATTTAGAAGCAGGAATTTGTGAATAATAGAAAAGTTGAGGAATTGTTAAATGAAAAAGTCATGCAGGCTTCGTTGCGTCCCGACTGAGGAAACGGTACACATTCTCATTCGGAGGATCCTTTAACATCGCTTTCGGATGCCCGATGGCGGTGATCGTCCGAACCGAGGTATCGAGGAAAATTGCCCGATCGCTAATATCAAAGATGCTCTCCAGCTCATGAGTAACGATGACAATCGTAGCCCCCAGGCTGTCGCGAAGCTCCATGATTAACTGGTCCAGCCGTTTGGAACTCAGGGGATCCAACCCCGCTGAAGGTTCATCAAAAAAGAGGATATCCGGATCCAGGGCTATGGCACGGGCCAGGCCGGCCCGTTTTCGCATCCCCCCGCTGATCTCTGCCGGGTAGTACTGCTCGAAGCCACGAAGCCCAACCAGGGAAAGCTTGGAACGGACTAGCGACTGAATCTCTTCCGGAGGCAGATTCGTATACTCCTCGAGGGTGAAGGCCACATTCTCCTCCAAGGTCATGCTACTCCATAGGGCTCCCTGCTGAAAGGTCACTCCAAAGCGACGATTGATCTTCTGCCGCCGATCCGGGTCCGACTGGGTATAATTCGTATCCCCATAATAAATTTCACCCTTGGCCGGTTCCTGCAAACCGATCAAATGGCGCAGCAGGGTGCTCTTCCCACAACCGGACCCCCCCATAATGACCATCACCTCTCCCTGCTTCACATCAAAATTGAGATCCCGCATAACTACGAAATCCCCATAGGCCATGGTCAGGTTTTCGACTCGAATTAACGCTTCCTTCGACATCGCACCTACACGTTGTAAATGGCGGCGATCCAATCAATCAACGCATTGAATGCCACAATGAGGGTGATACTCGTCACCACGGCCTGGGTAGTCGCTACCCCCACCGCATTCGCATCGTTCCCTGATTGGAGACCCCGCAAACAGCCCGACATGGCGATCAGAATCCCAAAGACAACCGACTTTATCAGACCCAGCATAAGGTCTGACAGGGTGACAGCTTCCAAAAGACCTTTCACAAAGATCTCCGGAGCCATGTTTTGCATGACGTTGGCAATCGCCATGCCGGAAATGATTCCCACTACCATGGAATAGATAACGAGCAGTGGCATCATCAGGACCAGAGCCAGCACACGGGGAATCACCAGGAATTCCACCGGGTCAACGCCTGAAGCCCGCAGGGCATCCAGTTCTTCGTTTACCTTCATACTGCCAATCTGAGCGGCAAAGGCCGCACCAGTCCGACCAGCTAGGATAATTCCCGTCATCAAAGCTCCCATCTCTCGTAGCATACCATAACCCACCAGGTAGGATACATAGTATTCAGCATTAAACCGGATCAGCACCACGATCCCGAGAAAGGTAATGATCAACCCCACCAGAAAACTGATCAGCGAAACAATGGGAAAAGCCATGGCGCCCGTCGACTCGACCACTAGGGCAAAGTCCCGCATCCGGACCTGTGCCTTTCCTCGGGCCAGACGCATAAACCCTAAAAATAGACGACCTATGAACTCAAACCAATCGTCTGCGCCCTGACGAAAATTCATGGCCCAATTACCAATCTGCCGAAAGAACCCGGGTTCGTCCTCCGCATGCGTGGCGTCGGTTTTTACTGGAACTGCCGTGGCCAGGTTGAACAACCGCCGTATCCCCTCCGGAAGGCCTTCCAGATTCAATGAGACTTCGTGCTCTTCGCAAAAATTATGCGCCGCCAACAGCATGGGAAGGAGAGTCGTATCCCAACGGCCAAGATCCCGACCATTGATTTCCAGAATCCCAACCCCCTTTTTTCCCTGCAGGGGATCCCAATTCAATTCATGAAAGCTTGGAGCACCGGATTGAAGCACCCAATCTCCCGACAAGACCAAACGAAATACACTTCCATTGGATTCCAATCTGGCCTTGGGGTTCTGGTCGACGACGGGCATATAAGTTTCAGCTAATCAAGTGCTAACAGACCCCTCCTAGAGGTCAAGCGGACCTTTCTTCATCCCGGCGTCAACCCCTGCTCAACCGTCACTCGAATTTTCATTTTCCCGCTTGTCCAACGGTACCTCCCAAGCCAACCTCGGTCCCGGATGAAGACGGCAATTCTATTTGATTTGGACGGCACCCTGGTGGACAACTTCGACGCGATCTACGCGGCCTACGTGCATACCTTGGGGACGCTGGGCTTACCTCCTACAGACTACGACACCGTTCGGCGCACAGTGGGAGGCTCCGTTCCGGTAACCATGCGACGGCTTCTCAAAGAGGATTTTACCGAGGAGGCGATTCCCATTTTCAACCAGTATTTTAAGGTCAACTTTTCCGAAGGCTTGCGGCTCCTTCCCGGAGCCATTGAACTGGTTCAAAAGCTTCACGCCACGGACCGGTATGTCCTCGGTGTCTTCACCAACAAGAACCACGAAAGCAGCCAGGATGTGTGCCGTTACCTCGGGCTTGAACCCTATATGAAAATCATCGAGGGAAGCGAGCGACTGGAAGGCTTCCGCAAACCGGCCAAAGCCTTCTCCGAAATGGTCCTGGACAAAATTGGTATGCCTGCCACCCATACCTGGATGATCGGAGACTCCCCTTTCGATGCAGAAGCCGCGCGGGCCGTCAACATGGCCAGGGTCTACCTCGTTGGCACCGGTTCCCATTCAGTAGAAGCCCTCAGAGAAGAAACCGACGCCGATGGGGTCTTCGCCTCAATGAATGAACTTGAGGACTCTGTTTTCGACCTTCCCGCACTTGCTCAGACCGATTGAATGGTCTTAGCTCATCCGCGTGGTACATCCTTCCCCATCGTCTTCGACCCAGGCCCGCATTCAAGGCGTCCTGGAGCGAATCATCTACAGCAATGAAGAGAATGCCTACACCGTAGGCGAATTCCGGCTCCAGGAGGCCGGAGCTAAGAGTCGCACCACATCCATCACCGGCGTCCTTCCTGGCGTCCAATGCGGGGAAACCCTCGAGCTCTTCGGTCAGTGGTCCCACCATCCCGAATATGGAGATCAGTTTAAAATTGATACCTTCGCCTCGCGCCTTCCCTCCAATGTCTATGGAATCCGCAAATACCTGGGTAGCGGCCTGGTCCCCGGTATCGGCCCCAAGTACGCCGAGCGCATTGTCGACAAATTCGGGGCCGACACCCTCCGCGTGATCACAGAGGAGTCTAAGCGACTTCAAGAAGTCGAAGGCATTGGTCGTGGCAGAGCTGCCTCCATCAAAAAGTCATGGGATGACCAACGCGCGTTCAGAGACGTCCTCATGTTCCTCCAGACCTATGGAGTGACCACTGCTCACTGTGTTCGCCTGGTGAAAAAATACGGAGCGGAAACCAAACAGATTATCCAGGAAGACCCCTTTCGTCTCGCCCGCGAAATTGATCGAATCGGATTCAAGACTGCAGACAAAATCGCTCGCAATCTTGGACTGCCCAATGAATCCGCCACCCGGATCGCCGCCGGAATCTCTCATACTTGCTCCAACCTGGAGGAAGAAGGCCATACCTTGATTCCAGCCCGGGATCTCATCGCCGCGGCCACCACCTTGTTAGAAGTCGGTGGCGACCGTGTCGTCGATGAATTGCATGCCATGGCCGGGCGGAGGGAAATGGTCGAAGTACGCCGTGAGGATAAGCAATACTACCAGTTGCCGAAAACCGCGAAGGCCGAATCCCAGCTTGCGGAATGTGTCGTCCGCCTGCTCAAGGCCCCCTCTTCGTTGCCCGGGATCCGGGTAGATAAAGCCCTCGAATGGGCCCAAAACAAAGCGGGCTTTGCCTTCGCCTCCGAACAATCCACGGCGCTGGAAACCGCCCTCACCCATAAAGTCTCCATCCTCACAGGTGGCCCTGGAACCGGTAAAACCACCATCCTTCGCAGCCTCGTCAGCATCCTCGCCGCAAAAAAAGCCCGGATCCAGTTAGCCTCTCCCACCGGTCGGGCTGCCCAACGCATGGCCGATAGCACGGGCCACCCCGCCTCCACCATCCATCGGCTACTGAAGTTTGACCCCTCAGAGGGCGGGTTTTTTCATGGGCCCGATAACCCCCTGGATGCCACCATCCTTATCATCGACGAGAGCAGTATGCTCGACACCCGCCTGGCCGCTCACCTCCTCCGAGCACTCAAACCCAAGGCTCACCTGCTCCTGGTCGGCGATTCCGATCAACTGCCCAGTGTCGGCCCGGGCAATGTCCTGAAAGACCTCATTGCCAGCGGGAAAATTCCCGTCACCCGTCTGCAGCGAATATTTCGCCAGGAGGAAACCAGCAGCATCGTTTCCATGGCCCACCGCATTCTGCACGGCGAAACAAGCCTCCCCTACTCCGCCAACCTCGCAAAAGATATCGACGAAGGGCATGATTTTCACTTCATCACCGCTGATTCCCCCGAGGCCTGCCTGCAGAAAACTATCCGAACCGTCCGTGATTATATTCCGGACCGCCTGGGAATGGACCCTATTCGGGATACCCAGGTTCTGGCCCCCATGCACAAAGGTATTGTCGGTATCCAAAATTTAAATACAGAACTCCAGAAACACCTCAACCCCATCGAACTTGCCCGGCAACGTAAAAACGCGGGGCTTAGCCAGAGCCGGGGGACCCACCTGCGTCCCACCCAGAACCACTTCCGTCAGAGAACAGGCAAACCGATCCCCGCAGAAATACGTATGGGAGCAAGTGCTTTCCGAATCGGCGACAAGGTCATTCAAACCAGAAACAATTACGAAAAAAACCTCTTCAACGGGGACATTGGGCTTATCACCGGAATCAGTCCCGATGGGGTCCGCCTCCTCATCGATTTCGACGGAGAAATACATGATTTCGAAAAGGGCGAACTCTCGGATCTAAACCTGGCTTACGCGATCAGTATCCACAAAAGCCAGGGCAGCGAGTACCCGGTGGTGCTTATTCCACTCATGAAACAACACTTCCTCATGCTTCAACGAAACCTCATTTACACAGGAGTCACCCGGGGAAGACAAAAGGCCTATGTGGTAGGCGACCCGGAAGCCTGGCAAATTGGCGTCCACAACAAGGAAGCCGCCTTGCGTCAAACTGACCTCATCAATAAAATGTTAGACCGTGAACGCTGAACCCACCTCATCCAAAACCGGCTCGAGCGAACCCTCCCCGGAGACTCTCGCCTCCAAACAGGCATACCGGAAATCCTGGAATAAGACCCTTAAGACACGCGTTCCCTGGAAAAAGGAATCGATCCGTATCGACATTAATTCCCCCCTCATCCTGACTTATGCCGCGCTCTCTCTGGTAGCTCTGCTGCTCCACACCATGACAGGCGGCGCCACCACTCGGGACGTGTTCAGCCTGCCCGGGAGCTTTGACTATGCGAACCCGCTTTTTTACATCCGGTTATTCACCTACACCATGGGGAGTTGGAGCTGGGCCCACTTCCTCGCAAATTTCACCATTATTCTCCTTGTCGGCCCTCTCCTCGAGGAGAAGTACGGCACCCTGCGCCTGTCCCTGTTTACCCTCCTTACCGCCCTCATTACCGGCATTTTCCACACCCTGATTTTCAATTCAACGCTTTTGGGTGCCAGCGGGATCACCTTCATGATGATTTTACTCACCAGCTTTGCCAATTATCAGAAAAACACCATTCCACTTACCTTTCTTATCGTCTCGGTCCTCTTCCTGGGAAAGGAAATCGCATCCGCCTTTGGTGAGGATCACATCTCCCAGTTTGCCCATATCATGGGCGGAGCCTGCGGGGCTGCCTTTGGCATCTGGTGGGGAATCCCAAAGTCTGTTTCCAAAGGGGTAAAGGAATCCAGGTAGATGAACTCAACAGAGTCCACCGAAGCCATCCTTGAACGCTTCGATCGGCATCGCCGCCATCCCCGGGGGGAATGGGAGATTAACGACGGGGTGGTTCGCACAACCGGAAAAGAAGCCGACGAGACAGGCTTTCTGCTGTTTGCGGATCCGGGCCAGGAAGACCTGGACGCCTTTATCCAACGGCAAACCGATCACTACGATGCCCTGGACCAATCCTTTGAATGGAAAGTGTATTCCCATGACCCACCGCCTGACCTGGTTCAGGTCCTGGAATCTAAAGGGTTCAAACGGGGACAGACCGAAGCTTTCATGGTGTTCGATGTCTACGAAACCCCGCTTCCTCAAGCTCCCAGGCCCATGGAAACGGTCCGGCAGATCCACACGAGGGAGGATTGGGATATTTTTGACCAACTCTGCCGGAAGATTTTTGGAGATACGGCCGGGGCATGGACCCGCCGCCGGCTCCTGAATGATCCTAAATCCATTGCCATCTTTATGGCCCATACTCCGGACGGTATTCCGGTCGCCGTTGGCCGTGTGGATTTCGATGATTTTGAAAACGAATTTGCAGGACTGTTTTGTGGGGGAACCTTGGAACCGTATCGAAAGCAGGGATACTATCGAACCCTGGTCCGGAGGCGTTTGGAGCTATTGCGAGCCGCTGGTGTGAAGTATGCCTTCGTAGATGCCTTTCCCGCCAGTCAACGCATCCTCGAACCCATGGGCTTTAGACCCATTGCGGAAACCACGCCGATGATGTGGCGCAAAACGCCAGGCCGGGATACGGGTTAAGCCACTAACACCCCGGCAATGGAGGCCGAAATCAAGCAGGCGATCGTGCCGCCCAGCAAAGCGCGAAATGCCAGCTCGCTCAAGGTACCACGACGGCCGGGTGCCAGGCTGCCGATACCTCCAATCTGGATTCCCATTGAACTGAAATTGGCAAATCCGCACAGCGCATATGTGGAAATGATAACTGCTCGAGGATCCGTCAATAAGTCCGATCGAATCAACTCCCCCAAGTTGGCGTAGGCGACAAATTCATTGAGCACCAACTTTTCTCCGAGCAGGCGCCCGACCTGCATCGCGCTGGCCCAGTCCACCCCGATAATCCAGGCTACTGGTGCAAACAGCAGACCAAAGATATATTCCAAAGAAAAGGCCTCAAATTGTCCTCCTGTGTTTTCAGCCACCCAGGCATTCAAACCCGTCCAGTTGCCAAGCCAGTTCGACAACACGAAATTAAACATGGCGATAAAGGCAATAAACACCATCAACATAGCCGCTACATTGAAAGCCAGGGCGACCCCTTGTGTCGTCCCTCCGCAAGCGGAATCAAATACATTTACGCCCAGGCGGTCCTTCGATATCTCCAGCCGTTCATTAACATGCTCGCTCTCCGGTAAAAGGATTTTCGCGCACACCAGTGCCCCCGGGGCGTTGAGCAGCGAAGCGGTGAGTAAGTGTTTTCCAAATTCAGCCTGCATCACGGGGTCTTCCCCACCTAGAAAGCCAATGAACGCCACCATGACCGCGCCCGCAATCGTGGCCATTCCCCCCGTCATTAAGGCCAGGATCTCGCTACGGGTCATCTTCTCGATATAGGGTTTCACCACCAGAGGAGCTTCAGTTTGCCCCAGGAAGATGTTGGCCGCGGCAGCCAGACTCTCCGCCCCGGATAGACGCATGGTTTTCTTCATGATCCAGGCGAACACGTAGACAAATTTCTGGAGAATTCCCAAGTAGTAGAGCACCGATGTGACTGCGGAGAAAAAGATAATCGAGGGCACCACTCTAAAGGCAAATATCGCCCCATAGCTTCCCGCATCTGTGGTCAATTCCCCAAAAATAAAGGCACCTCCCTGAGCGGAAAACCCGAGGACCTCGACAAAAAACATGGAGATCATGCGAAGGGTCTGCTCGACAAACGGTACCTTCAACACGAGGATGGCTAACACAAACTGCAAGCCTATCCCTCCACCCACCAGGCGCCAGTTGATTTGCTTTCGATTCGAACTGAACGCGTAGCAAACTCCGAGAAGCACAAGAATTCCAAAAATCCCTCGCAGGGCATGAATGAGAAATGAACCGCCGTCTTCTTCGACCATGCAAGGGTTTTGGCTGCTGCTCCCCCTTCACGCAACAGCGAAATACCCCGGCACGCCGCCAACAATTCCCTCAGCCCGACTGGTCGACAACTTCGGGGAGATGGCTTTAAGGCAGCTCGCAAATCCGGAATCAGGTCCGCTAACAGGCGGTCACCTATGCTGGTCTGGGTCAAACTGCCCATACCGCCAAGAGTAATCTCTCCGACTAAGCCCGGCCCCATAAAAATAGTTTAAATCTTGTGTTCTTCAACGTTGGCTAACCCCTCCATCGAAATGCAGAATACCTTTTTTATTCTCAACCATAACCCAGAACTCCACAACATGCCCCAAATCATTCTACTTCTTCTGGCTTGCGTCCTGGCCCCCCTGCTCGAGGCGGATTCCCGCCCCAATATCCTCTGGATCACAGTAGAAGACATGTCCTCTCATTTCGGCTATCAGGGGGAAGCGCTCGTCGATACTCCCGTCATTGACCAACTGGCCCGGGATGGAACCACCTTTACCCAGGCTTTTGTCACGGCTCCCGTTTGCTCAACGGCCCGATCGGCCATGATTAATGGTATGTATCAAACCACCATCGGCGCGCATCATCACCGCAGTGGGCGGGGCGAAGTCAAAATCCACCTGCCCTACCCGGTCCGACCTCTGCCCGAATTATTCCAGGACGCAGGCTACTTCACCGCCAATAACAGAAAGACCGATTATAATTTTGAATGGGATCGCACCATGTACGATGCCCAGGACTGGACGGATGCGCCCACAAACCAACCTTTCTTCGCCCAGATCCATCTTCGCGGAGGAAAATGGAGAAATCACCTGGGGATTCTCAATGCCAGAGTGGCCCAAGAACTGCCAGCGCTGATTGCCCCCGATGCAGTTACCTTGCCTCCTTACTATCCGAACCACCCCGTTCTGCTGCAGGACTGGGCCGCCTATCTGGATACCGTCAATTACACAGATATCGAAGTGGGTCGAATTTTGGACCAGCTCAAAGAAGCGGGTAGACTGGACAACACAGTAATCATTTTCATGACCGACCACGGAGTCAGCCATGTCCGGGGGAAACAGTTTCTCTATGAGGAGGGCATAAAAATTCCGTTTATCGTGAAAGGGCCCGCCGTCCCGGCCGGAGTCATCAATGATGAATTGATCGCCCACATTGACATGGCCGCCATCTCCCTCGCCCTTGCCGGTATCGACATCCCCGACTGGATGCAGGCTCGAAATGTGTTGGAACCCGGCGCGCAACGCGAATTTGTTATCTCGGCCCGCGATCGCTGCGACGAGACCGTGGAACAGCTGCGCAGTGTACGCACAAAGCAATTTAAATATATCCGAAATGGCTATCCGGATCGCCCTCACCTGCAGCCTAACCGCTACAAAGATGACAAGGCCATCGTTCAAGCGGTTCGCGAGTGGGGAAAGGCGGGGAAACTGAATGAGAACCAGGTCGCACTGGTCGCTCCGGTTCGCCCGGTAGAGGAATTATATGATCTTGCCAGTGACCCATGGGAATTGAACAACCTGGCCGCCCACCCCGCCTATATGGAAGTCCTCAAGACCCATCGTAACCTCCTCGATACCTGGATCACAGATACGGGAGACCAGGGGCAGCTTCCCGAAGGAGCCCAATACGACTCCGACATGGCGGTGTATACCGGCGGCCGACACGAGGGCCAACGGGAAATCCTGGAGCGCAATATCGCCTTAATGAAACAGTGGGAAGCTGAAGGAAAGTAATCCCCCCTCTTTTTTGCCTATCGCCTTATGAAACCCAGACTCACCCTTTTCTTACTCCTGTTCATTCTAGGCCTTGTATCCTCGGGGACTGCCCGGGACCGGCCTAACATCCTCTGGATCACGTGTGAGGACATGAGCCCCTTCCTTGGGTGCTATGGAGACGAATACGCCTACACCCCCAACCTCGATACTTTTTCCCAAAAGGCCATTCGCTACACGAACGCCTGGTCTACCATGCCGATCTGCGCACCCGCGCGCTCTACCCTCGTAACCGGGGCCTATTCCATTTCGCTGGGAAGTATGAACCTGCGCAGTGTAATTCCTCAATCGCCCAAAGTGAACCCTCTCCCTGTCCTGCTGCGCGAAGCCGGTTACTATTGTACAAATAATCGGAAAACGGATTATAATTTTTCTCCTGAGGGATTGTGGGATGAAAACAGCGGCGAAGCCCACTGGCGCAACCGCCCCGATCCCGACCAACCGTTTTATCATGTGGTCAACTTTCAGGAAACCCATGAAGGCCACACCAACAGTTTCCGTGACGTCGCAGGGGATGATATCGCCCCCCATGATCCTGCCCGGGCACCCATCCCTCCGCATCTGCCCGACACGCCCGGTATCCGGAATATCGTAGCCCACCACTACGATCTGATTACCGCCATGGACGCCTTTTTCGGTTCCGTCCTGGCCGATCTCGAAGCCGACGGACTGAAAGATAACACGATCATCTTCTTCTTTTCCGATCATGGTTCCGGTTTTCCCCGCTATAAACGGTGGCTCTATGAAACCGGGCTAAAGGTCCCGCTCATGGTCCACATTCCGGAAAAATGGGCCCACCTGGCCCCCCAGGCCATGGGCACCACCAGCGATGCCCGAGTCGGCTTTGTCGACTTGCCGGCCACCACCTTGAAGCTTGCCGGACTCCCACCGCTGCCCGCCCACCAGGGGCAGACCTTCCTCGGCGGGGCTTACGAAAAACTTAACCTGGATGCCTATAACTTTGGGGCCCGCGACCGGGCTGACGATGTCGAAGACCTCTCCCGCTGCGTTCGGAATGAACGTTACCTCTACATCCGGAACTACATGCCATTTCGCCCCTACCTGCGTAACTCGGTCATCTTTTCCGACACCAAGGGATCCGTCCGCGAAGTCCGCCAAGTCATGGAATCGGGAAAGGCTCCTGCCTTCATTGAGGCCATGTTCCAACCCAAACCGCATGAGGAGTTGTATGACCTTTGGGAAGATCCGAATGAAATGAACAACCTGGCCGAGGATCCCGCCTACGCTGAGATCAAAGCAGATCTCCATCAGAAATTGAATACATGGACCCTCGAAATCCGAGATGCCGCCTTCCTCGCCGAAGGGGAAATGATGCGCCGAGGCGCCCATGACTCTATTTACGACATGGCTCAGGACCCAAAGCGCTATGCTCTGGACACCATCCTTGAGGCCGCCGAAACCGCCAGCCACCCCGATACCACACTTACTCAGCTCCGCACCCTCGCCCATGCCTCCGATAATGCCGTCCGCCATTGGGCCGCCCTTGGGCTGCTCGGGCGCCCTGATTTTTATCCGGAGTCCGAACCCCTGCTCAGCGAGCTCCTGACGGATCGAGACCCCTCCGTGTCTATCGTCGCAGCGGAAGCCCTCCTCACCTTCAATCCCAACCGGACCGATGCCCTCGACCACCTCCTCACCCGCCTCGAAGATTTCATCAACACCGAGCCCGCCTATGCCCTCCGGGCCGCCCGCGCTCTGGCCGAAGTGGGCACCGCCGCCCGCCCGGCCCTCCCTCGGGTGCAGGCCGCCTTCACCCGAATTCAAGGCCCCGTCTGGGGGCGTTATGCGAACTGGTATTACCCCATGTTTATCGGCATGGCTCTTGACAAAGTTCAAATCAACCTGGGGGTCGAGATAAGACGGTATTAATAATTTCAATACAGATAAAACATGAAGAGCTATCTTGCTGGAGTCGTCCTTTCCATATTTCTCATTGCCGGTCTTCCCGCTGTGAATGCAACCAAGCTGCTAAAGGCCAGCCCGGTCGACACGAATAGCCTGGTTATTCACTGGCAGGACGGCACCGTGGAGTATAACTGGGATCACACCGAAGGCAGCTGCAATGGATGGGGCCCTTATCACACCGAAAAGTGGTCCCTCTGCCCCGACAAGGATCAATACATCCCCTATGGAGAGCCGCTCGATTCGCAGGTCGCCGTCCAACCCTCCACCTATTCACTTGTATCCGATATCGCTCGATCTCCCATTGCGGTCTACCGCAAATCCAAGGTCTGGGAAGCCAGCCATGACGAGCGCAAACCCGCCATGCACCATTGGATTTACCTCAAATTTGCCCACAATCTGAAGCCGGGCGAAACCTACACCCTGAAGATCAATCGGGCCACTAACTCCGATCGACTGGATATCGACTTTACTTTTATCGAAGCTGAGATGGTGTCTCCTGCGATTAAAATTTCCAATATAGGCTACGACGCAACGGCCTCCCATAAGACAGCGGACCTATATCTTTGGGCGGGCGACGGCGGTGCTTGGGATTTCCAACATCTTGAAGGAACCCCCTTTCACCTTGTAAATATCGATACGGGATCGACCCCCTTCACAGGCAAGGTGGAATTTTATGCCAAACAGGGGCCCGAACCCGGAACTGACAAAGACCTCACGGGAGCCGATGTCTGGCAATGCGATTTCTCCTCCTTTACTCAGCCCGGAACCTACCGCCTGGTCGTAGAGGGCTTGGGCAGTTCATACCCCTTTGATATTGGCCCCAACCGATACGAAGAGGCATTTAAGGTCGCCATGCAGGGCATGTTTTACCAACGCATGGGGTGCGAAGAAGACCCGGCGGGGGGATTCCCCAAAGCACGCCAACCCCTTTACAAGCAAGGCGTCGATCCAGAGGGATTCACCGTCTATATTTCCGGGCGCAATATGGTTACCGGAGTCAATCCCGACAATATGCCTTGGTACGCCGAGGCTTCCACAGGTCGTGTCGCCCATGCTACTTGGGGAGGATGGTCAGATGCATATGATAACGATCAACGCCCGGTGAACTACATCTGTGTATTTGATATTTTGCTGACCTACTACCTGAACCCTGCTGCCTTCTCAGATGGGCAACTTTATATCCCTGAGACAGATAACGGAATACCTGATATTCTGGATGAAGCCCTATGGGAAATCGATTGGTGGCTCCGCATGCGCGATCATGACGGTGGCTACCTCTCAGGTCTTGCCAATATCACTCCACCCAAAACCGTAAACTATGCAGGAGCCGCCTGCGCCTGGCAGGGTTATTGTGTTGCCGCTGGCAGCGCCATGGTGGCTGACTGCTTTCGCCGGGCCGGGATGACTTCCCTCCAATGGATATACGCGGATTCTGCTCAAGCTGCCTTCAATTGGGCAGAAGCCCAAACGAACCGTATGTTGGATGATGCGGCCATGGAACTTCGCGGACGCGATCTTCGCATGACGGCGGCGGCCTTTCTTTTCAACCTGACCGGCGACCGGAAGTATGAAGAGATTGTGAAGGTGGAGAGCGTGGTCTCCGGGCCTGATTCTCTCATCAGACGCCACCGTGCATTTGGACAACAGTATGCCAGCACCGCTTACATCCTCACCCCGCAGAAAGTTACCTATCCTGAACTGCAGGCCAATATGAAGGCCTCTATCCTGAATCAGGCGCGCACCGGTTACGTTGACCGCATGAAAGATAGCCCCACCAAGGCCGCTCGCGATCTGGTGAATGGGGATGGAGTTGCCCTCACCATGAATGAAATGTCCCTCGTCGCCATTGCTCACCACCTTTCAGACGATCCCGCAGCAATGGCCTATTATGCCAAAGGCCTGTATTCCGAAGCGGAGTGGACTTTGGGGCGCAACCCCCTCGGCCTGGTGCTCATGACTGGCCTGGGGGATCGCTGCGTCACTCAAACCTTTGCGCCCGGTCGGCGGGATGGAGCGCCCGGACTTACTCCCGGATGGACTCCCTATATGATGCGGGACGGTTGGAAAGATTCCGACGATATTCACCGCTGTGAATGGTACATCAAACGCAACTATCCCGACGATAAGCTCCTCTGGCCACTGGGGGAACACTTCTGGAACAGCCGGTATAGTGTTCCCAACAGCGAAACCACCCCCCAACAGTCTGCGCGCCAGAAAATCCTCCTCTATGGCTACCTCTACGCAATGAGCGGAAAGTAAACTTGTTTATATCGGAACCTGAACCTAGTTTCGTGGACTACCAAGTTCATATTAATAACCCCAATCTGCCTCCACACTCATGGCTATTACCCGTCGACAACTCATCAAACGTGCCAGTGCTACCGGTGCTGGGCTCATGATTCTTCCTACCGGGACCCTGTTCGGAAAGAATCGCCCCAACAATAAGCTCAATATCGCCTTAATCGGCGCTTATGGCCGGGCCAAGGCGCATTACGCCACATTGCACGACGAAAATGTGGTCGCCATCTGTGAAGTCAATCAGAAGAACCTGCCTTACGCAGTGAAGGAATTCCCCAAGGCCAAAGTCTACGAAGACTGGCGCAAGGCCCTGGACCATCCGGGCCTCGATGCTGTCCTCTGTTGCACCCCGGATCATCACCACGCCTTCATCGCCAACTGGTCCCTCAATCGCGACCTCCATTGCTTTATGGAGAAGCCCCTTGCCATCACTGTCGAAGAATCTCGCATCGTTCGGGAAACCTACATGAAGAAGAAGGACAAGCTGGCCACCCAGGTCGGCATGCAGCGCCATGCCCATCCCAACTTCAGCCGCTTGCGGGAAATGATTCATGGGGGCGCCATCGGCGACTTGAGAGATGTAGCTGTCTGGGGTAACCGGCAAATCCCTAAACCCGGCTATCTCGCCGGTATCCAACCTCCGGATACACTAAACTGGGACCTCTGGCTCGGACCCTCCCCCTATCGTCCATTCCACCCCGAGTACGTTAAGGGCAAGGTCGGGCTGAACTGCCTTCAGTGGAATATGTATTGGGACTGGGGTGTCGGCCAGATCGGGGATATGGGCAGCCATACCATGGACCTCGTCTGGAATGTCATCGACGCCGAGCTCCCCACCAGCATCTCTGTCGCCTCTCCCGAATCCCTCAACCGGGATGTGACCCCGGTCAACATGTCAGCCAGTTATATCTTCCCCGCCAATGACTGGCGCGAAGATATCCGGGTCACTTGGTATCAGGGCGGCGCCATGCCCGAATCCCCCCTCGACTGGGTCAACCTCAATGCCATCGGCCATGGAGCATGGTTCAAGGGAGATCGTGGCTTCATCATTGCCGATTTTCGCAATCGCATTCTTTATCCCTACGGTGCACAGGCCGACCTGACCTATTTCGATCCCCCATCCGAAGACGAGCTGGAGCCCCCCTTGGAGCACTTCCAGAAGCAATGGACCGCCGCTTGCAGAAATGGCGACCCCATGAACACTGCCTGTAACTTTAAATACAGTGCGGATATGATCGAAACCATGTGCCTCGGCCTCGTCGGCTTCCGCGCCGGTGAAGGCGAAGGAGAAATGGGCGAACGGCCCACCCTCACCTATGACGGCGCCAATGGTCTCGTAACGAATCTGGAATCCGCCAATGCTTTCCTCACTAAACCCTATCGAGAGGGGTACCTCATGAATGGTTGATATGAGAACAAAAATGTGCTCCGGGCGCTAGCCGCCGTTATCACGACAACGCTCCAGGCCACCAGCATCACGGAGCGACTTGTCTCGGCACGACGTAACGACAACGGAAGCGGAGATCCTCCGACCACCGACTTCCGATTTCTGATTTCCGATTTCTGATTTCTGATTTCCTACTTAAGCTCCCACGCCACGATCGCCAGGAACAACCACCCCGCATGGGGAATCCACTGCTCCCCCCACCTCCAATTCTGCATCGGATCCTTGTCATGAGGTTCCGGCTTGAAGGCGATATCCTGCTCATCTTCAAACCCGGATGTGATCCCGTTACAGACTCCTCCCTTGGCGTTGTAGTATCCGGCCTCTGGCCAATAGCTTGGATTATTGCGCCCATGCCCATCCAGCATACAGGTATCGAATGGGTTGAGACCAAAAATCCAATCCAATAGCTGCGTGCTATATCGCTGGATTTCTACCGCCGTAGCCGGATCAAGGCGCAGCGTGCCTATCGCTAGCATGCCCATGGAAACCAGGGACGCCAGCCGCGCATTTTCCCCCTGCCACCAATAGCCACTCTCGTTGGCATGCGGGACAAAGAACGCCGCCTGACGCACCCCGCTTAGGGACTGCGTCACCTGTCGGGCATATCCAAAGGGGTTCCAAACCGCTTGTGTCATGGACACTTCGGCCTGAATAGACCGTTTGCAGGCCACTGAGATAGGGCCTCTCCGTTCAGCATCAGGTTCAACGGAAAGGTATTCCATCAGGGCGAGAACGGGAAGCCCGGCTTCCGTCGCATGGAAATAGGGTCGGGTGCCCTCAGAATTAGCCATCCACAATACCCCATAATCCGGATGCTCGTGCAGATAAGACATGAGCTCGGAGGCCCACACCCGGGCCTCCTCCAGGTAAAAGGACTGCTGGTCCGGGTTCTTCGCCGCCTTCGTCAGCTCAACCGAGGCGAGGAGCGCACAATATGTATCGATGATGTTGGCTTTGCCATCATCCAGGTAAGCTTCGTTGTGTTCCTTTAAGTGAAGATATCCCTTCTCTGCACACTCCCAGTAAGTGGAGGCCGGGTAATCCCCATGACTGGGGAAACGAGATAGCGCGGCCAGCGCAGCGATAGCCAACCCGCCCCCCTGCCGAAAACCGGCCTGATATTGATTCGATTTATGGCCCGCCTGGGTCGCGTAGGAACAGATATCCCGCTGACTCACATCCTTACTCCAGACATCAAAAACAATCATGTAGAAGAACCCTGCTTCATCCTGCATACGGACAAGAAAATCCCCGCCATGGGTGGCCTCGTCCAGGATACGTTCCAGGGTATAATCCGACACCCTTCCATTAGCCGCTAACAGGGTGTAAGCCTTGAGGAAATTCCAGACCACCATAGGTGTCTGCTGTGGGTTGAGATAGTTGGCGTAGGAGAGGTGACTCAGATATTTGCTCACGTCCCCGGAGGCGTCATACCACCCCCCATGTACATCCACGCTTCGGTCCTCTCCATAAATGGGGCATTTCCGGTCATGCCGGTCATACACCCCTCCGCTGCGTTGCGACTTGAAATAGTGCAGAATATCGGAAAGCGGTTCCTCCAGCAAAGCCGCCGTCTCCTGAATCTCAAAAGCAGGCGACCGATGATCGCCACTTACCAGGTAATAGGTCCCTGGCGAATCCACCTGGGAAAAGTCGACCGACGAAAACCATCGACCCGTCCAACCATCCACCGGCTGATTGCCTGCTCCCTCCATTTCCAGGACCACCTCACTGGTCGAGACCTCCACCAGTTCCACTACCGGAGCCCCCTCAAAGGGCTCCCACGCCTGAAGAATCGCGACCTTCGGACAGGCTGACCGGTAACCCAGATGATTGATTAGAATTTCCATAGCGGTCGACATACAATCAAACTCCCATAGTACAAGAAAAGCCCAAACCAGAGCCCCTCTAAAAAAGGAAGCCGGGGTTCCCACCTCCATAAGCTGGTTCTTATACGTTGGAGCTGAGGCCGACCCCGGAAAGCCTTCAACCGTCCAGACCTTTCCGCTACCAGAAGATGGCGTAGAGGACGACGGTACACGCCACCACCCCAATCCCGCCATAAAAGGCGGTCTTGGATGGCGTCACATCCATCTGCTCATTCACAGGCATCTTCACCGGTTCCTTCAGCGGATTCACGAGGGTCGCCACTCCGCATATAATCAGGACAATGATAAAGCAGACACCCATCCGGTCCAGGAAGGCCATTTCGGAAGAAAACCAAAGCCCGTTCTCAACCAGTAGAGGTCCGCCGATCCATTTGAAAAAGCCATACAATATAACATTAGCCAGGATACCAACCCATCCGAGGTATTTTGGGGCCTTGGGGACCAGGAAGCCGAACAGGAACACCGCTAGGATACCAGGGCTGATAAACCCTTGGAATTCCTGGATAAAGGTAAAGATCCCGGAGAAGACCGGGCTCCCCAGGGTAGGTGCAATGATCGAGGCAATCAGGACAAAGGCGACCACAAAGCCGCGTCCGGCCTTGACCAACTCGAGCTGCGAGGCATTCTTCCTCAACTTGTTATATACATCCATCGTCGCGATGGTGGAGGCTGAGTTGAGCATGGAGGCTAGTGAGCTGATCACAGCCCCGGTAATGGCCGCAAACACAAACCACCGAATGCCGGGAAAGAGCAGATTTTTCAGCAGCGTTCCGAAAGCAGCATCGTAGTCATATCCAACCACAGGTGTGGTCGAAGGAATGTTCTTTGATGACGCTTCCGCAATCACGCCGGCGTTGCGTTCGGCGAGAAATTCATCCGGGGTCCACTCCATCGTCATGACTGGCCCCAGCTGAGCCCGGTTGTGGTCATACATTCTGCGCGCCATCTCCGGGTTGACCGTCGCAAATTCGGGGCTGAAGGGGAACACCTTCTCGGGAGAAGTCTCAAAGTCTGCAATCACCACGGCGTTCTTTCGATCCGCCTCGGTCTTTAAATCGCCGCTAAACAGGTTAAAGGCCAAGATACCTGGAATCACCACCACAAAGGGAATGATCAGCTTGAGGAATGCCGCAAAGACAACTCCCTTTTGGCCTTCAGCCAGGGACTTGGACCCCAGGGTCCGTTGCACAATATACTGGTTCAACCCCCAGTAGAAAAAGTTGGGAATCCAGAGGCCGAGGACCAGGGCCGTCCATGGGATTTCGGGATCCTGCTTCGATCGCTTCATATGGAGTTTGCCTCCACTTCCATTCGGGCCGTCCATCGCTTCTCCCTGGTTGAGGAGCTTGAAGCGCTCAAACCCCCCGGCCGCTTCCAAATCAGCCACCGTCGCTTCAGAAGTCGCGACTTTGGTCAGAATCAATTCTTCTGCGGGACGGGACCCCAGTTCCTGAAAGGCGAGATACGCGATGATGGCCCCACCGACAATGAGGGCAGATCCCCAAACCAGGTCCGTCCATGCACAGGCTTTCAACCCGCCCACAAACACGTAGGTCGCAGCCAAGATTCCGATGATCCAGCACATCGCGGTCAAGCTCCCAAGGACAGGGGTGTCTGGAAACGCCACACTGACCACTTTGGCCCCCGAAAAAATCACCGACGCCGTAGGCACCCCAACCAGGATAATCAAGGTGGCAATCGCCATAACGGCCCGAGATAGCAGACCATACCGGTACTCTAAAAACTCAGGAATCGTATAGATCCCTGTCTTCAACAATTTGGGAAGAAAGACAAACGCGACCACCACCAGCGTGATAGCTGCCATCCACTCATAACTGGCAATCGCCATCCCCAACCAATCTGCCGCCTTTCCGGACATCCCGACAAACTGTTCGGTCGAAATATTCGCCGCGATCAAGGAGAACCCGACGAGCCACCAGGTTAATCCACGGCCGGCCAGGAAATAATCACTGGCCCCATGATCGCTTTCTAATTCTTCACCTCGGCTCATGACAATGCCGAGGACAATCACACCGAGAACTGATCCTACGAATAGGATGATATCTAAGATAGCCATAGTAAGGGGGGGGTGGTTGGTTTGGGGTAAAAATTAAGTCAGAAGGAGCAGACCTGATTGATCAATGTTCTTATTTTTCAAAATCTACCGAACGGTTAACCCAGTTCATAAGTGGTCACCCCGTAGACCCAATCGAGTCGGGTCTCCGGAACCGGTCCCGTATACATCCTGGCCGTCTCAAACACGGCTTGCATGCCGTAGCGTTGTACAAGGTCGCGGGCTGCTGGATTCGACTTAGGTATATCCAGGATAACCGGTTGACCGGTCGGCACATGGGCAACCAATTGTTGAAAAAGGGTATCGGCCACCGCTTCGGTCTGGCCAAACAAGGGCCCGATTCTGTATCCCACTGCGCAGGGACGGATACAGGCATACCCCAGCAAAGTATCGGAGTCCACGAAGCCTAGTCCAATTCCCTGGCTTTGGGAAATCCAGGACCGGAGAAAGGCAGTCCGTCTCGCAGGAAAACACTGCCGGTCCATAGATTCCACCGCTTCCCACCCGACGGTGGAGAGCGGAACGATTCTTGGATTGTCAATCGGGTCGCCTCCGGACCTTCCTTCGAACCGTACATGGTTATAGGCAAATTCGAACCCGGAACGGCGGTAGATATCCTGCAGCTCTACCGCCCCGTCCAACCCGATAATACGCCCATCCAACCAATTCATCGCTCGTTTCCATATACGTAGCCCGTAGCCCTTTCCTCGCCACTCCGGCGCACAGATATAAAGGCCAAGGAAGCCAAAATGGGATTCGTAGCGAACCGCTGAAATCGTGCAGATCGGCTCGCCCTCTATCTCCCCCACAAGGAACCCATGCGGATCGGCAGGAAAAAAAGTAACGGCGTCCTGAATACCGGGGTTCCACCCTTCTTCGCGGGCCATCGCAAGCGGCGTTTCCATCTCGTCCGCACTGAGGCAACGGACCTGCAAATCACCGGACATCCCCTAAAAACAACGGATCCTTAGCGGGCAGAGAAGCGATAAACCGTGGTCGTCTCATAGGTTCCACCCGGCTCCAGGATGGTCGAGGGGAAGTCCGGCTGATTCGGGGAGTCAGGAAAATGTTGGGTTTCCAGGCAGAATCCGTTTCGGAAGTTGTAGGGCACCCCGCTTTTTCCAACACGGACCACCCCATCGGTTTCAAGGAAGTTACCTCCATAAAACTGAATGCCGGGCTCCTCCGTGTACACCTGCATCACACGTCCCGTAACGGGCTCATAGACCTCGGCAGCCAACCCCATCATGCCGTAGGGTTTGTTCAGCACAAAGTTGTGATCATAGCCTCCACCCAATGCTAACTGGTCATGATCGTCATCAACCCGCAGGCCGATCGCAGTCGGCGTGGTAAAATCGAAGGGAGTACCCGCTACCGGAGCCAATTCACCGGTGGGGATGAGCGCCGCATCGACCGGCGTAAACCGATCCGCATCAATCATCAGCACATGGCTATTGATGTCGCCAACCCCTTCACCGCGGAGGTTAAAATACATATGATTCGTCAAATTCACCGGGGTCGCCTGGTCTGTCGTCGCATGGTAGCGAATCTCCAACTCATTGTTGTCGGTCAAGAGATAGGTGACTTTGACCTTCAAGTTACCCGGGTAGCCCTCCTCTCCATCCGCACTCGTATACCAGAGCGTGACTCCCGCGCTCATGCCTTTGACGACCGGCTTCGCCTTCCAGACCTTTTTATCGAAGCCAACATCACCTCCGTGCAGATGGGCTGTGCCATTGTTGGTCGCAAGGGTGTAGGTCTTGCCATTCAGGCTGAACTTCCCTCCGGCAATACGATTCCCATAGCGACCGACGAGGCAACCGAAATACGGTGACTTCGCTTCATAATCGGCTACATTATCAAACCCGAGGGTGATGTCACCCAGCTGCCCATCCCGGTCTGGGGCCATCAACCGCACCACGGTCCCCCCATAAGTCATGATGTCGGCAGACATCCCATTCCGATTCTTCAGGGTATAGAGGTGGACCGGGTCTCCATCAGCGGTGGCTCCGAAGGAAGAAACCGTCACCGTGGGTTTACCATTCAGGGAAGCCATCGTGGCTAACAACAGGGATACGAACAGAAGAAGACCTTTTTTCATAGTGATAGAATCGAAGGGTTTGGGGTTACATGACTGTCACCACCCCTACCTTCCAGCGCAATCCTGAAGTGCTTCCCGGGAGCCCTCCATTACTTTTCAGTCAAGCGCCTTGATGCAGAAGTAAGATTGAGAATATGACCCATATCCAATAGACACGTCGAATTACACACCCAAGCCACGCTTCACCCTCCACAACCTGTTCACCTCTCACACCCATCCCACCGTTATGAAGTACCGCCTCTTGGGCCGCACCGGCCTGAAAGTCAGCCCACTTACCCTGGGTTGCATGAATTTTGGAAGTAAAACCTCCCCTGGAGACGCTTACACGATCATCGATCGTGCGATCGGGGCAGGCATTAACCTGTTGGACACGGCCAATGTTTATTCACGAGGCCGCAGTGAGGAAATAACCGGTGAAGGACTGAAGCGCATCGGCAAACGCAACCAGGTCATCCTGGCGACCAAGGTCCACGGCGCCATGGCGGATGATGATCCCAATATGGAGGGCATCTCCCGGCGGCACATTATCGAACAGTGCGATGCCAGTTTGAAGCGGCTGCAAACAGACTACATCGATCTTTACCAACTCCATCGCCCCCGCTCAGAGGTCGCCATCGACGAATCGCTCAGGGCACTGGATGACCTGGTCCGCGCGGGAAAAGTGCGCTATATCGGTACCAGCTTTTTTGTCTCCTGGAAATTGGTCGAATCGCTATGGACCGCCAAAGAATTAAACCTGAATCGGTTTGTGACTGAGCAGCCTCCCTACTCTATTCTGGATCGAAGAATCGAGAGAGAATTGATCCCGATGGCCCAGACCTATGGTTTTGGACTCCTTCCCTTTGGTCCGCTCGCGGGCGGACTCTTGACCGGCAAATATACCACCACCGAGGCGACTCAAGCGCCATCGGACTCCCGCTACGCCGACACGCAAAACTGGAGGCATGCCATGCGCCTCAGAGAATCAGCCCTCCAGGCAGTCGAGGCCCTTATCCCGCTGGCGAATGCCAAATCGATTACCCTCGCCGAATTTGCAACCGCTTGGGCCATGTCCCAGCCCGGAATCACCAGCCCGATCATAGGCCCGCGGACCACGGACCAGTTGGAATCCTATCTCAACGCCCTCCCCGTAGAAATCACCGAGGAGGATAACCGCGCAGTAGATGCAATTGTCCCTCCGGGTGAACAGGTCACAGCCTATTACCAGTCCGACTTTTCAGACTTTGGACCCCAGCAATTCAGGTGGTAAGTTCGGGTAAACTTGACTGCTTGGACAAATTGGACAGCCCCAGATAAACAACCATCGAAATCGAAAGCGTGATGAACCACGCGTAATCGTATAGGCTTACCCAGAAATGCCCCCGCTCGGACAGGTCGAAGAGACCCACCTGGTGAAAAAAGCCGGGGAGAACGGGCAGGAGGCTGATCCCCAGAGCCCACCAGGCCGCACCATTCCAGCGTTTATAGATTCCACATTCCAGAAAGAGGTCTTTGGTCTGAAGGACCCCCTTCCTTTGTATAAAAAAATCGGCGATCATGATTCCTCCGACTGCGCCCAGCAGCGAGGAATAGGCAATGAGCCACAGGAAAATATAGCCCTGGGGATCCGCAATCAACTTCCACGGGCACATCAGGATACCAATTATTCCGGTAATCAATCCCCCCATGCGAAACCCGATTCGGTCTGGTGCGACATTGGAAATGTCGTTGGCCGCCGCCACAATGTTCGCTGCAATATTCGTCGATAACGTGGCCACCGACAGGATCACCATGGAGAGGACCACGACCCAAAGGGTGTCAAATCGGGCCAGTAGATCAATTGGATTCCATATATCTTCGCCATAGATCAGAACAGTGGCACTCGTTACAAAAATCCCGATAAAGGAAAACGCCACCATAGTTGCGGGCAGCCCGATAGTTTGGCCTTCGATGTGCGCCCGCTGGCTTCGGGCGTATCGCGTAAAGTCCGGAATGTTGAGAGAGAGAGTCGCCCAAAAGCCGACAATGGCAGTCAGGCTCGGCCAGAAATGGGTACCGAAACCCTGAGAGCTATCTCCTTGAATATGCTTAGAGGCATCCAACACCTTTTGGAAAGAGCCTACCTCCATCCAAGCCCAACCAAAAAGTAATAACCCTGCAGCCAGAAGAACGGGGGCCGCCCAACTCTCTACGCGGCGCACCAAGTCCATTCCCTTCCAGATAACCCAGATATTGAGCCCCCAAAAAGCCAGGAAACAGAGACCCTCAGCTAAGTTAAATCCAATGAAATCTCCCAGGTAGGGAGTCTGCTGCAGTTCCGGCATCGGAACCAGGAGGAGGTGATAGAGGGCACTGCCACCGATCCAACTTTGGATACCAAACCAGCCGCACCCCACGAGAGCGCGCAGCAGGCCGGCAAACACCGCGCCTCGGGTACCAAAACTCGCCCGAAGCAGAACGGGAAACGGGATTCCATATCGCGCCCCCGGAATACCATTCAGGATCATGGGAATCAATACGATGAGATTCCCCAAAAGGATGGTAAGGGTAGCCTGCCACCAATTCATCCCCCCTTCGATCAGACTGCTTGCCAACATATAAGTCGGCACACAGACAGCCATACCTATCCACAGGGAGGCAAAATTCCACCGCGTCCATATCCGCTCCGCCAGGGGAACCGGGGCCAGATCAAGATTGGTCAAGGAGGCGTCGCCTCCGCTGATAGACCTTGCGTTGGATTTGGGTTCGGTCACGGTTTGGTCGCGGTAAACCCATTACAGGGAGGAGATTGCATAAAGCGGTCCCAGTGAGGATCACCTTGGGCATCCGGGTGTAAATACGGACCATCCCACTTAAAATCAGCAAAGCCTGCCTCCTCGAATGCGGTGGTATAGACTTCGGGTGGTTGATAATAATTGATAATATCAAATACTGTTCCATCCAGATTTGTCACCCGATAGATGATGACGTCTCCAGGCATAGCATCAGGCTTACGAATTTTCTCAAACTGATACTGAGTGTAAAATCCAACATCCGTGGCTCCCATTAAGGGATTATCATTAAAGCCAATAAAGCGTCCGCCCGACTTCAGCAGGCGGAAAGCGCTACGCGTAAATGCCAGCAGCTCATTAAAAGATCGGGCATAGTTGAGCAGGAACATACCCACCACGAGGTCCACTTGCTTCTCCAATTCCAAGGTAGAGGCATCTTGCTGCAGATAGGTGCAGCCCAAGGGATCTGCCTGTTCTGCCTCGATGGCGAGTTTCATCATCTCCGCCGATAGATCCACGCCCAGAATGGATGCAGCTCCGGCAGCCTTGAGCTTTCGGGTGTAGTGACCTTCGCCGCAAGCAAGGTCCACAATATCTAATCCGGATACATCGCCTGCTACGGTAAACAAGGTATGTTCCTCAATGACGCTCCGAAAACTATGCTTCTTTGATTCCCGGTAAGCATCTGCAATATCATCATAGTCCGATCTGATTTCGGAATCCGGCATAAACTAAAAATGTGTAGCGGTTTTAGTGAAGAAAAGTCCGTGATCAACACATCGCTTCCCCCACACTTTGTCGAACCATTCCTCCCCCTATCCTCTTACCCTTCATCTTCCTCATCTTCGATACAGAAAACAAAACAAACCCAAACCGAACCCCGCATCCCACCACTAGCCACCAGACACTCGACACTAAATCCTTCCCACTTCCTCTTCCAACCGTTAGGTTGGAGCAATGGCTGTCTTCCTCGCTGTTCTGATTCGTGTGCTCAGCGGTTGCACGGTGCGGAGATTCCCGGAGTTACCGAAGGGGAAACCGATAGTCTTTTTCTCCAACCATACAAGTAACCTGGATTTCCCTGTCATCTGGGCCTCACTACCCCGGGAGGTCCGAGCAATCACCCGCCCCATTGCCGCCAAGGACTACTGGACCAAAAACAAACTCCGCCGCTACCTGGCCTCCAAAGTATTCCACGCCATTTTGATCGAGCGTCGCGCGGTCACTCGGGAAAACAACCCGATGCAGGAGATGAAACAGGTCCTTTCTGAAGGATCCAACTTGATCATATTTCCCGAGGGGACTCGGAGTCGAACGGGGGAAGTTGGAGAATTTAAAAGTGGCCTCTACCACCTCGCCCGATCTACGAATGAGACCGTATTCATCCCCGTGCTGCTAAACAATCTCTTCCGCATTTTGCCCAAGGGGGAACTCTTCCCGTTGCCCTTGATCGCCACCTTAATCTACGGAGATCCGCTCTACCTCGATGCTGGGGAGCACAAAGATGCGTTCTTGCAGAAAGCAAAATCTGCCCTCCTCGCCCAGGATGATGTGGAGGACTCCATCCACGTCTCTCAACGAAAGGTGTCCTCCCCATGAACCTGCAATTCGATGCGGAACTCATGTTGTTGATCACTGGCGTTATCGTCGCGATCTCCCTCGCATCGCTTTTCGCCCGGTCATTCCGCCACCGCTTGGATCCGGATGGCAGCTCCAGGTTTTATCACAATCTCTTGGCTCGTATAAAGGCATGGTGGGTCATGATCGCCACCTTCGGGGTCGCCCTCATGGTCGGGAAAGTGGGCACCCTCATCATATTTACAGCCATATCGTTTCAAGCTCTCCGGGAGTTTATTACCATGGCCCCTACCCGCCAGGGGGATCATCGAGCCTTGTTCTGGGCCTTCTTTTTCATCCTCCCTGCGCAATACCTGACCATCGGCATGGAGTTGGGTGGGTTTGCCTACATTTTCATCCCGGTATACGCGTTTATATTCATACCAATCCGAGCAGCCCTCGCGGGGGAGACGAAAGACTTCCTGGAACGGACCTCAAAGGTGCAGTGGGGATTGATGGTATGCGTCTATTTCATCAGCTATGGTCCGGGGCTCCTCACCCTCGAAATCGATGGCTACGAAGGCGAAAATGTGAAGCTCCTGCTCTTTATGGTCATCGTGGTCCAGGTCTCAGACGTTCTCCAGTACGTATGGGGCAAATCTATCGGTAAAACCCCGGTCGTTCCCAAACTCAGCCCGAATAAAACCGCCGAGGGCCTGATTGGTGGGACACTTTCCGCCTCCCTGGTGGGGGCCTGCCTCTGGTGGGCCACCCCCTTTAATTTCTGGCAGGCCGGTGCCATGGCGATGTTGCTCTGCCTCATGGGTTTTTTCGGTGGCCTGGTCATGTCAGCAATCAAACGGGATCGAGGTATCAAAGACTATGGGACTATCATTCCCGGCCACGGCGGCATGATGGACCGCATCGACTCTCTCTGCTTCGCCGCCCCCGTCTACTACCACGTCGTCCGCTACTTCTTCGGCCAATAATTCCCGGACCCACGCCCTCCTACTGCCGATTTCCAATTACTGATTTCCGACTTACGGCTTTAAAACGTGCCTTCCATCTACAAGCTGAAAACAAAATTCCAGAACCTCCTTCGGCCCCTTTGTCACCGCCTGGAGAAGGCCGGGATCACGGCTAACCAGGTCACCCTGTTTGCGCTTTTCCTATCCATCCTCGCAGCCACTGCCCTCGCCGCCTATCCCGAATTGCGTATCGCGATTCTCGCCTACCCGGCCGTCCTCTTCATCCGCATGGCCTTGAATGCAATCGATGGCATGTTGGCTCGAGAGTTTAACCAGAAAAGTAAGCTCGGAGCCTTCCTGAATGAATTGGGCGATATCCTTTCCGACGCCGCACTCTACCTCGCCCTCGGTTTCATTCCGGGGGTATGCTTTCCCCTCGCAGCGCTCTTCGCCATCCTCGCCGTCACCACGGAGGCAACAGGCTGCATCGCCGTCCAGATCGGAGCCTCCCGCCGTTACGATGGCCCCATGGGCAAAAGTGACCGCGCCTTCGTCATCGGGGCATGGGCCGCCTTCGGCGGCATCTGGCCGTCCTTCCTCGTGTTCACCAATCCCCTCCTCATCATCCTCTCCCTCCTCTGCCTCCTCACCATCTGGAACCGGATCCGCAAAGCCCTTCAAGAAACCCGATACCACTAAGTAGCCTTTCCTTTCCCCATCGTAGGACCCCGCCAGCAGACCAAAAAACTTCCAATTCAACCTGCCTTCCCCGTTCGACGAGATCGAAACAACAATCCCTGGTTGGGGGACAACAAAACAACCAACCCAAAGAGCACTCCGGACACCACGGCCATCATCCCGGAGGTGGAAGTATCGGAAAACCCAAACCAGTGAGGCACCGTGATGGCGGAGATATGGCCTAACACCGCTGCGGCCACTCCGAAAACCAGGCTCAGGAGAATCATTGTAGACAACCGGTGGGTCAAGAGATAGGCCGAGGCTGCCGGGACGATCAACATCGCAATGACAATAATGCTCCCTACTGCTTCAAAAGCCGCTACCGCCGTAATCGCCACCAGGGTCATCAGAAGATAGTGCATCCACCGCGCATCGATTCCCAGGGTGGTGGCCAACTCCGGATCAAAAGAGCTGATTTTTAGCTCCTTGTAGAAGAGCAAGATGCATCCGAGATTGAGTAAAAAGATGCCAGACAGCACCGCCGTGGCGCGCGGGACCGTCAGGGTCAGTCCAAAGCCACTCAGGGTAAACCCGGGATCCAGTGGGGTCAGCTCCAAAGCCCCATAGAGCACACACCCGGGATCCAGATCCACGTGATCCGCCCCTTTCACGATCAGAAGCAGGCCAAGCGCAAACAACGTGGTAAAGACGATCCCCATCGAGGCCCCCCGTTCCACATTGCCGAACTTGCCGATCCACTGCGTAAACACGGCCGTCATCACCCCGACTAGCGCCGCCCCAATGAACATCGCAATACTGGAGCGTGACCCCGTAAGGAGAAAGGCAATCGCCAGCCCAGGCAGCACCGCATGGCTGATGGCGTCTCCCATCATACTCATTTTTCGTAAAACCAGGAAGTTGCCCAGGAGGGCGCACGCCGCTGCGCACAACGCACCGGTCACCACGATCCAGGTATCCAACGGTAACCAACTCATGGAGTGGCCTCCGTTGAGGGGGCAACCCCTCCCGCAATTGGGTGGGGACTGGCCGGAACAAGGACTTGCTCATCCCAGCGATAAGTCTGCAGCTTGGCCTCCAGGGCCTGCACCAACTCCTCGCCCAGGACATGCTCCACCCGATCGGCACCCCGGTCTACCCGGCTGGTAGCAATATCAGCAAACTCGATCAAATACAATTCCCACAGCCGGTGGTTTCGAGTCACCTTTGCCGCCTCTTCAAGCCCGCGGGAGGAAAGGAGGATCGTGTCGTCCGTAGGTCGGGTTTTGACCAGGCCATCCCGGAAGGCATGAGCCAGGGTTTTGTTCAACGCCCGATCCGTCCACGTTCGCGTAATCCGAACCTCCTCATAGGGAACTGGCGTCACCTCCAGTTCATCCACACCGGACTGCTGCCCTTCCAGAATTTCAAAAAGAGCCCGGAGCAAGTGCTGGCGACTGACGAGGAACCGGAGCTCCCGATGCTGGCGATACCGCAGGAGCACCCCGCGTGCCGTCCCGAACAACATGCTGAAGACAAAGAAGCCCGCGGCCACCAGGACAATGACCGCCCCCGCAGGCATGCGCGGCAACAAGGCGCTCAGACTTGCACCGATCCAGCCACTCAGCCCGCCTAGAATAGACGAAAGGATTAACATCCTCTCCAGTTTCTCCGTCCAGAAACGAGCTGCCGCTGCCGGTGTAATCAAGAAGGCGATGATGAGGATCAATCCCACCGCCTGAAGCCCCGCCACGGTCACGGCCGTGACCAGTCCCAACATCAACACGTCGAGCCATCGTGTGGAGAAGCCCAGCGACCGCGCAAAGGTTTCGTCAAAACAGAGCAGCTTGAATTCCTTAAACAGGAGGATGGAGATACCCAATACCAGCAGCGACACCACCACCAGGATTTGAAAGTCAGTCGCTACCATCGAAGCCGTCTTCCCATAGATAAAGGACTCCAGCCCCGCCGCACTTCCTTCCGGCAGCGTCTGTGCCATGCCGAGCAATGCCACCCCGGCCCCGAAAAATACGCTCAACACAATGCCCATCGCCGCGTCATCTTTCAACCGGGTATGTTCGCGGATAAAGAGCACAAGCCAACACCCCAGGAGACCGGTAACTGCAGCACCGACCAGAAGCAGCATGAAGGACTTTCCATCATTTCCCAGAAAGACTCCGGCCAGGAATAGGCCCACGATCCCGGGCAGGGTGGCATGGGATAAGGTATCCCCCATCAATGAACGTTTTCTCAGGAGCAGAAATCCGCCCATGATTCCACATGTCACACCGAGCAACAAGGTAGAGAAAACCACCAGCCGGGTGTTGTAATCCCGCAGAAATAATACGCTTATGATCTGCTCCCAATCCATCGGTCCAATCGCGCTTACTGGAGCTTCCGCACCGCCTCCGCTGCCTGGGCCAACAAGTCCAGCTTACCGCCATAGGTCTTGCGCAGGTTTGCCTCTAAAAAGACGGTCTCCGTTGGCCCTGAGGCCACCACCCGCATATTGAGCAGCACCGTCCAATCAAAATACTGCGGCACAGTGGCCAGGTCATGGTGCACCACGAGACAGGTTTTATGGTTGGCCTTCAGGTCTTTCAGCAGGGCCACGATGGCTTGCTCCGTCGCCGCGTCCACCGCCGCAAAAGGCTCGTCCATAAAGTAGAGATCCGCGTCCTGGGCCAATGCACGCGCCAGAAAAGTCCGTTGCTGCTGTCCCCCCGAAAGCTGGCTGATCTGCCGGTGTGCATAATCTGCCAGCCCGACTCGATCCAGCGCTTCCATTGCTCGCGCTTTCACCCGACGGTTGACTGGCCGAAACCAGCCAAGCCGCCCATAAGTTCCCATCGTTACCACATCGAGAGCACTCACCGGAAAATCCCAATCCACACTCTCGCGCTGGGGAACATAGCCTATCCGCTTCCTCACCTGGGAATAGGATTGGCCAAACATCAGGACCTCTCCGCTCGACTTGGGGATTAAATCCAGGGCCGCCTTCAGCAGTGTGCTCTTCCCTGCCCCATTGGGCCCCACAATGGCAACCAACCGGCCCGCATCGATCTTTAAATCGATGTCCCAGATCACGGGCTTGCGCTGATACGCTACCGTCAGATCACGGATCTGCAAGGGATGGGAGGCCACAGGGTCTCCCGGGGGATGCGCCGGCATCGCATTCACTGGGCACCCCTCCCAGCCGGGGAACCGGCGCTTAATTTCCCTTGAAACCCGCCAGCAGGAGCCGTCCCCCCCAAGGCCCGGGTGATCGTCGTAATGTTGTGGTCGAGCATGCCTATGTAGGTGCCTTCATAGCTGCCCGGCGCGCCCATCGCATCCGAAAACAAAGACCCACCCACCCGGATCGTATGCCCTTGCGCCGCCGCCCCCTCCACGAGGGCTCGCACATTTTTGTCAGCGACCGAGGTCTCCACAAACACCGCCGGAATATTCTGCTTCACGATAAATCGGATCAGGGTTTCAATATCGCGAACCCCGGCTTCCGATTCCGTGCTGATCCCCTGAATCCCCCGCACCTCGATTCCATAAGCCCGCCCCAGGTAATTGAAGGCATCGTGAGCCGTGATCAACACCCGTTGTTCCTCGGGTATACTGGAAAAACTGGCCCGGGCATAAGCGTCCAGCGCTTTGAGAGAGTCCAGGTAAGACTGCCCCCGTTCCTCGTAGCCCGACCGGCCTTCCGGATCAAAGTCCGACAGAGCCTCCACCACAATCGGCACCGCTCGCATCCACCCGCCCACATCCATCCACACGTGGGGATCGTAGTGCTCACTCTCATCCACCATGACATAGTCGCCTCCTGCCAGGATCACCTCCGTTACCGCTTGGACCGGCTTCCCCTGCGTCGCCATTTTTACCAGGACGTCTGCCATCTTCCCCTCCAGCATCAACCCGTTATAAAAAATTATGTCCGCCTCATTCAGGATCACCACATCCCCTCGGGTCGGCTTATACAAGTGAGGATCCACCCCTTCACCAATGATTCCGCGCACCTCCGCCCGGTCTCCCGCTATGACTTTCACCACATCCGTGATCATGCCCACCGTCGTCGCCACACGATACTCGCCCTGTCTTGAATCCTCGGGGGCCTTTGGTCCGCAGCCCGCGAAAACCGCCACTGCCAGCATCGCCAGCCCAGGGATCACCCTCCGCTGTCTACTCCTCATATTTGGTCGTCGCCCAGTCCACAATTGTAGCATAGGCTACAAAGGTGATGCCTGCCTGCCTCCTTGTCAAGCCCATGTGTGCATCTGAACAACACGTTGAGTGCGCGACTGGGTAGGGACACACATGGAAGTAACTTGTCAGAACCGAACTTTAAAATCATGATGCTAGCATGGCCCCAACCTCACCGGAAGAGCCCAATGCCAGTGCGCTCCACCATCAACGCATTCGCACTCAACATGCCCGGGAAATCGCCCAGGACTACGTGGAGGCAATAGCCGGCCTCATCGAATCCGATCAACAGGCCAGAGTGACCGACCTCGCCCGGCATTTTGGCGTCTCTCACGTCACAGTCATTCGAACCATCGGCCGGTTGCAGGAGCAGGGTCTGGTCCATACCGAACCCTATAAAGCCATTTCGTTGACAAAGGCCGGAGCCCGCATGGCCGAAGAAAGCCGCCAGCGTCATGAAACCGTGGTCAACTTTCTCGTTCAGCTCGGTGTCTCTCCCCAGACCGCAGAAGCAGATGCGGAAGGCATTGAGCACCACGTCAGCCCGGAAACCCTGCAGGCTATGAAAGCCTTTATTGCGCAGTGATGAGCCTGGAAGAGTATCCTCTACTGCAAACCCTGGTGCATTGGTTTTTTGACGTGTGGCACCTTCGGCTCTTCAATAGCGGAGATACCTCCGTTTACCTGAATCAGGTCATTATCGCGCTCCTCGTTATCTTGGTAGGGAGTTTCATCGCACGGCGAACCGCGTCACTACTGGGCAAGCGCATTCGCCAGGGAGACAAGTTCACCGCAAATAGTGCCTATTTAATTCAGCGGCTGGTCTTTTACAGCCTCATCTTGCTCGTGGTCTTCCTCGCCCTGCCGATCGCCGGCATTCCCGTCACTATTTTCACGGTCCTCGGCGGAGGGCTCGCGATTGGGGTAGGATTCGGGGCGCAGAACCTCATCAACAACCTGATCTCCGGCTTTATCATTATGATGGAGCGGCCAATCCGGATCGGAGATATTGTGGAGCTCGAAGATGGGGAACGTGGAAAGATCGCCGATATTGGAAATCGCAGCGTTCGTATTCGACGGACCAACGGCGTGGACGTGTTGGTTCCCAATTCCTTCTTTCTTGAACAGAAGGTAGTCAATTGGACTCTGTTCGACGCCAAACTCCGCGGTGAGGTCCGCGTTGGCGTAGCCTATGGGTCCGACACCAGGGCAGTCCATGACCTGATGGAAGATGCCGCTAAGCAGCACCCGGATATCGATAAAGACCAGGAGATCATCGTCCTCTTTGAAGAGTTTGGGGATAACTGCCTGAACTTCACCGTTCTCTTCTGGACTCATGTCAAACGTCCCATGGACCTGCGCCGAGTCCAGTCAGACCTGCACTTCACCATCGACCAGCGCTTCCGCGAAGCCGGAATTGTCATCGCTTTCCCCCAACGCGATTTACATATAGATACCCTCAGCCCCATCGACGTCCGGCTCACCAAAGATAACCCTTAAGGTTTATTCCCTGAAACAGGACATCGACTTATTCTTCCGCCACGGCCTGCAGCTCATCCAACAGCGATTGGCGATCCTCTATTCGGTGAAAGTCGGACACCACACGGAGGGTATCCCCCTGCTCCACCATCCAGGCCCCGAGCTGTTCCCGCATGCGATGGATATGCACCCGGTAACGTGGATCGCCCGCCAGGTTGTTCAGTTCCTCCGGGTCTTTTTCCAGATCATAAAACTCCTCCGCCGGTTTCAGGTAATACCGGAGGACCAGGCTAGCGGCAGCAGGGTCCTCCCGGGCCGCTTCCTCCCAAGAGGTCCAGTAGGCTCCGGCGTTCACTTTGCGCAGATGATCGATGTGGGTGGTGTAAAGGTGTTGCGGGTAAAAATTCCGGATATACTTAAACCGTTCGGTCCGCACCGCTCGCATCGGAGACAAATTCCGATTGGAGTCCCCGGTGTGGGTGGTAAACACCTCGTCTCGGTGATGCGCACGCTCACCCTCCAGGACCTCCGCAAAACTGTTCCCATCTATCTCGCTTGGGAGCTCACCACCTGCCAGATCTAACAGGGTTGGCAAAAGGTCCACCCAGCTGACCATCGCCTCGGAAACGGATCCCGGTTCGATCCTCCCCGGCCAGGCAATCATCAGTGGGACCCGAGTTCCTTCATCATACAAAGTCCATTTCCCTCCCGGCCACTGCGCTCCATGGTCGCTGGAAAACAAAACCGGGGATGCCTCGCCAGAATACTCCAGGAAAAGATCGTAAATGGCCCCAAAGGCTGCGTCCGCCTTCATCACATCAGCGTAATACTGTCGGCGATACTGCCGGGTTTCCTCAGTATCCACCAGGAACGGGGGCAAGACCAGAGCCTCCCCAACTCCAGAAATATCTTCCGTCCAGGGCACATGGGGATCAGGCGTGCCCACCATGAGGAGCAGGGGTTGAGCCGGATCGCGGGACTCCAGAAAGGCGCGTACCGTTTCCGCATCATAGTGCCGCTCCAGATGATCCCAGTTCCAGCGTTGCTTGTGCTCCAGTCTCCCGTGGGAGATTTTTCCAAATGAAACCACCTCATACCCCATCTTCTGGAACAACCCGATAAAGCCGGGGTAATACGGGGCATGCGGATATGTATGATTGGACTCTGCCCCATTCCGGGCCGGCATCAGGCCAGTCAACAGGGCAGCCCGACTGGGCGCACAGGCGGGGGAGGCCACAAAAGCCAGATCAAACCGCATCCCGGCTGCAGCCAACCGATCCATATTCGGCGTTCGGACATCCGGGGACCCATAGCAGGATACATCTCTCAGGCTCAAATCATCCGTGAGGAACACCAGCATGTCGGGAATCTCCGCATGCATCCATAAGCCGCCCCACTCCAAGCATAAGATGAACAGGATAAATCGTTGGGTTCGCATCGCGCATCATCCCATAGATCCCTTTGCCCTCTGCTCCAACGGTTTTTTAGGGATACCTCTCTCCAGGCTTACTGGTCCGTCACCTAACCCGGAGGTTGATCACAGGGGGTTATCGTAATAAACCTTAATGCCGAACCCCAATTGGATCAAAAATCCTGCTTCACAGTCTTAGGGATTTGGCCTGTTACCCTCCATGATTAGACACCGGAAAATTGCCTTCGGGCTGAGCATAGCTATCAGCCTTGGCGGAGTTTTATTCGCAAATTCAAATGACCCCCAGCCCGCCCTCTTTGATAAACCCGTGGAAAATGCGATGTTCCGCGGGATCAACCTCCACATTGAATATGAGGGAAAAGAGTTTCCCGTCATGGGCTTCGAGGATGAACGCTTCCTCATTCCCTATGAGGGAAAACTCAAACGGGTCAGCCACGAAAACCAGCTGAAACTAAAGAGCTCCCCTAAATTTTCTACGAAGTATATTCACGTCGAAGATCTCGAGGTTCGGCCCAAGGCCAGCCAGGAAGAGTCCTACCTGACCACCATCCAGGCTCTGGAATCTCGCCGCAGCCAGTGGGAAGCACAGTTGAGCTATTTGATGCGCGCCGGTAGCAATGCCGTTTTCGGGTCAGCTCCGATTCAGACCCAATCCTCCGCCGGTGGCATCCAGGAGCAGATCAACGAAGCCGAGGATAACATCCTTCAAATCCGCGATCAGATTCAAGACATGGAGGAACAACTCCTGTTCAGCGACGACCTGGTCGATTCTCTCTATATTAGTTTTAGGGTCACCCCGGACACGGATATGGAAGAAGCCTACCTCTTTGCCGTCGCTCAGTTTACCTATCCCGGGCTGGACAGCGATAAACCCGTCTTGAATATCCTGACTAAATCCATCGGGGATCTGGAGGCCCACAAGCCCAAAAAAGTCCGCCTGTGGATGGGGAATTTCCCTAAGGACTTCAATGTCGTTCAAATGCAGTATCACTTCTATACTGGCCGCGAAGAGCTCCCTTCCAGCCTCACCACCGAGCTGCTTCCCATGAATGACGATGAAGCCTACGAATACTTATATGGGTATTACGTCACAAACTACAGCGGGCCGGATCGAAAGCCACAACTATTTGAACCGCTCGATATAGCCCATTTTGAAGGCGTCTTGAGTTCGAGTCAGATCGACCGGACAAAGGTATCTTTCCAGCTCAACGCACTCGGGGAAATATCTGATATTCAAGTAGATACTGGAAATCCTCAGACCGATCAACAAATCCGGGAACTCATCCTAACGGTTCGTTTCTTACCCGCGATCAAAGCAGGAGTGCCGGCTCCATCACAAGTGAATATTCCCCTCCGCCGAATTGTCCGCTAACCCCGCTTGGATCCCTTTCATTTTTTCCAAATCTGCTATTGAAACTGCCGGGCTTTGCCCCGATGGTGGTGCCGCGAATTAGAGGCTGTACTACTATTTTTTTTCCTATGCGTATTAAAAATTGGGATACCTTTGCTTTCATCGCCATTTACCACGTCCTGGTAGTGGCGCTCCTTCCTGCATTCATCTCTGTCTTTTCCTGGCAGGCTGCCGTCGCCTTCCTTCTGACCTATTGCATTGGCGGTTTGGCCATCACCGTGGGCTATCACCGGCTCTTTTCCCATAAGACCTACAATGCCCAACCGGTCTTCGAATGGATTACCCTCCTGGCCTCTACCCTGTCCCTTCAGTGGTCTGCGCTGGCCTGGTCCTACGACCACCGCATGCACCACAAACACGTCGATACAGACAAGGACCCCTACAACATCAACCGGGGCTTCTTCTACGCCCACATGGGATGGTTGTTTGATTACAAACGGGAAATGGATGAATCCCAGGTAAGTGACCTCCTGCAAAACCCCCGGGTCATGTTTCAGCACAAACATTTTCTGGCCCTGACGCTCGTCATCAATATCGGGATATTCCTCTTCGGCTGCCTCTTCATGGATCCGCTGGCTGCCTTTTACTCCACCTTTGTGCTGCGGGTCTTCGCAATTCACCACAGCACCTGGTTCATCAACTCCCTCGCGCATACCTGGGGCTCCAAAACCTATGCCAAGGAATTAACCGCTGTCGACAATGCCATCATGGCTCTGCTCACCTTTGGCGAAGGCTACCACAACTACCACCACGCCTTTGCCAACGACTTCCGCAATGGCATTCGCTGGTATCACTTTGATCCCTCCAAGTGGATTATCTGGATGGCATCCAAGATTGGCCTGACCTCCAACCTCCGCACTGTGGACAAAATCCGCCTGCAAAAGATTCTCGTGAACAAAGATAAAAAGCTCATCTTTGATCATCTGAGTCAGGAACTCGATGAAACGGCCACGGAGCTGAAGCGGAAACTCGAGGAATTGGCCCACGCCTTCGACTCCAAGGCCTCCATGCTCACCCGGAAATATGCGGAACTGAAACGAGCCACCGCGGAACAGAAGCGATTGATCAAAATCGAGATCCGCCGCCTCCGCCAGGAACTCCACGCCACCTGGCGAGCCTGGGTCGAAACAACCAAAATGGCCGCCAACATGTACGAATTGGCCCATGCCCACTAGGCAAAGCCCCTCACACCTTCTCCTGCTCTTACTCCTCAAAAAGCAACAGGGAGGACCGCAGGGCCAGCCCCGCGCTCCACGGACCATTCCCCACTCCACCATCAACGACCGCCCTTCCTCCTGGCATCGACATTTCCCCCCTCGCTCTCCCTAATAGGCTGAGTGAACGCTTCCTCGACCAATCAAATTCCCAAGCGGGTAGCCCGGGCGTTGTTGCAGTATCCTCCCTTCTCCATGCTCGGAGCCACCGAGGTCGAGCAACTTGCCGCGCAGGTCATCATTCGCATTTATGCGAGGGACGATACCGTGTGGACTCAGGGAGAAAACCCTCGCAACGAAGTCGGCTTCCTCGCCCGCGGTCGAGTAGAATATATCTGGAAAGTCGATGACCGCGAGGAAATGGTCGGCGTCCGCGACGAGGGAGATGTCCTCGGCCTCACCGCCTTTATTGAAGGAGAACCCTACCGGGTCACGGCTCATGTTGTGGAGGAGAGCCTGGTCTACGCCCTCCCCTGGAATATCCTGCAGCCCTTGTTGGAGGCCAACGATGCCGCTCGCCACTACGTTCGCCGGCATCTCTTCTGGGCTACTCGCGTTGGGGGCAATGTAACCCTCCCAAGCACGAAAGCCTCAATAGCAAGACCGGAGTCCAATATTCTCGAAGCTCACCTGGTCGGCGCCCGAAAGATCGAAATGCGGCCCCTCAATCGCCTGCTCACCTGTTCCCCGGAAGCCAATATCGAAGAAGCGGCCACGCTCATGTCAACCAAGCGGGTACCCTCCATCCTCGTCGTTAACCAAGATCGCCACCCCTTGGGAATCCTCAGCGGGAGCGCGCTCATCAAACGGATCATCGTCGATGACCACCCTAAGAGCGATCCGGTATCCCAGCACATGGCGACACCGGTCCACACCATCGGCCCAGATGAAAGCGCTACCACGGCCATCCTTCTCATGCTTCGCCAACGGATTGGCCAGATTTGTATCACCGAGGATGGCACACCGAATTCACCAGCGCTTGACGTCGTAACCCACAAGGACCTGCTCACCCAAAGCGGCCACCATCCCGCTGGCCTCCTCCGGGAAATCCGTTTGGCACGCTCGCCCGCCCGCTTCAAGGAGATGGCCGATGATATCGAGCACCTCGTTTACGGCTATTTAAAAGCAGGGGCCTCTTCTATCTTCATGGGACAGATTTGCGCGGAATTTTACGACGCCATGGTCGAGCGGCTTATCGAGTTGACGATCCTTGAATTGGAGAAGGAACACCAACCCGTTCCCGACCATCCCTGGGCTTGGATTGCGGTCGGCAGCGATGGCCGCCGCGAGCAGATTTTACGAACCGACATGGATAATGGATTCATCTTCCAATCGACTGGAGATGCCGAAAGCGATGAAACCCTTCGCCAAGCCTTTCTCCGCCTCACGAATAAAGTCGTCCAACGCCTTGTCGATGCCGGCTTTTCGCGTTGTCAGGGAGGCGTTATGGCCTCCAATCCTCGCTGGTGCCGATCCACCCTTGAATGGGAAGAGGAAATCCGGGCCTTAACCGGCTTTTCCGACGGAGTTGCCATGCTGCGAGGGATCACCCTCTTTGATATGCGTTTCGTGGCGGGTCACCCAGAGCTCGCATCCGACTTGCGCACCCTCATTTTTGATCATGTGGATAAGCAGCCCACCTTGCTTCGTAAAATGGCCGAATACGCCGTGGAATCCCCTCCACCACTCAACTTCTGGGGCAAATTCATCGTCGAAAAGAAAGGAATCCAAGAGGGGCGATTTGATATTAAGGCAAGGGGGATGAGCCCCATACGTGACGCGGCCCGGGTCCTTTCGTTCAAGTATCGAATAACCCACTACTACTCCACCGGAAACCGCCTGGATGAGATTGGAGCCAGAGCCCAAAGTTTGAGCGAAGTGGCGGCCTACGGCCGGGAAGCTTATGAGTTACTCATGCGCTTGCGCACTGTAAATGGTTTCGCTCAAAAAGATTCAGGACGCTTCATCAACCCCGAAAATCTGTCCAAACTCGAACGCGCCCAACTGGCCAATGCCTTCGACATCCAACGCCTCCTCCAGACCAGTCTTCGCGCAGAGTTTTGTCTGGAACAGCGCCCCGCTTGACCATGATCTGGTGGAAAAAAAAGGAGCCGCCCGCTCCCCTCGCCCACTACCTGGCGCACACTTTCCGGTCATGGACCCGCACCCGCCTGATCCAGGACTCCTCCTTCATCGTGTTGGACTCTGAAACCACGGGCTTCGACCTCCAACACGACCGCATGGTCTCCCTCGCCTGGGTGAAAGTCAGTGATTACAAGCTATACCTCAACACCGCCCGTAGCCACGTCATCTTCCACCCCTCCCTCGACCTCAAAGAATCGCCCGCCATTCATGGACTGCTCTCTACGGAAATCGACCAGGGAACTCCTGAGCTGGAAGTCCTCCAATCCCTCATCCCCGATATCACGAACACCATCATTGTCGGGCACCACATCCAGTTTGATATCCGAATGCTCAACCAGGCCATGCAACGCCACTTTCAGGTTCATCTCCGGAATCCGATCCTCGATACGGCCCACCTCGCCATGCGCACCTTAGATGCTTTCCGAAAAACCGGATACGGCAATCAACGCCCGCCTTCCCTCGACGAAGTCTGCGCCCACGTCAACCTCCCTATTGAAAACCGCCACACCGCCGAGGGAGACACTCTTGCCACCGCCGAACTCCTCCTCATCATGCTGGCCCGTCTGAAAAGCAAGCTCAACCGTGAACCCATCCTTAAAGACCTCCCCATCCAAAAATCTTAACCCCTCGATCCGCTTACTCCTGCTCTTAATCATACGCTTGAGGGAGAACCCAGATGTCAGATACCAGTTTTCAGATATTCAAAACCCTGAGCATTGCCTGGGATTTACTTCCTGGACAGCGAGCCTTCTCCATAACCCTTATCTTCGAGGGGACACACCCAAAGTAGGACCTAATCTTAAATCCTAAATCCACCCTCCGTGAACACCTTCCTCCAATACGGCCGGACTGACCTCCGCATCGAAATCCCTTCCCACAATGTCACCCTGATCGAACCCAAACAGGTTCCTGGCGTTCCCGACGAACACCAGGCGTGCCTCGAGGCCTTTGAGCAACCCTACCAATCTCCCCCCCTGCGCGAGCTCATTCGCCCCAGCGACCGGGTCGCCATCGTGATTCCTGACATAACTCGTGCCTTTCCTCTTCGGCGCGTACTCCCCTGGCTATTCGAGTATCTGAACCATGTCCGCGATGAGCAATTCACCATTATCAACGGCACCGGGACCCACCGCGCCAATACCGAACCGGAACTCCGAAACATGCTGGGAGACGCCATCTATGACCGTTTCGCCGTCGTCAATCACGACGCCGGCGACCCTGATAGCATGACCCCGGTCGGCCACGATCCGGACGGCAATCCGGTGGCCTACAATACCCACTATGTCGAAGCCGATAAGCGGCTCGTCCTCGGCTTCATCGAACCCCACTTCTGGGCTGGGTTCTCCGGGGGTTATAAGGGGGTCTTTCCTGCTATCGCCGATCTGGACTCCATCATGCATTACCATCGCCCCGCCGTCGTGGCCGATCCCCATAGCACCTGGGGCAACCTGGTAGGCAATCCAACACAGGACCAGGTGCGAGCCAATGGCTCCCTGCTCCCGGTCGATTTCCTCATTAATGTGACGCTGAACCGCCAGAAAGCGATCACCGGGTTTTTCTTCGGCGATGTCCTTGCCGCCCATGCAGCCGGATGCCGATTTGCAAAAGAATCAGCCATGTTTCCTTGCCCTGGGCCCTTTCCCCTGATCCTGACGACCAATAGCGGATTCCCCCTTGACCAAAACCTCTACCAAACCGTTAAAGGACTCACCGCGGCCCTCCACATTGTCGAAGAGGGAGGCCATATCATCTCCGCTGCTGCCTGCTCCGATGGATTTCCCGACCATGGTAACTTTAAGCGGGTCATCTTCGAAAATGAATCACCGCAATCTATGATGGATTCGGTCTTTAATGCCCCTTCCCCTTTTCTCGATCAATGGCAGATTCAGCAATTTGCCATGGTTCTTCTCCAGGCCAGAGTCAGCCTCTACAGTGAACTCTCGCGGGAAGATGTTGAACGCGCTGCTATGCAATACGTGGCCGATCTCCAGACCACCGTCCAAGTCGAAGTCCAGAAATTAGGAAAACACGCCCCCATAGCTGTCCTCCCCGAAGGCCCCATGGTCATCCCCTACCTCTCCCCATAATCTCTCTCTTACGCCTATTCTTTATCTTACCCCCCAGCCCTATCCCCTGGGGTTGACTGATATTTGAAATTAGAGGTAGGGCTGGACGCCCTCGTCCAGTCGCAGAATGTCTATTTCGCATACCTTAACGGCTCGCCCTACCCCCTTGAAAATTCGATTCTACTGTTAATCCCAAACTTCGACTAGCCAGTATCCCTCCCCCACACAAAAAAAAGACCTCCCGGGAAAGGATCCCGGAAGGTCGTTAGTTTCTAATTTTTGGGCTTCACCACCGACGATTAATTCAAGCCAAACAGCGAATATCCGATCGAATCGGTCCGCCGCTCGAGTAATCGCCGGCTGAGTCCAAGGGTGTTACGGCGCCGCGCCAGCGTGGGACGTCGGTCCCCGGCCAGGCTGCGAACGCCTTTGTCAGTTGGGTTCGTATTATTTTCTTTCATTTTGTGTCAGTGTCCTATGATCAGAACCCCTGACTCGGGATTTATTCCCTTGGTTCCCTGGATTGCCTGCTAAAATTGCGCGCTAAATCCAAAGCTGAAATTCCTTCCCGGTCGCGGAGCCAGGTCTTTGATCGCCGACGTATGGAAACGAATTTCCTCATCAAGGATATTGTCTGCCCGAATGAACGCCGTCATTTGCGCACCATCCCAGATAAAGCTGTAACCAATATCGGCATTCCATTCCGTGAAGGCATCCGTAGGTAATTCAAAGGGCGCCAGGTCTTCCTGCTCGAATGAGTAGCGCAAGGTGGTCCCGACGGTAAAGCCACCGACGGAATACCGGCCCCGCGCGCCCAGTCGAGCGGGCGGAATCTTGGGGAGGTCGACATCATCGGTCGTATTCTCCGCCCGGGTCATGTCAAAGAGGGCTGTGAAGTCCAGACTGCTTTCCGGCGAGTGATACGCATGCCAGGTAGCCTGAACTTCTGCCCCGTAAAACCGGGCGTCGACCGCTTCGAATTGAAATACCGGCAGCTCGTCTTCTTCACCTCCGGTAGGTGCCAGATTGATGTAGTCTTCAAACTGGTTGTAAAAGACAGATACCTGTCCCGAAAACACCTCTCCCAAGTGACGGAGAACGGCGTCGACCCCGTTGGATTTTTCCTTCCCGAGGTTGGGATCACCAATCTCATATTGCCGGGTCGCCGCATGAGGGCCATCCGCAAAGAGCTCAGTCGCCGTAGGATGGCGCTCCGACCGCGCAAAGGTCACCCCAGCGTTCCAATAACTCCCCAGGGGAATAAAGGTTCCCAGGGAATAGCTCAGGGCCGAGCCATCATATTCCTGGCCCGTATTGGCAGTGATATCCCGCTGCTCCCAACGGATACCGGCTTGAGGACGAAAGTCGCCCAGGGTCCATTCCTCCAAGACAAAAATACCGAAGTCCCTTGTCTCAGATGGCGGGACGAAGGCCTCAAATCCTTCCGCGCTGAAGTCCGAGTCGATATATTGGATACCGGCTACCCCGCGCACAGTTTCCGAAAAGCGGTGGCCGGCCTCCAGGCGGGCTTCCCAGCCCGTGCGTTCGAACACCGTCCCCTCTTCATCTCCCTCGAACTCGGTGTGGATGTAGTCGGAATGGGCAAAACGGAAATTTACCGTTTCCAGAAAACCTTCGGAAAATGTGAAGGCGCCCTCGACATCCCATTTCCGCTGCTCGAGGTCGATGGTCACCATTTCTTCCTCCTCGTCACCATGCTCGTCCTCATCGTGATGGTCTTCATCCTCATCGTGCTCACCCTCATCATGATCTTCGTCACCATGCTCATCTTCATGGTGGTGATGCGCGTGACCAGGCACGCCGTATTGAGAGTCCATCATGAAATAGCCCAGGCTGACTTGCTGGCCTTCGGAGGGAAACCAGGAGAAGGCCACCGAGCTGGTTTCGGTCTTAACGAAGCTATTTTCGAGAGTTCCGAACACCTCTTCCTCCGCTTCATGTTCATGCTCTTCCCCTTCATCATGGTCTTCATCTTCATCGTGCTCCGCCTCTTCAGCCTCCATCTGGTAAACGGATTCCGCAAAACCGGGGATGTCATAATCCTTGTGGTCCCGGGTTAAGCCGGTAATTCCAATCGCCCAGTTGGGCTCGGTATAATTGAATCGGCCCATCATGTCATACCCTTCGGAAACCGTATGATAGCGTCCTTCGACTCCACCGCTGACCGGTGCAATGGAGTTATCCCGCGGGATCCGGTTATCGATCAGGTTGACGACCCCTCCCACGGCAGAACTCCCATAAAGAAGCGTGGAGGGCCCACGGACCACTTCAATAGATTCGGTAAAAAAGGGTTCGAGGCTAACGGCGTGATCCGGACTGGTATCCGAAACATCCATACTTTCTACACCACTTTCCAGGATGCGAACCCGGGGACCTTCAAAGCCGCGGATCACCGGGCGGCTGGCCCCGGCCCCAAAGGCGGTTCCATGAATGCCAAGCGATCCATTCAAGGTTTCTCCCAGCGAGTTAGACCGAATACGAACCAAGTCATCGCCGGTCAGAATGGTAACCGGGGAGATGACTTCACTACTTTTCGTCGGAGCAACGTTGCCGGTGACGACCATGGGGTCCAGGTCCTCCACCGGCGTATAGGGGTCCTGGCTAAAGAGAGCCAGGGGTAAGATAAAAAATATAAGCCCAAAGGCGAGTTTGTATAAATTCATGAGTGGTTAAGGTTAAGGCACGCCCAGGACACCTGGGCATGATGCAAGAGTGGTGCGGCCTTTCCGAGTGGAGGAACGACTGCATTTCAATTCGGTTCACTTAACCCAAACCAGGTGGAGCCCGTGCCCCCCTTATCCGAACAACAGCCCCACTACTCGCACTAACGATCAGCTCCTGCAAAATGAAGAGCAGTCCGATAGAAATGAAAAAAACGAAGATAAATAACAACATCCCACCATTCATCAATTGCACCACCCCGCAGATATGGGGCTCCTCTTCTCCAACAGGCCCTTCCCCCGACTCCCCGTGAGTACAAGCGTGATGATGATGGTGATAGCCCTGGCAGGCCACAGCCTCCGACGGGTCTCCGTGCAGCCAACCGTGAAGGCCTGGGCTATACGCCGCGAAAGAAACCAACACCAAACTCAACGCCAACAGCATAGCCAAGGCCCCCCTTAACCGGGAATGGGAGGATTGACAGCTGCGCTGAACTGTTAATGGGTGGAACACGTGGTCTAGGGCTTAGTTTGTTAGCAACCCTCAACGTCTGACCTTAACATCAAATTGGCGAGCCTCAATTTCCTTTTCAGCTATCGAAAAGCCTTTCACACTAACTGCCTATGAATCGTCGCGAATTCAATAAAGCTACCCTGGCTGCAGGAGCACTCGGCACCGTTGCTGCCGGAACTGCCCAAGCCGCTCAACACGAAACCGCTAATAGCCCCATGTCTAAATCTCCGTTTAAACTCAAGTATGCCCCCCATTTCGGAATGGGGAAGGAACATGTTGGAAGAGGCAACTTCGAGGATGAACTCCAGTTCTTCTACGATAACGGCTTCCGTGCACTCGAGGATAATCGTATGATGCTTCGTCCACTCGACGAACAGAAACGCATCTCCAAAAAGTTGGATCAGCTCGGCATGGAAATGGGCGTCTTCGTCGCCTTCGGTATCGGTGCCTTCGGCAGCAGAGCACTGTCCGGCAATGTCCTCGATATTCAGCTGGTCGAAGAAAACGGCGTGGTCTCCACCCGGACTGTTTCCCCTGCCCCCCGGAGAAACGAACGGGACCAGGAGGGTGTCCGCGCCATGCTGAAAGCCCACTGCGAACGGGCCATCGAAACCGCCAAACGCTGCAACGCCAAGTGGATGACTGTCGTCCCCGGCGCCATCGACGCCTCCCTCGACCGGGAATACCAATTGCTCAACGTTGTCGATCACCTGAAATACATGGCCGGGATGTTCGAACCCCATGGCCTCGTTATGGTCCTCGAACCCCTCAACTTCTACAACCACCCCAACCTCTTCCTCGAGCGGGTCCAGGATGCCTACGTCGTCTGCAAAATGGTCAACAGCCCCTCCTGCAAGATCTTAAACGATCTCTATCACCAACAGATCTCCGTCGGAAACCTCATCCCCAACATGCTCGATTGCTGGGACGAAACCCCCTACTTCCAGGTCGGCGACAATCCAGGCCGTAAAGAGCCCACCACAGGGGAGATCAACTACAAAAACATCTTCAAGGTCATGCACGAAAAAGGCTTCACCGGCATCGTCGGCATGGAGCATGGCATCATGGAAAAAGGGAAAGCCGGCGAAATACGCCTCATCGAGGCCTACCGCGAAGTCGACGACTTCTCGTAGGAAAAAGCCGGTCGCCCGGGTCGACGGGATTGAGCAGATCCCCGCTTCCCCCGTAGATCAGATCGGATCACGAGCCCTCCTGAATCCACCCTCAGTGATCTGGATACCGAACGATTCACCTATTATGGCGGCGGCATGGATCCCAATGCTTTCGCGAAGGGAGATACCATCCACCTTCCATAGACACGAATTCTAGTTCGCATCCGGATGCCGGGGTCCCCGCCCGAGATAAATCATATTATCCCAGTCAGGTAAAGGTGGACCACCCTCGGCCCGTGGGTCTCCGCTCGCGAGCTGGCGTTCTTGCATCAGACCCTTCAGGTAGAGCAGCGCATTTTTGTAGGCAGGATCATCAATCACGTTGGTCAGCTGTCCCGGGTCGAGTTCACAATCATAGAGCTCTTCCGCCGGTCGCTTCCCGAAATTCCATTGCCAATACCGCGCGTGCGCCTCGTCGCTGTCCTTATGCTCGATTATATAGGTTTTCGTAGGCCCGTTGTCCGTATCTCCATACCACACTCCCGGGATGGCCGACCGTTTCCAATTGGGACCTCCATTCGGCCACCGATCAGGTTGATAGTTCCGCAGGTAGAGAAAGCGCTCCGTTCGGATTCCCCGGGTCGGATACCCCCCCATATCCGGAGCTTCCTGCCCCGGCACATGCCGCTCCTTCCCGAAGATGACGTAGCTGCGATTAAAATCATCCTTCTCACCCCGCAGCACAGGCAGCAGAGAACGCCCATTCATCACCTCGAGCGGTTCAAGCCCCGCCGCTTCTAGAAACGTGGGAGCCAGATCGACCAGAGAAACAAACGATTCATAGGGCTCTAGCCGGTGGATAGCTCCGGCCTTCCAAAGGATGGCCAAGGGAACACGCACCCCCGAATCATAGCAGTTGGATTTCGCCCGCGGAAATGGCATTCCATGATCGCCGGTCACGACCACGAGGGTGTTATCCAAGACCCCGCGTTCGTCCAAGAGGTCAAGCGCATGCCCGACCAGTCGATCAAATCGCTGCACCTCGTGATAATAGTCCGCCACATCCGATCGGACCACTTCATGATCTGGAAAGTGCTCAAAGAGGTGTACCTTCTCCAGATCGATCCCATTCTCGACCCCGGAACCTTCACGATACCCCCGGTGAGGGTCCCTCGCTCCCAACCAGAAAGCAAAGGGCTGATTCTCGGGCCCCTCCGCGAGGAACTGCTCAAAGGATTGATATTTAGGTCCTGCAGGGTGCCGCTTCTCCCACTTTCCATCCAACTTTCCAGGCCCCCAGGATTTCCGATAATGTCCAATGCGGTACCCGGCATCTTCCAGCAAGTGGGGGAAGGTCTCCAACTCCTCTGGTAAAGTCGACCACAGCTGGGCCCCCGGACCTAATTCCCAATGGTATCGCCCAGTGAGGATCGCGTTGCGCGACGGCGTGCAACTCGGCGAGGAGACAAAAGCATACCGCATCAGAACCCCCTGCTCCGCCACTCGGTCAAAAGCCGGAGTCAACACCCCTTCATCTCCATATGCTCCGGCGTGCGGCCATCCCCAATCGTCGGCGATACAAAACAATATATTCGGCCGCTCCTCAGCAAACAGCGAAGATGCAAACACCAAAAAGAAAGCAAGGATCCTCAAACCAAACATAAACAAGATGATGCACCAAGCTCCCCCATCAATCAACCTTTCCCTCTCCCTCGCCTTGCTCTTACGCTTCCAGAAGAGCCGCGCCGCGCCCCTCGAAGTTACGTCTTAGCGGAACGAAGTAGGAGCCCCAGAACCCAGTTTTCAGAAAATACCCCCCGACTTCCGACCTCCGACCTCCGACTTCCGACCTCCGATTTCCGACTTCCGATCTCCGACATCCGACATCCGACTTCCGCCCTCCGCCCTCCGACTTCCACCCTCCCTCTATCCGCCAAAAATCCCCTTGCGGAGAATTGTTACACGTAACAAACTCCCCTGATGGAAACACGCGAACCGGTGACCTTGCAAACCATTGCCGACGCGGCAGGGGTGTCGAAAATGACGGTTAGCCGGGTCTTGCGCAATACGCCGGGCCACAGCCCCAAGACACGTGACCGTATTCTCCGGGCGGCCAAAACGCTCAACTACCAGCCCAATCCCTTGATATCCGCTCTGATGGCCCAGGTCCGTCAAGGCACGCCGAGCCACGCCCAGCAAACCCTGGCTCTGATTCACTGGGTCCCCCACGGTCGCCCGGTCCATATCAATTTGCTCAACTTTCGCGAGGGGTTACGCGAGCAGGCTCAACAGCTCGGTTACGAGGTAGAAGACCATCATCTGAGTGAAACAGGAATGACTCCGGAGCGAATATTTCAGATTTTAGAATCCCGTGGTATTCGAGGCGTGGTCTTCGAGCACTTTTTTGAGCGCAAGTTATCCATCGTATTTGATCTCAGCAAATTTGCCTGTGTGGGGATTGAATTCTCGCTCCTCTCCCCCATCGTCCATCGGATTGATTCCGATCATTACACCGGGTCGAGCATGGCTGTTGAAAAGGCGCTCGAGCACGGCTTTAAACGGATTGGCTACGCTACCCATACGATTCCGGAATCCCTGACCAATTACCGCCGCATGGCTGGCTACCTCATGGCTCGGGAAACCATTCCGGAAAAGGACCAGATTCCGGTTCTCAACATGTTAGAGCGAAAAGATGGGTTTGAGCGGATGTTGCCCGAATGGCTCGATCGACATCAACCGGAGGTGGTCATCTCTCCCGTGCGACGACTTTACGATTACCTGAAGAAAATGGGTTACCAGGTTCCAAGGGATATCAGTTTCATCTACACCGATATGAGCACCGGAGCCCCCCAATACTCCGGAGTCCGCCCTCAATGGAGGCATATGGGCGAGCAGGCCGCCATCCGGGTCATAGACCTCATGAACCGCAACAGCTTTGGCGTCCCCAAAGCCCCCCTCATCACCCTAGTCCCCTGCGAATGGCAAGATGGCCAAACCCTGGGCAGGGTCTAAATTGATCTCTACTTCTTACTCTAAATTAGACCCAGCCACCGGTTTCCGATCTCCGACCTCCGACTTCCGACCTCCGACTTCCGACTTCCGATCTCCGTCCTCCGACTTCCGATCTCCGACCTCCGACTTCCGACTTCCGACCTCCGTCCCAGGCGCCTTTTTACGAATCGCATTGGACAAGCTGAAAGCTCCGCGTATGCTAAAAATCACACAACCATAACGCCATAATCATTATGAAAAACCGTCCTCTGACTCTGCTTCTCCTTGTAGCTTCCTTTTTCCTCACCTCCGCCCACCTGGGGGCGCACTGCCAGGTGCCATGCGGAATTTTTGATGATGAAACGACCTTCACCATCATGCATGAGCATACCGAGACGATTCGGAAAGCCATGGTGGAAATGGCCAAATTAGAACCGGGCGACATCAAGTCTCATCAGCAATTTGTCCGCTGGGTGAATAACAAAGAATCGCATGCTCAGAAAATTCAGGACCTTTGTGGAGAGTACTTTCTGGCTCAACGCATCAAGCCCTCCATGGACAATTATGTGGAGCAGCTCAAAGCCGTACATGCTATCATGATTGCAGCTATGCGGGCCAAACAGAATGTCGACACCAAATACGCCGACGCCCTTCAGACGGCCATCCACGACTACGCCCATATCTACCTGAAAAATTAGATAATCCTTAAAGCAGTCCGTTTTTGACCTGTAACAGAGCCATGCTCCGGGCTGGATGAATCAGGTTACGCCGCCCATCTTCGCTCCGTTCAGCGCCCAGCAGAATGAGGGAAATCACGGCCTCCGGGCTTAAGGACGGATCGACCGCCAGGAGCTTAGCCGCCAGGTTGGCCACATTGGGCGAAGCCATCGATGTTCCGGAAAGCGGCAGGCGGCTCCCTCCCGGCAGGTAACTGTCGACCTCGAACCCGTTGGCATGAACCAGTACGGTTTTACCAAAGCTGGTAAAGCCGGTTTCTTCACCGGCCTGGTCGACTGCGCCCACCACGAGCACATTTGGCAGCTCGATGCTGGAAGGAATGACCTTATCAAATTCCACTGTGTTATCGCTGTTGCCCGCTGCGGCTACAAACAGAATCTCCGGCGCGCTCGCCATGGCCTCTACCAGTGCATCATACCCGATATCGAAAAGGATCTTGGCCATTTCAGAACGCATTTCGGCATCATCCCCTTCGCCGTTCATTTCATAGGCAATCTCATTACCTTGCTTGGATCCGCCCCAACTCATATTCACCACGCGTGTGCCGGATTGCTTAAAATACTCGACTGCCTCGAAGGCCGCACGCCGGAAGCGCACAGCCTCCTCCAGGCGTGGAGGATCGGGGATGTTCTTATGATCAAAAGTAATCCGGGCTACGAGCACCTTTGCCGCCGGATTTCCATTCGCCACAATCCCGGCCACATGAGTTCCATGGGAATAATTCCCGTAATAGTTAAGATCCAGGAGGAAGGACTCGACCTCCTCCGGCTGAATTTGACTCATGCGCTGCTTCAGGGCGCTGGCCGCATCGGAATCGACCGCCGCCTGCAGGTCGGACAGGCCTTTATAGAGGTAAACCAGGTCATCCCGTTTCGCCTCAATCTCCTCCGGCAGCGGGAACAGCTCCCCCGTGGTGCGCCGTCCCTCGAGGTCATGGGCAAAGCCATGCACGTCGTCGACAAACCCGTTCTCGTCATTGTCTATTCCGTCGCCCGGAATCTCTCCCGTATTGGTCCAGAGCTGTTTGGTCTTCTCGAAGATCGCCGTATCCACCCCGCTGTCCCAAACCCCGACAATGACATCTTGTAATCCTGATTCACCCGTTAAATCCACATCGCGCGCTTCCCAGATATCTGCCTTCTCCACCCGATTGGCCGCAATGTAACCACCGGTGACAGCAATGATTTCGTCTTTTACCGGGAGGAATCGGTCGATCAAGACACGTATGCTAATGATCCCGCCTGCCAGGTCCTGGCTGATGCTCTTACTCTCCTTCGCGCCCGGGTCGTAATTGGTCTGCACAATCCCGGTAAAGAAGTTTTCGCTGTACATCTCATAGCCGCCCTTGGTCTGTTCAATGTTGTCTTGAACCACATCCCAGGGGAGCTCATTGATTTTTGCAGCGTAGGCCTCTCGGAAGGACTTGTTAAAGGTTTCGGCCCGCTCGCCCTCCATTTCAATGGTTTCGATAAGGGTCAGCGCGGATAACCCGCTAGTCAGTTTATCCGCTGGCTTTTCCTGCAGGGATCGAATTTCCAGTGTGAGCGCTTTGGCCTTCTCATATTCACCTTTCCAGAGCGCAATATCCCGGAGGGTGTTCAGATAGCCACGCACGGTCGGCTTATCCTGAATGTCATATTGAGCGAGAACGGTTTCCAGGTCCGCTTCCACCTCAGTGGCCCACGCCTCAAAGGCTACATCATCGGTCAGCAATTCAGAGGGCAAGAGGTCTAATTCATAGGTGAACCGGGGCAGATCATCGACATTGGTCACGACCTGCTTACTGCTTTCCTGCCCAAAGGTGAAAAGTGTTAAAAGGGAGTATGAGAGAAGAGGAATCAGGTATCGGTGCATAATGGAAAGAACATGAAAGAATCTTCCACGTTCCCCTTCTTCTAAGGAATTGCAAGCCTCTTTCAAAATCCACCCGCCGCCTGCAGGACCGGCGGGTTTCAGGTTAGCAACAACCGTTGCTGCAGCTGCAGTTGTCACCGCAGTCACAGTCACACCCACAACAACAGGCCTGTGCTTTGAGGACTTCTGGTTCGTTCATGGTCGTTTCCTTTCGTTGGTTGACGAGGATCGGGGACCGGATTCTCCGCGCACTCCCTTTCCTCTGATGAAAACTAACAACAACTGCACTCGCACCCACTGTCAGGTCCGCAGCAACAGCTCTCCGTAATGAACTGGTGGAACAGGCTATGGAGTGTTTCCAGGGCCTTCGGATCCAGGCAGTAACATACCCGGCGGCCCTCTACCTCCCCGCGTATGATCCCCGCCTCCTTCAGCGCCTTCAAATGCTGAGACACTGTCGCCTGCCCCAGTGGTAGATGCTCCATCAGCTGCGTACACCCCGCCTGTGGATTTGACGCCAACTCTCGCATGATCGCCAATCGCGCCGGATGCGCCATCGCCTTCAACTGCCCGGCCAACCGCTCCTCCTTCACTGCATAATTTGATTTTATTTCCATCTTTAAAATACGATATATCGTAAAAAAACGATATAAAGGATTTTAGTCAACCCCAAAAAAAGACCTAACAGAAAACTAAAAAAAACTGGCCTCCAGCCTACTTCCTCCCCATCCGTTCCTCGGCCTGCATCTCCGTAGCCACTTCCAGATCACCCTGCTGGAGCATCCATTGGTTCAGGCGCCGGCGCAGATCATCCCGAACCGAGGCGAGGGCTTTGGAATCTATCAGGTTCCGCTGCTCCCAAGGGTCAGCTTCCAGATCGTACAACTCTTCAAAGGGACGCCGTTCGTAGGAACGCACCCACGCCTCCTTTGGCGTTCCCACGGTAGCGTCCAGCCACGAATAATACATGGACTTTGGATTGATCGTTACCAGGTTGGCAAAGGCCGATTCAAAGCTTGCATTGCGAATGTACTTGTACCGTCCCGACCGAATAGCCCGGATCGGATAGCTTTCGGAGCCGTGATAAATACCGCGGGTCGTGTGGATGCCGAACACATGGTCCCGATGGGTATCTTCCTGCCCGAGCAGCACCTCCAAAAAACTGGCTCCGTCAAACCCACGATAACCAAAGGTATCGGGTATTCCAACATCAAGCTGGTGGGGGGCGATCCCAACCGCCTCCAAAAGGGTGGGAACCACATCCACATATTGAGTCATCGCCACACTTCGAGTCCCTGGTGCAATCTTGCCGGGCCACCTTGCGATGAAGGCGGTTTTCAAACCCAAATCATAACAGGTCCACTTCCCAAAAGGCCAGGTATACCCCTGCTCGCTTGTAAAAATGACGATCGTGTTTTCCGCCTTCCCGGCAGCCTCCAGCATATCCAGGCACCGGCCCAGGTTGGCATCCATATAGGTAATTTCCCCGTAATAGGGAGGCAGCCCCTTCCGTGTGGCCTCGCAGTCGATCATATAATCCGGAATCGTCAAGGCATCTGGATCATACGGCGAGGGGTCTCCGCGGTTCCATGGGGTATGCGGCTGGTTATTGGCCACAATGAGGAAGAAAGGATCATCCCCGTTTATGATAGGAAGAATTGCTTCAAGTCGTTTCTCCGGCCCATCCTTACCGTTATCATGCGCACGACCTCCCAGGTATTCAAAGGGGAAGGCCTCCTCAGGTCCGTAATGCCGCTTCCCAATTAATGCCACACGGTACCCGGCACCCCCAAAGTGGTGTCCCAGGCTCTTTACCCCGGGGTAAACTTTGGAATGATTCGGGTAGGCTCCACTCCGAGCCGGAAAGAGTCCCGTATAAAGCTGTTGTCGGGTCGGCGCACACATCGCCGTGGCGGTAAACATGTTGTCGAAGCAGACTCCTTCATCTGCCAACCGCTGGATATTCGGTGTGATGATATCAGGATTGCCATAGGGCTCACAATCCCGCCAGGTCATATCATCTGCAATGTAGACCATGATGTTTGGGCGCTCGGAATTCTCCTCTGAAAACAGGGAGCTAGTGGTCAGGAAAACACAAGCTACGGATACGAGGATAGAGGACATATATTGCATCACGAAGAGCTTATCCGTAGGGTAAGTTACGGAATAAGACCACTCCCCACTTGTAGGATCGTAATTCAAGACAGGCTTGGGCTAGCCCTACTTTAACTTCTCTAGTAGCTTTTCGATCCCCTCCGGATCAAAGGTCTGGAGAGCCCTGGGAGTGAAGTATTCCTCACTCAGCCCGACCCCTGCCGCCAGCCCGAGGGCCTTCAGGGTGGTCTTGGAGTGGGTTGCATGCGTCTCCATCACGATCGTTTCCGGGTTGATGAAGGTGGGCAGGTCCGCCGCCGGCTTGAAGTCCGAAAACCGCATGGTTTTCTCTATGGTATTCTCATCTTCGAAAAATTCGACTTTCAGCAGCCGAGCATCCTTGTGGGCAATATAAAGCAGGCGGTGGTGGTAAGCCTTCCAGGTCTTAGTCAACCGATCCGTTGCCTTCACCACGTAACACGGCATCTCATCCACAACCGTGTCATCCAGGCGGCGATAGTTCTGGTGAGAGGGTAATTCCCTCAACAGGTCATCGTAGGTGAAGTCGGATCCCAAAAAGGAAATCGGCCCGGACCCACGTCGTATCCGCTGGGTCCGTTCGAACTCAGGCAGAAAGAGATACTGCTGCGGAGGCCCAGTGAGGTTGTCCTTCATCAATACACCCGCTCCGCGCACCTCCTCCGGGGTAAGGACACGGATCATATATCCGAGGGATCCATCCTCAAAGGAGTGATAGGCTCCCAGGATTTTACTGGCGGGCCGGTCTTCTCCCTCCACCGTCCGGGTCATCTCGAAGTAGAGCAGATCATACCGGATCGCGTGATATTCCAAGTGCCGCCGAATCACATCATCCCCTGTCACAGTCTGGGCCTCGACCCAGTTGGAAAATAGAAACAGCATGGTAACCGAAGGGATCAGTGCAACCCCACGGACGAACCAGGGAAAAGAGATGGGGGATGGACGCATATGGCTAAACATATTCCTTAACTCCTCTCAGGCAAGCGGATAGCATGACCTCCCAAACCACTCGTAACATCCTGTGACCAAATTCACCTTTAAATATGGGACATTGGATGGGGGATTGGGAGTATCCCCGCAGGTCAGCCCCCTATCGCCAGTTCAACAAGAATAGAAAACCTGCCCCCACCCGTTATCGTAATGTGAGGCCGAGCTTTCGCACCGGCAATGACCGATGCATACTCAACCTGTGTTACTAAGGAAATTCCTCTTTCTTATCCTTTTCTCCCTACCCCCTTTTTCCAGCCAGGCTGAAAAACCAAATATCGTTCTCTTTATCGCCGACGACCTGACCTATTGGGATTTGGGGTGTTATGGTGGGCAGGCCTCCACGCCAAATATTGACCGAATAGCCGATGAGGGAATGCAATTCATGCGGGCCTATCAGACGGTTGCGGTTTGCGGGCCAACCCGCCATAACCTGCTGACGGGACTTTACCCGGTGAGGAATGGTGCCTATCCGCAAACAGGCTTTGTCCGTCCGGGGGTTCAGTCCTTGCCTCATTATTTGCGGAAGGAGGGGTACCGCACGGCTTACATGGGAAAGCGACACATCCAGCCCCCTGAAGCCTTTCCTTTTGAGTATATTACGGACGACAAAGTCATCAATTTTGAAAGGATGGAGGAGTTTATCATGGAGGTGGGAGAGACCCCCTTCGTGCTGATCATTGGAACAACGGAACCCCATTATCGATGGGATAAAGGGGATGCCACCGCCTACCCCCCCGAATCTCTGAAACTTCCCCCCAACTGGATCGATACCCCCGAAACCCGGGATTACTACTCCCGGTATTTGGGGGAGGTAAGCTATTCGGATTGGGAGGTGGGAGAAACCCTGAGGGTCCTGGAGGAAAAGGGGATCCTCGACCATACGGTATTCATTTATACGAGTGAGCAAGGAGCCAGCTTCCCCTACGCAAAATGGACCTGTTACGAAGCGGGAGTGCATACGGCCTTTATCGTCCGCTGGCCAGGAAAAGTAGAAGCGGACAGCAAGGCCTATGCTTTTGTCGAATACACGGACGTACTTCCCACGATGATTGATATCGCAGGCGGTGAGGTCCAAAAACATTTGGATGGGGATAGCTTTCTCGAGGTGCTTACCGGGCAAACCGATCACCACCGGGATTACCTGTTTTCTATGCAAACCACCCGGGGTGAGCCTTGGGGAGGGGATCACTTTGCCGTCCGGTGCGTCCGGGACGCGCGCTATACCTATATCTGGAACCTGCATCCCTACATGCTCTTTGAGAATCACCTTACCCGCTACGGGGATGGATTCTTTAATAGCTGGCGGGAAGTAGGCTGGAAAAACAAAGAGGCCGACAAGCTCTTTTTAGGGTATATCACGCGCCCCCCAATCGAGCTCTACGACCGGTCGGTTGATCCCTTTGAGATGCACAACCTGGCTGACGACCCCGCCTACCGGGAAGTCATCCTGCACCTCGATCAACAACTCAAAGAGTGGATGCTCTATTGCGGAGATCTCGGTCATGAAACCGAAATGGCCGCCTACGAACATCAATGGAAGAATTATTCCCGCTAACCCAGACGAACTTAACCCTCAGCAAACCCAGGGGACAACCTGACCTTTTACTAATCCAGGTTAGAATGTGACGAATCGACGCGCCACTTTTACTATGAAAAAAACCCTCCTCATCTTTCTTTGCACCCTTTCCCCATTTTTCAGTCATGCCGAAAAGCCTAACATCCTCTTTATCATCGTCGATGACCTCAATGACTGGGTCAGCCATCTTGGAGGACATCCGCAGTTGGAGACCCCCAATATAGACCGGTTGGCTGACCGGGGAGTAACATTTACCAACGCGCACACCATGGCGCCCCAATGCAATCCCGCCCGACGCGCATTCTGGTCCGGCTTGCCCCCCTTTGCTTCGGGAATCTATGTCAATGGAGACAAGAATAAACCCGGCATGAGCGAGAAGAGTCTTTTTCGTTACTTTCGCCAGAATGGGTATTATGTCGCCGGCGGAGGAAAAATCATCGGGGGCGAGGATCTGGCAGATTCCCAAGATCTTTTTCAGCCCAAGGGGCCCCGGCCCAAGGCCAATTTGTTACTCGAATCCGGAGAAACCGCCGGTCAGAGCTGGGGCATCCTCCCAGAATCTCCATCAGGGTATGATGCGGTGGAAGATGAACCTACCGTCAGACTCATGGAAGACCTGCTGGCTGAAGATCTCGTGGCCAAACACGAGAAGCCTTTCTTCCTGCTGGCCGGTCTTTACAAACCCCACCTTCCCTGGTTCGTTCCGCAACGCTTTTATGATTTGCACCCTTTGAAGCAGGTCCTGCTTCCGGAAATCCTCGATACCGACCGGGATGATCTTGATCCGGACGCGTTTTGCCACCTAACCCGTTGCAACGACAACCACACCTTCGATGCCTCTGATAAAGCGATGCGAGAAATGGTCCGGGCTTACCTGGCAACGGCCAGTTATACCGATTTTAACATTGGCCGGATTCTCAACGCCTTTGACCAGGGGCCTAATTCAAAACGGGAAACCATCATCATTCTGTGGTCTGACCATGGCTACCACCTTGGGGAAAAACAACAGGCCGCCAAACGCACCCTTTGGAACGAGTCCACCCGGGCTCCTTACATCTGGGTGGTGCCGGGCGTAACCCGGCCCGGTTCCGTCTCGCACGCCAGTGTGGATTATTCAAACGCCTACGCCACGGTTTGTGATTTAGCCGGCTTGCCTACACCGGTGTGGGTTCGGAATCGAAAAAGTATGCGGCCCCTCCTGGAGGATCCGAAATCAAATAACTGGGATGCCTTCGCGGTGAGCACTTACAAGCCAGATAACCATACGATTGTGGCCGACGGTTGGCGCTTGATCCGATATTCCGTCAACGCCCCCAAATCGTGGGAGCTTTATGACGAGCAGGCAGACCCCCAAGAATGGGTAAACCTACTGTATGGCAAACTACACACTTTTGAGGACCTCGAATATCCTGAAGATCCCGACCTTCGCAAAGCGGCGGAGCTCAATAGAAAGCTGCAACAGTATCTGGATGAAATGAAGTAGAGGCCATCAGGAATAACACGCGGGATGGCCGCACCCTCGGTGGCGCCTTCCACCCTGTCCTATCTGCTGCGATTTTTGGACCGCTCAACCAAGCCCGAAAGGATCCGGAACGGCCTGTGATATTTCTCTCTTTTTTTGAGAATTGTTTTAACGGATTTTCCCGCCCCACGTTTTACTACTGTATAACCTGAATACCCACTACATCTACCCCAGTTACTGCAACTCAACCAGAGGGTGCAGATCGTCAATCATTGCTTTGCGAATGATTGTGGGCTTTGTTTTGTTCTTTCCAACCCTACTCCTTAATCTTTCAGCCGCCGACGCGGACATCCCCCCTGTCCACTACTCCATCCCCAAAGGAGATGCTCGTGATACCCTGCTGGCCTATGGCAAACAGTCGGGCATGAGTGTGGTGTTCAACCCGGATCACGTCAGGGGGATTGTTACCAACGAAATCCAGGCTGAATTGGCACCGAGCGAGGCGCTCAAGTTGATGCTAGAAAACACCCCGCTCGGCTTTAATCAAGATGTCGATTCGAATGCAGTTGCAGTTGTGCGCAAGCCACAAAACGCGGCTGAAGTCACCTTGGACAACCCGGGCGGCCACCCGGGGAATCCAAACCACAACAAACCAAACCAACACACTGAAAACAGAATGAAAAATGAAAAGCGCCTATTCGGCAAGCTTTTGGCAGGACTGGCTACCTTAGCTGTAACTGCGACTCCCAACGCCCAGGCTCAGGAGGCCGAGGAAGAAGCTGATATTGCGACCCTATCCCCCTTTGAAGTTTCGGCAGAGGATGCGGGCTACCTGGCAACCACCACTTTGGCTGGAGGTCGGACACGTGCCAGTCTAAGCGATATCTCCTCACAAGTTGAAGTGCTTACCCTGGAGTTCTTGAGCGATGTCGGTGCGATGTCTGAGGAAGAAGTCTTCCTCTACAGTACGAATGTAGAAAGCACCTATGAATACGCCCAGGAAACCGGGGCATTTGGATCTTTGAACGTGCGTAATAACACCCGGATTCGAGGGCTTTCCACGGCTTCGCGGACAAGGGAGTTCTTCCCCACCCGGATGAGCCTGGATTCTTACAACCAGCAACGCACCACGATCTCCAGTGGTCCCAATTCTATTCTCTTCGGGTTGGGAAGCCCCGCCGGTACCGTCGATACTACCCTGAAACGTCCCAACGTGCGGGATAATTTCGGGGAGATTGGGTTGCGCATCGACAGCTTTGACGGCACTCGTGGGATTCTAGACTACAATCACGCCCTGGTAGAAAATAAGTTGGCGGTTCGCGTAGCATTGGTCAGCGCCTACGATCGCTCCCATCTTGATCCCAACAAAGATTTCAAAACCGGGATTTATGGGGCCATCGCTTATAACCCCTTTGAGCGAACAAAAATTCGCCTGAGCTATGAATACAGAAACCGTTCCGCCCAACGTGCCATGGGCCGGACCCCATTTGATGCCGTTTCTCCTTGGGTTGAAGCAGGCATGCCGCTCTTTGACAATTCCCTGGCCAACGTTGACGACAATGGGAACGGAGTCATTAACGGGAATGAAATTCGTAACGCCCTCCGACGCGATCCAAATGGATACCTTTTCATGGGTGGAAATCCTGACCGTGTAGATACGTTCCGGAACCGGGATAATCCCGTGGGATGGAATGACAATACCCCGATGGTTGTCGGAGGCGCAGCCGCAAGCGTACCCATCGCCCAATGGTCCGGCCGCTCCGCCTACACCGCACCTCCGGAGCCCCCCACCCAACTGGATGAGGAAACCCGTGCCGGTTACGGAGGAGACGACCTCGCCTTCCTCTTCCAATCCAGCCTTCGCGGGTTTGGTTGGTACAATCGTAATGAGGACCGGGCATTGACAGCCGTGGTGGAGCAGCGCCTCTTCGATAAACTCTTTGTTGAGATCGCGTTCAATCAGGAAAAACTGGATGAAATAGGCACCGCCCAAATCGGTGGAAACAATTGGACCTGGATCCGGGGCGACGCCAATATGTATATGCCTGACGGAATCACACCCAACCCGAATGCAGGCAAATTCTTCACCGAAGGCAGACTTCAGGGAGGGCGAGATGAGATTGAGCAACGCAACCTTCGTATCAGCGCCTCTTACGAACTGGACTTCACCGAGCATGCCGGCTGGACCCGCTGGTTGGGTCGTCACTCCCTCGCCGGCATCTATACCAATGATTCCACCAAGCAATGGGATATCGGTGGCTCAAGGGCCATTGTGCCAGCCGGTGCAACTTATCTCACCGGCAGTAGCAATGACGCCCTGAACAACCGGGCGAACGAGCTATGGGTCCGCTATTATTTTGATAACCCGTTCACGGATAACCCGAATTATCCCTCCGGCAGTAACAACGCCCTGGCCGTCATCGGCAACGCCGGGGTCCAACAACATGACCATAAATCCGGTCAATACACCTTTACGGATGTCAATGGGCAGGTCTTTACCACCGGACAGCACCAAGTTTACGATGGCTTCGGGACCACGGGAGCGGGTGGCTCGGATAAAAACACGCTTGTCAGTTGGATGGGAGTCTATCAGGGATATTTCTGGAAAAACCGGATTATTCCCTTCGTCGGAGTACGCCACGATAAAGCCGAAGTTTGGGAAGAGGATCCAGCCGACCGCCCTGGCCGCCAGGACAACAACCTATTCCCTTACGGAAGCAAAGACCTGGAGGCGAGTGTGCTCACTCAGTCGGCTTCTGGCACTTCCTATAACTACGGTCTGGTCATCCACCCCTTGCCCTGGATCAGTTTTCATTACAACCAGTCCGAAAACTTCATTCCTCCTCCAGGCAACCTAAACGCCTGGGATGAACAGATTTCGGGATCCTCCGGGGATGGCAAAGACTACGGGGTACGCTTTAACCTTCTCGATAATAAGCTCTATTTCCGGATTAATAAATATGAGAACACTCAAATTGCCAGCCGCCCCGCGAATGACGTGAACAACATTCGAGGGGATTTGGTTCCCTTCGAAAATCGTGCTCGGGATGCGGCCTTCTTCGAAGCGGAAGATCCCAGCAATCCTGGGACAGTCCTGCAAATTCCCAATGGCTTTGATCCCTCTATTGCTGCCAACGGATTTGATCCCACGAACGGAAGGGGCGCCAACGATTACCGGACCTCCCAAGACAAGGTGGCCGAGGGATATGAACTCGAAATGGTCATCAACCCGGTTTCCAATTTCAGTGTACGCTTCAATGCGGCTAACCAGAAATCCACGGTTTCGAACGTGGCGCTCTCCTTCCGGGATTGGACGGATGCCCGTGTCTCCGTCTGGCAATCCGTCACGGATACTCGCCCATATATCGATGCCGATGGCAACGGTATTGCCGAAGTGAATCCGAACTTCGGAGTCTCAGGATGGGAAAATCTGCCCTGGAACGACGGTGAACTCGTGGCCGATGGGGATGTGAGTTTCCAGGAACAATATGAAACGGTTATCATTCCTCAAATGGCGCTCATCGCAGCCCAAGATGGCCTGAGTGAGCAGCAGATTCGGGACTGGCGGGTAAATGTCTTCGGCAATTACAAATTCACCGATGGAAAGCTCGATGGACTCAGTCTGGGTGGTGGGTTGCGCTACCGCAGCGCCCCGGTCCTGGGCTTCGGGACAATGGAAAACCCGGAAGACCCCGGCGAGATCATCTTAAATCCGGACGACCGCCTTAAGGGAGACAGCGATATTTTTGTCGACTTCGTTGCATCCTACAGGATGAACCTCCTGGAAAATAGAGTCCGAGCAAAGTTTCAGCTCAACGTTCGCAACCTGTTTGATACCAGCGACCCAGTTGCCATTTCAAAATTCACTGACGGATCTCCCGCTTCAATCGGCCTGCCCGCTCCCCGCCAGTTCATCTTTACCACTACATTCGCTTTCTAGCCTGTAGTGATGTAAGCCACACTGTGGTCGGGTTATACCGTATAAGAAAAGAGCGGCCGTTGGGTAGCGGTCGCTCTTTTTTGCCCGGCTATGTTATACTATTTTCATCTCAAACTTAACGGATACTATCGCCTCATGGGTTAATTAACTGTGAGTCCTGGATTCGCTTCTACCGCATGACCAACGAAGAATTGCCTCAGAATATCTGGTTTGTAGACCAAATCCTTCCCCATGAGGACGATTTAAGGAATTGGTTACATGCCCGTTTTTCCATTATCCCAAATGTGGATGATGTGATCCAGGAAGCTTATGAGCGAATTATCAAGGCACACGCCTCAGGACCCATTGCAAATCCGCGGGCTTATTTATTTGTTACTGCCAGAAATATTGCCCTCAACCTGATAAGGAGATACCAGTTTGAAGCCCCCCCGGGGGATAAAGAATACGAATCGGTGGAGATAACCGATCCAACCGCCAATCCCTTGGAAAGTGCTGTCCATTCGGAGGAGATTCGCCTGCTTATTGATGCCCTGCGTTGCCTCCCTACCCGATGTCGACAGATAATGGTTTTAAGAAAGATTTACGGGTTATCCCAAAAAGAGGTGGCCAGCATGCTTGGAATCGCTGAACACACGGTGGAAGTACAGGGACGCATCGGATTCCGTAAATGTGTCCAGTACTTCGATAAGAAAAAATATACCAACCGATTCTCCAAATGAACCCTATCCCCCCTGATAAAGCTAAACTTGAAGAAATTGAAAGGGAAGCCTGTGCCTGGGTTTTGAAATTGGACCGGGGGCTCTCACCTAAGGAACAAGATGAACTCACGGACTGGTTGGGTGCGGATGTTCTCCATCGAAATGCCATGACCAAGCATAGTTGGGCCTGGGAGGAACTGGATCGCCTGGCCGGATTGCAGACCACGCCCGGCTTACCCATCAACCCGAACTTGCTCGATGAGGATCTGCCCTCATCCTTCTGGTTTCATCGCCTTTTAAAAAAACGAAAGGTTTTTCTTTCCTTGGCCGCATCCACGGTGTTGGTCCTGCTGGCTTTCTGGGTCCAAATTGGTGTTAACCAACCCGAACAGCCCACCCCTCCCGCCATGGAGTTGGTCCCATTTGAGCGAATCCAAACAATGCGGTTATCCGACGGGTCCCGGATTGAGCTCAATCATGGAGCCATTGTTGAGGAGCATTATTCAGCATCCGAGCGATCCATCACTCTGGTCCAGGGTGAAGCCAGTTTCGAAGTTGCCAAGAATCCAGATCGACCCTTTGTGGTTCATGTATCGAGCGTCCGCCTGGTGGCGCTTGGAACCGTTTTTAATGTCAGAGAAAACGAAGACTTTATAGATCTGATTGTTTCCGAAGGCCGGGTTCAGGTTTTGGGGGAGAGTGCCCTCCGCTCCTTCGCTCCCGAGTCTATGCGGTCCCCCGTTATCGGACAGGCCGAACGGGCCATTGTAACCCTGGGTGTTGAAAACCAAACGATTGAGGTGATCTCACTCGAACAGTCACAAATCGAGGAGGAATTAATTTGGCAACCTGAGTTGATCGAATTTATCGACACGCCGTTAATCGCGGTAGTGAGCGAATTCAACCGGCGAAACCGGATACAAATTCAACTCCTCAATCCATCGCTTCAATCAATGCCACTTTCGGGGGTGTTCTGGTCGGACAACGTGGAAGGATTTGTCAGGTTGCTGGAAACCAACTTCAATGCCAATATTGAGTGGTCCAGAGATGAAGGGGTTATTCTAGGCCCGGTGAATTGACAGAAACCGAACGGTTTGCCGCCGGGAACATAGCTCTGGATAGACTTTTTGGGGGAAAGGGGTTGGAACAATCAATGATGAATCTAATGAGACCCTACTGCTCACTCTCACTTCCTTTTCTATTTCTTTTTTCTTTATCAGCGGAAAGACCAAACATTGTACTCATTATGGCAGACGATATGGGGTTCTCCGATGTCGGCTGCTATGGAGGAGAGATCCCCACACCACACCTGGATAAACTCGCCGCCGGAGGCCTCCGCTTCTCCCAGTTTTACAATACTTCCCGCTGCTGCCCCACCCGCGCCTCTCTCCTCACCGGCCTTTATCAACACCAGGCTGGAATCGGCGAAATGACTAAGCGGCACCCCACCTCGACGACGGGTTTTGTCGGTCATCTCAATAAGCATTGCGTGACTCTGGCTGAAGCCTTGAAACCCGCAGGCTACTACACCTACATGACGGGCAAATGGCACGTCGGTGCCGGGGATCCTGCATGGTGGCCTCGCCAGCGCGGGTTCGACCGGTTTTACGGACTCATGGGAGGAGCTTCCAGTTATTTCCGGCCTAAAGGCCTCTACCTCGGCAACGATTTGCTCCCCGTTCCCGACGACCCGGATTATTATATCACGGACCGATTTACCGACTATGCGATACAGTTCATTGCAGAGAAGGAAGACGATGCCCCTTTTTTCCTATACCTGGCCTACACGGCGCCCCACTGGCCGCTTCATGCGCGAGTGGAGGATATCGCCAAATTTGAAGGCCGGTATGCAATGGGATGGGACGCTCTCCGCGAGAGCCGCTTCGCCAAACAAGTCAGGCTGGGTCTGGTCTCAGAGGAACAGGGAATCTCGCCGAGAGATTTTGAGGTCCCTGCCTGGGATACCCTAACTCCTGAACAACAAGAGGACCTCAATTACCGCATGGCCGTTTATGCTGCGCAGATTTATCGCATGGATTATAATATTGGCCGGGTAGTGGAATACCTCGAAAAAACGGAACAAATCGACAATACTATCATCATGTTCCTCTCCGATAATGGAGGATGCCCTGAACCCTGGAACACCACCACTCCACGAGGCAATTCTCATCTTGGAGGAGGAACCCGGGCGGACATCCACGACCCGGACAAAAGCGGTGGAATCTCCTATGGGCAGGGTTGGGCCAACGCCTCCAACACCCCTTTCCGTCGCTACAAAACGCAAAGCCATGAAGGCGGAATCTCAACACCGTTCATCGTATACTGGCCCGCCGGCCTGAAAGTTCAGGCAGGTTCGATCGTCCATTCCCCAGGGCATATCATCGACGTCTTGCCCACCCTCATCGACCTGGCAGAGGCCGACTATCCAGAGGTGGTCGATGGTTACTACATTCATCCCTCTCCGGGGAAATCGCTCCGCCCGGTTTTCGAGTCGGGAGACCGAGTCCCGCACAACTGGCTATTCTGGGAGCACCGCCTCGAAGCCGCGGTCCGCCATGGGGATTGGAAAGCGATCCATCGTCAACCCACGGGCCGCTGGTTCCTGTTTAACATGGCTCAGGATCGTACGGAAACCGTCGATTTGGCAAAGCAGTATCCCGAAATCCTGGAGGTGATGAAACGCAAATGGTGGGAGTGGGCGCTCACGCACAAGGCGACCCCGGAAAGGCTCCCCTCGAGGGCCTCGACCGAAACTCCAATCGATTTTCGAGCCCCGGAGGGTGGAGTACCTCCAAATTGATCTCCGCCCTCCTGATATCAATAGGCAGCATCTTCGTTTTTCCTTGGCGTATCGGCTGCAGCAATCTTCTTCACCGTCATGTTTGATCCAAATTGCGTTCTCCGGAGCTTGGTGACTCCATAGACGCGTCAATGGTCCCTCACCATATCATGAATCGTCTCTCCCTGCTGTTCTGCCTCCTAGTTGGATCGATTTACAGCCATGCAGGAGAGGTGGATCCCCCCAACGTCCTCATCCTCTTCATCGACGACATGGGCTATGCTGATCCCAGCTGCTTTGGAAATCCCTTAATCGAAACCCCTCACATCGATGACATTGCTAAGAAAGGGATGATGCTGACGAACTTTTACGTCAATTCCCCCATCTGTTCAGCCTCTCGGGTGGCCCTGGCCACCGGTCAATACCAACACCGCTGGCGAATCCATTCCTTTCTCAGCACGAGAGGGGCTCAAAAGCGGAAACGCATGGCCAATTATCTCGACCCCGCGGCGCTTCACACGGCACAACTCTTCCAAGACGCAGGCTATGCTACCGCTCACTTCGGGAAATGGCATATGGGCGGCGGACGCGACATTGGAGAAGCCCCTTTGCCGACCGAATACGGGTTTGATGAAAGCTATGTTTCCTTTGAAGGTCTGGGGGATCGGGTTCTCTTTCAAAACGAGAAGGCTGCCCAGGCCAGCGAGGCCCTCGGTCGCGGAGAGATATCCCATGCTCCTAAACATGACCTCACCCGGATCTACGTCGATAAGGCCATCCACTTTTTGGAACGCAACCAAGGCACCCCCTTCTACCTCGAAGTTTTTCCTAACGATATCCACGATGGGTTTTTTCCTAAAGAAGGTCGGGCTGAACAATTTGCCCACCTCACCAAAGACCCGGATGAGCAGAAGTTTCTCGCCGTTCTCGAAGACATGGACAGAGAAATCGGACGCCTCATGGGATATTTAGAGACGAGTGGTCTATCAGAGAACACCATCGTCATCTTCACCAGTGATAACGGTCCCACCGACTGGCCGCATTACTACGAGCGGGGCGTGGAGCCACCCGGGTTCACCGGACCTTTCTTCGGTCGAAAATGGAGCCTCTACGAAGGAGGAATCCGTATGCCCTTCATTATCCGATGGCCAGCCAGAATCCCCGGGAACTCGGAGGACACTGAAAGCATTGTCCTTGCGATGGATCTTCAACCCACTTTGGCATCCCTGGCTGGAATTCCGCTACCTTCCGGAAAACCCTATGACGGTATCGACCGCACTTCGGTTTTCCTGGGTCACCCCACCCCCAGGCCAGACCCGGTCTTTTGGGAATACGGCACCTTGGGGAGTATTCGGCCGGGAAAACCCGCCCACATCAGCCCTGCCCTCGCTATGCGAAATGGTGCCTGGAAACTCCTGCTCAACCCGGATGGATCCGACAAACAGCTATATAACCTGATTGACGATCCCGGGGAAACCAGAAACCTCGCCTCCCGTTATGCTAGCCGAACCCAGGCCATGGAAACCCAAGTCCTTGCCTGGTGGCAGGACATGTTGACCTACTTCCCCGAATAACCCGCTAAGGACCGAAGTCCAAATCGAACTTATCTGAAACCAGAGTGGAGGACAGGCCCATCCGGGCAGTCTTACCTTCTACTGCTTCAACGCTGCCTCGATTGCTGCGACAACTTCAGGGGCATCCGGCTTGGTCCTGGGTGTGAAGCGATTCAGGATGGCACCGTCCTTCCCGATGAGGAATTTAGTAAAATTCCATTTAATATCGCCTGGAAACGGGGATCCCTCGCCAGCTAGCTCGGTGTAGAGCGGATGGCGATTTGCGCCATTGACCTCAATCTTATCAAACATCGGAAAGGAAACGCCATAGGTGGCCGAGCAGAACCCCATAATTTCCTCATTCGTTCCCGGCTCCTGCCCACCGAACTGGTTACAAGGGAAGCCTAACACAACTAAGCCATCACTACTATGCTCCTGGTAGAGCGCCTCAAGGGACTCGTATTGCGGCGTCAGCCCACATTTAGAGGCCACATTTACGATGAGCAGGACCTTACCCTCATAAGCGGACAGCGTCGTGGGGGCCTCCTCAATGGTTTTGAGGGGGATATCATAAAGGGAGTCGGCCTGAGCCAGGGACTGAAATCCAAATAGGATAACGGAAAAAAGAAGAGTCCAAGCTTTCATGAGGCTACCCTGACCAAAGCCAGCCGCATGTCAACCCCCCCAAGTAACTTCATCTTCATCCTACCCTGCGAAGCACTTTAGCGGGGCGCGATGACCCGGCGCGCCACTATCTCCAATTCCAAAGCGCCTCCACTCAATCCAGCAACCCGGCCTCCTCATGGATCCGTCGGACCAGCTCGGGCGACATCTTCATCACCTTGCGGTCGTAGGTAACCAGGCCGTTCAGTTCCCCTTCCACATCGGTTGTTTGCGTATAGACTCCGGCACTGACACCTTTGCGCTTGTATTCCCCCAGGAGATTGGCGGTCCGCCGATAGCGGTCTACATATTCCTCCAGAGTTTCCGGCATACCACCATATCCCCAATTGCGGAAATCAGGGTCCCACAGATGACCTTTGACGGCCCAACCGTGACCCCCGAATTCCCCGATCACTTTAATGTAATCGTCATAGAGCGGGAATTCGAGCGGGAACAACGGATCAGGGTAGTCATGCTCATCTGCAATATCCCCAACCGGAAAGAAATTCCCGCCACTGGCAATATTCAGGTGTCGGGTCGGGTCATAGGTCTTCACCCAGGTCCCGATTTCCATGCTGCGGTGTTGACCCCACCGTTCATTAAACGGGGTCCAGACAACGATGGAGGGATGGTTGTATAAAGTATCGATCATGGCCTTGAACTCCGCCATGTATTGCTCATGCGCCCAATCCGGCCAGTCATGGTCGAGGGGCTGCTCTGGTGAACTCCACCAGTTCTGGTTGTGAGGTTTGTAGTCCTCCCGCTCGGCGCGCAATTTCTTCCAAACCGGCCATTCAGACATGCCGGCACCTCCGGAAGGCTGGTCTTGCCAAATAACCAGCCCGATCTGATCTGCGTGATAATAATAACGACGGGGGTCCACTTTCTTGTGCTTGCGGATCATGTTGAATCCGGCCGCCTTTAAATACTCCATCTCCCAGACAATCGCTTCGTCAGATGGCGGGTTTAAAAAACTTCCCGGCCACCAGCCTTGATCGAGCGGGCCAAGATAAAACTGAGGCTCCCCATTCAAGGCAAACTGCCAATGGCCATTCGCGTCCTGGACCCGTCCAACGGTTCGAAAACCGACATAGGATTCCACCGCGTCCAACACCTTTCCTTCGGAATCCAGCAATTGAATCTCGAGATCATACAATACCGGTGAATCCGGCGACCACGGCTCGATGTCTTTGACGTGCATGAACACCGAATTCCCGAAACCGGTCTGCTCCCGAAGCACCTCGCCGCCCTGCTTTACCGCTACTCGAAGATGCGCCTCCATCGGCGAACCCGCGATGCTGGCGCGAGCGGCTAAGCCGCCATCCATCTCCGCAGTCACCTTGACGGCTTCCAGATAAGTGGCAGGCACCGCTTCCAACCACACAGTCGCCCAAATTCCCGATGACGGGGTATACCAGATGCCTCTGTTATCCCGTTTCTGTTTACCCCGTAATTGATACAGATCGGGGTCGTCTGTCCCATCCACCACTCGAAGCCGGACCGTATTGCTCCCCGATTGAACCCCATCGGAAATGTCGAAAAAGAAGGGTAGGTTTCCCCCGACATGGTCGCCCACATGGTGGCCATTTACCCAGACCATGCATTTATAATCAACGCCTTCAAAGTGGAGCAATAAGCGGCCTTCTGGCGCTGCTTCCAAAGAAAACTCACGCTCATACCAGATCACCTCATCCGACTCCAACCGCCGTCCAACCCCGGAAAGCGGAGTCTCCAGGGCGAAGGGTACCAGAATTTCCTCCTCCATTCTGCCGGGATCCCGTTCCCGATTTGAGGTGACTTTAAACTTCCACAAGCCATTCAGGTTCGTCCACTCATCCCGGACCATCTGCGGCCGTGGATACTCCTGCCAGACATTGTCTGGGGTAACGGCCTCCCCCCATTCGGTGAGCATGGTGTGCTCAGCGGGTTCCCAGGCAAAGGCGCTTACGGAAGACATGAGTAAAATCAGGATAACAAGGAATTTCATAGGGGTTCGGGGGGAAAAAAGCTCCATGGTGAAGAAGGTTAAGGCAAAGATAGACCCCTCGACCAGACGAAGTCTGTGTGACCGTATTCCTCCCCCCTTCTCTCTCCTCAGCTTCAGTTCCCTCATCCCTGAATAAAAACGACTTTCATGGTTTCTGTCAGATAAATCCCCCCTGCCGCTTTCCCGACAACCACCAGCCTCGGCAACCCCGCTGCCAAAGGCCAAATCCCTATGAGTAACGCCCCCTGACACAAGGACCCAACGGGGTATTCGACCCGTCAAGGAATCCAGCGCGATAGAAGGCGAACGGATTGGGTTGCTCCCGAGGGCAAGCTCGGTGTTAGTTATCCGAAGTCCGCCTTCAAAGGTGATTCAAAACCATGACCCTTCTGTTCATCTATCTCATATTGGCACTGGGAGTGTCCTTCCTCTGTTCGATCCTCGAGGCCAGCCTGCTTTCGGTGCCCCCCTCCTATGTAAAACAGACCGAGGAGACTGGGAGCCGGTCCGGAAAACTCCTCGCCCGTCTCAAGTCCGATATTGATCGCCCGCTCGCCGCCATCCTTTCGTTGAATACGATCGCCCACACGGTAGGTGCAGCAGGTGTCGGCGCGCAGGCGGCGGCCATCTTCGGTCAGGCTTACTTTGGCATCATCTCGGCCATCCTGACTCTGCTCATCCTCTTCTTTTCGGAGATCATTCCCAAGACGCTCGGCGCAGTCTATTGGAAACAATTAACTGAGTTCACGGCCTACACCTGCCAGCTCATCATTCTCGGGCTCTATCCGCTCGTCTGGATCTCTGAAAAGTTGACCCGATTGATCCAGCCAAAGGACGGGGCGGAAGGACGGGTAAGTCGAGACGAGGTCGTCGCCCTCGCCCAACTCGGTCTCAGCGAGGGGGTAATCGCCGAAAACGAATCCATGATCATCCGAAACCTGATCCGCCTGCAAAGCATTCGGGTCGAAGATGCCATGACACCTAGGACCGTCGTGGGACTCCTTCCGCAAACTATGTCCTGCGGCGAGGCGTTTCGAGAAGTTCCGGTGACCCGGTTCTCACGCATCCCGGTTTATCAAGACGACATCGATCACGTGACCGGCTACGTACTCAAGCAGAAGGTCCTCGAGCAGGTGGCGCTTCAGAAACCGGAGACGCCCTTATCCGAGATCATGCGCCCGATTCGCCTGGTTGTCGAAAAAACCAGTCTCGCACGCGTATTCAACGACTTCATTTCACATCGCGAACAGATCGCACTCGTTATTGATGAATACGGGGGCCTCGCCGGGGTTGTGACGAGTGAAGATGTTATAGAAACCCTCCTGGGAATGGAGATCATCGACGAGTCAGACCATGCTGACGACATGCGTGAACTGGCTCGGCGTCGCTGGCGCGAACGCGCCGCCAAAATGGAGCTGGAAATCCCCGCGCCTGACACTCCGCAAGACCAGCCAACCGAAACCCACGCAGAATCCGAAGACGGACGATAGCGCCGTCTGCATCCCCCCACGAGAGGAACAGAGGGAAAAAGACCAGGCCCCAAGGCCAATCAGGTCTGTCCTTTGGGAATTTAAACTTGGGCATTCTCCTAAGCCCTGCATGTGTGGAATCAGCAGGAGAGCCTCTCGCAGTCCCGCAGACGCGGGATGAAATCGGGCCACACCCCACACCCCGCATCCCGCATCTCGCATCTCGCATCTCGCATCTCGCATCTCGCATCTCGCATCACGTATCACGTATCCCGCATCTCGTATCACGTATCCCGCATCTGATTCACTCCCCCAACACCCCGCCCAGATAATCAGGATTCGGCTGGGGTTGGGCCACCCCGGTATCGTTCAGCCAGTCCTCCAATTCAGCCAGCATTGCTTGAGTCTTTTCGGGGTGGCGACTGGCGATGTCCTGCCGTTCGAAGATATCCTGTTCCAGATTATACAGTTCAATCCGGTGGGATTGATCCGGATTCAAATAGAACCATTTGATTAGCTTCCAATTTCCCCGGCGAATCGCTGCCGAAGGAGAAGAGTCCCGGTCTGAGTAATGGGGATAATAGTAAAACAAGGTCTCCCTCGCGCTCTCGCCACCTCGAAAGATATGGCTTTGGTCCACCCCGTCTATGTGATGTTCTGGATACAACGCTAGACCCAGCATGCTTAATAATGTAGGGAAAAAATCTACACTCCCAAACAGCGCCTGGCTAGTCGACCCGGGCTCGGTCACTCCCGGCCACACTACCACCATGGGCACCCGAATCCCACCTTCCCAAATTCTTCCCTTTCCTCCCCGGAGTGGATGACTCGTCGTTCCCGGAATTTCGTGCCAACCGGCGGGCTCGGTCACCTTGGGCCCAAAGGTGTTTCCGCCGTTATCGGAAAACAGAACAAAGATCGTGTTGTCGGAAAGCCCCAGGGCATCCACCTTATTCAGCAGCGTTCCCACCGCATCATCAAAACTCTGCACCATGCCGCCGTAGACCGGGTTGCGCTGATGACTGTAAGGATCCACTCGCTCTGCATATGCGTCCACATATTCTGTTTTCGCACTCCACGGAGAGTGGATGGAAAATGACCAGTAATTCAAAAAAAATGGGCGGTCCGCCTGCGCTTCCATCCATGCACAGGCAACTGCTGCCATCTTATCTTCAATGTGTTGCCCCTCGAATGCATGGGGCAGGTTTTCATGGTTTTCAAAGGTCCAAGGGGCAAGATAGCCGCGACCGGGCCCCCCCGAAACGGTATTGGGAACGTCGACATCGAACCCCTGTTCCCTCGGGGAAAAAGGGGCATCGCCCAGGTGCCATTTTCCAAAATGGCCCGTCGCATAACCAGCCGCTTTGAGAGCCTCCGCTAAAGTAAACACACTTTGGGGCAACCGGTTGGCCGTTATCACTTCCAGAGCCCCCCGGTGGGCGGGAGCGGACTTCGCCACCGTCGCTTCCAAGGCCTCCCAACCCTGATGGCCACGGGCTTGGGTCAAACCCTGCCGCGCCGGGTATTGCCCACTGAGAATACTGGCCCGGGTGGGCGTGCAGACCGGACTGGCGGTATAGGCCTGCCATAGCGTCATCCCACGGTCGGCCAGTCGTTGGACATGGGGGGTTTGAAAATACTCGCTAGTCCCGTAGAGCGTCGTGTCACTCCAACCCAGGTCATCTGCCAGGATAAAAACCACATTGGGCAACCGATGCGCCCCGTGGGTAAACAGCGACCCAAAGACATAACAGCAAAAAAGAAAAGCCGGGGTAAGCTTCATAAGTCTATCCTATCCCACTCCCTTGTCCAAGGACAAGGAAAGGCCCCTGAGGGTTTACTATTCCGTCAAGGTCATCTCAGTCTCGATCACCGTATTGATCGCCATGGGAATTTCCATCCCTCCAACCGTTAGCGCACCCACCATGGATTGCGTCGTATCGATAACGGTGGGAAGCCCCGTCGTTTCCTCTACCTGGAAGCTTGAGTCCTGATTTCCGGCCATCCTGGCGTTAACCACCATACCATTTGTCTCAATATCTCCCGTGAGGGTGAGGACGCCCTCAGCCAGAATCGTATTCCCTTCTCCCCAACGAAAGGAAGTCTCCAGGGAAACAGGAAGGTTGTTGACGGACAATTCGGTTTTGTAAGCCCAGGACTCTCCCGGTTCAGGGTATATCCGGAGCTGACCCTCGATAGCGGAGGCCAGGGGGCCGGGTTCGAAAGCAGATAAAAGGTCACCGGCTGAAGCTTCAAGATTGGTGCCCGACAATTCCGATTCAACTTCCTGCCTTAGCGTCTCCAGCCCTGAAATGTCCAGGACGCGCCCGGTCTTGGAGATTTCAACAAAAAAACTCTTCCCTGAAATAGCCCGAAACGCCAAGTGCTCATCGCCGTCCTGGGAAGAGTCCATGGTCATGGACACTTGGGGTGATTCCAGCGAGAGGACACGGGACAGGCCTGTTGTCTTCAAACGATACCCGTTCGGGGTCACCGCCTCTACGGCATAGCGATCCAGAGTCACAATTTCCTGTTTCGTCACTATTTCCTGGCCCATCACTTGCTGGTCGATCTCCTGCGAAATCGTAACCTTCACATCAATCGACATCCCGACTTGAAGGTCATACCCACTCGGCCGGGCAAGCGAATGGGAGGAAGTGAGGCCACCCCAGGCCAGGAGCTGGAAGGCGAGTAAACAAAGCGATGGATTATTCACGATAGAGCAACAACGCCTCACTTTCCCCGGCTTGCAAGGGGTTTCTCAGATTTCTTTAGATCGATGCCCATTGAGCTTACACATCGTCCAGGGACCTCACATTACGAAAATGAAGGGGAAACTCGCTCTGACAAACTCACCTTATGCTATTCAAGCATGAGGCGGGACCTCCAGGCCGACTTAAAAACTTGTCCGGTAAAACTTCTCCACGCTGGCTCAGGAGCTTGTTGGTTTTCCTTATCGTGGCCTTAAGAGTGACGCTAACTTGGTATCTCCAAATTCCGGGCCCCGGGAGATCAGACAAAAACTCACCCCGGCCAGGAACCCGGCCCAAAGCCCATCTTATGACTGGAATCATGGCTCCCCTGAAGCCATTGGATTATCGAGCGAAACTCTAAATTCCCTGGCCGAAGACTGGGGTGCCCATCCCGGTAGCTGAAGGGAGTATAAAATGAGGGCAGGATTTACCTCTGTTAAGACAAGCCTCGGGTTAGTACCGTGAACCATAATCTCAGTAGTGAAGAGGCTTGATGATTTTTTCACCATTAATTATGCATAATTGGCCGTTGTAACCATAAGAAACATCGAAAGATCAACCCATTTGAGAAACGACCACAAGAAGCGGATAAGCCACTATCAGAGTCACAGATCGTCTTTTCCCCGACGGCTGACCGGGGTCCGCCAAACATCAAATTCCATCCGTCCGTAACATGAAGTCATTTCTATTGGGCCTTATTCTAGTCGGCCTTGGAGTCGCTCCGATCGGGGTGATGGGCCAGATCGCGTCCGCTGAATCCGCCTCCTTCAAGCTGGACCTCCGGTCGCCTGCTTATCTGGCATGGATATCCGCTTGGTTTTCCCCCATGGAACTCGATGACCCGACCCTCACCGGGCTCTACGCCGACCCCGATCATGATGGGGCAAATAACCAGTTCGAATTGTTGGCGAAGCTCAATCCTCGGGATGCCCGCTCACGATTCCGCCTTCAACCGCTGATTGATCCGGTCGGCACGCCGCTTACCCTTGAATTTGGCCCGATCCACGAGGGCGTGGGGTTTTTAGTTTATACCAGTAATGACCTATCGACCTGGACCCTCGTGCAAGGTGGGGAATTGACACCATTCGGCTCCGATTGGCGCTTCACCATCGATACCTCCACCCTGCAACACCGGTTCTTCCGGATTCACCTCAACTCAACCCCCACGACAGATTAATAGCCTCAGCAACTTCATCTGCGATGCGGCCGGCGGACCGTGCACCCGGCGGCGGCGTTGGCGATGCGCGTGCCTCATCACGGCCCTCCTTATGGGCTCGTTCACGCTTTCCGGCCAGGCGGCTGTGTCCAATGTTCGGGTCAACCAGGCAGGCGCCGGGGAAGATACGCGTGTTACGGTCACCTTTGACCTCGCCGACTCGGTGGCGCTCAACCAGTCGATCTGGCTGGACGCCCAACGCGACGGAGGTCCCTGGTCGCGACTGACCCAGGTGTCGGGCGCGGTGGGCTCTGGCGTCGCCCCGGGCTCTGACCGGAGAATCCTCTGGGAGGCCGGCAAAGAGTGGCCGGGCGACCTTTACCCGGCAGTGAAGGTACGGGTCGTGATTGAAGAATCGGCGCAACCCGCCGCGCAGAATGGCGCGGACCTGCTTATCGCCGATCGCGATCACGATGGCGTCGAGGCGGTGGTCCTGATCGGGGACACCACCGACGACGCGGAAGAACCTCTTACCGCCTGGCTTTGGCAGTGGAACGGAGGCTCCACCTCGGGACGACTGGCTCAAGGCAGCTTCCCGGTAGGAGACACCCGGGTGACCTTGTCCCAAACCACGGCCGGAGGGGTCACCACAGAACGGCAATTTACCATCTCCGTGACGCGGGGGGACGCCCCCTTTTGGCGAGTTATGGCAGTGGAAAGCACAGTAACGGGCGTCCCTGTCACCTTCACGATCGAGGGTGAGAACCAGGACCGCTTTGATTTCGCATGGACATTCGACGATGAAACCTCCCCAGGCCTCGTCCAGACGACGCCGACAGCCATGCATGCCTTCCAACTTCCCGGGCGCTACCGGATAGAGCTCGAGGCCCGGCTGAAAAGCGACCCCAATCAGGTATTCTATCACCTCCATTATGTCGACGTGGCCCGGCCCTTTGCCGAAACGGCATACGCCGTCCGCAACGCTGCGTTCGGCCCGCAGGCCGTCCTGGACGAGACCGACTGGTTTGCCTGTACCGGCACCTATGATGTGTATTACGGGAAATATGCATCGCTCTGGTTGCAGCGGTCGCCGCAACGCCCCCCCGTTGAGAGCGGGAAGATTATCGAATTCCTCACTCTGGCGGACTTCTCTTTCGAAGCTTTCGGCGAGCTGTTCCGCTGGGACTGCCCGCTCGAACACCAGGGCCTGCGGATTGTCTTTTGCGAAAGCCTCAGCGGCGCCGGCATCGGGGGGGAGGGCATGGGCCTCGGCTTCAACGACTTAAGCGAAACCGAAGCGGACGGACGTATCGCCAGTGTCGTCTGGGAGTCGCTCCTGCACGAGTTTATCCACCTCTGGGACTTCCGGTCTCATCTCTGGATGCAGGGACCCGACGCCGCTCATTCCTTTACCGGGGGAATGGAGCCGATCGTCAACGCCGACCTTCGCGTGGGCAAAATTACCTGGATGCAGAATCGCTCCCGCGACAACGTCGTAAGCCCGCTCTTCTCGCTCCACTTCAACTACCGGGTGATCATGGAGCGCTACCTGAGCAATCCAACACTCAATTGGCAAAGCTACTTCTCTGACGAGCAGATCAACGCTCCTTATGGAACGCGCCCGATTCCTGAAAACAAAGAGCGGATGAATGTGCAGGGCGGGCTCCTCATCGCGATCTATCAAATGCATGGCCGCGAGGGACTTCAGGCGCTGTTTCGGCAATTGGACCGCGTCCTGACCGAGCGTAAGCTCTGGGATGACGACTTCTTCGATCCTTCGCCCGCCGAACGCAACGATCTCTTTGTCCGCGCCCTCGGCGACGCCCTCCGGCTCAACGTAGCGCCCTATATCGACTACTGGAAGTATCCACTTCTGCAGGAGACACGCCAGTACCTCACCCGTTATCCATCGAGCCCGATGCTGATCGACGGGGATGGCGATGGCATAGCGCCCTTACAGGGGGATTTCTTCGACGCGGACGCCTCGGTGTATCCCAACGCACCGGAGCTCGCCAATGACGGGAAGGACAATAATCTTGACGGCCTCATCGACGAGCAGGTCTACACCGATACTGCGCAGAACGACCTCGACGCCACCGAGATTCAGCTACCCGCATGGGTCCGCGGGGAGATCCACGACCTGAACGACCGGGACCTATTTAATTTCAATGCCCCATCCGGAACGCGCCTCATGGCTACGGTTTACCCGAAGGAGGCTCCGCAATCCGTCCGCCTCAGCCCCGACGACGAGTTTAACCGGTTGACCTCGCTCTTTTCCGGCATCGTCTCGATTGATGGGAGTGACATTGAAGTGCTCAGCGATTTTCAGATCATTTCCGCCTACGCCTACCTCTTGACGGGAACCGGGGAGAACCAAACCATCGAGGTATCGGCGGAAAACAACCCCTTCAGCCTCAACCTGACGCCGAATCCCGGGCCTTATGAATTACAGCTCTTTTTCGACGATTACATCGGCGTAGACCTCGACCCGGAAACCCTGATTCAACGCCTTTTCCCCTAAATTGAATCCATTTCAGGGATCCTTGGGGAATAAAAGCGCCCCTTGACCCTGATCTTCCACAACACACCGGTTTCTACAAGATGATCACACCATCGGAAGGACGTAGTTCAGCCACTCAATCGGCAGACTAAAGGCACACCCACCCTCAGCAGTCCGTTTTCTGGATTGACTTAGTGAAAGTGACTTTCATTGCTGTCGGGATGGACTTTAGTGTGATTATCGTGGGAGCGGGACCAGCTGGAATGGGTTGCGCTCTTGCGTTGCAGCGGGCAGGAGTCGCGAACCTGCTCGTATTGGAGGCGGAGACGGTCGGGGCGTCATTTCGTCGCTGGCCTGAGCAGATGCGCATGATCACGCCGTCGTTCCATGGGAATCCCTTCTTTCAGACTGACTTGAACGCGATCACTCCAGACACCAGTCCGGCCGAGTTCAGTCAGAAGGAGCATTTGAGTGGGCGGGAGTATGCGGACTACCTGCAAGCCGTCGCCTTTCATTTCAAGCTGAACCTGCGCGAAAACGAAAGGGTCTTGCAGATTTCTCCCGAATCCAAGGGCTACTCTGTCACAACCGACAAGGCGGGATATCGTGCTGAGATTGTTATCTGGGCCGGCGGGGAGTTCTCGCATCCGAAAACTGGCGCGTTTCAGGGAGCGGAGCATTGTGCCCATTCCAGTGTGTTTCGGACTTGGAACGATTATCAGGGAGATGACGCCTTGATCATTGGAGGCTACGAGAGCGGGATCGACGCGGCATGTCACTTGGTCCAGTTGGGGAAGCGGGCCTTGGTGCTGTCGAGCGGTGAGCCATGGATTGCCGATCATGCGGACCCCAGCGAGGTTCTCAGCCCGTTTACGCGCGAGCGCCTACTGCATACCATGCAAAACTACTCGGGGCAGCTCAATCTTCGAGGGAATGCTACGGTGGTTTCAGTGGATCACCTCTCTGGCCGCTACATCGTAAAAACGGCAGAGGGTGAGGTCTTTGACTCGAAGCACCGTCCGATTGCGGCTACCGGGTTTCAGTCTGCGCTGACTCCAATCAAAGATCTCTTCGCATGGGAAGGCTCAACGCCGCAGTTTACGGATGAGGATGAATCTACCCTTCATCCGGGACTCTACTACACGGGACCTTCGTTGATTCATCAGGGCTCAAAGTTCTGCTTCATCTATAAGTTTCGGGCCCGCTTTGGGGTGATTGCACGCTCGGTGGCCCGGCGACTGGACTATCCGGAGCCTGACTTAGAGAACGATCGGAACCGAGGCTTTCTGGTCGATGATCTGGAGTGCTGCACGAACTGCGAATGTGCAGTGGAATCAAAGCCGGAACCGGTGGAGGCAAAGGCATGAATGCGGAGTCTATTGCCGGAGAAATCCGCTCTTCTTCGAAAGCGGAGCAACGACCGTCGGTCGTGGTTCTCGGGGTGGAAAGCGTGGGCAAGAGCAGTCTCTTGTCTGCCTTGACGGGGCGGTTTGCTGAATCCTCGGCATTGGCGGGGACGACGCTGCGCTGCGAGCGCTATCCGGACGAGACTTGGGATTGGATCGACACGCCTGGAATCGTAACGGGGTCTGACGCCGCCACTGTGCGGGACGCGCTTGAGGCCTTGAAGTCCGCCGAGTCGGTTTTGGTCGTGCTAAGGGCCTACCGAGCACATGAGGAATTGGCATATTTGCTACCGATGCTCGACTCTCGCAAGGTGGTCATCGCCCTTAGCTTTCGAGATCGCTTGGCGTCGATGGATACAGAGTCTCAGCAGCGTCGGATAGCCACTTGGAGGGAAAAGCTCGGAGTACCGGTTGAGCTCCTGGACAGCCGCGCTCCAGAAGTCACGGATCTGACACGTGTGCGGACGGCAGTCATGCGGGCAAGGCCATTAATGCCCGCAATTCCGGACGAACTACCCGCGTTTTCCGAAGCCCGGAGACAGTCATGGGGCCTCGTGCTGGAGCGGGTCTTGGGCTTTGCTCCGCTGAGTTTGCTTCTGCTCTTTGGCCCGGCATGGATCGCGGTCACTCAGGCAAATGCTTTCGCAGATCGCCTGTATGATTCGTTAGGCGCACTTTTGGAGCCATTACTGAGCTGGCTCAATCAGCTCCCCGCGCCTCTGGCATCATCGCTGGGAGGCGATTACGGCGTGGTCGCCATGTTTCCCTTTCTGCTGCTCTACGCCTTGCCGACGATCCTCATTTTCACCGGATTGATTGCCATCTATAAGAGTACGGGGCTGATTGACCGCCTTTCCTACGGCCTGCATCCCTGGCTAATGCCATTCGGTCTAGGCGGGCGCGATCTGGTGCGGGTGGTGATGGGCTTCGGGTGCAACGTGCCGGCGGTCGTCGCGACCCGGTCGTGTTCCAGTTGTTCAAGGAGTGCCTGCGTATCAGCCATTTCCTTCGGCTCCGCTTGTTCTTACCAGCTTCCTGCCACTCTGGCGGTTTTCGCGGCGGCGGGTTTCGTCTGGCTAGGTCCCGTCTATCTGGCGATGCTGGCGGTCACAACACTGGTGTATCTACGCCTGACGATACCATCGACGGTCCGCCAGACTCATAACAAGATACTGCTTCCAGCACTGGGCAATCTTCGTCCACCCGACTGGAAAGCAGTTTTGCGGGAATCCCTGCAAAGTCTTCGGGATTTTGCAGTCATGGCCCTTCCCATCTTCGTTGGCATCTGCGTTATAGCCGGTTTGCTGCAATGGTCCGGCGCACTGGAGGGGTTGACGAATCTGCTGGCGCCGGTGATGGCTGTCTTCAACCTGCCGCCTGAAGCCGCCCTTGCGGTCGTGCTTGGTTCGGTGCGGAAGGACGGCCTCGCTATCGGCTTACTCGACGGCGATTGGGGCGCCCTCAAAGTGCCGCTGGATACACCCGTTCAAGTGCTTACAGCAGTCTACCTCGCGGGGGTCTTGCTGCCCTGCCTCGTCACTCTACTTGCGGTGGCCAGGGAAATGCGCCCGGGTTTCGCGCTCAAGATGGTAGGACGGCAGGCCGGTTGTGCCGCATTCTTTTCTATCTGCATTGCTTGGATAGGTGCTCTCCTCGTCCCTTTTGCCAATTGAATGACCAATCCATTACTCGAAAAACCACGTCCAGAATATGAAAGTTGCTTACATCTTCGCCACGGAAATGGCTTCTACATTCAAGCTTGCCACGATGATTCTACCCCAATTGGAGCAAGGCAATCATGGGGCCACAGTTGTCGGCATGTTCTTCTTCGACGACAACATCTACTGTCTGCGGTCGGGCGACCCCGTAGGTGAACGACTCGCAAGAGTTGCCAAAGAACACGGGATTCTCCTGATGATGTGCGATCAATGTGCGGTGCGGCGTGGAATGGCCGAAGGAGCTTTTGATCAATGCGACACAGGCCAAGTTACCCCGCGAGGGACCGTCGAAGGGGTGTCGACCGGGTACTTTCCTCAGCTATACGAGGCTTTGGTGCCAGCTAACCCCCATCAAGTGATCACCCTCTGAATCAGAATCTCGTGGTGAATAAACGAAAACTTCCCGTAACCGTCCTATCGGGATTTCTGGGAGCCGGTAAAACGACCGTCCTCAATCATGTTCTCAACAACCGAGAAGGGCTCAAGGTGGCGGTCATCGTCAACGACATGAGTGAAGTCAATATCGACGCCCGGCTTGTGGCCGAAGGCGATGCGGAGTTAAGCCGCAAGGAGGAGAAACTCGTCGAAATGAGCAATGGGTGTATCTGCTGCACCTTGCGCGATGATCTGCTTGAAGAAGTACGGCGACTGGCCTACGAGGGACGTTTTGACTACTTGTTGATCGAGTCTACGGGTGTCTCCGAACCCATGCCGGTAGCGGAAACCTTTTTCTTTCGCAATGAGGCTGGCTTCCGGTTGGAGGACATCGCCCGGCTCGACACCATGGTGACCGTCGTAGATGCCGCCAATTTCGAGCGCGACTTCGGCTCGCCGGAAAAGCTGCGGGATCGTGGTCAGGAGGTCGGGCTTGAAGACGAGCGCACTATTGTCGATCTGCTCGTCGATCAGATCGAGTTCGCCGATGTCATCCTGCTGAACAAGGTGGATGCAGTCGATGAGGCGGCACGGGCCCGGATCATCTCGGGCATCAAAGCGATCAACAGCCGTGCTGAACTCATTGAGTCGAGCTTCGGTAAAGTTGAGCTTCACGCCATCCTCAATACCGAACGCTTCGACATCCATTCCGCGGAACAGATGCCCGACTGGCTGAAGCTGATTCAAAATGAGCCCGTTCCCGAAACTGAGGAATACGCCATCAGGCATTTTGTTTACCGTGCCCGGCGGCCCTTCCATCCGGAGCGTATACGCAAATGGATGGCACAGGATTGGCCGGGGGTGATTCGCTCTAAAGGCTTCTTCTGGCTCGCAACCCGCATGCCCTACGTCGGCCTTTGGTCGCGAGCTGGAGCGCAGTCTGACGTGCGCCTGGCAGGAAAGTGGTTTGCTACGGTCCCTCGCGAAGATTGGCCGGAGGATGAAGACGAGATCACGACCGTTCTCTCCAACTGGAAGGAACCTTACGGCGACCGGCGCCAGGAGATCGTTTTGATCGGATATGTCGAGCAAATGGACGAAGCTTTTCTGCGTGATTGCTTCGATGCCTGCCTGTTGACCGATGCGGAAATGGACGGAGGAGAGTCCTCCTGGAGCGCATTCAAAGATCCATTCCCAGCCTGGTTGAGTGACGCCTCGCCCGTAACTGCAGAGATTGATTAACATGCTGGTCTTTTATTACGAAACGGTTTCTCAGCATGAGAATGAGTCGCCGGAACAATTCGAGATTTACCAATCGATTCAGGCCGACTCCATTCCGCTACATCCGGAAGCGGGAAAGCTCGTCAGACGGATCATCACCGGCGGCATGCTTATCCCCAAAAGATCTGGAATGCAGCATGCGCTATCTGGAGGCGCTTGCTGCGGGACCTGCTAATGATTGACCTCCTAAACCAAGAATTAAGCCATGAATACCGTAAGCAGCAAAGTACTTGACCACCTCGCCATTTCAATGGCGGTGATCTGCGGCATCCACTGTCTGGTGACACCAGTTTTGCTCGTGGCACTGCCGATCATTGCCACCACCTTCTGGGTCGATGAGAATTTCCATCTCTGGATGCTTCTGCTCGTTATCCCGACCACGAGTCTAGCGATCTGGAGCGGCTGCCGTCGGCACAAAGATAGATGGGTCATGGCCGCAGCCGCGCTGGGGCTTGGTATTCTCGTAACGGCCCTCATCACTGAAAGAATGGTCCACGCGCAGAACCATTCGCAAAGTGTTGAAGCCAGTTTACATGCATCCTCGACACCGAATGCGGGCATTGATTCAAGGGCGCATGTGGCAGGGGATGGATGCTGCGCCCTGCACCCCGCTCAAGCTGTGTCCAGCGACAACGGAGAAACGACAGCAAAGACATCGACCGCATCGCTGTCTGGGCATGCCCTGCTGAACACTCTGGGCGGTCTCTTTCTCGTATTGGGCCATACACGGAATTTCATGCTCTGCCGAAAGCAAAAATGCTTTCACGAAGAGGCCTTTGGCTGAGCCATGCAACTTTCTCTATACAACACGCTGACTCGGAAGCTTGAGCCAGTTCGCCCATCGGATCAAAACACGCTGAGATTTTACTGCTGCGGCCCAACGGTCTATGGCCCTGCCCATATCGGTAATCTTCGCACTTTCGTGCTCCAGGATGCTTTCCGCAGAGTTGTCGAATTTCTTGGAGTCGAGACCTGTCATGTGCGCAACGTCACGGATGTAGACGACAAGACGATCCGGGATTCGCAAAAGGTTGGGCTGCCGCTCGCTGAGTTCACCCAAAAGTGGCGCACAAAATTTGAAGCAGACTGTGCGGCCATGAATATCCTACCCCCCGCCCACACGCCATCTGCCGTAGCACATATCAAAGATCAAATCCTGTTAATCCAAAAGTTAATCGACAAGGGCCATGCCTACACAGCCGACTCTGGGAGTGTTTATTTTCGCATCGATTCGTTTGCCGACTACGGAAAGCTTTCCCGCCTAAACCTGTCCGGGGTTCGGCAGAATGCGTCTGAACGCTTAAACGAGAGCGACGAATACGGAAAGGAATCCTGGCAGGACTTTGTCCTTTGGAAGGCATGGAAGCCGGAAGATGGCCCGAACCGCTGGGACAGCCCATGGGGCCAGGGACGCCCCGGCTGGCACATCGAGTGTAGTGCGATGAGCATGCGCTACCTCGGCGAGTCCTTTGATCTGCATTCCGGTGGTGTGGATCTGATCTTCCCGCATCACGAAAATGAAATCGCTCAGAGTGAAGCAGCCACCGGCAAACCATTCGTGCGCCATTGGTTTCACGTCGCCCACCTTCGAGTGAATGGCGAAAAGATGAGTAAGTCGCTGGGAAACCTGTTCATTCTCGATGAGGTCGTCAAACGCGGTTTTTCACCTGAAGCACTCCGTTACCTCCTGCTTTCGGGGCATTATCGTCAGCCACTCAACTTCACCTGGGAGTCGCTCGCCGCCGCAGAAAGCACCCTGAAGCGCATTTGCGGGTTCACGGAAGGGATCGATACTCCGGTGCTGGAAGATGTGCGCTATGCCTCTATGGAAACCTCCGTTTTCACACCCGTACTTGAGGCGCTCTGCGAAGATCTGAACACACCCAAAGCCCTGGGAGCCTTGAACAGTGCCCTGCAAAGCCGAAAAGCGATCGGTCGCAGGGATCAGGAACCGATCCAAAGGGATTTAGCACGTGTTCTCCAAATGCTGGGTCTTCCCCCACAACTCCAGAATGATTTAACTGAAACCAGTATCCCGCCAGAAGTGGAAGCCTTGGCGCACCGACGTCAAGAGGCGCGCAGTGCCTGTAACTGGCAAGAGGCCGATTCGCTACGCGAGGCCTTGCGCGAACAAGGCTGGGAAGTGCGGGACAAAGCAGATGGCTACGACTTGGAATCCACTGAGGTTAACAAATGAAATCATCCCTCTCTCAGCAGGCCGTTGTCGGTCTCATTCGTGCGTACCAACTTTTGCTTTCGCCAGTGTTGCATCTACTGGGAGGACCCGGCTCCGGGTGCCGGTTTCAACCAAGCTGTTCCGCTTACGCAATCGAGGCCGTTCGTGACCACGGCGTGATCCGAGGGCTGGGCTTGTCGGTCAAACGCCTATTGCGCTGTCACCCCTGGGGTGGGCATGGCTTCGATCCTGTTCCTCCTGCAGCTTCGTGCCCGACAGCCGTTTCAGAAAGGGATCGTCGCTTCATGCGCCGAGCGATCGCACTTGCATCCATGGTCTCCGAAGATGCCGTCAGTCCCAATCCGCGTGTCGGGGCTCTCATCGTGGAATCGGGCGAAGTCGTGGCCGAGGGCTTCCATTCTTACGACGGAGGACCGCATGCCGAGCGAGTAGCCCTCGAAAATCTGGGGCGTTTACCAAAACCCGGGGCGGAGATGTTCGTGACCTTGGAACCCTGTTCTACAACCGGCAGAACGGGTTCCTGCTGTGAACGCATCATTAACAGCCGTGGCATAGGTCGCGTGGTGATCGGTTGCCTGGATCCCAATCCGGCTCATGCCGGGCGAGCACTCGAACTTCTAGGCAGCCACGGGATAGCGGTCGTGTGGGGCGTAGAGTCTGCCGCCTGCGAAGCCCTCAACCCACAGTTCAGTCACCAGATGCAGCTGCTGGCTGACAATCTTCACACAGCCCATATACCTCCATCAGGTGGTTGATCTGCGTGAATCCGAGTTTCCGTGCCTGCTCTTCTAATTCTATAGCAAGACAAAGATCGAGGCGTTCCGTTCGATGGCACTCCCGGCAGACGAAATGATGATGGTGATCGTCAGGTTCGGTCAGCTCAAAAAGACACCCACTTTCTTCAAGCGGGATACGTTGAATGATTCCAACCCCTTCAAAAGCTTCCAGCGTGCGGTATACCGTGACCAAATCACTCTCAGGGAGACCTGCCTTGTCTCGCAGGGCCGCCGCTGATACCGGACGATCCATCGCCAGCAAAGCCCCGAGAAGCCGTTCGCGTTTCCGGGTCATACGCAATGGGCCACGCTTAATGGCCTGAATAATGCGCTGAAGGAATCCTTTTGCGCGTTTCATTCGTTATGAAAGTCGTTTTCATTATGCTTGCCTCCAAACCTGCTTTTTTCAAGGTAAAAGCATGGACGCATCAGGATTGATTTTTGCCAAACGAGAGAGTGTCGAACAGGTCGAGGAAGGCGAGCAACTGGCCCCGAAATTTGACCAGCAGGGCGTCATTCCCTGTGTGACCATTCACGCCGAAAGCCGGGAGGTCTTGATGTTTGCCTTCATGAACCCGGAGGCCCTTGCCCTGACCATTGAGACCGGCTTGGCGCACTACTGGTCTCGCTCCCGGCAGAAGCTCTGGAAGAAGGGCGAAAGCTCTGGCATGTTTCAACACGTCAAGCGGATGCTCATTGATGACGATCAAGACTGCGTCGTTATCGAGGTAGAATTGACTCAGCCAACGCATGGCGGACAGGAGGCCTCCTGCCATGTCGGTTACCGCTCCTGCTTCTACCGGGAAGTGCCCATCGGCAATGCGCTAAGTCCAGTGCGCCTGCGTTTCATCGAGGAGTCCAAGGCCTTCGATCCCAAGGCGGTTTACGGCGACGCTCCGAATCCGACCCAATTGTAAAGGCCCTTGGAGCCAAGCGCAGTCCGGCTTCAGTCGAACAACCGGAAACTCCCGACTGGACGCGCTGGGCGGAAGAGCTGGATGCGCCCGAACGCGTTGGCGACTTCCAGGCCCTTCAAGGTCACAAACGTTTTGACCTCATCAAACGTGCGGCATTTGCCGAAGCAATCGAAGTCCCAGGCTGCAGGGGGTTCATGGGCAAGCACCAGTGCGGACGTCGAAGTGAAAGAATCGCTTGAGGCGCGAACGGCAAGTGACTCATGGTAGGTGGGTTGCGACCTGATCATTTACGAAACAATCCTTCAATGCGTCTTCGATTCGCTCCCGGTCCAGATCGATCCCAATAAATACCAACTCTTGCCTTCGGTCGCCAAAAACCGGGAGCCACGATTTGCGGACAATCTCCGGAACTTCACTCAAATCCACCTCTCCACGCTCGATCATGGTATGCCACCATTCTGCAAGGTAGTCCGCGCGAAGCATCTTGCCGGCTACGGATAAGAGCCCTACATACTCCGGGCGACGCTCGGTCCAGTAAAAGCCCTTGGCGCGAATAACCCCTGGCAATCCGTTCCGCAGCACCTTCAGAAGGCGGGACTCCACGAACGGTTTCCGCGCATTGAACACGAAAGTTTCCAACCCATAGTCTTTATGATGATGGTGCTCCTCATGCGCTTCGTGATCATGGTCGTGCTGGCAAGAACTGTCTTGGCCCTGATCATGGTGATGGTGGTCGTGCCCATCGGAGTGGGAATTGTGGATCGAAGACCTGCTTGCTTTCTCTTCGACCAGCTTCCATGCGCTCTTCCTGCCAGCCTCATTGTCAAGGATCGCATGACGCCAAGCCGCGCCTGTCAGTGTCTTCTCCTCGCTGAAACGATGATCCTTCATCAACCGCTCTACATCGATCTGGCCGAAACTGCATTCCCAGATCTCGGCAGAATGGTTCAGTCTCATGAGGTAAGCTTGGAAGCGTTGGCGGACATCCTCCTCTAGCACATCCACCTTGTTAATCAGCAAGATATCTGCACATTCAATTTGCTCCATGAGCAGTTCTTCAAGGGGGCGGCGCGGATCATTCTGAAGAAGATGCATGCGTCGAGATGCCCCGGTGTTTTCAGGTGATTCGAGATACTGTTCCAGGTTTCCACCATCAACCACCGTCACCATGTTGGCAACTTTGAGGAAATCCGTTCCCTTCCGACCGAAAAGGTTTCCTGAGTAAAGGGTCTCGAGAATGGCTTTCGGTTCGGCGACACCTGTGGCTTCAATCAGAATATGCTCTGGCTGGAATCGCTCATAAAGTTCGAGAAGCGCATCCAGCAAGTCAGTTTGGATGCTGCAACAGATACAACCGCCTTGCAGCTCAAGCACACCATCCACCTCCTTGACCGCGCTCTTGATCAACGATGCATCAATGTTGATCTCCCCCAGGTCATTGACGACGACCGCAAACTTCCGAGCGGCCAAAGCAGCAAGTATCCTGTTTAACGCGGTGGTTTTCCCCGCCCCCAGAAAACCGCTCAAAACCGTCACCGGAATCTTTGTAGCGGGTTCATGGGAAATATCGGGATTCCACGACAAAAAACTCATACCTTAATGAAAGCAACTTTCATAATGAGGGTCGAGAAGGAAAAAACGCCTGCGGGGGGTGTAAAAAGGCCACAGATGAGTTTGAAGGGAGCGAATAGCTCAGTGGAAATATTTTCACATCGGCAAGTAAGGTTGGTCCAGGCGCGTCTCAGGTTATGGGTCACCCTGTGGTGAAATTCAAAGTCAAGCGCGTGCTTTGAATAGCAGGATTTACCACCACTCTGGCCCCACTTCGCATCCCGTTATGAAGCTTCGAGGAGCATCCCTCACCTAGTATTGACCCGATCCAAGTAATTCGAATACCCACACTTTCGATTGGCCGTCCACTCCCTGTCCATTGAAAAACACCCGTTTCCCATCTCGCGAAAAGGTAGGATGAACATGGGAACGAATATCCCAAAACGACTTTCCTTGGACGACCGCGGGTTGGCTGAAGATCTGTTTCCTGGGGACCACTTCGCCTCTGCGATAAAGATAAACGTTAATAGGATCACTGCGATACCAGCTTTCCGTTACGATCCACTGTCGGTCCGGGGAAACCGTGCCATGGCACCCCGGGCCCGACAACTCCTCTATCAACTCACCATCCAGGTTCCACCGCCTCATGTGATAGTCCTTGGCTTCCTGCCAATCGTGTCCAAACACCGATTCATTATCCCACCATTGGACATGCATCGGCTTATTCCCGATAAAGTGGATCTGCTCAGCCCGGGCATCCGCGAAAAAGATATAGTCGTCTCTGGCGTTCGATTTCCCACTCGATGTTTTGACCTGGAAAAGGATCTTGTCTCCGTCGGGGCTCCAATAGGGATGATCCAACCGCCAATATCTCACCGAGTTTTCGGTCCCGATCTCCGATTTCAGTTTCGCGACCTCACTCAGGCAGATGAGTCGCCTCCGAATGCCAGTGTTCAAATCGATTTCGTAAATACCGACCGGCTCTTTCGAAGGATCGTTATTTTTATAAAGGATCTTCCTGTTCACACTGGAATAATCGCTGATGTGCCCTCCGTCGAAGGCCACGATTTTTCCTGTCCGCAAATCATGATAATAAATCTTGTAATCGGCTCCACTGCAGTAGATCAGGGCGTGGTCGCTAATCCAGAGCGGGTGTGCTCCCGTGTGCCGGTTTTGCCCCGCCACACTGGCTATCCTGGTCATCGCTCCATTCCTAAGATCCATCACCACCACCTGCATGCTTTCTGGTGAATCAAAAACGGTAAACACCACTCGCTGCCCGTCCGGGCTATCTGCAAATTGATGAAAGTAGGACACCACCGCATCACCATCAGGCGGAGAAAGCAGGGACGCCGAATGACTCATGGCTGGCTTAGAAAATAAAGACCAGAAGACCAACAACAGGATATGTTGGGTTCTGACAGGAAAACATGGTGCTCTCACAAGTGGAACCTGGGTGCTCATATCCAAATCTTTTTCGACCGTACCCCTGATCCGCTTCTCAGTTACCTACAAGCTCTGAATCCACCTGAGCGGCATCTTTGACCGTGACGCCTTGACCGTTCATCATGACTCGGTCCAATTCCACGTCCTTAGCATCCGACATCTTGAGCGGGTGTTCCACATGCCTCACCGTAAAATTACGGATCGCAATTTGCTCAACTGGAGCGTCTTCATGCCCTTGAATGGAAATCCCGATTCTGGCCTTATCCACCACCACATCCTCAACCGTAACCTTGCGAAACTTGGGGGGGAAATTCCCCCCACGATAAGAGTGAAAAGCGTTACTGAATACCAGGACAGACTTCACCTCACCACCGCGAATATTGCGGATATGGACATTTTCAATCAGGCCGCCTCGATCCAGATTTGCTTTAAAAAACAGGGTATGACTCGCCTTGGGTAAGGTGAAGCCATCCACAAAAACATTTCGAACTCCACCCGACATTTCACTTCCAATCGCCACACCGCCTCCGGTATCGCCACTATAAACACAGTTCCGAATGACGATATCTTCGCTGGGCTTTCCTACACGCCACCCGTCTTGATCTCGGCCCGCTTTTATGGAAACGCCATCATCACCGACATCAAAATCACAATTCTCGATGAGCACCCGCTGCGAACTGTCAGGGTCCACCCCATCGCTATTGATATGCCGGCTGATAAACTTTGAGTTTCTGATGATGACATCCGTGGAGTAAAGGGGATGGATCATCCAAAACGGCGAATCGATAAAGGTTGGACCATCCACCAGCACCCGGCTGCAATTTCTAAACTGCACAAAATATGGCCGCAAGCGCCGCTCCCCAACAAAGACGCGCTCTTCCACGGGAACTCCATCTCTTCCCATATCCCTCAAGATTTTTTGAATCGGCTTTTGTGTCTTTCGCCACGGGAGCCAGTACTTTTCTCCTTGCCCATCTATTGTGCCCTTACCCGTGATCGCGATATTGGTCTGCCCGTCTGCAAAAATGAAGGGGGAGTATGTGTAGACCTCCGTTCCCTCCCAACGCGTCAGGACAGGAGGTAAGTAGCTCTCCGGATTTGGAAGAAACCTTAAAATGGCTTCATCCTCGAGATGGAGCCTGACATTGGACTTGAGGCGCAAGGGTCCATCGGCAAGCCAAAGTCCTTTCCCCAATACAACCGTTCCCCCGCCTTCAGCCTGTACCCTGTCAATGGTTGCCTGGATCGCGGGCAGGCAATTCTTCGATCCTTCCTTTCGAGGGACGACCTCAGCGCGCTCTGGGAAAGATGTCGTTTGAATACTGCGGATGATTCGATCCACAGCCTCGAATGGGTCTTCACTGGAAACAAGAGGAGGTCCCAGCAACCCTCCGGTCAATACTGTGACAAACAATACCAGGTCTTTAAATGGGTGACTCATGGGAAATCCGAGTTGATGATTCGGAGTAAACAGCTCGATACTCCAACAGCACGAAACCTTCGGTTTTCAATTCCGGGTCGAAGGGATCGAGGGTTACCGCGCTCCGCCCCGCGGGGAGGATTACATTTGGATACAGCTTTTCGGCCAGCACCCGGCCGCTCAATTCCTTTGCCTCTACGATGATGTCGACCTGCTTCTCATCCCCCTGGTTCATAACGACCAACGGGATCATGTCCTCGGGTCCATAAACCATGTCCACATTTTGAGAGCCCACGAGCACTTCCTGAAACGCCATTTTTACCGTGTGAAAAACGATTTTGGAATAACCGAGATAGTCGATCAGCGGCTTCTCATAGGTTGCGGAGTTCCCTCCTCCGTGCAGTGTGCACCAGATCTGTCCGTCATAGTCTAACCATCGTTTTTTCTTGTAAGCCTCGAAGGCACTGAAGCCCTGCCATGCTTGACTTTCCCTCCATTGATCCGAACTGAGGCGCCGACCGATGGTGGCATCGTCATACCTGACCTCGTAAGAGCGATAACCGCTGTAGGGTTTTCCCTTGCGCAGGTCTTGATTGGGATGCCCCGCTGATTCTTCGGATTCAAAATCAAACCACGCTTTATTGGGACAATTCAGATACTCAGTACGAAACCCCTTTCGCCTCCATCCCTGCTGATCCTCGAAGTCATCGGGATAGGGAAACTTACGAATCGTTGACCAATCGGTTGCGTAGCCAGTCATGTGTTCCATATCGCCCCGGGCAATCATCGGAGCGTTCCAGACTCCTGGATCATCTACGACTTTCCCACTTTCCAGGAGGGTCCCCGTGCTGTTGGGTGCCCCTTCCGCGCCGAAGCGTGAGTTACTCGCCGTGCAGGAAATCAACCGACTCGGGTCGACGGGATAGATCGCATTATATATCTGCTCCATCCATTCTCCCCCCTCCTGCTCATATCCCAGGAACTTTGGGTGGTTTCCCGGTTGCCACATTACGATGCTGGGATGATTGCGGACCTGCTCAACATAGGTAGGCAAAAGACCGATATCCAACTGCCAAGGACTGCCGGACCGGACCCAGGTGCCGGTGGACCACTGAAACATCACGCCCAGTTGATCTCCGAACTCTGCAAATCGCGGATCATTGACGCCTCCTCGATTGCCATGATGGATACTCATACGGATCGTGTTCCCGTTAAGGCGTTTCACCATCATCAACTGCTTGATTAGCCAGTAATCTGGCCCACAGCGAAGGGTCCGTGCAATGTCCTCCAGGGGATACTTGTAGCCGAAGAGCAATGCGCCATTCATGACGTAGGGCTTTCCGTTAAGGCGAAAAGTCCCGCCATCCTGGCTAATCACCCGCAGGCCTGAAGTTACGACAAAGTCGTCAACGGGATTTCCCTGTCGATCCTCTAGCGTGAGGACAAATCTGTAGAGATTTGGAGTCTCGGTTGTCCATAATTGCGGATTCCTTAAAGAGATTTTCTGTGAGAACTTAAAGTCCTGATTCAAACGTAAACGGATAGGATAAGCTTGTTCAAAAACGGGTTCAGTCGATTCCTGCGGAAACCAGGGATAAACGGTCAATCTCGCAGCCCCGAAAAAATCGTTGTCCGTTTTCATTTCACGCTCCACATGGAAAATCCTGTCGTTGCGAAAAACTGCGTTCACCTGGACTTTCGCATCAGCCTCAACATCTGTCGCATAGACGAAGAGGTCCTTTACATAACTCTCAGATCGAAAATCAATCCAAGCTCGACCCGAAAACCAACCGGTGTGTCGATCCATCGAAGTGTGTCGATTGGTCGTGATCACCTTGTTCGGGAACACCCGGATCGCGATCAAGTTTTCAGTGTGCTTATTGAGATACCTCGACACATCAACTTGGACTGGAAGTCGATGATGTTGGACATGGACCACCTCGCCATTGATCCAGATCTCCCCGCCAGGATCCAGGGTTTCAATATTCAGTTCAGCAATCGAGAAATCATCGACCGCCACCCACTTGCGCAGGTAGAGGGACTCCCCTTGGTAACGCTCTCCGCCATGTGGATATGGGAGCCAGCACGCTTGCCATCTCGAATCATCATATTCCGGAGTCGTCCAACCGTGAATATCCGGTCGGACATCAAAGTCTTCATCAATCAGCAAAGCGACGGTATACGGTTCATCCCTTGAGTTGGTATCCTCCGTGAACTTGGCCTTAGTATACCCCTCTGCGTAAAGGCTCTTGAGTGTCACTCCTTTCGAGCTTTCGATACCGAACTCACTGACTGGAATGCGGCGAACAAGGGGGACAAAATCTGCGACTTTGGATTCGTTGACCGTCAGATTGAACCCTCCATTCTCCAGATCGATATCGACTTCAAATGTGTAGTCCACACCCGTCTGATATTGGCCGAAAATTATTGAGCCGTGGCTCCCCTCATAAAAAAAAGTCCCATCACTTAAGAAGCCAGACCTCAGGACACGACCAATCGAAAATACTGCGTCATTGAAATCATTTACCGATACCGTCCACCGCATCTTGAAACGCCACGACTGTTCGTCGAAAGCGTGTTTTACTGTGGTCGCACCCACGAGTAAATGGCCATCCTGGACGGTTGTGTTGGGCTGCGTTTCCCATTGGGCAATGGCCCTTGTCTCTTGCTCGAGAATGCCCGCTTTGAAACCCATCCATCGCCATGTCTCTAAATTCAAACGTTTCCGGACGCTGGGCAGTGGTTGAGGTTTGATTGTTGCAAGACGAACTTTCGCCTCTTCGTCGCTGACTACTACTTGGTCCCAGTTGGAATTTTCAAAAAAACGGCCGGCAACCTGTTCATATCTCTGCAGGTATTCGATCCGTTGATCTGTATTGAAATATGCCGTTTCTCCCCGGAAATCCGTTTCTCCGTTCGCGGCATCCGAGGCCGAGTGGTATCTCAGCTCAAAGGACCGCCACTCCGCTTGGGCATTGAGAATCATCAGCAGTGCAAGGAATCCGCCACGCAAGCCACTCGCAAATAAGTGTTTCTTTCGTGTCATCTAAGGCTATCTCGTAAAAGTTTCGCAGGGGAATCCATCGGTCCGCCCCAAAGGGCGGATCGAATGGATTCAAGAATCGCCAGGAGATTCGCTGGAGAGCTTAGAAGCTACCGCGAAGTCCGAAAACCCATTGGCGGCCACTTTCACGCCATGACTCAGGGAAGAGTTGATTGCCCTGATAGCGCAGAGAGTCTTCCTCCGTGATGTTCTTCACATCGACAAAGAGTCGGAACATGCTGTTTATCCGGTATTGCAGGGATGCATCGAGCAGTTCCTGGGGCCCTTCCAAGGTTGGAAAATCAACGTCGAAGGTTTCCCGTTTAATCTCATCGATGTTCAAGTAGGCCACGCGAAGATTCAATGGCCCCACTTCGTAAAGCAATTGGAGGTTGATAATGTTTTCGGGCTGACCCTGTAATCGAGAGCCCTCACGAAAGCCGCTTGGGGTGAAGTCTCCAGCAAGAACGGCCTCAGGGTCGGCAAAGATTGGCTCAACTTCTTTACCCGTTGTGTAGGTGTAGCTGGCGATGACACTGAGTCCATCCAGTGGACTGGGCATGAAATCAAAATCTTGAACCCAGGAAAGTTCGAGACCTTCAATCTCCCGTTCGGCCCCATTGACGACAAATGTTGAGCGAACGTCCCGAAATTCGAGCTCCCCTGTGTCAGGATCAACTTCTTGTTGTCCTGTATCAGGATCGATGGTGGGAACGGTTCTTTCAACCGTTGCATTCATGAGGAAGTCTTCCAGATCCTTGCGGAACAGGGCGATAGAAACGTTGCTGGAATCCGTGTAATACCATTCAAAGCTGAGGTCGAAATTGGTCGATCGCTGTTCCACCAGGCCGGGGTTACCGAGTAGGTTAATCCCCGTAGAATCATCACCAGCTTGCTCAAGGGCAAAATTGATGACATCGGTGTCATACGGAATCTGGTCAAACCAATCCGGGCGAGCCAGAGTGGTCGAGAATCCTCCCCGGATCACAAACTCTTCTTTTTGACCAAAACGATAGATTGCCAGCGCACTGGGCAACCAATTGGTATAGTCCGTTGAATCGGTGATATCCTGCAGGACGGTGGCTCCTTCCAAGGCAGGTAGACTCGAAGCTTTCCAGGTGATATCCGATTCCGTGTGTTCTACCCGAACTCCACCAATCAACAGGACTGGGCCTACCGCGCCACGGGTTTGGACGTAGGCCGCCGTAATCGATTCATCGCTTTCCGAAAACCCTGCGGCCGCTCTTACATACTCATCCCCCAGGTTCCGGGAAAAGTCACTGCGATTGGATTCAAAGAGATCCTGCGCGAGCGCGTTTGAGGAAATGGTTGGACCCGTGTAACTCCAGAAATCATCAAAAATCGGCATGTTATTCTGGAACTCGCTCTCAAAGGTAGAGAACTGGACATTGGCATCCCCCGAAACGCTGTAGTCCACAGGTGCAGCTTCAGCGTCGCGGGAGAGGGTCCGTTGTTTTAATCCAGTCTTCAGATCCCAATCTCCAAGAATATTGGAAATAGTCAGATCTACTTGCCCGACAAACTGCTGAACTTTTACATCATCAGTTCCTAGCCTATAGTTCCCCAACCGAATGCGATCGTGGGCTTGAAAGGTATCAATTCTCGGCTCAACGGGTATGTGCCCCTCATCCTGAGTCACCACGAAGGACTCAACAAGAACCCGATATGGGTCGCTTGCATCATACCGAAATCGTTGAAAGTCAGTATTACTACTCCCCTGATTGAACGTTGTTTCAACAATAGACCTCTCCGTCGTGCTCTCATTGTAAGCCAATTTATAGGACAGCGAATACCGGTCGAAGGCAGCTTCTCCCAGAACAGATAACCCAATAGTTTCTCGTTCTGTCTGAGAGTCCAAATAGCGGCGTTCGAGCCGGAAGTCTGCTGATTGCTTGCGTGGAGTGATCACGACATCATCTTCGTCTTCAATGTCACCATCAGCATCCGCAATGGCCCCGAGAGGGACGAAATTGTCCCCGGCGCTCCCCAGAACTCCGTCTCCATCAAAGTCTACCCAGTCGCCCAAAGGGTTTCCATTTTCGTCCTCAAACCACCATACATCCTCAGAACCCGAGAATTCCCGGCTATTGCCTTCACGTTCGTCGAGGTCTCGCAAGCGAAAGCGATTGCGGAATCGAGATTCATCGCGTTTGCTGTAAAAAGGTTTGAAGGAGATGAATGAGCTTTCGTTGAAACGATAGTCGAAACTACCCGTGAAATTGAATCGCTTATCATTGCGAACCTCATTCCGTAGATCGACTTGCTCTTGTTCAGGGATCGTCCCTGCAGGAAGGTCCTCAGGACCCTGGGCTTGTCGGTACTCTACCAGGTTCCTCAAGAAGTCTTCATCACGGTAGGAGAGATTCACACTGAATCCGAAATTATCAGACACAGGATTGGTGTGTCGGATCGAGATGCCATAGCCTCCCTGGTCACCAAGCTCTCTATAACGCCCTTCAACCTTATAACTGGTGGTTGGATTACTCGAATCGAACGAATTATGGGTTCGCACATTCACGATTCCGCCGACTGCATCGGCATCCTGATCCGCAAGCACGGTCTTGATCACTTCCACAGATTTTACGATTTCCGCAGGGACCTGGGAAACGTCAAAGTTACGGGTGACCGCTCCGGGATCCCAGCCGGTATCAGCTTGGGCAAAATCAACGCCATCGAGCCGCACCGCGTTGAGTTTTCCCTCAACGCCACGGATCGTGACCTCCGACCCACCGACAACATTCACCCCTGCCAGTCGAGTGAGGGCTTCTCCCAGGGTGTCATCAGGGAGATCTCCAATCGCATCCGTTCCTAGGAAACTGCCAATGACATCAGAATCTCTCTTAAATTCCGATGCTTCCATCTGGGCAGTTCCATATACTTCGAACGCTTCAAGTTCGCTAATTTCTTCTTCTTCATTCTCTTGGGCAACTGCGGAAGAAACACCGGCTACAAAAACCAACAAAAAGGCCTTTGCAAGGGGTTTGGGGGTTCTAACGTTTTTCATTATAGTCTTTATAGTCTTTAGTTTCAGGGGTTTGAATAGCGGACCGCCGATACAACCCGTCTGAGGGATCGTTCAGCGGCGCCTTGTTTTTCCTATAATTTATCACACGGCATGGGTCATGTGTTATACCACGCGGCTCTTTTCGTATTCTTTGCGGATCAAAGATAGGGAAAATGTGAACCCACTCGATCTCACCCTACGCTCCGAAGCGTTATGCGGACCTGCCCAGATCATAATAAGAAGTGAGACGACCTATTCTCTGCACATTTTCGAATTGACGCTAAAATTCCTAGAACCGAGAACGGAAAATCTACCCCGGTTAGTTTGTGTCGCAGTGAAAGTTGCTGGAATTGCCTGTATAGTCATTTCCGTTTTCAATCCCTGCATATAGCTTAGATCAAAAACCCCGAACATGATTTGAGAGTTATTCTAACAGTATTGGTTGTCATGTCCTCCGTCCTCGGTTGGTCCTCCCAATACATTCCTGGCCAGCCCGATCCTCTCTCTGAAATCTACCGCTGGAAAGCCCAACCCGAGTTGGAGCACGAAATCCTCTATGCTGGAGACATGGATAGCAATGGAGTGATATGGTTTGCAGGCGATTCCGCCCTCCTCGCTTATGATGGCTACACCGCCGAAGCGTTCCCCTTCCCCGAATCCTGGAACGAAATGGGGGTGGGAAAAGACCTTTTGAGCACCAAGAATGGCTTCATATACGCCCTATATCAGAATGGCGTGTTTCGTTTCCAGCCTGCACAGGGGTTCGACCTCATCATGGATCTCCAGGAGTCCGATGGAATTGCCACTTCGCTGAGTGAAACCACCGATGAGTCAGTTTGGCTAGGGGTTCGTGAAGGGCTTTTCCGTATCGAAACAGGTACACCAAAGCCGGTTGAGACTAAATTGGGCGCGGTCCGGTCCTTGTTGGTGGATGCCATGGGTCATCTTTGGATAGCTACCGAAACAAACGATGTGGTGGTCTTCAGCGTAGACCCAGGCCGTGAACCGCTTTTGCAACTTCAGCAATCTATTCCCATACCGGAAAGCGTCCAAGGCTCGGCCTCTCATCTCTTCCAGCGAACGGATGGAACCATCTGGATGCTGAACACGGATCCTTCATGGGTCGTGATCGAATTCAATCCTGAGCTCGAGATTCAATCCATACCATTTCCTGATGGCTTCGAGTCATCACTCGGCTTCAATTATTGTCCTACCCCAAGCGGTAGAATCCTTTTTTCTGACAAATCGACGACAGCCCAGTTTTACCGAGGAAGTTGGCTGGATTTGAATCTGGATGATTACCCCGTAGCGACTCACGAATCGTTTGCTATCTCCCTCTCCGACAATCATTTGTTGATTGGGGGCAGTCATACGGAACGGTACTTGATAGACCTGTCCGATGATCGTTGGTTAACCTATACAGACCTTGTTTTTTACGTTGAAGATCGAAATAACCGGCAATGGTTCATCGATAAAGACCAGCGCGTCATCGTTCACGATTCCGCGAACGAAGCGTGGTCCCTCCTTTCCTCCGAGGACGGAATGATCGATTCGCCCAATTCGGTCTATTGCAGCCGGGACGGAACCATTTGGGTATCCGGAATGCATGAGAATCAGGCCGCCCTGACCTATTTCAAGGAGGATCGATGGCATCGAGAAACCTTTCCAGAAGTCGGCTATACCTTGGGCCACCTGGCCATCTGCGAACTCCCGGGAGGTCTAATCGTTTTCGGAAACGGATCTGATGCATACTATGATGACCGCCCGGGCGGAGCCGTCATTTACCATCCCGCGAATTCGGAAACTGAATTCAACGTGGTTTCTGAACCCTTTTTTCCCCATCGTCCTGCCAATATCACATCCAACAGAGAGAATGAACTGTGGATCGCAGGGAGTAATCTTTATAAGAAGGTTTCAGTCAACTCCCCAGATCTAAACAGAAAAGATCGATTTAGAAGAAATTGGACCGACCATATCATTGTCGACTCGATGAATAACCTCTGGGTGGCAAACTGGCGTTCAGGCCTTTTTCGATTCGATGGCGAAGATTGGGAAGAAATTCGAGATGAAAGAGATAATTCTCAGATTCAGGCAACCTATATTCTAGAAGGAACAACACAAAATGGAATCTGGATTGCATCCATTGAAGGGCTACACCGATTTGATGGTCACGGGTGGAGCTACAATGTCTTCGATGGCGATTTTAAATTTGCTAAAGAGAGCGCAACGCTCGTGGAGAGCACGGATGGGAGTTTATGGCTCAACTTCAGTCACCGGAATTGGTTCGTTAACTCCCCCTCCTCTCATACCAGACGCTCTCATATCCATCGAAGCATACGCTACCGCCCCGACAATCAAGCCCCGGAAACGGAGTTTGTTCGGCAGACGGATCAGCTGGAAGAGCCCGCCAATGCATTCTTCTCCTGGAGAGGTCAGGACAGGTGGGAAGACACCCCTCGAGATGATCTAACGTATTCCTATCGGCTTTCGGGAGGAGACTGGTCGGAGTTTTCCGAGCGCACTGAAATCGCTCTGCTCGACTTACCGAGCGGGAATTATACCCTGGAAGTGCGCTCCAGAGATTATGACCTGAATGTGGATGCATCCCCCGCGCTTGCGACCTTTCGGGTGCTGCCACCACTCTGGAAGCGGGCCTGGTTCATCACCGCCTTAGCGGGAGTTCTCATTGCGGCAGTTGTCCTCATCACGATTATTGTCCAGCAGCGCATCCGATATACGCTCGCCCTTACCGAGTTCAGGATCGGTTTCTTTGCAAACCTATCCCACGAGCTTCGAACGCCTCTCTCGGTCATACTCGGACCGCTGCAGGGATTGATCCAGAATGCCAAGACCTCCAAAGATCGGCAATCCCTGGAAATGGTGCAACGGAATGCAAACAAATTGTTGGGCCTGGTGAATCAATTGCTCGAGTTCCGGAAGGTTGAACTGGGCAAACTCGAATTCTATCCTCAGGCAGGGGAAATCATTAGCTTCACCAAGGATGCAATCTATTCGCTGAGTCCGCTGTGGGAGCAAAAGCAACAGAGGGTGAAGATAACGCTCCATCCGAGCCCGTTTTATTGCGAGTTCGATCCCGACAAACTCATCCGAATCACCGACAATCTTATCTCTAACGCCATCAAGTATACATCCGTGGCAGGAGCCATCCACATCGTCGCTGAAGTAATCCAAGACCAGGATAATGACCCGAGGCTCATCCTCAAAATTGAAGATGACGGTAGGGGTATCCCGAAAGAAAGACTCGCCCACATCACTGAGCCATTTTACACCGCCAGAAACAAAAACCGGGAGAAAAACAGCATCGGAATTGGGTTAGCACTGGTCAAAGAACTCGTGAGTCTTTGGAACGGATCCCTCGAAATCGAAAGTGAAACGAAAGGGCCACGCAGAGGAACCCGAGTCCACGTCACGCTGCCCCTTCATCCGGCGAAAACAGAAGAGGATACTCCAGTTGTCCTCGACCCTGTTAGTGATGAGGAATCGGATGAACATCCCTTGGCTGGCTCCCACCAAAATGGGCTCCGGAAAAAAGTTCTCGTCGTCGAGGACAACCCCGATCTCAGGTGTTTTCTGGTCACTGAACTGTCTGCTTACTTCGAAGTGGATTCGGCCGAAAACGGTCTGATCGGCATTGAACGGTCGATCGAGGCCCCTCCAGACCTGATCATCAGTGATGTGATGATGCCGGAAATGAACGGAATCGAACTGTGCAGAAAGATAAGGGAAACCCCGGAAATCAGCCACATTCCCATCATCTTGCTCACCGCGCGAACCGCGGAAGAGCACTATCTTGAGGGAATCCAAAGCGGTGCAGATGAATATTTTGGCAAACCGGTTTCCGCCCCGAAGCTTATCGCTAGAATCCAAAACCTACTCCAATCTCGCCAAAACATTTACGAACTCTTTGCTAAGCAAGTTGTCGTAGAACCTACGAAAATAGCCGTCGTCCCCGCAGACCAGCTATTCTTGAAAAATGCCATCCAGATCGCTGAAGAAAACATGCGAACCGAAGCTTTCGATGTGGATGCTTTTGCCCAAAACATGGCCGTGAGCCGAGCTACCTTAAACAGAAAAATCAAAGCAATTACAGGGATCTCCCCCAACGCCTTCATTAGGACGATGAGGTTGAAACGTGCAGCTCAACTGCTCGCTTCGAGCGACCTCTCCATCAACGAGATCTTTTTCCAAGTGGGGTTCTTAGATGCCTCTAACTTCAGCCGGGCGTTCAAGAGGGAATTTGGAAAGTCCCCGAGCGACTACCGGGAAGCCCACCAGGAAACCGAATAAAGTAAGTCCACTATCACCCTTCGTAATATGCTGGTAGCTGGCCGCCCGGGCACGGATCGTTTCATGGAGCGAAGCGGAGGCGTAGCCGAGCACCTGCTGCCCTTCAAACCACTTTGTCACAGAGAAAAGCCCTGGCTTTAGGGCAGACAACTCACCGTCGTCGAAGGGTATGGGGAGCCGCCCATGATGCCTGAAATTGCGAACCTGAGCGTAGTGGGTTGCAGGGATTAACCGTTCGGAGCCAATAACCCCGATAACTTCGCTCACGGCGTAAATCATGCGGCAGCCAATGTTTTCTTTAGCCGACAACAAGAATCGGGTGGTTGCGTAGTGTTATCCGGGGTATGATGAACAAATGACTGACTACGAACGGATCGAACAGATTATCAGGTATTTATCGGAACACTACCGCGGACATCCAAGTTTAGAGAACCTCGCAGGTGTTGCCGATTTAAGCATCTCTCGATTCCATCGTATTTTTAATTCCTGGGCATGCACCCATCTTAGAACCATACCGAAAGGACAAAGCTCATGACCAATGACCAGAACCAGAAAACACAGCTTTTTCACGGTCTACCCTTGGCCATATTTCCAGAATTGCTGAGGAACTCAGGTCTTCGGGAACGGAGTCGTCGATCGAAGTCACTTTTTATGGTTTTGCCGAAGGCGAAGCTCTGTTTTCCAAAAAATAACCATCTCAGGAGCTTCTGATAACATGCCTGAACTTCATCCGAAAACCTCCAGGGCCTTTAAAACACCGCAAGCGCTTCATACGTGGCTTGCGAAAAACCATGCCACCAAAGACGAGCTTTGGATTAAAATTTTCAAAAAGCATACGAAAAAGCCAAGCGTAACGTGGAACGAGATCGTCATTGAAACGCTATGCTGGGGCTGGATTGATGGTGTGAAAAAGTCCATTGATGACGAATCCTACGTTCAACGCATTACGCCGAGAAAAGAGAAAAGCGGTTGGTCGAAGAAAAATACGGGACACGTTGAGCGCTTGATCAAGGAAGGCCGCATGCAGGAGCCAGGACTTGTGCATGTGCGAGCCGCCAAAGCGGATGGCAGATGGGAAAACGCTTATGCCCCTGCGAGCGAAACCGAGGTGCCGGGAGATTTCGTGGCAGCACTGGATAAAAAGCCAAAGGCGAAGAAATTCTTTGAGACACTAAACAAATCCAGCCGCTATGTCATCACCTATGGTCTGACCACGGCGAAGAAAGCCGAAACCAGACAAAGGCGATTCGACAAGTTTATGGATATGCTCATGCGCGGGGAAGAACCGGGCTTTGGCTTTAAGAAGAAAGCAAAAAAGAAATAGCATGAAGATCGTCCATTTGCCCTACCGTCCCCCTTATGACTGGTCCATGATGCACAACTTTCTGGCGGCGCGTTTAGTGGCATCGCTAGAGTGGAAAACAGATCATTCCTATGGGCGCACATTCCGGCATGGAGATGCTAAGGGCGCATTTACAGCTAAGCATGAGCCTGAAAAAAACCGTTTTGAAGTCGAATTGCTCTTCGATGATGCAACGACCCTAGAGCTTGTTTGTGCCAATATTCGGCGCATGCTTGACCTTGATACGGATAGTCAGGCCGTCGATACTTTCCTGAAAGAAGCGCTCGGTCCTGCTTTTCCTTTTCAGTCGGGGACACGCTTGCCCGGTATCTGGGATATATTTGAAGCGGGTATTCGCGCCATCTTAGGGCAGCAAATCTCGGTCAAAGCCGCACACACCTACTGTGGTCAATTGGTCGGTGCATTGGGCGAGCCCGTAGGCAAGCAAAAGCCAGACTATAAGTTCTTTCCAACGCCGGAGGCAATTGCCGCGAGCGATTTGGACTTCATGAAAATGCCACAGGCGAAAAAGGACACCCTTAGACGCTTCGCTGCTTATTTGGCAGATGATGGCAATGACCATGACCCGGAAAGCTGGATCAACTTAAAAGGCATTGGGAAATGGACAGTGCAATACGCACAAATGCGCGGGCAAAGCCATCCGGACATCTATATGGGCGGTGACCTGGGCATTATCAAAATGCAAGATACTTTGCCCGATGGCTTTTCTGATGATGATGCCAGCCCATGGCGCAGTTATCTAACACTTCAATTATGGAGGCAACTATGAGCCTATTTTATGACATGATGGATACCCCCATCGGTACACTCACCATCGAGGCCGACAATCACCACATTCTAAAAATTCTGTTTGATTGGGATGATATAGAAGTTCGTCCCAACGCTTTGACACAAAAATGCAAAACGCAACTTAGGGAGTATTTTGAGGGGACGCGAACCGAGTTTGATTTACCGATGAAATTTCAAGGAACGGCGTTTCAAGAACAGGTTTGGAAGGCCTTATTACCTGTACCGTTTGGTGAAACAGCCACCTATGGGGAACAAGCCGAACGAATCAATAAAGCAAAGGCCGTTCGTGCGGTTGGAGCAGCCAACGGGCAAAACAAGCACACAATCGTTGTACCTTGCCACAGGATCATCGGTGCGAATGGATCGCTAACCGGCTATGGCGGCGGAATGCATCGCAAAAAATGGTTGCTGGAGCACGAACAAAAAATCGCGGGAAAGATTCTATTGTAAGGAACACAGAGCTGAAACCAGACGAAAAAGAGCGCATAACAGTGGATGCTCTTCAATCCGCACTGGAAGGCCAAAAAAAGCCTACCATTTTGTGTTGAATGGGCTCAAACGATGATAGGAGTTGAGCACGCCATCTCAAGGGCAGTAGTAGAATCTCGAACCTCATGAGTTCCATGTCTGACCGGGCAGGGGGCGTTTCATGGAACGAGGCGTTGGCGTAGCCGAACCCTGCTGCATTTCCTCCTCATCAGCAGACCCTATACATGGCGCCCTGGCGGTGCTCTAATCTCTTTTCAGAACATCCGAGGGATCAACCTGAAGGGCGCGGCGAACGGGAACCCAGGTTGCGGCGATAGCCACGCAGCCGAGTGCGACCAATCCCAGAAAAATGACTTGGGAATCAAAAGAGGGAACCTGGTAGAGCTCCTTTTCGATGAACTGCGCCGTTGCCAGTCCAGATGGGAGTCCGATGATCACCCCCAGGCCAACGACGACGAATATCTCTGTCCATAGGGCGATGGCAATTTGCTTCCTTGATGCACCCAGAGCCATACGAATGCCAATTTCACTCCGCCGCCGGGTGACGTTGAAGGAAACCAGACCGTAGAGGCCGATGCTGCACAGAAGCAGAGCAACCCCGGCCAATCCTCCGACGAGGAAGGCAAAGAGACGATCGCGCGAAATTCGACCCCTCATGATTTCCTCCTGGGTTCTCAGCTGGGTCATTGGAATCCGGGAGTCCAGCTGATTCAGGACTCCCTGGATGGAACTCGAGAGGGAATAGGGTTCAACCTCTGTTCGCATGATCATGAAACCATACCCCAAGTTGGCTTGTTGGAAAGGAACATAAATCGTAGGGGGACTCCGTGTTTTGATATCGGCGTACTTTACGTTTTTACACACCCCGATGATCGTGCAAAGATTGCCTCTGAATTTCAGTTGACGTCCAATGGGGTTTTGCCCCTTGAGGTACTGTTTCGCCAGGGCGTCGTTCACCACAGCTACGGGCTCCGAATTGGCTTGGTCTGAGGCGGTAAATGCCCGCCCTATTTTTATGGGAATCTGCATCGTTTCGAAGTAACCGTCGCTCACCTCATGATAGTAGGCATGGGGATCATCGCCGGAATCTGTTTCGCCGGGTATCGAGAAATTCCCATTCGAGGTCCAACCCATCAGCAGGGGGATTCGCGTAACTCCCACGTGTTTTACACCTGGCAGAGTGGAAAGTCCGCGTTTCAATTCGTTCATGAATGCAGATGCATCCTTCACTGAATACCCAACCTGCGTAGGATTGATTTCGAACATCAGTAGATTGTCACTGGGGAAGCCAGGATCGATGCGCAGAATACCTACCAGGCTTTTTCCGTAGAGCCCTCCTCCAATAAGCAGGAGAACAGATAGCGCCACCTGGGCGATGATGAGCCCCTTGCTGGTTCGCTGCCGGGAACGTCCTGCGAGGCCACGATTTTTCAGACCATCCAAGGGATCGGTGCAGGCGGCCCGCCAGGCTGGGATCAACCCGGATAACACTCCTGCAGCCATAGCTGTGCCCAGGGTAAACAGGAGGACGCGCCAATCAACCGGCACGTCGAGCGAGGCGCCACCTCGCCCGCCGGTTAGGAGATTGGCCAGGGCCGTTTTTCCCCAGAAAGCGAGCAACAAACCGAGGGCTCCGCCAGTAAGTGAAATGAGGATACTTTCCGCCAGGGATTGCCCCATCAGGCGGAGACGCCCCGCCCCCATGGCCCTTCGGATGGCAAACTCATGGGTTCGCGCTGCGCCACGGGAGATCAGAATTCCCGCCAAATTGAAGCATGCGATGAGGATAACCAGAGCTACGATTCCGGATAACAACAGAAGCGGACGGGTGAACCACTCACGAACGCGCGGAAGCCCTCCCCAGCCGGAACTGAAAATTAATCCACCCTCGCTGACCGAGGGAGGGGCAGCTTGAATGAAAGCGGCTTCCAGCCTGTCTAGTACGGGTCCGGATTCCGTTCCATAGGGAATCCTCAACATAAGCTTCATCCACCAATTCCGCGGACTATCCTTCTGACCATTTGCTTCCAGAAAGGTTGTGGCGGCAAAAGGGATGTAGAAGTCTGTGCTGGAGCCTACCTGCAACCCGTTTAATCCTTTCGGAAGCACGCCAATGACCTGGAAATTGAATCCGTTCAGGATCAGAGAATTTCCGATCACGTCGGCACGACTGCCAAATTCTCTCTCCCAGAAATCGAAACTCACCACGACCTTGTCAGATATTTCTGAATCCGCGTTCGCCCGACTGAAGAGGCTCCCCAAGGCTGGATTCACGGCCAGCCCTTCAAAAAAATCCCGGGAGACCAACATGCCTGTCGCGGATAGGCCCTGACCCTGATGCTGCACGGTCAGATCACGCAGGTCATAGAACCCAAAGAGTTGGGCCTGATCTCCCACTTGCTTCCGCATGGCTCGCACAACAGGCCAGCAGAATGCATTGCTTTCAACGCGGCCGTCAGGGCTTCGTTTCATCCTGCCGCTGCTGCTTCCCAGATTCCTGGTTTTCCCGGACCAGGTCACAATGGACAGCTCATTGGGTGAGGGAACTGGAAGCGATTTCAGGAGAATTCCGTTGACGAGAGAGAAGACCGCTGTGTTCAGGCCGATGGCCAATGCCAGGGAAATGATAGCCACGAATGAAAAAACCGGGCTTTTCACCAGCATGCGAAATCCAAAACGAAAATCTCTCAGCAGGTCTTCTATCCAACGGAAACTGCGTAGGTCGCGTTCACGTTCCTTCAATTGTTCGATCCCGCCAAAGGCCCGGAGGGCGGCACAACGGGCTTCCCGTTCCGGCATGCCGGCCGCGATGTTGCGTTCCGTTTCCATTTCGATATGAAATCGCATCTCCTCCTCCATCTCCCGGTCCAGTTTATCTCCCAGGAATAAACCCAACAGGCGTGATATGAGTTGTTTGAACGCGGACAACATCTGAGGCCTCCTAATGGTCATGCTCCATAACCAGCTCGATGGCGGAACACAGGCGCCTCCAGTCGCCAAGCTGAATCTCCAGCTGTTTGCGCCCGGCTTTCGTCAAGGAGTAATACTTGGCCTTGCGGTTGTTTTCCGACACCCCGGTCGATGATTCCAGCCAACCCTTGCGCTTCATCCGGTAAAGCGCCAGGTAGAGCGAGCCCTCTTCGATCTGCAGGGCTTCCTGCGATAAGACCCGAATCTTCTGAGCGATGCCCCAGCCATGCTTGGCCCCTCCGCGCAGGACCTGCAGGATCATCATTTCCAGGTTTCCCTTGAGTAGATCTATTTTTGCCATCTTTCCCTAATTCAAATAGGGATGTAGACCGTCTTCCCTATTTAGGCAAGGGGAATATTCATTTTGAGAAAAAGGCAGGGTGGTGAGCGTTCCGGCAATTGGGTTCTGCGACATCCGCCTCTTCACCCCCGAAACACACCAGGGTCACTCACTCATCAATGGTCAGGCGGAATCGATCTTTGTTATTCAAGCGGCCGAAATCCATGCGGCGCAGCCGAACACTTGCTGCATTTCAAATATCCATGGCGTTCTGCCATTGCAGGCTCTGCTCCAGCATGGCCGTGTCTTGAGGAGCGGCCTCTTGGTAAAGCTTGTATTCGAAGATGTATCCATCCCGACCTTCGGCCAGAAAGAGGGGGGTGCCGTCAGGAGACCAGGCGAGACCATCCAGGCCGTGGTCGTACTCCAGTTCCCGGAGCAGGCTGCCGTTTTCCAACGTTCAGATGCGAACCATATACTCTTCTCCATCCGATGCCAGAAATCTCCCATCGGGCGAAGCAATAAAAAATTTCCAATTCACTGGATGATCGGGTGCCCCAAACCAGGGAACCGTCGACGGCGTTTAAAGTAAACTTGAACAGCGCTTAATCATATTGAAATTATTAACAGCGAGCCCGAAAAGAAGAGAGGCTCAGTCCTCCCGACCAAGCCCCTCAATCGATCACTATTAATAAAATAGTATTTCAGACATGTAGGTGTGTTCAGAAGCGGATATCAGTAGTAATTCGAATCTGCCTCGGATTGAGAAACCATATGTTTTGTGGAACTTCTAAGGTTTCATTTTCTACCGTAACGGTTCGAATTCGAGAACCGTTGCTAAATTGGACCTGGTCTTCCTCGAATACATTGTCCACGTTGAGTTGAACTCCAACATCGTGTCCCCAAAGGGTGGAGCGATAGCCAAGGGTGAAATTAGCGATGGAGTAGCTGTCCACAAACAGGAAATCGAAACTATCCCCAGGACGATTATTAAATAATCGATCACCACGGAAATTGACCCCGGCACCCACAAAAAGTCCCTTTAATGATCCAGAATCAAAATTATATTGAGTATACAGATTGGCCAGGTAATCAAATCGTCCGTTTAGCGGGCGGCCATTGGCAAAGTTTTCAGAACGCTCATTCAAAGCTTGGATATTGTTCTCCATATCCGAGGCTTCATCCACAAATCCCATATTGTTGAGTTCCGAAATCGCATTTTGCCAAGTGCCCAAATGGGTTGCGACGTAAGCATCAGTGGCGTCAAACCCACCCGTTTGTTCGGTGTCAGGAAGGGAAATGTTGAGCAGGATGCGCCAATTTTGCGTGATATTTCCCACTAATTCAAACTCCCATCCGAAACCTTCTTTGGAGAATAATTCTCTGTATCCGTCCGGAACAAAAAGATCGGAAACATTTGCGTTGAGGACGGTTTCCATTATTTCCCAGTTACCATTGATATTTCCGGAAGAACCGCCCGTATCATTATTCATTTCCTCGTTCTGATAATAACTGGCGGAAACATACAACTTGCCCTCAAGTAATTTAAACCTTAATCCGAAATCGTAGCCTTCACTGCTTAAAGCAGTAACGGCATTGCCGTTTATGTCGACTCGAGATCCTGATCGAGGTAGAAAGGATTCCCCGTAATTTGCCACTAAACTTAACCAATTCGTGATGTCATAAACGGCTCCCAGGGTAATCGTACTTTGGTCATCCTCCAAATCGAGAACTTCATCAGTCCTGCCGATGACTTCGCGAGTTGTGTCGTCGCGGACATCGCTAAAACTGACTATCTCCAAATCATCGTAGCGATAGCCGACCAATGACGTAAGCCGCCCACTAAACCAGGAGCTGCTTACGGCTGCCTGGTAAGAGGCAAGAGTCTGGGTGTTTCCTCGGTCGCGCCGAAGGAAACGTTTTACTTCATAACCTGAAATTGGGTCTGTGGCTCCAAAAGTAAAGTCCTCGCCGAGTTGGTCTTCATACCTGCGAATCCGGATACGATTTCTTGAATTATCCCAGTTGGGGTTCGGTCCGTTGGTCCTGGCATGCCGCCACTCCAATTGATTGAAATCCCCCGTGCGATGTTGATAGGCCAGAAGGAAGTCATGCGACATGGTTTTGGTTTTTAACCGGTAGGCTGCAGAAGCGCGAAAGTGATCGTTGACGTTAGATTGTCTATCTTCATAGGGGTTGGCATCTGCATATCGTTTGAGGAAATTTGGATTCGGAGTTACGCCATCGGGCATGAACTCGTTGACATCCATAGCCAGGTTGTCCCAAAAAATCCTTTGAATATCACGCGTATTATTCGTGTGATTATAGGCGAGTTCCAAAAATAGATTATCTCCAAATTGTTGTTCCAAAAAGAGCGTAGTCGTATCAAAAGTCATTTCGACCTCACGATTCGGAGCTTGGAGGTTAAATGCTTGATCGGGAAGAATGGGATAGCGGGAACTTTGAAAAATCCTGGTATCGCGCAAACCGGTAGGCTCCCCTCCGGCTGCTCGGGTGCCACCCCAATTAAGCCAATTTACAATTCCTTGATCAGGTTCCGTAGGGGTCCAAACCAGGTAATCGCTATTTCTGCGGCGGACTGCATCAAGGTTGCCGGACATGGGTGCACTAATGGTGGTGATTCCATCCCATTCTGAAATTGAATCCCGCAAGTAACTTCCCAAGAACTGAGAATTGCTGCCATTTTCATACTCCAACCGAATCTCAGTTTTGCTGAAGGGTTTCCAGGTAGAGGTCAGAAAAATGCCTTCGCGTTCCCAGGAATGTTGGTCTCGCCAACCGTCCGAGTGATCGATCATACCATTGATTCGGATAGCGAGGTTTTCAGCGAGGGGTTGGTTCCAGTCTATGGTGGCCCTCCCACCGTTCCAACTGTTGTAGGCGGCAGTTCCGGATATACTTTGAACTTCGTTAGCCCTTTTCGTGTTTATATTTGACAATCCCCCTACGCCAGAATCGCCGAATACCACGGAATTGGGTCCACGGGCAAATTCTAACCGCTCCACATTGTAGTTGTCTGAATTAATGTACCATTGGAAATAATTTCTTGCCTGGATAGAGGTTCCAAGTCCCCGGAATTCAATCGCATAATCATTAAATATTTGATCCCCACCGGTATCATTCACATGAATCGCATTCAGAGCGTATCGAGTAGCTTGCCGCTGGTCGACCGCTGCGATGTCCTCGAGAAAATCGATGGTTAAGGCTTGAATGGCGGAAGGCGTATCTTCTAATCGGGTTCGAAGGCGTCCACCGGCGAGAGTTGAGGTAGCAATATATCCGGTATCTTCACGAGTCTCGACGACGAAGGGGCTGAGTTCTGAAATTTCTCCTTCGTCTTCGGTTTCCTGGGCCTGAAGGGACAGAGCACCGCCCGCCATAAACACAGCGAAGATCGTCCTGGATATTTTGCTTAGGGCAGCACTACTTTTTCTTTCGTCTTGCATGGGAGAAGTGGGGTGATTGATCATGTTTGTTGGTCCAGTCTGTCCAGAGCCGGATTGCTCTGTTGCTGAACTACCACTCGATTCAACAATGGCGTAGGTATTACTTTGAGGATCCTCATACAAGCGGAGTCCGGTTCCTTCCAGCAGCGTAGAAAAGGCCGAGGCTATGGAAAATTTTCCCTTCAAAGGGCGTGATGTCACATTTTTCACCGCATTGGTGCTGAACACCAAATCGATACCGGCCTGCTCGGCTGCTTGTTTGAGGGTGTTTCCGGCTTTT
>JANQKZ010000001.1 GCA_028280845.1 Opitutales bacterium | reverse complement strand
TGACCCTAAGTTAAGGCAAGTATTCTAGCCACGTTGACAATCAACGGGCCCTACAATTGGGCTTAGTTCGTAGGGCCTCCTGCTTGCAGGATGGCCGCCAACCCCTGAAAAGGAGCTTAACTTAGGGCCATTCGAGTCATGCTGCGTAATTTAAGATAGCCACGAGACCATTAAATTACGGGGCATTAGCGCTTCAGGCTTCTACTTTTCTGCTAGTTTTTTTTCCACTTCCACCAAAAAGCGCAATTGAGGTCAGAATTCCCCACGCCCCGCCATCTGGTTTATCCATAGACTCAGGACTCCTGAGAGGTCCAGTCGGGCGCTTTTTGGAAGTCCGGGTGGCCCAGCTGCCAGAAGAGGAAGGCGTAGATATCAGCCCAGAGCTCGTAGGTCATGGTGCGGGCGAAGCTGTTGTGGCCACCGCCAAACTCCGTGCGCATGAGGAAGGGCTCGGTCTGGTTGTCCAGGGCCTGCATGCGGGCCAGAATTTTGCCGGGCTGCCAGGGGGGAACCCGGGAGTCGTTATAGCCGGCCGTGTAGAGGACTGCCGGATAGACCGCGTCTTGTCTTAAATTGTGATACCCGTCCATGGCGAGGACGTAGGGGAATTCCTCCGGGTCGAGCGGATTGCCGTATTCAGCATTGTTGGCCGGGCCGTTGGCGCGTTTGTGGTTGCGCACCGTGTTGTTGACCCCGACCGCGTTCACCATGGCTCCCCAGACTTCGGGGTCGGCGATCATGGCACGGCTGATCAGGATGCCCCCGGCGCTGCCGCCGTTGCCCCCGATGCGTCCTTTCTCCGTATACCCGGCCTCAATCAGGTAGTGGGCACAGGCGATGAAATCCCTCCAGGTATTGAACTTCGTCGCCTGCCAGCCGGCCCGGTGCCACTTATCCCCAAACTCACCGCCGCCGCGGACCTTGGCCACGGCGAAGATCCCTCCCTGCTCCAACCAGGCTAGACGCAGCGCGCTGTGGGAGGGGCGTTGACTGACCCCGTAGGCGCCATAGCCGCGAAGGAGGACCGGGTGCTTGCCGTTCATCTCCAGCCCTTTCTGGTGAAGAATGGTCAGGGGCACCAGGGTTCCATCGTGAGAACGAACCATGGCCTCGGTGACCTCCACCCAGGGGGCATAGTCATACTTCCCCAGGGGACGGATGTCGGTTTGGGTGATCGCTCGAGTGGCTGGATCGTAGCGGAAATAGGCGGGGCTCTGGATCCAGGAGGTGAAGCTGAAAAAGACGTCTTCCCGATCCGGGTCGGAGGGCAGCAGAGCGGCCCGCCCTTCCAGGGGGAGTTCAAGCTCATAGCGAGGGTATCCGGGTTGTGAAACGTCAATTTCGAAGACTCGATCCACCCCACCTTTCATGCCGACCGTATAGAGCCGACTGGACGTGGCCTGCATGCTGGTGATGACGGTGTCACTTTCAGGAACCACCTCGATCAGCTTGTCCTTATCCCAATCATCGAGGTTACCTTTCATGACCCGGTAAAAGGGAGTATCCTTGCGGGAGAGCAGATAGAGGTCATTTCCAAGGTTGGTCGAACTGGTGAATTCGTCCTCCTTGCCGAAGAGCTGTTTCCACTCCAAGTCCGCATGAATTCCTTTAGACAAGGGGCTGATGAACAGGGTATCCGCACGCTCGACTCCATGGGATATATAGAGAAAGAGATAGTCAGAGCCCGGAGCGGTGGAGACAAACGGACCGTCGCTATCGGCCATGCCCAGCTCCGGGTTGTGGTCATAGGAGACCAAAATGGGGTCCTGTTCGATCGGGTCGCCCAGCCGGTGCATTTTAGCTCGGGTCCGCTTGTAGTGATCCACCCGAGGTTCGTTTTCTCCGGGAATCCGCAACTGGGAATAAAAGAGGATGGGCTCATCTTTGTGCCAGGACCCGGCCCAACGGACCCGGGGAATCGGCTGGTCGATGCGCTGGCCGGTCTCCACCTCCGCGATGTAGAGGGTGCCGATGTCGGAGCCTCCAGCCGCAATGGTAAACGAAACATACTGGCCATCCGGCGATACAGAGTAGGAGTCGATTTCGCTGATAGCCTCCCCTTCCTCCGCATAGTCGGCGGGGTCGATCACCAGAATGCCCTCGCCGTCAAGTCCATCGCGATAGTAGAGGGAGCCGACCTCATCCTCCAGCTCCTGGACCAGGTAAAAATAGCGATCCCCCGCACGATTGAAGTAAAACACCTTGGTCTCTTTTGCCGTATCCAGTTCCTTGATACGATCGAAGAGGGCATCCCGGCCCGGAATGGAGCCAATGACCTCGTGAGTCAGTCGGTTCTGGGCTTCATACCAGGCCTTGCTTTCTTCAGTCTTAAAATCTTCTAACCACTCATACTCATCCTGAAGCATGATGCCATGATAGTCCTGAATACTGTCAACCGTCCGGGTTTCCGGATAGTCCCACGAGGAATAGAGACAGTTAAAGGCCAATAGGAAAAATAGAAACGTGATCAAATGAGTCATTATTTGCAGTAAGATGCCCAGCAGGGAAAAGGGGTCAATGTTCAGATTCCATTTCCAGGGTCCCCCGGTTTCCGGGAGTATTCCGTCCGTTCGTTGGGAAATGAAATGGGAACACTGACCCTTTGAGTTCCCATTTGTCTAGCTATATCTCCGGTTCGTGCCTACTCCTCCCGCAAGGCTGCCAGGGGATCCAGCCGCGTAGCGCGGAGCGCCGGCAGCAAACAGGCCAGACCCGCCGTAAGCCCGAGAACCAGGAAGGTGAACCCCACCAGTTTCCAGTCCAGGGTAGCCAGGCCAAAGAGGGACGCTCCAAACCCCTTGAACACGGCAATCGACAGACCTAAGCCAAGGAGAAGCCCCAGCACGCTCCACCCCAATCCGTCCCTGAGGACAAGCCGGACAATCCGTTTAAAGGTAGCCCCCAAGGCAATCCGGATGCCGATCTCGCGGGTCCGTTTAGTGACCTGAAAGGCAATCACCGCATACAGGCCAATCCCTGCCAGGACGAGGGCTCCAACCCCATACAGCAGGGAAATGAAGGTTACAAACCGTTCCTGCTCCAGGCGCTGATTGAGAATGGCCAGCATGGTCTGCTCCCGCTGCATCGGAATCCGATCATCGACAGTCCAAACCGCCTGACGCACGGAATTGAAGACTGCCTCGGGGTCGTTTTTCGTTTTGATCAGAAAACTCATCCTGGCTCCCCCATAGGTGTTTTGTGGCATCGAGTAAAAGACGGATGGGGTGTCGGCCCGCGAGCCTGGCAGGCCAAAGTCGATGTCCGCTACGATTCCTATTACCTGAAAGTGCTCATCCGGACTCTCAGGATCGAAGCGGGTTGACCATGCAAAAGACGAACCAAGCGCATTGCCGTCAGGAAAATGGGCCCGGGCAAAGGATTCCGTAATCACGGCCACCCTCACCTCTCCTTCCCCATCTTGGGGAGCGAACAAGCGTCCTTCCCGGAGGGCGACGTCCAACAACTGCAGAGAGGAATCATCGGCCAGGCGCCAATGCGCAATATGATAGGGTTCCCCCCCGGCCGGCGGTGGCCCGGCCGGCGTGGCCACTGGAGAAAAGGAGTAGTAATTTTCCAGTGGATTCGCCGACATCACGCCAGCCTCACTCACCCCGGGAATCCGGCGAATCTCTTCCAGGACACGGGTTTGAAAATCCACGACATTGCTTTTGTCGGGGTAGCGCTGCTCCGGCACGGTGAGCGATACAGTCGCTACATTGCGGTAATCAAAGCCCCGGTTTTCATTTATCAAGGTATTCAACCGGAAAAACATATGGCTTGAGGCGATCAACAATACACAGGACAAACCCACGGCCAATGCCACCAGACTGCCGCTGAGTTTTCCCACACGCGCCGAATGGGTTCGGGATTCCCCCTTCAGGGATAACTGAACGTCCTGAGTAAAGAGCCGAAATGCAGGAATAACCCCGAGCAGGGTTGAGACAAGGACAGTCAATCCTCCCAGGAAGATCGGCATCCATCCGCCCGCCATGCTCCTTGCGGCGAGTTGTGCCGTCAGGGTTCCGCTGAGCGGACCATGCTCGATGATCCAATTGCTCCCCCAGATCATAATGACGAGTCCAAGGACTAATCCAATCACGGTGAGAATAAAGCCCTCCAGACTGAGCTGGCGGACGATATCGAAGGGGCGGGCCCCAAGCGATGTCCGGATGCCCAGCTCGTGCATTCGCTGTTGGTTTCGGGCGAGTAAAATGTTGGCGGCGTTGGCAAAAGCCACCAGCAGAAGAAAGCCGGCCCCTCCTAACAGGCCCCACAACAGCGGCTTTAAGTTACCCAACAACTCGTCTACCAGCGGTTCCATGGTGAGGTAGGCAGGGGGCCCAAAGGACCCTTTCGTCGGGTAGGCCTCCGGATCCTGCTCCAGGAGTTGCCCGGATCGGTCCATGATGACTTGCCGCTCCACATTCTCTGCGAGCAGCCCGATTCCAGTGAGGTATAAATTGATATCGTCATCCGTAGTCGGGGCCGCCGCCAGGGGGGTCCAGGCTTCAGCCAGGGAAGGATACCGGAACCCTTTGGGAGTGATCCCGATTACTTGATAGGGTGAGCCATCCAGCAGGATCTCCTGGTTGAGAAGATCGGGATCCCCTCCAAAGGCACGCTGCCAGAATGCGTAACTGAGCAGCACCACCTGGCTATTTCCCGGGGTATCTTCCTCTGCCGTAAACAACCGACCCCTAAATGGCGAAATGCCAATCGATTGAAAAAAACCATCCGAAACTTCATAGCATCGCAGGTAAACCGGGTCTGCCCCCTCTGCCTCCATCGAAAAAGAGCGTGAACTGAAGGCCGCAAAAGACTCGAAGAGCTCATGTTGCGCCTTCCAGAAAAGAAAGGTATCATGAGAGAAAGGACGGTCTTCCACCGAACCGCCCGCGCGCGCTTCCCATTCCGAGACCAGGACAATCCGGTCCGGGTGCTGAAACATCAATGGCTGGAACAACAGGCCGTTAATGAGTTGAAACAGGGTCGCCGTCGCCCCCAGGCCGAGGCCAAGGGTGAATATTATAAACAGGCTGGTGCCCCAGCGTTTACGGATCGAGCGAAGGCCGGTCTTCAGGTCGAGTGTCCAGTGGGTCATAGAGGTGCTGTGCTTCCTTCTTTTAGCGCCACCACGGCAAAGATTTGTTTACCGGGTTATACATTTCTTCTTATTGGCGGCACCTTCTGTTAAATGCCGCCAGCCCTATCCACGACTCGCCCGCATCAGCGTGACAGCAAGGCCGCCGGAAAGGCTGAGGACAAAGCCTATCAACTGGTTGGTGCCCATACCTTCCCCGAGGAGGATCCAGGCAAGGATAAGGGTGCCGACAGGGCCGATGGAACCGATGATCGCGAATCGCACAGAGCCTGCCCGCTTGAGTCCGAGTCCTAATAAAAAGGAGGGAATTACGGTTCCAAATAGGGCGAGGACCGCCCCGTGGAAATAGACCGCTCCGGATTGATGAAGGAAGGCTTCAGCTCCATGAACGATCCCGAAATGGGTGAGGACCATGATACAGGAAATGGTCACCGTAATTGAGGTAAATCGCATGGCCCCTACTGTTCGGGCCAATTCGGCACCAAACAGAATAAACACCGCATAAGTGACAGCGCTGGTAAAGACAAGGCCTACCCCCTTGGCCGTATCTGCCAGGTTTCCTTTTCCCTGAGCCTCTCCCATGAAAGCCAGCACAATACCTCCATAGGCCACCAGAAGAGGGAAAAAGATTTTCCCATTCCAACGGCTTCTCCTGAAAATCACCCCAAGTAAGATGACCACTGAAGGATAGGTGAAGAGAACAATCCGTTCCAAGCCTACCGTAATATACCGCAGGCCTGAAAAGTTTACCACCGACGACAGATAGTAACCGATAAACCCGAGACCGGCTAATCTTAACCAGGTGCCCCAATCGAGCCGATCTGCTTTTATCGAAGTCAACAGAGCGACCGCTACAAAAAACGGGAGCGCGATCCCCATTCGGAGGGCAAGAATGGTAATCGTATCTGCACCATGCTGGTAGGCGAATTTAACAAAAACCCCTTTTGAGCAGAAGAAGAGCGAGCTTCCCGCGGCAATCAGGTAGGTCAGAACAACGGATTCGGATTGGGTTTTCAAGGGACGGATCTGGGTGGAGCCCGATCCGGAACGAAAATAAAAAAACCGCTCCGGGTCGGGAGCGGTTAAAAAAAGTAAGGGGACAAATAGGGACTACCTCACTCTAGCTCCACGACGAATCCTGCTCAGGAGAATCCAGAGAATCGTAAGGGCCAGGCGTTGAGGAGTGGATATCACGCGTCTGACAGTGGGAGATTTCCAGGGTTTCGCAAGGCGAAAGGCCGGGCACCTCATACATTAATTCCCAGATTTGGTTTCGCTTGCTTGGCCTGATCTGGTCTGAGTTCCTCAATCCCGTCGACAATGCTTAAACAGCCTACCTAAGATATCTTGAGCCCTACTCCCCTTCCCGTATTGTATTGCGATGACCCCTTATCGCGCCTTTCAGTTGCTTACCCTTTCCAGTATTATGGCTTTTAATGCGCTCCACTCCCAACGAACCGGGGGGGGGGATTTAAATCCCGGCCTCCATACCAACAAGGCATCGATTGAACACTTTCAGGATATGCGCATCGGCCTCAGCATTCACTGGGGCCCGAGTAGTCTGGGCGGAAAAGAGATCAGTTGGTCCCGCGGGAAGGAAATTTCCAAGGATGAATATGATTCCTTTTATCAATCCTTCAACCCGACCGGGTTCGATGCCGCGGAATGGGTAAACTTAGCCAAAGCGGGGGGCATGCAATATATCCTCCTCACCTCCAAGCATCACGATGGTTTCAGTCTGTGGCCTTCAGCGGTATCTCCTTACACGATTGCCCATACACCCTTCAGCAGGGACATCGTGGGGGAACTTTCCTCCGCTTGCCAAGCAGGCGAACTCCTCTTTGGGAGCTACTACTCCATAATTGATTGGTATCACCCCGATTATCAACCCTACGGGCACGGCGGACCGGGCAAGCTCTACGAAACGGATGCCAGGACCCCCGATTTCGAGCGCTACCTGGCGTTCATGAAAGCCCAACTGGCCGAACTTGTCCACATCTACGGAGCCAGGATTATCCAATTTGACGGTGAGTGGGACCCGACCTGGAACCACGAACTGGGCAGCGACCTCTATCGCTACGTTCGCGAACTGGACGACACGGTATTAGTCAACAGCCGGGTCGACGTCGGCCGATATGGTGGCCAGGGGGAAGGCTCTCCCTGGGATTGGACAGTCTACGCCGGCGACTATGAGGAGCGCGAGCGCATGGTCGATTGGGTCGGTCGGGACAGCCATGTCTTCGGGCAGAGTGACGTCTCCTGGCAGGCTTGGGTCACCATTGATCAAGCCCAATGGTCATGGAATGCCACCCCACGCCTCCTCACCGCCACCGAGATCATCATCGACATGCTCAAAACCGTGGGCGACGGCGGAAACTATTTAATTAATCTCGGCCCCCGTCCCGATGGCACTTTTGAGCCGGAACAGGAAAAAACGATCAGGGCCTTTGGCCAATGGGTCGGACAGTATGCAGCCGCTATCTACGGATCCAGGGCCGGCTTCCTCGCCAAGGAGAATCACTATACGAGCACACAACGGGGAGATACCCTTTTCCTTTTCGTTTTCCCATCACCGGACAACACCTTAACCCTCCCCCTCAGACGCGATACGATCCTAAAAGTCGAACACTACGGGGGCGATCCTTTGCAACTCGAATTCAACGCCCAAGGAGAGGCAGTGCTTACACTCCCGCCAGCAGACCATCATGGCATGTGGGTCCTGCGACTCCACCTCTCACCCAAACAGGAGGAAATAAGGTAGACGATCCCATCGGAAATATGATGCATCTTTGTGTCTTATAAAATGCAGATGCGGTAGCGGAGCAGCTCAGGCAGTATGCGGGAAAGCACTCCCTAAAATTTAGCAGGCCCTGAATGAACTATTGCGAAAAGACTTGGCGGAGGCGAATAAACCTCCGAAGAGCCAACCCTATCAAACCCAACTCAAGCCAGTCGGCTTTAAACCCGGCCTGACCTACGACAACATGGGGGCTCTCTCGGAGCAAGTGGAAGGCCCCGGATACCAATGATCCTGGCTGACGCGAATCTCCTGTTCTCTGCCGAAGATGCCTTGTCCACGCATCATGAAGCCGCGCGACATGGGTGGGACGCAAAGCTATCAGGGGACGCCAGAGTTCGCTTAGCCTGGATTTCCTTCCTCCCCTTCACGAACAAACTCCTTACCGACGTCTCCACCCGCTCCGCAACAAAATCAGTCCGGATCGCCTTACCCTTATACTATTTGTCCAGGAGGACTCAAACTCCACTTCGCCGCAGAGTAAACGCGGACTCGAGTAACTTTTACCGATATTCTCCCCTCTTGGCGAAATAGAACTCATTTTTCATCCAACTCCTTTTCCGGGATTGCGGTTCGGACCACTGGACCCATTCGTAAAGCAAACCGGGGTTCACTATTTCACCTTCGGTTGGTTGAGTACTACTTTTGAATAGTCGTCCTGGATCAGCTTTTGCAAATACCTGTCCACCGGCTTCTTATCGATCTCTGCCAGCGATACAAGAACCTCCCACCAACGATCATCCAAGTGAAACTCCTGGCCCTTATCTCCGAATTTTATCACCATAGGTTACTAATAGTTACTAACCCTGTTTTTAGGCAAGACAGAAATTGAAAAAAGTAGCCAGTGAACCAGTATTAATGATTAGTAATCCCGTATTATCCGCTATGTCTCCTCAAAAAAAAGCAGCCCTCAAACGGTCGAATCCAAAAAAGAAAAATCCGAAAAACGTCCAATCCATTAATTTCCCGGACGAGGATTTAGAAGTTTACCACATGGCAAGAGAAGTTGCAGCTAAACTACGCCTCAACTTCGCGCAATACGTGCGCCGGTTGATCTTCCAGGACTTGGAGCGATACGGAAAAGAACTCCTGGAGGGGCGGCACCCCTTGCACCCCATTCAGAATCTGGAATTCTATCTCGCCGCAAAACGAGACCTTCTATCCGGTTCCTACCCCGAGTTCATCCCCCAATCCGCCCAGGTATCCGACACGCAATCTGAATACCTCAGCAGGCACGAAGGTGAAACCCCTGCTATTTCGGACCTGTCGGAAGAAGACCTGGTGAAGTTAATCGGAAAAGAAGGCGTGGCTAACCTCAAGGCAGCTATAACCGCGCTATCCCGGGATTAAAAATCAAGTCGGCATTACCCGGGATCGACAACCCGCAGCTCCATCTTAATTGATTTGGAGGATTGTGGTGAAAGCATCACCGCCGCCACGGCCTTTGCCTTTATCGCTGAATGTAGACGACTGTGCATGGACGGAAACAGGATAGTCTGCTGACCTGGTGACACCGGAAACGAGCACGCGGCCATCAGCAAAACAGGCGAACTGGGCACCGTGCTCGACTTGAGAGCCGCCGAGGTAGGTGCTGTAGTGTACCTGACGCAACGATGGATCGAAAACCGTCAGGACGCAGTCCTGCTTGCCTTGATTTTTCCTCTGCCAGGCATCCGCTGTTACTGGATAATCGTTGGAGTCCGAAGTACTCTGGAGAACCAGCCGACCTTTCTGGTCCAGTTGAACACCGTTAATAGTTTCATCTCCCGAACCGCCCAGATAGCTCGCGTAGTGGAGCTCGGACAGGTCGGAAGACATGAGTCCGTAGACGATATCCCGCTCACCATCGAGTGCGTGGTCCAACGCATCGGAAGTAACGGGAAAGTCCGTTGAGCGACAGACGAAAGCAAAGTATAGGCGGCCTTGGTCGTCGTAGGCGAAACGGGATCCGTTGTCGAGACCATCACCCCCGAGGAAGGTGGAGTATAGCAATGTGCTGCCGTCAGCATTGATCAGGCTGATACCGCAATCGGATTCACCCTCAAGCGTGCTATCGAAGCAACCACGGGTGATCGGATAGTCCGGCGATCGGGTGAGTCCACCAATGAGGATGTTACCCTCGGCATCGACCGCCATGCCGGCGGGCATGTCGGTCTCGACTCCACCGACATATGTGGCAAAGAGAAGTCTGCCGTCGGGACTAAGCTTTGCGACGATAGCATCACCCATTTCACCGCCATTGTAAGTGCTGTCGTAGGCACCTGGGGTAACCGGGAAATCGTCACCCATGGATCCGCCCATGATACAGAGGTTGCCATCAGGATCGACGGCCAGGTCCCAGATCTCGTCCGAGTTGCTACTGCCCAGATAGGTGGCATAGATGAGGCGCGAGAGATCCGGTGAAAACTTGGCGACGAAACCGTCACCCCAACGGCCTCCATTAAACTCCCTGTCGAAGGCGCCTTCTGTCGTGGGCATGCCCGGACCACGTGCTGCGCCCGCTATGTAGACATTGCTATCCTGATCTACAGTGATTGCAAAGGGCTGGCAGAAAAAATCATCGCCCCCGAAGAGTGTGGTGGCCTGTATACTTCCATCGGGCCCAATCCGGGCAACGAAACATTTCTTGCCGTTGGGAGTTGTGTCGTAACCGCCAGGGAGGAGGAAACGATCGTCCAGGGGCGCCGGTCCGGCAATGTAGGCGCTGTCATTGGCTGACACGGCACGGGTATGCTGCCAGCCCTGGGGGACATGCACCGGACCGTGGAAGGTAGAGTAAACCAAGTGAGCATCGGCAGCAGATAGCATACTCGCGTAAATAGCCATCAAGCTAAAGAGGATAAGAGTAGTGTTCATCTTCACAGAGTGCGCTTGGAACAAAACATGGCTGGCCCTCCGAGAATGTGGCAAATCGTTTTAACCCATCTCTTAGTAGCCAGTAATCTAACTACGGATATCCCCCATCCCTGGCTGAATAGCCAAAACCAGGGTAAGCTGCCGCCACCCGGATTCGCCAGATGGACGGTGACGAAGAGGAAGGAGGTGCGTTTCAGGGAATATTCCGCATGGAAGTAGAAGAAACCAAGATATGCTGTTGTCTTTGCTTTGCCTTGATTCCAGTCCTTAGCAGAGCAACATAAATTACGCTCATTATTTCTATCTTCAATTGCTTTGCCTTGATTCCAGTCCTTAGCAGAGCAACATTTAGAGTTTGCGGCCTTGAACGGCTACGGAGCTTTGCCTTGATTCCAGTCCTTAGCAGAGCAACATTTAACGAATCTGATTAAAAAGGATTATGATGCTTTGCCTTGATTCCAGTCCTTAGCAGAGCAACATCGACCAGCCACGCGACCACATCAGGCAAAAGCTTTGCCTTGATTCCAGTCCTTAGCAGAGCAACATGATCACACCCATCTTGAGAATATCTGTCGTGCTTTGCCTTGATTCCAGTCCTTAGCAGAGCAACATGGCAGATCAGGGGCCCATGCATGACAAACCGCTTTGCCTTGATTCCAGTCCTTAGCAGAGCAACATGCAATTTCTTGTGCCCTGCCCCCATTGCGGGCTTTGCCTTGATTCCAGTCCTTAGCAGAGCAACATCGCGGGTATATTCTTTTACATGAGGAGCCTGCTTTGCCTTGATTCCAGTCCTTAGCAGAGCAACATGTCCCCGAGGTTGTCCCTGAGGTTGGCCCAGCTTTGCCTTGATTCCAGTCCTTAGCAGAGCAACATACAAGGAAGGAGATGAAATGCTTGCAGTGGCTTTGCCTTGATTCCAGTCCTTAGCAGAGCAACATGCAGGTGACTGCTGTCTTTGCTATCGGGGATGCTTTGCCTTGATTCCAGTCCTTAGCAGAGCAACATAGCGCTCAATCGCGGCGCGAGAGTCGCAATGCTTTGCCTTGATTCCAGTCCTTAGCAGAGCAACATGGCCCTGCCGAACTTGTTAAGGAAACTCAGGCTTTGCCTTGATTCCAGTCCTTAGCAGAGCAACATTTTCTAATAGCGGGATAATCGGTGTCAACAGCTTTGCCTTGATTCCAGTCCTTAGCAGAGCAACATTTTACGAATGATCTTAAACTCATCGTTTAAGCTTTGCCTTGATTCCAGTCCTTAGCAGAGCAACATGATTAAATTCTTGGCCCCAATGATGCCGTCGCTTTGCCTTGATTCCAGTCCTTAGCAGAGCAACATAATAGCGGAATTGTCTTGCCGAGCGTCGGTGCTTTGCCTTGATTCCAGTCCTTAGCAGAGCAACATATAACCTTTTGGGCAATGTGGCTGAAAGTAGCTTTGCCTTGATTCCAGTCCTTAGCAGAGCAACATTCAGTGGAGTATATGGTTTTCCAGCCCTTGGCTTTGCCTTGATTCCAGTCCTTAGCAGAGCAACATAGGAATCGTATCCGGAAGAACGGTGTTTATGCTTTGCCTTGATTCCAGTCCTTAGCAGAGCAACATTTCATACACTTAAATAGAATACGTCCGGAGGCTTTGCCTTGATTCCAGTCCTTAGCAGAGCAACATTTAACGTCTATTGGGACGCCAAGGGCACTAGCTTTGCCTTGATTCCAGTCCTTAGCAGAGCAACATAAATGATATGAAACAGGTGCATATAATCATCGCTTTGCCTTGATTCCAGTCCTTAGCAGAGCAACATGCGATTCCCCTTGCCCTTCCCGGCCAATAAGTTACCAAATTTGGAGTTGGTCGGGAAGGTCTTCGGGATCCTGTTTTTGAGCAGGAGAGCCATACATGATAAAACTTCGCTCCCATTGGGACTGGGTAACGAAAATTGCCCGAACTGAGCCTTCAGGTGGGATGGCTGTTTTGAGGCGGCGCAAATGTGTTTCCATCCGGGCATGCGTGACAGTGGGCCTTGCATAAACACTAAATTGTAGCATCTGGTACCCATCTTCCAATAGAAATTTACGGAATCCTGTGGCGAACTTCCGTTCTTCCTTAGTCCCTACCGGGAGGTCAAAAGCAACAATCATCCACCCCACTTTGTAATTGAGGCCTTCCATGGTTGGTATTTTCGGGTTTGGCCAGTAAGCAGGGCTTGCCGGAAGCTACGGACTACAGATTCCACGCAAGCTTGGAGTTCCAATTCGAGGCCTAGGTGCCCCACCTTGTCCACTACAAAACTCGTGACATACCGGCGAAAACGAGTGGTTACGGAATAGTCTTGAAAAGCCGCCTCCTCGCCCAACCAGCGGACGACCCTGGCATCAACCAGGGGCCGAAAGGGTTCCATCAGGTCATAAGCCAAGGGAGCGCTCCGCTCTCGGGGCTTGTGGTGAATGCCGAAGGTCGGGTCCAGCCCAAAGGCGAAAAGCTTCTGCAACAAAATGGAAAGGAGCACAGCATACCCGTAGTTAAGCAGCGCATTCAGGCCATCTCCATTTGGTGACCGACGAAACTCCGTATCGTGCACCGCATCTCTAATGACTTGCCAATAATAGCGCCCACATGTTGCCTCTTTGTGAACGCTCCTCCCAGAAGCCGTTTTATCAAGGGGGCCGATAGAAGAATGATTGGGATCGAGATGCCGAGCATGGGCAACTTGGTTTGTACATTTGGCGTCAAGAGTCTTGCGCCAAAGAATGGTGCGCTTCTTTTTATCAAGGGTTAATGCTGCTTTGGTCAGCAAGGTGTCACTACTTCGGTTCGCAGGAAGCAGGAGGCTGACCGGGGAAAACCGTTCACAGATGACAAGGGCTACACCCTTCCGTGCAGCCTCGATGAGAAGCGTGCTATGGACGGTGGCAGAAAAACTCGTGATAACAATGGCCGCCACATCTTCCAGCGGAACTTGCCGCTTGCCCATTGTCTCGTCCTTGCAAATTAGCTGACCTTGCTTCCATCCGATGTGGCAGCGATTCGCGTCGATACTGACGACATGGTAAGACATTCAAAAGAGCGTTTACTTGGGTTTGGGATATCCGCAGTAATCGAGGTCGATGATTTCGAGACCAGATTTGAGGAGGGTCTTGATCATCGCATTGCCAATGAAACCGTCTGCTTTCTTCATCCCTTTTGTTTTTATCCGCTCGGGGCTGATAAGGTCGAGGGCAAGACCAAAGGCTTCGGTGTTTTTTACGGAGAGAACACGCCAAAGTCCGGTTTTTTTTCCAGCGGTTAACCGGATTACTGTACCACAACGGATAATTCGTGGTTGCTCTCCATGATTCGCCTTTTTCAATTCCTCGGCATGTTCATACACCCTATGGAAGGGAATGATAAAGGGTTTTGGATCAAGGGCCATGCCGTAGTTTTCTCCAATCACAACCGCTCCTTTTACGGCAGCTAGTTTACCACCAGGAGTGGGAGGGTGATACCCGAGAAGCTTATTGGGCCATTCGGAGTCGTGTTTCCATCGGCGTCGCTGCTCGCCAGGCATCTTTTGGCCCGCCTTGGAGGTTTCCATTTCAGCGCGCTGCCGAATGGCAATTTTCCCATTCTGAAGCGAGCCTTCTACTCGCCAAATCGTTTGCTCCGTATTCATGCCCTTCATGGACCGGGGCTGGTGATACACAACACGTTTTTCGTTTAACGCAGAAATGATCGAATCCTTAACCTTGGGAGGCAACAGGTCATCATGCAGATGGGCTTTTCCGTCTTTATCAAACCTGGCGAATTCTTTCCACCTGGGGTCGATGGTTTCCTCTTTATTTCTGCGGGAAATAAGAACACGGCGAAAGTCGTTGTCACAAGGCAACCAACGGTCTGCCAACCCAATGATGATGGCGTCAAGCGCGTGGTGAAGGTGGGTGATCTCGCGGATCTCACCTTTCGTTTTAGCATTGTCAGACAGGTCACCGGTACGGTTCAACACAGCGGGTACTGCCTGTGCGAGAGTGCCATTGAGCTTCCACGATTTGCGAACCGCGCCAGTCACCCCACCAGGTATCGAGCTGACAAACGGGCGTTCTTCCCTTTCACGATCCATAAACGACTGCTCTATTACGGCCCTCGCGAGTTTATTGAGGTAGCTGGTCTGGGTCAGGTCCGCATTGGAAAATCCACGTTCTCTCTTATCGTAGTGCAGGGTGCGAAAAAGCTGTTGACGCCTTTTGCACCGCTTGCGGTCATCCTCGGTAGCCACCGGAGAGCGCAGACCGGCAACAAATTTCAGGTAACGGTCTTCGGGCATTATTGAAAGTTGCTCTCGGTCCCGTACCGGGCGTGATCGCTCCTCGCGGATGAATTGGAGAGCAGTCCGGTCCCCCTTCATCTTGTTGACCTCAGAAAAAGTGAGGACCAGCGAATCCAAGCTGTCGGAGGGGCGTTGAGTGCGGGGGATGATGTGGTCGAGTTGAAGTTGCCCATCGAGAAGCATTTTCAGGTCAAGCAACTGGCCTGTATACGGGCAGACCCAACCGAGATCATCTCCAATGCGAGCCTTCCGGATGAGACTGGCGCCATACTCACTTTCTTTCCTCAATTCTCGGAGTTGGCTAGTCAGCCAATCCGCCACTTTATTGTGGTGACGGGTTTTGTTCTTAAGGAGGGATTCTTTTTCCTTCGCATTTAGGCCCGAGAATTCCGTTAAGTCGCGGATCACCTCTACTACAACACGATCAATCTGCGCCCCACCCACTTCATAGCGTTTCTTGATATCTTCCAGCAGCTTTAGCTGAATTTTCAGCCGGTGCCGGACCAGATGGTTATTCGTAAGCCGGTCGATTGGCGTATTGGCGAGTTCAGAAAAGCGTTCCCCCGGGATGTGGAGCGCGTTGCCAGTTGAGCGCGGGTCCTTGCCTTCACCAATTTGCTTTACTGCCAACCCCATGACTGGCTTTGCGTATGGTGCCCGGCCCGTCTCACGTTTCACCAGAATACGCTCGTCCAGCACCTGTTCGATAGTGGGGGTAGATTTGGTTGGCCGTGGGTGGAGCGTTTTTAGTGTTTTTGCTAGGGTAGTCCGAAAGTCTTCCGGCTCGACGCCAAAGGCCCGGGCTCGCTCCCCGACCTCGGCAAGACTGATCGGTCCTCCCTTCCTGCCTGCTTCCCGAAACAGGCAATTTCGGACCGGGGAAGGAATGACCTGCCAAAGATCGGATGTGGCTTTGGGAGGAGGAAGTTTTCGAACCACCCCAAAGGCCTTAATGATCGTTGCTTTCACCCGGTCAACTTCTAAAGCCCACGCCATCTCCTCTGTTAGGAATCGTTTGTCAAGCTGCGGTGCCTCACAATTGGTAACGGCTTCTACCGCTTGCTTAAACGTGCCACTGGTAAATCGACCCATGGACTCACCCCAGGCATCGATCCGGGTGATTTCATCCGGTCCCAAAGGGCGGCTTTCGCCAGAAATGGAATCACTTACCCGAATATCACCTAAAAGCATCATCCAGCGGTAGCGAAAATACATGGGGTGATGTTTGAGGGGTTTTTTCCGCCCGGAAACCGGACACTCGGGAATGATGCGATTGTCAAAGCGCGGGATCTTTTGCCCAAATAGAAATCCCCCATTCCAACGTTGTGGAAGACCATGGGTAAAACTTGGATCCGCGTTTTTATCTTCCAGCGTCGCAGCGATAAATACCGGATCGAGACCGTTGATTACTCCCAGATGTTTTTCCAGGATCGACCGCACTTCATCCACCACAATATCCCGTGGAAAGGCGACACTTTCTCCCTTGAAATACTTCCGGGAGGATTTTTTTACCGGTTGCTCGATGTCAATTTCCAGAAACTGACAAACAGTCTCGGCAAAAGTACAGGTTCCAAACCGGCGCATGAGCTCTTTTGCATTCTCAACCTTTTTCGTGTCCTCCTTGTCCTCTTCTCCTCGCACCCAGGCAGCATTGCCATCATATCCCCTGTTGTGAGCATACCATCGCAAGATATGCCAAAGCTCCTTTCCGCTCAATACTTGGTGGTCTTGCAACACTCTGGCTGCGAGAAGCCAGGGTTGGTTGTGTCCTGCCGCGGCCATTTTCTCAGATGCCACAGAGGTAATTATCCCTCGGTGCTCAAGATATCGACCAAGCAAAGAGATTCGATCACGCGTAGCCTTGATGTGGCGCCGCATCCGACGGTTTCCCGCCCGCTGGTTGGCCAGAGCCATCCCCGGCGGGATTATCACGCTCCCAGCGCCAGCAATCCGGGTATCCGAACCCTTCCCTGTTAGAACAGCCCAACCAATTGAACTGTGCCCAATATCAAAACTGGCCGTGAGTGATGGGTTCCCTTTTATGATATTATCCTCCATTGTTGATGAAAAAAGCTGGGGCAAATAATTTTGCCCCAGTGTTGAAACAAGGCAAAGCACTGAAAACTATTTCGCGATGTTAGTCTTCTCACTTCACTAGAGATGACGGGCTAAAGCTTTGTGTTAAACTTTTTCCATTGATCAGAGGGAAAAAATCTTACCTCCGGCCCTAGCCCATAATTATTATCATTGTTGAAATCATATAAAGAGACTTGGGCAAAATATGTGAAGGAGTCAAACAATAAACGTCACTGAAAACTTGTTTTTTAAACTTTTTATTACTCTTGCAATCGGTTTTTAAATAATCTTTCCTAATTTAGGAATCAAGACAAAGTGAAAAGATCACTCCGAGCCCCTTGTTCGCCATGCGACTACGCCGGTGATGAGATCTTCCTAGAAACACCCTCCAATTATCAAGCTGGGGGGTGTTTTGGTAAATGGGTAGCGTTGGAAATTACCACCTGCCTCCCCTTCTCTGATTAATTCCTAACCGACGTGAGCGAAAGGTCCGGTAAACAGTATCTGGATGGGTGGAAATAGCTACGGGGGTAGTCTGTATGGATTGGCGCAACCCCGCAGTCTCCTGATGAATAGACCGCAAAAAATAAGAAAAATTTATTCAATAACGGAATCTCATTAGCGGGACGATTAGCCGTATCTGGGCTCTCTGCAAATCTGCCATGTTCATCTTATATTCAGGTATCGTGCGGTAGGATTGTCGGTATTATGACATTAGTTCTAATGATTTTATTCACAGTTATCATTTCCCTGGGAATGGCCATTTCGGTAGGCGGCCTCGAGATACTTCGAGAGGCAGTAGATGCGTGGCAACACCACCGGGAGTATAGACGATCGCGCCGGTGGGTACGAGCTCGCTGATGAAGTGACTCTGTCTCGCTACTTCCGATGGGGTTCCAACCAACGCCAGAGAGAAAAAGTAAGCGCTCTAAATCTGAGGAGTTTTCTGACCATAGGGCGCACTGTTTAGCTTTCCAACTAAGGCAGGAACTCCCTCCCGGAATTTAGAAGCGCCCGAGAAGGATTCGGGCTGGTGGATCCCTACCCGAACCAGGCTGCGGATCGGACCGGCTGTTTCCGGGCTCATAAATGGAACAGTCAGTTCATTTCTATGGCTAAAGTGCTCTACGGCTTCACCTCCCTGATGAGGAGAAGAAATGAGCCTTTAGCGGAGTAGCGGCGGCACCGATGGCGGTGGCATCCCCCTGGACCTCGCTGGGGACCAGTTGGGGCAATGGCCGTGCGCGACCGCGGCGCACCACATTATAAATCTGAATTTCTTCGATCAGCCGCTGGGCCAACGATGGGGGAATCCGCCCGCCCAACACAATGGCTTGAGGATCCAGGACCGAGCTGATAGCCGAGAGGATTTGTTGCAAATGAGGCTTGATCAGGATGAGCCAATCATCAATCCCAGGCCAGCCGGGATCAAATTGATCAATCAGCTGATTGAGATCTTTTAATGGGATCCCCTTCGATTCGATGCAATTCCTGAGCAACTCAAGCGTAGGCCGCTGATCGTGATGTTCAGGAGAAAGAATGCCGGCAAATTCGCCCGCATTTCCAAAGGCACCCCGGAATAGTTTTTCGCCGAGGACCACACTCCCCCCAATGCCCTTGGAAAAATAAAGATAGGCGAACGTATCAAAACGCTTCCCTACTCCCGCCAGGCTTTCCCCCGTGGCCGCCATATTTCCATCATTATCAACAAAAGCAGGGAGACTAAATTGGTCGGCGACGAGCTGGTCGATGTCGATGAGCGCAAGATCCTCCAGAGGAGCCGGCGGATTCAATCGGTATTTCTCTCCGATAAAATAACCCGTCACCCCGACACCCAGGCCAAAAACCCGCTCCCGGGAAACCCCGTTCTCCGTGATCAATTGAGAAAACATCAATTCCAGGTGACCACTAATCTCTGTCCACGTCCCCCGTTCCAAGGGTCTTCGGGTCTGCCCGAGGACCTTGCCTTCAAAATCCATGAGCGCAGCGGAAACCGCATCCGTCATGATGGAAAACCCTATGACATACACCGAGGTGGGCACCAGGCGGACCCGCGAGCCCAGGTTTCCCCGGCCTTTGCTCAAGCGCTCTCCCATCTCCAAGTATCCCCGGTCGCACAAACTCTCTACAATCCGCGAAACGGATTGGGCGGTCAAGTCCGTCATTCGCGTGAGATCAGCTCGGGATTCCGCACGACCCAGCCGAACCAGGTTCAGGATTTGACGCTCATTTTCCGATACCACGCGACCCGCCTCCGGATGAAGAAACCCCGTAGGGATCAAGGATTCATACAGTTCCGATGCCATTTCTTCTCATATCTAGCAATTAATTCACTTTTTTCCAGAAAATTTATTAATTTAAAGTGTAACATAATTTAAACATTAAGTTATTTGACTAACTCACTTTAGGTGAATTTACCTGGTTCTCGTCACCGGCTCCTTTCCCTTACCCAAAATTCTCCAAAAGCAGATTGGAGTCGCTCCGAACCCAACCCTTCTCTCCAGAAAATAAGATATGAAACGCTCCAATCCGGGACTGATCTCCCCCTTCCTCTCCCTCGTGGCCTTGATCCTGGCCACTCCTGTCTTCAGTCAGGTCAACACCTCAAATATCCCACCTTCCGATGAAGAATTAGAGGAACTGGATGCCTTCATCGTTGAAGGCTACCGCGGACAAGTCCGTGCGTCGACTGCAGCAAAACGCGATGCCGATGGCATCGTTGATGTTTTAACCATTGATGAGTTTGGCCGGGTACCGGATCCCAATATCGCAGATGCGCTGCAACGGCTTCCTGGTGTCTTATCCATTCTGGGAACGGATGAAGGGCGTTACGTCACCATTCGTGGAGTGGACTCACAATTTACCGGCGTCACTATGAACGGCTCAAGCATGGCGGCTATTGACCGGACCCGTCGACGCGTCGTGACCGACCCGATCCCACCCAGTGCAGTCACCGGGATCGAACTGCACAAGACACTGACTCCGGGCCAAGATGGAAATGCAATTGGAGGATCGATCAATTTACAAACCCACAGCGCCTTTCAGGTAAAACAAAATCAATTCATCTCCAACCTGGAAGTGGGAAACCATGACTCCCAATTTCTTCCCGCTGATGACAAAATTTCATACAATGGGGACTTTTCCTACAGCACCCAATTCGGAGAAGACTCCCAGTTCGGTGTTGTCGTTTACGGGAATTACTTTTCGAAAACCCGTGATGAATCGCGGAGCAACCGCACCAATGGCTTTATCAATGATCTGCCCTATGTTCGAAATGTAATCCCTCTCGGGTATGAAAACAGTATTGACCGCTACAGCGTAGGCGGACGCCTGGAGTTCAAACCCAGCGAGCACTTCTATACCTATCTCGCCTTCAGTAAATTCAATGCCGATTATTTTGTCACCCGTTACAATCAACGGCTGGATGGCAGCAACGCCACCCTGACCCAAAATGGCGATTCCGGCACCTTTGGAGAAGCCCGGTCCCGCCCGTCTACGAACCAGTTCCCCTTTGAGCAAAAGCTGACCAATGTTCAATTTTATGCTGAGTTCAACCCGGCCTTTGAAGGGAAATTTGAATTTCGGGCCAGCAGCTCCACGGGTAAACTGATCGAAGAAAATTATGGGATCAATTTTGATGCGGGAACCAGCCCGGATTTCAGCTATAGTTATGACTTCACCGACACGGGCCCCGGCGACCTGGCAGGGTTGACCTATGCCAACCCTGCGGCGATCGATGACTTATCTCGATATAACCTGACCACTTACCAGACCCTTTATTCTGAAATGGAAGAGACCGTTAGTGAACTGCGCCTGGATTACATGCGTGAACCCGATCCGGTTGATGGTGGGCTGGGATTCAGCACCGGTGTACTCTACCGCAACCTCGACCGTGAGTTCGATCGGACCCAGGTTATATACACGTATAATGGACCAGAGTCCTTAACCTACGATCGTTTCGGATTTACCGATGGGTACAATCCTGAGAAAACCCCGGGAATCCAGCAGCAATATGGGGACGTGGATGCCTTCCGGAATTTCTTCGACAGCAATTTTTCCGACTTTGAAGAAACCAGCGCCACCGCACGAAATAGCGCCCGGGCTGATTACTCCGTGGATGAAAGCATATTTGCGGCTTACCTCAGCGCCACCTACGCCATCGACCGCTGGTCCCTGATTGGAGGCCTCAGAGGGGAGCAGACCGATGTAGAGACCACCTCTTTCTTTGTGAACGAAGGGAACTTTGAGGTGGCCCACCGTGAACTCGACTACAGCGACCTCCTCCCCTCGGCCCTGCTGCGTTACCACCTCAAGGATGACGGTAGCCTCCGGATAAACCTGGCTTACTATAGAGCCACAGGACGACCGGATCACCCTTCTCTTGCCCAAACGGAATCCCGCGACACCGCAGCCGATGGAACTATCATTATTACCCGTGGAAATCCGGACTTGGAGGCCCGGCAGGCAGATAACTTGGATCTCTCCCTGGATTGGTTCATCGGACAGGGCGAATTCATCTCCATTGCTGTTTTCACAAAAAACATCAAAAACGAGATTTTTAATACGATTACCGACGATATTGTGGATGGCACTCCGGTAGAGATTGTTCAGCCCGTAAACATTTCGGATGCTCAGGTTTCCGGGTTAGAATTCAGTTTTTCTGATGACCAATTTGAGTTCCTGCCCTCCCCCTTTGATGGTCTGGGCTTATTCGGGAATTTCACCTTTCTATCCGGGGAGATTGATATTCCCAATGCGGATGGCTCCATCGCCCGAACCAGTGAAAACCTACAGGAACAACCGGAGTTTGTCGCGAACCTGTCGCTCCTCTATTCGATCGGGAAGTTTGATGCCCGATTGGCCTACAACTATCGGGATGATTACTACTTTCGTCTACGGCAAAATCCGGCACAGGATCGGGTAGAACTCGCCCTCGAAACCTGGGACATCAATTTGCGCTACCGCTTCAGTGACAACCTGTCGGCTTCACTCGAAGGCCGGAATATTTTTGATGCTTTTCGCAGCAACTCCGAAAGCGGCCTCCGCCGCAGCACCAGCGACTGGGGTGGCTCGATATGGCTTGGCTTGAACTATCGCTACTAACTTTACTGCCTTTCGTGAAATTGAACAATCGAGTCGTTCTAGAGGTGGTGTTCTGCCTGGCTCTGTTATGGGGTCAGGCAGTTCACGCCCAAGCCACTGAAAAACTCCCTAAGGTCCTGATCATCGGGGATTCCATTTCCATCCACTCCATGCCATTTCTGGAGGACAAGTTAATGGGTGTGGCCCAGGTCGTCCATCACGAGGGGAATGCCGGACCCACGGTTCGGGGTCTCGAGTTGATAGACCAGTGGCTCGGGGAGGAGGACTGGGATATCATCCAATTCAATTGGGGCCTCTGGGATATGTATGGGTGGCGCTATGAGAACCACCCGCGCAATCTTGTGGCCTATGAAAACAACCTCCAGCAACTGGTCGACCGGTTAAGACAAACAGAAGCCAGCCTGATCTGGGCCACCACCACCCCACCCTGCGTGGCCCCGGAACGGAAAACCGGCATTCTCATTTCAGATTCCCTGGAAGCGCGCTATCTGGGAGCAGCTGAACGGGTTATGCGGGAGAACGGAATTCCTATCAACGATATCAATGCGGCCATCCGTCCCCACCGGATGGTTTGGGCCAAGGCGCCAAACGATGTTCATTTCACCGCGGAGGGCTACCAATTCATAGCCGCCACCATGGCCGCCGGAATTGAGCAAGCCATTGCCCGAGCGTCCTTAGAGCCCCTTTCCCTCCTCAATTACAATGTCCGTATCGACTTTACCGGAGAGAGCTGGCCCCGCCGAGAATCCGGTGTTAAAGCAATCCTGACCCAACACCCCTTCGATCTCGTGTTAATCCAGGAGGCGTCCGAGTTCATGATTGCAGAATACCAGGCAATGTTGCCTGACCATTATTATAAAGTTGGCGAACGCAGCGACGGGCATCGCAACGATCAAACCTGGTATGAATACAATCCCATTTTCTATCGTCCGGACCGTCTTGAATATCTGGATTCCGGAAGCTTTTGGGTGGGGGAGGATCCCCTGCTGCCCGGGGACACTCTCGAGGACTCCAAATTTCATGGTCGGGTCTTTCACTGGATGAAATTGAGGGACCGGCAATCGGGCCGGGAATTCGTCGTGGGGAACATTCATATCCACGGCCAGCGCGGGGAAGACGCCATGGCCCTGATTGTGGAGCAAGTAAAGGCACAAGCGGGCGATTCTCCCATCATCCTGGCCGGCGACTATAACTCGGTTCCTACCTCGCAGGCCTATGCCGACATGGTTTCCCCTGAAGTGCATCGATTTCTCGACGCGCATGAAATCAGTCAAAAGGTCATCGGTCCCGAAGTCACCGTGATCGGCCAGGGGGAGGCGGTTCCCTCAGGGTCGAATACTCAAAAAGACGGTGACCGGGCCCGTCGTATCGATTACATATTCGTCCAGCCCGGCATCGAGGTCGTATCCTATGAGATCGTGAAAACTCCTATCCAACGAGGACTTTTCCCCTCCGACCACTTCCCCATCCTGATGGAATTTCGCCTGCCTTGAGGGAAAAAACAGAGAAGGAGCCAGAGGGAATGCGGTCAAAAAATCAAAATCTATGTTTGACCCTTCCGTTCCTTCTTCCCCGCCGGGCTGACACCCCGGAAATCGAGTTTCCCTTATCTCATCAGGCCCGCATCCAGTCCGTGCGCGAAGTGCGATGCAGGCGTTGGTTGGCCTGCTCATCATCAAGGAAGCGTTCGCTCTGCGGATCAAATTTAAGTGTGCGGCCCAGGTCCATGGAGATCAGGCCCATGTGCAGGGTGATGCACAGCTTGTGCAAAGTCTCGGCGGTGTATGTGGTCGGTTGACCATTGCGGATACAATCCAGGAAGTCGCGGTGCTCCCCGACCGGACGCGGCCAGAAGCGGGACTCTCCCTCAGCAAAACGGGTGCGAAGAATCTTAGGATCGCTGGCCTGGAGTTGCCCCCGCCAGCCCTTAACCGCGACCCATCCTTTCGATCCCTGCAGGGTGATGTCCGATTTCTCCCCTAGCCACTCGGCATCGAAGGAGTTGTGTACGTGCATCGTCACCCCGTTGGAGTACCGGTAGTGAGCTTCATAGATGGCCGGAATATCCGATTGTGAGTTGGGCGGTACCGGCTGACCCCAGGCCTTGACTTCGGTGGCGCATTCGTGCGGATCATTTGCCGCCAATTGTGCGGTGTCGACCAGATGCGTCCCCCAGTCGATCAGGATACCGGTTGCGTAGTCGCGTATATAGCGCCAGTGCATGCCACCGGTCCGCGTCCTGGTATATTCATGATAGGGGGCCGGCCCCAGCCAAAGTTCCCAGTTCAGACCATCCGGCACGGGAATGCCTGGCTCTGCCGGATGGATTTGCCCTTGTGGCATGACCACTTCTACGTGATACAAATCCCCGATAAGCCCATTGCGCAGCAGCTCAATGATGCGGTGGTAATGGATCAGTGAGCGATCCTCCAAACCGGTCTGGAAGACTTTTCCGGAACGGTCCGCCGCATCGATCAATTCGCGCCCTTCGGCAATACACAAGGTGGGCTTTTCGCTGAAGACATGCTTCCCCGCATCCAGCCCCATCACCGACATGGGCACGTGCCAGTGGTCCGGGGTGGAGATCACTACCCCATCGAGTGAAGGGTCTTCGATCACCGCCCGGAAGTCCTCTTCCAATCGACAGTCCTGGTTGCCGTAGTGCTCGTTGACGACGGTGGCAGCAGCTTCGCGTTTATACTTGAAGACATCGCAGACGGACAGGGCCCGACAGTCGGACTGCTGCAGAAAGTTCCGCAGATTGTAATTGGTCCCGTGTCCGCCGGTACCGATGAAGCCCAGTGTCAGGATCTTGGAGGGGGCCTGTTCCCCCAATACTTTGGCGGGAATGAACATCGGCGCCATGCCGGCAGCCAGCATCGACTTCATGAAATGCCGGCGGTTTGGTGTAGTGGGATTCTGGGGTGTCTTCATTGGTCGGATAAGGGTGATGAGTTAAGGGGGCGCACCCATATATTGCGATAGCTCACACGACCCTTGTGGCCCTCGAGCTTGAGGGGCAGGGCATCCGCATGGGGCCGGTAGCCGACAATGTCGCGATAAGCGACGCGACCATGGATGACCTGGTCGATATGGACGAAAATCCCGTTATGCACTACCGTAACCCGCGCCGGTTCCACCAGGGTATCCCCATGAAATCGCGGGGCACGAAAGAAGATATCATAGGACTGCCACTCGCCGGGTGCCCGGCAGGCATTAAACAGCGGTGGCGTCTCGCCGTAGATTGCGGCGCACTGTCCATCCGGATAGAGCTGAACAGGATGGGATGGGTGGGAATCAAAGACCTGTATTTCATAAAACAGCATGGGGCGTACACCACTATTGCCACGATTGCCCAGTACAGGTGATGTTTCCACCGGGGTTTTGAACTCCAGGTGTATCTGGCAATCCCCAAACAGTGCTTTGCTCACCAGGTCCCCCTCTCCCGTCACGATGATGCCATCCCGCAGATGCCACTCGTTTGGCTGCCAGGCCTCCAAGTCGCTCCCATCAAAGAGGACGACGGCATCCGCAGGCGGAGGTAGAAAAACCGGCTTGGACTCGACATGAGGTGGCAGTGGACGCTCTGAGTCGTGCTTGCGATAATCCGCCCAGGGCAGGACTTCCGTATCTGAATAACCGACTACACCTTGCTCATTTTTGATCAACTCCGCGGCCGACAGGGGGAGTAAACCGACAATTACCAAGAGAGAAAAGGACACAAAGAGGGTCATATCATTCCGTTGTTGTAAAAGATCGTCCAAGGAGAGCCTTCTGCATGTATTGTGTTAGACAGCAATGTGACCGCGCATGTCCTTCAGCTGTTTTACATCATTTGGGGAAGTGGAACTACTCCGCTTGAATCGCGGGATCCTGGCCGGTGGCATGCATGCCTTCGAATTTGAAGGCCCAGGCCAGTTCATTTTTGAAATCTGGATCCTCTTCAATTGCTTTGGGAATGCGAATGGTTAAGCCCCATGGAAAGTTGGTCCAGGACAGAGGTTGATCAAAGCCAAGTAGTTTTATCTGAGTCCCTTGTCTGGCTCTTACCTTTGAAAGTAAAATTTCCTTTTTTGGACGCTTCAGGCTGATCGCGTAAGTGTATCTGCCATCCGTGCTTTGCGTGTAGAAAACATTTTTTCCAAAGATGGTTTCATCATAACCATGTACGGTCTGCCGCGTTTCATAAATAGCTTCCCCATTGGTTTCGAGCCATTCGCCCATAGCTTTCAATCGCGATTTCTGGTTGTCCGGTATGACACCGTCACCATCTGGAGCGACGATCAGGAGTAAATTACCCCCTTGGGCCACGACTCGGATGAACATGTGTAACAAGTCCTTTGAAGAAATCATATTGCTGTCGTGATCCCGCCAATCGTAGGCGAAGTTATTCGCGATAGGCCGTACCTCTTCCCACACTCCCAGGTCTCCATGGTTATCCATTTGCCCTCCTTCGCTGGTCACCACATCGCCAAGAATCCCATACACATCTTTACCCATACGGGCGTTAATCATGACGTCTTTTTTGCCTTCGAATTTATTGTAATAATAGGCCACGATTTCATGGGATCGATAATACCAGGAAGGGCGCCTCCATCCGCCATCGAAGAACACGTAGTCCGGCTCATACTTGTCGATAAACTCTTTCGATGCGGGCAGTAAGTAATCGTCCACGTAGTCATAGACCGGGATTTTCCCCTGCATACGCCTCGCGTGAGCGGTGGGATTGAATGGATGCGTGGTTTCAAATGACCCCTCCACGGCTTTCTGGTTTTCATCAAGAAAGGTCCATTCCCGCAGCAAAATCTCGCCGTCGTTTCCAAGTAATGGGTATTCCGAATCTTCCAGATTCAGGTAAAATCCGTAGGGAAGCCCGTGCTTTCTGCACGCGGCAACCAATTCACCGGTCAAGTCTCGATGGGGAGGCATATCCACGGAGTCGCGGAACGTGAAGCTGCTATCCCAGAGGAGCATTCCCGTGGACCGGTGCATGTTAAACTGAACAAAATACTTTGCTCCGCATTCTTTGAAGAAGCGGATGTATTGGTCCGCATCGAGTTCATTGGCGGTGAAGTACTGAATAAAATCATCTTTTTCTACATCTTCACCCCAGTGCTCCAGGAAGTAGTCTCCCTTGGTTTCGCCCCGGTAAATGGTATCCAGATAGACATCGGTGTAATAATTGCCGCCATAGCCTCTGGGGCCATAGCCAACCACGCTGTAAATGCCGTAGTTCAAGGCGATACCGAACTTGGCATCCTGGAACCATTTCGGCGTTTCATGATGTGAAAGCGACGTGAAAGTCGGCTTATAGGGGCCGCGGTGGATCACTTCCTCCATTTCAGCCAGGGACGCCTCGGCCCGTTCCATGTGATCCTCGGTATACCGGGTCAGTTCTTCTGTGCTGTATTTATAGACAAAAGGCTGAAAGTCATCGGGTCGGCGAGGGGCCTCATTTTTATCTACCGCATAGGCCTCAAGCACAACAGCTTGGAACATAGCGAGCATGATTCCAAGGGTATAGGGAGTCCTCGTGACCAGTCTTGATCGGGAGCTAGGGTGTTTTTTCATGATCAGGGTACGTAGCTTCTCTTGGCTGAGATATGCGGTTTTCTCAATGACCTGTGCACTAAAGCGGACATCGAAAGGTTACGTTTCTAAGATTAGAGTGCTTCACGACCCGCGGCGATGAGAATCGTATTTATTCTTCCCTCAGTGCGGTCAGGGGATTGATACCGGCGGCCCTCATTCACGCACTTGTTGCGCCGTGCAGATAAAATGCTGCTCAAAAACATCCCGGCCCCAACGAATCCGAGCTTCGCTGAACCCCCTGTGCTCCACTATCGGAGCATTCAACCCGTAATGCAAAACCCACAAATAATCCAGGTGTTCGCCTACGATCCGCAACAGTTCGCGTTCACTACTAATGTTTCCCCCAAACAGTACAAATAGCAGCTTGAGGATGATCTCTGGATCCAGCGATACGTGACCCTTGATCCATAGTGGCTTTTTCCCTGGCTATTGGGGTTGGGCTGAGGTGGCTAATGGATCAGAGGTTTCCGGCAACCTGAGCAGTCGAAGATATTGCACCAGCGCTTCGGGATAATCGGTCTGAATAATATCCGGTTGATTTTGCACTACCGGCCCAAATCCAATTTCCGGACCATACAAAACCACCCTGCGATCGGGCTCACCCAATGCATTCGTCCAACCCAGGGTTTGATGCTGGTCGAGCTGCGCGGCGATCTGAAGCGAATTATAGGACTCACGTAAATGAAGCATCCTTTCGTTTCGATGGGTTAGCAAGCGGTCCACCTCCTCCGTACCCCGGGCAATCGTCATAACCATGACCTCTGGGTTTTTTTGGAGAATGCTGTCCAGGACTTCCGGATTGGAATGATAAAACATAACCTCGCGGCTCATCTCCAAGTCGAGTATTACGTTAAGGATGGGATCTAAATCGGTAGCCTTAAGATCTCCGTTGACCAGGATCTTTCCCCGGGCTGCCTCCAGGGCCTCTCTGAACGTAGGAATGTGACAATCGGTTAACTCACCCGAATTATCTGTTAACCGCAGCTGTTGGAGGGCCTGGTAAGTATGCTCGACGACCGGGCCCGTTCCATTGGTCGTCCGGTCCAGGGTCTCATCATGCATGAGAACCGGCACTCCATCCTGTGACACCCGAATATCGAGCTCAACAATATGGGCCCCCACCTCTACCGCTGATTGAATAGAGGGTATGGAATTTTCGGGCCAGTGCTGGTGATGCCCCCGATGGGCCGCCACCAGTATCCCAGGACTGTCCCCGGATTCGATGATGCTGCGGATATGCTCTACCCGGGTTTGGCATTCGCCTGCCGCCATCCCCCCGTGCCCGAGGGGCATGATGCATGACAGTAGGGTCAACACCCGGAACAGGAGTGAGGTCTGTTGATGCAATTTCATAGGAAAAGGCCCCCGGGGAGTTCCCCGGGGGATACTAAGAAAAAATGTCTGTTAGTTCTTGTAGGAAAACCCGATAAAGTAGGCTGACCCGAAATCTGCTGAAACAATGGGAATTTCCTGATCAAAGCCAAGGACTTCGCCACGGCCTTCCCCCGTCAGGTTCCAGGCATTGAAGTTGAATGCCCAGTGATCATTCATACGATAGGTCGCTTTGAAATCGAGGCTTTGCCGCTCGGTATCATAACGATTCCGATATTCCTGATCCGTGCGTATCCGGCTGCTGGCAGAAAGGCTCTGATAACGATAGGCCAACTTGGTCGACCACCGTCCACGATCATAAAAGAGGGACACATTATACGATTGCTTCGGCTGACCGATCATGGTTTCCAGCTCCACCTTGGACCCATCGTTCATCAGGACGGTGAAGTCGGTTTCCAGAAAAGTCGCATTTACATTGAAACCAAGACCGGGGACTACACCATCCAGGTTTTTTATAGCCTGCACCTCCAAGCCATAGATATTCGTGTCATCTCCGTTATTGATCGGCTGAGTGGCCGTAACCTCGGTGGCAACGCCATCCACATCAATCGTTATCTCGGTGGCCGCTCGGAATATTTCCCCCTCAACTTGCTTGTAAAACAAACCTGCCGAAACCAGGCCAAACCCATTGTCGAAGTAAAAGTCCCAACCCAAATCGACATTGGTCGACCGCCGCGGCTCCAGGTCCGGGTTTGACCGGGACAGGGTCAGAGAATCCGGGTTAAAACTCTCTCCTACCGGTGCGATCAAGTTGTAACCGGGTCGACCGACACTCTTGGATACGGCCGCCCTCAAGAGATGGTTCTGATTGACCCGGTAACTATAACTGATGGAGGGAAGGAGATCCGAATACCCCCCGGAATTCTCTGTATCCGTCCATCCAATCCCGCTGACATTGCGGCGACCCAGACCATCAACCGACGTATCCTCATAACGGAGGCCGAAGACTAAATTCGTACGATCCACTTGATAGCCCAACCAGGCGTAAGCCGCACTGACCGATTCTTCCAAGGTGTAATCCAATCGGTTATCATCCCGTTCCATGCTATCCAAGCTCCATTGATCTGCGTTTGCCCCAAAGTGCGCCTCCCATTGCGACGTAGCCAGATCGGGATCGATCACTACCAGGGATTGATTTCCGATAAACCCGGGGGGCTGAAGGTTTACTTCAGTATTCAAGACTCCAGCGGCATCCAAGGTATAGTCGTTCGTTCCCGTAGGTCGATAGCGGTCCCGCTCCTCATCAAAGGTACGATCCACTCTTCGCCAGGATAGCCCTGCCCCATAAGACCAGACCCCACTGCCCATCTGCCCATCCCAATCCGCTTTGAGCTCAAACAGATCTTCGTCCAGCGACCGGTCATCAAATTGCCTCCGGTAAGCTTCATACTGAGTGAAGTCATAATAAGCCTCAGGATCTAATAAGGTGAACGCGTAATCGTCTCCGATGCGCTCATAACTGAACGCGTTATCATCGACTCCATCTCCGTCATTGTCCCCCTGCATCCGCCACTCGGCCCAGTTTTCAGGGTTACTGAATTTAGATCCTGAATAATTTGCGCGCAGGGCCAGATTCCCCGCGTCCAGGTCAAAATCGCCTCCCAAGGTGGCCGCCCAGACACTTCGTTCAAATTCAAATTGGCCCAGGTAGTGTTGTTGCCGAAGACTATTGGCCGTAATTAAAGTGCCGGTGGTTGCCGTCTGGTTCAATAGCTCTCCCCCACCCGAATGCCGCAACAGATCCGTTTGCCGGGCTTCATCATCCGTGGCCTTGTTCCAGAACCCCCGGACCCAGAACTCTACCATGTCCGCCGGGCGATACTGAAACTTGGCGCTCCCGCCAAATCGTGTCCGATCATTGTGGTACCAGTATCCCCGTCGCTCACGCGGCACCTCCCACCCCGTCCCCGGGTAAGGAGGATCATCCGGAGTCCCCACAGGATCCCCGTTCGCATCATAGAAGGCCCGCGATGACCCATACTCGGTCTGAGGTATCGTACTATCCCGCTTGTAATAGTTCCCTGTCAAGACAACGCCAAACTGGTTATCCGCCCCAAACGTTCCCGAGTAAAACAGGTCTGCCGTTCCCGACGGATTGACTGAGCGATACCCATCATCATTCGTATATTTCCCAATCTCAGCATTCACTTTAAAGGTGTCCCGGCCAAAGGCGAAGGCATCCGCCGTCTGAATATCAATAATGCCCCCAATGGCGCCCCCTTCCATGCCGGGGACAAAGGTTTTAGCCACCTCAACACGGTAGGCCATCGACGCCGGCATCACATCCATAAACACCCGTCGCCCGTTCCGGTCCGGCACCGCAATGGATACTCCATCCACAGTGGTATAGTTGTACTCCGCATTGAGCGCGCGTATCGTGACAAAACGGACTTCTGCCTGATCCTGCTGCACCCCAATTCCAGGGAGCCGCTGCACGGCCTCCCCGATATTGAAATCCGGCAAACGACCAATTTCATCCGTGGTCACCGCATCGATCAGAACCGTAGGATTGTCCTGCCGAATTTCAATTGCCCGCTGATTTTGTAGGTGCGATCCGAATACGGTGAATTCATCCAGTTCCTGGATGCTTGCTTCCTGCGCAAAGCCCCATTGCGCTACAAGGAGTGACGCCCCCGCGACCACTCCGGTTTTCCGCTTTCTGTGTCTTAACCTGCACATCTGGTGAGAGTCCTTAGTAAGAGTTGATGATCGTGAATTTAAATACTACTCATTGCGAGTAATATATGGCGGGGAGCTTTGGATTTTTTATTACTCAAGGCAAGTAGTTTTTATGATTTTTTCACTCATGGTGAGTATTAAATTGCTTGAAATATGCTAAGGTATTTGCAATCAATAGCTTTTGTAAATGAGTCGAGAAGTAAAATTAGTCCCACCTCAAACCGTTCGTTCGGAAACCCACGACGGCACTGCCGTCACAGAGAGCCAGCGCGACTTTCTGGGTGTGTTGTTTCGCAAGGGCAGACGCACCCAGGCCGAACTCAATCAGGACCTCTCCTTATCCCAACAATCCATTTCCCGAGTGGCAGCCACTCTGGAGGAGCAGGGAATGATCCTGCGAGGGGCCGGATTCCAAAGCGGAACCCGGGGACAGCCCAGTGCGGTGCTTTCCCTCAATCCGGACTACGCCTACGCCTTCGGCCTATCCCTCATGGCCGACGGAATCGCGCTCACTATAGTGGACTTCACCGGACAACAACGGGGTTACTTACTCCCCGGGGTAGCTGGCCTCAACAGGGATCAGATACTGAATGGGGTCCAAACCGGCATGAACCGGATCTTGACCGAGCATGGCATTCCACGGGAGCGCGTGTTTGGACTGGGGGTAGCCACTACCGGTTTCAGAGTCGGGCCGAGCGCCATTTTCAATACCCCGCCCTCGCTGGAAGCCTTTGCCTTGACGGACCTGGAAGTGCTCTTTTCCAAAGCATTCTCCCTGCCCGTCTGGGCGGAAAACGACGGCAAAGCCGCCACCATCGGAGAGCTGATGAACGGCGTCGGTCGCTGGGCCAACAGCTTTGCCTACTACTTCATCGCCACCGGCGTGGGTGGCGGCTTTGTCATGGATGGAAAACTCATAACCGGCTCACGCGGGAACGCGGGGGAGTTTGTTGGCATCCTCCCCATCGACAAAGAAAAATATCCCTTCCCCAACCTGGAGCTCCTCAGGCAACACCTAAATGCAAACGGGCAAGACCTGAACAGCGTGAGCGATCTAGTCACCCATTACGACGATTCCTGGAAAGGGATCGACGACTGGATTGAGGAAGTCTCCCCTTCCCTCTCGCTCATGGCCTCCGCCACGACCGCCATTCTCGACAATGATGCCATCGTTCTGGGGGGACGCATCCCCAAGGCCCTCGCCCTGCGCCTCATTCCCCACATTGAATTTTTCGATATCAAGCGTCGTGCTGTCGTCCGCGAACACGCCAAACTCGTTCCCAGGGAATGCGAAGGTGACGCCACGGCCATCGGCGCCGGCCTCGTGCCTTTCGTAGAGCATTTTTTTAATATTTAGGGTGAATTAAAGGGATCCTTCCACATTTGTTTCAAAGCTGTTAAATCCCGCTCTTCCCCCCTTTACCACTTCCCGCAACGCGCATGGGCTCCATACTGAAAGTGACCCCATGTTTAAAAGCAAAAAGGAACGGGAATTTTTCCTCGCCGATCGATCCCTGTCCGGATGGACCGTAGCCGGGTCCATCCTGTTGACCAATATCTCGACGGTTCAGTTTATCGGGTTGAACGGAAGCGCCTACCAGTGGGGGGTCATCTTCATCGCCTGGGAAGTGATTGCCGTCTTTGGCATGATCGTGTGCGCCAAGATGTTTCTGCCCCACTACTACTCCAGCGGGGTGGCCACTATTCCCGAATTTGTCGGCTTGCGCTATGGCAAAAAGGGCCGACTCGCTTTGGCCATCCTGGTCTGTCTGTCGACCGGTTTCATCTATCTTCCCACCCTGGTCTATTCCAGCTCGGTTATTTTCGCCGATGTCTTCCGCATCCAGTTTCTTCTAGATCTCCCACCGGGAAGCCGTTTCTTTTTCATGGCCGTGTTCCTCGTCCTCATCGGAAATACCTACATCCTGTTCGGTGGAATGCGCTTTATTGCGCGATCCGATACCGCGGTCGCCATCATCTTCGGCCTATTCGGTTTATCCCTCACGATCGGATGCGCCCTTAAGGTGGGGGATGGTAACCTGGCTGTGTTTTTCAGGACGTTTACTGAAACGAACGGGGAGCGGCTCAACCCCTTCGGCGATCCGGATTCCACCATCCCCTGGACTACTCTGTTGACGGGCTTGCTGCTGATTAACGTCCAGGTCTGGTGCACCGCCCAGGGTATCCTGCAACGTGCGCTGGCCGCCAGATCTTTACCTGAGGCTCAAAAGGGGGTCCTCCTTGCGGCATTGGGTAAACTCATCATCCCCTTTATTGTCATCATACCGGGAATGATTGCCTACACCGTGTTCAAAGACGGAGTGGAGAGACCGGACAGCATTGTGCTCGTCATGAGTGAGTTCCTTTTTCCCCGCTGGGGAATCTGGATTATCGGCATCATCAGTTTTTTGCTCTTTGTCACCTCGTTTAACAGCAACATGCACGCCCTCAGTACCCTTTTCATCAATGATGTCCTGAGCTATATAATCAAAAAGACCAAGCTGCAGGGTACCCCCCTTTATGCGACCTCCGGGGCCATCATATCGCTCATCATCATTTGCATCGTCCCTAACCTGTACCAGCTGGATGACGCCTTCTTCATCCACATGAAACGAAATGAGGCCTTCTTTAACATCACCATCCTCTTCATCGTGGTGAATTGTGTCATGCCCAAGAGTGTTTCCCCCAGGGGACTCTTTTATGCCATCCTGGCCGCTGCCCTCCTCTACTTTCCCATGGTTTTTTTCCTGCCTGCCCTCGGTGTAAACCTCAACTGGCTCCACGCCCTCTCCCTCACCTTTGCCATCCTCTACATCGTCTCCGTTACCTGCTTTAAACAGGAACGCCACCCCTACCCCTATTCACTGGAACCCACATGGAAGTCGATCAACCCGGTTTCTGTCATCATGAGTGGAATCGCCGTCCTCTGGTACGGTGGCCTGTGGGGCTTGTCGGTGATCTAAAGGGTAAAATTTCCTGCCTTCCGCAGAACCATTCAGCCAACGAAGCAGGCGCAAATTTATCGCTAAGGAGGGCAGGAATAAGGGATGATCCTGCAACCTCGAAGGCCCTCCCAATCGAAATCGATTACGAATACGACAACGATAGCGATAACCTCTATCCGAACGGGCCGTCTTCGTAGGAGCGACCTTGCGTCGCGATGGAATTCACATATCAGGAAGGTCGAGGCATAAAGCCTCTCCTACATTGGTTCGGGAGGGCGGGATGCTATCCTGCCTCTGGGAAAAAGAGCCCAAACACTCGCGACGCGTGGTCGCTCCCGCAGACTCCCAAATCAGATCAATCCTTCAAATATTTATCATAATACCGTCCTTCGCTCTCCCAGCGCTCCCAGCGGATCCGGGATTTGGTATCCATTTTATCTTTCCAATCCGATGTCGAACCCGGGACCAACTCCGAGGCAAACACCTTCACCGGGGACCACACGGCCCGCCCATTCTGGTCGTGCAGGGTCAAGATGACATAGGGATCTTTCGCCTGGGTGTTAAACGTCATCAGGCCAAAATTATCTCCGCCAAAGTAAAACTGCCGGATCCGTTCGATAACATGGTAATTCAGCCAACTCTCGGACGGTCGCTGTGCCAGGGGAGAACTGACCAGCTCATACAGGTCGTATCCTTCAGAGGAAGACCGCGGGATGCAGTTCAACTCCCCGACATGGGTATCCCCCGATATCAGCAATACACCCGAAATCCCCTGCTCCATGATAAAGTCGAAGATCTCATCACGCTCATCGAGAAAAGAGGCCCAGGATTCTGAGTGGGGTCCCTTCTCCACGGTGAAGCCATTCCCGCTGACCAAGACCTTAAACGTGGCCTGGCTCCGGGCTAAGCTGTCTTTCAACCACTGTTTTTGACCGGTCCCCAGCATGGTTTTTTCAGGACCATCCGGCGTATCTATGGGGTCCCGGTGATACCGGACGTCGATAAAAAAGAAATCCACCTTACCGTATCCATATTTAAAATACACTCCCGGGTTTCCCGGTTCCCCATAGGATGGATTGGCCCAGTAGTTCTTAAACACCTGCAGCGCCTCTTCCTTGATCGGATTTCGCTTATCATGATCATTGAGCCCGTAGTCATGATCATCCCAAACCGCGAGCTGAGGGGTTCCCCAGTTCAGGGGCTGCATATTGACGATGTCCCGCTGTTTACGGTATTCCTCCGCAAGGATGTCCGGGTCGAGAGAATCCCCGTATATGTTATCTCCCAACCAGAAAAAGAGATCCGGCCGATGAGGCCGCAGCCCATCCCATATGGGTTGGACCGGATTCCACTGGGGCCGGACACAAGACCCAAAGGCGACTTTAAAGCTCGAGGCCCCACAGGGTGTCGTATTGAAGCTGAGAAGCGGAAATCCCCTCAGCCGGTGAGCCTCCGGTCTGCCATTAACGAGAACCCGGTAGTAGACAGTGGTGTCCGGGTCCAGGTGATCCAGCTCGATAACGGCGGTATAATCTAATTCTTTTGTGACCCGAACCCTCTCCGACAGCCTTGACTTTTCGAAAAAGGAATCGGTGGAGTATTCTATGGATACCTCAAACGGGCCACTCAACCGCACCCAAATGACAGCTGACTCCGACCTCACCCAACCCACCATGGGGCCTTGCATGAGCCGGGGGTAGCCTTCCCAGCTAATCGTGGAGGGCAGAGAGGTGACGCTCCCAAGAAGGATGATGATACCCGATAACCAGCCAGGCCGCTTCATAGTGTAATACCGTTAATAAATGAGGTGGTGCACGGGTAGAAGGCTCGCCCCGATGATTTCTGCCATTTCCGGTTCAAGAGAAGAAAGGATGACCTCCGGTTGCGGTAAATCGTTATACCTGGGAGGGTGAAACGGTTCAAAGGAGATACCGTCTATGATTTGCCGGGAAACGGACTCGGGAAAGCGGCTACTGATGATAATCGTTTGGGGACGCAAAAATTTGGCTACCTGGTTGAGCCCGGCGTTATAGTTGTGCGCCGCTTCCTGGAGCCACTTACGAAAGGCCACGGGATGGTCCACTCTCAACTGTTCCAAATCTAAGCCTTCCGTGAGATTGGAACCGGATAAACCGAGGTATTGTAACAAACTGGGAATAGTGGGTCGTACGGATCTGAAGGTCAGCAGGGCGCCCAATTCTCCAAGATTTCCCCCAGCCCCACGAATAATGCGTTGGTTTTCCACGTAGGCTCCTCCCAGGCCCAAGCCCATGGAGGTATAATAAAAGGATGCGATTTCCTTCCCCTCTCCCGTCACGAGTTCACCGAGGGCGGCGGCTTTTGCATCATTTTCGATAAATACGGGTAAGCGGGTCAACGAGGATAGGGACTCTGCCGTTTTGTAACCACTCCAGTGCAGAAGGGGGTCAGGGGTAATTAAATATTCGCCGTAGTTGACGACGTTCCCCGACATCGCCACCCCGACCCCAATGGCATAGGCGGGATCAAGCGACTCGATCTCCATCTGGTTTCTCAGTCTGTCCGCGATTTCCACGCAGGTGGCCTGGGGTTGGGTCCAGTCCCCTTTGAATTCAAAAAAACTCATCTGCTCACCCGCCAGATTGGTCCTGGCAATGGAAAAGCGATCCGGGTAAATGGATATCCCAAACTGGAAAAAAGTCGTCCGATCGATCTCCAAACGAATAATGGGTTGGCCCCGGGGTACTGGAACCCGCTCTCCGTCGGCCAAAAGGCCCCACTCAATCATTTGGTTGACCAGGTAGGAGACCGATGAATTGTTCATTCGCAGCTCCTGCCCGATCATGGCCCGGCTCACCTCCGGAACCGTGTGCACCATACGGAAAACGGCCCGATGTTTACTTGTCAGGCTAGGAAAATGGGTATCCCGTTCAGGAAAGGCTTCGTTCAGGTTACGCTTCACGGCAGGGTTGGGGCTTCGGTCATTTGCGTGCCCACCAGGGCATGAGATGGGTTCTTTTGGTTTAAAAAGTGAATTAACAAATCCAGGCGATCAGTCTGAATTATGGAGGCCCCTCGGGCGAGGATCCAACTGTAAATCATCTCCGGATCGTAAATGGCCCTCTCATCATCATGGCGGCCGCATAACTCAGGATAAAGGGTGTTAATCCAGATCCTGGATTTCCCCTCTAACCGATTTTGAATCGTTTTCAGGTTTGGAGAATCAGGCTCTTGAAAGACGAGCTCAAATGCCAGAGGCATGAGATGGTTCAGGTAGGCATCCACCCTTTTGATGGAATCCGGTTCATCCACCATGATGATGGGCATGAAGTGGATGGTTGTCAGAAGGTCGCCATAGAACAAGCGAGCTTCCTCATAGCTTCGTCTGGACTTTAAAATGACCTGATGAATCGTTCCGGTTTCGCGAAGTATTGGAACCACTTCGCTGAGATAGTCATCGCACTTGTCCAGGTTCAAAAGCACTCTGCCCTTTGCTGACAACAGCGCCCCTCGTAATGTGGGCACGCCCAGTTCGGTGGGATTCCCCAGGCCATTGGTAAGCCTCAAGGCAGCCACTTCCGCAGCAGTCATATCTTCCACGCGGCCTTCCCCTGTCGTCGTCCGGTTCACGGTTTCATCGTGCATGAGGACAAAGACACCATCGGCCGTCCGACGGACATCGATTTCGACAATTTCAACATCACGCTGAATGCAATACTCAATCGCGAGAAGCGAGTTTTCCGGGGCATTCCTCCAATCCCCTCGATGACCGACGACAAAGACTGCCGGATCCAGGGGATCCTGGATTGCACGCAGGCTTTGCTCAAACTCCCTGGAATGCGCCATCTTGCCGAAGGGCAAAACCGGATTGGTTGCTCCTCCAAAGACCGGAAGAACCAGGAAGAGGGCCAGCCCGGAGAACAGAATGGAATGGAAAGTTTTCATCGGAAAATTGGCCGGAGAGCTTACACCCTCCGACCCAGGCTTTGCTTGAACTTGCTTAATAGCGGTATTGGGTACCAATCCAGATGGAACGACCAAAATCCACGAACTCCCGCAGGTGCTCATCGCCATATTGTCGCACCCTGGCTTCATCCGTGAAATTGGAGAAATCAGCCGTCACAACCCAGGAGTCATTGATGTTGTAACGGGCATGAAAGTCCCACTGATCCCGGCCATTCCACCGGTCATCGCGAAAGGTATCCGTGGGATGAAAGGAGTCGTAATAGTGATCGGTATGATTATAGGCGAGACGCAGCTCATATTTGGCACGACTGAAAAACAGGTTCAGGTTGATCAGTTTCTCCGGTTGATAAATGTAGCTATCCGTCGTGCGAACCACGTCCCCACCTGAATCGATCAACTCCAGCTCCCCGTTGTTATGCGTGTAGTTGACGGAGAATCCCAAATCCGAAAGGGCACCAGGCAGCATGGGTAGCTTTGCCATCTGATAACTGGCCTCAAACCCGGAGGTCTTCCCCTTCCCCGCATTGACGGGCTGATTAATGGTCGCATCGGGATTAATGATTTCACCCGTGCCCGGATCCCGGTACTCATAGAATTCCCGCTGGGTGTAGATCTCGTTCGAAATATCCTTGTAAAACACCGCCAAACTGAGGAGCCCGAGGTTCTGAGGAAAGTAATACTCCAAACTGAGATCATAGTTGTTGGATTCTCTCGGTTTCAGGTCCGGGTTCGGCAGGGTAACATCGCCGTCCACGTCATCAAAACGGGCGGGAACCCCCAAGTCCTTGTAATCCGGGCGACCGATTGACTGGCTGTAGCCTGCACGGATCACCCAACTGTCATTGAAACGATAATTGGCGAGGAAGGACGGCAGGAGATGGGAGTAATCTCCTTCGATTGTTACCGGGCGTGCGGGATCTGCATTTTCAAAACTGGTGGAATCCCAATCCGTATGTTCATAGCGAACTCCGCCGATTAAATCCATTTTCTCAGTAAAATAGGTAGCCATGGCATACCCGGCCAGCACCTTTTCGTTAGCCTGGTAGTCCCGCGTATAGGGATCCCGGTCATTAAAGGTCCACCCATCTTCAGAAGGATCAAAATCATTGAGGAAGGCATCCTTGTTCAGGAAAATAAACGGGTCACTCATTCCTGGTGCAACCCAATCCGTCGGTTCTTCCACGTAGTCCGTCATGGAAAAACCACTACGGCGGTATTCTCCACGCTCATAATCGTACTCATATGCCTCATCCCGACCGGTGACCCCCAATTTATAGCCCCAATCCCTTCCGGTCGTTTGGGTGCTATCCCAATCCAGCCTGAATTCATTCAGATCTTTGCTACTGTTATGATCGTAGAGTTGAAAAAGGGTGAATTGGTAATTTTCCGGATCACGGAATTCCTGCTGGCTTGGGCCATCCAAATGGTAAAGATCTACAAATCCAGAGGAGTCGTAGGTCCCATTGAGCCCGGGGCCCTGCCAGTCATACTGGATAAACTGGTTCGGCTGTTCCCACTCACTATCCGAAATACTGTAGGAAGCCGTGAGCTTGGTATTATCGTCAAAATAGTAGTCTGAGCCCAAGAGGTAAGTCGTGGTCTTGCGCTTGATATCGTGATTGAAATAACGGGACCGCCCCGACGCCCCATTGATGGTGCTGGTCGGTTCATCATGTTTTCCGGAGGCGCGTAAATAATGCCCATATTTATCCTCATCATCCCGTTGGGTATAATGGCGGACTGACAAATAGGTGTGGGATTTCTGAGCCGGCATAAACTCAAGTTTGACGCTACCCCCCTTTCGTTCCCGCTTATTGCCATAGATATAATTCCAGTAGTCTCCCGTTACCATCTCGCCGGAAGGAAGTTCCCGGTAGCCGGTCCGGATGGTCTTCAATTCATCGGAATCCCGGAGATTATAATTCAACTCTCCGGAAACCCCCCACTGCTCGTCATTGCCCAGGATGGTGCTGTAATAAACATCCGCTTTATAGGAAGGGCCGTTGTCCGACTTCGGCATGTCATCCATCGAATAGTAGCCCAGCCCACCCGACGCAGAGAGGTAGTTGGCCTTCCGGTCAAAAGCCCCGCGGGATTTTAAGTTAACCGTACCGCCGATCGCATCCGCACTCATGTCCGGTGTCAGTGTCTTCTTGACTACGATCTGCTCCAGAGATGCGGCCGGAATGGCTTCCAGAACCGTGGCTTTAGCAAAGGCATCCCAGGGCGCCGCCACCGAGGACAGTTTAACCCCATCCACAGTGATATTGGTAAACTCAGGACTTAACCCACGGATTGTCACATACCGCCCTTCCCCTTCATCCATGATCGTCGTGACGCCGGGAACACGCCTCAGCACATCGGCCACGTTGTGGTCGGGGAGTTTTCCAATGTCGTCAGAAACTACGGAATCCGCAATGATAGCGGTCTCCCGTTTGCTATTTACGGCCTGACTCGTCGCGTAAGCCGTACCAACGATAATAAATTCACCGAGCTCTTCGATGTCCTCATCCGTGGTCAGGTCCGTTTGTCCGTCTACGTATGATCCCATTCCGAAAAACAGGATGAGTAGGGCCGCCAGGAAGCGCCGCCCTGCTGAGAGAGTCTGATTATGCTGATGCATTACAAGAGGGAAGTGTGAGTTTGAATAGGTTTAGAGTGTAGAGCAATTCGTGGCAGGTTACGTTCTAGTCTCAGCCCCGAATGAGTGTTTTGTATCCACAAAGATCATTTTTAGATGATCATATTAAAGTCAATTTTTAAATTTAATTTTCGTATTAAAAGTTTGGATGAAAACATTCATCGCAAAACAGGGGTGAGTGTTTAACGGGATGGAACTCCTGTCGGGGGATATAACGCTTAGAAAGCGTTTGTTTGGATCAACCTTAAGGAAAAGCTTAGCTTTTCTCTATCTAGTTTAGGGGAGCCCCCCAATCTATCTTTCCTAGGCAAGAAAAAACCAGAAAATCAAATCTCCCGACTACTAATGGAACGCAAAATAAAAAGCAGCTGGACCAGTAAAATATCAGGAATCCTCGCCCTGGCGTGCCTTTCCTTTAGCTCTATAAGCGGACAAACCAACAACCTGAATAGTGATGACGATATCGAGACCCTGGATGAATTCGTCATTGCAGGAATCCGAGGGTCACTGATTCAAGCGCGTGAAATCAAACGGGAAGCTAACGCGGTCCAGGACTCAATTATCGCGGAGGATATCGCAAAATTTCCCGACTTAAACCTCGCGGAATCCCTGCAACGTTTACCAGGAGTGGCCATTAACCGTGAAGCGGGAGAAGGTCGCCGTGTTTCGCTACGGGGATTGGGCCCGGATTTCACACGGGTTCAACTGAACGGGATGGAAGTTCTCGGAAACGTAGACTCCCCCCAAGACAGCCGAGGCCAGACAACCCGGGACCGGGCATTTGATTTTAATCTTTTTGCATCCGAGTTGTTCAGCAGGGTCGATGTATATAAATCCTTTTCGGCTGAGCAGAATGAAGGCGGATTGGCCGGCACGATCGGATTATTTACCGCCAAGAATTTCGATTATGACAAAGATGACCCTTCCGCCGCCTTATCCGTTCAAGCTGGAACGAACAGTCAAACTAGTGACTTTCAGCCGCGGGTAGCCGGACAGGTGGGGCAAACCTGGAAAAATTTCGGGGCCTTGCTCTCTGTTGCCTATTCCAGCCGTGACACGGAGGAACAAGGATACAACACCTACCGTTGGAGACTGAGAAATGCGAGTGGGAGTGATATCTCCAATCTTCCCCAAAACCAGCAAGACATCATCAATGCCGGAGAATCCCGCTGGGCTCGAGGGAATCGTTTATCCAACTGGCAAAGCCAACAGGACCGTCTCGGCCTGACCGGTTCGTTTCAGTGGGTTCCGACGGAGACCCTTACTATCAACTTAGACCTCCTGTACGGGTCATACAAAGCGGATCGAGAAGAACTGCATCTGGCATCTCGAGGTTCCAGTTCCACCCTATTGGGCGGTGGAACCACCGTAGCGGGCGTCACCTATCCGAATTCAGTGATCAATGAAATCCGACTGAATGGAAATAACGAAGTGGTGTATTCGGATGTCAGCGGAGCAAACCTGGCTACAGAAACCCGGCGACAAACTGCCGAAAATGAGTTTACCCAGGGGGTCTTGTCTGTGGATTGGCGGCCCACCGACCGTCTATTATTCAAATTCTTAGTAGGGACCGAAACTTCTGACTACAATATACCCATCAGCGACAAATTCTATACGGAAACATTTGGTGATATTATCACGGACTATTCACGAGAACAATATTATGGGTATAATACTTACGGATTTGATACGACCAGCCCTTCAAATTGGCGTGCTCACGAGTTCGATTTTCGAGAAGACTATCAATCGTCGAAACTCGATACGATTAAAGCGGATCTCAACTACAGTTTAACGCTCTCTTCCAACCTTAAATTAGGAGTTTCAAGCCGCAGGTTCGAAAATGAAGGATTTACTGAACGACGAGACAATGTGCTACGCTCAGAATTTCAGTCGGGTGAGGTAGACGATGACGTGTCTCCCTATGCAACCGTTTTCAGAGACCACAAAGACCAGGATTGGTTGATCGCGGATTGGGATCGCGTGATGGCCCACTATGGGTTGGATCGAGAGGAGTTGGATCCAAGAGACACCTATGGGGTGGAGGAGGAAACCTTCGCCGCCTACCTTCAATACGATTGGGATTACAAGATCGGAGTATTGCCATTCCGTGGAGATATTGGGATCCGCCATTACAACACTACGATCACGTCCTCCGGAGTGTCCAACGTAGGACGAGTCGAGGTAGAAGAAAGCTACGATGATATTCTTCCTGCCCTGAATATGGTGTTGGAATTAAACCCCAATATTAATCTCCGGTTTGCCGCCTCGGAAAACATTAACCGGCCGACGCTTAGTGCCTTAAGGGTAGATGGCGATATTGACGAAAATAACGGAGAGTATACCGTATCTACAGGGAATCCCGCCTTAAATCCTTACGAATCAAAAAATATCGATCTGGCACTAGAGTGGTATTTTGGGAATGTCGGTTACGCGGCCATAGGTTTCTTCTACAAGGATATAACCGGGTTCATTGGAAGCGAAACGGCGGTAGACGTGCCCTATAGCGAAACCGGTCTTCCTGTCGACTTACTTCCCGGACTGACTCCCGACACGATTATCAGTGAGTATACTCGCCCGGTGAACTATGAGGATGCCACGCTTTCGGGAGTGGAACTCAGTATCCAATCCGACCTCACCTTTCTCCCTGTCGATGGTTTCGGCGTTGTGGCAAACCTCACCTTAGTGGACTCCGAATTGGACTATGCGTCCCCCACAGAACAAGAACAAGGGATATCACGAGTCAATTCACTCGAAGGCATGTCGGATACGCTTGGAAACCTTACCTTTTATTACGAAAATAATAAGTGGGGTGCTCGTATATCGGCAAACTATCGCAGCGATTGGATTCTGAATGCCACCCCGGTTGGCACAGATGAGGATATGCGGGGATATGAATCCACAACCTATGTGGACTTCTCCGCCTTTTACCAGGTAACTCCAAGACTCAAACTTACCTTGGACGCAATCAACCTCACCGATACGACCGAACAACAATATTCAGACAGCGCTCGTCGCCTTTATAATGTAACCACGGCAGGTACAACCATTTTTGCCGGATTAAACTACCAACTGTAATTTGGAAAAAACCAACTGGTTTTCTTTTGGCCTCTCCCATTTGGGAGAGGCCAATTTCTTGCACGGCTTGCAAAACAGAGTTTTAGGGCTGTCTCCCGTTTCCAGGTAGAAACAGGAGCCATGTGGGAGTAAGCCATACCCCCATACCAGAGGTACTATCAATGGGCATGTTACGCGGTTGGCCACCCTGATTGATTGGGCTTAGTCATCAGGTTCTCTTCTTCTTTTTTTTGTTCTTTGCTCTCTTCTTTTGGATTCGAGGATTATTTAAGGTTGGCCCATCGATCCAAGAGGCTTCAATCGTGGTCGTTTTTACATAATCGGGAACCCCCTTTTCGTATCGATGCAATTGGCCAACCAATTCCTCCACGGCAGTCGCACCCAGGCGCTGCGGATTCAGGTCCAGCCCTGCACAGGGAGCTGAGCGTTCCGAATGGTTTAGCCGGAGAAATCCAACCTCATCCGGCACCTGATACCCACTTTGCCTTAACCAATCCACCATTACCTGTTGATCGGATATAATGACATCGGGTTGGTTTTTTTTAAACCAATGGAGGACCTTTTTTTTCGTAAACACTTTTCCGATGAGAGGTTCTATCTCATTTTGTTTGGAGTACTGCCGCACGTAGGTATTAAAAGCAGCACTCCACTTGTTTTTTATGCGACGATCCCTTCGATCTTCTATGCATAAACCCACACGCTCATACCCAATTTTCCTTAAATAATTCAGGGCGTTTACCATTGAAATATAATGGTCTGGCAGGATGGTATCCAAGTGAGGCTTAATCAAACAATGGTCCATTTGAACCGCGGAGAGGCCGGAAAAATCAAATCCGCTGAAATCCTGCGCAGTATTGAGCGGAAGAATCAATACTCCCTGAATGCCTCGAGCTTTTAGAACACCACCCAAACGTTTTAGGCTGAGTGTATGGTCTCCTTCGCCTATCCAAAAAACCTCCATTTTGAAGCCTAATTCCTCCGCCCGCTGGCGGGCCCCAATGAGTACTTCCCGGTGGAATAATAATGGCTCTGAACTTCCATCTTCGCTGAGGTCTATGGCCGCCAGGGTGCCCTCAAAAGCGTGGATATTCGCACGCCGAACCGCCGAGAGGGCTGACGATAAGATTGGATTGGGGTTATACCCTAACCGTCGTACCTCTTGGTGAACCCTTTCACGAGTCTTTTCAGCTACCCGGGGATTGTTTTTCAGTGCCGCTGAAACAGTGAAGGTTGATAGCCCCAATGACTTGGCGACTTCTCGCAGAGTAACGGGTTTTTCAGTCATATAACGCTTAGAATTTTTCCTGAAGCAAACCTATTGAGCAATAGAAATCCATGGATTAACACGGCATACTATGCGAGGTAGAATCTCTTGCGAATAGGATTTTCAAGGTATGATCATTGAAACAATTTCGAACTTCTCCCTGCCTTCAGACCTGAGTCCTTTGAGTCAATTTGACGAATGGGCTAAGGATAGGCGCAACATTCATAGAGGAAGGGAATAATTTGCAGAATCATCAGATCCAGGCGGATTCTGCTCTTTTTATAAATTTATCGTTTACCCTGTCCTGAGATGGAATCCATGGTTTTTAACGTTCTTAATTTTGGAGCTGTCGGTGACGGAAGAGTCAATGACGGGCCGGCCATCCAAGAGGCACTCCTATCCTGCAAGGCCCACGGGGGGGGCAAAGTTGTTTTTCCCCCCAATCATACCTTCCTCGCCAGTCCCTTTGATCTAGTCAGTAACTTGGAACTCTATGTCGGCATAAACACCACGATTCTGGCACATCCTGACGAATCATACTACCACCGCAGTGCGTTTCGCGACAATTTCAAAGAGGGCTCCATATGGATCGGAGGAAAAAATCTCCAGAATATCCGGATCACTGGTGAGGGAGAAATCAATGGCAACGGCATTGCTTTTATGGGCAAGGAATTACGAGACGCCTTCGAGCTCAAACCTTTTGAATCCATAGATCCCCGCCCCCATTTACTAGTCCTGGAAAACTGTAAAGATATTAAAATACAGCATGTCACCTTTAAAGACGCAGCTTACTGGGGGCTCCACTTTATCGGATGCAACGGTGTAGAAGTCAGTGACCTCGAGATTAGAAACAATCTGAAAATTCGAAATAGCGATGGAATCGACTTTAATCATACCAGCAATGCTGTGGTAAAAAATTGTTTAATCGAGTCCGGTGACGATTGCATATGCTTCAAGAACCGACGTGAATATTCCGATTATGGGATTTGCAGCAATATTACAGTTTCTAATTGTGAATTGGTGTCGACCTCATGCGGCATCAAGCTGGGTTCCGAAAACATCAGTGAGATTTCCGACATTTGGATCGAGTATTGCACGATCCGGAAGAGCAACCGCGGATTGGGCATCCAAAACCGCGATGAAGGGATAGTTAAAAATGTAGTGTTCCGCTACATCATAATTGAAGGGCGCTTATTTGAAGACGTCTGGTGGGGCAAATCTGAACCCATATATGTGACGGCATACCCCAGACCCCCGGAAAAAAGCAAGGATGGCAGCTTACGTTTCCCTGAAGGTAAAACCCAAGGCTCAGTGGGTGAAGTCAGCGATATTCTTTTTGAAAATATCCAATGCGATAGTGAAAACGGGGTTTTTGTAGGATCATCGAGCCCCCAAAAAATGAACCGTATCCGCTTTAAGAAAGTAACCCTGAAGGTCTCCCAGAAGACCCACTTCGGCAATTTGAAGTATGACCTCAGACCTTGTGAAGAGGGGGATTTTCTGGACGTGGGATTATATGGGTTTTATTCGCATCGGGCCGAGGATGTCAGCTACGAAAATTGTACCGTTTCCATCGACCCGGGGTGTACTCGCCCCCTTATCGGTCCATACGGAAGAGGGGCCTGAGCGGCTGGTTCCTCGCATTCGAGTATTCCGGTTTCTCAAATCTTGATCCCGATAAAAGGAACTTTAAGCTTCAACTCGATCCCTGGCACCCCACAAGCCCGCATCTTCCATGTACGGTTTCACTATTCCAGACCTCGTTATCCTGTTCCTGAATTTCATGCTGATCGTCTCAATTGGAATTTGGACCAGCCGGGGGATTCATAATCAGGAAGATTTCCTCCTGGGAGGGAGGAAATTCGGAAAACTCTTTTCCACTTTTGGCAGCTTTGGACAATCCACCTCGGCTGACGGACCGGCGGGGGTGGCCACAACCGTCTACAACAATGGGGCGAGTGGTATTTGGAGCTCATTACTGCTCCTCTTCGTTACCCCCTTTTTCTGGTTAACCGCCCCTCTACTTCGACGAATGCGTATCTATTCCATGGCGGATTATTATGTTGACCGTTATAATTCCAGGAGAATGGCGGCCATGTATTCGGTGGTGGCCACGGTAGGGATGGCCGGGCTTTTATCCGTCGGCTTTTTGGCAGTGGCCCGGACCGCACAGGGTATGTCTCCCAAAACGCTTCATGAGTTGACTGTGGAAGAACGGATAGAGTTTGAAAGCGCACAAGAACTCCGGAACCTGGAGTTGATTGGGCCCCAATTTCTTTCACCTGGAGAAAAGGAGCGGTTGATTCAATTGAGCCAGGCCCAACCAAGAACCTTATTCTCCCATATTGATGATAGAATCCTGGTTTGGACCATTTGTCTGGCTTTGATCCTCTATTCAGTCATGGGTGGACTGAGAGCGGCCTTCTATACGGACTTGATCCAGGGGATCAGCATCATTCTTTTATCCCTCATATTGCTGCCCTTTGTCTGGGCCAGGGTGAATGATCACTACGGAGGTGAAGGCATTCTCCAAGCCTTTTCCCATTTGCATGATCGATTACCCGAAAGTTATTTCAGGATACTCGGATCTCCGGACACCGTTGATTTCACATGGTATTATATTCTTACTGTTTCCGTTGTTTCAGGAATCACCGTGGTCACCCAACCCAACCAGCTCGTAACAGCTGGAGCCGCTAAAGATGAGCTAGCCGCCAGAATTGGATTTGTAGCAGGCACCTTATTGAAGCGCGTCCTCACGGTCTTGTGGGGGGTTTTTGCTCTTTTTGCAGTTGTCTTGTTTTCAGATAAACTGGCGAATCCCGATTATGTCTGGGGAGTGGCTACCAGAGAATTGTTGGGGCCCCTTGGACTGGGGCTGGTGGGTCTAATGCTGGCCTGTATGATAGCAGCGTTGATGTCGACCGCGGACTGCTTGACCCTTACCGTCTCGGGACTCGTGGTCAGAAGCCTCTACTACCCCTTATTCCCGGATAAAACAGAAAGTGACTATGTATTGGCTGGTCGAATCTCGGGAGCGATTTTTTTAGTCATGACCGCGTATATTTCGCTACAATTCGACCGCATTTTAGAAGTATTGAAGTTTATCTGGGAGTTTTTCATTATTTTCGCTCCTGCCTTTTGGCTTGGCTTAAAATGGAGAAAAGCAACCCGATTGGGAGCGTGGATATCCATCTGGTCTGCATTGTTTGTCTTTTACTTAGCACCATTGATACTCCCAAGCCTTTTTCCAGGCCTCCGAACTACCGGCTCATTGCATCTCACGACTCAAGCCCAGGTTATCGAACACAGTTTTATAGCCAAACCAATCGATGCGGAAAACCAGGAGGCACGGATCCGCAGCTGGGAGGAAAGGGAGAGGCCAAGTGGATTGGAGAAACCCCGATCCATTGAGATAGGAGAAACCCTCATAAAAACGAATTTTATCGAGCCAAAAGGAATTTACTGGTCCAAGGGCATAAAAATTGATCAGAGCGGCAATCGCTTTGGAGGTGGATATCTTTATCTGGAGATGGTTTTTCTCAAGTGGATTGGCATTCCATTAGAAAAGTTCCCATATGCCTTGAACGAATCGATCCGCTTATGGATTCGATTGCTATTTCCCTTCCTTATTATGTTTGGGATATCTCGAGTCTTCCCGAGTGACCCTGAGACTATTGGGCACCGGTTTTTTCTGAAAATGCGAACCCCGGTGAGCCGGAAAGGACCTGAATCCGACAAAGGTAATCTTGAGCATGCCTACGATAATCCAAACTTAACTCAACACAACCTACTATACCCAAATGCACATTGGGAATTTTATAAGTGGACCAGGGAAGACGCTATTGGATTTCTCTTATCCCTGGGATTTGTGTTTGCCGTACTCCTCTTATTTTCACTGGCCATTACTTTGGGTGGAAACACATAGAATCTGTAGCGTTCCATTGCATAAGGGGGAATATGGAGGACCGGGGGCCAGGGCATCGTCGAAGGATGTATCCACACCGCTTAATTCAAAGCCACTGCATGCAAGGTCACCATTAATGAGAGAATGGCTTAGGGAAGCGCCAAGGATTAAAGGTTATAGATGAGTTCCACGGGTTAAACCATCTTCGTCACGTTGCCGCCTGAAAAGATCAGTTTTCCCTGGAGGGCGTCCGGGGCCTCCAACACATCGCAGTTGGCCACCACCACAACTACCGGAAGTCCTGGCCGCTCATTCAGGATCGACCGGTCAATCAACACGGGGTCGTCTACATCCAGCTCGGTGATAGCAGAGGCAATCGCTCTACTCGCCCCCCCACCCGAATCGGTCTCGGTCCTCGCCAATCGGTTCGGCCGTCAGCCGCAAAGCCCCAGCCTCAGCCAGGCACCTGACTCCCGCCTTCCGATCCCCGATTTCCGACTTCTGATTTCCGGCTTCTGTCTTCCGCCTTCCGACTTCCGATTTCCGATTTCCGACTTTCTAGAACTCTGCATTCCCGGGAGTCCTCGGGAAGGGGATGACGTCGCGGATGTTGTGCACCCCGGTCACATACATGAGCATGCGTTCGAATCCCAGGCCGAAGCCGGCGTGTTCCACCGTCCCAAACCGGCGCAAGTCCAGATACCACCAGTAATCTTTCTCACTCAGGCCATGGGCCGCCATGTTGGCTTGGAGCACATCCAGGCGTTCTTCCCGTTGGCTTCCTCCTACGATTTCGCCAATACCGGGGACTAACACATCCATCGCGGCCACCGTCTTGCCGTCATCATTCGCCCGCATGTAGAAGGGCTTGATCTCCTTCGGGTAATGGTAAACGGACACCGGACACTTAAAATGGTCTTCTGTGAGGTAGCGTTCATGCTCGGACTGCAGGTTCACCCCATACTGGATCGGGTATTCAAAGGACTTTCCGGAATGCTCCAGGATTTCGACCGCCTCGGTATAAGTCACTCGCTTGAAGGGCTGTTCGGCCACCTTTTCCAGTCGCTGGATGAGTCCCTTTTCGACGAACTTGTTGAACAGCTCTAAATCTTCCTGACAATTCTCAAGGATATCCTTGATCAGGTACTGAACCATACCCTCCGCCAAATCCATGTCGCCATGAATATCGCAAAACGCCATCTCCGGTTCGATCATCCAGAATTCACTGGCGTGTCGGGCCGTATTTGAGTTTTCCGCCCGGAAGGTCGGCCCGAAGGTATACACATTTTTGTAGGCGGTCGCAAAGATCTCAGCCTCCAATTGGCCACTCACCGTCAGGTAGGTCGGTCGCTCAAAGAAGTCCGCTTTGTAGTCGATCTTCCCATCTTCTCCCCGGGGTGGGTTTTCCGGATCCAGGCTGCTCACGTGGAACAACTCCCCTGCCCCCTCACAATCGCTCGCCGTGACAATGGGAGTATGGACGTACATAAAATCCCGGGACTGGAAGAAAGTATGAATTGCCATGGCCAGCCGATTCCGGGTCCGAAACACAGCCCCAAACAGGTTCGATCGGGTTCGCAGGTGCGCAATCTCCCGCAAAAACTCCACCGTATGGCCCTTCTTTTGCAAGGGGTAGGTACTGTCGGCCAAGCCGACCACAGACAGGGTTTTGGCCTGAACCTCCCAGGTCTGCCCCTTCCCTTTCGACTCGACCAGGTTTCCGCTCACTTCGATGGCTGCACCTGTTGATGCATCCTGCACCTTCGCGTAGTCTTCCAAATCCGCATCAACAATGATTTGGAGATTTTTCAGGCAAGACCCATCATTCACTTCGAGGAAGGAGAAGGTCTTCGAATCCCGGCGGGTGCGCACCCAGCCCTGGATCAACACATCATCTTTCGGGCCATCGCTGGCCAACGCGTGCTTCACTAGCAACTTTTCCATACCCCTCAGTCAAGTTGCCCCCCCTCGCTTTGCAATGCTTTTGGAACATAACATCCGAGGCAGGGCGCAATGACCAGGGCGCCATACTTCTCCACCTAACGGGAACAAACCTATACCCTAGACACCCGACACTCGACACCCGACACTATCCCTATGCGTATACTCCTCCCGATACTTTTCGCTTTCCTGTTCTCCATCCTTTCCTCCCAGGCGGTCGGCCAACTGTCCTTTTCCGATTACCCGACGATACCTCGTGCCGATCTAAGAATCCGCGATCCCTACATCGTTCCCGTCCAGGCGGACGGCTACTATTACATGTACGCCTCCATCTCCGTAGACGTAGCGGATGAGCGGGGAACCACCCGGGGAGTCGGGGTGTATCGAAGTAAAAACCTCGAAACCTGGCAGGGTCCCCTGCCCGTTTTTCACTTCCCTGAAGACTTTTGGGCGAACAACCAGATCTGGGCCCCCGAGGTGCACCCCTACCAGGGAAAATACTATCTGTTCGCTACCTTTTCCTCCCACGACCCCTTGCCCACCCCGCCCAAGCGCAAACCCAACATCAAGCGCCAGACCCAGATCCTCATCGCGGATGGCCCAACCGGGCCCTTTAAGCCCTTCCGCCGGGACCGGGGCCACACACCAGAAATGTGGATGGCCCTGGATGGCACCCTTTGGGAAGAGGACGGTGTCCCCTACATGATTTACTGTCACGAATGGTTTCAGATAGTGGACGGCAGCATGGAATTGGTGGAGCTTAAACCCGACCTGTCCGATACGGTCGATGCTCCCGAGACCTTGTTCTACGCCTCGGATGCCTCCTGGAGCCGAAGCTTACTCCGAGTCGGGGTCGGCACCCAACACGGTTGGGTCACCGACGGATGCTTCCTCTTCCGCACGAAAAACGATCGCCTCCTCATGATCTGGTCCAGTTTCGGTGAAGAAAAATACGCTATCGGGCAGGCCTACTCGGAATCCGGCTCCGTCAAGGGGCCATGGGTTCAAATGGAAGATCCGCTCTTCCCTGCCAACGGGGGCCATGGCATGATATTTGAAAGCTTTGGTGGACAGCTCATGCTCACCTTTCACCAGCCCAACACCCGCTCCGAGGAACGAAGCCAACTCTACCAGCTCATCGATGGGGGAGACCGCCTCATCCTGGGCGATCAAATTCCCTTTGGCACCCCCGTGGAAGAGTGAAATTCACACCTCGACCGGTTTATGGGTCTTCACATATTCCGGGTCAACCCTGACCCCCAGGCCGGTCCCTGTAGGAACATAGATTAAACCATCATGACTGGCGAAGGGCTGAGTTTTACTCTCAACCGGAACCATGGTTCCATTGGCATCCCGAGTATGGAACATTTTAAATTCGTGGTATTCGGCTGCTGCAGGGCAGACCCCTACCATTTGCATCATGTAGACATACCCCAAGCCGCCCGCTGAGATGTGAGGAGTTATTTGCAGGCCCATGGCCTCGCACATGCGGGCCACGATCATGGTCCGAATCATCCCGCCGAAGTAGAACAGGTCCGGTTGCAGAATCTGGAATACCTCGTTCCCCGCCAGGTAGCGAAAGGCGTGCAACCCGAACTCCTCTTCGCCCCCGGCCATCGGAATATCGAGAGCCATCTCGACCAGTTTCTGCTCTTCGTACCAATCCCATGGAATGGGTTCCTCGTAAAAGTAATAATTATACTCCTCCAGAATCTTTCCGATCCGGATTGCCTCTTTTACAGAATAAGAACCGTTTCCGTCGATCATGAGGACCATGTCTTCCCCATATATTTCCCGTGCCATGCGGATCAGCTTTTCTGTTCGACCCGGGGCATTATCGAGGTCGCGTCCCATCTGGTCACCGCTTCCCGCCCTGAGCTTGATCGCCCGAGCCCGGGTTTCCTCGGCATCGCGCCCCATCAACGCGAGGGATTCTTCCGGAGGTAACCGACGGAGGTTGGAGTAGTGATGCCCGAGGTAAAACTGAACCTCGTCTCGCAGCGGGTCGCCAATCACCTGACCGGCCGGTTTCCCCGCGATGACCCCCAGCATGTCAAGAATCGCAAATTCAACCACTGCCATTTGAACACAAAGGGGAATGCCCTCATTTTTCACCGGGCGATTCGCCTTCATTAACATGAGCTCATCCAGGTCACGGGCGTCCTTCCCCAGAAATCGACGACGCAGGATATGAGTGAACATCGGGAAACTGTTTTTTGCGATAAACGGATGCCCGATAGCCAATCCCTCCACTCCATCTCGGGACCGCACCCGGCAAAGGGTATTATTGCGATCCCTCAGCAATTCCAGAGACTCAATGATAATCGGCTCAGGGAACATCTCACGCTTGAGCACGGGTTTCTTCATGATTTTATCCAATGCCGCGTAGCGCTCCTGAACCTTGTCTTCATTCCAGCCACTGGCGGCGGATAAGGGAAGAAGGGCTGAGGCCCCTCCTGCGATACCCGCAGATTTAAGGAATTGTCGTCGATTTGATTTCATGTGGTAGATCCCAAGGCAAGATAGACCCCCCGGGGACGGCAATCACATAGAGGCTTGCCCGTTCAGGAGTATGCCTGCCACTTTTGTGACATGCTGGATACTTCCAATCCGCCTCTTCAGAACTTCCCAACCCAGGCGTTTCTTCAACGGTGGGGAACCTGGTCCATTATCCTGATCGGACTGCTCATGCTGGTCCCCGGAACGGCCTGGCTCCCCCTCGTCGACCGGGACGAACCGCGCTTCTCTCAAGCCACCCGGGAAATGATGGATCGAGGGGACTGGGTGGTGCCGTCCTTCAATGGTCAGTATCGTTTTGATAAACCACCCCTCACCTACTGGTGGATGTCGCTATTCTACACCGTTCTGGGAGTGAATGAACTCGGAGCGCGCCTGCACTCGGTCGTGTCCTGCATCCTCTCGGCCTGGGTGATCTGGATCTGGGGAGCAAAACTGTTTTCCCCCCGGACCGGTTGGCTAGCCGCTGTCGGGTGGCTGACCTGTTTCCAGATCTTCATTCATGGGCGGTTGGCCCTGGCGGACATGCCTATGATCCTGGCCATCATTGTCACGCAGTGGGCCTTATGGGAGTTACTCACCCCGGATAAGGATCCCGGTCGAACACCCTGGTTCTGGGTTCTCTGGCTGAGCGCAGCCTTCGGATTTTTGGCCAAGGGCCCTCTGGCTATGGCCGTCCCGGCCCTTGGCCTTATTCTGTTTCGATGGGTCTTCTGGCGAAAACCCTTACCCTGGCGCCGGCTTCGGGTCCTCACCGGTATCCCCGTTATGCTTGCCCCCATAGCCGCTTGGGGCATACCAGCCCTGCTCACGACTCAGGGGGATTATTGGGATGTGGGCATCGGGACTCACGTGGTAGAACGCGGTGTCGGGGCCTTTAATGACAGGAGTTTCCTGCCGGGTTTTTACTTTCTCACGGCCCCGCTCAGCCTGTTTCCCTGGTTTGGGTTGATCGTCTTGGGGATTGCCCGGATTCGGAAAGGCTGGGACCAGCGCAACGCCTTTTTCCTCTCCTGGTTCCTCGCCCCCATGCTTATCTTTACATTCTACGCCACCCAACTTCCCCACTACACTTTACCTGGATTTCCCGCCTTCTTTTTCCTGCTCTTTCAATCCGACTTTCTTCCTCAAAAACGGAAATGGGATATCCTTTGGTTCAGGTCTTACTGCTGTCTGTTCGGCCTCGTGATCCTCATCTTCTTAGGGGCCGGGCTCCTCTTTCCCTTCCCCGGCTTTCTGGCCGACTTCAATGGAGTCCTCCTGGGAGCGGGCCTTCTCCTCCTCGGCTACTGGCTGCTCCCATTTGGGATCAGGCTCAATCGCCCGATCTTCCTCGGCCTGGGCATTCTCGCGGTAGCCCTTGGCGTACAAATCGGATTTTCCACCATCCGGCCAACTGTCCTCACCCTTCGTTTTGCTCAGCATCCCGCCATTCAAGAAGTCCTTGATCAAACCCCCGTTCCCTCCTCGGACAACTTGCCCATCACCGAGGCCGAAATCAACCAGCTCCCCATTGGCTGGCGTTTCGCCGAGGGCGGACTCATTTATTACGGCAATCATTTCTGGGACTTTTGGTATAAGCCGGACAGCCCCCCCGATCCCCGGGTCAACCAACACCGTGCATTCCTCTCGTATTTGGAAACTGAATACCGTTTCGATGCCGCCTTCAATCAGTACCTGGCCGGGAAAATCATTACGCCTACCGAGGACAACCGGGAGTTGCTCAATTCCCTCGACCACACCGGCTATACGGTCCATCACCTGGAAGGGTTCAACCTCGCCCGGACCAGTTGGGTCCGGCTTAGGGTATTGATTCCCCGGAAACCTCTGGACAAGTAAAGGGTTCGCTTAGCCGTTCGAACCGGGGCCGGATCTGGTTCCTCCAGGTTCGCATCAACCCACGCCATCAATGATCTCTCCCGAAATAGGCCATCCGGGACAGGATCCAGGCGAGAAACGCATAATACAGGCCTGAAATGACAACCTGATATAGGCCATCCGGGGGATAATCATCCATGTAGTGAGTTAATGTCTCAACGTGGGATATTCCCGTAAGGGTTCCCAACGCCTGTTCCTTGCCACTCCCCAGAATATAGAGAAGATGGTGCACCCCCTATTTAATAAACCAGGCGACTCCGATTCTATAATCCAGACCAAGGACGAATGCTGTTCGCCAGGAAAAACAATAAATGGATAACCCAAGGTATAGAGGCTTTTCGAAACACCCGTTGGGTCCAGGCGATGGGGTTCATTTCCGTTTAGGTTTACCCTTGTTTACCACGATCCGATTCCGGCACCCATTGTTGCTTTCTCAAGCGGCGGCCGGCCACCCCGAAGAGCCCCCCACAAAAGGTCCCGAGCCCAACGCCAGCTACAATGTCGGACAGGTAATGCCGGTCGAGCACCATACGACTTCTGCACACTTCGATCGAATACGGCAAACCGACAATAATGCTGGGAGGGAATATTATCCCCGTCGCCACTGTCAGACCCAAGGTACTGGAGGCATGACCAGAGGGGAGGCTGCCATGCTCATGGCTCACCCTGAGTGGATAGAATCCATCTTCAATCTGCGTGTAAGGCCGTGGTCGCCCGAACATGGGTTTCAGAATATTGACCGCTATCCCGGCAGAACCCGCCCCCAGCAAAATGGCAACCGCCGCGATCCGTAAAGATCTGGATTTCCGCCATATGCCCAAACCCAGAAGAAAAAGAAAAACAAAGGTCGGGGCGTAGTGAAAATCCCCCGTCATGCTGATCCAGCGTATATACGGCATCATTCCTTCTCCCGACATCATCTGGGTCTGCTGCAGCACGCCTTTATCGAAAGGCCAAATCACACCAACCAGGACAACGATTGAGATCACCAGCACAACCAGGCCCCATCGGTAGTCTTTGGCCACACCCCCAGCTTCAATCCCCAGCCGTTTAATGATCGTAAAAAACTCCTTCATCAAACTTCCTCCCTGGACCACACGACGACGGGTCCGCTCTGGTCAATTAATCGAAGACCGTTCTCCCGCAGCAGACACTCCATCTGGTCCAGTTCTTCTCGAGAGACCAGATCGGGGTGAGTCTCTACAATGATTAAACGTAAACGGGACAGATATGCCTGGTACGTCTGAATAAAGCTGATCTCTCCGCCTTCGATATCCATAATCCAAACATTATAATCCTCGGCGAGCGGAAGTTCACTATATGCTACATGGGGGATCACTACTCCACCCTCTCCCTCACTTTCATTGACCTGGCTGGACAGAAAATCATCCGCCTCTACGACCAGCTTGACCGGTTGCTCCGCAATTACGCCTTCGATAACCTCAAACCGGGAATCATTTAAAGCCCGGTTCACTTTCAGATGGGGGATCATGGCCGGGTTGGCCTCCACTACTGTGTGTGTGCTGCGCGAGGCCTCCCCGAGGATCGATTGCGTCAGGCAGGAAATGAATCCCAAGCAGGCGCCCAGCTCCAGAACCGTATCGTCCGGCTTCATATGCCGCTGAATCAATTCCGATTCGTTGTCCTCATATGCATCAAAGAAAAAGCCCCCGCACCGTTTTAAACTGTCTTCCGTTTTAGGGTAATCAATCCTGACATTTCCATATTGGTAGTAAGGGAAAAAGGACTGATAAAGCCGCCCATTGAACCAGTTAAAATTGGTTCCAGATATCCCCTTAGCGGCGAGAAATACAGGATACCACAGGGCCTTCTTGAGTTGATATGAAAATTCCATGCAAGTCGTCTTGAGTTAGCGCTTACCATCAGGAGCTTCCTCACGAACTAAGGCCAGGATGGCGGGTTCGGCCAACGGCCATTTTTCGATCAGTGCGGCAGCTTCCCCCAATTCAAAATCAGCCCAATCAAACCCGGGAGACAAGGTAGCGGTAATGAGAGCCCACCCTTTTCCGTCCTCTTTCGGTAAAACCCGACTTCCCTGCCAAACATCCTTCTTAATGGTGACAAAGGGTCTATGCCCGGCTTCCACGTCCGGCCCCATGATAAAGGTTTCTACGCTGCCATCGGGGTTCAGCAGGAGCGTCTCGAATGGATCACCCGCCAACCACATGAAGGTCTCATCCGTTTTCACGAGATGCATGGCCGAAAACCCGTCCGGATAACTCATGAGAAAGTAGATAATGGTCCCTGCATTGCGTTTCCCCTCTCCATAACGGCCCGGATCCAGATGCTGATTATCAATGACAACGGGGGAGCGATAGATTTCTTTAAAGAACCCCCCTTCGTCAGCCAGGGGCACCATGTCCAGTGCCTTCACAATCCCATTTAAATCATAATCCTGAAGGGAAGCGATGGAAGGAGCTGAGCCTGACATGATCAAAGCAAATACAAGTGATAACATGCGTAAAATTACGAGAGAGGCCTTCGATGTTGCGAGGATTAATCAGGAAACCCGCTTAATGATCACCATAGTCCGGTCGTCTTGCGGTTTTTTCCCATTCGCGAATGCAGCCATATCCTCCCAGATCGCTTCATGCAAGTCGGCTGCAGGCAGGCTGGCATGTTGCTCCACGCAGGAAATGAGCCGCTCCTTCCCATATATCTCCTCCTTTTTATTCATGGTTTCAACATAGCCGTCAGTGGGAAGCAGTAAGATATCTCCTGGATTGAAATGAAACACCTGGGGGTCGTAAGGGGGAAAGTCCTCCATAATGCCGAGAGGTGGGGTGTGCGCCCCGTACCCTTCACAGTGGCCATTTCGGGAACTATAAAAAAAATATGGAGCCTGCCCCATGCTGAGGCCTCGAATATAATTTTCCCGGATATGGAGGCGCCCCATCCACATGGTCACAAAATGCTCTGGGAGGAGGTCATCCATAAGCTGACGGTTGAGACAGTCCACCAGCACCCGGTAGTAAACCCCCATTCGAACCGTGGTGCGCAACATCGAACGAATTTGCGTGACCACCAGAGCGGAAGCCACACCATGCCCGGTTGCATCTCCCACCAGGAAGACAATCTGTTCAGGGTCGGACCGTTCGTTCAGAATATACCCGGCCTCTGCTTGCCGGGGTAAAACACTAATCGCGTCGTAAAAGTCACCATTTCCGTAAGTGACCGGGGTCGTTTCCGCAAAAACATCATAGCGATCCACCTCAGGCATCGACGATGGATGCATCGACTTCTGTACATGGGACGCCAATTCCAGGTCCCGCTTTACAGAATCGAAGTCCGGCTTAACTAACCGATGAGGCATAGCCCTATCTATTATTCCGGCTCACCCTATACGCAATGACGGAATGAAGAAGATATTTAAAATCCTATGCTCCAAATTCCAAATGATCTCATCCATGAGACGGTTTCAGAGTTCAGGGCTCAAAGAAAATCCCTAGCCGGGAACAATCGTATATAAGCGTCCGCCATGTGGCGGGATGTCAGGGGAAAAACTGGAACTCACGACTCCAAGATCATTACGGGCCCATAGGTCGCGGACCTCGGCTCCACCTTCAATCCCCAGATCAGCCAGCGACACCTCCACTTCCTCGAGAGCTTCACCCGTGTTGAAACAGGCCACAAAATAGCCGTTACCCGCTGGCATTTCGGACATCCATACCACCCGATTGCCCTCGCGGTACAGCTGATAGGGATTTTGCCCCAACTGGTTTGCCGCAATGACTTCCTCATTGGTCAGAAGACCCTCCACAAAGTCGCTGTTGTCGGGCATATCGCCTCCCATCATCAAGGGAGATTTGGCTATGCACCAGAGCGTCATATGCGTCATCTGCTCCTCCTCGGTAAACCGGCTCACACGCTCCGGTCCATGAGGGCCTCGCCTGGAAATCCACCCCAGCTGTAACATATCCGCGTCCGGATAATTCCCTGGCGACTGGACCGAGTTCCAGTTGTGCAGCTTTTCAAATTGAGCCTCCAGCAGCTCCCATTCATCCCAGAAATCCTTCGATATTCGCCACATGTTCGAAATCGCAGAGACATGGTCCCGGTTCTCCAGTTTTAAATTAAGGGATAAACTCAATACGATAGGTCGTTCGGATACCTGGATGGCCCGCTGCATGGCTTCGGCTTCCTCCGCGTGATAGATCTCATGCATATCGACATCATCCATCTTGATGAAATCCACCCCCCAGCCTGCGTAGAGCGCGCCGAGAGAATCATAGTAGGCCTGGGCTCCTGGCCGGTTCATCTCGACCGTCCGCATCTGGTTTAACCAGGTGCACAGCCGTTCCTCGCTGGAAATCATATCGGCGGTAATCCCGTCGACCCCCAGAACCGGAGATTTTGCCCATACGGCCTGCCACGGAATGCCCCGCATAACATGAATACCAAATTTCAGGCCGAGGCTGTGGACGTACTCCGCCAGCGGACCGAACCCATCCCCATCCGCCGAACTCGGGAACCGTCTCGGATCGGGTAGAAGTCGACCGTAATCATCCATGGCTAACCAGGGCAAGGGGCAGCCATCAACCGGGCTGGGGAATTGAGGAGGATTGTTCGTCGTGGTAGATGGCGGGCTGGGATACGACCAACAATAGTCGATCACGACGTAATCCCACCCATATCGCTTCAGGTGCTTCGCCTGATACTCCGCATTGGCCATGACCTCTTCTTCAATGACGTTGGCACCAAAGCAATTATAGCTGTTCCACCCCATCGGAGGTGTCGGTGCCCACAACTTAAATATCGAATTGGGAACTTCTGGCTTCATATCCATCCTGTTTATGCCAGACCATAGCCCACTCCCCTGTCCTCCAGAACCACCCCTCCTGTGGACAGTAATCTTTATTGCGTTAAAGGGCCTTCCCGGTTTTCCTCTAGTCACTCTTGCAAACCTCCCCTCTATTAATCGTATGAGTCTTATGGAGGATGATCAGCTCTACAGTTTTTCTGCGTTTATCAGTCACTCCAGCAAGGATGACGAAAAAGCAGACATGATCTGCCAATCCCTGGAGGCCAAGGGATTGAAGTGTTGGATTGATCATCGCAACGTGCGTCCCGGCCGTGAGTGGGGAGACGAAATCATTTTCGGCATCGAAAATTCCCGCTGTCTCATCCTGCTGCTCTCCGCAGAGGCCAACCAATCTACTTACGTCCGTCGGGAAGTTGAGCGGGCCGTCAGTAAAAAGAAACCCGTGTTCCCCGTCCGGATGGAGGACATCATGCCCTCCCCTTCGCTGGAGCTGTTTGTCTCCTCCACGCACTGGCTGGATGCGCATTCGGGATCATTAACCGAGCATGCGGACCACTTGGTTCACGAACTGCAGACCTTGATCTCCGGGAAGACGGCTCCGCCCTTCCCCCAAGCGCCGGCTGGAAGGAAAAAAGGCAAAAAACCACCCATCCTGCCCATTTCCGGAGCCGTCCTCGCGATCGGTCTGCTTTCCATCGTCGGCATTTCTTTTTTTGGAGAGGATAACCAGGAACCGTTCCCTCCGGAAGGTGAGCCGGCAAAGACCCGGCCCACTTCACCCGGAGCGGAAAGTCAGACTTCACCCGCCGAGGGTCCAGGACTTCCCTTATCTCAGGGCGACCGTCCCACCGAAATCCCTTCCTCCACCACGCCGACGCCGGTGGTGATGACGGACGAACAATCCCTCCAGATGATGGAACTCAGTGCCGGGCTAAACCTGGATCAATTAACCCGGGAGGACTTTCAAGTTTCCATTGTCCCCGACCGCACCATTCAAAATCGACTTACAGTCGAAATCGAGATGGAGGACGAGCTACAGCGGTTCCTCAAGGGAATCGCCCGGGTCGACCTTTCCATCGATGGTGTTGCTCAACCGAGGACTCAGTTTGATGGAACCAACCAGGTGTTTGGCGGAAAGCTCGATCAGAACCGCTTAAAAGAAGCGGAATCCATTACGCTCGAACTTGAGTTTATGGGAGTGAAAACCGTCGGCCCCTTCACCTATGCGGTGGAGGCTAACACCGCCGAATACTCAAATATCCGTCAGAGTTTAAATCAATCCAACCTATCATCCATGACCTGGTTGGATGATACTTTTTCCATCAATCTCGGCCCGTTTTTTCCCTATGTGGAACGGGTCAGTATTGGCTACAGCAAAGATAATTTGGATCGCTCTTTTCAGGTCCGCGGCCTCGAAGGACATACCCAGAGGGCAGCTTCTATTTCCTCAGCCTATGCCACCTATTTGCGGGCCATACCCGTCCTTCCGGAAAGAGATATTTACGTCCAGATTGAACTGAAGGACGGTTCCACCACTCCAGTTTTCGTTGAGCGGCATAAACCTCCCAGCAATGCCGACGACGCGCGCACCCCTATTGAATTACAGTCAGTTGGCCAGAACCCCGAAGATGGCGCACCCAGCCTCTATCTTTGGGAGGAAGACGGCTCCTACACCTGCGTCCTGAATGAATGGTTCAAGGATAATGAGCGCGTCACTTATAGCTTCGACCCCAATCCCGGGTTTGATGCTGATAACCTCAATACTCACGGCTTGGGAATCGGGTTTTCTTTCAGGTTCCAAGCTCCGCTGACCGCCACTGAGTTTTTCGTCGAAGTCGAACGAGATGGAAAGATCGATCAATATCGGTATGAACTGCAGGCCGACCAGGGGGAATCCCTGTTGGCCGACTCCGTCTCCAAGGCCTTTCAGATGATCAATGATCCGCTGGAGGCCGTGCGTGTCCTCAGAGAAATTGAAGGGAACCGCCGGTTCACTAGACTGGTTCGGAACGGAACTGACATCACCTATGGTTGGATCAATGTCCCCGGACTCGCCATTCAACCCGGCGTTGCCGTTAGGTATGGCAAAGGGGACCAGTGGATCGGCGTGCGCTCCATCCGCTACGGACCATCAGGTCGAGATCTTCCCTACGAATTCACCATCCCTTATACCCTGTCGGACTACAGTCAGGGGAAGAAGTTCAACGACGCTACCGGGCAGGAACGCAGTACCTTTGACATCCTGTTTCAAATTGTTCTGCCCCGGGATACCCCCGCCTTCTTCTACCAATTCGTCTACCGAAACGGTGAAGAATCAAGGGTCATCCGATTGCCGCTTCCAAAATAGCGCCGACGGCACCCAATTCCAAGGGCTCACTACCCGCCTTTGCCCGTTTCCACCAGCCAGATATTTCGGAACTGCACTGCATTGGAGTGATTCTGCAACCGAATGGGCCCCCTGGTAGTGGTGGGAGGGTCGCGGTCTTCCTGTTTCCACGCGGTGCGGTGCGGAATCGGTTGGTCCCGGTGAATGATCACCCCATTGTGATACACCGTGATCATGGCTTCTTTGATCACGTTACCCCCGATGTCCAGCACCGGTGCTGTAAACTCAATATCATAGGTCTGCCATTGGCCGGGAGGAGCCGCCATATTGACCATGGGAGGAGCGACCTTATAGAGCGCCCCGGCTTCATTCCATTTACCGACCAATCCATAGCTGTCCAGCACCTGCACCTCGAAAAAGCCCATGAGAAATACGCCGCTATTGCCCCGGCCCTGCCCGCGTCGGCCAAGATCGAGCGGAGTTTTAAATTCGATATGCAAGCGCATACTCCCGAACTCGTCCTTGGTCTGGAGGTCTCGCATGCCGTCCGGGACATCTTCAGTCGGGGCGACTTCCATCGCCATCTCCCCGGGAATGAGTTTCCAGAGAACCTCATCCCCCCTGTTATGACGCCAATGCTCGAAACCACTGCCGTCAAACAAGACGACCGCTCCTGGGGGAGGAGACATGCCCAGGGTCGGGGATAGGCGTTCGACACGGTTCAATCGAAAAGAGACCTGTTTCCCCTCACCACCGATGGAGGTCGTCGTTCCGGTTAACACGCCGTCCTGAACCTGCACGTCCCAACCGTCTCCCTGAAACCGCAACACACCATCTACAATCGAGCCTTCGGCGCTCCACCAGCTTTCGGAGCGCATGTCAAAGTCATGGATCAAGTCGAGGCTGAACAGGTTGGGATCGTATTGAATGATCTTCCCTCGCAGCATGGGGTTTTTGTCGGCCAGGGTTCCGCTCACGTCAGAGGTCCAGCCACCATCATAATCGCCGAACAGATCGGGCCGGGATTCAGAAGGTGCACCAATCGCCCAAAGCGATGAAATTAACAACACGGATAACAAGGGTAACCAACGGTTCATTTGAAGAATAACTTTGAGTGGGGGTTCATTCACCATCATCATTTACACCATGGATGGAGAGGCCAACCCTTTTCATAGCCCAACTTTCAGTTCTGTCACGCAACTTCTGCTGCCTCATCGTTGATAATAAGGGTAGGCTTTAATTGTATCGATCGACACCCAACTCATGAACTCCTGCCCCCCGCTTCGTCTTTGGTTTTGCCTCATCCTCTCCGCCGGCTTTTCGGCCTGCATTCAACCCGGGGGCCAACCCGCTGTCCCTAAAGTCGCCTCGCCCCCCGTGGAGTCCATGAATGTGCTCTTCATCTCGATTGACGACCTGAATGACTGGATCGGACCCTTTGGTGGACATCCCCAGGCCACAACCCCTCATATGGACCGGTTTGCCGAGCAGGGAGCCTTCGTGTTTCAAAATGCGCATTGCGCCGGTCCGGTTTGCGGCCCCTCACGATCCGCCTTATTGTCTGGATTCATGCCCAATCGGACCGGAGCCTACGGAAACGCACACCAGATGTTGTACTCCGACCTGGTTCAAACTCATGCCACCCTCCCGGAGTATTTCGCCAAGCACGGCTACCATACCTTGTCCCGGGGAAAGATCTTTCATGCCCACGGAACCGAAAATGGTTTCGATCGTGGACAGTGGGCCTTTGAAGATTGGTCCGAAGGCACCGGGAGCAACCGCGTCATTCGGAACCGGTTGACCTCCCGGCGTGACCAACTCATCAACGGGGAAGAACAACCCAGCCCATACAGCCGGGGTGCGGGCTCTCCCTTCGCCTGGGGGCCTACCCAACAAAACACCGCAGAGACGCGAGACTATCAGGCTGCCCAATGGGCCGCTGACCAAATTCAAGATGGCTTCAACAAGCCCTTCTTTCTGGCCCTTGGCATTTCCAAGCCCCACCTGACTTGGTTTGTTCCCCAAGAGTTTTTCGACCGCTTCGACCTCGAAACGCTCGAAGAACCTCCATACCGTCTGGACGATCTCGATGATATCACCACGCCGGATGGTGAAATGAAATTTGAGCCATCCAATGATTTTCTCTGGACCACCACCGAGAATCTTTACCGCGAAGCTACCCGGGCTTATCTCGCCGCCTCTTCCTATGCTGATACCTGTGTTGGCGTTGTTCTGAACGCCCTTGAGCAAAGCCCATATGCCGACAATACCATCGTCGTCATCTGGGGCGACCACGGTTGGCACCTCGGAGAGAAACTCCGCTACCGCAAGGCCGCCCTTTGGGTAGAGTCCACCCGGCTTCCCCTCATGATCCGCCTCCCCGGCCAGACGGAGCGGCAGGACACGGTACGGCCGGTCAATTTAGTCGATCTCTTCCCGACCCTGATTGAGTTGTGTGGCCTCCCAGAAAAACCAGAGTTAGATGGACGCAGCCTTGTGCCCCTGATGGATAATCCTCAGCGCGCCTGGCCCTACCCCGCCATCACCATCCGCGGTGTGGACAGCGCCTCCGTTCGAGATGAGATCTGGTCCTATATTCGTTACGAAGATGGCACTGAGGAGCTTTACCACCGGGCCGACGATCCCCACGAGTGGACGAACCTCATGCACCGGATGACCCCGGAGGCAGAAGCGGCCCGCTCCCGACTGGCCAGCCATATCCCTACGGAATGGGCCGAACCGCTCCCCACTTATCCCAGCGAATGGAAAAACCGCTCAAGAGGATACGACGAAACCTTAAAAGCATCCCGGGACCTCAAAGCCCTCAAATAGAAGAAGAACAGACCCCAAATTTAGATCGCATGGCTCGGGAGGGTATGCGCTTTACCCGACAGTATTCGGGCAGTACCGTGTGCGCTCCGTCCCGGTGCGTGCGCATGGCAGACCTTCAAACCGGCAATACCAACGTCCGGGGGAAGCTACACCCTGAAAGCCGGCGACAACCACCCCACTCAAATTATTGCCCCCGGCCTCACCCCCATGTAGGGGCTGCGCTAGCCGCAGATCCATCTCCCCTCTGAACCCGCCTACTCCTGTAGGAGCGACCTTGCGTCGCGAATAGAGCACCAGCATAAGCGACCTTCCACCTACGCTAAAGCTTCGGCGGACACAATGCGTCGAGATAAAAACTTACCCAACGGCTATGGGAGCGACCTCGCGTCCACGAAAATTAAATCACTTCTCCAACCAGTATCGCTCAATCTCCTCCAGCGTCTTCCCCCGGGTTTCGGGCATCACCTTTATCACAACATAATAGGCCGGCAGGGTGCACCCGGCAAAGAACCAGAAGGTGCCATGCGCCTCGATACTCTCGAGTAACCAGGGGGTCATCTGCCCCACAAAGGCCGTCCCGATCCAGACAAAGATCGTAGCAATCGACATGGCGAATCCCCGTATCCGGGTAGGATAAATTTCCGCCAGGACGACCCAAACCACCGGACCATAGGAAAAGGCAAAACAGGCGATAAACAGAAGTATGAACACCATGAGCAACCAGCTCTGCGAAGTGTCATTGTAAAACAGGATACCGACCGTCACGAGAGAGATAATGATTCCCGTAACTCCGAACAGGAGCAGCGGCCTGCGCCCCAGTGTATCAATCTTCCACAGCGCCAATACAGTGAACAGGACATTGACCACCCCGATGATCACCTGGCCACCCAGGGCTTCGCCCAGGTTGAGCCCAGCCTGTTCCATGATACGCGGGCCGAAGTAGATGATGGCGTTGATCCCGCTGAATTGGGATAGCAGTGCCAGCAGGATGCCCAAGACGAGAGCAACCTTGAATCCACTGGCGAAGGCGAGCCGCCAACCTCCTGCCTCCGCCTTCAGGTTCCGCTCAATGTCTGCAATCTCACGGTCCGCCTCCGATTCACCCGCCAGACCGATGAGAATGGTTTTCGCCTCTGGCTGCCTTCCACGCGACACCAGCCACCGTGGACTCTGGGGAACACCGAACAGCAGCAGGAAGAAGACAAGGGCTGGGATCGTCTCAGTCCCCAACATGATACGCCAGGGCTCGCTCACCACGATCTTTCCTGCAAGTCCCGGGAAATTGGCCGCCCCCTCTCCGGTAGCCAGGTTCAACCAGAGCGCATTTGTAAAATAAGCGACCAGGATCCCAATGGTGATGGCAAACTGGTAGAGCGCAACCAGGCGGCCTCGCCGGGCAGCGGGTGCGATTTCCGAAATATACAAGGGAGACAGCATCGACGCAGTTCCCACCCCGATCCCGCCAAGCAGTCGGTAGATCACGAGATCAGTAAACCCGAATGCTACCATACACCCGATGGCCGATACCCCGAACAACACTCCCGACAGGAGCAGGACCTCCTTGCGTCCGAACCGGTCACTCAACCACCCGGCCACAGCCACGCCCAGGATCGTCCCTACCAGCGCAGAGCTGACATACCACCCCTCCAGCACCGTGGACAGGTTGTATTGATTCACGACGAGATTGATCGTTCCAGAGATAACGGCGGTATCAAATCCAAACAGGAAACCGCCCAGTGAGGCAATGATGGCAAGCCGGGTAACCGAGGTTGTTTTCATTTATTGGGGTAGGAGTTGGGGTTCATTCGATTGAAGCGCCCCCCACTCAAAATGACACGGATATTTTTCCCCGCACTACGTAGCTTGTTCTCTACTTTGCAGCTTAGCCATTCGTGGCGTGCCGTGGACGTCATACCCTACCATATTATCAAAGCTGGGTAGGGCTGGATCACGGCTAAATCGGGCTGCACATCCGGATACTCTATACCGTATACCGTGCATACGAATACCGTACTTCTCCGAATACCTCTTGGGCTGAATATCTGCTAGATTGCTTCCATGCACACTTTCTCCATTAATTTGCAAATGAACCGGATCCTGAATCTGGCCATCTTCTTGGTTTGTTCCGTCTCCGCTCAAGCAGAGGAAGCTCTCCCTCACCGTTGCGGCACCGGAGACCCCACCATTACTTTGGCCATGGAGTGGGAGGATTCCATCGAGGCTTTTGCCGGTATCACATCCACCCGGTTCATGGAACCGGTTACAATACCGATCGCCTTTCATCTCGTCCGCAATCGGCCAGACGGGACCATTGCGGCGACCGAGGCCCAGCTCTTTGAGCAATTGGCTATCCTAAACCAGGCCTACGAGCCAATCAATCTCCAGTTTACCATACAGAGTATCACCGAAACGGTAGCACCAGAGTGGGACTTTCTTTTTCAAGGATCAGAGCAGGAAATCGCCATGAAGGAGTTGCTGCACCTTCCAGTGGCGGAGGTGCTCAACATTTACGTATGCCACCCCCTCGGATACATAGGATGGGCTTCCTTTCCCAAACAGGGGGCCGAAGATGATTACTATCAGGGCATTGTTTTACTGGATGAAACCCTGCCCGGGGGATCCAATCCTCTCTACGAGGGTGACACGCTGGTGCACGAAGTCGGCCATTATCTGGGTCTCCTGCATACCTTTGCCGGGCGATGTGACGGAGAAGTTCACGACGGCATCGATGATACCCCACGACACCAGGCAAATTATGGACGCCCCCCCGAATGGACAGACACCTGCCCGGGGGACGCCTTTCACGATCCGGTCCACAATTACATGAACTACGTGGAAGACGCCTGGATGTGGGAATTCACTGAAGGCCAGATGGAGCGAATGATTACCCTCACCTCACTCTATCGTCCCACCATGGTGAGTAACCGCTACCCCTGGATGGATTATCCACGTGAGTTTGCAAACTGGCGCTACATACCTTGGCTTGGCTGGATCAATGACCAGTCCTACCCCTGGGTCTGGCATGCCGAACACGGCTGGCTCGGCGTAAGCAGCCCGGCTGAAGATACATTCTGGTTTTATGATCCTGGTCAACTCGGGTGGTTCTTCACGACCTCGGAATTGTATCCATATATCTACGTGATGGATTCAGGATCCTGGTATTATTATGCCGGGAAGAGCCAAAACACGCGATGGTTCTGGGATTACAGTTCGGAAGGCTGGATTGGTATTGAAGACTAGAAAGCAAAACCATGAATAGGACAGCTTGCCCGGGCTGTGGAAGTTCGTTTCCGGATATAGAGGGCCCAACGCATCCCTACCTGCTGGCTTCGCCCGGGTGCTGGAGTTGCTATGGTGAGGTTTTGAATCGGGAGTATTCAGATATTCGATACTACCGCCTGCATCGACTCACGGTTGACGCCTACGCGGTGCAGCACCCCGGAGAACCCAATCCTCAAAGCATCCAATCCGTAGCACTCCATTTGATTAGTTTATACTGCGTTCTGGAAAGAAGTGTGGAGCCAACCAAAGCGACGAGTATCATGCAGAGGGCCTCAAAGAAAAAGGGACACTTTTTTTGGTTAAACCCTCCTGATTCCAGAGGTGACCTTACGGTAGCTGCCGTTGGTTCTGCCCGGTCGCCCGGCGAGCATGTCGATTTCATTCGCAGCTGGGCTGAGTCCGCATGGAATGCCTGGTCCATACACCATGAACAGGTTGAACAATGGTACTCCAGCATTTGGAAGGAAGTCTGATCACGAGAAACGGAATAGCTCTCCTTGGTGTGCGCTATCGGTAACGTGGTCAGGGCCCGTTGCTGGCTATCGTCGCCAAAACGTAAGCTGGCTGCTGGTATCTTATCGTCATAAAACGTGTCTGGGCCTTTCCTGCACATGCCATGGAGAACGAGGGGGCAATCGGCCCCTGGCGTTCGTCAATCGCGTAAGGGGCCCTCAACCCAAGTAAAAACTGCAGCGACCAGCCCCATGGAGGCCTCGTTGATGACTTACATTCTGCATCATTGGCAAAACTGGAGATTCGTTGCGAGCTCTGTGCCGAGGACGAGGCTCTGAGATTCCCGAACGATGAGGAGCAGCGGGGCTTGGGTTATTACAGAAACATGAGGATTCAATGATGAACCACGTACCAGTAATTCTGGGGATCAAAGTCGAAATCGCGCACGTCGACCTGGGTGAATCCGGCCTCCGCCAACATTTCCAGGGCTCTCTCTTTACCCCACATGGCACCGAGGCCCATCCCATCCTGGGCCAGTGAAACGGTCATGCAGTGCATACAGGATATGGTATAGAGCAGCGGGCCAATCAAATGGTCCCGGTTGTTATAGGGATTACTGGAGCCCTTGATGTCCTGCATCAGGTAGAGTCCATCAGGGCGAAGGCACTTTTTGATTCCTTTCAACAGATTGTCCGGGCGTGGCTGGTCATGGACGGCATCAAAGGTAAAAACCAGATCAAACGCCTCGGAGGGAGCCTCGGCATCCCAGGTCGTGAGGTCTTTCTGATGGAACCGGACATTGGCCAGTTTATAGTCGGCGGCTTCCTTTCGAGCCGTTTTGAGGGCCGTTTCGGAGAGATCATAACCCAGGAATTCGCTATTCGGAAAAGTACGGGCCAGGAGGTTGAGAGCCCGGCCCTGGCCGCAACCCAGGTCCGCCACAAAAATTCCGGATTCCAGCTGTTCCCTATACTCTGGAATCAGGTTGGGGATGAGGAAATCAATCAGGCCGGCCACAACAGACATTCCGCTGTCCTCAGCCATAATGTCGTGAAAACGGCCGAACTTCTCATAGGCCACTCCACCACCTCGACGGAAGCATTCGACAATGTCGTCTTCCACGGTCCCGAGGAGGCCGATGAACTGACCCAGGTGAGAGAGGGATTCCATTCCGTGTTCAGTTGACAACACTTCAACATAGGAAGTGGGCAGGTGAAACAGCCGGCCCTCCTCATCGCAGTGGATGATTTTCCCGGCAACAAGGGCGCCCAGCCATTCGCGGACGTATCGCTCGTCGAGGTCAGCAGCTCGGGCAATAGATGCGCTCGTCGCCGGCGGTAGCTGCGCCATCGTATCGAAGAGGCCAGTACGGTGACCGATAGAGATCATGAGGGCCAAAGCGCCCCCGTTGAAGATTTCAAGGAGTCGACCGGTAAAGACATCTTTTTCGGCGGCTTCCTGGTTCAGTTGGCAAGTGGTACACATGGTATTTATGCGAGTTTTGCTTTTTTCTTGGGGGGTTTTTCAGATACAGCTTCCGTCTTAAAACCGGTTTATAAAGGGTCTGAACAGTTTACTCATGCCTTTCTCCAGGCGCGGGAGAGGCGGCAGGGTATATCCATTTTTTCGCGTCGGTCGTGGCAGGCCACCCAGCCGAATCGATAAAACAGGCTGGTACCTCCGTCTTTTCAATTGATCCGTCTTCAGGTGTCGAACGGTCCGACCGGTGATTTCGCTCAGGTAGCGGAAAAAACGAGGAAGCCCGTAGTCCTGGCTTTTAGCTATCGCTTTGGCAAATAGACGGGACGTTCCACTAAGTTGTAAATCAGTGAGCTTGGTTTTCATCGTGTTTATAGGATTAATGAGGATAGGATCAGAGGGCTTTTTGTGAGAATGGGGGACGGGAAAGGGTTCTCCGTACAGGGGGGTAGTTTTCCCGGATGGACCAGAGGACCCCGGCAAGAACAAGGGCCAACATGGGGATTATAATCAGGTCCCAGCTTCCCGGTCCCGGGATCAGGTCGACTCCATGGAGGAGGACGCCTCCCAGGATAAGAAAGTCCAGCCCGATAAAGATAAGATGTCTGAACATGATCCCATCTTACCTGAATTGTTTGAGGTCCGGTATTCGGGTTAATACTACGTTCTCAAAAAATTAATACGGTATAGTCCCCGTATATCTACGGTATTTTCCCTTTTTCGGGACGGATTTTGACGGATTTTTGTCCCGATAATGGGACTCCTGCTGAGCTACATTAACCTGCAGAGACCAAATACCGTAGTAGGGAATAGACCCGCCTTAATCCAGGAGGCCCATGTCGGTAATTTTCCGTATTGCCTCGCTTCGCGTCCGACTATCCAGCCGGTCAAGCAGGCGGGCGACGTGCATTTCAACAGTGCGTGGGCTTAGATTGAGCCGGTGCGCGATTTCTTTGTTGGTCAAACCATCGGCAATACCCGAAGCCACATCTATTTGACGGCGGGTCAACTTCACGTGATCCGGGGAGCCCCGGGACCCCAGGCTACTGCTGTTGATTCCGGCATCACGCAGGGCCTTGGTCCTCCATTCCGTAATTCGCGCCGCCATGCCCCGAGCCCCAAGCTTGCGGGCAAGTTGGAGTGCACGGCTAAATTGGTCCGCGCCTTTTTCATGGGCTCCTGCCAGGAAATAAGCCACGCCCAGGCGACCAGCCACATGGATGAGCTCGGGCGGAAGTTCAAGCGCGTCAAAATCCTCAAAAGCGGTCTTATATTGGGAGATGGCCCCCTTCGGATTACCGGCCATCAATTCCTGCTCTCCGAGCACCGTGGCCAGCGCTGCCCGTGCCTCCCGATTCGGGTTGCGATCCAGGACTTTGTTCAGGATTTCGCTGCAGATAGCCAACTCCTTTTTCTCTCCCCGCGTCCCAAAAAAGCGGGAAGCGGACAACATCGAGGGAATGATGTCATGGCAGTCCTCTGTTCGGCGCCAAAGGTCAAAGAGCTGCAGAAAAAGCGACCGTGCCTGTTCTTCTGCCTCATTGGCCTGCGCCATGAGGGCCAGGCCCCACAGGATATTGAACTCGATCGGGACCAGGGAAATCCGCCGAACGGTCTCATGGGCGGACTCGAGGTGCCGCTTGGCAGTCCGCATCTCTCCACGATTGAGGAGGATAATTCCCATCACGGCCTCAGCTATGGCCCGGGCCGCTCCAGCCGCCTCCCGGGCGCGGACCACATCCTTACAGATTTCCAGGGCCTGCTTCCAGTCGCCAATCCGCAGAAGGGCGTAGGCCAGGCAGCCCATACATATCTGGGCGCTATCCTCCTTCCCATGGGTCTTGCAAAACTCTAATGCCCTCCACTGAGCGTCCACATCCCCGCGGTAATCTGAAGCGTATTCATAGACGTGGGCGATCTGGCGATAGGCGTAAACCGCCGCCTCCATGTCATTGTGATTCAGAGCCGTCGTAACCCCTTCCTCAACCAGCTGCTTTGCGGCCTCCGTTCGTCCCTGCATGGCCCGAATTACACCGAGGGAAGCCAGGGCCCGGGAGCGCAATCCATGCTCTTCCACCTGTTGCGCCAGCTCAATCGCCTGTTCAGCCGCGATAGCCCCCTGACTCAGGAGGATCCGGCTCAGGCAATATTCAGCCAGGTTTACGGCTTCCTGGGCAGCCTGCTTGAACGCACCTGCCGCAATAAAAGCCTCCACTGCCTGCCGGTGGAATTCCAGGGTTTCATCATCCTTGGACAACAGGGAGTAGACCAGGGATAAATCGACCAGGACCTCCCCCAACTGCTGCGGGTTGGCCTGAATCACGCGTTCTCCAAGTAATCGCTCCAAGGCATCCCGGGCTTTAATCAGCTGGCCGCAAAACCGCGCACACTGGGATAGCTGCTTCAGCGTATCCACGCGCAGGTCATCGGCATGACCAGGGGGCCATACCTTGAGCGCCTGTTCCAGAAAATGGCTTGCTTCAGCGTAGGCATGCAAACGGCAGGAGGCTTCCGCTCCGTCCAACAGGTGGTGACAGGCCCGTTCATATTGGTGGGCTTCAATCAGGTGGTGGGCCAGCAAAACGGGGGACGCACCTGTCTTTTCCAGGTGATTGGCCACGGCGGTATGCCGTTTGCGCTTTTCTGACCAAGAGAGATCCTCGAGGATCGCCTGTCTGATAAAATCGTTATGGAACACGACCTGCCCCGTTGCAATATCCAGGAGAAAACCCTGGTCGAACAACTCGCCCAAACCATCCTCGTTCCCTTCGATGCCTACCAGGTCCGGCAGACAGAATTCACGCCCAAGAATCGCCGCGGTGATTAACAGGTCACGCGCCCAGTCACTCAAGCAGGAGAGCGAATTCAAGAGGACATCGCGGATTGTCACAGGCAAGACCGGCGTACCCCGGGAAACGACCTCTGCTCCTTCCGCTTCCCCCTGGCTGGCCAGCGCTTGCACACAGACTTCCACATACAACGGTATTCCGCGCGATTTTTCGGTTACCCATTTTAGTTCCTCTTCTGACAGAGAGCGTTCGGCGAGGTGATTAGCCAGAGCTTGGACTCCTTCCGGTTCCAATGGTGGCAGGGAATACACTTCGGAAAAGGGGCTCCGCCGTACTTTGCGGTGAAAATTATAGAAAAAATCGGACAAGTTAGGCGTCCTCGAGTTAATCGCAATGACGAATACCACGGAGACGCCCTCGCAGGCATCGGCAGCTTTCTCAATGAATTGCAAGGTTGCAGAATCCCCCCAATGCAGATCCTCCAGGACAAGGAGTAGCTTGCCCACTTTCCGGTGAATAAGGTAGAGCGCTTCGGCCAACGCGGCAATGGTCCCTTCAAGGTTTGCCTTCGGTGCATCTACAGGGCCAAGTTCGGGAAGCAACGCTTTAACCAGGACGGAGGGTTCCTCGGGAAAAATCCCCTTCCTCCGGGCATGCCGCAGGAGGTCACAGATGGGCTGAAAGGGAGAAGGCTGGTCCGGCTGGGCGCGGCCACGCAAGACCTCGACCTCAGCTTCATCGACCAGAGTCTGCAACATGCGGGATTTACCCATCCCGGTATCCCCGTCCAGAAGGATCAGCCCGCAATGCCCCTCGGTGAACGCACGGTTAATCCCCTCACGCAAGGAATTATATTCCTTGTCGCGACCGACAAGAGATCGATCCATGACACGTTCCATGACTCAAAACAGCTTGGGCTTCCACGATGATAGCGTCAACCACAGCCAAATCACTTTACCGTTACCTCCATAACCGAACTCTTGAACAAAACAAAATCTCCTTGCGCTCAAACCGATTACCTACCACTCAGCGTTAATCTTCTTTTCGGGAATGTGAACCTGCACGGAGTAGAAGAAATCATGAAAAATGGTCGTGACCAGGGCCTCGCTTAACGTGTTCCGGAAAGGCACCCCCAGGTGTAAGAAGAAATCGACTCTCATAGTAGATAGCAGGTGATTATCCGCCCCCTCCGGTTTCGTTACCGCCAGCGGAATCATCGTCTTCCCCCGGTTGAGTCATATCCACGAAGGAAAAACCGGCGGCGCCCGAAACGGTGCTTGTAGTGAAGATGGATGTGCCTCCCCTCATCTGCTCGTAAAAGATATGCTGCTGGTCCTCCAGGGCTTGAAGGGTCGCCTGCTGGTCATGGGTCAGAATCTCGGACAAGACATGCTTTTCCTCCCTTTTTCGTGCCTCGAAGTACTCTGTTGAACGCGACTTATCTCCAGATTCAACTTCTTCCCGCGCCACCTCGGCATAGTGCTGGAAAATGGCGTCCTTTTGTTCCGCTGTCAGGTTCAGCTTATGCTGGAGCTGGATTAACTGACTACTCGCCCGTGCTTCAATTTCGTTGGCTCGTCTTTCGCTCACGTAGTTGTCCAGGGTTGCCAGTTGATCCGGGGATAAAACGGGGGTAAGGCCATCCCGCAGCGGGGACCCCGGTCCAAGGTCCATGGGACCAAACCGAAATCCAAGCATTGGATCCTTCTCTTTAAGCTGCAAAAATATCTCATCGAACAGGTTCCATTGATCGGCGGTCAGATCCAGGGCGGCATCTAAAAAGATGCGAGCCTCCCGAAATGTCTTTTGTTCATGGGCTTCTCTAATGCGCTGTGACCGTTCACCACGGCTTTCCCCCGGGTGGGATTGGGACGCTCCCGGGTCCGGATCCAGACCCGCGGACCGGGTTTCCTCCTCGTCTTGAATCAGTTGCTCTTGTTCTTCAATGATCTTCCTCAGTCTTTCGATTTCCAAGTCGATCGCATCTTTTCCCCTCTCTACCTCCGGAAGATGAGTCCGGTGGTCTGAGTTTTCAATACCTTGCCTGGATTCCTTGAGAAACCAGACAGAACCCAGAATGAGAGCCCCCAAAACGACCCCGGAAATAAAAGCGGTTAGCGATTTATCAACCATGACAGGAAGTGATACCTCGGTTATATGACAGGATCGTTAGGCTTAGGATCCGAATTTCCTTTTACCCTGGGGAGAAAGATCTCCCTCACTCCATCGCAGCAAACACCGCTAAAAGCCAGATTGCTATCAGGGTTGGTGGATAGCCTCGGACCACCCCGCCTTCAACATTGCTTCGTGGATACGAATCTGCTCGGCGTAGAGGGGGTCATCGATTCGGTTGATCTGCTCCCAGGGATCGACCGAAAGGTCATAGAACTCGCGCTCAGCTGCTGGGGTTTCATGAGCTAAGCTCCGGTCCCGTCTCCATTCGGAATAGCGAAACTGCTTTGTGCGAACGGATCGCCCCAACCCGTTGATGGGGATCATCGAGAACGCGGCCCGCTTTATTGCCCGGTCCGGATTTTCTAGAAGCGGAGTCAGACTAATCCCCTCAAAAAGCGGAGAGAGGCTCAGCCCCCAGAAATCGCACAACGTGGGCAATACATCTACGAGCTCTACGAGCTCATCCGAGCGCTGCCCATTCACCGAAGCCCCCGGAACCCGAATGATAAACGGGACCCGGGTCGACTGTTCAAACAAGGTAAACTTACTCCAGAGTCCGTGTTCTCCGAGTTGGAATCCATGGTCCGCGAAGAAAACTACGATGGTGTTTTCCGCCAGGCCTGTTGTCTCCAGAGCATCAAGCACCAGGCCAACCTGGGCATCCACATAGCTAGAACAGGCATAGTAGGCGGCCAGCGCCGCACGCTGGCGCTCCTCCGTCGGGCCAAACTCCGGATACAGGCCGTTAAATATATCGTAGTTCCTGCCGTTTCGACGGGCCACGGCGGGTATCCCCCGGTCCGCTTCAACCGGGGCAGCCGACAAGTCCATGTCCTCCGGGTCATACAGGTCTACGTAGGTCCTGGGAGCGAGCAGGGGCGTATGGGGAGCATAGAAACCCACCGAAAAGAAAAACGGCTCCCCGCTTTCTGCCAGGGCATGGAGCTGCTCCACCGCACTCCGGGCGATGCGCCCATCCTCCATCATTTCCTCCGGCAACCCGGAATCGCCAACCTGCTCCGCAAAGAGCTGCTGAAAAGGTCGCATCAGGGCCCAGGTTTCTTCCGCCCCAGCTGCCAGTTGCTCGTTGCGGGCCTCATATTGCTCGATCAGGCGCTCGCGAATGCCCAGGTCCGGAAAAAAGAAGATCTCCTCCTCCGGCGAAAGGGGCCCTCCCTCCGGTGTGGGGGTAACCAGGAGTTCACCCGAAAATTCATCGGGCCTGTCATAGCGGTGGGTATACTCCAACCGGTCATAGCCCGCTGCAAAACGCTCAGCCTGATTCCACTTGTGAACCATTTTTCCGACCGTGGCCAGGTAGACCCCGGGGCGACGCGACAGGATGTCTGCCATGCTGGGGGCCCCCTCGGGAATCGTGGCATCCATCTTCTCCCCGTTCCCATACACTCCCGTAGAGTCCGGACGTAACCCGGTGACAAAGGACGCTCGCGAGGGATTACATACCGGGGCCTGACAATAGGCGCGCGAAAACATCACCCCGGTGGCGGCCAGGCGGTCGACGTGGGGAGTCTGCACATCCGGATTTCCATAAACCCCGATGGCCTCTGTCGACCAGTCCTCGACCACGATCATGAGAATATTCATGTCCGTCGTCCTGGGTAGGGGATCCCCGCCCAGCAGTTGAACAACGGGAAGAAAAAGTCCAAGTAAAAGAGATCGTGTAACCATCATTCGAAAACAAAGTTCTCCACAAAATCACCCACTTCGATGCTGGTGCCTTCAAATCCAGTCAGCAGGGAACCATCCTCCAGGGTAACGTTGCGGAAGGTGAAATTGGCCAGCTTGCTCTCCGCGCTGGTTCCCCGCACCCGGTGGCGCAAGGCTTCGCGGGAGGAGTGAATTTTTATGTTCTCAAAGAGCACATCCCGGATGGCGCCCCCACCCGCTCCCCAGACGCTCGCCGGATTTACCAGCAAGGACAAAAAGGTATTGTGGTAAACCTCCGCATTCCGGATGACCACATCTCGTACGATGACCGAGCCGCCATGCATGGAGCCGACAAAGCCCTTATAAGATCCTCCCTTCCGGCTGACTAAACTCTTCACGTTTTCGATCAGAATATCCTCACAGGTATGGGACCCATTCCAGGTCAGCATAATATCCGCCCCGTTGCGGTGCCCCCACAGGACCACGTCCCGGATATGAATCGGGCCCACATCACATCCGGTGATGCGCTTCTGCTGATCCGCTTTTACCAGGATCTCCCGATCTTCGGAGTCATACAGGCCCGTGATGCAGATCCGGTCATCACTCCCGGCAATCAAACTGTCCTCGATCAGCACATTCCGACTATAGGCGTGGATTCCATCATTATTATTCTCCCCGAAACCCAGGAGCTTCACGTTACGTATCAAGACGTTCTCACAGTTGGCTACTTCCAGTTGATAGCTCGGCGCGTTGATCACGGCATACCCCTCAAAGCGGAGATCCTTGCAATCCCGAAAATACGCCCCCATGCAATTACCCATCCATTCCGTCTGCAGCGGATCCTCTTGCTTGGCATGCGGGCGAAACGCCTGGGAAAACAGACCATGCCCCAGGATGGAAATCCCATCTCTTCCGACCACTCGCAGGGTGGCCGTGACGACGGCCCCACCCTCCAGGTAGAGCGTCTTTATCCCTCCCTCGAAGGGATCCCAGGCCCGCCCATAATCGTGAACCCCGGGGCCGAGCACCAGAACTGACGGATCGTCACGATCGATTTCAAACGAGGCTGGCGCTTCAGCGCTCACAGCCAACCACTGGTCTTCCCCCTCCTCAAATTGCGCCGTCATGACCAGCTTTTGTGGCTCGTCCAGGGACAGCACAATCTCGGTATCCGACACTTGCCTCACCAGTCCCACCACCTCCGGTTCTATCTTAAAATCCAGGAGCGGATCCCGAGTCCTGATCCGGACCTCCGGCTTCATCCGGGTAAAGGCAAAGCTGGTATAGTGTCCCCCCTTTTGCGCAAACCCGTACTTGTTAAACTCAAGCTCAAACCCCCGATAGACAAAAAGGTCCTGTCCTTCTACCCCCACGGCGAACAATGTGGATCCTTCCAGGCCTTCCACTCCACTCAAATCACCGGGACCTGGAAACACCTCAAGAATCGGCCCCATCAGAGCTTTGTCGGATTTAGAGCAACCCGCCAACAGGCAAATCACCAGGAATGGCAACAAGAGGAAAGCGTGAATGAGGGATCGTTTCATTGCTAAATATGCATACAGAGAAGTCGGCATCAGGCCAGGGTCACCGAAAAGACATAGACAAAGCCAAACATGATGAGCACCGCGAGGGCCCACCACAGGGTTACACTGGTGTACCAGCGGTCGCCCAGCCCCCCGACCATGTTCATCTTTTTCCAATCAAAAGTCAGGTCCTCCGATACCTGCTCAATCGACGGAGCCGGGGTCACCAGCGTAGAAATCGTGCACACCACCATACAGACCGCCCAGACCAGCATCCCCTGGTTGGCGAAGGGAATCATCCAGTCCGGCAGCAGGCCCTGGAATTCCAAAATCTTCAGGACGATAGCAAACCCAAAGGCCACGACACTCGCCAACAGGGCATCAAACCCACTCACCCGGCGCCACAGGGTTCCCAATAGGAAAGTCGCCGAAAATGGCGGGGCAAAGAAAACGTAGAGCATCTGGATCCAGACAAACAGGTTCACTTTCTGCACCGTGGCCAGAAGAACCGCCACCAGGATAGATAGAATCAGGATGACGAACCCGGCGATCCGCCCGACCCGCACTTCATCCTGCTGACTGGCCTGCGGGTGGATGAACATTTTGTAGAAATCGATCGTGAAGACGGTCGAGGTTGAATTCAGCACCGAGCACACGGTCGACTGGATCGCCCCAAAGAGTGCCGCCACCAGGATGCCCACCAGGAAGACCGGCACCAGCTCCTTGATCATCAAGACATAGGTTCGGTTGGCCGCATCACTCATTGTCGCCCAGTCACCCGACCCCAGGAAGTCCGGCTGCATGGCAAAAAAGATCAGCCCCGGCACCACGACGAAGAAGGGAAGTAAGAGCTTGAGATAACTGGCAAAGACCATCCCCATACGCGCGTGATAAATATCCTTTGCCGCCAGGACCTTCTGGATCATGTGCTGGTTGATCACCGTATACCACAGGCCGATATAGAAGAAACTGAAGACCCAGTGTGTCCACGGATTGGTGTAGTGATTCAGCGGCTGCAACAGGGTCATCCGGCTATACTCCTCACCTCCGTCTCCTGTGCCTTTCAGGATATTCCCCGCGTTGGCCTCGATCCATTCTGCCGCCCAGGCGACTTGGCCCCGGTTGACCTCCAGCATCTTGGCGGCTCCCGCTACCAGCCCCTCTCCATCTCCCAGATGCATTAACCCGAGAAAGGTAACACTCAAACCCCCGAACACCATGATCATGATGGTCAATACGTCCATCAACGCAATGGACCGCAAACCACCCCAGATCGCCCAGAACCCGGAAAGCACCGCGATGATGATGATAGATACAATTTCATTGAGCCCGAAAAATTCGGTCAGCACAAACGCACCCCCGTAGATCACCGGGCCCAGGAAGGCTACGACATTGACCAGCAACGTCACCCCGGCAAACACAATCCGCATCGGCAGATTGAAGCGCTTCTCTAAAAACTCCGGTGCGGTGTAGACCTTCGAGGTAAATAAATAGGGAATGAACAGCCAGATCAGGAAGGTGAACGCAATGACCGTACTCCATTCCCCCGTGGCCACGCATAACCCATAGATCACCGCCGCCCCAATCAACCCGATAAAGTGCTCCGTCGAAATGTTGGCCGCGATGTACGAACTCCCCACCACATACCAGGGCAGCGACCGTCCCGCCAAAAAGTAATCATCCGCCGTCTCTTTTTTCTGTTTTCCTGCAATGTACCCGATCAGGCTTAAACAGATAAAATACCCGAAAAAGGCGATGTAGTCATAAACTCCAAGGACACTGGCAGGGGCTTCGCTTTCCATAACGGACAAGGGGGGTATAGGGTGCGCTTCCGCACAACTCAGTCGTTAACCGTTACGACCTAACCTACCCCCCAGGTCGTTCCCCATGCGATGACCCCACCATATTACAGTAATGCCAGGACCCCCTACTTTTTCATGGAATTTACCTGAGGTAGGACGTGACGCCCCGACGAGTCATGAAAAAAGAATGCCCCTCAAAATCCCCCCCAATCACACTCACAATTCACACCTCACACCAATAGAGACAACAAAAACACAAAGCCAAAGCCCACCACGGACACGAGGGTAAACATCACGGTAAACGACTGCAGGGTTTCCTTTTCGGTCTGCCCAAAATACCGGTTCAGCAGCCAGAACCCACTGTCATTCACATGACCACAAATAATCGACCCGGCTGCGATGGCAAGCGCCCAGAGGGCCGTTTCCATCCGGCCAGACTCAACTCCCATGGTGTCGATGATGGGAGCCATGAGGCTCGCCGCGGTGATCATGGCTACCGTGGCCGACCCCTGAATAACGCGAACCAGGGCGGAGAGCAAATAACATAAAATAATGATGGGGAGCTGGCTATCCTTCATCACCTCGGCCAGATCCGCAGCCGCGTTGCTGTCGATCAGGATTTGTTTAAACACACCGCCTGCGCCCGTTATCAGTATAATGATACCGGCTGGAGCCAATGCTCGTGTTGAGATCTCCATGATCTCTTCCTTGGTGGACCCTCGCTTAAACCCGAGAAAATACATCGCCAGCAGCGTGGCCAGAATGAGCGCTGCAAAGGGGTGTCCAAAAAAGATCATGAAATCGGTAAAGCCGGACTGGGCCAACGCACCCGTATCCACCATCAGGTCACAGATCGAACTGGCCAGGATCATCAGGATGGGTAAACCGATGAGGCCCAAAATCAGCCAGAACGCAGGCAGGGCCTGACTATCCATTTCTTTCAAGGCCTCTCCTTCTTCATTCATCATCTCTGGAACTCCGCTTGGCATCCGTTTGGAAATCCATGCACCAAACACCGGTCCGGCGATGATGGCTGTAGGAAGCCCCGTGATAACCCCCAACAGGATGACCCAGCCGAGATCGGCATCCAGCAGGTCGGCCACCGCCACCGGCCCGGGGGTGGGAGGGACAAAGGAGTGGGTGACCGACATCCCCGCTACGAGCGGTATTCCAAAATAAAGGATAGGTTTCCCTGACTCCCGGGTCAGCGCATATATAACCGGGATCAGGATGACCAGGCCGGCGTCCAGAAAGACCGGAATGGAGACCAGGAATCCAGTCACCACCATGGCCCAGGGAGCCCGCTCCATCCCAAACCGCTTCAATAACTCCCGCGCCAGGGCTTCCGTGCCGCCGCTATGTTCAAGGATTTTTCCAAAAATTGCCCCCAGCCCCACGATGGTGGCAATAAAACCAAGCGCGCCTGCCATCCCCTCCTGGATGCTGGAGTTGATCTCCGTTATTGGCATATCCGAGAGCAATCCCACCGCCATGCTGGCCACCAGTAGCGCAATAAACGCATTCAGCTTGAAGCGTAGGATCATAAGCAGCAGCAGGACTATGGCTATTCCTGCCACCGCAATAGGAGGCATGTTTATCGCAAAGAGGATCTCAGGCATTGGAAGGAGGGGCAATCAAACAGAGGTGAGCAAAGTTTACCAGCAAGCCCAAGGAGGCTGCAAGCCATGTAAATTTCAATTGAGTCCCCCCCAAACTTCCGACCTCTGACTTCCGACCTCCGACTTCCGATCTCTGACTTCCGACCTCCGACTTCCGACTTCCGATCTCTGACTCCCCCTAAATCTGGCTCGGGCCAACCGCAGTCAAAATAACATCTGTGATGGCGGAAACCGTGTCCTTATACCGGGGGAGATCTTTGATCGCGGCCCACCCCGGGCTCTTGACGAAGGTCGCCCAATTCTTATCGCGCTCGGCCATATCTTCAAACCCCAGCATATAGGTCAGATTTGGCATATTTGCTCCACTCAACATTTTGCCAAAGAACACCGGGTGCAGGCCGGTATCTCGGAAAATCTGGATTTCGCCGCCCTCATTGAACATCTCTACTTTCCGGTTCAATTTGAGCATGTTGTGCGCTTCGTAGGTTCTTAACTCAAAGATTCGACCGGGTTTTCCGGCAATGGCATCGGGCACTTCCACCGTCGGCATATGGGAAAAGGCGACCATGAGGGAAGAGCTTAGGCGTTCATAAAAAGGGGCTTGGATTGAGGTATCCGCAACCTCTGCATATGCCGGCACTTCTGCCATTTTATCCCAGGCGGTCAGAAAAGACTCAATGGTCGGGTGCGGGACCAGCATGTAGATATCACTCCCGTGAGCCCCATATTTTGGACGAAAAACGCCCACCGGGCTAATTCCCTCGTTGTTCAATCCCGGAATCACCGTTTCTTCCAGAAACCTGAGCAGGGATCGACGCGAGGAGTTATTCAGGATCTCAAAACGAATCCATTCCAAATATTGGGGACTGACGGGTTTATGACGTGCGCCGGTGAGGGGAGAGGCTGCAGCTGCGGCAAGGGAGGCAGTAAGGAAGTGTCTGCGTTGCATAGCCCGAGCTTAAACGGTGACCTCCCACATGCAACGACCGAATCATTCGGCCAGCTGCCAGCCGGCAGGATGAGCTCCATACTTCCACCGCATGCGCTTCCCTAACCGTCATCCTCGGTTTCAGTGGCAACCCGACCAGACTGGCGTTGGGATACTCTCCATCTTAGTTATTCCTATGCTGAAACGATTGATTCTTATTCTCCCGCTTTTACCGACCCTCCTCTTTGCCGAAGCCCTCCCGGATGTTAACCTGTCCACGGAGGAAAAGCTTAACCATATCGTCAACCACGACCGCGCCTTCCAGGCCCACACCGAACGGGTGCGTGACCCCTTCGTTTTCAGGGGACCTGATAACGCCTTCTATATGACTGGAACTACGGCTGGGAGTCATTGGGGGGAGATCATCGGTATCCGGATATGGCGTAGCGAAAACCTGGCAGAATGGGAAGATCTTGGGTTCGTCTGGGATCTCTTCAAAAATGCAAAGCCACAAAACACCTGGCACTTTAATCAGCCGGTGAAGCGCCCTGATTTCAAAAATCCCAAGGCTGTCTGGGCTCCGGAAATCCATTTCTTGAACCAGACCTGGTGGGTTCCTCACTGCCTCAACGGGGGCGGCCACGGGCTGCTAAAAAGCAAAAGCGGGAATATAGAAGGACCTTACGAAACCCTGGATCGCTTCGGTTACCCCGGGATCGATGGGCATCTCTACCAGGAGCCGGATGGTACGACTTACTATATGTATCAGGCCGACAAACTCGCCCGCATGCACGACGATATGTCCGGCTTGGCTGAGCCCTTTGTGGAACTCGAGCACGATGGAAATCACCCTTTGGGCTATGAGGGCATTCTCATGCTGAAAATGGGCAATCATTATGTGTGGATTGCATCCGGACGCTACGGATATGAACCGACCAACACCTATGACTTGTACTATGCTATCTCCGATAATATTCGCGGGCCCTACGGAAAACGGAGAATGGCAATCAAAAATGCCGGACACGGTAACCTCTTTCAGGACAATGCAGGGCGCTGGTGGGCCACTGCCTTCGACCATGAATTTACTGATGATTGGACCCTCTGGCTGGTTCCCCTCGAGATCGAAGTGACCGCAGACGATGTTCACTTCCACGTCAAAGACCCACGTTTTCAACCCACTAAGGAAGATCACGACTTCGTCAAACACCTGGCCAAAACCGGCATCCCTGCCAAATGGGAAAGCAAATCCCCATGGTGGCGCCCCGAAGAATAGGGCCATCTCCCCTTAGTGCCTGATGGTGGTTCACCATAATCCTCAACCATCCTTTCCATTTTAAGTTTCTGACTTCCGACTTCTGCCTTAAAATATGCCATGCCCGTCCTGCGCCCCCTCCTCCTGTTATCCTGCCTGTTGCTACCCCTTCATGCAGATGAAACCATGAATCCATTTTTTGCCTTTGCCTTCGGCTTTAAAGACTGGAGCCCTGAAGAAAAGATAAACTATCTCTACGAGGCTGGTTACGATGGCATCGCTCCCAACGTATGGAATGAGACCCTCCTGAACGACTACCACAACATGCTGAACCATCCGCTGGTCGAATCTGGTGCCTTCCGGATTTATGGAGTCTATTTTCCATACAGCTTCGCGAACAGGGAACACCGCCACCTGCTCACAAAAGTCATCCGGATGGGACAGGCAAAAGACGTCCCCGTATGGCTTGCGATCAAAGGGGACTTCGAGGATGCCGGCGAAGTCGATCAACTGGTTCGCGAAGCCTGTAGAGAAGCGGAAGCTGTAAACCTGGAGGTCATTCTTTATCCTCATGACCGAAATCACCTCTTGGATGTTGAAGACACCCTTCAATTAATAGACCGTTTAAATGAGCCCAATCTATACACCAGCATCCTCTCCAATCACGAGCTCCGAGCACACAACACACACCGCTTGGATGAAATCATAGCCAAATCCATTTCGCGCTGCCGGCTCGCAGTGATCAGCGGCGCAGATTCCCCGGATCAGGCCAATACCGGATCCAGGGATTGGAGTGATGTCGTTCAACCTCTGACCGGAAGTGACTACGACATCAAAGGCTTCTACGACTTGTTGAGACAATATGGCTATCGCGGTCCGGTCGGCTACATGAACTTCGGGATACCTGGTGATCCTGCCCCACACCATACTGCGTCGATTGCCCTTTACCGCTCCTGGCACGATTAAACCAGGAATTCAAAGAGCACCACTCACTGGGAGTGAGACACAAAGTATGCTCCCATTAGCCTGCATGAGTGCCCATAAGTGGTTTCCCACCTCCGACTTCCGACCTCCGACTTCCGGTCTCCGACTTCCGATCTCCGACCCCC
>JANQKZ010000051.1 GCA_028280845.1 Opitutales bacterium | reverse complement strand
GGCCTGGGCCTCGGTGGCCGGAGGGGTTATGGTCCATTTTTCTTTCAGAGGTATTGGAATAATGGATACCTGGGAGTCATCCAGCGGAGCGTCCCAGGTATTTCCATTCTTTAATAAGAAACGGAAGAGATCATCGGATAGGGTGTCTTGCAGCAGGGCGAGCGTTTGCTCCTTGCGACCATCTCCGCCTTCCAGGTCGAGATAAAAGCTACTGGCTACCAGGATTACATCTTCCGGTTTCCAGGGCTCCGGCCTGGCTCGGAGCAGATGGTATTCGAAGGGTTTCGATTTTAAGGCGAAGAGCCCATGGTTGACTCCCTTGCTGTATGCTTCCAGAAGCGCGCGATCTTCCGGGCTCAACCGGTCCAGGGTTTCCTGGGCCCGCTTCCGAAACTGAAAAAAACGAAATCGTTTATCGAGGTGGACGGTTCCGGGAACGAGGGCAGAGAGTTCTCCCGCTGCGGACCTTCGGAACAGGTCCATCTGGAAAAACCGTTCCTGGGCATGGAGAAACCCGCAGGCATAGTAAGCATCCGTCTGGGATTGGGCATAAATACTGGGTATACCCAACGCATCCCGCTCAATAACCACGGGGGCCGCCAGCTCGGGCGTGGCCAGGGTTCCCTCCAGCTGCGGTTTGCTGCGAACGAGCAACCCATAAATGCCACCGCATGCAAGCAAGAGGATGCACACCACGAGAATGATAACCCTGCGTATCCACTTTGCCATGAGAGGAAATGGAAGCGGCTCATATGTATGGCGTCACCCTTTTTTTAACACAGCTTTGGCGGAAAATAGAAAAGGATCGGTTGGCGGAAGGGAGAAGTCCGCTATAGTGGGAGTGAATGAAACGGTTCAGCCAGTTGTTTGAGGAGCTTGATGCCTCTAACCGGACCACGGAAAAGGTGGACGCGTTGAAGCGGTATTTCCTGGATGCTCCCGCTGAGGATGCGGCCTGGGCCCTGTTTTTCCTGACCGGGAATCGACTACCGGCTTCCGTAAACACCCGGTTATTACGAGCCTGGGTAGGGGAGATTGCCGATATCCCGGCATGGTTGGTAGATGAGTGTTATGGAGTCGTAGGGGACTTGGCCGAGACATTAGCCCATCTATTACCTGTTGGGCCACTCGGAGTTGAGGCGGAGGGGAAATCGGAGCTAGGCCTGCGCCAGTGTAGTGAAACAATTTTACAACCGCTAAAGGATTTACCGGAGGGCGAGAAGCGGGCCCGCCTGGTGGAGGCATGGAGCCGGCTCAACGGTATGGAACGTTTTGTGTTCAATAAATTACTCACGGGTGGCTTTCGCGTGGGGGTTCAGCGAACCCTTGTGACGCGGGCTCTGGGTCGGGCCACTGGTGTTGATCCGGCGGTTCTGGCACATCGCTTGATGGGAAATTGGCGCCCAAGCATGGAAGACTACCAACGTCTCTGCGACCCTGATGAGCATGGGGAAGATCCGCAGCGTCCCTATCCTTTTTATTTGGCCTATCCTCTGGAAGAGCGCTCAACATCTAAGGCAGGTGGGGAAAAGGAACTTCCCGATTTCGAAGCTTTGCTCGGTCCGGTGGAGGAGTGGCAAGTGGAATGGAAGTATGATGGGATTCGGGCCCAGTTGTTGAAACGGAAGGGGCGGGTGATGCTCTGGTCACGTGGTGAAGAATTGATGACTGACCGATACCCCGAGGTGGTTCGGGCCGGATTGTTGTTGCCGGAAGGAATGGTATTGGATGGGGAAATCCTGGCTTGGCGGGAGGGGAAACCGCTAGGTTTCGGCACCTTGCAAAAGCGCATTGGGCGCAAACAGGTTTCGGACAAGCTGCTGGTGGAAGCGCCAACAGCCTTCATCGCCTACGACTGTTTGGAATTTGAGGGGGAGGATATCCGGGATAGGCCCCTAGCCGACCGGCGGAATATCCTGGAGCAAGTCATCCAGAGTAGGAAGGATGTGCTGGCTGGCGTGCCCCTTTTGGAAAAGGAGCAAAGCGCCCAACAGATGGAACTGGAGGATTTGTTTGAAGAGGAGAGGCCGGGTAGTTCGGCAGATGCCAGTGTAGAGCCACGGATTTTGCTAAGTGAACTCGTTGTGGCTGGTTCGTGGTCCGATTTTGTCACCATGCGCGAGGAGTCCCGCGCCCGTAAGGTAGAAGGGTTCATGATCAAGCGGAAGTTGAGTCCGTACGGAGTTAGACGGACGAAAGGGGACTGGTGGAAATGGAAGGTGGATCCTTTCACCATCGACGCGGTGATGGTATATGCCCAGGCAGGCCATGGGCGTCGGGCAGGATTGTTTACCGATTTTACCTTTGCGGTCTGGAAGGATTCGACACAGGAGGAGTTGCTTCCTGTTTGCAAAGCCTACAGCGGGTTGACCGATGCGGAATTTGAGGAGATCAACGGCTGGATCAATCGCAATAGTCTGGGACGGCATGGACCGGTCCGGGTAGTGAAGGCAGAACAGGTTTTTGAGATCGCGTTTGAGGGAATCAACCGCTCAGGTCGGCATAAATCCGGAATTGCCTTCCGCTTCCCCCGCATGTCCCGCTGGCGAAAGGATAAACCGGTGAAGGAGATCGACTCCCTCCATACGATCGAAGGATTAATCGATTAACGACCATGGAAAGGGATCCATTGAGGAAGCGATTACATGCCTGGTTTCAAACCCAGGGATGGACGCCATTCCCCTTCCAGGAGGAAACCTGGGATCATTATTTATCTGGGCGATCCGGCCTCATTCACGCGCCCACGGGTTTGGGTAAGACCTATGCGGCCTGGGGGGGACCCTTGCTCCAATGGATGGAGCAAGGGAGGGAGTGCAATGACAGTAGAGGCAGCAAAGGAGATTGCCTCGCGACCCCTCGCAATGGCAGGGGAGCTGAACCGATCCGGGTCTTGTGGATTACGCCCTTGCGCGCGCTGGCGGCGGATACGGTATTCAGTCTGCAGCAGGTCGTGGAAGATCTGGGACTCCCCTGGACGGTTGGACTGCGGACGGGGGACACGTCATCTTCGGTGAAACAGCGGCAACGGAAGCGGATGCCGAGTGCCCTGGTGACGACACCAGAGAGTTTATCCCTTCTCCTCAGTTATCCGGATTGGAGACGTATGTTCAAAACCGTCGAGTGTGTAGTGGTGGATGAGTGGCACGAATTGATGGGGACAAAGCGCGGGGTGCAAACGGAGCTGGCCCTGACGCGGTTGCGGGCGTTCAGGGGGGATAAGCTGAGGATCTGGGGTTTGTCGGCGACTTTGGGGAATCTGGGAGTCGCGATGGATTGTTTGTTGGGAAAGCAACACGATGGGGTGATGGTTCGTGGGGTCTACAACAAGAAAATCAATATTGAAACCCTGATTCCTGAAGAGATGGATAACTTTCCCTGGTCGGGCCATCTGGGGATTCGCCTGTTACCCCAGGTGATCGCGTGTATCGAAAAAGCCGGGACAACCCTTGTGTTTACCAATACCCGCTCGCAGACGGAGGTCTGGTTTCAGGCTATATTGGCGGAACGACCGGATTGGGCAGGACTAATTGCCGCCCATCACGGGTCGATTGAGAAGGAAATCCGCGATGCGGTAGAGCGCGATTTAGATTCCGGAAAGATCAAGGCAGTGGTGTGTACTTCCAGCCTGGACCTTGGAGTCGATTTTACCCCCGTTGACCAGGTGATTCAGATCGGGAGTCCAAAGGGAATTGCCCGGCTCATGCAGCGGGCGGGACGGAGTGGCCACCAGCCGGGAGCTACCAGCCAAATCGTAGGGGTACCGACCAACGCCCTCGAGTTGATTGAATTTGCGGCAGCTCGGGACGCGATGAAGCGAGGAGCAATTGAGGCCAGGGAGCCCATCCGCCGCCCATTGGATGTGCTGGTTCAACATATAGTTAGCTGTGCCCTTGGGGGAGGATTTGATGATACTGCGCTATATGAAGAAGTGAGACGCAGTTTCGCCTACGCTGATTTAACGCGGGAGGAGTGGAATTGGGCAATGGATTTCAACCGGCAAGGAGGCAAGGTGCTTCGAGCTTACCCGGAATACTCGCGTATCCGGATGAGCGAAGCTGACCACTATGTTCTGGACGATCGAAACCTTGCACAGCGCCATCGCTTGTCCATTGGCACCATTACCAGCGACAGTGAAGTCCTGGTTCGATTACAGGGGGGGCGCGCCCTGGGTTCTGTAGAGGAGAGTTTTATCTCCCGGTTAAGGCCCGGAGATACCTTCAACTTTGCGGGAAGGAAGTTGGAATTAATCCGTTTGCGCTCCATGACGGCCACGGTAAAGGTGGCCAAGCGGCACAAGGGGGTGGTGCCCTCGTGGCAGGGAGGGCGGAGTCCATTGTCGACGGAGTTAGCAGAGGCCGTTCGCCTCAAACTGGAACAGGGAATCGAGAGGGCGGATCCGGACCCGGAAATGGAGGCGGCTAAGGAAATACTTCGTATTCAAAATCGCTGGTCCCAGCTCCCGCACTCCGATTATTTTCTGGTAGAGCATACCCGGGTGCGCAACGGAACGCATATTTGTATATTTACCTTTGCGGGACGCTTGGTCAACGAGGGCCTGGCCGCATTAGCAGCCTTTCGGTTGAGCCAAACCGTGACGATTTCGCTTCGGCTGACTCCGAACGACTATGGGTTTTCACTCATGACCAACAAACCCTTTGAAATCGAGGTAACGCAACTTCGTGAAATGATGAAGTCCGCGGATTTGTTGGATGACCTCATGGCATGTATGAACACGGCCGAGCTGGCGAAACGGCAGTTCCGGGAAATCGCGCGGGTGGCGGGATTGGTCATGCAGGGATATCCGGGGCGACAAAAGACTAACCGTCAGTTGCAGACTTCCAGTTCGCTTTTATTCGAAGTTTTCGAACGCTATGATCCGGAGAACCTTTTGTTGACCCAGGCCAAACGGGAGATTCTGGAGCGACAGCTCGAGTTAACCCGATTGCGGAAAGTTATTCAGCATTTGGAGCAGTTACCCCTCGTCCTGGTGAAAACTGAGCGCCTGACCCCCTTGGCCTTTCCGCTCTGGGCTGACCAAATCGGGCACAATATCACCTCCGAGAGTCGAACTGACCGGATCCAGGCAATGTTGGCCAAGCTCGAACAAACTGCTGAGGAAGCGGACTGAAAATGAGATGGCTTTTCGGGCAGTAGGTAGGTATGATTAAAGCATGTCCACCCTTGAAGCTACGGATACTGAGATTGCCGACCTCGAAAAAGAGATCTTTGACGCCAAGCGCAAGCTGGCTGCGCTGCGGAAGGAGCGCCCGGAAGAAATTGTAGAGGAATTTACCCTGATCGATAGTTTTGGAACCCCCGTCCAGCTTTCCTCGTTGTTTGGCAGTAAGGATACCCTGATGGTAATCCACAACATGGGGCCATCCTGTTCCTACTGTACCCTGTGGGCAGACGGGATCAACGGGGTGTTGGCCCATCTGGAAAAGCGGGCGACCGTGGTGCTAGAGTCTCCGGTCGACCCTGCGGAGCAGCGCACCTTTGCCATGGATCGGGGGTGGAAGTACCAGTGTGTGTCCAGCCAGGGGAGTGATTTTCGTGCGGCGATGGGGTTTGTTTCCAAAGAGGATGGAAGTCCATGGCCCGGGGTATCCATGTTTAAGAAGAACGAAGCTGGTCAAGTGGTCCGGTTCAGCAAGGCGGAATTTGGCCCGGGTGATCTCTATAATATTGTCTGGGATTTCTTTGATCTGATGCCTTCCGGTTGGAGTGACTGGGGAGAAGATGAGGGTATTGCGTATTACTATTCGGAGACGAAGTGATTGCGAGGGCCTGGCTAAGTTTCGATTCCGATTATTTTTGGAAGAGATGGACCTCGGGTTGATTCTTGTTCGTTTTCCCCCTGAATGAAGATGTGGACGCTTTTCCCCTGAAGGTTGCCGGCGAAACGCTACACCTACTGGCAGATAAACTCTGTTATTGGGAGGACCGAAATGCCCTGATTTTAGCGGACCTGCATTTGGGGAAGGGAACGGATTTTCAAAAGGCAGGCATCCCGCTGCCGGATGAGGACACCCCCCACGACCTGGCGCGTCTTTCCCGATGGATTGATCATTTTCAAGCCAGCCAGGTCATCATTGTGGGTGATCTCTTTCACGGACTATCCGCGGCCACGGATTGGGTTCTTCCCGGGTTAACCACGTGGCGAGCCACTCAGGGTGAGGTAAGGCTTACCCTGGTACCCGGGAATCATGATCGAGTTGCGAAAGCAGTAGCCGAGGAGCTTGGATTGGAGTTGACGGCAGAGGTGGTGACCATGGGTCCACTCTCCTTTTCTCATTACGAGCCAGCGGGTGAGGCCGACCCGTTTACTATTAGCGGGCATCTGCATCCGGCCGTCCGCATTAAAGAGGATGGGGGACCCGGGATGACTTTACCTGCCTTCATATTTAATGATCACCGGTTGGTCCTGCCGGCCTTTGGCAGCTTCACCGGGAGTGCGAAGGTCCTCCCTCACCCTCAAGATCGCGTCTTTGCGCTGGTGGAAGGAGGGTTGTTGGAAATCAATCCGAAACTATGCCGGTAGGGAGCAAGCCTTACCCTTGTTCGAGCAACTGGACGTGCTTCCCCAGGTGGGCCTCAAGGAATTCATGGTGTAGGTCTTTTTCCTGTTCGAGGACCTCAAGAATAGCTGATTTGAAGGATTGGCCGGATTCCAGATGGCCCTTGGTGAGCACCGATCCGAAGGTCACATGGAGGAGCTGGCGTCCGGCGTTTTCATCAAGGTAGGTCTGCTCCATTTCCTGTGGGGTTTGGGCCCGGGTGGATCGAAAATCATCCTCAGTGGCAGAAATGTGGTAGGACAGCTTGTCCTGGGAAAATCGTTCCATGGAGTAGTCAATGATTTGTCCAAAGAGGGAGGGAGCCTGGTGGCATACGACTCGAAGGGCCTCCAAGTAGCTGGTTCCGGCAGTCTTGACATGAAGGAGGTCGCCGCAGACACGACCAATGGTGGGATAGATGGAAAACTTGTCGGAGCCCGAATGAATGGAAATTTTGTAAGGGCCATAGGATCGGGCAATCGCGGTATGAGTGACTAAGCTCGTCTCAAACTGCTCGAGATCTCCCTTGTAATCGATTCCTTTTTCAAACTCTCCAATGAACCTGGGAGCCAGACTGACTATCTGCACTCCCCTGCGTTTCAACTCCAAGGCGAAGAAGAGATGTTCCTGGGCAGAGGTTGGGGAATCGGTCTCGTCCACCGACACTTCGATCTCAAACGCTCTGTTTCCATTGGTGGCGGCAATGTGCGCTGCCATGGTCTCGCAGTAGGCAATGGCCCGTCCATACTTCGCGATAGCCCTGAGGGCTTCCTCCCGGGTGATGGAAAGGTCCGGGCCACCATCTGTTTCATAGGTCTTCCCCACGTAGAGATTTTCCCAATCGACAGGTAGTGCCCCTTCCTCCGATAAGGTTTCAGCAATGGCAAGCAGGTCTGTCTCTCCCATATTATCCGCCGTGTTGTTCACGAATTCCGAGGGATCTATGGTGAAAAAACAAAACCCAGCCGAGGAGGTCAGCTCGACATCCGCTTCCGTTTTTAAGTGGTCGGCATCCGCCCCCCAGACGCCTGTATATCCGGTTTCGGCAATGGCGGCTTTTGCCGCATCCATGACCTCTTCAGGAGTCCGATTGGTCCGGGTCATCTCCCGAATCGATTGTTGGGCCAGGATGGGGAGGAAGGATCCGTGGCGGTTGGCGGCCAGGTGGCCGGCCCCCGCTAATCCAAGGCGATCGCCGTATCCAAACGTTTTTGCTAAATTGAGGGGTTGCGGTGAAGGTTCCACGTGATGTAATTATTTGAATTTGGGGTTCTGGTTGAAATTCCCTTGCCAAGCCGGGCAAAACCACACACGTGTTAGTTTTGTGCAAGGAGAAGTTTCAACGCAAGCGAAAATTGGAATTCAGACAACAGCGGCGCTAGCGCGCCACTTGGGATTGTCGCGCTGGACCATCTCCCGGGTATTGAATGGTCATCCGGGGGTTAAACAGGAAACGGTAGAACGGGTGCAACAGGCCATGAAGGATTTAGGGTTTTCCCCGAATCCAATTGCGAGGGGACTGCGAGGGGGACGGACACAAATGATTGGTGTCTGTTTCCAGGAGTTGGAAACGCCGGTGTTGGTGAAGAAGACACTGGCCCTGCAACGCGTCCTGAGGAACCGTGGGTACCAGGCGATTATTGAGATGACCGCACGCGAGCCTGAGTTGGAGAAAAAAGTAGTTCACAGTTTCACGTCACTCAAAGTGGATGGGATCGTTCTGGTCGGATCCTCCCTGGATTCCAAAGGGCAGGTGGTTTCTGAGCTTGCAGAGCGGAATATTCCGGTGGTGGCGGTAGACCCGGCCGGGGCCTTGCCCTTTCCCCGGGTTTGTGTGAACCGGGCGGAGGTCTACTCCAAGTTGTTTTCCCATCTCTACGAGCGGATGGATCTTGATCGGAAACTGATGGTTTTAGGCATTCATGAGGGTATTATTTACGGCAGAGAGCGACTGAAAGGAATTGAGGAGGAAGCGAAAGCCCATGGTTTGGAGTTTGGGAAGCAGGTCGAATTTCTGTATGACCCTGACCGTCAGGACTTATTCTATGAGTACGGGTATGATTTAGGAGAGGAGGTGCTCAAGCACGATCCCCTTCCAGGAGGAATTTTGTGCTTGAATGATCAGACCGCTTTGGGGCTGATTCGGCGGCTTACGCAAGGCGGGGTTCGGGCGCCCGAGGACGTATTGGTGACTGGTTTCGATAACCTGGATATTGCCCAATTCACGACGCCAACGTTAACCACGATGGGGCAGCAGGTGCCAGCACTTATGAATAAAGCGGTTGAGGTGTTGCTGGATTGGATCGAGGGAGGTGTCCGCCCCTCTAACCGAATTCGATACATTTCCCCCAAATTACATATCCGTGAATCCACGGGAGGCGAGAATTAACATGTTGAGAGTATTACTTACCACCACTTCGTTCCAGGATACGCCAGGTCCGCATCATGAGATGTTGGAAGCAGCGGGGCTGGAGCTTGTTCGTGAACGCGGACCCCTGACTGAGGAGCAGATGCTGAGTCTGGTCGGAGACCTGGATGGGCTGCTCTGTGGCGACGATGCCATCACCCCGGCTGTCATCGACAAGGCCTTGCCCCGGCTCAGGGTGATCGCGAAGTATGGGATCGGGCTGGATAAAGTGGATGTGGGTTATGCCACCGAGATGGGAATACCTGTTACCTTTACGCCGGGCGTGAACCATACCACCGTGGCGGAGCATACATTTTGTCTCCTCTTGTCTATCGTGCGAAATCTGGTGGATTCGGTGAATGCTTCCCGTGGCGGAACATGGAAGCGTATAACGGGCCATGAAATCATGGGCAGGACCATGGGAATCATTGGTTTAGGGCGAATCGGCCGGGAGGTAGCAATACGAGCCAAGGCCTTTGGGCTTTCCCTGGTTGGATATGACCTGTATTGGCCAGAGGAGTTCGCGGAGACCTACGGCATTCGAAAGATGGAGAGTGCGGAGGCGGTTATGCTGGAGGCCGAAATAGTATCGCTTCACACCAACCTAACGGAGCAGACGCGAAATATGGTAAACGCTGAGCGTATCCAGGCGATGAAGCCAGGGGTAATCATACTAAATTGCGCCCGGGGGGAATTGGTGGATACGGCGGCTATGGTGGAAGGACTGAATTCTGGACAGATCGGAGGCTATGGAGCGGATGTGCTGGATGTCGAGCCGCCCCCTTCTGACCACCCACTTTTGAATGCACCGAATGCGGTTGTTACCCCCCACATCGGTTCCCGGACTTATGAGTCCGTTCAGCGTCAGGCTGGAATGGCCGCGCAGAATCTGATAAATGTATTGGCCGGTAAGTCTGCGGTGGCGCAGGCAAATAGCCTTCCGGAGGGGAAGTGAGCGTGGGTATGATGAGTGAAGATTTTTATATTGTTCCCGAGGAAATGCATAATGCCTTGGTGAGGGCGGCGTATTTGCATCGTGGATACGATGAGGCCGAAGGAGATGCCGCGGCCCGGTTTTCAGCCTATACGGCGTGGCATGGAATCCGCACGCACAATGCGATCAAGGCCCTACACCTGGATCATTTGTTTGGGAGTGCGGTGGGGGGCTGCGTGCCTGGAGCTGTCATTGAGAAGCGAGAGTGTCGTTTTGAGGCGAGTGAGGTCTGGAATGCCAACCGCAAGCTGGGGCAGGCTACGGCCTACGAAGCGATTGAAACCGCGATATCACTGGCTGACCGGTTTGGAATTGGGCAGGTCAGCGTGGATAATGCGTTTCATTACCTTTGGGGCGGCGGCTACGTGATGGATGCGGCCAAACGAGGGTATATCGCTTACACGAACTGTACGGCAGCGCTGGCGGAGGTGGTTCCCTTTAAGGGGAAATTCCCCACCTTGGGGACGAATCCCCACAGCTGGGGGTTTCCCACGACGGATGCTATTGGGTATCCCGTGGTCATTGACTGGGCCACCTCGGTGGTGGCCATGGGGCGGGTGCAGCAAATGGCCCGTGAGGGGACCGGCCAGCTACCCCCGGATTCTGCGGTGGACCAGGAGGGGAACCCGACGACCGATCCGCAAGCGGCAGTGGCTCTTCTGCCTTTTGGAGCGCACAAAGGGTATGGCCTGAGTTTAATCAATGAATTGATGGGAGCCTTAATTGGAGGTTCCCTTCCCACGTTGCGCAGCCGGCCAGACCAAGGCCCGGAGGATGAGAAGCGTACCCCGAGTTTCTATTTCCAGGTCATTCATCCAGATGCTGTAAGCGGGGGCGCTTTCGCCAAGGGGCGTGACCAGCAGGCAAATGTAAAAGCGGTGTTGGATGATATCCTGGGTCATGGAAATGAGCACTGCCTGCTCCCTGGGCAGATTGAGGCCGCCGGTGCGGCCCGGTCCGACCGGGCAGGGGGCCTCTTGTTCTCGAAGGCGGAGATAGAAGCCTTTATCGAAGTTGCCGAGGAGTGTGAGCAGGTCCCATGGGACCTGGACACTTTAACCCCCTATCTTGATTAATTGTATTTAAATTCGATGAGTACCCTATCCATAAAGCCAGCTGCTGATTGTGAATTTGATTGTATTTCCCTCGGGGAGATTATGCTTCGCTTAGATCCCGGAGATGGTCGCGTACGGACTACCCGGCAATTTCAAGCCTGGGAAGGCGGAGGCGAATACAATGTGAGTCGAGGTCTCCGACGATGTTTTGGTCTCCGGACTGCGGTCGTTACGGCGCTGGCGGATAATGATGTGGGGCGGCTGATCGAAGACTTTGTGCTTCAGGGCGGGGTCGGGACGGAATTCATCCAATGGATGCCATACGATGGAATTGGCCGAACTGTTCGAAACGGGCTGAACTTCACGGAGCGTGGGTTTGGGCTGCGCGGCGCCAAGGGAACTCCGGACCGGGGAAACTCAGCGGCATCCAAATTGAAGGTAGGCGATATATCCTGGGACACTATCTTTGGAGACCTGGGTGTTCGTTGGTTTCATACCGGGGGAATCTACGCAGCGCTGTCTGAGTCAGCCGCCGAGGTCACTATCGAAGCGGTCAAGGCGGCCCAACGCCACGGAACGGTGGTGTCCTATGACCTGAATTATCGTCCGAGCCTGTGGAAGAGCATCGGTGGGTTGGAAAAAGCGCAAGCGGTCAATCGGGAGATCGCCCAATACGTGGATGTCATGATCGGGAATGAGGAAGACTTTACCGCGAGTCTTGGGTTTGAGGTTGAAGGCGCTGATGAGAATCTGACCAAGCTTGAGTTGGACAGCTTTAAAAATATGATTCGCAGCGCAACGGCGGCCTTCCCCAATTTTAAACTGACGGCCACCACCTTGCGAGGGGTGAAGACGGCGACCATCAACGATTGGGGAGCGATGTGCTGGTCGGCGGAGGCAGCTGCTGCCGGGGAGGGAGATGACGGCTTCTTTGTTTCCCGCCATTACCCGGAGTTGGAGATCTTTGACCGAGTGGGCGGCGGAGACAGCTTTGCTTCCGGCTTTATTTATGGATTCCTGACCGATCAGGGACCGGAGGCGGCCGTCAATTATGGAGCAGCTCATGGTGCGTTGGCGATGACCACGCCAGGGGATACGACCATGGCGAGTCTGGATGAAGTGGAAAAAGTAATGAAGGGCGGGGGTGCCCGGGTGGTCCGGTAAAGAATCCGGTCGACTTGCGTGCAAGTGGCCTTACATCAAAAGAAAGTATGTTTCGTGAAGCACTAGTATCTAAAATCGCCGCCTCCCGCGTGGTACCGGTGATCATCATCAATGATCCTGAGAAGGCGGCCCCTCTGGGAGATGCTTTGTTAGCCGGAGGTCTGCAGGCCGCTGAAATTACTTTTCGCACCGAACATGCGGCGACCTGCATTCGCCGTATGGCAGAAGGATGCCCGGAGCTGCTTGTGGGGGCCGGTACCATTCTTGATGCCAATCAGGTGAATGACGCCAAAGAAGCCGGTGCCCAATTTGCGGTGTCTCCAGGCCTCAGTCTGGAGGTCATAGCAACGGCTGACAATACGGGTTTACCGCTTGCGCCAGGGATCATGACGCCGGGAGAAGTGACCGGGGCTATTCAATCCGGGTGTAAGGTGTTGAAATTTTTTCCGGCGGAAAGTGCGGGTGGGCCTCAGCACTTAAAGAGCATCGCGGCACCTTTCAAGCACCTCGGCCTGAAGTACATCCCTACCGGAGGGATCACGGCAGCTAGCGCACCGTCCTATCTGGAAATACCCGGGGTGATTGCCGTGGGCGGTTCCTGGGTTGCTCCGCCTGCCTTAATTGAAGCGGGCGACTGGGCTCAAATTACACAAATCGCCAAGGCTGCTTCGCAATTATAACTAACTATCTTATCCTGCATTCCCTAACAACTTGAATTTGCCTCTGAGGAAGGCATGAAAGTAGGAAGCCACAATCAAAATGGATTCTATAAATCATCTCTTTGGACTCGATAGTAAGGTGGCTGTCGTTATTGGTGGAACGGGGGAGCTTTGTGGGGCGATGGCTGAGGGTTTGGCTGCCGCAGGGGCCGAAGTGGTCCTCGTCGGACGAAGTGAGGCCAAAGCGAAAGCCCGCATCGAGCGGATTGAATCGGCGGGAGGCAAGGTGTGGTTTAGCTCATGTGAGGTGGATGTGAAGGCGAATTTAGAGTCCTTGCTGGCCACGATTTTGGGCCGATCCGGGAAAGTCGACATCCTCGTAAACGGGGCGGGCATTAATTCGCCGACCCCCTTCTTCGATATTCCTGAGGACGAGTGGGACCGCATCTTTCAGGTGAACCTCAAGGCTGTATTTCTGGCCTGTCAGGTATTTGGTCAATACATGAGCGAGCGGGAAGAACTGGCGAACATCATCAACATTGGATCGATGTCGGCCATCAAAGGCTTGTCCAAGGTATTTACTTATTCCGCCACTAAAGCCGCGGTGCACAACCTGTCCCAGAATCTTGCCCGGGAATGGGCAACCCGGGGTGTTCGTGTCAATACCTTGGTCCCCGGTTTTTTTCCTGCTGAGCAAAACAAAAAAGTGCTCACGGAAGAACGCGTGAGTCAGATCATGGGTCATACTCCGATGAAGCGGTTTGGCCGGGCAGAAGAGCTTGTCGGTGCTACCCTACTCCTCGCTTCAGAGGGGGCGGGTAGCTTTATGACGGGGACGGAGATCGTCGTGGACGGCGGGTTTGCTGCGATGATGATTTAGGATTTAGGGTTACGGGATGCGCGGTGCCGGGTAGTCCACATTGTCCAGCATGTATGGGGTTCCTTTTCCGGCTTACCTCAGCGGTAATGATTGCCCTCTGAAGCAGGAACGAAGGCAGGAAACGGGTTAACCCCGCTCCTTGTTTTGGAGTTCCGTCCGGATGTCATCAAGGGTACTGTGGATATCTTTGAGGACCTTGAGCATTTCAGTGGACCGAGTGGAGTCCGTGACCACCTCGGACGGGGCCGGGCGCGACCCCTCCTTCCCCCGTTCGAGCGCGTCACGCTGGTCGAGGACGCGGTTGCGGAAATCAGGGGCGTCCTGGATACCCACGAGATAAGCGTCGGCCATCGCGGTGGCGGCATTCCCTGCGGTTTCTACGGCGAGGGAGCAGATGCCAAAGACCTTCATTACGGGACCTTCCCGCATCGTGAGGTCCTGCAGCTTTTCCAGGGGGATGGTTTTTTCGGTTTTGAACCAGGCGCCGCGCTTAATATTTAAACTCCTCTGGTGAAGGGTGCACTTGAGATATTTATATTTCCGGTTGGCGATCCATTGGCCGAATCCGAGAAGCCAAATGGGAAGAAAGACGATACCGATCAAGGTAACGATACACAGGATCACTCCATTGAGGAAGTGATAGGTCTTTAATTTTGGATCAAAAGTGGCCTCAAACACCACTGGGTCGCGTCGTTCGTTTGTCATGATGAAGGAGGTACCTGGAAAAGAGAGTTGGGAATGCCCAGGTTTATCTGAATATTGGAGAGGGAAATGGACCAGATCAGAGTTCCCGCTTTTACCCGTTGGATGGAGAATGGGAGGTGGACGCCCTGAACGGGTTTGTGATCTGAAAAGATGGTGATGGTTTCTTCCCCAGTCTGGTTATCCCGGTCTATGTGAATCGTATCGAGCAGGGTATTCGTCTCCAGGAGGATGATCTTGTCGTTCGACAAGCTGCCAGTCTCGAGTTGTATCTCGTAATATGTCGTTCCCTGGTAGGTTGTTTGCCCGTTGAAGCGATAATTATCCCAATTGCCGTCGAGCTGTATGAGGGGATTGTCAAAGCGGGAATCATTTTGGAGTGATTCAGCAGCAGACCCCTGCAGTAGCCTGGACTCGGCCAGGAAATTGACTTTGGATTCGACGTATTGCCACGCCAGCTCTCCGTCGTAGCCATTGACGATCTTCCGTCTAGGCTGCTCGTAAATGACGCGAAGGAGGTTGGGACGCTTCTTGATGATCACAAAATCGATGGTGTCCTCGCCCTGGGTAAAGACCCCGGAGGATTTCAGGCTTTTCACCATGCGAATATTTTCTGCACCCCCGTGGAGTTGGAGGTAACCCTCCATGATTTGCTCCAAAGAATTAAAATCTTCGGTGGAGGTAAGGGTCTTTTCTGACCATTTCGGGAAGAGGAGTGCGCCCAAGGCGATGAGGGCTAAGGCAGCACCGGCCAGGAGGGGGAGCGGGCCCATTTTTTTAGGGCGCCGTTTCCTGGAATGAGAGCCGTGTGGAGATCGAGACATAGAGGGGAGTATCGCGAGGGATTTTGCATGGGGCAAGCACGCGGAAAGAAAACCCTGTTTACAGATTGGACACAGTTTTTTATAACAGGGTATGCGGTATTTGCTCATCCTCATTCTTCCCGTTCTGTCCTGTTTGGGAGTAGCCGAAACAGAAAAACTGCCCAATATCATCTTTATTCTGGTCGATGATATGGGGTGGTCAGATCTGGGGAGCTATGGGGGGGAAATCGACACCCCGCACCTGGATCGTTTGGCTGAAGAGGGGATCCGTTTCACGCAGTTTCACAACACATCGAAGTGCTTCCCGTCGCGGGCGTGTCTGTTAACGGGACTCTACGCCCAGCAGGTGGGCATGGGGTCAAAGTTTGACCGCTTTCGGAATAGCGCAACTTTGGGCGAGGTGCTGAAGACCGCCGGCTACCGGACCTACGCGAGTGGAAAACATCACAGTCTTGAGAGTTTATATGACCGCGGATTTGATCACTACTGGGGCCTGCGGGATGGAGCATCCAATCATTTCAATCCTGGGGTGCAACGTGAGGGGGAAGTGGTCCCGGCACAAAAACGACCGGCCGGCCGATGGTGGTGTTTTGATGAGCATGTGGAGCAAGGGTGGACTCCGGAAGATGAGGATTTCTACACGACGGATACGTTTACCGATTGGGCTATCCAATTCCTGGAGGCGCATGACCAGTCCCACCAAGATATCCCATTTTTCCTCTACCTATCCTACACGGCCCCTCATGACCCATTGCATGCCTGGCCGGAAGATATTGAGAAGTATCGAGGCACTTATCTCGAAGGGTTCGAAACCATCGCCCAACGCCGATACGAGAAACAAATTGAACTGGGCCTGATCCGGGAAACGGATTACCCCTTCCCGCAGCCCACGCACCGTCCATGGGATTCGCTCACGGAAGGGGAACAAGATGAGCAAGATCTGCTGATGGCGATCTACGCCGCCATGGTGGACCGGGTCGACCAGAACATTGGCCGACTCCTGAACACACTCAAGCAGCAGGGTGAGCTGAAAAATACCCTCATCTTCTTTGCCAGTGATAATGGGGGTTCGGCGGAAACTGTGAAAATTGGGGGAGACGGTCACCTGGGCACGATGGGGCATTGGGCTTCACTGGGCAAAGATTGGGCTAACGTGAGCAATACTCCGCTCCGTTTCTACAAGAACTACAGTTATCAGGGAGGTATCAGCACCCCCCTCATTGCGTGGTGGCATGATGGGTTAATCGACCCCGGGCGGATTTCTGAATTTCCGGGGCATTTTATTGATATCATGGCCACCCTGGTCGAGCTGACGGGGGCGGAATATCCAACGGAAATGAACGGTGAGCCGGTTCATCCCATGACCGGAGTCAGTTTATTGCCCATCATCCGGGGGCAGGCGTCGACCCCTCGGAAAGAACCGCTCTACTGGAACTGGAAGCATGGAGCTGCCGTGCGGCGCGAGCCCTGGAAACTGGTCAGGCATGGCATGGATGCCCCCTGGGAGTTGTATCGCATTGTTTCCGATAAGTCGGAGACAAGAAACCTGGCGGATCGCAACCCCGACAAGGTGAGAGAAATGGAAATTCTCTATAAGGCCTGGATTCAGCAATGGGGGGAATGAGGATTTGCAGGTGAATGCTCTGTGTTGTTGGGTCTCGGGTGACTAGGATTGCCGGTTTTTATGGGGGGCGCTGAGGCGGGTTTGTAGGAGTTTTTAACAGTTGAACAAAGTTCGGGCGAAAAAAGTTGGCACGTGTTAGGAAAACACCTAAAACACAAGTTTTTCTCCTTCAACCCATCTATATTCAATGAATAAACACGGATTCATCCTACCCCTAATCATCCTTGCCGGAGCAGCTCTCGGAAACTTATCCGGAGGCGAATGGAAAAGCCTGTTCAATGGCGAAAACCTGGATGGCTGGAAAGTTCTCAACGGGACTGCACCCTATGCGGTCATCGATGGAGCTATTGTAGGCTCCACCAAGCATGGGACGCCGAACACCTTTTTAGCGACCAAGGAAACTTACGGTGACTTCATCCTTGAGCTAGAGTTTAAACAAGAGGGTGTGAGCAATTCCGGCATCCAATTTCGCAGCCTGACCGATCCAAATTACCGGGATGGACGGGTGCACGGCTACCAGTGCGAAATTGACCCCTCACCCCGTAAATGGACTGGGGGTATCTTTGATGAAGCCCGTCGGGGGTGGCTCTATCCTGTCATCCTGAATCCTCGTGCAAAAGACCTTTACCAATTTGGGATGTGGAATCATCTGCGGATCGAGGCGATTGGAAACACGCTCAGGACCTTTTTAAATGGTGTGCCGGTATCCTATGTGGTGGACGATATGACGGCTGAAGGGTTTATTGCGCTCCAAGTGCATTCGATCAGGGCTGATGCGGAAGCCGGGCAGCGCATTTACTGGAAAAATATCAAAATACAGACCGAGGACCTGACCCCTAGCCCCCAGGATATGGATCAATTCATTCGCAATATGATTCCAAACTACCTGAGTGAAGGAGAACGGGCCCAGGGCTGGCGTCTGCTCTGGGATGGGAAGACGACCGATGGTTGGCGCGGGGCTGGAAAAGACGCATTTCCCGAAGGGGGCTGGTCGATTGAGGATGGCACCTTAATCGTGCACGAATCCGGCGGCGGAGAATCCACCCATGGGGGGGATATCGTGACAATGGAAGAGTTTTCTGCGTTTGAGTTTCAATTGGATTTCTGGCTGAGCAAGGGGGCCAATAGTGGTATCAAGTATTTCATTACGGAGAGCTACGGGGTAACGGGAGCCAGTTCTATCGGATTAGAGTATCAGCTTCTCGATGATAACCTCCATCCGGATGGTAAATTGGGCGCCGCTGGAAACCGGACCCTGGCCTCGTTGTATGACCTCTTTCCTTCGTATCAGACGGTGATAGGCCGGAAAGTTCCTCGCCCTATTGAAACATGGGGGCATGCCCGCTTGGTCGTATACCCGGACAACCGAGTAGAGCACTGGCTCGAAAGTTACCCTGTTCTGGAGTATCACCGAGGGTCTCCGATCCATCTGGCCGCGATCGAGCGGAGCAAGTATGAGAAGTGGGAAGACTTCGGCGTGTGGCCCGAAGGACACCTTCTTCTTCAAGACCATGGCAACCTGGTGAAATTCCGCAGTATCAAGGTGCGGGAGTTGGAGTGAGTTTTGAAAGTCGAAAGCTTGCTGTGAAATTCATGCCAGCCCTCCCTGCTAGGGTTTTCCTGATTGCCACCATTTTTGCCCTCAGTCTAGGGGCTGATGAGCGGCCCAATATTTTATGGATTACGGCGGAGGACCATGGACCTCACATGGGGTGTTATGGAGATGACTATGCCACGACTCCGAATCTGGATCGATTCGCCGAACGGTCATTGCGGTATACGCGGGCGATCTCTACGGCACCGGTGTGCGCCCCGGCGCGGACTACTCTGGTGAGTGGAATGTATGCGCCCTCCCTGGGGGCCCAACACATGCGAAGCCAGGCTTCTATCCCGGAATGGCTGGTTTTTTATCCCGAAGTTCTGAGGGCTGCGGGCTATTATTGCACAAATAACCGGAAAACGGATTACAACTTCAAAGATTGGGACAAGATCCGAGACGTTTGGGATGAGAGTTCAGGTGAAGCCCACTGGAAGAATCGACCTGAGGGGATGCCCTTCTTTGCGATATTTAACACGACCAGTAGTCATGAAAGCCAGATCCGGAATGAAAATGAGGCCCCGCTGCACGATCCGGCCCTGGTGCCGATTCCTCCGTATCACCCTGATACTCCGGAATCGCGCAAAGACTGGGCCCAGTATTATGACCGCTTGACCAAAGTGGATGCCTTTTTCGCCGAGCGGATGAAGGAGCTGGAGGAAGCAGGCCTGGTTGAGGATACGATCGTTTTCTACTATTCAGATCACGGATCGGGAATGCCGCGGAGTAAACGCTATCCCGGTTGGTCAGGTTTAAATGTCCCCCTGCTGGTTCATATTCCCGAGAAGTTTATGCACCTTGCTCCACCAGAGTATCGCGAGGGCGGGGTCAGTGATCGGCTTGTCGGCTTTGTCGATATGGGGGCTACGCTGTGTAATCTGATTGGCGTCGAGATCCCTGAGGTTTACCAGGGCGAACCCTTTTTAGGCGAGGGCGTTTCCATTGTGGGCCCGGCATATAACTTTGGTTTCATGGACCGGAAGGATGAAAAGCCGGATGTCTCCCGGGTCGTGATGGATCAGCGGTATGTGTATACGCGCAACTACCTGCCCTACCTTCCCCACGGACAATATCTGGAATATCAGCAGCAAACCCCGACGACGGCGACCTGGAACGCCCTGTTCGACAATAACCGATTGGATGCGGTGCAATCGGCTTTCTGGCTCCCGCACCCCGCGGAGGAGCTTTTTGATACTCTGCACGATCCGCATTCAACGCGGAACCTGGCAAAAGACCCGGCCTATCAGCAAGTGGTCCAGCGGTTCCGAACGGTGCTGAATACCCATTTGCTTGCTACTCGGGATGCGGCGTTGATGCCGGAGCCCTTCATGAAGTCTCTAGAGTGGGAAAAGGAAATGACGCCCGGGGACTTATTGCGAAACGACCAGATTTATCCATTGCAGACTTTATTGGATTTTGCGGACCTGGCCCTGTGCCCGGGGGTGGCCCGTGAGGCCGTACTGCCCTACTTTCACCACGAATCTCCCCTTGTGCGTTACTGGGCCGCTCAACATCTGCTCGGATTGAGCCCTTCCCTGTATCTTTCACTGGAGGAAAAGGTTGAGGGGCTGTTGGGAGATTCGGAACGGATTGTCCGCTTGAGTGCCGCCCAGGCGATTGCTTACCACAGCAAACGCCGCGACTTACAAGATGCAGCCGTGGAAGAACTCCTCATCCAGGCGAACAATCATAAAACCAATATGTATTTCGCCATGTATGCCTTGAATTCCCTTGCGCTCTTCCCTGCGGATTATCCCGTGCCTTACGATCGATTCCTCGAAGTTCCCCGGGAGCTCAAGCGGGATGATGGTTGGAATCAGAATTACAGCGCAAGGGTGTGGGATTACCTGAAGAAAACCTACGGGTTTTGAATCCACCAATGACTACTCTACTGCTCAGTATTGCCTTTAGTCTGGTTCAGACCAACGCGGACTTGTATCCCACCCAGCCGGATGAAGTGATTACGATCTGGCCGGGGGATGTGCCGAACGCCTTGCCGGATCATGAGGTCGAAGGCGTCATGGAGCTCCGCGAACGCGATGGCATGCTCATCGCAAAAGATATTACGGAGCCCGAAATGCTGGTCATGTTTCCCGACAAGGGAAAAGCAAATGGGGGGGCCGTCCTTATATTTCCAGGCGGGGGATACTGGATTCTGGCCATGGATCATGAGGGGTTTCAATACGCAGACTTTGTTCGCGAGCTCGGGTTTATTGCGATAATCGTGAAAAATCGGCTTCCTGTGCCTGGAACGATGATCGATCCATCGATCGGGGCGCTCATGGATGGGATGGAAGCGGTTCGTATTGCCCGTTCAAAGGCTGAAGCATGGGACCTGGATCCCAGCCGGATTGGGGTGATGGGCTCTTCAGCCGGAGGGCATCTGGCTGCTACGGTGTCTACCTGCTATGATTGGCAGCTGCCAACGCGATATCCCGGTCTATCTGCGCGACCGGATTTTTCGATTCTCGTATATCCGGTCATCGACATGGCGGGTCCTTATGGGCATGGGGGATCCCGGAAGCGCCTCTTCCCCGAGAACCCCAATCCTGAAGCAGTGAAATCGCTATCTCCGAATCTTAATGTGAGCAAGGATACCCCGCCGGCTTTCCTTGTGCACAGTATAGATGACAAAGGAGTTCCCTATCAGAACAGTCTGGTATATCTGGAAGCATTGAGAGTGGCTGGCGTTCCGGGTGAATGCCACATCTATGCCGACGGGGGCCATGGCTATGGATTGGGGCGGGCGGACACCTCGACTGTCAATTGGCCGGACGCGCTTTCCTCCTGGTTGGTCCAGTTTTCCAGCTCCCAACCATGAGTAAATCTCCCCTTAGAATGCCGATTCGATTTTTCCTAACACGAGTAAGGTTGACTATTCACAGAATTAACAGAGGTTTGGTAAAACTGAGCCTTTCAGCCCCTCAAGGGGTTGTCCCTTATTCTGTGGGGTATTGCCTCACCGCTCGGATTATGTGGGGAGACAGGAACATTTTTCAGTAGATTCTTTCGAACCCGTTCGGGGAATCAAAATGCCACGACTCAACCGCAATCATTTAACCTCAAAAATCATGGAAAACGAATCAAGTCGCCGCTCATTTATCAAAACCACTACCCTGGGTGCAGCCGGTATCGCCCTGGCTTCATCGGCCAAAAGCTATGGCCAAGTCTCGGGGGCGAACAAAAAGGTGCGGGTCGCCGTAGCGGGCCTCAAGCGCCGAGGAAAACCCATTATCGAATCGCTGAGCAAGATCGACGGCGTGGAGGTCACCTATGTGTTGGAGGTCGATTCCCGTCAGATGAAAAAGGGCCTGGCCAATGCGGAAGAGGTTTTAGGCTATAAGCCAAAAGCGGAGGTCGATCTGCGAAAGGTGGTGGAGAAAAAGGATGTAGATGCTGTGTTTTTGACCACGCCGGACCATTGGCATGCCTATGGGACTATGATTTCGGTAAACAACGGGAAACACGTCTACGTGGAAAAGCCCTGCGGCTATAACCTGGATGAGGACCAGATGATGGTTCAAATGGGGGTGAAACACCCGGACCTGAAGATTCAAATGGGTAACCAACAGCGTTCCTCCCCAGAATCCAGGGAAATCATCGGTGAGATCCACAAAGGTGTGATCGGCGATGTCTACAAGGCCGTCGCCTTTTACAACAACAACCGGGGACCGGTAAACAACCCCAAGGTGGTGCCGGTTCCAGACTTCCTGGACTGGGAAGTCTGGCAGGGGCCTGCCCCACGACACAAATTTCTTGATATCCTGGAGGACTACGACTGGCACTGGCTGTGGCCCTGGGGAACGGCCGAGTCCGGAAATAACGGGACGCATGAGTTAGATATTGCCCGTTGGGCGATCCAGGGGGATTACCCCGAATCGGTCCAGAGCCATTCCGGCAAATTCCACTTTGTGGATGATGGTTGGGAGATGTACGACACGATGGAAGCCACCTTCCGTTTCCCCGGAAATAAAGTCGTGCAATGGGATGGAAAGAGCCGCAACGGCTATCACACCTATGGTTCTGGCCGCGGAACTATTGTTTACGGCACCGAAGGTAGCGTTTTTGTGAACCGGAGCGGTTACACTCTATACGACCGTGGAGGTAAAGTCGTCCGCGAGCGTAAGGGAGGTCAAGAAGGTGGCCTTGCCCTGGGCGGGGGCGGCGATATGACGACCCTCCACGTGCGCAACTTTATCGATGCGATCCGGAATGGAGATGCATTGAACAGCCATATTGAAGAGGGGGCGAAGAGCACGCACCTGGCGCACTATGCCAATGTCTCCTCGATGGCTCAGGATTCTTACCTGAAAATTGATCCAACCAACGGAAAATTCCGCGACTGGAAAGCGATGAAAGCCTTCTGGAGCCGGGATTATGAGCCGGGTTGGGAAGTGAAGGTATAAGTTGAGCCCGGTGAGGCGGGGAAGCGCAGAGAGATCTTGCGTTTCGTGTCTCTCCAGAGGTGAGATGATTTACCTGAATGGCCGGCCCTCTGCAATCTATGCGGGGGGCTGGTTGTTCTTTTGGGGGGGTTGGATGAAGACGAAGAGTAGGAGTAAGAGTAA
>JANQKZ010000041.1 GCA_028280845.1 Opitutales bacterium | reverse complement strand
AAAAGACCTCTTCCTGGGGGACGGGTCGCTCCACGTGGTCGACGAGGACCGCTTTGCGCCCCATTCTCTGCAACCAGGCCACCACCCGGGAGGAATTGGCCACGCTTCCGCTGAGTAACAGGAGCTGGGATTGTTCCGGAGCCAGGGCAATGGCCAGTTCGTAATTTACCCCGCGCCCGGGGTCGCTCAGCATCTGGTATTCATCAATGACCAACAGATCGGGGCCATCGCCACGCAGCAAGCGCGAGCGTTGCGTTTCAAGGGTGGCGACCACGACGGGTGCGTCCGTATTTTCGGCGACATCGCCGGTCATGATGCCGACGTTCCATCCGCTCTCCCTCCATTCATATAGTTTATCATTGGCCAGGGCGCGCGTGGGGACGGTGAACACCGCCTTCCCCCGAAAGCCCTGCTGAATGATCTGCTCAAAAATGAAGGTTTTGCCTGCTCCGGTCGGGGCATTGACGACGACGTCGTAGCCTTCTGCGAGGTGACGCAGGGATTCCTGTTGCCATTGATCGGGGACGGTTAACTGAATTTCGAGATTATCCACGGAGGCAAAAGCAAGTTCCTGTTTGTCTGAGATATAGATGGCCTGACATTTTCATGACAATGGTTTTACGCTGGGCTGACGACAAATTCGGATAATTCGTTCAGAATAGGGATGAGCGTGTTTTAATATAAACCCATTTCACGACATGAAGAGCCGCCAGATCTATTCCCTATGGGCTTTGATGGTGATCCTCTCCCTGATCCTGGGAGGAGGGGCCTTTCTGCTGCTCTACCGGGAAAGCCAGCGGATTGAAGAGATTTCGGATCGCCTGCTGGCGGAAAAGGCGAATGCGATCGTGGAAAACCTGAGTCTCCTGGTGACGGAGACCCGGGAAGGCCTGGCCGACAGCCTGGCAGCCTTTCCCGAGGAGTCCTTAACGACGTCGATACGTGACTGGCCCAACGATAATCCTTTTGTGGCCGAGAGTTTTTTATGGGATGCAGCGGCTCAGCATCTCGACTATTTCGGGCAATCGGAGGTAAATGCCGGGGCCTTGATCACCCTATGGGCAGCCGAGGATAGAACCAGAGAACAGCTTTCTCAAAAGGCTTCCGATCCCTTTCGCCATTCCCTTTCCCGACAAGATGAGGGCGTGGTGACCGATGCTATGCCAGCACCCGGCTCAGCGATGCGCGCGATGCCATCGGCTGTGCCCGCGGAAGCCCAGGAGTCTACACTATCGATCACGGATCCCGGGGCCGCCCTATCTGTTGATGCTGAACAAGAGCTGGCCGTGCTGGGAGCGAGTAATGCCGTGCAGGCTCGTCAAAAGGTCAGGGAGCTGACCAAGGATATTTACTACGAGCAGCGGGCGGAGGAGGAAAAACGGGCCGCAGAAGCGCAGCGGATGGTTCGACAGTCCGAGATTATGGAGATGGAAGTGGCGGCTGTCGCGGCTCCCGAGACTGCCATTTTTGCCGATGAGGGAGCGCAGCCAACATCCCGCGACAGAAGCTCATTTGCGGGAGGGACTATCGGCGGTTTGGAATTTATTGCCCAAACGGAACCCGTTCCGGCTTCGGATGAAGCGGATTGGTTTGCTCAGGCCTCTCTGTTCGGCGAGTTGGCTCCGGTGGATGCCGAGATGGATGACGTCACCGCAGCCCTGGAAACAGCGCCAATACGCGACGATCCACCGAGGGTGGAAACGGTTGCCGAATCGTATGATACCGTGGAAGAACCAGCTGCAGGTGAAGTATCGTTGGCCTTGGATGCAGCGGAAACGGGTTGGGATTGGGTATACCTCAATGGATGGCCTCAGCTGGTCATCTGGTATCGCCCGGCATATTCCGATGTTTTCCGAGGGATTGTGGTGGATCAGGATACCCTGATCGACACCTTGCGGTCAGCCCTGCCTGCTTTCGGGGCGAATCTTTTGAGGGATGATCAGTCCTCCAGTACTTATCGGAGCCTGGTCTCCAACATCACCCCTCGCGATGAATTTGATTTTGTGGTACAAATTCCAACCCAGATATTGCCTTCCACCAGCCTGATATTGAGGCGTGTGTCGGACGACGTTTTCAACGTGTCTTTCTGGATTATTGCCGGGCTGCTCATCTTTATCCTGGTAGCATCCTTCTTTTTCGGGGGATCGGTGTTCCTCTGGATAGCCCAACGTACCGCCATGGAGGCCCAGCAGAAGACCGACTTTTTGTCCAATGTGTCCCATGAGCTGAAAACTCCGCTGACGACGATTCGTATGTATGCGGAGATGCTGGAAGAGGACCGGGTTTCCAGCGCAGACAAACAGAAACGTTACCTGCGCACGATCGGTGGGGAAACCCAGCGCCTGTCGCGCCTGGTTAACAATATTCTGGAATTCTCAGCCCTGCAGAAAGGGAAATCGCGGCTCCACCTTCAGCCGACAGACCTGCTCACCATTTTAAATCCCCTGATGGAGACTCAGGCGATGCGAGCGGGGGAAGAGGGACTGACCCTGGATTGGAGTTTTCCGGAAGCGGCGATCCCGGTGAAAGTGGATCCGGATGCGGTCGAGCAAGTGGTCATTAACCTGGTTGATAATGCGATCAAGTACGCAGGGCAGGGGAAAGCGATTCATTGCTCGATTCCAGCCTGCTCCGCAGGCGGGCGGGAGGTCGTACTCGAGGTGTGCGATGATGGGCCAGGGGTTCCCAAGCCGCATGTAGCTTCCATTTTCAACCCCTTCCACCGAGTTGAGAATGACCTGACCGCCACCAGGCCCGGGTCCGGGCTTGGCCTAAGCATTGCACGCTCCCTCATCCGCCAAATGGGAGGGGAGCTCGAATATGCCGCTCGACCCGGAGGAGGTGCCTGTTTTTCCATTACCCTGCCTACCCATGAAACGTCGTAGAATTCTAATTGCTGAAGATGAACATCCCATTCGCCAGGGTTTGGCAGATGCCCTCGAGAGTGAAGGCTACGAGGTGATTGCAGTCGGGGATGGGAAAGCCGCCCTGAACCTTGCCCGCCAGGAAGACATACACCTCGCCATCCTGGATATCATGATGCCCGAGTTGAGCGGTTACGATGTCTGCCGCGAAATCAGGAAAACCAACCGATTGCTTCCGATCATGATGCTGACGGCAAAGGGGCAGGAAATCGATAAAGTGGTCGGGCTGGAGCTGGGTGCTGATGACTATATGGTCAAGCCCTTCGGGATCCGCGAATTGCTGGCCCGGGTGTCTGCCCTGCTCCGGCGGGCCGAGGTCGGTAATGATCCGGGAGATGCCCTCAGCCAGCTCCCTCCCGAGTTTTCCATGGGGGAGGCCCTGGTCGACGCTGCCCAATACGAAATCCAGGTGACGGAAAGCCGGGAATCCCTGACCCAGCGTGAGTTGAAACTGCTCGGGCTGTTCTTTCTGCATTCCGGAGAGGTCCTAAGCCGTGATTTCCTCTTAAACGGGGTCTGGGGTATCGACTACCTGGGAACAACCCGCACCCTGGATCAGCATGTGGCCCAAATTCGGAAAAAACTGGGTGGGTCCGGGAAGTTGATCGAGACCGTTCACGGTGTGGGCTATCGGTTTCGGGAATGAAATGAGCGGGTCCCCGCTCATTTTAATCATAGGTATTTTAGGTCATATTATAAAGATATTGCGTTTTCCGAAAAATCCCACTGGGTTAGTCAGCTTTTGTGATGAACCAGCAGGAACACATCTATCCGGAATTTGGCCGCATGCTGAACCGGGCGGACAAAGAGCGATTGCTTCGGCAACGGGGTTGTGTGCTTTGGCTCTACGGGATGTCGGGGTCGGGGAAGAGTACCCTGGCCAACGCTTTGGAGCGACGCCTGTACCAGGAGGGGAAAATGACTCAATTGCTGGATGGGGATAATGTCCGGACAGGATTGAACCAGGACCTGGGGTTCTCGGTAGCAGAGCGGCGGGAAAATCTCCGCCGGATCGCCGAAGTGGCCAAGCTCTTCCGGGATGCGGGACTCGTCACGATTGTCTCTTTCATTACCCCCCTGGAAGCGGCTCGGCAGGCGGCCAGGGAAATCATCGAGGAGGATTTGTCGATGGTGTATGTGAAGGCTTCTTTTGAAGCGTGCGCGGCCCGTGACCCGAAGGGACTGTATGCCAAAGGGGCTGCGGGCGATTTACCCCACTTCACGAAGGCAGGGACTTTGTTTGAGGAGCCCGCTGCTCCAGACCTGGTCGTCGACACGGAGCAGATGGACTTAAACACCAGTTTAGATTTTTTATATGAAGCGGTGCAGCCGCTGATGGAAGTAAAACCGAAATGACTAGCTATCACATCAATCATCTTCGCCAGCTGGAGAGTGAAGCGATCTATATCTTAAGGGAAACCGCAGCTCAGTTTGAGAAACCGGTCCTCCTGTTTTCCGGGGGAAAGGACTCGATTGTTATGACCCATTTGGCGGTTAAGGCTTTTTGGCCGGCGAAGCTGCCCTTTCCCTTAATGCATGTGGATACGGGCCACAATTTTCATGAAACGATTGAATTCAGGGATGACCTGGTGGAGCGCATTCAGGGGAATCTGGTTATTTCCTCCGTTCAGCAGGCCATCGATGATGGACGCGTGCAGGAAGAAAAAGGACCGGACGCTTCAAGAAACGCGCTGCAAACGGTGGCCTTGCTCGATAGCCTGGAAGAACATCAATTTGACGCGGCGATGGGTGGAGCTCGCCGGGATGAGGAAAAGGCCCGGGCCAAGGAGCGGTTTTTCTCGCACCGGGATGACTTTGGTCAGTGGGATCCCAAGAACCAACGCCCCGAGCTGTGGAATATTTTTAACGGACGGAAACAGCATGGGGAGCACTTTCGCGTGTTTCCCCTTTCCAATTGGACGGAGATGGACATCTGGCAGTACATCAAGCTGGAAGAGATCTCCTTGCCGTCCCTTTATTTTGCGCATGAGCGTGAAGTCGTGACCCGAAAGGGAGTGCTTCTTGCCGTTTCTGAATTTGTGGAGCCCCGGGAAGGGGAAACGGTGGACGTGAAAAAAATCCGTTTTCGCACCATGGGAGATGCGACGATTACCGGGGCGGTGGAATCGGATGCCGATAATCTGGACATGATTATCGATGAGGTCGCAGCCGCCCGCCAGACGGAACGTGGAAACCGGGCCGATGACAAACGCAGCGAGACCGCGATGGAAGACCGGAAGAAACAAGGATACTTTTGATCCTGATCAAAAGGATCCTTGTTTCAGAAGCCAGATTTCAGAAACCAGAGTCCAGACTTTTTACTGATCCCGGAGGGGAAATGAATAACCATAATTTCGAAGAATTGAGAATTTGGCAGCGATCGAAAGACATGGCCGTCAATATCGTAAAGGAAATGAGCAGTGACCGATATCATTCTTTGAAGGATCAAGTCCAGCGATCTGCGGTTTCCGTTCCGAGTAATATTGCCGAGGGGGCAGAGCGAACTTCCAATCGGGAGTTCTCGAGGTTTCTGGATATTTCTCTGGGGAGTAACGGTGAATTAAGAACCCAGTTGATTATTGGAAAGGAATCGGGGCTATGGGAGGAATCTATGGTGGATCCCTGGATAAAAGAAACCAAAGAGCTTTCGGCGATGATTCGAGGGTTTTCCAAATCTCTAAATCTCTAATTTGAAATCATCTGGGTTCTGGTATCTGGAATCTGGATTCTAGAAAAATGAGCAAAGCGAATACACATGAAAAAGGGTACCTTGACATGGGCCTGCTGCGGTTTACGACAGCAGGAAGTGTCGATGACGGGAAAAGCACCTTAATTGGCAGACTGCTGTATGACAGCAAAGCGATCTTTGAAGACCAGTTGGAGGCTATTGAGAACACGAGCAAACAGCGTGGGGATGAGGAGGTGAACCTCGCCCTGTTGACGGATGGTTTGCGAGCGGAACGGGAGCAGGGGATCACGATTGATGTGGCCTACCGCTACTTTGCTACACCGAAGCGTAAATTCATTATCGCGGATACCCCCGGGCATGTTCAATACACCCGCAACATGGTGACGGGAGCGTCGACGGCGAATCTGGCCATCATCCTCATTGATGCCAGGAAGGGCGTAATTGAACAGACCCGGCGTCATGCCTTTATTGCCGACCTGCTGCGGATTCAACACATTGTCTTGTGTGTCAACAAAATGGACCTGGTGGATTACTCGGAAGCCACCTACCATGCGATTATTGATGAATTCCGGGGATTTGCCTCCCGCTTGCGCAATATTGTCGACATGACCTTTATTCCAATCAGTGCCCTGCACGGGGATAATGTGGTCGATAAGTCCGACAAGATGCCGTGGTATGGGGGAGCCTCCCTCTTGTATCATCTGGAAAATGTATATGTAGCCACGGATGACAACCACGTGGATCCCCGGTTTCCTGTCCAATGGGTGATTCGTCCGCACTCCAATGAATGGCATGATTTCCGTGGATACTCCGGGCGGGTAGCCAGCGGGGTTTTTAAGCCGGGCGATGATGTGGTGGTCTGCCCCAGTGGGTTTACCACCAAAATTAAAGGAATCCACACGATGGATGGAGAGGTGAAGGAAGCCTTTTCACCCATGTCGGTGGCCATCACCCTGGAGGATGAAATCGATATCAGCCGCGGCGATATGCTGGCCAAACCCAATAACCAACCTTTGGTCGGGCAGGACATCGAGGCCATGATCTGCTGGTTTTCCGAAGCTAAGCAGCTCCAACCCCGGGGAAAGTACATCTTGCGCCATACGTCGAACGAGACCAAAGCAATCGTGCAGGATATTCGATATAAGGTCGATATCGAGACCCTGCATAAGGTTGAAGGCGTATCCAGTTTTTCTCTGAACGAGATTGGTCGCGTTTCGATTCGGACAGCAGCGCCGCTCCTGTATGACACCTACCGCAAAAACCGGACAACCGGCAGCTTCATCCTGATCGATCCGTTCACAAACGAGACCCTGGCGGCGGGTATGATCCGCAGCTAGGGTGGGGTCAGGAGAATCCCATGTATACATGCGAGGACGCCGACCACCACACTGGCGCGCTTTAGTTTTTGTTGAAAGGACCCGGGCTGAACGTGAAAGTATCAGCCTTCACTGTTGAAACCCGGTATGGATCACAAGTCGCTCGCTATCTGGAAAATTTCCATCGACACCGGTGGAACGTTTACTGATTGCATCGGCAGGACACCGGAGGGGGAATCCGTCCGTTGCAAGGTTTTGTCAAATGGAACCCTGCGGTTCCAAGTCCAGGGAGTTCGAACCGGTCAGGTGATTACCGCATCCGGTCTACCTCCGGTATCGAGTGGGTTCTTTGTCGGGTACTCCATCCTGGCAGGCCCGGAAGAGACAGATTTGGGCACTATACGGGAAGACCGTTTATTGAAGGACGGGCTTCGAGAACTCGAGCTCGGTTGGGAACGCAGCGTGGGGTTGCAACCCGGGGATCTCATGAGCCTATCCGCATTTGAAGAAGCCCCGGTTATGGGTTTTAGGCTATTGACTGACACAGGGCTCCAGGATGAGTTTCCCGCTCACGAGTTGCGCCTGGGAACGACCAAAGGAACCAATGCCTTGCTTGAAGAAAAGGGGGATCTTCCCGTTTTGTTTGTATCCCCTGGGTATTCGGATCTGCTGGAAATCGGGGATCAGCGAAGACCTGAGTTGTTTGCAAGGGAAATCCGGAAGCCCAGGCCATTAACCGGGGTGGTAGTTGAGGTCCCTGGTCGAGTGGATGCCAGGGGAGTCGAACTCCAGCCCTTTGAACCTGAAGGGGACTGGCTGACTTTGGCGAAGGAGTACCTGCTGGGTGGAGCGACTACGGCAGCCATTTCTTTCATGCACGGTTATTCTTCACCTGATCATGAAATTGAGTGTGAACGCCTGTTAAAAGACCTTGGCTATTCTTACGTTGCCCGGGGTTCTAAGTTAGCCCCCTTTATCAAATATTTACACCGGACCCAGACTACCGTGGTCGATGCCTACCTGGGGCAGCTCATGACGCGCTACTTTGATGGGGTGGAGTCGAAATTGGGATCTGCATCTCAGCTCTACTTGATGAGTAGTGGGGGAGGGCTCCGCAAGCGGACCCACTACTGGCCAAAAGATAGTTTGCTGAGTGGTCCCGCAGGGGGAGTGGTGGGGGTCGCTGCCGTCGCCAGGCGATCCGGAATCTCCAAGGTGTTAGCTTTGGACATGGGAGGCACCAGTACCGATGTATCTCGATACGATGGACAGTATGATTATGTGACCGAGCATGAGGTGGGGCGGGCCCATCTCATGACATCCGCCCTGCGAATTGAAACGGTCGCCGCAGGGGGAGGATCCATCTGTGGTTTTGAGCATGCTCTGTTTTTCGTGGGCCCGGAAAGCGCGGGAGCCTTCCCCGGGCCGGCCTGTTATGGGTATGGAGGCCCTCTCACGTTGACTGATGTGAACCTCCTGCTGGGAAGGATGAATCCCGGGCAATTCAATATTCCCGTTTTCCCGGAGCGTGCCCGGGAAGCTGCTACCGGGATCCTAGAGCAAGCGCGAAGCGAGAATGGTAATGAAGCCCTCAGCCTCGAATCCATGCTGAATGGTTTCCTCGCGATAGCTAATGAGCGCATGGCTCTGGCCATGAACAAAATTTCTGTGAGAGAAGGCTTTGACCCCTCTGAATATGCCTTGGTTGCTTTTGGAGGAGCGGGGGGGCAACACGCCTGCGCTTTGGCAGACCGACTTGGGATCACCAGGATTATTATTCCCCCCGAAGCAGGTATCCTGAGTGCCTACGGTTGCCAACATGCGGAACACGCATACGAGGATTCGCGACAGATCCTGAGGCCCCTTGAGGAGGTCTCTCCAGCCTTGCTACGCTGGGCGAAGGAAATCTGGACGGAAGGCGAAGGCGAGCTGCAGGGGCGTGACCAGGGTCAAAATGCAAATGTATGGGTTCACGAGGCTGAGGTCGGGTTGCGGTTGAAGGGCCAGGACCTCGAATTGTTTATTCCTCTGAGGGATGACTCGAATCTGGAGGCCTGTTTTGTGGAACGGTTTTCCGATATTTTCGGATACTTTCCCGAGGGAAGGGAAATTGAAGTGTCCCGGCTCCGATGCCGGGTGATCATCAAGGCGGCTTCTGTTGAAGCGGAAGCGTTCGAAGCGGATTCCACAGTCGCGGTGGAAGCATGCAGGGTTGAGACCAACCCTTTCAGTACCTTTGTCAAAGACCCGGGATGGACGGTGTTTCGGGGGGACCAGGGAACGATCCTGCTTGAATCTACGGATTCCGGCGAGGGGGCTTTTTCAGATGTCCTACAAAATGTAAGCGAAGAGATCCTGACTCAGCGATTTAAAGGACTGGTGGAGGAAATGGGGGTTCAACTCCAACGGACTTCCCTGTCCACGAATATAAAAGAGCGATTGGATTTCTCCTGTGGTCTTCTCGATGCCGAGGGGCACCTGATTGTCAATGCACCCCATATCCCGGTCCATCTCGGCGCATTGGGGGTTTGTGTAAGGAAGGTAAAGTCGGTCCTGGCCATGGAGCCCGGAGACATTGTCATTGTGAATCATCCTCGGTTTGGGGGGTCCCACCTGCCGGATGTGACTCTCATCTGTCCCGTATATTTGCCCGGTCATTCCGAGGTGCCGATAGCCTACCTGGCCAACCGGGCACACCATGCTGAAATTGGTGGAATTCGACCCGGATCGATGCCCCCTAATGCCAGGGTACTCGGTGAGGAGGGTGTGGTGATCGAACCCCGGTATCTTTATCGACGAGGTGAGGCTCACTGGGATGATATCCGGAGCTTGTTAGCTTCCTCCCGATACCCCAGTCGAAATGTTGAAGAGAACCTGGCGGATCTCCAGGGTCAGGTGGCTTCTTTACGCAAAGGGCACCGGGTAGTCATCGAGTTGTGCAACCAGCTTGGCCCCGGGGCGATTACCGGGCAGATGTCATTTTTGAGGCGTCTGGCCCGAACTCAACTTCAGCCCAAACTGAGGGAAATAGTCTCGAATCCCATAGCAGGGGAGCAATTGCTCGATGATGGGAGTCAGTTAAAGGTCAAAGTCTCGCGGGAGGGAGACCAGATTTGTATCGATTTTTCGGGGACAAGCCAGGTTCACCCGAGGAACCTCAATGCGAATCCGGCCATTGTTCAAAGTGCGGTCATGTATGTGCTCCGGATGATTGCTGGAGATGCTCGCGAGTTACCCTTGAATGATGGATTTCTAGAGGATCTGACCTGGATTTTGCCGGAATGCATGCTGAATCCTGTCTTTCCTGATGATCCTTTCGATTCACCGGCGGTAGTCGGAGGGAATGTGGAGGTAAGCCAAGCTTTGACAGACTTGTTGCTTAAGGTATTCGGGATCATGGCCGGTGGCCAGGGAACGATGAATAACTTTCTCTTCGGAAACGACCGCGTGTCCTACTATGAAACCCTCGGGGGTGGCAGCGGGGCAGGACCCGGCTTTAGTGGGGCTTCCGGGGTTCATGTCCACATGAGCAATACCGCCATAACCGACCCCGAGATCTTCGAACATCGCTATCCGGTAAGATTAAATTCCTTTGCGATCCGTGAGGGATCCGGAGGTGACGGGAAGTGGCGGGGAGGAGATGGTTTGGTGCGGGATCTCACTTTTCTCGAATCCCTGCGTGTCTCCCTGCTCACCCAACATCGGGTCGTGCCTCCTGCCGGAGGGGCGGGTGGGTTTCCCGGGCAAGTGGGCCAGCAGACCTTAGTTTCCCGGACAGATATGTCGACCTTACCCGGCGAAGTAGCGCTCGATGTGAAGCCGGGGGATACGCTCCGGATTGAAACGCCCGGAGGTGGAGGGTGGGGCGTCCCGGAATAGGTATGGCCTTATCTTGAATTGTCTTCCATCGTGTAACCAATGACTATTTTGAATCGGTTCCTCCTGGTTGCTGCCCTTTCTTCCGGTGTTTGCGGTTTCTCAATGGCAACTCCCAGCCGGCCTGACATCGTTCTCATCATGGTGGATGATCTGGGTTTTTCCGATCTCGGAAGTTACGGGGGAGAAATTGAAACCCCGATCCTGGATCGCTTGGCGGAGAATGGGCTTCGATTCAGGGAATTCTATAACACTGCTAAGTGCGCGCAGTCCCGGGCAAGCCTGTTGTCTGGCAGGTATTGGCCGGAGGTCACGTTCATCGGCGAAGAGAAGAATTCTCTGACCGTGGCCGAGGTTCTGAAAGCGGCGGGCTATACGACATTAATGAGCGGGAAATGGCATTTACAAGGTGAGCCTGTCGACCAGGGGTTTGAGCGTTACTTTGGGCACCTGTCGGGGGCGGTGAACTTTTTTACCGGAGTGGATACTCGGGGAAAGATGCGGTGGCGGTTGAACGCGGATGAATTTGAAGTCCCGGAGACGGGGTTCTATGCGACGGATGCCATGACGGACTATGCGATCCGGTTCCTGGATGAAATGGTCGAGCCGGATAAACCCTTCTTTCTATACCTGGCTTATAATGCTCCGCATTACCCCCTGCAGGCCAAACAAGAAGATGTCGAGAAATACATGGGCCGTTACGATGAGGGTTGGGAACCCATCCGAAAGGCCCGCTATGCGAACCTGATTCAATTGGGCCTGGTCGATCCCGATGACCCCTTGCCCCCGAGGCCCGATGAAGTGCCGGCTTGGGAAACCCTGGACGAATCCACGCGAGCCGAGCATGGACTGACGATGGCGACTTTTGCAGGGATGGTGGACTGCCTGGACCAAAATATCGGTCGACTGGTGGATCACCTCGAACGTATGGGACGGTGGGAGAATACACTGTTTATCTTTCTCAGTGACAATGGGGGATGTCCTTTCCAGCGGACCCGGGAAGCGACCCGTACGGAAGGTTATATGCCATGGGATTCCCGCAGTTTTTATACCTACGATGAGGGGTGGGCTCACGTGAGTAATACGCCGTTCAGGTATTTTAAGCAGGACCAGCATGAGGGGGGGATCTCAACTCCCCTGATTGTTCATTGGCCTGTCGGGATTGAGCAACCTGGCCGACTGGTGCACCAGCCTGGGCACCTGGTCGATATCGCCCCTACCCTTTATTCCGTGGCAGGGGCTGAATACCCTCAATCCGACCCGGGAGGGCAGCTCGGGGAGTTGCGAGGGCTGAACCTGGCCCCCCTCTTCTATGGGGAATCCTCACTGGGTCCCCGTTTACTGTGGCAATACTTCTCGAAGAACCGGGGCCTGCGATACGGCGATTGGAAGTTATCTATGCTGAAAGAAATTGGGGAGTGGGAGCTGTACCATATCCCCAGCGACCGGACGGAGACCGAGAACCTCATTCATGTGTATCCGGAGAAGGCTCGCGTGCTCAAGGAGTTGTTCCATACGCTGGATGCCGATATTCAACTTGGGGTGACACCGATTAATGCGGTTCATGGGAATTGAATGTTTAGGCTCTCTTAGGGCCTGGTGAAAGCCAAGTGGGCCGAAGGCGAAGGCTTCTTAGGTCCAGATCAATCCCTATCCCTTGATGGCCCCTGAAGTGATTCCCTTGACCAATTGTTTCTGCAGGGCCACGTAGATCACGATGAGAGGAATGATTACGATCGCGAGTCCGGCAAAGAGGAGGCCGTAGTCCGTTTTGTATTGAGAATTAATGGCCATGCGGGCCAGCCCAAGAGCGAGGGTGCTCTGGTTACCGGTTGGGTCTCCCGTCAAAAACATGAAGGCGAAGAAAAACTCTTTCCAGAGTATGATGAATTGAAAAATAGCTACGGTGGCCAAGCCCGGCCTGGCCAAAGGCAGCATGACCCGGAAGAAGATCTGAAATTCCGAGCAACCGTCCAATTTGGCCGCCTCGTACAAGGTTTTTGGCAGGGTTCGAAAGAAGCCGGACAGGATAAAGATGGCAAAGGGGAGCCCGCTGGCAACATAGACCAGGCAGAGCCCTGGCAGGGAGTTAAGCAGCCCCAGACTTCTCAATTGGAAGAAGAGTGGAATGACCACGATTTGAACCGGTATCATGAGTCCGGCAAGAAATATCCAGAACAGGGGAGGTGTCGCCTTGTGGTGAAACCGGCTCAACGCATACCCGGCCATCGCACCGAGGGCGAGAATCCCGAAAACCGAAACTGAAACGACCAGGAAGCTGTTGATGAAATAGAATTGGAAGCCTTCCTGCTGAAAGGCCTTGGCATAGTTGGTCCATTGCAGGCCCTGATCGAAGGATGGGAGCGAAAAGGGGGATTCAAAAATGGCCCGATCCGTTTTGAGGGAGCTGTATAAGACCCATAAGAGGGGAAACCCGGTCCAGATGAGGTAGACCACCATCAAGGGAAAGGCAAACCGGAGGAATTGCGACCCGGGGGAAGTCGAGGGTTTGGTCATGCCACCACCTCCTTTCTCAGCGTTTTCCAGGTGAGCAGAGACCCTGCGAAAACGAGGAGGAACAGGCTGACAGCGATGGCGGTGGCCCGACCGACTTGGAATTCGTTGAACAGTGTGCCTACCATCCAGGTGCTGAGGACATGAGAACTGCTGGCAGGCTCCTGGCCGGTGAGCAGCCAGACCAGCTCAAAGGCATTGAGTCCGGCAATGATCCAGAAGACGAGGACGACCAGGATGGCATCCCAGATAAGGGGCAGGGTAATTTGGAAGAACTGCTGGAGTGTGGATGCTCCCTCCAACTCGGCAGACTCATAAAGGGATGAATCAATCCCTTCCATGGCGGCGAGCAGGAGGATGAGGTTGAACCCGCACCCCTGCCAGATGAGGATCGGAATGATGGACCCGTAAAGCCGTTCAGGGGAAAGCCAGGCAAAGCGCTCGAAACCCAAGAGGGGATCGCCAAGGAAGGGCATGCCCAGCCGGGAAAGCCCCTCACCCAACCCGATCAGACTGGCATTTAACAGACCGGATGCCGGCTCGTAGGCGCTCATCCAGAGGATGGTGGCAGCCACCCCGCCCAGGATGTTGGGGAATAGAAAACAGACCCGAAACAGATTTCCCCCAAGGACTCCTTTATGGATGCAATAGGCGAACCCCGTGGCCATGGGAATGATGATGATTCCCGGAACGAACATGAGGAAGAGGTTGTTGCCCAGGGCTTCCCAGAACGTATCACTCTGGAACAGGAGCCATTTGAAATGATGTAAGCCCGAAAAACTGGGGGCTTCCAGGCCATTCCATCTTTGAAACGACCAGAAGAAAGAGGTCAGGGCCGGGAGAAGGATGAAGGCGAAGTAGAGACAAAAGGCAGGGCCGATAAAGGAGAATCCCAGTCCCGGGCTCAGGTCGGCAAACGCGTTCTCAAATTGTTTCTGGTTCTCTTTCCGGTTTCTTGTTTTCCACCAGTTCCAAGTTCCCCAGGCCAGGGTGAGCGAGAAAAACCCCAGCAGGAAGAGACCCTTGACCGGGTGCCGGTAGTCAATTTTGTCTGGGTTTTCCTGTTCTAATCGGAGGGCTGCGGCTGCCCTCTCCATGGCCTGGCCAAATTCCTGTGGTGAAATGTTTCCCAGGAGAAGCTCCATCCGCAAGTTGGTGCGTACCTGGTTCAGCCTGGGGAAGAGCCCGGCGCTACCCGGGGGTTGGCCATATGACCCCGTGCTCGTCTCGAGCAAGTGGGCGATGTCTTGCATCAGCGGGGAATACGCGGATGCAGGAACCCCTTGGATAGCACTGGCACTATCCTTCTCCTCGGCAAAGGCGATGGCCCGGGATTGAGAGGTCAAAAAACGTAGGAACTCAGCGGTTTCGGCAACATGTGGACTGCTGGCAAACACAAAGTAATATCCGCTACCGGTTTGGATATGGGTAGGGGGGACGACGCTGTCGGGAAACAAAGGAAAATTAAATGCCCCTAGTTCAAAACCGTCGGGAAATTTACCATCCATCTCGCTGATCAACCACGATCCGGTGCTGACCATGGCCGTATTGCCCTTCAGGAACTCGAGCTGCGCGGCCGTGTGGCTCATGCCTTCCCATCCGGGTTGAAGGTAGTCGATGGCAATCTTCTGAATCACTGCAGCCGCGCGGATGAAGGCATCATCTTCGCGGGTTCCGGGTTCGAGGTTGAGGTAGGCTTTGTAGAGGGCCGGGCCGGTCAGGCTGTAGTGGGCGGCGCGAAAGTAATTATCGATATACCGATGGTAAATCCCGGGAAGCGCGACTGGGGCGATTCCCGTCTGTTTAATCTTATCGCATAACTCAAAAAACTCATCCCAGGTGCTCGGCGGTGACCATCCCTGATTCCTGAACATGCGTTTGTTGTAGAAGATAGGAATCACAGCATGAGCGAAGGGGATTCCGTAGGTTTTTCCGTCAAGGGTCCACCGGTCCAGCGATCCGGGCAGAAAGGATTCGCGCCAGGACCGGGTTCCCGACCAGTCCGGACCATCGAGGTATTCATCCAGGGGAGCCACCTTGCCGGCGCGGATTAAATCCATCCATGGAAGCTCGGCGTCGGTTCCATCCGGGTAGTCTTCGCCAATGATCCGCACCCGGAGTTTGTTTCGAATACGTGGATCTCCATAGAGATTCACCTGGATGTCGGGTCGAGCGGCCTCAAACCGGTGGACCGTTTGCTGGAAATAATCAATACCGTATCCGCCGACAAAGACGGGAAACTCTATTTCGGTGGTGGCTTCTTTTCCCCAACTGCCATGGCCCCAGCCGAGGGAAAAAATAATCAAGGTCCACCAGGTCCGCATGACCTACAGTCTAGGGGAGGCCGGACTTATGAAAAGCCTTCTTCCACTTATATCTCGAAATCCTGAGCGGGCGCCTTGGCGGCCGTCTGTCGTGGGATTCGGATGTCTTCCACGATTGCCTGGATTTCTTCTGGAGGAGTCGGGGTCAGGTGACAGACGAGGAGCGAGACGATGAAATTGAGAATCATCCCGATTCCACCAATTCCCTCAGGAGAAATGCCAAACAACCAGTTTTCGGCCACGTCTGCATCCGGGTTAATAAACCGGAAGTACGCGATGTATAGCGCGGTAAACCCGATTCCAGTGATCATGCCTGCAATGGCTCCCTCCTTGTTCATGCGTTTATAGAAGATGCCCAGCAGGATCGCGGGAAAAAATGACGCCGCGGCCAGCCCAAAGGCAAAGCTGACGACTTCCCCGACAAAGCCCGGGGGGTTGATTCCAAAATAGCCGGCTACACAAACGGCGCCTGCCGCGGCGATGCGAGCATAGAGGAGTTCCTCTTTTTCTGATAAATTTGGTTTGATGACCCCTTTCACCAGATCGTGAGCAACCGACGTGGAGATAACGAGTAAAAGACCGGCCGCGGTGGAGAGTGCGGCGGCCAAGCCACCTGCCGCCACGAGGCCAACCACCCAATCGGGGAGGTTGGCTATTTCCGGATTGGCCAGGACCATGATATCCCGATTGATCGTCAGCTCATTCCCGTTCCAGCCGGCAGCTTCGACTTTTGCCAAAAACTCGGGGTCCGTATTCGCGTCGTTGTAGTACTGGATGCGCCCATCCCCATTTTTATCTTCAAAGGAAATGAGATTTGTGGCTTCCCACTTGGTAAACCAGGCCGGTACCTCCGAGTACTCGAGATCCTGAACGGTGTTGATCAGGTTGGTGCGGGCGAAGACGGCGAGTGCGGGGGCAGTGGTATAAAGGATTACAATAAAGATCAGAGCCCATCCGGCGGAAGTCCTGGCTTGAGAGACTTTTGGAACCGTGAAGAACCGGATGATGACATGGGGCAGACCGGCAGTCCCGACCATCAGGGCAAGAGTAATAAAGAGCAGATCAATTCTTGATTTCGACCCATCTGTGTAGGCATCAAACCCTAGCTCAGTCGTTAACCCATCCAACTTGTCCAACAGGTATACGCCGGGTTCCGCTGTCATCTGACCCCCCATTCCCAACTGGGGGATGGGAGTTCCGGTCAACATAAAAGAAATGAAGAATACCGGAATCAGGTAGGCAATGATCAGGATGCAATATTGAGCTACCTGCGTGTAGGTGATGCCTTTCATTCCGCCTAGAACCGCATAAATGAAGACAATCCCCATGCCGATGAACACGCCGAGGTTCACCGGAACTTCAAGAAAGCGGGAAAAGACTATGCCGACCCCACGCATTTGCCCGGCAACGTAGGTAAAGGAAACAAAAAGCGCACAGAGTGCGGCCACCAGGCGAGCGACATTGGAGTAATACCGATCTCCCACAAAGTCCGGCACGGTAAACTTACCGAACTTCCTCAAGTAGGGTGCAAGCAGGAGGGCCAGCAGGACGTACCCGCCCGTCCAGCCCAGCAGGTATCGCGACCCGTCGCGTCCACTGAATGCAATCAAGCCCGCCATGGAAATGAAGGAAGCGGCACTCATCCAATCTGCCGCGGTAGCCATTCCGTTAGGGATTGGGCTTACATGTCGGCCAGAAACATAAAAGTCCCCGGTGGTCTTGGCCCGCGACCAGATGGCGATCGCCATGTAAAGGGTGAAGGTGAATCCGACGATGACAAAAGTCCAGGCTTGGACATTCATATTTGTGAAGTGTGAGGTAAGAGGTGAAGGGGGGTGGTGGCTCGTAATGTCGAGGTTTACTCTTCGTCGACATCGAACTTTCGATCCAGTCGATTCATGGCCCAGACATAGACCCAGATTAGCACCACAAACAGCATCATAGCGCCCTGGTGAGCGATCCAGAAACCGAGCTTGAACCCGCCGATACGAAATTGATCCAAGGCATCGACCCAGAAGGTTGCCATACCCAGGGAGACGACCGCCCAAATAAAGAGAAGCGTGAAGACCAGGCGGAGATTACGGATCCAATACTGTTGTGAATTTTCCGAAGGGTCAGCGGCCATAGATAGGAGGTAGAGGGATAGCAGGAAGTAGAGGTGCCTGTATTGTTAAGAGAATACGGTGGTATTCAAGGGCTTTTCCACTCCCCTTCGCAAACGTTGAGGGGATCCTACCTGCGCTTGAGCACAATACCCACGGGGACATGGTCACTGCCCTCCACATCTTTGAGGATGAATGCCTCTTTTACTCGCGAGAAAAGCCGCTCGGACACCCCGAAGTAATCGATCCGCCAACCTACATTATTTGCTTTTGCCTGACCGCGTAAACTCCACCAGGAGTAATGCCCTGCTTCGTCTGGGTGAAAGGCGCGAAAGGTGTCAATAAAGCCAGCTTTGAGTAGCTTGGTAAATCCTTCACGCTCTTCGTCACTGAATCCGGCATTCTTCCGGTTTTGTTTGGGGCGGGCCAGGTCGATTTCCTCATGAGCTACATTGGTATCCCCGCAAAAGATGACAGGTTTACTTTTGTCAAGGGAGCGGAGGTAGCTCCGGAAGGCCGCATCCCATTTCTGGCGATAATCGAGACGCTTTAACTCGTTTTGGGCATTGGGCGTGTAGACATTGACCAGGTAAAAATCGCGATACTCCGTGGTGAGCACACGCCCTTCCTGGTCATGGATTTTTTTACCAATCCCATAGGAGATCGCGAGGGGTTCCTTTTTTGAAAAAGTGGCTGTTCCCGAGTATCCTTTTTTCTCAGCGCAGCACCAGTATTGGAAGGGGTATTCCTTCTTCAGGAAATCGAGTGTCTCGACTACATCCGCCGAGACCTTGGTTTCCTGCAGGCAAAACACATCGGGACTGATATCCTTGATGCTGTTTTCGAAGTCCTTTTTTAAGGCCGCTCGTATCCCATTCACATTCCACGAAATCAACTTCATACCCCGAATTGATTGGGAGGGATGAAGTCGGCGTCAAATGGATTTCCTCAGTTCTTTGAGGGCAGACTTAAGAACGGTCTCCAAGTGGGTCTGGTTAAACGGCTTGGAGAAGAAGGCATTCATCCCGGATTCGCGGGCAAATTCCTGGTCGGCATCCAATCGGTCGGCAGAAATTCCAACGATGTAAGTCGATAGCTTCAGATCCCGGCGAATACGCTCAGACACTTCCAATCCGTCCATCTCCGGGGAGAGCTGAATATCCAGAAAAACAATATCGTAAGGGGCCCTCCTCAAATGCTCGAGGGCTTCCGGGCCCGTAGATGCGAGCGTGGGAAAGATGCCAAACTTGTTGAGGAGGGAAGAAATGATTTTCTGGTTGGCCAGGTTGTCCTCCACGACCAATACCTTCAGCGTGTTCAAATAGCCTGGGCTGATATCGAGCACGATTTCTTTTCCGGGCTCTGAGGGTGGTGACGGCGTCGGCTTCTCCCGGTCGGAAGAAATCAGGGTGGGAAGAAAAAATGTAAAGGTACTCCCCTGTCCGGATTCAGATTCAACCTCGATTTCCCCACCCATCATGGTAGCGAGGCGAAGTGCAACAGAAAGCCCTATCCCGCTTCCGGCTTCCTGGAGACCATTTTCCGGTGGATGGCGGAAAAAAGGCCGGAAAATCCGATCATGCAGGTCCTGCTTCATCCCGATCCCCGTATCCATAACTGAGATACAGATGGCGGGAGATCCATCACGTGGCAGGGTGCCGGTGCGCAAGGAGAGAGAAACGCCGCCCTGGTCAGTAAATTTGATCGCATTGGAGAGCAAATTGAAAAGGACCTGCTTCAAGTGCTCGTAATCGGCTTCGATCTGATCCGGAACCGTATCGTCATCGACAAAGGCAAATGTCAGCTTTTGGGCTGTCGCCCTGTCCTGGAAGTAAGGGATCAGCTCATCCAGCAGGAGAGTCCGCAGGGAAAAGGTTTTGTTTTCGATTCGGGAGAGGCCGGCATCGACCAGAGAGGCCTGGATTAAATCGGAAAACAGGTCGAGAACAGTCTGGGCGGAGGAATAGATACTCTCCACCATTTCCTGATCGGCGCCTTTGGGCAGGCGTTCCATCAAGATCTCGCTAAAGCCGAGGATGACATTGAGCGGGGTTTGAATTTCGTGCCCCATCATGGTCAAGAAGACACTTTTGGCGCGGTCGGACAACTCCGCCGTGACAATTTTCTGCTGGAGGTCCCGGATGTCGTGAAGCCGTTCATTTACGGGAATCAGGGTTCCCATAATGTATTGTCCGCCTGGCCCACAGGCTTGAAATCGAAGTTTCAGTCTGGTGCGGGAGTCGGAATCGTTCGTGCCGGGAATGGAGGCGACCATTTCGCTCTTCCTGGACTTGGCTACGTCCAGCCCATCCGGAAAGAGTAAATCCCCCTTGTCTCCGGAGAGCGACTTCAGCCAGTCATTGAAGGTATTGAAGGGCTGGAGGAATTCGTCAGCCCGCTGATTTTTCCACAATATTTGATGGTCCTGATCAATAAACAGGAGTCCAAACGGGAAGTCCGGCTCCAGGAGTAGGTGGAAGCAATCCGCGAATTCGGGAGAAGAGGAGGTATCCAACCTATCCGCCATTTGTGGCAGGTTGAAGGAATTCGCTATGCACTACGAACACTTTTACAGGGTTAATTTCCGGTGGCTAGTCCCTTAAAATTCAGCGCTAGCTCTACATGGGTTTGGATCGCGAGAGGAAGGGCGAGATCTGGAAAATCATAGTTCCCCTGGTGGAGGAGGGCGGGGGTATCGACTCCCTCCGGGCAGACCCCGAGAAAAACAAAATTTGAGGGGATGACCTGTCCGTAAAAGGAGAAATCTTCGCCGCCCATGGTGGGGTTGACTGTGGTCATATTCAAGTGACCGGCCATGCGGTGAGTGAACGTGTCTTCAAAAAAGGAAGCGGCGGCGGGATGGTTGGATGTAACCGGATAGCCCTGTCCTATTTCCACGATAGCCCTAGCCCCCATAGCCTCGCAAAGGCTTTCGCTTACCCGCTTCACTTCCTTGTGTAGAAAGGCCCGGGTCTCAGCGGTCAGGGCACGAATTGTGCCGAGCAGCAGGCATTCCTCTGCAATGATATTGTAGGTGCCACTACTTTGGATCTGACCTACCGTTACGACTGCGCTATCCAAGGGATCGGTTCTTCTCGATACGAGGGTCTGCAGGGCTTGGATCACTTGAGTGGCCACCACGATGGGGTCTATGCTCAAATGGGGGTAGGCCCCATGCGACCCTATGCCTTTAATTGTTATTCTGAAGGAATCCGAAGAGGCCATGAGCGGGCCTCGCCGGTGACCGACGGTTCCGAAGGGGAGGTAGGGCCAACCGTGAAGGCCAAAAATAGCAGCCACGTCCGGATTTTTCAGCGCACCCTCCTCTACCATGTGGTGACCTCCTCCCAGGCGTTCCTCGGCCGGTTGAAAAATAAACTTCACCGGTCCGGGGAGTTGGTCCTGGTATCGCGATAGTATTTTGGCGGCCCCGACAAGGGCAGCGGTGTGTCCATCATGTCCGCAGGCGTGACTCAGCCCCGGCCGTTTGGAGAACCAGGGGGTTCCAGTGGTGTCTTCAATAGGGAGACAATCCATATCTGCCCGCAGGCCGATACATGCCCCCGATTTATCGGCGCCGAGCGTGGCGACAATTCCCGTTTTTGCGATTCCCTCACGAATTTCAAATCCCTCCAAGGTGGAGAGCTGTTCGAGCACCTTCCGGGACGTTTCGACCTCTTCGAATCCCAATTCCGGGTAGGCGTGAATTTCATGCCGGAGGTCTGCGATCTCCTCGGTGATAGCATGTATCTGGGAAAGAATCTCCTCGGGGGTGGGAATGGGCATGCGACAACTGAAGGCTGAGAATGGCGTTTGCGCAATGTTGAAGCGAGGATTACCCGGAGGCCCTCAATTGGTTTTCCAAGTCGGCGATGCGTTGCTCCAGGGCTTGTTTTTCACTGTTGAGGCGGGCGATTTCCCTATCTTTCTGCGAGAGGCGATTATCATAGTCGTCCGATTCATTGAGGTAGTTGGCGCTGAGTTCTTCCAGGTCATTTTGTAGCTTGGCGAGGGCTTCTTCCCGATCAGCGAGCTGTCTGCGGAGGGAAGTGATCGTCTCGTTTATCTGATCCTGTCCGGAAGATTGGTTTTTTTCGAGTCGGGCTACCTGATTGCTGACCTGCTCGCGAGCTTCTTCGGTTTCCAGCAGGTTGTTGCTCAATTCTCTGACCTGTAGCTCGAGGGCTTCCTTTTCTTTGGTCAGGGCTGCCAGTTGTGCTCGAGTCCTGGATTCAAGCCCATTTAAGGTACGTCGATCTCGTTCCCACGTCGTCTTCAAGGTTTCAAATTGAGTCTGGAGTGCGGCCATTTCGGTGACGTTCCTTTGAAATCGGGTATTCAGCTCAGCGAGGTCTTCTTCCTTACGGCGAATTAAAACGGCATTCTGGCGCCGCATCTGTTCCTGGAATTCGTCCCGCTCATCTAACTCGCGCTGGAGGATGGTCAACCGGGTAGCAGCCTGCCGCAATGTATTCTGATGCTCCTGGCTTGCCTTTTCCAAGGCGGTGGTGATCTGGGCTTGTGTAGTTTCGCGGGCACTGGTGAGTTGAGCGCGAAGGGCGTCCAGGTCTTCCTCGTTCTTATTTATCGCCTGTTCGTGGGCAGCCACGTTAGCAGCCAGGGTCATGTCCCGGTCCTCCAGGCTGGACTGGAGATTGGATATAGTATTATCCCGCTGATTCAGTTCGGAGTTCATCGAGGCCAGTTGGGTCTCCAGGTCTTCCAGTTCGTCCGCGATCCCGGCCGTTTCGCTTAACGCTCCCTCCAGCTGTTCGAGTTGGCTTTGCAGGCTTTCAATCTGGTTATCCCTTGAAAGGATATCGGCCTGGAGGCGGGCGACGTCCTGATCTCGTGCGCTGAGGGTGTCCTGTAATTCGCGACCTCCAGCCAGCTGTTCCTGAGCGGATGCGAGGCGCGCTTCAGTGTCGGTCCGGAAGGCGGAGAACTCTGCCTCGAGTTGGGCATTTTCAGTCTCGAGTTGGGCGTAACGGGTTTGCAGGGAGTTGAGTTCGCTCTGTTGGGAACCAGAGGCGGACCGCACGGACTCAAGGGTTGCGTTTGACGATTGGAGTTCGGATTCCAGTTCAGCAATGCGCGTGTTCTTTCCGCCCTGAAGCGCGGTGATGGCGGCGAGTTCGGCGGTGAGCCGAGCCACTTCACTATCTCCATTGCTCTCCAGGTCCGCTATTTGCCGGTTGGCGGCTTCCAATTGGGAGGTCAGGGATTGGAGGGAACTGTTGGCCGTTTCCAGTTCGCCCTCCAGGGATTCCCGCTGAGTATCCCTGGTTTGCTGTAATGTCTGCAAGGCCGCCAGCTCAGCTGCCAGGGCAGCGGATTCATTGGATTCATTCTCTGAAAGTGCATCCAGGCGAGCGTAGGTTTCAACCAACTCCGCCTCCAGGCTGGCGATTCGCTCATCCCGCTCATTGAGGAGGGCTACTCCATTGGTCATGGTTTCCTGGAAATTTGAGTTCTCCTCTTCCAGCCCGGAGATGGTTGTGGCCTGCTCTTCCCGGAGTTTTTGCAGCATGGCGATTTCAGTTAACAGGCGGGCGGTTTCGTGCTCGCCATCCGACCGGGCAGAGACGAGCTGATTGTTGGCTGTGGCCAGCTGTGTTTCCAGGTTGGATATGGTCGTATCCCGATCCGTGAGACCCTGTCGAAGGGCGCTCAGCTCGGCCTGGAGTTCGCTATTCGTGGTTTCGCTTTGGGTCGTGAGTTCGGCAATTTGTTCAGCCTGCAGCATACGCTCTTCGGAAAGGGCTTCGATCTGTCGATCCCGGGTACTGATATCCTCTCGAAGTCGAAGTATGAGCAGGTCCGAAGTGGATAAATTCGATTCGAGAACACCCCGTTCCGCTTCCCATTGAGCCCGCATGGCCGACATCTCATTTTGCAGGTTGGTTGTGGCCGAGTCTGAGTTCTGGGAAAGGTCGGTTAAGCGTTCCTGGAGGCGAATTAACTGTTCGTCCCGGGCATTCAGCTCCTCCTGCATGGTGACTAACTCGTCCTGCAAATCCCGAATTTTAGAGGCTTGGAAGGCCGTGGTGTTTCGGGCATCCGCAGACGCCGCTACTTGTGCATTGGCTTCATCTAACTGTGTCTGCAGTCGGGATACCTGGTTTTCAAAGGCCTCTCGGTTCTCTGCCTCGGCCGCCCGGATGGTTGCAATCTCAGCGTTCTTATTGCGCTCGATCTCTCTCAGGGCAAGGAGTTCGGAGTCGAGCTCATTGATTCGTCGGGCTTCCTGAATGGCGAGCTCACGGCGTTCTTCGAGGAGATCCTGAAGGTTGGCATTCTGAAATTGTGCCTGATTTAATTCCTCGGTGAGTTGAGTAATCCTGGACTCCAATTCCGGGTTTCCGTATTGGGCGGCGGCTGAAAGCTGAGCCTCCAGGGATTGGTTCTCCTGGCGGCTCTCATTTAAACTGGCGGACAGAATGAGGAGCCGGCTTTCCAGATCCTCGTTATTGGACCGGGCGCTTTCCAGCTGGCGGGTCAGTTGTTCCACCTGGGTTTGAAGGGTATCGACTCCGGCTAAGTCGGTGCTGGAGGCTTGCAGTTCTTGCACCCGCATCTCGAGGGCTTCCACTCGATCTGCTTGTTGGGAAAGGGATGTATTGGCGTTGCCCAGATCTGATTGGGATTGGGCAAGCTGATCCTCCAGCGAGCGATTGGCTGCCTCAAGAGATTGTATTCGATCTGACAGGGCTTCAGCGTCTCCGGCTGATCGGGCAGTGGCCCGGGCGCTCGAAAGTTCGGCTTCCAAAATGGATAGTTGCGCATTCAATGCATCCACTTCATCCCGGTGGGTCGCGGTCTGGGCGACCAAAGCAGCCTGGGCAGCGCTTAGGGCTTCATCGGAATCGTCGGCTTCCAACTGCGCCGTCAAGCTGGTCACTTCCTCATCCCGATTAGCCAGGTTGGACTCGAGCAGACGGACCCTGGCCTCTAAATCGCGAATGCTCGAAGCTTGTTCCTGCACCAGTTGCTCGCTTTGTGAGAGCTGGATCCGCAAGTCCGATTGAGAGCTGGCCAGGGATTCGTCTTTTTCCAGGATCTCGTTTCGCAGGGAAATGATGGTCCGGTTTTGTTCGTCGACCTCCGCCCGTAATATTCCCGTGGCGAAAACCGCCTGGTCAAGTTCCGCTTGTCGGGCCGATAACTCAGACTCGAGTTGGTCGATCTGCGCAGTCAGGGTAGCGGATTCCGTTTCCAGTTGCTGGTTAACCGAAGCCAATTGACCTTCCAGTTGCGACCGGGCCGAGGCTCCGGAATTCAAATCACTTTCAAGGCGGGAAATCTGGTTGCCCCGGTCATTCAGGGCATCGGAAAGCTGGCGGATTTCCTCTTGCTGTTGGTCGACTTCGCCGTTCAGTTGGTCGATCTCCCGGTTCAGCTCCCTGATTTTTCGGTAGGCTCCGACCAATTCAGATTGCAGGGAAAGCACCGGCCGGGTGGGCGTGATCGGGCGGGTTTGCCGAATGGCTGGATTGGAATCATTGGTCTGGGCAGACAACCCAGGGATTCCGCAAAGTGCTAGAGTTAGCAATAACCGCAAGAAGAGTGAGAGGGGTCGCTTAATGAGTATCATCGTTAGACCTGAGAGATTCTAGGATAGTAGAAACTTCCACAGCCTAGGGAAATGCAGATAGAGATCAAAACCTTTATCTGCGGGAATCATGTCGTTTACACTGGCCCCGGTGAAACAGGTGGAAACCCTGCGGGTTTCCTGAGGTGAACTCCTTACTCTACAACCCAGGAGTCCGGACCCTGGATCAGGGCATCCAGGTCTGAAGTTGCTCCCCGTTTTTTCCGGACGGCGTCGATCTTGGTTTGTAAAGAGGTTTCGTAGGTTTCGCGGTCCTTTTTCGCGCGGATGACTCCTAGCGGAACGGGAAACTCCGGGTGATTCATCCGGGCGATCATTCGCGAGTAGAGGTAGTTCATGGTGCCGGGATCATGGACCACACAGTCCGCTTCCGAGTACTCTCCTGTGTCCAGGGGGATCACTTCCAGGGCATCTCCCCTGGAGCGGATTCCTTTAGTATGATCCTTGCCAAATATAATGGGTTGCCCCGCCTCCAGCTGGACGAGGTTGTCATCGCGGACGTCCCGACCGGTGAGGTGTTCCCAGCCATGGTGATCAAAGATGACGCAGTGCTGGAGGATTTCCACAAAAGAGGTCCCTTTATGTCGGGCCGCCTCGAGAAGAATGCGCTCCATGTGTTGGGCCATCGTGTCGGCCGTTCGACCGACAAACGTAGCTTCGGCACCCAGTGCGAAGATGACGGGTTCAATGGGGTGGTCGATGGAACCTTCCGGGGAGGTTTTCGTCACGCGGCCGGTTTGGGATGTTGGGCTGAATTGGCCCTTGGTCAGGGCGTAAACGTGGTTGTTGAATAACACCACATTGATATCAAGGTTACGCCGCATGGTGTGCAAGAGGTGGTTACCTCCGATAGACAGGCCGTCCCCATCCCCTGTGATCACCCATACGGACAGGTCCGGGTTGGCCAGTTTGATGCCGGTGGCCACGGTGGGAGCCCGGCCATGAATGGTGTGAAACCCGAAGGTGTTCATGTAATAGGGAAAGCGGCTTGAGCAGCCGATACCGCTGACGACCACAATTTTTTCTCGCGGTATACCGAGGGTGGCAAAGACCTTTTGCATGGTCGACAACACGGCGTAGTCTCCACATCCAGGGCACCAGCGGGCGGTTTCTGCGGCGAAATCGCGTTTCGTTAATTTCGTTTCGGTTGCGGGCGTGCTCATGTGTGTAAAAGTTCCTGAATTTTAGCTACGATTTCGGTGACGGCAAAGGGTTGACCCCGGACCTTGTTCAGGGGAACGGCGGGAACGAGATATGTTGCCCGGATTAGCATATGGAACTGCCCCATATTGAGCTCCGGAATGAGGACTTGTTTAAAGTTCTTCATGATATCTCCAAGATCCGGGGGGAGTGGGTTTAAGTAACGGATATTGGCGTGGCTTGCGGATTCGATGCCTTCCCGGTGAAGATATTCGATAGCGCTGTGAGCCGCGCCAGCCACGCTGCCCCAGCTCAGCACGAGGACATCACCGGTGGGATGTCCAAAAATCGGCGTAGGGGGAATAGAGGCCGCGATCCCTGCCACTTTCTTGGCTCGAGCGTGGACCATGGCCTCGTGGTTGTCCGGGTTGCTGGTTACTTTGCTGGTTTCATCTTTTTCCAAGCCGCCGATCCGGTGTTCTTTTCCGGCGGTGCCCGGGTAAGCGAGTTTGCGGATATGGGTTTCCGGGTCCCGGGCGAAGGGGAGGTATTCCCCATTGGTTCCCTGTCCCTCTGCCTGGCATTGTATATCGGGAAGCGTGCTGGCTGATGGGACCAGCCAGGGTTCGGCTCCATTCGCAATGTAGCCATCGGACAGGAGCGTGACCGGTGTGTTGTATTCCAAGGCAATCCGCACCGCCTCAAATCCTACCTCAAAGCAATCGGACGGGGAGGACGCAGAGATGACGGGCATGGGCGATTCCCCATTCCGCCCATAGAGCGCCTGCAGTAAGTCGGCTTGTTCCACCTTAGTGGGCAAGCCCGTGCTGGGCCCGCCTCGCTGAACATTGACGATGACCAGGGGCAATTCCGTCATGACGGCGAGTCCGGCAAACTCTGCCTTTAAGCAGAGCCCGGGACCACTGGTTCCGGTAATGCCCAGGTTTCCCGCAAAGCTGGCCCCGATTGCTGCGCCGATGCTGGCAATCTCATCTTCACCCTGGAAGGTCTTCACGCCCAGGGCCATATGCCGAGACATCTCCTCCAGCAGAGTCGAGGCCGGGGTAATGGGGTAGCCCGCATACAGCAGGGAGCGGTCCGATTTCTTTGACCCAAGGATAAAACCGAGAGCCAGTCCCTGATTCCCGGTGATTTTGCGGTAACGGCCCGGCGCCATTTCGGCTTTCTTTACTTTGACCCGGGAGGCCATGAGTTCAAGGGTCTCTCCATAGTGGAAACCGGCTTCCAGGACGGTGCGGTTGGCTTCCAGGATCTCCGGCTTTTTGCCAAACTTTTTCTCTAGCCAGTCAATGGTAGGAGTAAGCGATCGATCGAAGAGGAAGTACATCAGCCCCAGGGCGAAAATATTTTTGCAGCGGTCCTTTTCCCGGTCGGTGAGGGGGCTGTCCTTAAGCGCTTCTTTGGTCAGCTGCGAAATTGCCGTGGGTAAAATATTGTACTGGCCCTGGAGGTCGTGATCCTCGAGCGGGTTTTCTGCATAGTCGGCTTTCTTCAGGTTGGACTTGGAGAAGGTGTCCTGGTTCACCACCAGGAGGCCCTTTTTCTGAAGCAAGGGAAGGCTGACTTTGAGCGCGGCCGGATTCATCGCCACAAGGGCGTCCACGCTGTCACCCGGGGTATAGACATGTTTCTGGTGGCCGAAGTGTATCTGGAATCCGGATACACCCATCAGGCTTCCCTGGGGTGCTCGAATCTCTGCCGGATAGTCCGGGTAGGTACTGATATCATGACCGGAAAGGACGGAGACGTCACCAAAGCGTTCGCCGACCAGCTGCATGCCGTCACCGGAATCACCGGCGAAGCGAATGACAACGGATTCACGTTCCTCGTGAAGAGGGAGGGTGTCACTACTCATGGGGTAGGGAGAGCTGAATTGTGTTGGGGTAAGAGATCCTGAGTGGGGTAACCAGGGCTTATGCGAAAAGAGGGCCCGACGGTTCAGGCGTGTTCACAGTATAGCATCTTTCTCTCTTCCTCTGTCAAAACGAAATCGTCAACCCAGGCCTTGGACAGGTAAAAAGAAAGGGGTTCCATGAGCCGGTTCATGAAAACTACATCGGTTTCCACAAAGGCGTGCGTGGTCTTCTTATTCAAAATCTGAATGGCTCCCAGCGTTTCCCTGGCAGTGATGGGAAAGGTCATCATGCTGTGAACGGAAAAGCCGGTGTATTCCGATAGATCGAGCATCCGTTTGTCCTCCGGAGCCTTTTTGAACACATCGGGTTGGCCCGTTTCGATCACTTGCCCCACGATTCCCATCCCTTCGGGTAGGCGGTAGCCCAGCAACTTTTCCTGCAGAACCGCAACCAGGGAAGAATTGGGGAAGGGGGTCCGGGTGAGGGTCGGCGAGTAATAAATGAAGTGAAAGATATTCTCTTTGCGACAGATCTTGTAAATGGTGAGCGCCTCGGCTTTGAGGACATTCACAATCATTTTGGAAACGGTATTGAGGGTGGTCTTTTCTTCTTCCTCGGAAGGTTTTCCTTCCTTGCGCAACTCAGCCTGAATTGCTTGAAGAATGGCCGTGGTTTCTGGAGATAGGTCGCCCATGGTGTGCTAGTAGAGGGGCAGGAAAGAGGTGCTATCAGTGGTTAATTCACCCTAGACCGTGCGGAAAAAACCCCCATTTGGCAAAGCGAAATCCACCCAATCCGGTAAAAAATGATGAAAACCATGCCCTGATATTGCATATCCAAACGCGGTAAAGGACTAACTCCCCGTCAATCCCTCAGGCTCTGCTACGATGCAAGGGATCCGGGAAGCCACCGAGCCATGGGGCCAGATACCAGGATGTCCCCTGGTGAAAGCCAGGCGGTGTTGCTGCGGAAGATCGAGGGGCTGATCCAGCACATCATTGAGCAGGAGAAGCGGATTCAGGCGCTGGAGGAGCAATGGGCTGAGCGGTGATTTCTTTTTCGATGGTTGGTGGGGATTGGTTGAAGGTTGAAAGTTGAAGGAAGCAGGTTGAAGGGGAAGTGGTCGTCCTTTGGTAACATTTTATTGCCTCTCCTAACTGCCAGAAGACATAGGGAAGAGCCTAAAAGGAAAACAGACGGTTGCGAGTATGGGATCCTTCGATTTCAAGCGGAATAGGTTCATTTCCAACTCCTTCGGTATTCGGCCCGCCTAGGTATGAAACTTATGAGGCCTATTAGTGAAATGATTTTTTTTTTGTGAAACGTGAACCTCTAAGTCTTTCATGGATAAGAGGATTTTCATTAGTTCATCTAATTTCATTCACGATTGTGAATTATTTTTTCTTTAACTCTGGGCCTGATACTGCATTTTTAGTTTCAACAGTAGATTTATGAAAATGGATAGGAGTCATTTTTCACGGCTAACGGGGCAACACTGTTTAAAGGCAGGTCTTGCGCTGGTTTGGCTGGTATGTGTGGGATCCGCATACGGGCAATTTTCGATCACCGAGGATCTTTTATTTAACAACTACGCGCTCATCTCCAATAACACTGGTTCCGACAACATAGACCACATCTGGCACCATGACGGCGCCGCGGGAGGAGCCCCGGGGACATGGAGTTTTGTATCGGATGGCACCTACAAGGGCGGAGGGAATTCCCGCCTATACGCCGGGCATGTCTTCATGACGGGCATAAATCAGGTCAACTACTTTAAGGGGAAAATTGCCATTGGCACGATGACTCCGGCCTATTCTTTCGAGCTTCGAGAAAATAGAGATGGAATGGTACGTGCGGCTATACGGAACGACAGTAGCGGTGCGTCTGCCCAAGCCTCTTTAATGTTACTTTCCAACAGTACCGCCGGCTTTGATATCATATCATGGGGTTCAGGCGCTTCCGGAGATTTTGCAGCCTTCCCCAAAGCAAACTCTGTTTTTCTCCGAACCCATTCGGGCTCTCCGGCAGACAGAATGGTAATTGGCACGGGATCAAACGCTCCCATTCATTTCATCACCGGTGACAGCCATCAAGTGACCATTGCCGGTGACGGCAACGTAGGGATCGGCACATCAAACCCGGCCAATAAGCTCGAGGTCAACGGTCGGGTCCGGGCGGAAGAGATCATTGTCGAAACCGGCTGGGCGGACTTTGTCTTTGATGACGCCTATGAGCTCCCGTCGCTGCAGGAGGTCAAAGCCCACATTGCTCAGGAGGGTCACCTGCCGGGAATTCCCAGCGAGGCGGAGGTGCTCGAGGAGGGGGTGTCTCTCGGGGAGACTCAGAGGCTTCTACTTCAGAAAATTGAGGAACTGACCCTCTACCTCATTGAGCAGGATTCGGTTATAAAGGAACAGCAATCGCAAATAACCCAATTAAGGGGAGAACTGGATAAACTGAAAGAATAGGGAATTCGCATGAGGGTTGGCATAGTCGTTTTAGCAGGAGTTTTGTTTTCCATAAATGGCCCAGGACTGTTTGGAGTTCATATCATAACAGACTCGTTGGAGGTTGAGGGCGCTGACCTATATTTAGGAACAAATGATGGCCGTAGTGTAGGGTCAAAACCGCTTCAACGTGCATTAGTGCATTACGGGAGTGACCAGCTCTATGTTAATTTTGATGGAGATTTCGAGGGAGGGGTCGTGATCGAGGGTATTGCGAAATTTACTGATGGTTCAGTCATTTTGGGGGCTGCTCCTGTAATATCTGATTTCTGGGGAGGTAATGATAAATTGGCCCTTCCCAGTCGGTCTTTCATTGGAGACCAGGGTTCGTATGGGACGACGTGGTCTTGGAATACCTATCGCCGGAATGATAATACCTGGCCGCTCATTGATGCAGATATAGCGGGTTGGATCTCTTCCTCCTTTATCCTTCAAGATGTTAACGGAATCAAGTTAGCAACCAGTGACCAAAATTCCAATTCGCTGCCTTTTATTAGGTCTCAGATCTACCCAAATGGAGAAACGAAGTTTTACGGTAAGGTGGGAATCGGAACGAGTTCATTCGACGAATTCTTAAACGTCGGCGGAAAGATCCGGGCCGAGGAGGTCATTGTGGAAACGGGTTGGGCGGATTTCGTCTTTGAGGAGAACTACGAGCTCATGCCGTTGGGTGAAGTCGGAGCTTATATAGAAACCAATCGGCGGTTGCCGGGCGTGCCTTCGACCGAGGAGGTCCAAAATACGGGGGCCTCCCTCGGGGAAACGCAGGCGCTCCTCTTACAGAAAATAGAGGAACTGACTTTGTATACCCTCCAGCAGCAAAAGGAGATCGAGTCGCTGAAACATGAGCTAACCGCCCTGAAGGAACAATAGGATGAAACCGCTACCCTGGATTATTGGCTTCGTTATTCCCTGGTGCCTCACTTGGGGGCAGTGGACCACCACCGGTAATGTCGTGCACTCGAACAATGAAATCGGGATTAACACCTCGACGGTGACTGGTGGCTACTTTGACCTCCATACCACCTATGGTTCCTTTTATTTTACTAATTACAGTACAACGGGACTCCGGATCAATTTGGATTCGGGCACTGGCAACGACTCACGAAGCATCATAGATTTTCGCCATGGCGGAGCAGCATGGGCTACGATTTACACCGCATATAACACTTCGAATAACAGCAGTGACCTGATTCTTCGGAGTTTCGGCTCTGAAGCGGACATCTATTTCATGCCTGATTCTGTTACCCGGATGGCGATTGATGCAGGAACTGGAAATGTGGGAATAGGAACAACCTCTCCAGGCCAGGAACTTGATTTAAGGAGGGACCAGGATGGTGAGACTACTATAAGGGTAACCAATAACTCTTCCGGGCCATCTGTTGCCTCCGCCTTATCTTTAGCTACCTTAGATACCGGGTTTAATCTTAATCTCTATACCGAAAATACGCCCGGCAACCTCTCCGGTTATCCTCTAAGTAAAACGGTTCTACTCAGGAGCTGGGCTGGGCGTCCTGCCGATCGAATGGTTCTCGGCAATGGCGGGTCAGCTCCTATTCACTTCATCACCGGTGACATCGGCCGCATGACCATAGCAGCCAACGGCAATGTGGGGATCGGCTTGGATACGCCGCAGAACAAGTTGGAAGTCGACGGAGTTGTTCGCGCGAAAGAAATCATTGTAGAGTCCAACTGGGCGGACTTTGTCTTCGAGGAGAACTATGAGCTCATGCCCCTGGAGGAGGTTGAGGATTTCATCCTAACGGAAAAACGATTGCCCGGGGTAAGGTCTGCCACGGAGATTCAGGCCGAAGGCGCTTCGGTAGGAGAGACCCAGGCGATGCTTTTGCAGAAGGTGGAAGAGCTGACCCTTTACGTTGTTGAGCTCAATAAAAAGAACGAGGCCCTAGTGGGACGAATCAATGAGTTGGAGGCTAGTCGTGAAAATTAAGCATGTTATTCTTTTGTTTTCTCTAATCGGGTTTTTCAAATCCTCGTATGCAGCGTCAGATAGCCTTTATGGGGAACTGGATATTCCAAACAATATATATGATGCTTTTAATTTAATTGGGCAGGGCACAGGCGTGAATCCTCCTGGACTGCGTTTTAGGAATAACGCAAGTGGTAATGATTGGTGGATTTGGATGAATGAAAACCAAAGTGGTGATTTGTTTTTTGAGTCGGAAACCCCGGGGTCGGATCAAACCAGGATAGTTTTACGCCGGCTGGGGTATTTGGGGGTTGGAATTACGGTTCCCCAGGATCGCCTACATATAGCCTCTCCTAATTACAATGACTTGTTTTCCATCGAGCGCTTGGAGGGCTCGCAAGCCAACCGCTTCGAGCTTTTGATTACTTCCAGCCCCTCAGGGGTTCAGACATTAAATAATCGGTCATTAACGCTTCGTGCGGCTGGGCATGCTGCGGATTTCAGTGTATTGACAGATCCCACCTGGCACTACCCACGATTTGTCGTTAAGAAGGACGGGAAGGTAGGAGTCGGGACCCATGCCCCTGCCTACGAGCTAGACGTGGATGGTACCGCCCGGGCCAAGGAAATCATCGTGGAGTCCAACTGGGCGGACTTTGTCTTTGAGGAGGACTATGAGCTCATGCCCTTGGAGGAGGTGGCGGAGCACATCGAAAGGGAGAAACGCCTGCCTGGCGTGAGGTCTGCTGAGGAGATCCAAGCCGAAGGAGCATCGGTAGGGGAGACCCAGGCGATGCTGCTGCAAAAGGTGGAGGAGTTGACACTCCATTTAATCGAAAAGGACCGACAAATTCAACAGCTGGAGAAACGGCTCAGTCGTTTAGAGAATCATGACCAATAAAGTATACCTTGTTCTGTTATTCTTAAGCAGCCCGCTTGGCGTCTGCTTGTCCTGGGGCAATACCTTTGTGGACGTAGATGTCACTGGGGCACTGGATGTAAGCAATTCCTTTTATACCACGGATGGCAGGATAGTGCTAAGATCCCAAAACACAGTCTACGAAGGTGGTGAAATTCATTTCTCTTCGCCCTCACCGTATGTTGATTGGGGTTTGGATAGTTACCAGGGGTCGATGCGATTTTATCATTCGGGCACTGTATATTTCCAATTATTTTCCTCTGGAAATCTTTATCTGAAGGAGAAGTTAGGAATCGGAATTCCAAACCCCTCGGTTGACCTCGTGTTAAAAAATACAAGGCCCAACCTGGCCCTTGTCTCTGAATGGAATGAGAAGGGGATGCGCTTTGAGTACCATGAAGTTGAAGAGGAAATACGCGTCCAAGCCGCTAAATCTACTGGGGGTTATGACAGCTTAACCATAATGACAGTTCAACGAGATGGTTTAATTGGGATAGGGACGAATTCTCCCATACATAAGTTGGATGTAAATGGCACTGCTCGGGCCAAGGAAATCATTGTGGAGTCCAACTGGGCGGACTTTGTCTTTGAGGAGGATTATGAGCTGATGCCCCTGGAGGAGGTGGCGGAGCACATCGAGAGGGAAAAACGCCTCCCTGGCGTGAGGTCGGCTGAGGAGATCCAAGCCGAAGGAGCATCGGTCGGGGAGACCCAGGCGATGCTGCTGCAAAAGGTGGAGGAGCTGACACTGTATGTCATTGAATTGAACGAAGAGGTAAAATCACTCCGTGAAGAGAATCGAAGTTTGAGGAGCAACCCATGATCAAAACATGCTATTTATTTCTAGGCGCCCTTTCTTCTTTGTCTCTCGCCTGGGGGCAAAACACCTTCCCATCATCGGGAAATGTTGGCATTGGGACTACCAGCCCTGGGGAAACCTTAGATGTCCGAGGAGATATTCGGATTCATGATTCCTCTTATACTCGTCTTGAATGGTTCAATAGCTCGGATTCTATTGACCCTTCCGACTATTGGATTGCTGAGCACCACAACAATGGGCAATTGAAATTTATCCGTAGGGATGATTCTGCTGGGATCTGGGTGAACGGCCTGATTCTGATGCCGAATGGAGATGTCGGGATAGGGAGCTACTCTCCAAATGGTAAACTCCATGTTGAGGGGAGTGCTTACTTCAACTCCTACACAGCGACAAAAAATTTTTATATCACCCGTTTGGGAGATTCCAATCAATCCCTGGAGATTGGTGTGGATGACAACAATGTAATTTTCCGTTCGATTCAGGATGAAGCTAATAATGGTAATTTTGTCTTTCGGGCCGAACAGGGCAATTCGGCCCATAGGGCATTTAGTTTTATAACGGATTATGAAGGAGCCCACGATTATTCTTTGGTCATTAAGGGTGACGGCAAGGTAGGCTTAGGGACCTACACCCCCTCTTATGATTTAGACATCAATGGCACAGCCCGCGCCAAAGAGATAATAGTCGAATCCAACTGGGCGGACTTTGTCTTTGAGGAGGACTATGAGCTCATGCCCCTGGAGGAGGTGGCGGAGCACATCGAAAAGGAAAAGCGACTCCCAGGGGTGAAGGACGCTGAGGAGGTTCAAGCCAAAGGAGCATCGGTTGGGGAAACCCAGGCGATGCTGCTGCAGAAGGTGGAAGAACTGACGCTCTACCTCATTCAACAGCAGGAGGAAATTTCCGAACTGAAACACCACAATGCCGAGCTGGAGGCCCGGTTGAACACGCTCACTCCATAGCACCCTTTCCGAATCTTAAATAACCATGAAACAACCAGGTAAACTGCATCTAGCCCTTGGGATAGCCATGGGTGCCCTGCTCTGCATCGGAGCTACCACCATCATCCAGGATACCACGGTGTCCAATGGTGAAGTGGAGGATTACGTCTCTGACGATATCCTTCAAACCGTAGAGGATACAAACAATCCAACCCAAACTCGGGTTTCCATTGAAAGCGGAGGAGACTCCATCTTCTGGGCGCGGAATCGGGTGGTCCTCAAGCCTGGCTTTCACGCAAAGACGGGAAGTTTATTCTGGGCCGCAGTGGATGCGGATATGGATGGGTTTTCTGATACGGAAGCCACCCAGGATTCTGATGGCGACGGCATGTTTGATGCCTGGGAAACCCACTACGGGCTGAATCCCTCCTCGTCGGCTGATGCGGCCTCAGATCTGGATAGTGACGGGATATCCAATAAGGACGAATTTGATATCTATTTTGATCCCACTGCAGGAACGACCTCTACCCCAGGTTCAGGCACCCCCATCACTTTTGAAATTACCAGCCCCGGAAATTAAAATGAAGTATCTGCTCTATTCCCTTTGTATCTTATTCACTTGCGGCTCCCTCACTGCGCAGGAGTCCGAGAGTATTTCCGACACGACCCGCTTTCGAGAGGTAAAGCAGGAAGTCATTTCCCTTATAAAGGAGAAAAAATATGGTCAGGCGAACCAGCGATTGAAAGCCATAGAAGCGTTTCAAGCGGAGAAGGGGAAGGGGGTCTACGCCCGGTACTCCTACTCTATTCAGGTGGCTCGTCAGCTCTGGGAGCACAACCAGTTTGAACTATCAAAGACGCTGGGTGAACGCTTAGAAGCTGATTTAAAGCAAACCATTTCCGAGGCCCGGGATCTTTCGCCGGAAGAGCTTGCCGCGCTCTACTGTGATGGGGGTTACCTCTATACCCATATCTTATTTGAACCGGAAAATGCGGTGAAAGCCTATCGGCGGGCCTTACAGGCGGTTCCGGAACATCCGGGGGCCCTGAAGGCCATTGAAAACTTAAAACGAAACCACGCTCATCTGGTAAACGAGTAAACTGGAGGAATTTAAAATGACCTATTCATGGGGACGAATCATTTCCACCTTTCTGGTGGTTGGAGTAACGGGGCTGCTGGGCGCGTCCATTGAGAATCCGATTTCGGTTCCAATCGGGCTATATGTCACGATGGGAAATGATGCCGGGGATGGGCAAAACGACATCGCCGAGTTTTCGGCCAATCTCGGAACGGCGGGACCCACGGTGTATGGGGTCAACGGCGCTCCAGAATACTCCAGTGAGGAGATTACGGACATCGAACTCGGGAAAGAATATGTGATGACGCTCTCATCTGAGTTTTGTACCGGAAACACAGTATTTCTCTATGCGCCTCCCGGGTATCAAATCTATCTGGATGGCGCATCCGTCCTGACTGCGGAGGCTACGGGGACCGCGGGGAGTATTCCAGTCAATGAGGAAGTGGTTGTGGTCGTTTTACCCAAAGACAATTATGGTGGGGGTGCAGGGAGTGATCTCGGTTTCGCTCTAAGCAGTGTTCACTGGAGTGTGGGGCTTGGGTATTTGCCGAATGGAAAACCGGTTGGTGAATTGTCCATCCATGAGGAAAACCTCAGTGCGAGCATCTACTCGCCCAGCTTATTGAAGTACTCCAATTCGCCGGTGGTGGGCGTTTATGTGCACCATAATTCAGGCGTTCTGCGCCAAATTGTGACCCCATCCCTTTTGGTGGATATTAGAGATGAGTATGCTTCTCCTGCACTGGATGGTTATAAAATCCGATTTTATAACAGGGCTGACCTGGAAAATTCGAGTTGGTCGGGAAGCGGCCTGTTTACCATCCATGCTGCCGACCTGAATGATTATTATTATGAGTATCTGATTGAGAAACCGGCTAACAACCAGTTCCAGATCAGAAAGTCAAAAGGCGGGTATGGGCAAACCTACCATGTGACCTATAACGCGACGGGGCCGGTTTGGACACTGAAGCGGGGCGCTTACAATGGGGCTTCCTATAATTGGGACTACGTGGAGACCCGGACCAGAAATGGGAGTGGGGTGGTCGGGACCCACCTGGATGTGATTGAGATTACCGATGGAACGACGACTCATTTCAAGGAAGAGAAGGAATATGATGTTATCGGAGGTGAAGAGGAAATGCGGGTGTCCAGGCCTGACCCCGACGGGGTGCGGTATACCGGGCTTTACTATTACTACACGAATTCAAGCAATAAGGAATCCTACCGCCGCCTGGAGTCCTACCTGAAACCGGAAGGGGGTTGGAAGAAATTCGAATACGATAACGATATCTTTTCCTTCGGCTTGGTGAAAACGACCTATGAGCCCTGGAAATCGACCCAAACACATCCCTCGCAAGCCAGTGCTTCCAGCAAAGTGACTTCATTCTACTATGTGGGGGACAACCAGATATCCGGTGTGGGGCCTGCATATTATCGTGAGTATCCTACACAAATTTTAACCAAAGTGGGGTCTACCACCCTGAGTAAAAAGACCTTTTCTTATAACGGCGTAGGTTCATTCAATTCCAAGCAAATCCTGACTACGACCAAGCGGGAGTATTACAGCTCGGGAGCCAATGACTACCTGGAAACGATCATTAAATCCTATGAGCCGATCCAGACCCCCAGAAACGATTTCGAGGGGCTCTTGATCTCGATTACCTACCCGGACAATACCCGGAAGTCGTTTTATCATGAGCAAAGTGGAAGTAATTGGGTGGAGTATTCCTTTAATGGGGTCAGCAACTCTGTCTCCGGCGCAATCCAGATGACCCGATTCGACCCGACCGGAGGCTATCCGGACCGTGACGTTGAGGATATTTACTTAATCCCCAAGCAATCCACTATGGAGCGGGTTGAAAGGGATGTTGCAGGCAATATTGTGGCACGGGCCACTTATGTGTATCGGGGAACAGGATCCGGAACCCTTACCGATTCCAATTTTGCCGAAGTATCTTCCAGCACCTTTACCTACGAGAATGGAAACCGTCTCGCCACGGCCACCAACTCGAAGGGGCAATCCGTAGAGCTCGGCTATGTAAACGGACTCCTGGATTATGCCGTGGATGAAACCGGAGTAAGAACCGAATATGCATCGTACGACAACCTGGGCCGTCCTGGAACCATAACCAAGAAAGGGTTCAGCGGGATATCCGGCTACTCTCATAACGACATTGTCACGACCCTGACCTACGATGCCATGGGGCATGCCACCGACAAAGTGGTCAGCGGATCCGGAGAGTCGATAACCGAATCCTGGGAATACGACCTGGGCGGTCGCCTTCGTGAGGAAACGAAACCGGATGGGACGGGTATTGCCTACAGTTGGGACGTGGTGGATGGCTACCGGGGCCAACTGCGGACCGAGTACCTTCTTGATAATGGAGCTTCCTACACCCCCCTGGCGAATTTCTTCGTAACCAAATTTTACAATGATGGCCGAATAGATTATCAGATTGGCGGTAGGTCTTCGATTGGAGCCCCGGCTGCGGATCCTCACTGGAATCCCATTGTGGACCAGGAATTCGATTATTCTGTAACCAGTTTGGGTGAGGTGGCTACTCAATTCATTGGTGGCAGCACCACTCGAAAAATTGAAACCACGCGTGACTGGCTGGGCCGGGTTACGAAGGAGGTCACACCGAACCACACGAATTCCAGCGGGGATATCACCACGACCTACGAATATATTGGAGACAACCAGGTCGGAGCCGGACAGCTCCTGAAGATATCCACTCCGGGGCAAAATGATACCCGCTTTACTTATTATGAGATTGGAGCGTTGAAGCAGTCCTATCTCGACCTGGATGGGAATAATGCGCTCACCCTGAACCAGGACCGGATATTGGAGAGAGACGCCACCTTCTTTGAGGAGGTGAGCTCGGACTGGTGGGCGATCACGAAATACCGCACCTATCACCGGGAAAATAATTCCACGAGCAAGCTGATTACCAGCAGCCGGGAGACCCGTCTTACCTATTCCGGGGGCGTTGTTTTTGAGACTAAATACAAAGGCCTGAACGGCGTATTGGAACAGACCTCTAAGGTGACCTCGACCAGTAATGGGGCCAATAAACCACTGACCCTGACAACCGAGCTCACGGAATACGCCAACAGTGCAAAGGATAGCGGAACCCTGATTAACGGATTATTATGGAGGTCGGCCCTATCGACAGGCGCCTTTACGGTCTACGGCTACGATGGCTTGGGGAGGTTGACGGAGGCGGATCAAACTGATAACGACGGATCTGTGAACGCCGCCGAGGGGTTGGATAACCGCAGTGTCTGGACGAAATACATATATGACTCGACCAAGGCCCGACTTACCGAGGTAAAGACCAGGGATGATTCGGGGACCGAGATCAGCCTGGAGAAGTATTTTTATGCCAATACCGGTTTGATCGATTATACCCAGAACGCCTTATCCAAACGGACCTATTTTGATTACACCTACGGAGGGGAACTGGAAAAAATATGGGGAGATGTGCCCAATCCTGTCCGTTACGAATATAGTGTGTTTGGAGAGTTATTAAAGATGCACACCTTTGGTGGCACTTCTTCCGTTTGGTCATCTTCCAGTTGGCCCGGATCGGAGTCCAATATTCAAACGGTAAGCTGGAATTATGATGTGCCTTCGGGGTTACTTAACAGCAAGGTCGACGGAAAAAGCAAAACAACCGCCTACCTCTACAATGCGCAGAACCAGCTCATCCGACGGACCCACCCGGAGGGGAATTATACGACCTATTCCTATTATTCGAAGGATGGGTCGATGAACGAAATACAGTATTTCCAATCGGGAGGGGCTGCCGACCCGACGACGACCAATATCAACTACAATTACAACCGCCTGGGAAACATATCCAGCGTCGTGGATGCAATCGGATCCCGAACGCACTACTATGACCTGACGCACGGGCAGCTCATCACGGAAACCCTGGGAAGCTATTATACGGGAGACTCAGTAACCATCCGTCACCAATACGATTCCTCTTACCGATACCAGGGATATTATGTACAGAAGGGCGGGGATACGGAGCTGAGTAATTATTTTTACTACCGAGCGGATAATGGGACGCTGGACCGGGCGGTCATCGATGGCTATACCTTCACCTACAACATGCGGCCCAACGGGCTGGTGCGAAAAATCGACGGCCCCCATGATATAGACCGGGTCCACAACTACGACAACTACCGGAACCTCCTCAAATCCATTTCCGCCCACCTGGGGACGGCCAGCGCGAGTCCGTTTCATAAATCAGAGTATGTACATGATCTCCTGGGCCGTCGGTCCAAGGAGCTCATGACGGGCCAGTCCTACGCCAATTACCCGGAGGACGGCCTGCTGAAAACCTTCAGTTACACGGATCGCAATGAATTGGAACAGTTCATTACCTACTACAGCGGCGATTTAAATACAGGGGGCAAAGTCACGGTCCCGGGAAGGACATTTACATATGGGTATGACAACGCAGGAAATAGAATATCCTATTCAAGGGATACCAGCCATACCACCATCGGTCCTGCATTAAATCAGGCAAATGAAATTACGACCCGTTTTCCCGATACGAGTATCCATACAGAAGGCTTTGTAAACTACGACGAGTCCACCAGTGCACCATCCCGCCCAATCCAGGTATTTGTAGGGGAAACGGCAGGAAGCACAAAGGATGCCGCCACAATGAATGGCGGACATTTCTACCATAGATATGAGACCAGCAGCACCAGTGCTGCCAATAATGCGATTACCTTATATGCAGGGCTCGCTGGGGCAGGGGCAGGTGGGGCTGATCTCCTTATTTCAGAAAACCGAAATGCCGCTAGCAGAAATGATACGGAGTTGGTGAATTTCGATGATAATGGGAATCCTACTCAAGATAGTCTCTGGAATTTCATTTATGATGGAGAGAACCGTATCTATCGGATGTGGAGTGCTACGGTGAACAATGGAGTGTCCATCCAGTTCACCTACGACTACATGGGCCGTCGGGTAGGAAAGCAGGTTTGGAACGCCTCCAACACTTTCACCGGAGCTCCCGCGAAGACCCGCAAATACGTCTACGAAGGGTGGAACCTCGTCATGGAGACCAATGGCTCCTCCATCGTCCGTAAATTCGGCTGGGGCCTGGACCTGAACGGGGGCTACCAGACCGCGGGCGGTGTCGGCGGCATGCTCTGGATGGAAATTGCCGGGCAGGGACGGTACTATCCGACCTACGATGGCAATGGCAATGTGACCAGCCTGTTGAAGGAGAGCCTAGGGGTCTTCACCGTCGAGGCCGTTTATGAATACGGTCCCTACGGGGAGCTGATCCGGGAATCGGAAAGTAGCACCTTGGCCGCCCATGATCCGATTCGCTTCAGCACCAAGATGGTGGACCGCGAGTCTGGGCTACATTACTTCGGGTATCGCTTCTACGCTCCTGAATTTGGACGGTTCCTTAACCGGGATCCACTGGGAGAAGCCGGTGGCTCGAATCTTTACCGGTTTGCCGGGAATGATCCGATAAATAACTGGGATTACCTGGGCCTTACCCTTCAAACCTTGATGCTGGATATGGGCCCTGGGTTATCCAGTCAAAATTACTATTCTGGTGACAGTACCCTACCTCAAAGTGAGATCACAGTTGAGGACTTAATGCGGGGCGAGTACGGAAAACATTATCAGATTTTTGAGCAAAGTGAGGGGCCCATCCAAACCTTGGATCCGTTCGTGGTTTACGCCAATGTGGGAACCTCGAGCAGTAATAAGGGCAGTACTTCCGGGATACAAACTTTAGATACATTTGAGGTAATTGAATGGATCACCCCTAGTACTGGACACCTTTACGTAAATAATTTTGCTCCCTGGCAGAACTCTTACACCGTGGATGGCTTTAGGAGTGATCAATTTGCGTGGGGTGGAAATGTAGCCGATGATTACCTTATCGATGAAATGTCCCACGAGGCAGACATGTATAGCCAGGTAGCCAAAGACTTTAGGTCCGGCTATTGGGATGACTTGGTAGAGGACAATTTTGCAGCTATTGAAAAAGGTGTAGGTGCGCCAGGTTTCTGGGAAGGCTTAATTCCTGTCTGGGGCTCGGGTCGTGCCGCCGTTAACGATTTCCAAAATGGAAGATGGGGCTGGGGAATAGTAAATTCCGCTATTGCGGTCACCGATGTCTTTTTGGTGAAAGCTGCCGCGACAGCTGTAGTAAAGGGGGCAGGAAAACTTGGAGCAATAGGGACAGCCAAGCTTGGCGTGATTTTTACAGCTAAAAAAGGAGGCGCTAAGGCGGCAGGCGAGATCGCCCCTGGGCTAGCCAGAAGACTGAAGTGGGGGCATAATTGGATGAAGGCTGATATTACCAAAGCAATTACACGTCATCTTGGAGATGGTGGTGAAATAACCACTTGGGTAACAAAGTCAAATAAGCGAATATATGAGAATGCTAAAACAGGTCGACAGATCGTCGAGGACTTGGATGGTGGGTACTTCAGAATCTTTCAACCGAATAAAATCGGAGGAAAGAATGGTAAATATCTGGATATGATGGGTAATGTCATACCTAATAGTCGACAAGAGTTGTCGCACTTTATTATATATTAACAGATTTATGTTTACGTCAGAGCTATATAGAAGAAGTATCGTACTCCCTCTAAGTGAGGGCGCCCTAAAGAGGATACGAGATGACGATGTTATACAAGGACTAGATGTTGAGCGTATTAAATTAGACGACGATGATTTGTTTTACCGAATTTGGGATGCTGGAGTCTTCAGGCGTTTTAACCAGATATGCGGAGCTCTTGTTGACGAATATGAACAAGAGGAAGTAGGCAGAAACCTGAATAAGGCAGGGAAAGTAATTAGATCAGAATTTGCTTCTCTGGATCTCGACTCAGATGTGGTTGATTTTATAAATTCTCTGAGTGCTCTTTGCGAGAGAGCGCATAAACTTAAATTGCCGCTTGTCTTCGTATTGTAGGCAATTTTAGAGGTCATCCATCAGGGCCGAAACCTTTAGGCAACGGTTCCTTGACTGTTCTAATCGCCAGTTAATGGGCGCGTTGGTACAGAAATGGGACAATACCTTAGAGGGAAACAGAGAGTGATTTCTCGTGGAGGAGTTTTGATTGCGCCGTGAGTTGATATGAAATCAGAGTTTGTTAAACAAAAAGTTTATGCATTTCTGGAAAACTGCCCCCCAGATTTTGATTATCCTCTTGGCGGTGAAGTGAAATTTCCGATCGATGGAGAGTTGAGATTTTCTGAATTATTTCCAAACGGATTTAATTTAAATCTTACTGAGGTTATTGATGTTTTCGGTAAACTTACAAGTGGTGACGCCTACAATTTGGCTATCTTTTCATTGAGAATGGCAGTATATGCTGTTGAAAGTAACAACACTCGCTTTCTCAATGATAATTTATGGGCGCTTTGTGTTGACCGTGACATTTTAGATTGGAGAGATGTTTTGGTTAGTCTTTCGATAGCGGAAGATTGTTGTCTTAGGATGGGTTGCGACTTTCAAAATGCAATTGAGCCCTACATCGTTTTTACTACTGAACGAAGAAAAAGAACAATCATCCAAGACTATTTTGCACGGACTTCCGAGATGAGAGATGTGGAGACTATGGGTTACAAAGGTATTTTTGAGGACGGTCGGCTCCAGTATTTGAAATTGATCTGAATATTTGAAAAGGTGCAAACGTAGAATGATTAACATTACTCACAGGGGCGATTGAAGGATCATATCTTGATAATTGACAGGGTAAATTCGGCTGGGGCCTGGACCTGAATGGAGGCTACCAGACCGCAGGCGGTGTTGGCGGCAAATTGCCGGGCAGGGGCGGTACTATCCGACCTACGATGGAAATGGCAATGTGACCAGCCTGCTCAAGGAGAGCCTGGGCGTCTTCACCGTCGAGGCTGTTTATTAATACGGTCCCTACGGGGAGCTGATCCGGGAATCGGAAAGTAGCACCTTGGCCGCCCATGACCCCATCCGCTTCAGCACGAAGATGGTGGACCGCGAGTCCGGGCTGCATTACTTCGGGTATCGTTTCTACGCTCCAGAATTTGGACGGTTCCTCAACCGGGATCCATTGGGAGAAGCTGGCGGAATAAACCTCTATCAATTCGTGGGGAATGATCCAATCAATTTATGGGATTATTTAGAGAGGAATAAGGGGTCAAACGTATAATTTAAATATTGACCTTCAAATATGACTGACCTGGAGTGTTTGATGTGCCAAGGAAACAGCGCATCGAATATCCTGGGGCGGTGTACCACGTGATCAGTCGTGGGAATTACCGCAAGGAATTGTTTCTGAAGGAACAGACGGGACAATCCTTCGAGAAGGCCTTGTTTGAGGCGGTAGAGCGGTGTGGATGGCAGATGCATGCCTACGTCATTATGAGTAATCACTACCATCTGGCGGTGGAGACTCCAGAACCGAATCTGGTGGCGGGAATGCGGTGGTTGCAAAGTACCTTTGCCACCCGTTTTAACCGATTGAGGAATGAGCGGGGGCATGTCTTCCAGGGGAGGTATAAGTCGCTTATTGTTGGAGAGGACGGGAGTTTGTCCGGATTAGTGGATTACATCCACCTCAACCCCGTTCGGGCCGGATTGGTCTCTGTTAACGAATTGAGAGAGTATCCTCTATCGAGTTATCCGAAGTTTTTTAAGGAATCAATCCGAAGAGGATTATGCCGTGGAGGTTTCCTGTCACAGCTGGGGTTTCCTGACACTCGGGCCGGAGTGCGCCGGTATGCGAACCATTTGAAGGGTTATGAGAAGATGGAGTCTTCTGAGTTGAAAAAGCAGGCCAGCCAATATGTCCAGGGTTGGTTTATTGGCTCGAACGATGAAAAGCAGGCTCTTCAAAAGAAAATAACCAGGGAAAATCCAGATGTGGAATGGGAAGGAGTAGATCTAAAAGTGTTGAATGAGTCAAAATGGGAGAACTTGGTGGTGGATGAATTGAAGCTTCTGAGAAAAACCGAAAATGACCTTGCTCACTCACCCAAAGGGGCGGAATGGAAATCCAGAATCGCTTTTATCCTGAGGTCAAAAACCACAGCAAATAATCCCTGGATTGCTGATCGGCTGAATATGGGCCACCCTTCCCGAGTGACCAACCTCATAAAAAAGTGGAACCCGTAAGGAGGTATTTAAAATCTACGTTTGACCCCTTTTGCCCCCCTAACCGATGATGGGGTCGTTGGCATTGGGACGACTGCCCCCGATCCCGCTTATAAACTGTCGGTGGATGGATCTATCCGGGCCGACGAAATTGTGGTTGAATCGGGGTGGTCCGATTTTGTCTTTGATCGTGATTACGATCTGTTGCCTTTGGAAGCGGAGGAAACCTTTATTCAGGAGAATGGCCATTTGCCGGATGTGCCTTCGGCCGAAGAAGTGGAGGCGGATGGTGTGACCGTCGGGGAAACCCAAGCTATACTTCTCCAAAAGATAGAAGAGCTAACCTTACACTTAATTGCACAAGAAAAGCGAATTCAGGAATTGGAGGCGAAGCTGGGAGACAGGTAGGTTACTTCGCTTCTCAGTGACCAACTCCCTTGTTGGGTCGGTCCTCGGCTAAGGTCTGTAAGCAGGCCGATGAAGCGTTCATGCCTTGGTCAACAGCACCGCTTTTGCATGGGTTTGCATGGATTCGGCTTTTGGTTGAAATCACCGCTAGTACCGCAAGGCCAAGCCCGCCTCGAAGCATGGTCCCGGTTCAGCTCTCGATGCCCTTCTGGCCTCGTCGACTGCGGTCTTTCTCAGTTGCTGTGAGCCCCCGGAAAAACAGATCTAGGGTCGTGATTTTGGTTGTTCATTGGCTACCCGTTTTATATGCTGAATATTCCTGTCCGAAGTGAATTCGGTCATTTTGGAAAATAAAAAAATAACAAGCCTGGAGCTCACGAAGGAGGAGCGTAAACATGAGAAAAACGATTCTGTTTGTGTTATGGATTGGGGCAGTCACGGTAGCCCTGAATGGAGCGAATACGTTCCCGAGTAGTGGGAATGTGGGGATAGGGACGACGAGTCCGGAGGATCTCCTGCATATAAAGACAGGGACCCATGATAATATTTTTTCCCTAGAGCGAACTTCGAGTGGGAACCAAAATAATCACTTCGAATTTATTATTTCAGCAAATCCAGGCGGGGCATCGTCTTTGGCCAATGGGTCTTTAAGTATTCGAGCTATGGACAGAGCTGTTGACTTTAGCATTCTACCAAATCCTGGATTGAACCATCCTCTTCTGGTCTTGAAGGCGAGTGGTAAACTGGCAGTCGGTCACGCAAACCCCACTATGGAACTGGATGTGTTGGGGCAGAATATTCTTCTTCACAATACATCGGGAAGTGGACTCCACATGAGGACGGATAGCTCGGGAAATTCATTTGTAAATAATATGGACGGGTTTGTGGGAAATGGAACGACAGCAAATGGCTTTTTTGCCATAACCGGCCAAACCGGCCTCTACTTCAAAACCGGAAGTTCGGGTTCGTCTGGAACGGAGCGAATGCGCATCATGGACTCTACCGGGTATGTCGGCATCAATACACAGACCCCGGATTATCAGCTCGACGTGAAGGGGGTAATCCGAGCGGAGGAAGTGATTGTGGAGACGGGCTGGTCGGATTTTGTATTTGAGGCGGGGTATGAGCTGAAGCCGCTCCATGAGGTGGAGGAGTTTATCGAGGTGAATGGGCATTTGCCGGATGTGCCCTCGGCTGAAGAAGTGGAAGCTGAAGGGGTGACGCTCGGGGAGAGTCAGGCAGTGCTGCTGCAGAAGATTGAGGAGCTGACCTTATATATTATTGAGCAGGAGAAACGGATTCAGGCGCTTGAGGATGAATTGGCTGAGCAGTGATTTCGTTTTTGATGGTTGGTGGGGATTGGTTGCAGGTTGAAAGTTGAAGGAAGGAGGTCGCTGGTTGGGGGGATTGCTTCGGGCTTTGCCCTCGCAATGACTGGCTTTAAAAGCGTCCCTATGGGTGAAGGCCTAGGACTGTTGGGCGGCAAGGACCTGGTCTTCGTCGATTTGCGAATAGAAGATGGTGACTTGTTTGCCGAAGGAATCTTCCAGGGCGGCGCCGTGGAGGAGGATCCGGTTGTTGTCGGGGTCGTAGGTCCATCCATTGTTGGGGTCACGTTGAATCAGGTTTTCATCGATGGAGACCTGAATCCCGGTGGCGGTGGTGCTGTAGGGGCGCTGGGAGAGGGGAAAGGCCTGTTGGGCCCGGCGTGAAATCTCCTTTCCGATTTCGATCAATTCGCCGGTGAAGTCCTCCGTGATGTTGATATTTCGCCCGCCAAATTCGCGGGCCAGGTGGGCATAGACTTCTCCCTGCCTGGAGGGCCCCAGCCAGGTTTTGGAACCGTATTTGACGACCGCGTCGACGCGAAGATCGCCGGGGTCCTTGATGACCCGCATGGTGTTCCGGTAGATGGCCATGATGGTCTCATCGTCCCCGGTTTTGAGGTAGTCGTCATCCTTTTCGCTAATGATGATGATGGAGAAAAAGGCGTCATCGCGGAGAAATTCTTTCCTCTGCTCGGAGGCGAAAAAGTTATTGGTGGGCAGGATGGCGGACTGGCGGCGCTCCTGCTCGGCCCCGGGTTGTACGAGGGTCTTGACCTTTTCGGCGAAGTCGGGATCGGAAGAGATCAACATGTTTTCGCCACCCGGCAAGGTGAGGAGTTCGCCGGTCCACGCATTGGTGGAGCTGGTCGCGATGGCGGCCACCCGTATCTTCTGGTTAAATGCTCCAAATTCGGAAATGAAGTTGGTGAAGCTCTCCGCCACCTGGGATTGGAATTTTTCCGTTCCGGACGAGTTATCAACGACGTAGAGGATGTCGACCGGTCGGCCCGCCCGGAGGTCATAGCTATCCACGACCGCTTTCAAGGGAGGCTCTACTTTGATTGTTAAGGTGCCGGTGGAGGAGGTCTTGTTAAATAACTTTACCTGGTAATTGACCTTCACTTCACCGTAAAAGCCCAGGTCGGTGGCGAGGGCGAATTCCCCAGTCCGGGGGTCGAAGAATTCGATTTCGCCCCCCTGGACCTCAGAGATGCTGTAGTGGAAGTTGTATTGGTTGAATGGCGTTTCCAGTCCGGTGGTGCCTACGAGGCGATCCTCTATGGTGGCGCCGAAGGGTCGCTCAATGGTGTAGATGAGGCCGCGGGGCTGACCGAAGGCTCCCATGCCCTCGACCAACATGCCTTCCAGCTCCTCAATGGGCCCATTCTGGTCGGAGTCGGAGGTGGGCTCCCGGCCGCCGGTAACCATGGATCCCATGGGATTGTTAAAATATTCGCGAATATCCGCGACGGGGGCACCGGCATCGACCACGAGGCGGAGCTTATTAAAACTGATCCCATTTCGCTGATAGGTGCTGTCGCTCTGGGAGGTGGCAAACATGGAGCCGAGGACGAGGCGGTCAATGTTCTCCTGCCTGAGGAGATAGTTCTCTTCCTGAGCCGATTTGAACAGATCGAGGACCACATAAAGCTGGGCCAGATTGAGGGTGTCCCGGGTCACTTCGAGGGCCACCCCATTGTCCTGATCGTTTTCAAACAACTCCAGGGCCTTGAGGACATTGGTGGGGGCCTGCTGGTTAAGGATCTGCTGGAGCTCCCGGGAGTCGGCGATTTCCTGCAGGCTCTGGGCAGGCAACATGCTGGAAAAAGTAAAAGCGGAGAGTAGTAGGGCGATGGGCTTCACGGTTTTTCCTCAAAATGCCAGTTGAATCGTTTGCAGTCTTTTTGACAAGGCAATCTCTGGGGTTCCGGTTACGATTGCGAAAGTAAACGGCACATGAAATGCTTGTGTATACACAGCAATGTTTACCAATTCCTATAAGACCGATGGGTTTTTCGATGAAATGTTCCAAAGTGACGGGTTGGTGAGGCCGCATTACCAGCTGGTACTGGACCGTTTCCTGGCCTTGGGTAAGCAGGAGTTTGAGACCAAGCGAAAGGCGCTGGACAGTCTGTTTCTGAGCAAGGGCATCACTTTCACGGTCTATGACGATGAGGAAGGGACGGAACGCATCATGCCCTTCGACCTGATGCCCCGAATCATTCCGGCGGATGAGTGGGCTCACCTCTGCCGGGGCTTGGAGCAACGGATACAGGCGCTGAATTTATTCCTGCACGACATCTATCATGAGCAGAACATTATCCGGGACAAGGTGATCCCGGCCTCGGTGGTCTTTTCGGCGAAGCACTTTCGGCGGGAGTTTATGAACTTTGATGTGCCTCGGAACATCTACATGCATATTTGCGGGGTGGACCTGATCCGCGATGACCGGGGAGAGTATTTTGTCCTGGAGGATAATGGGCGTTGCCCATCGGGGGTATCCTACATGATTGAGAACCGCCTGGCGATGAAACGGGCGTTTCCCCGCCTGATACAGAATGCCAATGTGCGGTCGGTTGACACCTATCCCCAGGAGTTGTTGAAGATGCTCAAGTATGTGGCCCCGCATGGCATGGATCAACCCACCGTGGCCGTGCTGACTCCGGGCTCCTACAACAGTGCTTATTTTGAGCATTGTTTCCTGGCCAGGAGCATGGGGGTGGAAATCGTGGAGGGTCGTGATCTGGTGGTGAGAGATTTCAAGGTCTTCATGCGGACCACCCAGGGGCTCCAGAAGGTGGACGTGCTCTACCGGCGAATCGATGACGACTTTATTGATCCGAGTGTCTTCCGGAAGGATTCCGTGCTGGGGGTGCCGGGTCTCGTGAATGCCTACCGCGCGGGCAACGTCAGCCTGGCGAACAGCATTGGCACGGGGGTGGCCGACGACAAGGTGGTTTATTATTATGTGCCGGCCATGATCCGGTATTACCTCGACCAGGACCCTGTGATCCGAAATGTTGACACCTATTTGGCTTCGGTGTCGGACGACTACCAATACATTATGGACAATCTGCCATCCCTGGTGGTGAAGGCCGCCAACGAGGCCGGCGGCTACGGGATGCTGGTCGGGCCAAAAGCCAGCGCCGAGGAAATTGAAAATTACCGGGAGAAGATCAAAGCTAACCCGAGAAATTTCATCGCCCAGCCGATGATATCGCTGTCCCGGCACCCGTCCTATGCGGAAGATGCTTTTGAAGGACGACATATCGACCTGCGCCCCTATGTCTTGAGCGGGGAGTCCATCACTATTGTTCCCGGTGGGTTGACCCGCGTGGCTATGCGCAAGGGGTCGATTGTGGTGAATTCATCCCAGGGGGGCGGGGTGAAGGACACATGGGTTCTTAAAAAATAAAACACGCCTTATGTTATCGAGAGTTGCCGACTCCCTCTTCTGGTTAAGCCGCTATATTGAGCGGGCAGACAACAACGCGCGCCTGCTGCGTGAGTATTTTCAAAGTTCCCTCGACACCGAAACCCGGATGGAAAGTGACTTGCGCCAATGGGAGCCCCTGCTGCGGGTTTCCGGGGAGATCGATGAATTTGAAGCGCACTATCCTGACCCGAAGACGGAGGACGTCCTGCATTACCTCACTTTCAATCGCGGGAACCAGCACTCGATTTTCAGTTGTATCGCCAACGGCCGGGCCAATGCCCATATGGTGCGCGACCAGCTTTCGTCAGGCTTGTGGGAGGTCATCAACCTGGCCTACCACGAGTTGAAGGGCTTGAGTAAAAAGGACAACGAGGATGAGGAGCTGAGCGAGCTGCTGAGCTACATACAGGATGCGTCAGTCCAATTCCAGGGGCTGATGGATGCCACCTTTCCCCAGGAAGATGGCTACCAGTTTATGCAACTTGGACGTTTTCTGGAGCGTGCGCTGGGTACCGTCCGAACCCTGGACCTGAAGTATCACGTGCTCCTGCCGCAGGGACCGATCGACGTAGGGGGCGCGGTCGACACCGCACAATGGGTATCCATTTTAAAAGCGTGCAATGCGTTGGAAGCCTATCACCGGCTTTACCTGGCAGAAGTCAACTCACCGAAGGTCGCCGAACTCCTGCTGCTGAAGGAGACCTTCCCCCGGTCCCTGCGCTATTGCCTGCAGTCCCTCGACCACTATCTGCGCCGGCTGACGGGGACCCATGAAGGACAGTACTCCAACGAGGCGGAGAAGGTGAGCGGTAAGATGTTGTCCGACCTGTCCTATAGCACAATTGATGACATCATTAACCAGGGGCTCCATGAATTCCTGGTAGAGGCGACCGTGAGGCTGGATGCCATTTCAACGTCTATCTTTCAGGAATACATGTTTTTGCCGACGATTGACCTTAACTCCGAAATCCAGCAACAACAATAGCAGCAATAAATCGGGAGCTTCCATGTTGCGGAAGCTGTAAGGAACCGTTCATCTAAATGCATTCTGAAATCGATACGCTCAATCGACCCAATACTGGCTGCTCCGGCAGTCCGGTCCTGCCTGATGTATCCCTTAGTAGGGGATGACGTTCCCCGTGTATCGGGGGAGCCCATGTTTCATATTCATTTGCGTCTTCAATTCCGACAACGTGCCAAGCCGGACCGATGAAGCTTCGAGTCACCCATACCACTCATTATTCCTACGAGACGGACGCCATTGATAGCGTGAATGAAGTCCGCATGCGGCCAGTGGGGGATGTGCGGCAGATCTGCGATTCCTTTCAACTCTATATTGATCCCTGGGTCGCTTATTCGGAATACCGTGATTTCTACCAGAACGCGGTAAACGTATTTGAAGTGAGCCACGAGCACCGGGAATTGTCGATTCGGGCGATTTCGGAGGTCCGCACTTTCAAAATTGATCCATTGCCGGAGGGCCCCGTGGGGCTCTCCTGGAAACGTTTGCCAGAGGAGGCCGCCTACGACGATTATTATGAGTTTCTGGTCAACAGCGCATCGATCGATGTTTCGCCGGAGGTATGGCGGGTTGCGATTGATGTATCAGAAACCCGAGATGATTTGTGGGACTGTGTGCTCGGCGTCATGGAGTGGGTTTACCAGGAGCTCAAGTATGATAAGGACGCGACCACGGTGTTCACCCCCATGGTGCAGGCTTTTGCCCTGCGTCGTGGGGTCTGTCAGGACTACGCCCACATCATGATCGGGCTGCTGCGAGCGATTCATATCCCGGCCCGCTATGTGAGTGGCTATTTCTGGGCCCCGGAATCGGAACACAATGAGGCGGCGGGGGCGTCGCATGCCTGGGTGGAAACTTTTGTTCCCGGCTTTGGCTGGGTGGGCCTGGATCCGACCCACAATCGGCTGGTGGACGAGCGGTATGTAAAAGTCGGTATCGGAAGGGACTACAATGATGTCAGGCCAATTCAGGGCACATACCGGGGGAGCCCGAATCGGACCATGGATGTGGTCGTCCACGTGGAACGAAAACTGGAACTTGATTCTGTAGAGATCTCCACTTAGGAGAAGAACGCTAAATATCCTCTTCGTCCAAAATAAGGTTATCCTATAATACACCCATGTCTCCCCTCCTGCTTGACCCTTCAGAAGTAAGCAATCTGGCTCCCTCCACCCTCAACAATTTTCGTGATGAACGATACCGTGGCGGTTCGTTCACCGTCTCGGTTTCGGACTTTAGCGATGATGAGCAGGCGGTGTTGACGAGCCATTACGAATTGCACCTGGAGTTGTTCAGTCTCCTCAACGGGTGGTCTGACTTAAGCGAGGAAGAGCGAGGGGAGCGCACCTGGAAGTTGGTCCATTTTGTCCGGCAGAATCAGGTGCTCCACTTATCGGAACAACTCCAGGATCTGATTCGGGAGGCTGAGGACGAACGGGATGGGCAGAAGGTGCGCATCTTGCGGCGGTTATCCTCGGGGGCTTTCACCTCGATTGCGTATTATATGATGTTGATCAGATCCGGAGGGCTTGAGCCCGAATATGTCCAGAATCTGTTTTACCTGATCCGCGATCACCTGAAGTCCATTCGAAGTTTCGTTCAGGATATTGATGTGGAACGGAGGGCAAGGGATGAGGCCGTGATTCACCATTCGATGGATCTCCTCCTGGAAAAATGGGAGTCATCCACCTACCGTGCCTTTGGGGATGCCGTACATGTCAATTTCAATAATCTTTACGATGGAGTTGTGGCTGAACGCTGTATCGAGTTTGCAGAGATCGACCGGGTCTTCTACCAGCTGACCAATTTTGCGGTTGAACATGCCGTGGATGGTCAATTGGGGGTTACCGTGGCCAAGCTGGATGACGGACAGTCCCTTCGCTGGGTGTTTGCCATGAACCTGTCGCGGGATGACCAATCCAAGGTCCGTGGATTCCGCGAAAGCGGGTTGAGCCTGTTCGAACATGAATATGAGCCGGAAGGGGCCCCGTTTACGGAAGCGGATCTAAGCTTTGTCGGAGAGGCCGTTGCCCATGCTTATGGGTTGCCGGATTTACTCGTGGCGGAAGACCAGGGATACATCGGTTCTCAATTGCAGGGGGATCGATTGGTGATCTGGTTTCACTGGCCAGTGGTCGGCACCGTGTAAGAGCTGAGCGAGGAATGAACGCTGGGGTGGCAGGGTGCCGGGTCTGGGTTGCGAGCTATGGATCCGGATTTCGGTGGCGGGGCTTCCTCACCAAGTTCAGATTAACATCTTTGTGAGGAAAATCTGGTATTTGGGCCTGGGGAATGGTAGATTCCCGCTCTCGTTTAACCCCTCGAGCGTTCTGAATATATGGTGAATGTTCTAATGGAAAGGTCCCCCCTTATGCCCCAGTTTCCTGTTGATCGGTCAATTGAAATAAAAGCATCTCCCGAGCAAGTCTATGGCACCTTGAGAGATTTAACCCAGTGGGTGAATTGGTCGCCCTGGGTTATTGCGGAACCGGATTGCAAGCTCACCTATGCGGAAGACGGAAGGAGTTATGACTGGGATGGGGAGATCATCGGTAGTGGCCGGATCGAAATTGTGGGGGAAGCTGCTCCACACCGGTTGGATATGAAGTTACTGTTTTTCAAACCATTCGAGACGGAAAATACCACCGCCTTTGAGCTCACGGAGGTTGAAGGTGGAGTGAAGGTGCGGTGGACCATGGTCGGTAATCTTCCCTGGTTTATGTTCTTCATGGCCAAGATGATGGCGAATTGGGTGGGTATGGACTATGATCGGGGGCTGAACCAGTTAAAAGACCTGGTTGAGACCGGAGACCGGGGGACGCATCTCAAGTTTGTGGGGAAGGGTGAGGTGAAAGGGTTTTCTTACGTGGGAATCCGGACGACCGCCTCTATGGCGGAGATCGGAGAATCGATGTCTAGCGATCTCAAAGCGGTGGACAATTGGATGAAGGAGCACGGGATCCCACGGGCGGGCCCTGCGGTGTCCTTTTATCCGAAGTGGGATATCGGCAAAGGGACTTGCACCTATATTTCGGGTTTTGCGGTCGACTCGATCCCGAGCGATCTGCCTTCTGGTTTTATTGGAGAAACCCTGCCCGATGTACCCGTTTATTCCATACGACACCAGGGGCCTTACCGACACCTGGGGAATGCCTGGTCAGCGGGTATGATGCACCAGAGAGCCAAGCTGTTTAGCAAATCGAAGCAGCCGAGCCCGTTTGAAATTTACGAGAACGACCCGGAATTGGTGCCGGAGGAGGACCTGATCACGGTGGTACACATGCCCCGGAAGGCCTGATTCCAGCCCGGTTTCAATATTTGAGCCTGATTGGGCCCTTCAACCCGTCCGGCCCTGACAGTCCTCTCGCCTGACAGGGGCGAGAGCCCCGTGTTTTATTCCTTTCTTTTTCCGGCTGAATCCTTTTATTGGCTGGTCTAATGGTTTACAATGTCTCGGAGCTAAACCTCGAAAAAGATGGCGCCCAGCGCTCATCTTTTGATCCATCGGAATACAAAATTCCATTGTCGGAACGATATCTTCATCCGACGGCCTGCCGAGACCTGGCGAAAAATGGGATGCAGGGTAATTTCACCTATCTGATCGTTTGGGTGCCCGCTTGTTGGAGTTCAGGTTTATTTCGAGATCTTCCGGCGCTTTCCATTGTCGTCACCCTTTTGCTGATAGCTTTTGGAACCGTGCGCACCTACCTGGCGGTGCGATTCGATAAGTTGTTTTTTCCAGATCCTGAGCGGTGGTATCGGGCGACTCGGCTCACTATCCTCGGCCTGGCGGTAAGCTTTTCGGTGGGGGGGTCGTTTGCGATATATCTCACAGAATTATCCTGGGCGACCTTTCTCTTTTCCACCACTACCGGCACTTTCGCCGCCGCGGCGCGCAGTACGTTGCAGACTCATGTTTATCTCTACCGGTCTTTTACCCTGACTTCCATTATCCCGGTGGCGACGGCCCTGATCCTCTTGCAGGACTCGACCTCCATCACGATGGGCATTCTGTTCCTTATTTTAATCCTTTATTTGAGGGTGTTTGGAACCCAAGGCTATAATCTGTATTGGGAAACGGTGGAGAACGCGGCACTGTTAGCTGACCGGGCAAAGCAGATGGAAGTAGCTCGTCGGCGAGCGGAAGCAATGGGTCAGGCGAAGACCGAGTTCCTGGCGAATATGAGCCATGAACTGCGAACGCCCCTAAATGCGATTTTAGGGTTTTCCCAGCTGATGACGCGGAGCAAAACGCTGTCTGAGGTAGATCGCGATCACCTGGGAGCGATCAATCGAAGCGGCGAACATTTGCTCGACCTGATCAATCAAATCCTGGACATGTCGAAAATTGAAGCTGGGCGTTTGTCGGTCGAATCGAGTGTTTTTGACCTTCGTCAGATGTTGACCGATCTTCGGGAGATGTTTTCGCTGAGGGCAGCGAAGCGGGGATTGGAATTAAGATTAGAGGTCGAGAATACGCTACCGCACTTTGTTTTTACCGATGGCCTGAAAGTTCGGCAAATCCTGATTAATTTACTGGGGAACGCCATCAAGTTCACGGAACGGGGGCACGTTACCCTTCGCGCCCGACTCAAATCCGATACAAAGGGAGGGGAGCCCAAGGTCGGTGAGACCGTTGTGATTCTCTTTGAGGTGGAAGACACAGGACCTGGTATTGCCGACGAAGAAATTGGGGATTTATTCAGCACTTTTACTCAAACCACATCGGGAAAGGCGGCCCGGGAGGGAACCGGCCTGGGTCTGGCCCTGAGTGAGCGGTTGGTGCTCTTGTTAGGGGGCCAGATCGATGTGGGAACGAAGGTGGGCAAGGGGTCGACGTTCTTCATCGAAATTGCCATGCAGGTGGCGAAAGGAACCGCCAGCGAAACCAACCGGAAGCGGTCACGTGTGGTTGGGGTAGCCTCGAGAAAAAAGAGATACAAGCTATTGGTGGTGGATGACGTTGCAACCAATCGCCATGTGTTAACCCAGCTCCTGCGCGATTTTGATTTTGAGGTGACCGAAGCTGAAAACGGGAAGGAAGCTATCCAGGTTTGGGAGAGGGAGCAACCGGACTTGATTTGGATGGATATGCGAATGCCCGTGATGGATGGCTATGAGGCCACTCGGCAGATTCGGAAACTGGCCGAAGCGCAACAGATTCGCGTCCGTATCGTAGCCATTACGGCGAGTAACCTTATGGCAAAGCGAGAAGGGGTCTATGCGGCGGGGTGTGATGACTTTGTCGCCAAGCCCTTTAAAGAAATTGAGATATTCGAGGCCCTGGAACGCAATCTGGATGTCGTTTTTGCCCGGGAAGCGGAGGCACCTGCCGACGAGTCGGCAGATTTGGGAGAACCGGTATATGGGCAGGAGGGTTTTGTGACGGAATTACGATCCTTACCGCAGGAACGGCTAAAAGCCCTGTTTCAGGCGAGCGAAGCGGCGGATATGGACGCGGTTTTAAGTTGGATGGAAACTACGGAAATTGATCTTTCAGAGGAATTTATGAGTTACCTGGCGGATTTGCTGGAAGGCTATCGCATAGATTTATTGCCTGCATTGATTGAACAAGCTGAAACCGAATGACCGACAATTGATTTAGCGATGGGAGCGAACATACTTGTAGTCGATGATAAGCCGGAGAACATTACCGTATTGCGGGATTTGTTGAAGGGGGAGGGCTTTACGGTCCGTCCGGCATTGAGTGGTGAAATTGCAGTGCGCGCCGCCCGCAAGCAGGTCCCCGATCTTATTCTGCTGGATATCATGATGCCAGGGTTGGATGGCTATGGAGTTTGCCGGGCATTAAAGTCGCACAGTGAAACTCAAGAAGTCCCCATCCTTTTTCTGAGTGCCCTGGATCGGGTTCAGGACAAGGTAAGGGGGTTTGAGGCCGGTGCGGTGGATTATATTTCCAAGCCCTTCCAGGCGGAGGAGGTGCTTGCCCGAATTCACACCCACCTGGAATTGAGGTCCGTGCAACGGCAGTTGAAGGAGCAGAACCAGCAATTGGTTAAGGCGGCTCAGTTACAGGAGGATGTAGATCGTATCATGCGCCATGATTTGAAAGGGCCGCTAACTACCATTATCGGTTTTGCGGAGATCCTTCATCAGAAGGCTGGACTGGAGGGAGAGCACCTCGAGTATGCCCAAATCCTGCTCGACAGCAGTTTTCGTATGCTGGACATGGTCAATGCTTCGTTTGACTTAATGAAAATGGAGCGGGGGAGTTATCGCTTTAACCCCAAGCCGGTAGATCTCAACGAGCTCCTCATTCGCCTGATGAAGGAATACCAGGCTCTGGCAAACCCCTTAGGCATTCAGTTGGAGATTAAAGCATGTGAGGGATGTCAGAATGGAGAGGTGAATTGCCTGGCCCTGGGCGACGAATTTCTCTGCTACAGCCTGTTTTCGAATTTATTGAAAAATGCGATTGAAGCCTCACCTCCCGGCGGACTTGTCCTCATTGAGGTAAGAGTGGGTAGCCAAATCCAGGTGAGCTTAAGAAATGAGGGGGAGGTTCCCGGTATCATCCGGGAGCGTTTCTTTGAAAAATATTCAACCGTGGGAAAACAGCACGGCACAGGTTTGGGGACTTATTCGGCGCTCCTGATGGCAAAAACTCAGGGAGGGGATATCCATCTGGACACAGGCGAACCTGATTTCACCACGGTTTTAGTGGTTCTCCCGATCGCTGAACGGCTGAGCAAGCTCCATTTGAATGCTTCCCTCGGTGTTCGGAACCTAAGTGAGGGCGACCCTGCTAATGGAGAGGAGGTCGAATTCGACTCGGTTTTATTGGTAGATGACGACGAGGGTACCCGACTTTATCTAAGTAAACACTTGCCCAATTTTGTGAAGCAAGTGGGTCACGCCAATAACGGGATCAGTGCCTTTGAGCGGTTTCAGGAAGCAGACTGGCCCCTGGTAGTGATGGATATAAACATGCCACTGAGCAATGGGCACGAGGCTGCAGAGAAAATGCGGGCGTGGGAACGGAGTCACCGACCGGATAAAGAGCCCGCCTATATTTTGGGATTATCCGCCTCGGTAGACGATGATGTCATTCAACAGAGTCTGGAATCCGGTTATGATGCCATCCTTTCTAAGCCGATAAAAGGGAAGGATTTTCTAAATCGGGTAAATCGACTGCTAACCGGTGGGCTGCTTTCTCCTTCTCCGGACCCTATCGCAGTGACCAAAGATCTGGAAGAGATCCTTCCGCGAACCCGGGAAACCTGGCTAAAGACAATCACAGAAATCGAAATGGCCCTCAAAGAGGGAGACCGGGAGCGTGTCAGAGAATTGACCCACCGCCTCAAAGGGAGCTTAAAAATGTATGGTTATTACCAGGCGGGGGAAATCGCAGGACGCCTGGAAAAAGGAGCAAATTTGATTGCAGAAACCACGCTTTTTAGTGGACTACAGCAATTGAACCGCATCATTAAAGGGTCCCAGGTCACCTTTATTGAGCCGAATTCTTGATTTAATTACTACACATGTCGAATCCTACTAAAATTCTCGTCGTTGACGATGACACGACAGTCACAGACTTTCTCGAAATCAAATTGGGTGAGTTGGGTCGGTTTGAGGTACGAACGACAAATGATGGCCGGGATGCCGAGATACTGGCGGCCAGTTTTAAACCCGATTTGATTCTTTGCGATATCGATATGCCGGATATGGATGGCGGAGATGTTTTTAACGCCATTCAATCCCTCGATCAGCAAAAGGAGGTACCGTTTCTTTTTATTACTTCCTTCCTCACCAAAGATTTGGTGAATGAGCGTGGCGGTATCGTGGGGGGAAAGATGATGATTTCAAAAGACGCCTCCATTGAGGACCTGATCGCCCGGATTGACACCATACTTTCCTAGAAAGTAAAAGCGTTGTTGGAAAGGGCCCAGCCACCAGGCTTCGGTGTGGAGGATCCGGAGTCCAGTCGCGTGGAAAGCTGCCTCCCAGGACTCGTGATTCCGATTGGAATGCGGGTGTCCCTTGAATTGCCAGTTGGCTAAGCTGTCAGCGGCGTAGAGAGCCCTCTGGAGCAGTGGAGATTGAGGCAGGATATCTTCTATAATGGCGACATAAGCGGATACCCGGTATGCTTCGGCCAGGACCTGCAGCGGATCCGGGCAATGGTGCAGCACAGTGAAGAGGAGACTGAGATCAAAGCACTGATCGTGGTAGGGGAGCCTGGCTCCATCCCCAATAACTGGGGCGGAAACCCGCTGAGGAAACCACCGCTTGTCATCTAAATCCAGCCCGGTTACGCGGACTGGCTGAGCTTGTAATTTCTCTGACAGGGATCCGGGCCCCATCCCGATTTCGAGGCAAGACCAACCGGGATCCAGGTGAGGGGAGAGTTTGTTCACCTTCCTATCGGCGTCCCACAGCCACGCGGAGTAAAGAAAGCGTTTAAAGACTGATCTCACTTAGTTAGCATTATACGGGAATAAAAATAATAGGCTGGTATCCCTTATGATAACTGATTTCGTCAAAAATTCCGTGGAAATGAAAAGAAAACCAGCTCTGCTTCTCTTATGGATTCTCTGGAGTCACCCGGTTTGGGGAGAAGCGGCATTACCCCCGCTATTAAAACCTGAGTTGGAATCTCTGCGAGCGGGGGAGGTGTTTGTCACGACGGAATCGCTAGCGGGGGAGCACCAGGGTAATATCTGGGCTTCGATTTGGCTACCGAATGAAGCCAGATCCATATGGGAGGTCATGGTGAGTTGCGAGGAGGCCCTATATTTTGTTCCGGGACTTGAGGAATGTGAGGTTTTGGAAACCGGAGAAGATCTAGATACCCGCCGGCATAAGGTGGATTACAGTGTCATTTTTCCGGATGCCGAGTACATTTTCAGGACCTGGTACGAGCCTTATCACTCGATGCGATTCAGCCGGATATCGGGGGATTTAAAAGCGATGGAGGGACGTTGGCTACTTGTTCCGGATGCCGCTTCCAAAGGGACCTTTATTGTCTATTCCGTATATCTCGATCCCGGCTTTTTTGTTCCTCAGTGGCTGGTTCGGCGCGTTTTGAAAAAGAATTTACCTGAGGTGTTGATATCGCTGCGAAACCACATGCAAACCAAGGTGCCGACCACATGATAGCCCCACGATCCAACAGGGATCAGGCGAGCCCTCAATTCAGCGTGATCATCCCTACTTTAAATGAGGAGGACCATATTACTGATTGCCTGGAGGCCTTAGACCAGTTGGGAGCGGATCTAGAGATCATCGTGGTGGATGGTGGGAGCGAGGACCTGACCCGAAGCCGGGTCTTGCGGTTTCCGAAAGCAAAGTGGCTGCAATCCAAACCCGGGCGTGCGGTTCAAATGAATGTAGGAGCCCGGGAGGCCATGGGCGAATATCTGATATTTCTTCACGCGGATACCCGTCTCCCTAAAGCAGCATTTCACCATATCGAACAGGGTCTCGAGGACCGGTCGAATGTCGCCGGATCCTTTCAACTGAGGTTTGAACCCACCTCACCGATCCTGAGGCTTTATGGGTGGATGAGTGGTTGGAATCTTCCCCTGGCCACCTATGGAGATCAGGCGTTTTTTCTCAGGAAGTGTTTATTCGATTCGGTTGGTGGATATCGTGATTATCCGATCTGCGAGGATGTGGAGTTTCAGAGTCGGATGCGCCGTTTGGGGAGTTGGAAAAAGATAAAGGATCCGGTGGTCACTTCCGCCCGTCGATTTATCAAGCGGGGACCGGTGCGTCAGCAGCTCCTCAACGTCTTTATTGTTACCAGTTTCTACTGCGGGGTGAGGCCTGAACGTCTCCACCGGCTATATTACCCGGGCAGTTAGCGTGTTCTGCCAAACTCGTGCGTTATCAGCGAAGTTGGATTCAGAAATAAAACCGCTTCTTGAGGTCGGGCCTGTTGCTTGCAACTCGGCCACCCTGCAAGTGGGGGGCCCTACGACTGACGATGCTTCGTTCAGGACCGCTGAGTTGAGAGGGAAACATCCGTATTTGCGCTGCCGGACAGTGTCCGCTGATAGACGATGGTTGCAAATCGTTCCAGAAGGACCCTCCCGTGTGGGGTGTCGACGGTATCCTCCTCCAATTGAATGGGATCGAAACCTTCTTCCTCCAAAATCCGGGCGCGTTCGCGAATGTAATACTTCAGGCTGTCCGCGGTAAACTCCGGGTGGAATTGCACCCCCCAGGCCACCTTGCCCACGGCAAAAGCATGATGATCATCCATGCCATTGTAGCCGATGCGGGTCGCTTTGGGGGGGAGGGTGACGACGGACTGCACATGCGTGGCCTGGACGTCAAACCTGACGGGCAGGGCTGAGAAGAGGGGATCCGCGCTGGCTTCGGGGAGAAAATGGACGGTTACTGTTCCCACCTCACGACCGTTTGGATTATCCGTGACTCTTCCACCCATGGCATAGCCCAACACCTGGTGCCCGAAGCATACCCCAAGGAGTGGGATCTCGGCGGCGACGGCCTCGCGGGTCCATTGGGCAAGGTGTTCCATCCAGGGTTCGTGGTCGGTCAACATAACGGGAGATCCGGTGATGATAATCCCGTCCACCTCTTCTGGGTTTGGCAGGGGCTCATAATTGAAGGCTTCCACCATCTCGTAGTCCAGCGGGCGGGGAAACGATTCAAGTGCCGTTTGGAACCAGTGGTGGAAGTCCCCCATTTGGTCGAGCATAGCCGGGAGGGCCGTGCCGGTTTTTACAATAAGAATGGATGCGGACACTTAGTTAACCTGAAAGAAAATGATGGATTTGACAAAGGACATTTCACTTTTTCATCGCGAGCTTGGCGGCTAACGTTTCAATGAGGAAGCGTTTTCTCTCCTCCTATGCATTTATCTGAACTGAAATCTCACGTTAGAACCGTTCGCGATTGGCCTGAATCCGGGGTCAATTTCCGCGATGTAACCCCGCTTTTTGAAACTCCAGCCTGCTTCAAAACCATCATTGACCATATGGTAGATCAGGCCCGAAACCATGACTGTACCCTTATCGCCGGAGTGGATGCCCGTGGTTTTATCTTAGGTGGAGCGGTGGCCTATGTCACCGGCTTGCCCCTTGCCCTCGTTCGAAAAAAAGGAAAACTTCCCTATAAAACGATCGAAGAGTCCTATACCTTAGAGTATGGAGAAGCCACGATCGAGGTGCATCAGGACACAGTAAAGTCCCCGGGGTGTTTACTGCTCATCGATGATCTGATTGCTACGGGGGGAACCTTGCAGGCGGCCTGCCGACTCTTTCGACGTCTGGGAGTCGACGATATCATCCTCTCAGCGGTGATTGATCTTCCTGAATTGGGAGGCAGTGCAAGATTGAAAATGGAGCCCGGATGCCAGGTGCATTCCCTGATTGAGTTTTCCGAGGCAGAATAGGCCGGGTGCATTCTATTTGCCTAGCTGAGGCTTTCGCGATAAGGTCGCACGATTCTTTTATCCCTATGGCTCGTAAACTTCTCATTTTTGACTTCGATGGCACCATTGCGGACACCCTGGAAGAGGGCCGCAAAGTGTTGAATGAGTTGGCAGCATATTACAAATTCCATTCCTTGAAAAAGGAGGACCTGGAGAAAGCCAAGGGGATGACATTGGCTGAGTTCATCCGCTTTTTAGAGATACCGAAGCGAAAGGTGCCCCGTATCTTGTCCAAGGGGAAGCGCATGCTGCGGGCGAACATCAAAAATGTTCAGGTCATTCCGGGGATGGATCAAACCCTGTTCCGCCTGAAAGATGACGGTTGGCGTATGGGGATCCTTACCTCCAATACGGCTGAAAACGTAGATATCTTTCTGCAAGCCCATGGCTTGGATGTCTTCGAGTTTGTCAGCTCGGTGCGCAAGCTCACGGGGAAGCATAAACACCTGCGAGCGATTCTGAAGACCTTCTCTTTGCTCCCTCACGAAACCCTTTACATCGGCGATGAGACTCGAGATGTAAAGGCATCAAACCGGGCGAATGTTCCGGTCGTTGCCTGCACCTGGGGGTATAATAACGCCGAGGCTTTGAAGTGTTTCAATCCGACGTACCTGGCCAATGAACCTCACGAGTTAATGGATATCATTTACGAGGAAGAGGTCAGCGAGATCCCCGGGTGAGGGGGTATTCAGCGATTCCCTGGCACGGAATTGCGCTGATAACCAACGCGACAATTTCCCTGAATAACGCTTCAGGTGAGACTCCTGCTCAGCTTGAGCCAGGCAGGTGAAAATGTGCAAAATTGACGAAATAAGCCATTGCATGGGTGAGGAAAATTCATCAACTAAGAGACGGTGTTCGGTAATAATTCCTTAAAGTACAGTCAATGGATCCAAAGGTTACGATTACCGATGTGGCTAAGGAGGCCGGTGTGGCATTAGGCACGGCTTCCCGAGTTTTAAATAATCATCCCAGCGTAAATCAGGAAGCGCGGTTAAGGGTATTGGAAGCCGCCAAGCGCCTCAATTACGTGCGGTTGCGAAAGCGCCGTGCGAGCCAGCACGATGATCTGGGAGACCCGGAGCGGAAAGGTAGCGTAGGTGTGGTCATTTTTGGGTTGGATCAGGTTTTTGTGGACCAACCGGTCACCTCTGAGGCTTTTAAGGGCATTGAGCATCAACTGGCCCGGTTCGGTCGGAGTATGCAAATGGCCAATGTTCCCGAGCTGGACCACGTTCCTGCGTTCATAAATGAAGGAGGAGTGGATGGGCTCATTCTCCGGGGGCCATTTGGGGGAGACCTGCCGAAGGCCAGCGAGAATTCATTCATTGACAGTATCCATCGTTATCCTTCCGTCTGGCTTTTCGCGAAGCCTCCTGGCTGGCAGGGAGATATTATTACATATGATCCTGCCCAGACGTGTAATTTGGTGCTACGACATTTTTCGGCGCTGGGTCACCAGCGCATCGGGTTTTTCAATATACGTCCGGGTAGCACGGTGCAGGAGCGATTAAAGACTCATTTCCTGGCTGAATCTTCCAAATACGGTCTGAACGTCGCAGTCTACGAAGGCGTTTCCTCCAGCTGGAAAATCCAGTTGCCCCGACCCAACATTGACCTGGTGAAAGATCTGGAGCCCTTCGTGGCTGAATGGGAAACGACCCCGGAGGATGTTCGACCCACCGGTTGGTTTATCGGGAGCGACTATGTCGTGGCTCAAACCTACAAAATTCTGGAACGACGCGGTATCCGGGTCGGGGAGGACATCAGCATCGTCTCGTGCAATTACGAGCGCAAATTAATCGAGCCGCTGGGCCTCTCTCTGACTTCCGTCAATATAGGGGCTGAGCTTATGGGCCAGCGTGCGGTAGATCAGCTTCTGTGGCGCCTCGACAATCCAGGTTTTCATCCCTCCCTGAATGTTATGGTTGAACCTCGATTGATGATTGGGGATTCGGTTAAGGATATGAAGTAGGTGCTAAGGTTGATCCGTCCAGATGGGGCTTGGCCCTTGCCAGGATTGAACAAATTACTTGCCACGATGGTGAAAGGAGCCCACGTTTTCGTCTTTAAATTTGAGTCCCCGGGTGGCGGAATTGGCAGACGCTGAAGACTTAAAATCTTTTGCCCGCAAGGGCGTGTGGGTTCAAGTCCCACCCCGGGGACCAAGTTATGCCAAAGCTTCGGTTGACGCAGCCCCCGGATCCACGAAAGGATGAGAACACGCAACATCGTGCTATTGGATAATGGAGGTATCACCTGATTACATTTCACTCGAATCCTGGCAGGCCGTCCACCGTGAGCTGGATTTTGGCCATCACTTCAAAGATGACGAAGCGATTCGGAATGCCTACGAGCAGACCTACAATGAGACCCACGAACTCCTGCAAAAGGGGGTCATCCAGGAGGGGAATTTTGTCCTCGATATCGGCTCCGGGAATGCGCGGATGGGGCTTGGATTGCAGGCGTATCCAATCGGGAAGTACATAGGCCTGGATCCCATCCAGGCGTCCATTCAGTTTTCCAAGGCTGCGTTGGGTAAAGACAAACGCTTTTCATTTAAGTGGGTGGACTGGAAAAACGAACAGTATAATCCCAAGGGGAAACTGGACCCCGCAGCTTTGCGACTTCCTGTTAAATCTCAAACGGTTGATGCCGTCCTCTGTATGTCCCTCTTCTCCCATCTGGAGACGCTATCTGTCGCCCAGCGCTATGTGGATGAGATTTTCAGAGTGTTAAAACCCGGTGGCCGCTTCTTCTCGAGCTGGTTTCGCTCTCCCCCTAACGCGGTGACCGCGAGCGCCTTCAGGACGGTGTACCCAGAGCCCGAAATTCGGCAGATCATGGCAAAATTTGTCCTTTTTGACGAGCGGGGCGGACTGACCGATGGATTCAATGATCAATGGTGCCTGTTTGCGCAACGCCCTGTTACTTAATGCCTTGTGGTTTTGAATAGGCGACTGCCAGAGGAAAAAGCATGGCTTTGCATAAAACCCTTGATTTTAAACGCTTGTTTGAATCTAATCCTACAGCTTCTTTAGTTTACCTCTGTTGAGAGGAATATTCATGGCCGGGGCCACACCTAACCTCCCTGACTCCCATGAATCATAACTCTATTTGGATTGATCTGAAACACACGCTTCGGCTGCTGAAGCGTTTCCCTGGCTTTTCCATCATGTCTGTGGCGGCCCTTGCCCTGGGAATTGCCCTTGTCACCACGATGTATATCATTCTGTACGGGGTGGTGTTAAAGGGGGTCAGCTACCGCCCTGGAGAGGAGCTGAAAGTATTGGATTGGGAAATTCCCAATGAGAACATGCACCGGTTTATCCGGATCCAGGACTATGAGATCATTCGAGATGAGCAGGATGTGTTCAACCACTTGGGATTTTTTACTTACGCGGGGGGCAATCTGCGGAAAAAAGATGATAACGTGATCCCTCTCAGTTTTGTTCGTTCCTCCGCAAACCTGACCGAGGTCTTGGGAGTTGAACCGGTATTGGGGCGCGGATTTACCGAAGGGGAAGACAAGCCGGGGGCCGAGCCCGTGGTCCTCATTGGGCATGATTACTGGGAGCGTCACCTGGAGGGAGATGAAAGCCTGATCGGCCAACCTTTATGGATCAATAATGAGGCCTACACCCTGATTGGGATTATGCCGAAAGGCTTCCATTTTCCGGTGCTCCACGACGCATGGGTTCCCTACACGGAGGATTCCAAAGCGCAAAAGAAGGGAGATGACCCCCAAGTATGGGTTTATGGATACCTGAAAGATGAGGTGAGTGAGGGTATGGCCCTGGCCCAACTGGCTACTATCGCCCAGAACATAGCAAACGAATATCCCGAAACCAACGCCTTGTATACACGGATGCGATTGCGGACGTTCACGGACCAATATGTCGAAGGGGCAAAGGCCATTATGTGGAGTATGATGGTGTCGGTTATCCTGGTCTTGTTTATCGCCTGTGCGAACGTGGCCAACTTGCTTTTGGCTAAGTCGGTGTCCCGATCCAAAGAGTTGGCCATACGTAGTGCAGTAGGAGCTTCCCGAGGGCGTTTAGTTTTCCAGATTCTCACGGAGAGCCTGGTCATTGCCGTATTGGGAGGGCTGCTCGGCCTCCTGCTTGCGGGGTATTCCACGGAGCTGGTCGTTCATCAGCTCCATGCCCTTGAGATTCCATACTGGATGACTTTCGAGTTTTCTCCCCATGTATTTCTCGTCGTAAGCGTGGTGGTTCTCATGGCCTCGATCATCTCCGGTCTCTATCCGGCATTTCAGGCCTCACGCCCCGACATCCGAAGTGTGCTCAATGATGAGAGCAGGAGTAGCTCGGGTGGGAAATCGCAGCGTTTTACGAAGATCCTTATCGTTCTGCAAATAGCCATGTCGTACGGAGCCATCATTGGGGCCTTCTTTATGATTCAGACGACCTTACAGCTCGGTGAAATCAAGGTGCCGTTTGAGCCGAAACAGGTCTTGCAGGGATACATCTCCATCAGTGAGCAGACGATTGCCGAATTGGAGGATGTCAATGGCTTCTATGAGTTACTGGATGAACGGCTGGAAGCCCTGCCCGGAGTAGAGGCCTCGGGATCAACCTCCGCTTTTGCCATGGTCTACCCCTGGCGGAGCCGAATGATCATTGAAGGTAAGGAATACGCGGATCCCAGTGAGTATGATAATGTGATGAATGAGACGGTATCCCCGGATTACTTTGAGGCGTTGGGGATCCCGATTATTCAAGGCCGTGGATTCCTGAAAACGGATACGCTGCTCGACCCGGATGACCCGGACCGGGAAGAGATCATTGTGATTAATCAGTCGATGGCTGAGCAGTTCTGGCCAGGTGAAAGCCCGATCGGAAAACGGATACGGGATAGCTGGCGCTCAGACATGCCATGGAATCGAATTGTCGGAGTCATCCCGGATATCGATACGGATGCCTACGGGGATCTTCCCTATGGCTACCCGCATATTTATCGGCCGTCTTCCCAGACTGCCGAGCGGAATCGAACGGTTTTTTTAAAGACCACGGCCGACCCGGCGGCATTAATTCCCGTGGTATCCAAAATCGTGCAGGAGGTGAATCCCGCTATCGTTTTTGGAAATCCGAAGACAGTTCAGGCCCAAATGGAGGAAAACCAGCGGGGCCTGAATACGATGACCCAGATTTTTGCGGTAACGGGAGTGGTCGCGCTTTTGCTCGCCGCCATCGGGATCTACGGTGTGATATCCTTTTCTACCCAGCAACGCACCCGGGAATTTGGTATACGGATCGCACTGGGAGCCAGTGGAAGCAGCATTTTAAGTCGCGTGCTCTCGCAAGGCATGCTGCAAATCCTGATCGGCTTAGGGCTTGGTCTGCTTCTGGGAATGGGGATAACCCAGGCCCTGCAAAGCGCCTTTGGGTTTTCCAGCATGTGGAATCCCATGCTCTATCTGATTCCGTTTATTATTATCATGGTCGCGGGTCTAATGGCTGTACTGCTTCCCGCTTTGAAGGCATCGCGCATCACACCAATGGAAGCGCTCCGGGACCTTTAGCCGGCGTTTTTGCGTCTCAACCTGACCTTGCTGGGAGCCGGGCTCAACGGACGAGGGCATCGTTTTGACGGTTGAGCTGTCGGTCAGCAAGATTCTGCCATGACCAAGGAGCTTGATCTCCCCGTGTTACACGTGGACAGCGTCACCGATCTGGAGACCTGGCTAGCCAGTCATTGTCATACCCACGAGGGCGTTTGGATTAAGATAGCCAAAAAAGGTGCCGGGGGCGGTTCACCCACCTACATGGAAATTGTAGAGTGCGGATTGTGTTTTGGATGGATTGATGGCCAGACAAAGACCTGGGATACCCAGTATTATATTCAAAGGTTCACTCCGAGGAGGCCAAAAAGCATGTGGTCTAAAATCAATACTCAGAAAGTGAAGGACCTGCAAAAGGCTGGGCGCATGCGAGAGCGGGGTATGGTGGAGGTCCGAGCCGCCAAACGGGACGGGAGGTGGAAACGGGCTTATGCCGGACAGTCCACTTTCCGGCAACACCGGGATTTTCTAGCGGCGCTGAAGCAGGATCCTCAAGCAGAGGAGTTTTATGGAACTTTAGACAAGGTGAACCAATATGCGATTTACTTTCGGCTTCAGACAGCTACGAAGCCGGACATACGCGCAAAGCGGTTTGATAAATTGCTTGCCATGATGAAATCCGAAGAAAGCATTCACTCTCAATAACTCAGCAGCTTATGAGCAACACTCCCCTGTTTTGTACTGTTTTGATTTGTATGGCCCATGTCCTCCTCTTGGCCAAAGCCCCTGAGATGATTCCGGTCGTAAGTTCTGCATGGTGGCAAATTGCAGACGAGGACTACGATGCCGGTCCATGGAACCATAAACCTGAGCCGGGCGAGCAAACCCTCCGTTACCACCAGCAGGTATCCGATTTTACCATCTACCAGAGCTCGGATGGCATGTGGCAGTTAGTATCAGCTGTCCGGCATACGAGTTTTCCCGGGACGGCTCACTTTTTATTCCGATGGGAGTCGCCATCCCTATCGCAGCCTCTATGGGAGGAGAAGGGCGTTCTCTGGACAACGGCAGATTCCTCGCCCGAGGCTGGATACACCGAGGGCGTGCTGTTTGCCCCGCATGTGGTTCGCGACGATGATGGAACCTTTTACATGTTCCATAACAGTGCCGATACGGCCCAATTCCTGGTCAGCGAGGACGGAATCGAATGGGAGCAGGGCAAGGACTACCAGGGGAATTACGTGTTGTTTGAAACCGGTGAAGCCGGGCGGGATTTAATGGTGCTCGACAACCGGGCGGTGGACGGCAACTGGATCGTTTATTATACCACAATCGACCGGGATAGAAAAGCGCTTGGACCTCGACAATTTACTGACGTGGTAGCCAGGACAGCTCAATCGCTGAAGGGGCCCTGGAGCGAGCCGCATATCGTGGGGATGGGGACTCCGGACCGACCGAGGGACATTGTACATTCACGGGTGGATTTTGTGAACGCAGAAAGTCCTTTCGTCGTCTTCCACGAGGGATGGTACTTCAAGTTTGAGCAAACCCAGGTTGCCGCCTCCCGGGATCCGCTCCGATTTGAGGGAGCCCCCCTCGTAGCCAATCTGTTTCCCTTTTTCGATTATCCTGAAGACTGGTGGCCCTGCCTGGCCCCGGAGGTGATTCAGGACGGAGAAGATACATATATCGCTTTTTTCATGAACCACCACCGGCATCCGCTTCAATCGTTGAAGCAGGGGGGAGTCTTCCTGGCCAAGTTATCCTGGCGATCCGCTCAAAAAAGCTCCAATTGATCGTCAAAATCATCCCCGGGGTCTCCTTCACTGCGAGAGGCTCTCTGTTTCATCCGCTTTCTGAGTAAATTGTGTGAACTGTCATCGGCTTCCAATTTGGCAAGGATGGTTTTGGCGCGCTGAATCACCGAATCGGGCAGGCCGGCGAGCTGGGCTACATGGATGCCGTATGACCGGTCCGCGGCCCCTGGGACAACCTGGCGAACAAATATGATTTCCTCATTCCATTCTTTCACTGCGACTGTGTAATTCCGAACTCTGGAGAGGATCCGGGAAAGCTGGGTAAGCTCGTGGTAATGGGTGGCAAAAAGAGTGCGCGGACCACGATCTCCCTTACCATGGAGGTGTTCGACCACCGACCATGCAATGCTGAGTCCATCATAGGTGCTGGTGCCGCGACCAATTTCATCGAGAATGATCAGTGAGCGGTCGGAGGTGTTGTTGAGGATGTTGGCGGTTTCATTCATTTCCACCATGAAGGTGGAGTTGCCCCGGGCGAGCTCGTCACTGGCACCGACACGGGAGAAGATGCGATCCACCCATCCGATTCGGCACTGGCGTGCGGGGACCCAGGAGCCCATGTGGGCCATCAGAGTGATCAGGGCAACCTGACGGATGTAGGTCGATTTACCAGCCATGTTAGGTCCGGTGATGACCGCAATCTGTTCATCATTGGCTTGCAACTGGGTATCGTTCGGGATGAAGGCATGGGTCCCGGCCAGCCCCAGCCGGTCTTCCTTTAGCATTTGTTCAACTACGGGGTGGCGGCCCTGCTCGATGTGAATTTCCCCGCCCTCATCGATTAACGGCTCGCAATAGCCCCAATCCCGGGCCAGGGAAGCCCAACCGGAGAATAAATCAATTTCGGCAAGGGCCTCGGCGGTTTGCCGGAGGGGCCCAGCAAAGCTGAGGATCTTCTGGATCAGTTCACGGAAGAGCAGTTCTTCCCGGGCGAGCCCTTTTTCTTCGGCAGAAAGGATTTCTCTTTCTTTCTGCTTGAGCTCATCTGTGACAAATCGTTCCGCATTCACCATAGTTTGGCGGCGGGTGTAATTTTCGGGGACGAGGTGAAGATTGGATTTGGTCACCTCGATAAAATACCCGAAGGCCCCATTAAATTTGATTTTTAGATTCTTTATCCCGGTGCGCTCCTGTTCCTCGGCTTCGAGATTGGCCAGCCAGTTTTTACTATCCGAAGTGAGGTTGCGGAAGTGGGCCAGGTCTTTATCGTATCCTGAGCGAATTGCTCCACCATCCTGGATGTTGGAGGGAAGGTCATCTTCCAGGGCACTTGAAAGGAGGTCGGATAAGGTATCAAAATTATCGATACTGCTGGAGAGATCTTTTACGGTCTCGGATCGGAATTCCTGGAGTGTAAGGGCGATGGCAGGCAACTGCTGCAGAGTGTCACGAATACCACCCAACTCTCGCGGATTGCGGATCCGGTTCTGCAATCGGCTGAGGATGCGAATGATGTCCCGGACGGAGCGGAGCCGATTCCGGAGTTCGCCGGTGATAGAGGGCTCTTTGACAAATCCGCGGACACAGGATTGCCGGCGTTTGATTTCGGGGAGGTCGAGGCTTGGGGCAGCCATCCACGACTCCAGTAATCGGGAACCTGCTGCCGTTACCGTATGGTTCAGGGCGTGAAGGAGGGACCCCTGGCGGGAACCGGAGGCACTTTTAAACAGCTCCAGGTTTCGTTGAGTGGAGGGGTCGACTAATAAGGTGTTGTCGAGGTGGAACTCCCGGATTCTGGCCAGGTTGCGGGGTTGGGCACACAAGGTTTCCGCGGCGTAGTGGACCGCGGCTCCGGCAGCGCCCAGAGCCTTAAAGGATTTGGACAACCCGAACCCTTCGAGATTGAGAACCCCGAGGGTCTCCAGCAACAGGGTATAACCGGACTCATCATCAAATTGGTAACGGTCCAGCGTGGTGAGGGGGCGGTTTTCGGAGAAGAAGGAGAATCCATCGGCAAAGGGTTTGGGCACATCTTTTTTTTCCAGATCATTCCAAAAGTCCTTGGGGATGAGAACTTCTTTCGGGTCCAGGCCATGAAACACGGTGAGGAGCTGGCTGGCTTGATTGAAAGATTGGTGAGCGGCCTCGAACTGCCCGGTCGAGAGATCCAACCAGGCAGCGGCTACTCCACTCCGGGTGAGATGGAGGGCGAGGAGGTAGTGGTTTTCGTCATCCCGGATCTGGTGGCTTTCCACAATCGTGCCGGGCGTGAGGATGCGTGTCAGTTCACGCTTGACCAGTTTTCCGCTTTGGGGGACCTCGACCTGGTCGCAGATCGCCACTTTTTTTCCTACGGCGAGGAGTTTATTGATGTAAGTCTCCGCTGCGTGATAGGGGATGCCAGCCATGGGCATGCCATGCCGATGGGTCAGGGTAATCCCGAGTAGACGTGACCCTTCCTCTGCATCCTGATTAAAGACCTCATAAAAGTCTCCCAGGCGGAAAAAGAGCAGGGTGTCATCGGGCAGTTTGGCACGTTGAACATGCCATTGCTCCATCATGGGGGTGAGCTTTTTCTTTTTTGCCGCGGGCATGGGGAATTTCTGGACGTTGCCCCTTCGACTACGCTCAGGGTCTACGCTATGCTTCGAGATGCTGGGTTCTGTGAGTGGAGGATCGCTGGCAAGCCAGCTTTTACAAGCTTTGGGGCTGGTAGATGCTGCCTTGGCCGTGAAGGTTAGAACGAGCATGCAAGAAGCTGCTCAGGGGGTTCAAGAATCAAGATGCAAAGAATGGGAATTCGCTTTTCTGAGGGCCGGTTTCGAGTTTAATGGGAACGTGGCAGTCGATTTAAATTACCGATACTATGGTGGAGAAGGACACCCGCCTCTTATTATCCTGCACGGTCTGTTGGGCTCCTCCAGGAACTGGAATATTGCGGCCAAGGACCTGACGACGGCCTTTGAGGTATTTGCGCTCGATTTGAGGAATCATGGCAAATCCCCGCATACCTTGACTCATACCTTTGACGATATGATGGAAGATGTCCTGCTTTGGATGAATCAGAAGCAGATCCATAAGGCAGCCCTCCTTGGGCATAGTATGGGCGGCAAGGTGGCGATGCTCACCGCCTGCCGCAACTGGGATCGGGTAGGGGAGCTGTATATAGCCGACATCAGCCCCAAAGACTACCAACCCCACTATGAGCACTACCTCCGGACCATGGTTCAAATCGATCTAAGGCAGCTGGAAAACCGGGAGGCGGCGGAAGCGGAGTTCGTCAAGGTTGAGGAAGAATGGGCTATGCGGAAATTCCTACTCACGAATCTTGTTCGGGATGCTGAAACGAATGCGTTTAAATGGCAGGTCAATGCCGAGGTTCTGCTGCAGGATTATGATGAAATCACGATCAATCCCCTGTTGCCCGAGGATCATTTCCGTGGCCCATGCCTTTTTATTCGGGGTGGGAAATCGGCTTTTATCGAAGATACAGACCGCGAGTTGATCCAGACCCACTTTCCCCATTCGAGCCTCGTTACCCTCAAAGATGCCGGGCATAACGTTCATATCGATGCTCGGCAGCCCTTCGTTGAGACGGTTCTGCGGATGCGGCAGCACCATGCCGAATCCCAGGGAAGTTGTGAAATTTAAGCATGACTGCCAGAATCGTTTGACAAAGCGAAAATTTCAGAGGGGGGATTCTGATTGGGATAAATATTTTATAAATTGTTTATATATAGTAAGTTAATGATGGATAAATGTTTTTTTCAGGGCTTAACCGTTAGGGAACCGGAGGTCCTTTTCAAAAGTTACTGACGAAAATTCTCATGGTTTTGGGGCCTCGAATTAATTAAAGTTAATTCAGTTTAAACAACCTCACTGCGTAGGAACCTCCACACGGAAATTCTACATAAGTGATCCCCCAATCCAATACCCCTAACCCCCAACTTAATTTGGTAAGCTAGACCCTTTTACCACAGCTACCGCTTTGTTCCTTTAACCCGGTTGGTTTGCAAACCGGTGTGAGTAAGAATCGAACCCCAATCAAGAAACTCCTATGAACGAAACTAGACAAAAAAGGCTATATAAATTCCTTTTACTGGGATTTATATGGGTGCCTCTTCTGGCTGTTAACGCACAGGAAGAGGACGACCTCGACGAACAAGAGGATATTGAGCAACTCAGTCCTTTTGTTGTGGAGGGCACGGATACCGACGGATATACCGCCACTTCAACTTTGGGTGGCACGCGTATCCGGACGGACCTGCGTGACCTCTCCACCCCGCTTAGTGTGTCCACGAAGCAATTCCTGCAGGACACGAATTCTCAAAGCAACCTGGACCTATTGAATTATACCACCAACACGGAAGTGGGTGGTTTGTTTGGTAACTATGGTGGTTTTGGCAACAGCCAAGGCGTGAGCGACCGTGGTGCGCTTCTCCAGCCGAATAACAATACCCGGGTGCGTGGCCTGGAAGCTGCGGACAATACCCGCAACTTCTTCCTCTCTGACATTCCCTGGGATTCCTATAATGTCGACCGCGTAGAAATTCAGCGGGGTCCGAACTCCATTCTTTTTGGTGTCGGGAGCCCGGCTGGAATCATTAACACCAATACCGTGGTTTCCCACATGGGTGGCAACGAAGGCTCCCTTGAGTGGGGACACGATCGCTTTGGTTCGAACCGATATGTAGCGGATTACAATTATGTGATCATGGAAGACCTTTGGTCGGTCCGGTTCTCCGGTCTGTATAACGACCGCCAGTTTCGCCAGGAGCCTGCCTTCAACAATGACAAGCGGCTATTTGGGACCACCACGATTCAGCCCCAGGTTCTTCCTGAGTCCTGGGCCAGTAGATTGACCGTACGCGCCAGCTTTGAAACTGCAGGGATTTCGGCGAATAACCCGCGGATGCTCCCTCCTGAAGATGGCATCACCCTGTGGTTTGAAGATACCGCCGGCGATGGTGTGAATGACCGTATCGGTTTAGGTCAGGGAATCTTTGATACCTTCCTCTACAACCAGACCGGTGGAGGCGACCCCAACCGTGGTCCGCTTTCCGACAGTGGAGTTCTGAATCCCTTCTACCAGCCGGGAACGGCTGCTATCGATTCGGGCGCACTGAACAATGGCGGCGTAGGCTTCTTCTTCGTCAATGGACAAGAGCAGCCCTATTTCGTTTCCCGGCAGGCCCCGCGGGTGTATCCCGGCGCCCTGGCGGCAGATGGATCAATCGATAATGCGATTGATATTCCCTTCGGGTCCCTGTTGAGGGCCGGAGGAATGAATGCCTACGCGGTTCAAGTCGATCGAATGGACACGACGGAAGGGATGGCTTCCCGCTTCCCGCTGGCCACTCGTGGATATTATAAGGACCAATCCTTAACTGACGCCTCCATCTTCGACTTCTACAACAACCTGGTCGATGGTAACAACAAGCGCGAAAAGCAAGACTGGGATGCGGTGAATATTTCGCTTTCCCAGACCTTTTTCGACAATCGCATAGGTTTGGAATATGTTTGGGATAAGCAGTATTACAAGCAGTGGCGTGAAGGCGCTACGTGGAATCGCCCCTATATCTCCATTGATATCAATGCGAACCTGCAAAACCAGCTGTCTCAGTATACCCGTGTTCCGGATCCCAATGATCCGACCGCCGAGTTGATCGACCCCAGCACATATAGTGTCTACGGGTTTACGCCCACACCGGGTCAGCCCTATGCCAATCCGAATGCCGGAGCCGCTTTCATGGCGGGCAGTTTCTCCAACAACAACATCCTCGAGCGCGACCGGGAAACCCACCGGGTGACCGCCTTTGGCGAGCTCAACTTCTCGGATTTCATGGACGATGACTCCTGGTTGACCAAGATGCTGGGACGCCACGTCTTCACGGGGCTCTACACCAAGGAATCCCGGGATGAAAATGTGACCAACTATGCGCCGAGCCAAACCAGCTTCGAGTGGGCCAACAACCTGTCCGTTTCCGGTGAAAATACTTTGCTCGGCGAATCCACCCGTGGAATCACCCCGGTTATCTACCTGAGCGAACCCCTCTTCGGAGTGAGTTCGGCCAGTGGCTTGAACCTGTCAGCAAACAATACCATCTACGCTCCGGTGGGTTCTTATACGGCGGATTTCTTCCAGACCACCTGGTTGCCCTCCACCGACCCGATGGATCCAACCTATGTGGACCCGGGTGCTCCCTGGACCAACCTGCTGGGAGACCCCACGGGCGTCCAAGCGGATAATCCCTTCAATTACACCGGTCGCACGAATGGAACCCTCACGGTGCTCAATGCGCAGGCCGGCGATCTGGATCAGTTGATCCTGGATTACGGGGTAACCGAGCAAACGATCAATTCGGTTGGTTTGGTCTGGCAAGGTCACTTCTTTGGCGGAACGATCGTGCCGACCTTTGGTTGGCGTCGCGATGAGCTGGAAACCTATACGGGTTCCGGTGCCAAAGATGCCACGGGCGTTGCTTCCCGTTCCGGCGTGATCACCACCAAGGTTCTGGAAAACAAGGGAGAAACTATCTCCTGGGGTATCGTCGGTCACGTTCCCTCCGACTGGGTCCGCAATGTTCCGATTATCTCCGGATTGAGCGCCTACTACAACGTGGGTGAAAATACCAAGGTGGAAGCTCGCTTCAATTACGACGGTTCCCCGCTCGCGAATCCATCGGCTGAGAGTGTGGACTATGGGGTCGTATTGAGTGCATTCGAGAACAAGCTCACCCTGAAGGTCGGTCGCTACAAGACTGAGGTCAAGAACGGTAACCTTCCCGGTGGTGGATCTATCCTGGGTGCCAACCAGTACTATCTGTATCAGTTGGAAGCCTGGGGAACGGCCAACTCCCTGCTGAATATCTTTGGTAGCGAAGGTCTGGACCCCAATCAGGACTGGCACTGGAACTGGGCTATGGTGGATGATAACGAATGGGGCAACTCGGATTATGACCCAGGTGAGCCTACCTACGAAAACCACCCGAGCACCGCTTCCCAACGTGCTGCCGTGGATGCCTGGATCACGCAAATGGATGCAGACTTCTTCGTGAATTATGAGATTCCTGCAGATGTGTCTGCGATCCAGTCTGCATACCAGACTTACCAGTCCACCGGTGATGTGCAGCCGCTCGTCGATGCTGCCGCTGCCAGTGGATTCCAGGTGGGCACCTATACGACCGGATTCAGCTCCCAGAACGATGGTCAAATCGATGGCATTCGCCCGAACGGCACCATCGATAACACCTCCGAAGGGTGGGAAATCGAAATGAATTACCAGCCTACTCCGAACTGGAATATCCAGGTCAATGCCTCCAAGACTGATGCCTACCGCGAAAATCTCGGTCAGCCGATGTTGGACTGGATCGATTACCAATGGAGCAAGCTGCAAGGTCCTGCGGGTGATCTCCGCCTCTGGTGGGGTGGTGACCGCACGATCCGTCAATACTATGAAGATAACATCATTTCGGCTGTGCAATTCCAGCAAGAGTCCGTCGGCTTCCAGGCACCGGAACTGCGGCCCTGGCGTTTTGCCGCCATTACCAACTACCGTTTCACGGAAGGCTTCCTCCGCGGATTCAATTCCGGGGGCTCCATCCGCTTCCAAGATCGCCAGATCCTGGGTTACGGCCTGAAGGATGACCTGTCTGGTCTTTCGGTAGAGAAACCCTTGTATGGTGAGAATGACCTCTTCGTCGATTTGTGGTTTGGTTATGATTACCGGATCAACGATAATCTTGATTGGCGGATTCAGTTGAACCTGCGCAACGTGGGCAAAGATACCGGGCTGACGCCGATTTCGGCTAACCCGGATGGCACCCATGCGGCGTACCGGATCACAGAGGGTATGTCCTGGACCGTGACGAACACCTTAAAGTTCTAAAGGGCTCCAAGACAGACTTCACTTCCGACTCATTACAGGGGTGCATCCATGGATGCACCCCTTTTTGTTTTTTTGGCAATAGAGGAGGGGGATGGTGAAAGCGGGAGGGAATTTAATTGGAGGGGAGTGGCTTGCCAAAATTTGGAACGCTTATTAACTTAACGATGCAACTTCGGTTTAAACCTTAAGTGTTTATGAGAACCTCTATGCTCCTGCTGTCTGTTTTCGTTTTCCCGGCGCTATCCTCTGTGGCTGAGGAGGCGACGGCCACCAGCGATTCGATCTTCATGGGGATGAATCTGTTTGTGGAGGTGGATGGGGTGGAGTATCCGATGGTGGGATTCAAGAGCGGTCTTCATCTTTACTACAAAGATGGTCAGTTAGAAGGGGCGCCGCGCCCGGCTAAGATCAATTTCCGGAAATCCATTCGGCATAGTGATCAGTTTGCCAGCCTGTTCGATTTTGAAACGCGGCCCTATTCCACCGAAGTGGCACGTTTGATGGAGCGCTATATGGACGCGATCCAACAACAGATGAATTTTACACAGCCCCTCGAGTATTCGTTACAGTCTTTATCGAACCTCTCAGCTGGAGGGGGCATGGGACCTGCCGGGATGTCGAATGTAGATGCGGAGATCCAGCGCAATCAGCAGGTGGCGGTATCGCAAGCGACTGCAGCTGTAAGTACATCTTCGGCTTCGCTCAACAACATGCAGAGCATGGCTCGAGGTATCGAGCAGGAGATTGGTGAGAAGTCCCACGAGGAGCATTTCGACACCTTGTTGATCAGTTTGAAATTCCAGCCTGAAGAGGACCTGGAGGATTGTTACCTGTTTGTTCGGGCAAAATATCTGGATGGAAATGGAGCCAACCCGGAGGAGGAAGCCTTCAATATCCAAATTGCTGAAATTGGAAATATTCAGGCAGGGGAAACCAACCCGGTTCACTTTGCCATGACAGGATTTCCGGAGGGGCCGCAAATTCTGGAGATGTCGTATCACCTTTTTTCTGGGGATCGAGAGGTTCCTACGGAGTATTCGGAGCAGCGGATCCATTTGAGCGAGGAGGAAGCTTATGATTTCCTTTATGCTGATCTGTTTACCGAGCTGGATCCGCCCGATACGGATCCGTCCCTGTTTAAATTGCTCTCCCGCGAAGTCGTGCCGGCTTCCCTGACGACTGAAAAAAGCCGATCGATCCGAGTCTCTCTTCTGGTCACCGCGATGGGGGAAGTGGACCAGGTCCAGATTTTGAACTGCCCGGACGAATTGGTCTCGGACGTCGAACGGGTGATCATCGAGGCAAAGTTTTTACCCGCGGTGGAGGATGGAACCCCGGTGGATCGCCAAGTCGAGTTTGTGCTGGACGATATATTCCGGTCTTGAGCTACTTTCCACTGCAGAGGCAGCTCCTACCAAACCACTCTTATGGAGGTATCCGGTTGCCAGGGGTGCCTCCTGCTTTCGAGGAGGAGTTTTTCAGCTGCGACCCAGGGTTGGGCCCCGGACCCTACGTTTAATTGCTTAAACGTTTAAAAAGCCGAGGGGGAGTTGGGCCGAGTTGGGGTCGTAGAAACGGCTCAAATTTGGGAAGATATTGGTGATCTCTGAATTGGGAACGCCGAACCAGAGGGCGAGCTCAGCGAAGTATTCATCCGTAGAGGTGGTGGGGATGAGGCGGCCCCGGCCAGTGTCGAGGGGATTTCCTGCATAGAGGTTAGGGTAGGGACCATAGAAGTTGCTTCCGTTGACAGCTCCTCCCATGACCATATGGCTGCCTCCCCAGGCGTGGTCGGACCCGCGGCCATTGGAGGTCAGCGTGCGGGCAAAGTCGGAAGCAGTAAAGGTCGTCACGCTGTTTTGCATATCGAGTTCGGCCATGGCGGCATTAAATTCCCCCAGGGCCGCACTCACCACGGGCAGCATGCGGGCCTGGTTGTTGATGACTTCATCATGATGATCCCATCCCCCGAAGAGGACAAAGTAGGTTTGGCGAGTCATCCCCAGCAGACCGGCCACGGAGATGGATTGCGCAATCGTGCGGAAGCTCTGAGAAATTTCGTTATCCGAAAAGGTGGTTTGGAGCGTGGGAGCCTGGGAGAGGGCATCTCCAAATTGAACGCTGGCGTCGATACTTTGACGCACCTGGCTGGCGTAGGCCTGTTCGAAAATATTTTTGTATTCATAGTCGATCAGACTGTTGATGGCCGGAGTGCGAACGGTGCCCCACCACTCATCAGATCCATAATGGTTAATTCCGGCGGCCCCGGTTTCGGAGTCGATGCTGTAGCTGATCACGTGGTTGCCCGACTGCATGACGTTATTGCCAGACAGGGAAATATTCATAGAGATCAGATCATTGGTATTCGCGGCCTGCATAATATCGGCCATGCGACCTGCCCATCCGATTGTGCTACGCTGGTCCGGGATGGAGGTCTGCCACTGCTGAATCTGATCGGAATGGGAGAACAGGCCCTCCGGCACGCGGGCCATGCCGGCCTCCCAGGTGTCGAGGGTGACCGGTTCCACCAGGGTGCCCACATTATTAATGAAGGCGAGCTGACCATTGTTGAACAGTTGTTGCACCTCGGGCATTCCGGGGTGGACGGCGAATTGGCGCCCGTCTCCGTTTTGCAGGTTGATCGGCAGTAGTGTGTCTCGTCCCAAGGCCAGGTCGGAACGAATGGTCTGGTATTCGCTGTATTCGGTTTCGCCATAGGGGATGAGCATGTTGTTGCTATCAGCCCCCCCGGCAAAGAAGAGGCAAACCAGGGCTTTGTAGTCGCCGAAAGGGGAGACAACGGGCATGCTCTGCGCGAGGGCGCTCGACATGCGGAGGTTGAACAAGGTGGAAAAGAGCGAAGCAGACCCCACGGCTGCGCAACTGGCCTGGCCCAAAAAAGATCGGCGGGAAAGGGATTTTTCAAAGGGGTTCATGCGCGGGTCCTGACTTATCGGGAGATGGTGAATTCGGGGGAAAGGAGGAGGTAGTAGACAGCCAACCAGAGACGAATGCCGTAGTCTTCATCCCAGATTCCATAGGGTTCGATGGCATCCACAATCATTTGCCGGGACGCCTCGCTGAGGGTGCCGTTGGTCAGGAGGAGGTCCAGGCGGTCCACCAGGGTGCCTGCATCCGCTGCAGTTTCGAGAAGCCCCTCGGGGCCATTGAACCTCCAGGGGTTGTGCCACATGTAGATTTGAGCCGGGTTGAGGGGATTGCCTTCATCGTCGACCGGATTTTCATCGACTTCGTCGTTGGACCACCCCTGCCACAAGGTGAATTCCATCGTGTTGATGAAACCAGGGATGGTTTGGGAGTTGACGATTTGAAATTCAGGGGCGACCAATCCGCGATCGGAGATGGCCCCATTAGGCGAGTGATCAGGCAGGAAGAAATTGAACACACTGGGAGAGGCAAAGGGCCGCTGGTCAAAGGTATTGGTGATCCACTCGTCGCCGCGCATATACATTCCGTAATGATCCCGGGCATCGAACGCTCGCAGCAATTTAACCCAACGCATCCACGGTTCCCTCATCTTTCCCTGCGTGGGATCGTTGAGGTGATACAGATTTCTGGCTTCGTGATCGTAATAAATGGCCTCCAAGACCGCGCGCATATCTCCCCGGACCCCGGAACCGTTGTCGTTGAAGGCGGCGGCGACCCGGGAAATATATCCGGGGGAGGGGTTGGATTTGACCAGGCGTTGGATCAGCAGGCGACCGATGAAGGGGCCGACGTTGGGATGGTTGAACAGGTTGTCTACAGCGTCACTAAGGTCCTGGAGGCCGCTTTGCCCGGCGGGCAGAATGGTGCCATTGAGGAGTTCTTTTTCGCCGGTGTCGTGTTCCTCTTCGACCATGACCATGGGAGAGGTCATGATGTAGACATTCCAGTCTCGCAGGTTATCGAACAGGCCCTCGTAGTATTCCACATCTGCGAGGTCGGGGACTTGTCGCCAATCGTAAATCATGCCGGTGAAGACGCGGGCAAACTCAGTGATTTCCTTGTTCGTATAGGTCGGGATATCGTTGCCCTCCGCATCGACTTTCCGAGAACCGTCCAGGTTTAATTCGTAGAGGCCGATGGAGAACAATTGCATGACCTCTCGGGCGTAGTTTTCATCCGGAAAGAGATTGAGTGCCTCATTGGCTTTTCGATTGCCCGCATGGCTGAGATAAAACCCCATCACGGGGTGGGTGGTGACATCGTAGAGGAGATCCCGGAAGTTACCAAACGCGTGGCGCTGCAACATATCATACCAGTTGGCCATTCCGGCAGGTCGTTGGGCCAGGGTCCCGGGAACATTGGAGACGACGATGATTTCGCTCAGGGCAAGGACCACTCGCTGTCTCAGCAGATCTTCTCCACTCATAATGTTGTTCCACAGGGCGGCATGAAAGAGCTGCTCGGTGCCGATGTCGTCTCCGAAGTCCTCAACGAACTGCCGTGCCCTGGGTTCGAGGTCGACGATGGGTAGATTGAACTGCGTTTCCATCCAGTCTTCGATGCTTCCGCTGGCGGCGGCGGCCAAAGTGGGTTCATTTACCCCGAGCGTGGTCTGGTCGAGAAAGCGTGCGATGGCGACGGTTTTGTCATAGGGCCCGGGGAGGGGCGGCACTGTGAGCATAACCCAGTCCTTGGTGTCGTAGAGGTAATACCAGGTGCTGGCCCCACCGAGCTGGAAATACATCCACCCATTGCGCTCATCATATGCGTAAGGGTAGAGGTTTGCGTGGGTATAAAACCAGGATTGGGTGTGAGGGGAGTAAATCCAGAAGTCATCGGCTACTCCGTCGGCGACATAGAGCCAACCCAAATAAGTATCGTATACCCAGGGGGACACGGCGTCGTCTACATAGACGGTTCCAAACCAGGGAAGGGAGTGCCAGCCATTCCCGAGGTCTTCGGCCCCGTTGAGGAAGAGCGTCTGGCCCCGGAGTCCGGGGGATAGAATGAGCCCGGTAACCAGGGTGAGGAGCCCCAGTCGAAGGGATGCGTTGAAAGGGGGGCGCATTAGGAAACTCAGTTTAATTCTCGCAGGAGACTACGAGGAAGTAAAAGAAAAGGTTACCTAATTTAACCCATTAACTGGCAATTAGTTTAGCAAAAAGTTGTAAATGAAATATGAAAATCAATCAGGGGTGGGGGATGCAGATTAGAGGGGAGAGGGTGATGGTCTTCTTCTTATGAGAAAACTGACCGCTACCCTAGGTTGAGGAAACCTAGCGGGAGGGTGGTAGAGGTGGGGTCGTAGAAGCGGGAGATGTTGGGGAGGATGTGACTGAGCTCGGATGGGGGGACTCCGAACCAGAGGGCGAGTTCGGCGAAGTATTCGTCGGTGGAGGTGGTGGGGATGAGCCGACCGCGCCCGGTATCGAGAGGGTTGCCTGCGTAGAGGCTGGGATAGTTGCCGAAGAACTGTCCTCCGTTGACAGCGCCGCCCATGACCATGTGGCTGCCGCCCCAGCCGTGGTCGGATCCTTTGCCGTTGGAGGTCAAGGTGCGTGCGAAATCGGAGGCTGTAAAGGTGGTCACGCTGTTCTGCAGCCCCAGCTCGTTCAGGGCGGCATTAAACTCACCAAGGGCCTTGCTCACGATGGGCAGCATAGCCGCCTGCGCATTGATGACCTCATCATGGTGATCCCAGCCGCCGAAAAGAATGAAATAGGTCTGGCGAGTCATGCCCAGGTTTCCCGCGACTGCGATGCTTTTAGCAATGGTGTTGAAGCTTTGGGAAACCTGGTTGACGGAAAACGAGGTAGTGAGCTGGGGGGCATTGGTGAGGGCGGCCTGTAATTCGATGCCCGCATCAATACTGCTCCGGACCTGGGTGGCAAAGGTCTGCTTGAAGAGGTTGGCATACTGCTGTTCCAGCATGCTGTTGATGGCCGATGTCTGGATTGCCCCGAACTCACTGCTTTCGCCGTATTGATTAATGCCGAGAGCTCCTTCCTGGGGATCGATGCTGAAACTCACCACATTCCTGCCCTTCTGCATGACATTGTTACCGGAGAGCGACAGATTCATGGAAATCTTCTCGTTCGAATTAGCGGAATGGAGGATGTCGGCCATGCGACCGGCCCACCCGTAGCTGTTGCTCTGGTCGGGGATCGAGGTCTGCCACTGGTGGATTTGGTCGGCGTGGGAAAACAGACCCTGGGGGACTTTGGCTGACCCGGATTCCCATTGCTGGAGGGTGATGGGTTCTACGAGGGTGCCCACATTATTGATGAAGGCGAGGTTGCCGTTATTGAACAGTTGCTGCACCTCCGGCATGCCCGGGTGCACGGCAAATTGGCGGCCGTCGCCTCCCTGGAGATTGATGGGGAGGAGGGTGTTTTGGGCGAGGGCGAGGTCCGTGCGGATACCTTTGTATTCATTGTATTCAGTTTCTCCATACGGGATAAGCATGTTGTTGGAATCGGCCCCTCCGGCAAAAAAGAGGCAAACGAGGGCTTTGTAATCGCCGAACGGGGATATGCCTGGCATGGACTGTGCCATGGCACTCGACATGCGGAGATTGAAAAGAGTAGAGAAAAGAGAAGCGGATCCAACGCCGGCGCAGCTGGCCTGGCCGAGGAAGGAACGGCGGGAAAGGTTTTTGTGAAAAAGGGACGGCATGATTGGAAAGGGTTGTTGGCGTTAGCGTGAAATGGCGTAATCGGGTGAGATGGTTGTGAGGTAAATGGCAAGGGATAGGCGGGAGAAGGCGGGATCCAGGTTCTCCGCAGGAATGCCGGAGATGGCGTTGACGATGGTGGCCTTGGTGGTCGCTTCCATGGCTCCATTCGTCAGGAGGAGGTCCAGACGGTCGACGAGCGCAGAGGGGTTATCGACCAGAGGCATCAGGTCGGAGGTGTCGAAAAACCATGGGTTATAAAAGAGCCGTTGGATGGGCTGAGATATCGGCTCTCCTTCGTCTTCGGTCGGGGGTGTGAATTCAGACGGATCCCCCATGCCGACAAAGACAGCGCCCTGGAATTGGTTGAAATAGGAGGGAATTGTTTGCGAGTTGGTGATCTGGAATTCGGGGGCGACCAAGCCCTGGTCGGAGAGGGGACCCTGGGGCTGAAAATCGGGTAGGAAGAAATTGAACACGCTGGGGGAAGAGAAGGGGCGTTGGCCGAAGTCTTCCTGGAGCTCGAGATCGGATCTCCAATAGGACTTGCTTTTGTCGGCGGCATTCATGGCCCGCATCAATTTGACAAAGCGGACGAAAGGTTCCCGCATTTTACCGTGGGCGGGATCTTCCATATGGTAGAGATTACGGGCCTCCTGGTCATAGTAGATCGCGCGAATGACAGCCTTCATGTCACCGCGGACACCCTGACCATTGTCGTTAAAGGCCACGGCCACGCGTGAAATATAACCGGGAGAGGGATTGGATTTGACCAGTCGCTGGATGAGGAGATGGCCGATGAACGGGCCGACATTGGGGTGATGAAAGAGGTTGTCGATGGCTCCATTGATATCCTGAAGGGTGGTCTGGTCCGCGGGAAGGACCGTGCCCTTGAGCAGGGTTTTCTCACCGGTATCGTGTTCGGTCTCGTGGGTCCGCATGGGAGTAAAGAAATTGGTCACCTCGAAATTGATTATCATTTGAAAGAGTTGGTCTGCCTGGGTGTTCGGATCGTAAAGCCCTTCTTCGATCAGGTCCTGCCAGTCATAGTTCAAGCCGGTAAACACGCGGGCGAAGGCACTAATCTCGGCATTGCCGTAGGTGGGAATCGGCTGGCCGTTAGCATCAAGTTTCCGAGAGCCGTCCTGATTCAGCTCATATAATCCGATGGTGAACAGCTGCATGATCTCCCTGGCGTAATTTTCGTCCGGGTAGCGTCCTATGGATGGGTCTGCTTTCCGGTTGCCGGCATGGCTGAGGTAGGATCCCATGACTGGGTGCAGGGTAACGTCGTAAAGCAGGTCGCGAAAATTGCCAAAGGCATGCTGCAACAGCATGTCATACCAGGAGGCCATGGCCGCCCCATTGTCGGTAAGTAGATCTGGTTGGTCGGAGACGACGATAATCTCACTCAGGGCGAGCACCACGCGCTGCCGGAGCAGGTCGGGCTGAGTCATGACATTTTTCCACCAGAGGGCGTGGAAAAATTCGGCGGCTTCTATTTCGCCCCCATGTTGTTCCTGAACTTGCAGAGCCTCATTAAAGATGGGAGCATAGGGCAGCTGAAGTTGGGCTTCGATCCAGGGCTTAATTCCGGTGCTCGTGGCAGCTTGCAGGGTGGACAGATTGGTGCCGAGGGTGGCCTGGTCCAGGAAACGTGACAGGGCTACCTGCTTATCATAGGGCTTGCCCATGGGGGGAGCCTGCAGGTTGACCCAATCCAGAGTGTCGTAGGCGTAGAACCAGGTTTGTGAGCCACTCAGGCTGAAGTAGACCCAGCCATTCCGGTGGTCGTAGGCATAAGGATAGATATTGGAATGGGTATAGAGCCAGGACTTCGCTTGAGTAGAATAGAGCCAAAAGTCATCGCCGGCTCCCCGGGTGACGTAGAGCCAGCCGAGTTTGGTATCATAAACCCAGGGGCGCGTGGAATCGGGTGTATATATATTACCGAACCAGGGTTGGTTGTACCAACCATTTCCAAGGTCGATGGCACTCCGCAAGAGGGGATTCTGCGCGGATGCCCCGGTCAGGAGAAGGACTCCAAGGCATAGGTAGCGGACTGATCGGGTAAGGGGATGAGCAAAGAAGTGCGTCATTTGGGTAAAGGGATTCGTGTTGAATTACCCACTAAAACGATCAGAAGGCCCAAATGATCAGTAGAATTTTGTTAAGGAAGTGTTAATTTAGAGGATAGAGGGGGGAGGGATGCAGGCTGCACGTTGCAGGGTACAGGCTGGTGGTCGGGTGTCGGCTGTGGGTCGTAGGTAATGTCGAGGACGATGGAGCAGAGGCTGAAAACTGGTGTCTGGTCTCTGGCTTCTTTCCTGGAGCCTTTCCCCTTTCGCCTGGAGCCTAATTCCTACGCCATGGCGTGGAGAGAGAAGGTGATGAGGGGATGGTAGAGATGTCCCTTGAGGCTGGGGGAGCTTTCGTAGAGGCGGAAGAAGTCGACCTGGATGGATCCCCCGTCGAAGCTTTGATGGGTTGCCTCCCAGGTCTTTACGAAGGCTTTGGAGGCGGCTTTGCAGCGGCCCAGCGTGATGTGCGGGACAAAAGCCCTGGCCTCCGGGCGGAGACCTAATTTTTTAAGACGGTAGTCCAAGTCGCGCTGCAATTCAAAGACCTCCGCAGGGGGGTCCTTGAACGCGGCATAAATGACAAGCGGATCATGGGTCCGGCGGGCCCGGAAAGCGCCCACCCCTTTGATCTCCAGTTGGAAGGGTCTGACCGAAGTTTCGATCAAGGTGTCCTCCAGGGCACGGAGGCGATCCCGGTTGAACTCTCCAATGAACTTCAGGGTAAGGTGCAGGTTGTCGGGGGCGGTCCAGAAGATAGAACGCTCATCCTGGTTCATTAAGCCCAACAAGCCCGCTTTCAGTGCTCGAGGGACGGGGACTCCAATGAAGAGGCGCATGGGGGAAGGGGAAAGTGAAGGTGAAGGGAGGAAATCGGGGACGAGGGGAAGGTCTGAAAACCTGGTGTCTAATGTCTAGGGGTCGAGTAGTCTATGAATGGGATTCCTTTCCTCTCTTCTATCCTCTATCCGACCAGATGCGGAGGGACTGGAGGAAGAAGGCTTCGAGGGCGGTGGATTCATTCAGGTTCAGTTTGTCCATGAGGATGTGCAAATGCTCCAGCTGCTCAATCGTCCGCGCGAGACGGCGGGGAAACACAACGTGCCCATTCGACTTGCCGATACCGAAATCACGGGTGGCTTGCTCGATTTCTCCCAGGAGTTGTTGGCGCACACTTTTGCTCAAGCCACTTTGCAGGGCTGATTTTTCATCCTCGGACAAGAACTCCGGCAAATTCTCTTTGTAGGTTTCCCAGGAAGACTCGGTGATTGAGGTTAAGACGAGGTCAAAACGGGAGACGAGGCCGTAGAGCCCGAGGGTGACCTGGGCCACTTCGTCTTTCGACCGCGGGGCATTGGCGACGCGGGTGAGCCATTCTGTATAATCGACTTTCCATTGAGCCCAATCCGCGTGGTCCAAGGTTTCGAGATGGCTGGGAACGCGGAAATTCAGACACCGGCTACGAATGGTATCCAGCAGGTCGTAGGGGCGCAGGGTGAGGAGGAACAAGGTGGTGTCGGCAGGCGGTTCCTCGAGGGTCTTGAGGAAGGCATTGGCCGTATTGATATTCATACGGTCAGCCTCCACGACGATACCCACCTTGCGCTCTCCAGCCGTGGGGCTGAGATGGAGGTCGAAAATGAACCGGCGCATCGTGTTTGGAGGCCACTCCCCTCCGGACTTTTCTGAATCTGAACCGATGGTGATCTGTCGGGACTTCCCGCGGGTCCGTAAAAAGAACACGTCCGGGTAAGCGGAAACGGAATCGGGTTCGATCCCGAGTATGTCCGAGGCGAGCAGGAGGGCGGTTTGTTCCAGAACCTGAAGGTTATCCCCTTGCAGGAGGACCGCCTGGGCCAGGCGATTGGCCTGGATGGCCGCTTCGAGCACCTGGACCGGTTTGAGCTCTTTAAGATTCTGAGAAAAGGCGTTCGCTGATTTCATCCCAGATTTCCGCTTCGAGGTCTGTTACTTCCTTGGTGGCATCAAAGACAGTAAAACGGTCGGGAAATGATTTGGCTAAGACCAGGTAGCCCTCGCGGACCAGCCGGTAAAAGTCGATATTCTCCTGTTCCATTCGGTCAGGCAGGTCGGAAGCGCGCGTTTTAATGCGTTGCAGCCCGATTTCGGCGGGGAGGTCCAGCACGATGGTGAGATCCGGGACATAATCCCCGACCGCGAACTCGTTAATAATTTTGACCGGATCTTCTGCGATTTGTCGTGCCACGCCCTGATAGACCGTCGTGGAATCGAGAAATCGATCGCAGAGAACGACTTTTCCTTCCTCGAGGTTGGGGATGATCGTTTCCCGCACCAGCTGGGCTCGAGCAGCGGCAAAGAGCAGGAGCTCGGTCTCCGGAAACATGTGTTGATCAATCGCGTGATGTTTCAGGAGGTGGCGGATCTGCTCGCCGATTTCGGTTCCGCCCGGCTCACGGGTCACGATCACCTCGTATCCAGAATCAGTCAGGAGATTGGCCATACGGCCGATCTGTGTCGTTTTCCCACTGCCCTCGGAACCTTCAAAGGTAATGAAGAGGCCTCTTTCGAGGGTTTGGGGTTCGGCGGATCCTGGATTCATGGATGTATCAAAGGGGAGAGGTTAACAGTTCACTACTTAAATTTGGATGGACCCTATGGTCAATCATTCCAGGTGCGAATGAAGGAATCAATATCCTGGATAGTTGGGCTTTTCCCCTGGCGGACATAGAAGCCAGAGGTGGCGGTTGCGATGGTGAGGCAGGATTTGGGAGATAGCCCCGCCAGGCGCGCGGTCATGAAGCCGGCATTGAAGTGATCACCGGCGCCAGTGGTGGTTTTAGGTTTTTCACAATAAGGACCAGCAACCCAGGTTACTTCGTTGTGCGTGGCACAGGCGGCCGAGTCGGTGGGATGGATCACAACACAGCCGACATCTAATTCATTCCGGATGCGTTCAGCCTGCTTCTGCAGGGCAAACTGCTCGGGCTCGATGGGGGATTTCTCAAAGAGGACGGAGTCGATCTGCAGGGCCTCCGCAAAGTTCAGGCCGAGGGTAACGTCGCCAAAAGACTGGAAGCGCTGGATCAGTTCAAGGACCCGGCGGATGTCACCCTTCGAGCGCTTGGACGGGTCGGCCAGGTCAAAGAAGATCTGGCGGGGCTCCAGGGTGTTGACGTTGGGCAGGACTTTGTCGAGGAGGGAGGAGAAAAAGGCGGTCATGTGGGGCAGCATGGTCCAATTTACCCAGGCCTGGAGATCTGATTTTGAAATCAGCTCAAAGAAAGCCCCTTCGCCCATGACTTCAATAATCTGCTGGTAGGTGACCTGCTCAAGGCTGGCCATGGTACCTAGCATGATTTTGCCGTCATCGAACTCGGCGGCATGCGTGATGCCAGGGTCGGTGATGGAAATGGCATTCGTGCGGTTAGCAAATTCTTCAAAGACGGGATGCACCGTGGGGTGGCCCAGCGCCCCGATGTAGCGGACATTGAGCCCGTGGGAAAGGAGGGCATTGGCCATGATGGGGCCATTTCCGCCCAATTTTTCTACTTTTGGGGAAAGTTCGATATTGGTGCTCTTCCCCGCAGCCGCGCCGATGCGTTCCGCAAACGCAGATATGGTGTGGATAGGATCAAAATTATCTCCAGGGCCGCGGCGCTCGGCTACCGGAGTAACCAGCTTGTCAACAAAACCGTCCAGGCCGACGAGGGCCGTCTTTTCGGTGATATCGGCCGTTTTCGATTCCAATTCTTCAAGGGCTTTAGCGTAATGATTCATATATTCGGGGTTAGGGGATGATGATGAAACGCTAGCGGACTCAAATTGGGGTGGGCAATAGCTAAGTGAGGTTTCCTAAGTGTCTAGTGTCTAGGGTCTAATGCCGGGAGGAAGGGGGGGAGGGCGAAAGCTCAGAGCGAAAGCATGACCGGAGGAGTTGAGCCAGATCCCATGACATTTCCTTTACCGATTTAAGATTGCGAACCCGGTAGGGAAGGTTGCACATTGAGGGTGAGCGTGAACGCCACCCTTTGAATGCTATGGCTTTTTCGGAAATTGTATCTCCTCCCCTAGTTACATTTCTCGCCCAGGCGAGTAATCCTACGATTTTTACCTATTTTGGTCAGTCCAACCTGGCAGGGAAGACTATTATTGTCGCGCTTGCTGTGTTCAGCCTCATTGCGTGGACGGTCATGATCGGCAAATTCCTGGACCTGAAACGGCTTCGGAATCTGAACCTCAGTTTTGAGCGACGCATCAGCAAGGAACCGCGTGTCCTGTCGACCGACGTCAAGGATGGATCCTTTGGCCGGGGTCCCTATGCGTATCTCGTATCGGAGGCGGTTGGCGCATACCATCGCTATGGTGGGGATGGCCGGACGGACGATATGCACCGCGCATCCCTGCGGATGGGGCATGTGGAAAACGCGCTGCAACGGGGAGTGGCCGACCAGACGATCGTATATGAAGCGAAGATGGTCATGCTGGGCTCCATCGTGACGGGCGCTCCGTTTCTTGGACTGTTAGGCACGGTGTGGGGAGTCATGGATGCTTTTGGATCGGTGACCAGCCAGGGATCGGCCACCCTGCAAAGCCTGGCTCCCGGTGTATCCGGCGCCTTGCTCACGACGGTAGCCGGGTTGCTTGTGGCGATTCCGTCGGTCTTTGGATACAATTACCTGCTGACCCTCTCCAAAATCATGACAACTGAGCTGGAGAATTTCGCCAGCATGCTGGCTGACCGAATTGAATTGGAAAGCAAGTAAATGAAATTTCACATCCCAAAATTCAGATTTCAAATGGGTTGATAGGCCATGGCGCGGACTTTCCATAGAAAAAAAAGCCTGGATGCGATGTCCGAGATCAATGTGACGCCCTTGATCGACCTGGCGTTCGCGCTGCTCATCATTTTCATCATTACGACCCCCTTATTGGAACAGACGATCGCGGTGACGCTGCCGCTAGAGACCCAGAAAGCTCAGGAGCAGCCCGACTTCGATTTCCAAAGCATCTCCATCAATGCTGACGGAGACTACTTCTGGGGGGAAGATCCGATCAGTTTTGAGGACCTGGATGTCTTGCTGGCGGAACTGGCGACCCGGCCTAATCCCCCTGTTTTGAACATTCGGGCCGACCGGACCCTCCAATACCAAGAGGTGATCTCATTGATCGATCTGATCAAAACCCACAATTTGACCAAAATCAGCCTAGATACCCAAGTGAAGTAAATGACTCTTGCCGCAGCCAGAGCCCAAGCATCCCCTCCGGATACGGAGACTCGGAATGCGTTTATTGCCTCGGTTATCATCCATACCAGTTTCCTGTTTGTGCTCCTTCTTGGAATTTTAATCGACTCTTTGAGGAAGGATGAACCGGAACACGTCTTCGAGCTGGTCAGCCTGCCCACGGCAGCCCAGGTTTCCCCGCAAAATCAGCAGGTTTCGCCGGCGCCGATCGAACCGGTCGACCTTCCGCAACTGGAGCCCATCGTGCAATCCCAGCCCCGGCCCCGGGTGGAGATTCCCGTTCCACAGGAAGCTCCGGTTCGCGAGGAAAGTCCCCCGCCTGAACCGGCGCCGCAGGCGATGTCTGCGGAGGAGTTCCAACGGCGCTTTGGGGAGCCCACTCAGAGTCAACGGGTGCGGCCCAGGCAGGTAGATATTCCGAATATTGATATGAGCCAGGTAGAGCAGGCTCTGGAGAGTATCGTGGTCGAGAGTAGCCGGACCAGCGTGGCTTCAATGAACCAGATTACGCAGGATGCCCTGGCTGCCTATATCAGTCAGCTCCGGGTGCGTATCGACCAGGTCTGGGTGAAACCCTCGAATTATTCGGGAAATAACCAGGAAATTGTCATTCTCTTTGATGTCGCTCCGAATGGCCGTATCACCAACGTCCGCGTGCAACGCGGAAATCCAGGCGACCCCTTTTCGCAATCGGTGATGAAAGCGTTTGCCCGGGTGGGGAATGCCGGACCAACCCCTACGGGGCAGTCTTACACCTTCCGGATGCCGTTCCGCATGGTGGACCCGGGTGGGTGATTGGGGAGGTCGGAAGTCGGAAGTCGGAGGTCGGAGGTCGG
>JANQKZ010000037.1 GCA_028280845.1 Opitutales bacterium | reverse complement strand
ATACCTTGCTCATCGGCGTCCTTGACCCTGTCCAGGCCAGATCCCACGATGCGCGGCTTGAGGGCCTCGAGCAATGGTCTCTCTTTCACATTACACCGGAAGGCACCGCCCTGCTCTATGCCTCGCACCCCTGGTTCATTTATCGCTTAACCAGTCAGCTCCTCGATGACTGGTCCGCGGTGGATATTACTGCCTTCGCCGAAGGCAGGATTTCCCGTCCAGCCTTCCGTCACCTCAGACCGGCCTATGACTCCCTCCTCAATAACCACGCCCGCACCGCCCGGGGTTTTGACCCGGAGGAGCATATTCGTGACATGGCTCGCCTCGGCTACACCCACGTGGAAGTGAATGGTCTGGCCGCCACCTTTCCCGATGAACTGGCTGCCCCTGATGAACTCTTGTATCGGTTTTACAATTACACACCGGCTCTCGACCAGTTTGTATACACGAAGTTGAATAAGGGTATTTATCCCTTCGAGTATTTGAAGGCCAATTTAAACAAATTGAAGAAATCCGCTGCCCTCGCGGAAAAATACGGACTCCGGGCCGGCATCCTTTCCTTTGAGCCGCGATCCGTGTCTGACCAGTTATTGGAGCGCTATCCCATGTTGCGCGGGGCTCGGGTCGACCACCCGCTTCGGAGTTTTCGTCCCCGCTATAACCTCACCACCGCCCACCCCGTGGTCTTAGAGCACTATGCCCAGATGATGGAAAAACTCCTCGTCGAAGCCCCCAATATCGACTACATGGTCATCTGGTCCAATGACAGCGGCGCCGGGTTCGAATACACCAGCAGCCTTTATGTCGGCCGCAACGGGGGTGGATATGTGATACGGGAGTTCCGGGGGGATGACGCCATCAAACAGGCCGCTGCGGACAACATCATACGCTACATGAAGACGCTTCGCGAAGCCGGGCGTAAAGTGAACCCGGACTTCAAAGTGATCCTTCGCAGTGAGATGTTTTACGATGAACGTGACCTGATCTGGGAACAGATGGAAGAAGGCCTCGACATTGAAAGCCATACCTTCGTGGCCAAGGGCTTTGACCTGGGCTACCGTCACCCGAAATACGACTGGGCCGGCGACTTCCTCCTGACCAGCCTATACAATCAGTTCGCCGACGAAGAAAAGGAATCCATTCAATTCCTGGAAAGCAAGGGAGCGGAGGCGCATACCTTCTTTAACTCCGGCTCATTCTGGAACCAGGAGCCGGTGATCGCCCCTGTTTATCCCAAACTGGTCTTTGATAAACTGACCGCCCTGAGCCGGCAAAATGTGAAAAACGCCGCCATTATGACAGGGACGGTTCCCCCATCCATGGCGCCCTATAACATCAACCAGGAGGTGGTCCGTGCTTTCCAGAACAACCCGGATGCATCCCTCGATACCGTTCTCCAGCGATGCGCTCAATCCTGGGTCGGCCCCGAATATGCCGAGACCTTGATACAGGCCTGGATCCACGCCGATGAGGCCTATCGGTCCTTTCCGCCCCCGGTCAGCATTCATAGTGTCTGGAGCACCTGGTACCGAACCCTGGTTCGGCCTTTTGTTCCCAATTACGACGCGCTCAGCGAAGAGGATCGCGCCTACTACGAAGACTTCCACCTGGGGCATGCCAACAACCTCGTCCGTGTCGATTTCCGGCGGGAAATCAATTTTGAATTCTGCACCCCGGAATACGCTGGCAAATGCCGGGCCGCCATTACCGAGAACGTCTTTCCTGAAATCGGGCAAGCCTTGCGACTGGTCGAGGACGCCCGTGATGCCTCACCCCCGGGGAGCCCTGAGCGGGATGTTTTTGCGCACCTTCATGACCGGCTCTACGGGATCAAATGCTGGTTCCGGAACCAGCGCAACATCGCTGCGTGGATTGAAGGCGTCCACACCTATCTTGAAGCAAAGGACGACATCACACGGGAAAAAAGCAGAGCCCAGGTGCGGGAGCTCGTCCTTGATGAAAAAGCAAATGCCAAGGACCTTCTGGATCACTTCCGCACCGCGGAAACCGAGTGGATGTTGATGTCTGCCGTTGGTGAAACCACCTTCATTTATGGCGAGAATTTTGGGGAGCTCCTGGAGAAGAAGATCGCTTTAATGGAGGGTCGGGAGGATGATGAACCCTACATTGACCCCGACTATATGTGGCGGGTCCCAGGAATGAATTGCTGACTATCAAATTACCATGGCGAAATTAAAATGTGGAATCATGGGCGCCGGATGGTGGTCTACCTTTGCCCACATCCCGGCCATCCGGAAACATGAGGCGGCCGAGGTGGTCGTCGTGCAAAAGCGAAACCGGGACGCCGCCGCCAAGGTCGCCAAGGACTTCCAGATCCCCCACAGTGCGACTTCCCTGGATGAGGTGCTCAGCCATGATCTCGACGCCCTGGTCATTGGAACCACACCCAATGTCCACTTCGAGCAGGCCAAAGCAGCCCTCAAGGCCGGCTTACATATCCTGATTGAAAAACCGATGACCCTACGCGCCTCCGAGGCGCGGGAGCTGGTGGATATGGCCAAGGCCCGCAATCTTCAATTTGTGATCAGCTGCCCCTGGCATTACACTGCGCACAGCATAGAGGCCCGTAGACGCATTCAGGCCGGAGAGCTGGGCCAGATCCACCACATCAACATCCTCATGACCAATTTTGTTGAGGATTTCATACGAGGCACCTCCACGACCGACACTCACTCAGGAGAGAGCTACATGGAGCCTAATAAAAGCTCCTACAGCGATCCCTCCATCGCCGGTGGTGGCCAGATCTATACCCAAGTCTCCCATGTGGCAGCCTATTTGCCCTACCTGACCGACCAGAAACCGGTTCGCGTCTTTGCTGAATTTGCCAATGCCGGCGCCAGGGTCGACCTGTTCAACGCTCTTACGGTTAAGCTGGATGGAGGCACCATCGTATCCCTGGGCTCGGTCGGAGCCCCCATGCAAACCGAGCGTCAATACGAAGTTCGTGTGTTTGGAGAAGACGGTATGATATTTCTCGAGCTCTGGAAAGGGACCATGACCGTGCACGATCGCACCAACGCGGTGCAGACCATCCCGCCTTTGGGGGAGGATGAGATCTATCCGCATGAAGCCCCGGCCAAAAACCTCGTCGATGCCGCCCTTGGACTTTCAGAGAATATCTCACCCGCCACCCTGGGCCTGGCCTCCATGGAGGTTATTGAAGCAGCCTGCCAGTCCGCCGACTCGGGCCAGTCGGTTACAATCCGTTAATGGATCCAGGCAGGGGCTTTGCTCCTGTCTCACCATAGCTTGCGAAGGCGAATGCAAAGGTCCATGGTTTGGCCAAGGAAATTGAGGGCTCGCCCATTCGCCTTCAGTGCCTACGACGAGACTTGAGCACGACCCTTACGCCGAGAAGTCCATAATTTTGCTCCCATTTCTATCCCATGCCCAATCTTCTTGATATTCTCGATCATGACCCCCCGATGGGAGACCTGTTCTCGTTCCGGTCGCTCTCCCAGGTTCGATCCACCTGGACGACACCCCTTCCGGAAGAGCCTGATGCGCCCGATCGACGAATCATCCACACCCGTGCCTTCAGACCTCCGGGACGCGCGCGGATGGATCGTCTCGGCATCCAGCCTGGCCGGGCTTATCATAAATGTGGAAGCCATTCAGATCAGGACTGGGTGGAGGATATTCGGGTCTTGTCCATCGATCAGCCCTCCGGTTCATGGCAGCCGATCTCATACCTTCGCAACCTGGGAACTCAAGCGGACAGCGAAATACTATGGATCGACTTGGAGCACAGGGAAACCTACGGCCTCCTTATCGAAATTCGCCGCTGCGGAATCGATGGATGGTGGACTCCCTGGAATCTGGCCTGGGATGCTTTTGTTCTTGAAGGGGAACTGCTTGACCCCATTGCCCCTCGCCATGAGGAGGCCCTCCGGGTAGATTCAATCGATTTGCAATCCCTGCCGAACGGTTTGACGGCTTCCACCGTCGATGGGACGGTCCACTACAAATCCGCCTTCCTTGAGGTTGGATTTTATCTGGGTCGTCCCGGGTTCGCCTATTTCAATTTGGACGCCGAAGGTCAGCACCGGAGCCAAGGAAATTGTCTCAAAACGGGACCGGGAGCTTTTCACCAGGGCACCCTGCTTTCAGAAACAGGTGCCCCTCCCCTCGCCGACCGTGCCGTTCGCTTTGCTTTTCAAGGAACGACGTGCGTCAAAGGGAACACAATCGTCTACGACATCCATGACCCAGAGACCGGACTTACGTATCAGATCTTCTGGAAAATCCATCCCCGGGAACTCGAGCTCACGGTAAGCCGATTCTGCCCACGCGATTTTCGTGCCTGGCGCAGTGCCGCCTGGGAAATAACGGTCGACCCCAGTGCATCCATCGGTCATGCCCTCGGCCTTCTAATGCGTGAAGGACAAACCGGCATGCTACAGCCTCCCTTTATTCTGCACTTCCCCAAACAAGGAAGCCTCAAGGTTCAGGTCGAGGGAAACGGTCATTTACGATCCGAGGTATACCGTCCAAACAAGCGGATTGATTGGGAATTTAAAGTGAGTGAACAGACTACTCCGGAAGGAGACTGGCTACTCCCTGCCGGCCCCGCAGAAGCCCGATTTCGTTTTTGCGTATTTGAGCCGGATCTGGCCCTCAAGCCGGACACACCCGAAGCTGTTCGGAGTGTATTAAAAAAGACGATACATACCGCCCTGACCTTCCGGGCGGATACGGGAACCCTCAGCAACAACGGGGCTTCCATTCATTGTCCGATATCGATGGATACCTGGGCAAGTCAGACCGTTCGCCTGGGCGAACTCTTGCCCGGCCTTCCGGCCAATCATTTTCTCCAGATGTCGCTCGAGCGGTGGCTCGATGGTGGGCCCGGCTATGCGAGTGGAAACCTGGTTTCCAATGCCATTCACCACCCTGCGGAAAACGAGTATCTGATGACCGGATCGGCCGCCCTCATGGGACTGGCTGATTTCCTCAAAGCGGGTTCACCCGAAGGTTGGATTGCCCGATATGAAACGCAAATCCGCCAAAAGCTGGAAGCGCTGAAATCCCGCGACCTCGATGGCGATGGGTTGATCGAAAGCGAGCAACGCACCGGAATTCGAGGGAGCGGCCAATGGAGCACCGTATGGCTCGATGTCATCTCCTTTGGTTGGAAAGATGCCTGGACCAACGCCATCCTCTACGAGGCCCTGAAAGCATTTCTGGTTTCCTTTCCCAACACTCCCCTCGAAGACTGGTGTCCCCGCATTGAAGTCTGGGCAAGGACCCTGAAAGCAAATTACTTCCCCACTTTTTTCGACGAAGCGGTCGGCTGGTTCGCCGGGTGGCGATGCCGGGAAAACCAGTTACACAACTTTGCCTTTCTTCCACCCAATGGAGCCGCCGTCGCCGCAGCTTTGGTCGCTCCCGCTTTGGGTCAGGAGATCCTCGGCCGGCTCCTGGAAGAAATGAAGCGGGTTCGCATGCCCAGCGCTGAGCTAGGCTTGCCCTGCAATCTTTGGCCTATCCCGGACTCAGATCGAGCCGACATTCTCCAGGGATATCCCTTCGGTTATTATCAAAACGGAGGACGAACCCATGCCCAGGCCTACCACTTCCTCCGAGGCTTGTACGCCGTCGGCCTTTCATCAGCCGCCGACCCCCTTCTCGAAGGGCTTTCACGTGGTATGGCCCGAGGGGATACGATTGGCCCACTCAATAGTGGCGTAGACTGGCGATACTGGGATGATCGGCCCTGCGGGTATGAAGGCCTCCTGACCGATCAGTTTGGCTTCCTCGCTGTCGCCTTGGAACGCTGGCAGGCATAAAAATAAGATATTGGTTCAGTGGCTTTGACTCAGGAATCGATGCATTGGAGGCCTCAAGGCTCTCCCACCGATAGGAACAGCTTCACCTGAATAGTCCCCACAAAAAAGCGGCCCCTCCGAAAGAGGGGCCGCGCGTATGAATAAACAGTAAGCTCAGCAAACTTAGAAATCGTAAGTCGCAGTAAGGGTGAACAGGCGCCCCTGCGTAAACCGATAAAGCTCGCTGCCATCCGGATTCGCGAAGAACGGAATAAGCCCGTTGTGATTCGTGAGATCATTCACATTCAACTGCACGGTTAACATCTGATCATCGGTTACATTCCAGCGAGACCGCACAAATGCATCGATAAACATTTGTGACCGGCCAAAGAACGGCTGATCCGGATCCAACGCGGGCTCGCCCAGTTCATTGGTTCCCACACCGAACCCGATTCCAAGTTCATCTTCCCAGCGAACAGCACCACCCACGGTCAGATTACCCGCCCAGTCCGGCAGGAAACTGTCCACACCGAAGTTGTAGCTGGTATGGTAGGTGAAGCGGTAGGTCCGCTGCTCGATGGTCGGAATCCCATCCTGGGTCTTGGCCCGGGTAACCGGATCCACAATGGTGTCCTGTGCCCGTTGGGCCAGCGTGGTAGTCCCTGCGTCATCGATGAAGTAGTTCTGCGCAAAGTTGCTGTTGATCCAGGTCGGAATAACGAAGTCGTCCACGTAACTACTCAACACAGGATAGGTGTTCGAAGTAACCGTTTCCTGCTTGGAGATACCAAACAAGTTGGTCCAATTCGGAATCGGATTGTAAGTGATTTCGAATTCGAATCCTTCCGAGGTGAAGTCCTGCGTGCCATTGTCGGAGGGGTTCCGGTTGGTCGTAGCAGTCGCATTGGGGAAGTCCGGCTGATAGTCGTTTAAGTCAATGACTCCCTGAGGCGGCAACACGGCTTCCACATCAGCCTGGGTGAAGCCCTGGGCGATATTGGCCGGGTTGTCCAACTGGAAAGCCAAGTTGAGCAGAATACCTTCATTGGAGCTGACGCCACCCACGTCGAAGGAGTTGTTCAAGACACCGGTTTCATACCAGTTGAAACGAGCATTGAGGGTTCCTTCCAGCGTGTTGATGATAATCCCGAATTCTTCCGTAGAACCGGTGACCGGGCTGATGGGATTATTGAGCACATCGACCCGGTTTCCGCTCGGCTGGAAGTTCTCAGCCTCACTGGCGTAAACGGAGATCTCCGTGTCCCAGATCATTTCCGAGATAAAATCGGGGGTGTTCACCATGACACTCCAGGACGTGGTTTCCTCATTGGCGTTTTCCGCCAGCTCATTATCGAAGGCGACATAAGCCGGGTCGAACACATCGTCTGAACGATTGTATCCGGAGAAACCGGGGGCACCAATGGATGCCGTTTCCTGCTTATCTTTACGCCAGGTTCCCATCAGGATAACCAGGTCATCCCAGAAGTAATACTGACCGACCAACACTGAGGAATCCAGACGCTCTTTTGATTTGGAGGAGGAGAAACTGGATGGGAAGCTGTTATTGTCCCGCAAGGTGTAGGTTTGCGCATCGAAGGAAACATAACGGCCATCGACCGAGTTCCAGGAGGTCCAGGAAGCCGTGGCAGGTGGACGCTGGCGCTCATTGCCAAAGGTCACGCCACCAATATTGGCCCCGATGGCATCCCGGATGGAGTTCATTCCGAGGAAATCGAACCCGTTGTTGTGCGGCAGGCCAAACAACATGCCTTGGCGGAAGGAAGCCGTATTCATGGCAGAGAAGTCACCACCTGCCAGGGCGTTGACCACTTGAGTGCGGTCAATTTTATCCTGGCCAAAGTCTACTTCGCCATAGAAATCCCGGCGTTCAAACAAACCGGTCAGGCGAAAGCGACCCAGAATCTGCGTCAGCAGTTGGTCCTCATCCATGAAGTCCGAGGCCGCGAGTTCACCAAAAGCGGTCAACCGGAAATTTTGGCGATCGCGAATACGGTTGTTGCCGCCGGAGAGACCCCCCATAACCGGCTTACCGAAATTGGGATTAGGGATCATCGGTCCGTCAGGCGCACCGTTGGTCGTGCCAATCAGGTAACGGTTCGGGTCAATGTAAATCAACCGCTGGAACTGCCCCTGGAGCGAATTATAAGCCTCTTCAAACCATTTCTGGTCGAAGTAGGCAGCTTCGAAGCCAAGGCGGTTGTCGAAAAAGCTACCGTCGATCCCGAGTGTGAAGGCCGTCCAATCCGACAGCTGCGGACTGGCGCCGCCCGAGAACAGGTTTTCGCGGTAATCAAAGATATCCCGATTCTGGATCTGCTGGGTCACAAAACCCGTGTTCCAGAAGTCGGAGTCTGGCACTGCCTGACCATTGGGAAGGAATCCGGTCCGGCGAATCGTGTCGGAAAGCGGACGAGGTTGGAGGATCATGAGCTCCCCATTCGGTCCGCCAGCGCCGGGAACATTCCGTCCACCGCGGACGAAGGTATTGCCCCCAAAGGCCATATTTGGATTTTCCGGAGTATACATGGCGACAAATCCGCTGGATGCACCACTCGCCGCCAAGGTGTAAAACAGATTGTTGTTCACCCCAGGAACAATATCTCCGTTACCCCGGAAAAATTCGGCCGCTTCGGCCGGACTGTCAAAGGTCGGCTTACCGGCCTGTATCCAGGGAGTGATGCCGTCATTGGGAGGCGTAAAATCGGGGCGAGACTCTTTGCGATCCCCCCACTCCACATTGGCGAACAAATTGATGTTTTGTTCCTTCAGTGGTTTATACATAACAGAGGCGAAAAACCGGGTATCTTCACCGTAAGCCTGTTTTTGCTCGTAGGCCTTATCCTGATACAGGCCGGCAACGGTGACCGCGAGAGTGTCATCGATCACCTCGTAGTTCGCGCGAAATGATCCACGGAAGGTACCATAGCTATCGGTGCCTAAACGGACCTGGCCGGAGTTGCGCAGAAAGTTCGCGCGAATCAGGGTGTGATTCACAATACCCCCGGGACTTCCCAAACCGTAGAGGGCCGAATTCGCTCCACGTTGCACCGCAATCCGGTCCACATTATAGGTATCGAAGGGGATATCGGTGATGAAATAATTTCGGGTCAGGTCTGCCGCAGCCAGTCCACGAATCCGGGTCACCCCACCTTGTTGCTGGTCCCGGTTCAATTCAGGAATGGGATTACCGGCGCCAAAACCCTGGGAACCGGAAAAGTTCCCGGATAAACCGGCCACTTCTGTATTCGGGGTAATAACAAGAACATCAACCAAACTGGTGGAGGCGGTATCATCCAAGAGTTCCTTGTTCACGATGGAGATAGAGGAACCGATCTCGTTCAGCTGGGTATTGATACGCGTTCCGGCCAAGGTTGATGTAGCGCGGTAGCCGATATCGGCCGCACCATCAACTTCGAAAGGGGAAAGCGTCTGAATTTCTTCTTCAGTTTCCTCTTCGGTCTGGGCTTGAAGCCCGGCCAATCCGAAAAAGAGGACCGGCAGTAGAAACAATCTGATTAGTTTTTCTAGTTTCATAGTTAGGGTGGGATTGGTCCTGAATGTTGAGTCAGGCCGTAAGTGGGTAATGGAAAAAGCGGCTGTTTGCTTTTTCCAGTGATGTTAAAGTGGTATCTGGGGTATCGGTGTGAGGAGACAATATACCAAGGGGTGAGGCGATACCTTAACCATGAGAAAACTATCCTTTCTGGCACCTTCCTTTATGTTTTACAGTATGACGTTTGCGTTTTACAAATGCTCGCTCCCGACTCGGAGCCAACTTCTGCAAGCCCTTATTAACCTGAAGATTGCGAATTAGGGGAAATCTCAACCCCTGGTTTACAGTATAACGGTTTACATCGTCGTAGAGCTCCCTCAAACCCTCACATTAATCCAATGGAAATAAGCTCTGCATCCCCCCGAATTTTGACGACAACGGTCGGATCCTACCCGGTTCCGGATTGGTTGGCCGCGCTTCCTAGTGAGCAAGCCATCATTGATGCCACCCAAGTCATTTTCTCCACCCAGCGCGCACTCGGGATTGATCTTCCGACTGACGGTGAGCTCTACCGCTTTGATGTCAATCATCCCGATACCAACGGAATGATCGATTACTTCACCGGTAAACTGGGCGGAGTCTCATATGAGGTAGGCCGTTCAGTTGGGGAGGAATTCCGGGCGGAGAAGCACATGGGATTCCGGGCAAAGCCGGCGGGAGTCGTCACCGCTGCCATCACGGAAGGACGCCTAAATCTCCTTGAAGACTGCCAGCGGGCAGCCGGGGTATCCAGCGGCAGTTTTAAGTTTACCCTAACGAGTCCTTACATGTTGGCGCGTACGCTACTGGATCGCCATTACAAGGACTTTGAAGCCCTCACCCTCGCCATTGCGGATGCCCTTGCGGAACAGGTTGTCGACCTCCCCTGCGATTGTGTCCAGGTCGACGAAGCGAACATTCCCGGAAACCCCGAAGACGGTCCCCTCGCCCAGGAAGCCATCAACCGGATCCTGGATAAGGTAACAGCCAAGCAGACAGCGGTGCATTTCTGCTTCGGCAACTACGGGGGACAAACGATCCAGAGTGGGGGCTGGAAGCCGCTGATCAATTTCCTTAACGGTTTGCGCGTAGACCACCTGGTCTTGGAACTGGCGCACCGACCCGATGATGACCTGTATGCTTTAAAAGAAGTGGATCCCAAAATCGGTCTCGGGATCGGAGTGGTGGATGTGAAAATCAACCATATTGAAACTCCGGATGAAATTGCTCAGGCCTTGGAAAAAGTGGAATCAACCCTGGGGGAAAACCGGGTTCGTTTTATTCATCCGGACTGTGGATTCTGGATGCTTAAACGATCCGTGGCAGATCGTAAGATCGCCGCCTTGGCCAAGGGACGTGATCTTTACCTCGGAATCAATTAACTGCAGGCTGGTGTCCGATGGACTCACCTCCACTCAGGGTTGCAATTGCCGGTTACGGGATAAGCGGTGAACTGTCCCACGCCGATCCGATCCACCAAATGGACGAGTTCCGGATTGCTGCGGTTTGCGACCTGTCCAACGACCGTCTGCGCTGTGCGGCCACCAAACATCACTGCCCGACCTACCGGGATTTTAAGGAAATGATCCAGGGCGAACCGCTCGACCTGGTTTGCATTGTTACCCGTTCGGATACCCACTGTCACCTGGCTTGTGAGGCGCTGGCCGCCGGGATCAACATTCTGGTCACCAAGCCCTGGGCCCTGAATGCGGCAGAAGGCGAACGCATCCTCGAAGCCCTGGAAGCCAGCACAGGCCAGCTCTTTCCCTGGATTCCCCTCTATTACTCTCCCGATTACCGAAAAATTACTGCGCTCCTGCAGGCTGAAGCCATCGGCCGGGTTTTTAAGATTCGCCGCTACATCACCGATTTCCGCTGGCGGGATGATTGGCAGACCCGGAAGACCTATGGAGGTGGCTATCTCCTGAACTGGGGCGCCCATATCGTGCAACCCATCCTCGGCCTCGCCAAGCGCCCGGTTCGTTCCGTTTATGGCCAGTTTCAACAGGTCATCAACCCAGGGGATGCGGAGGATAATTTTTCCGCCCATATCGTATTTGACGGAGACCTTCATGGCATCGCAGAATTCACCCAGGCCATGGAAGGCCTCCCTGCTTTTCTTGTCCAGGGAACAAAGGGTATGATTCTCGCCGACGACACTCAGACCGTTCTCCTGCAAAAAGACCCGGCTTCCGGAGAGGAACCTGTCCGTACGGCATTCCCACACCCATCCAAATATTTCGGGGATGAACAAGAAATCTACCGGGATGTCGCCCGGTCGATCCGAACGGGATCGCCGTTTCCAATCAGTCCACAAACAGCCATGGAGGGGACCCGTATTTTAGATGCCATCCGTGAGTCCGTAGATTCCGGACAGGTTATTTCGCTACAAACCTAGCTCGATATGCCCAAGATCCACATCAAAGCCATTGAAGCATTCAGGGTAGATTTAAGGACGCGGATGCCCTTCCGCTATGGGATCGCCACCATGACCGAGCTCCCCCATGTCTTTATCCGGTTGACGGCGGAGATTGGGCAGCACACCTCTACCGGGCTGGCCGCTGACCACTTGCCGCCCCGGTGGTTTAAAAAGGACCCGGACCAACATCCTCTGGATGAAATCGAGGAGATGTTGCAGGTTATTGAGCACGCAGTGACTCAGGCGGAAGGATCGAGTTGGGCTTCCCCCTTTGATTGGTGGCTCGCGGCCTACGAGGAACAAATGGCTTGGG
>JANQKZ010000018.1 GCA_028280845.1 Opitutales bacterium | reverse complement strand
CGCAGGGGATCCCCTTTTAACAACGTAGGCACTTCACGAGACACCTTGAACACCAGCTCCAGATTTTTTTCTTCTGCTTTTAGACTCACGAGATTGGAGAGATCACTGAGCACATCCTCCAAGTTGAATTCTACCCTCTCAATTTCCAGCCGCCCGGCCTCTATCTTGGAGAAATCCAGAATATCATTGATGATTCCCAGCAGACGATTAGCGGATGACTGAATTTTGTGAATGTAATCATACTGTTTGGAATTCAGGTCAGTCTGAATAACCAGATGACTCATCCCCAGAATCGCGTTCATGGGTGTCCGGATCTCATGGCTCATATTGGCGAGAAATTCACCTTTGGCCCGGTTGGCCAGATCAGCCTCTTCCTTGGCCGCCTTAAATCGAGCCTCGGCTTCTTTACGATCCGAGATATCCAGCATCAACCCATCAAAGACCAGCTTTCCGGTTGAATCCCGTCGAGGCGAGGAGCGGAAATGGATCCATTTAAACACATCTTCCTTAGTCTTTATCCGAACTTCTGCCCGGAACACCGTCTCACGTCGAATCGCGTCTACCTGTCGATGTTGATACTCCTCCACATCGTCTGGATGGATTCGAGTATACCAGAGCATGGGGTTCTTCTGTAACTCATCGGGATCAATCCCTACCAGATTCTTTAAGCCCGCGCTGACATAATCGATGCGGCCGGCCCTTGAGATATCATCCCCCTCCTCCATCGAGAGCTGGTAAATACACCCGTCCACCAGGTTGTCGCCCATCGATCGAATCCGCTGCTCACTCACCCGGACCGCTTCTTCCGCCAACTTACGTTCAGTCACATCGAGGTGGGTGCCCACCACGCGGCGTGGGTTTCCTCTCTCATCCTGAGCAGCGACAAGCCCGCGGGAAAGAATCCAGCGGTACTTTCCATTTTTTGCCAGTAACCGGAATTCCAGCGTCCACCCCTCAGGCCGGTTGTGGAAGTAGGAGGGGATTGCATCATTGAAAGCGCGTTTATCATCGGGGTGCAACAACTGCTGGAAGCTCTCCACTCCAGCAGGCTCCATCTCGGCCGGGTCGTAGCCTAACATCTCCCAATACCTGGAGCTGAAGTGAACCGTATTGTCGGACAGATCATAATCCCACACGCCTTCTTCTGCTGCTTGCAGAGCGAAGGTTTGTCGCTCTTCAATTTCCCGAACCGCCTTCTCCGCCCGCTTCCTCTGGCTCACCTCAAAGGATAGTTTGCGATTCCAATAGAGGGTAAACACCATGAGGAAAATTACAGCCAGGACACCCAGGACAAACTCTTGGCTGGGTTTCCAACTGTTAGATTCGATTGTGATCCATTGCCGCTCAATTGCCTCTTTTTCCTCCGGAGTCACACTGGCCAGGGCTTTATTCAATACGCTGTGGAGGAGCGGCCAGTCTTTCCGGACGGCCATGGCGAGGTGAGTCGTAAACCCGGTCTCTCCGACCAACCGCAAATTGGTAATCTTTAATCGATTTATCTCGTAGGAGGCCGTCGCCAGGTTGCTGATCACCCCATCCAGCTCACCAACCGAAACCCGTCGGAGAGCCGTCGCCAAATCATCAACCAGCACAACTTCGATTTCTGGATGATCGATACCCAGCGCATCCGTCTCCGCGTAATCGCGCATGGCCGCCACACGCTTGCCATAAAGGTCTCGAATATTCTGGAGATTGTTGCTGTTGGACCGTACGAAAACCATGGTAGGCAGGTCCAGAAAAGCCTCCGTGAACAAAAAGTATTCCTCCCGCTCCTTGTTCGAAGCCATGGCCGGCAACAAATCAATTTCGCGATCTTTACCCAACTGGAGTGCTTCTGACCAGGAATCGACTTGCACAAATTCCATGTTCACGCCGAGTCGTTGCTTAATCAGGTCCAGGTATTCCATGACCATTCCGGCAGGTTCGCCCCGGTCATTTAAAAACTCTACCGGGTGATAGGCCGGATCTCCCGAATGCAGGATGAATGTGTTGGACGCTAACCACCGCTTTTCCTCATCCGTGAGCTGCAAGCCTTCGCTTCGTGGAAGGTAGTGCCGGTGCTCGTTGTCTCGAATCCACAGCGCTTCCATGGTGACCCACTCATTATTACTGATTTCAGCCAAACCTTCCTCGATCAACTCCATCAATTCCTCCCGCCCTTTCAATACAGCGGCATGAAGGCTGCTACGATAGAGAAGTGATTTTCCCTGCGCGATACTGTTGGCCAGACCTAGGCGAATCGTGGTTGCGTCAAATATTACGCTGGGGGCCAGAGCCGCTCTGATCTCTCCGCTATTCAATGCTCCAGCTAGAAGATCATGCGTAGGATACTTAACCGTAGTCAGATTCGGGTACTCATCCCGGATCACTTCATCGTAAAACGACCCTTGAAGCACGCCGACCTCCAGATCTCCACTCTCGATCAGGGTTTCTACCGGGTCTCCGTCCGTCATCGCGTAAAGCCGCGCATCAACCTGATAAAACGGAGAACTGAAATCCATGAAATCGCTTCGGCCTTCGCTGTAGGCCAGGCCGGCGACGATATCGATTTCATAATCTACCAGCCCTTGCAGGATCTCTTCCCAGGCACCCCCCTGGAAAACAATCTGTTTCCCCGTCTTCTCCCCCCACTTCTTCCACAAGTCGATGAGCAGCCCCGTCGGTTGACCATCTCCCGATAGGTAGGTCAGAGGAGCAAAGTCATGGGAAAAGCCGACTTTCAGAGTATCTAACCCGGTCAGGGTCAGATTACCCAGCCACTTCGATTCAATCTCTCCCCGCTCGGCTCCGGATATTTGCCGCATACCTGCTTGAATATCATCCAATAGGCCAGCGTTCTCCTCTGCCACACCGGCCCGATAGCTTTGAATAATGAGCGGCCGGATCGGGTTATACCGGGTCTTATCCCTTACTCCATAGGTTTCCAGGTGATGCAACACCGTCGTAGTTTCCCCGACAATGACCCGGACCTCCTCTTTCGCAAAAGCCTCCATCATGGCCGAGTAGTTGACGAAAGGCACGATGTTGTTCGCCCCGATCTTCTCTTCCAGGAAGTGTTGGGCAAAGTCTCCGGCAATCACACCGACCTGAAAGGCCTTCAGGTCGGAGACCTCGATCACATTAAACAAACTATCCCGATGGAAGACCTGAAATTCGGACGGTTGCAAAACGGGCCCGAAAGCAACTCCCGGATAACTTGTATCGCTTTTACAAATACCGATATGAAGATCGATCGCTCCGGATTCCAAACGACTCAAGCTCTCCTCCCATGTGCCAGGCACAAAATCCACGGCTTTCCCTGTTTTCTCGGACCAAAGCTCCCAGGTTTCCACGAGGATTCCCGATGGCTGCCCGCCTTCATCTAGATAGTGGAATGGATAGTAGTCCGCCACCATTCCGATCCGAATGGGTTCCTGGGCTGCCGCTACGGACATCTGGGCATAGATCAGGCAGGTTGAAAACAGCCAGCAGGATAAGCCCTTCCAAAAACGAAGAAGGTGATACACGTTGCCAAAGGTTCGAAATCGCATGCCCAAGAAGAAATTTTATTGAATGCAGAGAACCCTCTTCTGTAAATCAAAAACCTTGATAGGGAATGAGTTACCTCCGCAGGAGAGTCTCGCTCAATGCCAGGTCCAGAATACCCCGATCTCATACGGTTCATGGCCTTACCCGACAGATTCCAGGTTCAACTTAATCATCCATCGGTTAGGGGTTGGCGGTCTGGTTGTGCGACGCAAAAACTTAAGGTATACTTATTGTAAAATATAAATAATTAAAGATTTACTAATCGCAGGTTTTCCCTTAAACCAATGCGGACTGAGCCCGGAAAGGGCACCACGGACCACATATATTGACTGACCATGAAGACCAAATTGGTAACTTATTGCCTGTTGGGAGCCTTGCTATCCGGCCTTCCTTCAACGAGGGTGTTTGCGCATGAATTCGATGGGGATTTTCGAATCTGGAATGAATTCATGTGGCGCCAATACAAAGGAGAACGTTGGCAAACCTATACTTGGGGCGAACTTCGCTGGGTGGATGATGCCAGTCGCCTGGGAGTCTGGTTCCTTCAACAAAAAGCCTATTACAAGGTAACCCCGGGCCTCAGCGTGGGCGGAGGTGGAGCCTGGATTGAAATTAAGCGCGAAACCTCCCCTTCCACCACCCTCGCCCGTCTGGAATTTGAAGCCAACCCCACCTTCAAACTGGGCGAACACACCAGCCTCCAATGGCGGAATCGCCTTGAAACCCAATGGTGGCAAAATAATGACTGGACCACCGAAATAGTGACCCGACACCGCTTCCGCCTCACCCATAAGGCGAGTTGGTTGCCCAGGATGACCCGGCTCGAATCCAGCAATGAGTTTTTCTTCGATTGGTATGACGGTGGATTTAACGAGAACCGCCTCCGTCCCTTCGATATTCATTTCCAGTTCTGGAATAAAACCTCCAACAACATCTTTTTCCAGCTTCGATCTCTGAAGCGGTCGGGATCTTGGACCCACGCGTATACCCTCGGGATCGGTATGCGTTTCCTTCCTTGAAGACGATCGTGGCGTTCCTTTAAAGCGACAGGAGGCCCGGCGTTTCCACCCCTTAGGAGTCGGGGTCTTCTTTCTAGAGTCCGGCGCCCTTAGTTACCAGGGAAGGCCGATTTAGCTGAATGAAGTTGTTCTGGCTGAGGGGCCAGTTGATAAAAGATCGTAGCTTGACGTGATAAAACCAATCTCTCAAACCCCTTCGACCAAACCAGTCTTTTTCTAAAACTTCAGCGTGTTCTGGAGAAAGGCATCATAGGAACTGAAGTAGTTCGCCGACCATTCCTTGCGAGCCTCTTCCCAGCTCATTTCATTTCCAGCCTCACCCTGTATCCACTTATATTTCCGGATCTCCTGCTTCACCAGGTAGGCAATCCGATAGAAGGGATCCGCCGTCATCTCCGGGGGGACCGGAACATAATCTTCAGAATCGAGGACTTTCTTCAGCGTAGCCGAACTTTCCATTTTTTGGTCGAGAGGGTCCATAAGCCAAATGCACGTTGGGTGGGTTTACAGAAAGGATTCGATATTACCTTTCACCTCAAGTCTAAACCGCCTCAAAATCGAATAACACCAATTCAAAAGATCTGGGGCGTCTTTGTCCATTAAAGCCGTTAAATCAATGGCCCAAGTGATCGAGGTGGATTCATCCACAGAATGGGAATCGAAATAAGTTGCATTGGCATGTTGTCTTCCCAGGGCCGCTAGATCATAGCGTTTTCCCCCGGAAATCTGAGAATCGTACAACCCGATGAGAGACTGAAAAAGATTGGGATATTGGGAGGTATCCAGAGCCACTTTTTGCGCATCTGGAAGCCAGTCCAGCCCACGCCAAACTTCACACCCATAAACCATCTCGGGTTGCAGGTCTTTGGGAAGGGTGCGCAGCGCCTCCAGGCATCGGGCGAGCACGGCGATATGTGTCGCATGCTTATCAAATGGATTATGCAGGTAAAGAAAGCGAGGCTCGCAGATGGTCAGAATCTCGGACAGATCGGCTTTGATCCGTTTCCAATTCTGTTTCATTTTCAACTCCTGGCTGGATAGACCGAGTTGAATCTGGAGGCTATATTGCCCGACCCGAGCCGCTTGGTTTTGTTCAGTGCGGCGGACCGCTACCATGTCCTCATCAGAATGGTGTTCGTAGACCCCCGTGCGCGCACTTCCAGCGCCGTCAGTCATCGTCAGGCCTGTAAACCACTTGTCTCGCTGCCCGAAACAAGTCGCTATCCCATGGTAAGCGAAAATCTCCAGGTCATCCGGATGGGCCCCTATCGCCATATGAGTGGTTCGGCGGAGCGCATTTTCCAAGGGAACATCGTCAGGAATTTCAATCGTAACTGAAGGGTCGATCCAGTTCATGGCAGGAATCATGACTTACCCGAGGACGTTAGCCAACCCCCGTTTGTTCGGATCAGCTAAAACTTATCCAGACAATTTTGTCATTCCCGATCGTCCTCAATCCCCTAACCCAGCCATTCTCATCCCTGCTGAACTCCCTATCTCCGCTCGCTTCGTCGAACCAGGGTTCTCATCCCTCAGCTACCCCACCCCTCATTCGTGGCGTGCCATCCGGAGTTCGACTCAATGACGGGTGCAGGGTGCAAAATACCCGCCGTGGCCCCAAGGGCTACGCCGTGGCACTCTTGTTTCTCTTCCCGCCCGCGTGGGAAGAAACAAGGTGGTGGAGGCTGAGGGATTCGTTCCGAGCCGCAGACGACAAGACCGGGTCTGGCGCCAGCGGGAAACCGGAACACCGAAGGTGAGAATCCTGAAACCGAAGCTTGGCGGAGGCTGAGGGATTCGAACCCCCGAGACCGTCACCGGCCTAACGGTTTTCAAGACCGCCGCATTCGACCACTCTGCCAAGCCTCCGGGAAAGCGACTTAGCATTCACTATTTCCAAACCGCGTCAAATCAGAAAAAGACACCCACTCTTTCAAGTGGGTGTCTTAAATTATAACCAATTTGTAACCAAGAGCTTATTTCATAGAAAGCTGTGGTTTCGGTTTAAAGGGCTCAAGGAATTCATCAATTTTAGTCCAGGCATCCAATCGATTCTCCTCAATCGACATACCATGGGCTTCGTCCTTTTTGTAGACGACAACCGGGTCAACCCCATTCTTCTTGAGCTCGCCAACGAGTCGGCGGGATTCCTTGATATCTACATTAATGTCCTTTGTCCCGTGGTAGATATAAATCGGTATATCTACTTTATCGATGTGATTGATCGGAGACCACTTCTCGAGAAACGCCTTGGTCTCGGAATCACCAGGATCTCCCATCCGGTGCTTCCAGATATTGGTAGCCAGTTGGTTGCCGGTCCGGGTTTTCCATTCAAGAATGCCATCCGGCAAATCATACTGGCCCGCCATGGCGACCCCAAATTTAAATTTACCCGGATTGAAGACGATGGAAGCCATGGTGGATGTTCCCCCCCAACTGAATCCAAGAACACCAAGGTTATCGGGGTCGGCATACCCTTGCTCGACAGCCCAATCTACCCCGTCGATGACATCATTGAATTTGATGTCGGGGCGACGATAAGCGGATTCCAGGTGAGTACGCCCATAACCCGTGGAGCCGCGGAAATTGACATAGAGCACAGCAAAACCACGGTTAGCCAGGAATTGGGTCCAGGTCCAGAAGCTGGGCCAGGTGTCCCGCGCCCAGGGACCACCATGAGGCACCACAATCATGGGTACCGGTTGCCCTTGGTAAGTCTTCGGCAAGGACAGGTAACCATGGACGGTAGCTCCATCACGTGTGGTAAAGGTGATGGGGTCCTGTCCTACCATGTCATTCCGATCGAGCCAGGAATAGGCCTGTCCAAGGGGTTCAATCTTCATGTTGGCAATATCGAATTTATACCAGATCGCCGGCTCCTTATCATTGAAAGTGGTAACCACAGCCATAGTATCATCCTCATTGATACTTGAAATACGATTGACAGTGTCGGGGAAGCTAGCGTCGAGCGTAGCTTGCAGTTCCGCATAAAGAGGATCGTAAAATTCGATAAAGGGTTTATCCCGCTGCATCGTAATTCCCAGAAAATCATTCCGCTTCGGGTGCATCATAATCCCGCCCAAATCGTAAGTGGGGTCGTTGAATACTTGCTCAACAATCTGATGTGTTTCCGTATCGTAGAGATAGAGGGACGTGGTCACAGTATCCATATTGGAAACAACCAACATCGTTTTATTGTCCTTGAGGAAGGCGACGGGAGCCCAGGTTGCATCGGGATCTTGAATGTGCTTGATGACTTCCCATTCGGAATCCTCGCCATCCCGATAGAGGACTCTTGATGCGAGGGTATCTTCATCTAGCTCGGTCCCTACCCGAACGACCTTGTCGTGATCCAGGACAAAGCCAACCACATTGCCGGGGTTCGATTCATAGATCTTCTTACCCCCATTGTAGATATCAAAAATGTAAATATCGGGATAGTTGAGCCGTTTTTCGTTGCTCACCACCAGGCAGTGGTCCGGATCATCCCGCAAGAGGTCCAGCACAATGGAATAGCGGAAAACCCGGTTGGCTGCCGCCGCCGGCTTCACCAGCTCACGGAACCTTGACCCATCAATATTAACCGCCCACAGCCCAGCCGTGTCACGGCCGTCTTCGAGAACCCCATAATAGATTCGTTCGTTATTAAACCAGCCCGTATTGATGACATGGTTATCTTCATTGGTCAGCTGCTGAATGGTGCCCATCGGGTTGGCGGCATCCATGATGAAAATATTGCGAGCTCCATCATTTTTGGGAGAGGGAGCAATCGCCATCAGCTTCGTTCCGTCAGGGGAAAGCTGCCAACCAGCCAACTCGGGATCGCGGAAAAAGTCTTCCACGGTATATTGCTTAACGCCAAAGGCGGTACCGACAACAGAGATGAGAGCCATGAGCCCTACCAGTGTTTTGCGTATCATATTTTGATGTTTTGTAAGCTTAAAAGAAGGATGAAAGCTAGAAGATGACCGGGAAATACCCCTTTGTCAAAACCTCAACACCTTTGTGTCTAACGGCATCATATTGAGGATTAACCGGTTATATCGATTGGGATTTCCAGCTATAAGTTCTCGGCCAAGCCATGCCATCCTCATGTCTCCGGAATCTCTTCGATGATCACTTCCCGCGCCCCTTCTTCCAGCGCACGGAGCGACTTTTGGCGGTTAATTTCGTCATCGAGGTGATTCATCCACATGGCCACCGATTCTTCGAGATCTTCAGAGGCCTCACCCGCTTTGGCAAAGGCCAACCGGGCGGCTTCAAATTGCTCAAGTCCGTAGTAGGCGTATCCCAGAAGCTGATACATCATACCGGGATTCTTTACCCCTTTGCTCTCCGCCGAAAGTAAGTGCTCTACCGCATCGTCCCACAGCTCTTTATCGATGTAGATTTGCGCCACCCGCATATCGAGTTCGCTTTTGGGAGAAAGGTTGGCCGCCTCGTTTAGCGCAGCAAGGGAACGATCCAGCTCCCGGCAGGACCACCAGGCAGAACCGAGAAGTTCCCAGTTGTCGGATGTGTTCGGCACAAAGTTGTTTTCCAAGGCGTCTTGGAGAACTTCTCCCGCTTTGAAGGGTTGTTCAGTAAAAAGGAGCAGGCGAACCAGATTCAAAATATCGTCCGCTTCCTTCATGAATCCGCGAAAATAGGAGATATAATTGACCGAAGCCGCCCGCTTATCGTCCTTCAATGCCAGGTAAATCATACCCAGGTTGCGCCAGTATTCCTCCTTGTCGAAGAGGACAATGGTTTTTTCCAGGACCTCTGCCGCCTCATTTAACTCACCCTTCTGATAATGGAGGGCCATCCATAAACGGAACAGATTTTCCGGCGGATCGGGCTCGGCGTTAATGGCTAGTTTGGTATAATAAATCGCCTTATCCAGGTCCTTGAGCTCGGCCGAAGCCTGGGCACCCAGTTGATAGGAAGCACTGTTCACGGTCTCCTGGGTCGGTAGCCATAATTCCAGTTTTTCCAGAGCTTTATCCCAGATCTCCAGATTGGCGTACAGCTGACTCATCATGTATATCATATTGATATTCATGGCCTCTGGTAATTTTTCTAAACCCACTGCCTCCTCAAATGCTTCAACCGCCGACAGGGCTTCATCCCGCTGGACGTGTACATAACCCTTATTTTGCATGACCGCCGCCCGCTCAAAAGGGTTGAGGTCGTAGCTGGCCAATCGGACTATCACCTCCAAGGCCGTGTCCGTCTCACCTTCGGATAACGCATCTTGGGCACGCTCGATATTTTCCGCTACCCGTTCCCGCATCATTTGCGCAAACCCTTGCCCACCAAGACACAGACCGAGGGCGAAGACGAGGAGGATGGTCGTAGGCTTTCGCATCATACGGATAAAGGTCAATTACTCATCTGCGAGGGCGAATTCCATCACCCACTTATCCCGCTGTTCTACCGGTTCGCCTTCAATCAGGCGTGGTTCAAATTTCCAGCGAAAGATTGCACGCTGGGCTGGGCGAACGAAGAGCCGGTTCGTGAATTCAACAACATTGGCCTCCACCACGGAGCCATCCTTTCCCACGAGGAGGTCAAAGGTCACCGAACCTTCAATGCCTTCGATTGCTGCCTGGCGGGGATACATTGGAGGTACTTGGACTTTTGGAATCAGGCCCCGGTTCCCTTTTGAATCGACCCCAATTGCATAGCCGGCCATGTTGGGGCCGGTTCCCCCTGCCGAGGGCAAATCCAGGTTAGGAATCTGCAGATCCGGCAAGTCCTGCTGAGGCTGGTCCGGGGATTCCATCTCCAGCTTGGGCGGCGGGGGTGGTTTATCGGGGGGGGGCGGCTTTTTGGGAATTTCCCGCTCCTTTACTTTTACTTCCAGCTCACGCTTCAGACGGACAAACTCCACTCCCGACAAATCGGACCCCTCGGCTTTTTCAATATCCTTGGCGTCAATCATGGAGGCCATCAGGAGAAAGAGCCCCACACTGACTGCAAAAGCCAGCACGAAGGCGATGATTTGTCTGAGAAAGGAAACAATCATGGGAAATAGGCTTATTCTGGATTGAGACTAGCGATAGATACTCCTTGTGCCCCGGCTTGGCGAGCCTGGTCAATCACTTGGACCATAATTCCGGTAGGCGAGCCGACCTCAGCCGCTACCACGACTGCCGCATCGGGGTTCTCCGCCCGCAGACGCTCCACGTTGGGGCGTACCCCTCCGATATCGACTGTCTTTTTGTTCACGGAGATGACGCCACCTGACTGGATTTGGATAACAATATTCCCCTTCTCGCTCTTAATGGCCGCGTTATTTGAGGGACGGCTCACATCGATCCCGTATTCTTTGACGAAGGAGGTCGTCACAATAAAGAAGATCAACATGATGAAGACCACGTCCAACATCGGCGTGATGTTGATATCGGTTTCATCTCTGCGTTTCCGGTGACGTCTCGACATATCTAAAAACTCTTACTCCTGACCTGAATTAAACCCCTACGGTTGGGCCGCCGCAATCGATACATTTAAAATGCCCGCTTGGGCCAATTGGTCCATCACATTGATGACAATCTCAGACTTGGCGTCCTCATCGGCCACGATAACGATTTCTCCCTCTGGATTCTCGGTTCGCAGGCGCTCAATCGTAGGACGAACGGCGGGCAGTTCAACATTCGCCTTATTGATCCAGATTTCTCCATTCCCCCGAACCCCAACCAGGATGTTGCCCCGCTGTTTCAATACCGCGGTTTCCGCCTCTGGACGTGTGACAACGATACCCGTCTCTTTGACGAAGGAGGTCGTCACAATAAAGAAGATCAACATGATGAAGACCACGTCCAACATCGGCGTGATGTTGATCTCACTCTCCTCGCGGTCTTTGCGATTTACTCTGGTCATTGGTTAAAAGCTTAGCGGCGGGATTTTACGGCCTCGTGGATAATCATCTCATCGGCTGTCTGCTCTGTCTTTTTTCGAGCCTGCCGCTCTAATCGGTTCGAGAAATACAAGCCGGAAATGGCGGCGACCAGCCCCGCCATCGTAGGCAGGGTGGCGCGTGAAATACCAGAAGCCATGCCTCGGGCATCACTGGTTCCTGTAAGGGCCATCACATCAAAGACAATGACCATACCGGTGACGGTTCCCATAATCCCTAAAAAAGGGCAAATTGCGATCAGGGTTTTAATCAGACCAAGGGTGCGCCCTAATCCGGCTTGAATCTGGGCGATTTTTGCACGGCGGATCTGATGCGCGTGCCATGAGCTTTTATCTTCACGATCCTCCCATTGGGTAGTGACATCCTTTTTTACCCCGGGAAACACGAACAGCAAATACATGTATTTCATCGCGATCAAGGTCCAGATAAGGATGGTCACCACAAAGATGGCCATCAGGACCCAACCGCCTCGATCGAAAAACCCTTGCAGGGTAATGTAAAAATCGTAGAGCATTTGGGCTCTTAGTCGGGACTGGCTACGGTTGGAGTGGAGTGTCGTTTTTCACTGAAATCAGCCACCAGACCCGCACTTTGCTCCTCCAGCAGCTGGACTTGGGAATCACTTTTTCCCTGCAGGATACTGTGGATCAAGACGAGAGGAATAGCAGCCACCAGACCAAGCACCGTGGTCACCAGGGCTTGAGAAATACCACCCGCCATCAGCTTAGGGTCGCCCGTGCCGAACAGAGTAATGGATTGAAAGGTCTGAATCATGCCAACCACTGTTCCTAACAGGCCAAGGAGCGGAGCCACGGCTGCCAGAATCTTAATCGTGGGCAATCCGCGTTCAAAGGACGGAATTTCTTTCATAATAGCCTCGTCCAGCTTGAGTTCAAGTGTTTCGAGGTCAGTTCCCGCCGTGTTATAGTTATGGAAAACAGCCATCACCCGCCCAAGCGGGTTGTTCCGGAGAGTTCCCGGGTCCTTCAACTGACGCCCCATCTTGCTACCAACGACGTACAGATAGACGAGACGCTCCAAACTGATTAACAAGCCGAGGACCAGGAGGGCGAGGATGACATATCCGACCAGCTTACCCTGCTCAATCCGCTCGCGAAGATCAGGGGATTGGGCAAAAGCCCGCATCAAGACTCCGGCGGAAGGGTCAACGGTCATGTTGGCAAATCCGGTAGTGGTGGCTTCCAGCTCAATGGCCCTGTCCAAATAGCGGGGGGCGGGCTGTCGTGGCAGCTCACTCAAGCGTTGAATGTCGGCATTCCACCGCAAAAACTTGCCGTCTGAAACTGAATTAAAAATACCGACACGAGTCACCCGGCGGATAGATTCGATACCCTGAGCATCCAGAACCGGGGCGTCAAAATAGACGACACGGCCCGCTTCGACGGTTTCCCGGACAATCTCACTCCACAGTTTTTCCAGATCCTCTATCTTGGGAAGCGCCTTACTTTCCCCAAGATCACCAAGAAAGGTCTCCCGCCCAACGAGTTGGGTATTGACCAGGCTCGTGGTCACAATGGCCTTGGTCTCCCCGGAAATTTGGCGGACGTTTCCAAATATTTCTCCAAGATCGCCCAACTCTTCATCCAGTTGGGTCTCTAGCTCACTCAAGCGCTTTTCGTTATCGATGTTACGCTGATTGAGCTCAACCGAAAGATCTTTGGCTGCCTGCAGGTCAATTCTCGCTTGCTCCAGCAGGGCACGCTGCTCGGCCTCCCGACGCCGGAAGTCCTCTAAACGGGACTGATTGGCGTCAGATTCAATTTCACGTAAATTTTGAACCTGGTAAAGCAATTCAAGGAGGGGATCTGCGGGAGGAGGAGGCAAGGTTCCGGAATCCTCGGTCTGAGCGAACCCTGTGGCCAGGCCCGCCGCCAAGAAACAAATAATACAAGACGAGATCTTAAAAAATTTCATAACGATAACCTTCGAAATTAGTTGGCTGGCTTGGGAGCGGGGATCGGCAGCGAAAGGAGATTTTTCGGAGCTTGGTTTTTAGCGATCTTTAGAGCCTGTCCTATCGAAACACGGTATACGTCTCCCTCCAGGACTTCATAATTCCGGCTATCCGGGTTCCACCATCCGGTGGTTTGCCCATCTAAAGTTTGAAAATAGAGCCCAACCCGCCCGAATCGGAAAAATTCAACCGTCATATCCACCCCGCTCAAAGCGATCTCAGCCTGATACGCTTCGATATTGCGGGAAAAATCGTTCTCTAGCTGATAGGCCTCGAATACATTTCTGAACTTTTCCGCCAGTGAAACATCTCCGCGATCCATCAGTTGACGCAAATCGGCCACGCGTCCTCGCCGTTCGTCTAGAAGGAATGGGGTGTCTCGAGAGATAAATTCGTCCAGGGTTTCAATCATCCTGAGCAGGAGGGGGATGATTTCACGGCGAGTCGCCTGCAACTGGGCCAGGTCGTTCTCAATAGTCGCAATTTCTACCTCCTGCGAATTGATGATCTCCATCATCTGGTTGTTGTAGGTCGTAACCGCCTCTAATTCCCGAATCACCAACCGATATTCTTGAAGCATCGTGTCGGTTCGGTCTGCAATCCCCACAATCTGGGCGTTAGTCCTTGCCGAGTTTTGGGCAATTTCTACCCCTTCAATTATAGAACGGTCTAAAGTTTCGGTGCTTACCTCCGTGGGAGGAATCGGAGGAGGAGGGGCTGGCTCAGAATTGGGAGCGGCTTCCTGGCCGATGAGATTTCCAGCCAGGGTGAAATAGAAAAATAAGCTTAATGGACGTGCGCGGGTACAGGATTTGAAAAACATGGTCATTTTGAAGCGGTGGCCCTTTTTATTACTGAAGCCCTGAGAGCAACTTCTAGCAACTTCCGTGCACCATTGGTGAGATTTTCGAATTTGATGCATTATCGACAAACTCGTTGCATGGAAGAAAAAAAGGAAAGGAAGATGAAGAATAGGCTTTTCCAATAGGGGGCAACACCAAAATGGATGAATTCACTTATAAAGTACCCTTTCTTCACCCAGTTTATATTAGACTTTCTTGTTCTGGAGATCAGGTAGATCAAAAAAAGTTTCTTTTGCCTGCGTAATTTTTGTGACTTTGGTCAGCTTGGCCCAAAACCTGCCGCAGAATGAAAAAAACTGAAAAATTTATCTTAGTCCGAATTTGAGGGATATTGTTTCCCTTTCCACTTAAATGACACGCATTTTGCTCAGGAAGCGGCCATTTTATCCACAAATTCCCAAGGTTGTGAAAATTTTAGGTTTTTTTGAACGTTTTGATTTCACCTTGACAATCAACATCCTGCAGGGGATTTTATCCCCTTTAATGTATCTATTAGCGCAGCCTATGCTCTTGCGTGGAAGCACGTTGTCTCACTCCAACTCACTGATATAGTGTGCTTTCGAGTTAAGTCTGCAAACAGTAAGCAAACTCAGATCAATAAATGAATATAACTCATCGTTCCGCTTACGAGCGATTCTATTCCGTTTGTGAATGGAGTCGTTTGGCTAAAGCATCTAAAATCGCCTTAATCGGGTTCGCCGCTGCGGCCCTCGCCCTGCCCACCTTCGGGCAAGAGGCTGAAGAAGACGAAGAAGATCCAGAAGCAAAGAGGGTAACCGTGACCGGTTCTCGGATTAAACGCCTGGATGTGGAAACTCCCAACCCCGTCGTCGTCATTACCCGTGAAGACTTCGAGGCTACCGGGTTCTCCACTGTAGGTGACGCCCTCCGCGCCCTCCCCTACAACACCGGACAGTCTCTGGTAGCTGAAGACTCTGGCACAAGCTTCACCCCTGGTGTGTCCAGCATCAACCTGCGTGGTTTGGGCAACAACAACACCCTTGTCCTGATCAATGACCGCCGCTCCGCACCTTTCGGCGCTTCCGGTTTCAACGGATTCCAAACGGTGTTCGATTTCAATTCAGTCCCGGCTTCCGCCATCGACTCGATTGAAATTCTGAAGGACGGTGCATCCGCCATTTATGGTTCGGACGCTGTGGCTGGTGTTATTAACATCAAACTGCGCAAGGATTTCGAAGGGATGAACGCTTCGGTCTCAATCGGTAACACCGAAGACACCGACTCCACGGAGAAATCGCTCTTCTTCATGATGGGAACCAGCACGGCCAAGACCCAGATCACGACCACGTTTGACTATGTTCAACGGAATGGGATCCAAACTTCCGATCTGACCTGGGCTGCCAACCGCATTGACCTTCGGGAAGATAAATCCAGCGGAGGATTCTTCAACCCCTTCCCAGCTGGCCACCCGAATGAAGGTCGTTTTGACATCGATTGGCGCTCCAGCCGTTCCTTCCCCGCTCGCTTCACCCTTCCGGTTGATGCCAACGGTCTGGCTGCGGGAACCACGGTCACTTTCCCCGGTATCTCCAACGATCCGCAAGACGTCGGAACGATTATCCCGATTACCCGGAATAACCCAGATGCACAAGGAAACAGCCCCGGATATTACAACTATGCCGGTGCCCAGGAAGGTAATGCAACCAATCTCTTTCCCAACAATGAATTCTGGGGATTCTACACCTCTGCTTCGCACGAGATGTATGATTGGTTAACCCTGAACGCTGAATTGTCCTTCCGTCGCGCCAACATCTTCAATAACTCTGCTCCTGCACCGTTGACCTCACAAGATGAAAATGGTGATGCCGCTGGTGGAGGAATTCAAATCCCCGCGGACAACCCATTCAATCCTCTTGATGTGCCCATCACCCAGTTTGCCTGGCGGATGCACAGCTCCGGCCCTCGTATCAACGATATTACCGCAGACTATCCGCGCGTTGTCTTAGAACTGGCAGGGGACATCGGGTTCACCTGGTCCTGGACCGCTGGCCTCATGTGGGCTCAGTCCAGCTACACCAACCGGAACCCTGGCGTTGTGTTTGATGACAAACTGCAAGAAGCTCTAAATGGTGTTGTTCTTGACGGTCGTTTAATGTATGCGAACCCCTTCGGGTATGAAGACCGCCTGGTCACCGATTTTTACACCGGTGAAAATCCAAACACCACTCGCTGGGACGTCATCACCTACGACTTCCAGGCTTCCGGTGAACTCTTCGACATGCCTGCTGGTCCTGCCGGCCTGGCTGTCGGAATCGAATACCGGGATGAAGAATTCGAAGACATTCGTACACTGAACAACGAAACCGGTAATCTGGTTGGGGGTTCCGAAGGGTTCGGATTCTCCGGAGCTGACCGCAAGGTCTTCGGTGCTTTTGCTGAAATCAATCTTCCCATCCACCGCATGCTGGAGCTGCAAGCTGCGGCCCGCTTCGAAGATTACAGCGATTTCGGTAACACCACTAAGCCCAAGGTTGCGGGTAAGTTCCGTCCCTTCGACTGGCTCCTGGTTCGCGCTTCCTGGGGACAGTCCTTCAAGGCTCCTGACCTGCCCTTCCTGTATTCCCCCGGCAGTGTCTCCTTCACCTCCTCCCCCGTTATCGACCCCAAGCGTCCGAATGACACAGCAACTCAGCTGAAAACTGTTGGCGCGGGTAACCCCGATCTCGGACCTGAAGAAACCGACGTTTATTACGCCGGTATTCAGTGGGAGCCAGGCGACGAACTGTTCAATGGCCTGTTCGAAGGGCTGACTCTCGGTGTGGATTACTTCCAGTTCTTCCAAGAGAACCTGATCACCCGGGTGGATCCTGAAACCGTGTTGGCCAACGAAGATACCCCCAACTACCCGGGCGGATCTGTCCAACGTAATGAACTGCAGCCTGGTGATGTGGATCCCGTAACCGGTGAACCCTACACCGTGGGAACCCTGTTCTCCGTAACTAACTCTTGGTTCAATGCTCCGGAGTTCAAATACGAAGGACTCGACTACGCCGCGACCTACGTATGGGACACCGAGAACTGGGGTAACTTCCGCGTTCAAGCGGTTGCTACTCAGCTCTTCACCTTCTCCGGACAGGACGCTACCAGCGTGGACCAAGTTGGTCTTTACAATGTTCCTGAATGGCGCGGATCCGGCACCTTCGCCTGGACCCGTGGTGACTGGGCAGCATCTGTCTTTACCAACTATGTTTCCGGATACGAAGACGACTTCGGTCAATTCCTTCCTGATGTTGAATCCTACTGGCGGACCAACCTTCAGGTAGCATACCGCGGTTTCTACGACACCACCATCACTTTGGGTGTTCGTAACGGATTCGACCAAGATCCTCCCGTGGACTACTCCCAAGCTGGATCTTACGCTGTTGGTGTGCACAACCCAGAGCCTCGCTTCTGGTATCTGCGCATGAGCCGCGACTGGTAATCGACTGTTCGATTCCATTTTTTCAAAGAGCCGTGGAGCAATCCACGGCTCTTTTTTGTCCCGGCAACCCACCCATCTGCGGGAGTGAGCTTGCCTCGAGGCTGAACCAATCGCCAAATTAGTTTACATTTGTAGCTCCCGCCTCACCCGCGATAATGCCTCAAAATCCAAAGCAACCTTGTTCCTCCTCAAACACATCCTTCCCCTTGGCCTCACCCTGATCCTCCTCGGTGCAACCCTTAGCTCCTGCTCCAAACGGAAAACCCGTGTCCAGGAAGGCATCGAAACGGGGACCCTGCATATGGGTATCGGGGCAGATCCAAGGGACCTGGACCCCCACACCGTCACCGGAATTCCGGATTTCATGGTGCTTGGCGCCCTGTTTGAAGGATTGGTCAGCCACGGCCCCTGGAATGATCAATCAATCATTCCAGGTGTCGCCCAATCCTGGGTAAGCACTCCGGATGGCTTAACCTATACCTTTCAACTAAGAGACAATGCGAAGTGGTCTAATGGAGATCCGCTCACTGCCGAGGACTTTGTGTTTAGCTTCGAGCGTGTCTTGAACCCGCAGTTTGCTTCTCCCCACGCGGAAATGCTCTACGCCATCCAAGGGGCCGAAGCCTTTCATCAGGGGATCCATCGTGATTTTAATAAAGTGGGAGTGTTCGCCAAATTCCCCTCTACACTCGAAATTAAGCTGTCTCGCCCGATACCCTACTTTCTCCAACTGCTCAAACACCCCGCCTGGTATCCGGTTCACCCGGATACCATCACCAGGTTCGATGCATCCTTCCGGCAATCCACCGGCTGGACCCAACCGGGAAATTTAGTTTCCAATGGTCCTTTTGTCCTGGAGTCCTGGAAACCCGGCAACCGCATCGAAGTCCTGCAATCCAACCATTACTGGGGGAAAGACGATATGGATCTTCAGCGAATCGCGTTTTACCCCATCGACAATGCAAATACAGAAGAACGCGCCTTCCAGAACGGGCAGTTGCACCTCACCGACGATGTCCCCTTTTTCCGAAGAGCGGATTTGCGGTCAGAGGAGGATAATCGATATCTCGAATATCCCATTCTCGCAACAACCTACTTGTTGTTTAATACCCAAAAACCTCCCTTCACCGATCCTTTAGTGCGACGGGCCCTAGCCCTTGCCATCGATCGGGAGGCCATTACGGAACATATAGTACATACCGGACAACCCGCCACATCCTTCACTCCGGGAAACATGCCGGGCTATGAGTTTCCTCTCCAGTCCGGGGTTTCTTTTGATATTGAAGAGGCACAAAGACTCCTTGCCCTGGCCGGCTTCCCTGCAGGTGAAGGATTTCCAGAGGTCGAATATAGCACCAGCACCTCGGACTCTGCCCGCCAGGTCGCCGAAGCCATTCAACAGATGTGGAAGGAACACCTCGGAATTTCCGTGCAATTGTTCAACTCAGAGTTTCGCGTCTACCTCGACAACCTGAATCGTGGCAATTTCGACATCGGCTACCTCGCTTGGTACGGTGATTATGAGGATCCTTACACCTTCCTCAACCTGCTCCGCTCCACCAGCGCCAGTAATCGAATGAAATGGACCTCGGATGAATACGATCGCTTGATCGACTTGTCCAATGAGGCCACTGATCCTCATCGACGGGCCTCCATTCTCCGGGACGCCGAATCCTTCATGCTCGTCAAAAGCCCCATCGCCCCCATCTACTGGGTCACAACTTCCCGCTACATTCACCCTTCGGTCAAAGGTTGGGAGCCTCGCCTCCTTGACCTCCACCCTTACCAACATATCCGTCTCGAGCCAGAATAGCATCCCTTCTCGTTCAAGTGAGAGGAACCCGGCGGGCGTTGGCGAAGACAGGTCTCCGGGTGCGGCTCCGCGTTAATTTCCATGAATCCTCAATATACTATTCTATCCACAGTTGCAGTTTTCCGTAAATTCCGTGTATTCCGTAGGTTAAAACCAATTTCTAATTCATTTATGAGAAAGACCATTCTTCCTGCTTTCCTGCTTTCCTTTGTCTTTGTGTTTCTGGCTGGCTGCGGAAAATCCGAGCGTCCCGTTGATGTTGCCGCAAGAGAAGGCATTCTCCTCTTCGGGAATGGATCAGAGCCCCAAGGGCTGGACCCTCACATGGTTACCGGCGTCCCGGAAAACCATATCATCTCTGCGCTTCTGGAAGGCCTCATTACCTACCACCCAACCGATGACAACTTACCCGAACCTGGCATGGCTGAACGCTGGGACCCCAACGAAGACTATTCCCAGTGGACCTTCATCATTCGGGATGATGCTGTCTGGAACAATGGGGACCCGGTCCTGGCGAGTGACTTTGTCTATTCCTGGCAGCGTATGCTCTCTCCCCTCTTCGGTGCAAAGTACGCCGATATGCTCTATGTCATACTAAACGGGGAGCAATTCCATAAAGGCCAGATTGAGAATTTTGACCGAGTGGGCGTAAAAGCGATTAATGACAAAACACTCCAGGTCACCCTGGTCGGGCCTACCCCTCATTTCCCCAATATGCTGAAACACTATTCCTGGTTTCCCGTGCATCCCGGAACCGTCGAGAAATTTGGCGGCATGAACGAGATGACCTCGCGGTGGACCTTGGAAGAATATGTCGGCAACGGACCCTTTAACATGGCCGAATGGGCCCCCAACCAGGTGATTCGAGTCGTCAAGAGCGATACTTATTGGGATCGGGACAGGGTTCAGCTTAATGAGATCCACTTTCGCCCCGTCAGCAATGCTAACACCGAGGAGGCCATGTTCCGCAACGGAGAGCTCCACCTTACAAACACGCTTCCCCCATCCCAGATTGCAATCTACCAGCAACGTAATCCCGAGGTTCTTCGCATCGATCCTTATTTGGGGACCTACTACTACCGCTTTAACATGGATCGACCTCCCCTCGATAACATCAAGGTGAGGAAAGCCCTGGCTATGGCGATCGACAAGGAGCAAATTGTAGAAAACATTACCCGCGGAGGACAAATCCCTGCCACCGGCTACACCCCGCCTGGCATGACCAACTATGAGCCGCTGGACATGGCCCATTTCAATCCGGAACGCGCCAAAGAACTCCTGGCCGAAGCAGGCTTCCCCAACGGTGAAGGCTTCCCCGAAATGGAAATCCTCTTCAATACTCAGGAAACCCACCGGGCCATTGCCGAAGCCATCCAGAATATGTGGAAGACCACTCTTGGAATCGATGTCACCCTCCTAAACCAAGAGTGGAAAGTCTACATCCCCAGCCAACAGAACCAGGACTACGACATTTCGCGATCTGCCTGGATTGGTGACTACATGGACCCCATCACCTTTCTTTCCATGTGGACGACAGGCAACGGCAACAACAACACCGGTTGGTCCAACCCGACCTATGACAATCTGATCAGCGCGATCAAGCAGGAAGGGGACCCGGAAAAAAGAACCGCCCTCTTACACAAGGCAGAAGAGATTCTCATGGAAGACCTGCCCATCGCCCCTATCTATTGGTATACCCGCATCTTCCTAAAAGATCCCAGAGTCCAGGGCTGGGATCCCAAACTCTTGGATAACCACCCATACAAATATGTCAGCTTCAGTCAGGAGGGCTGAGAGCCATTGCGAGTTGTGATTGTATATTGGGGAGCACATCTCTACCTCTATCCCAGCTCATATTCACAGTTCATAATTCACAATACCCTAGACACTAGACACCAGTCCCTAGACACTCATCTAGTTAATGTTTAAGTTCATCTGTAACCGCCTCCTCCAAGCCATCCCGGTCTTGATCATCATCATCACGATGACCTTCTTCATGGCACGTCTGGCCCCCGGCGGACCCTTTACCCAGGAGCGGAATGTTTCCCCGGAAATCCTGGAAGCGATGAATGAGCAATATGGGTTAAATGATCCGTGGATGGTGCAGTATGTCCGCTACCTCGGCAGCCTCCTCAAAGGGGATCTTGGCCCGTCCTTTTCCTCTCCTGGCCGAACCGTCAACGAAATCATCGCGGATAAAATCCCGGTCTCCCTCGAATTGGGCCTCCTCGCCCTCACCTTTGCGCTCCTCGTCGGCATCCCCGTAGGGCTCCTGGCCGCCGTCATGAAAAACTCGCCCGCAGATTACATCCCCATGACCGGAGCCATGATCGGAATATGCCTACCTACCTTTGTCCTGGGCCCCCTCCTTGCCCTGACCTTCGGCATCTGGCTCGGCTGGTTCAATGTGTCGGGTTGGTTCAGCCCGTCCGACCGGATTCTTCCCGCCATCACCCTCGCCCTCCCCTACGCTGCCTATATTGCACGCCTCACGCGGGGCGGTATGCTCGAGATCCTTTCCCAGGACTACATCCGGACCGCCCGAGCTAAAGGTGTTCCCGAGTGGAAAGTGGTCATGAAGCATGCGATCAAAGGGGGAATTACGCCGGTCGTCTCCTACCTCGGACCCGCCTTTGCCGGTCTCCTCGCCGGATCCTTTGTCGTAGAGACCATCTTTGTCATTCCCGGCCTAGGACGTGCCTTCGTCGAAAGTGCTCTCAACCGTGACTACACCCTCGTCATGGGAACCGTCATCTTCTATGCCGTCCTGCTTCTCATCATGAACCTCTTGGTCGATATCGTCCAGGTGCTGCTAAATCCCAAACTGAAATTCGAAGAGGCATAGCGGAGCAAAGCTCCTCAGATACCAGAACCCAGACACCAGAATCCAGACTCTTTTAAATCCCTACAAGGTAGGGCGGCGACCACCGGACGCGCCGTGCCTGAACCCCCCTTCCCACTTTTTACTTTCACACCTTAGACACCAGACACTAGACACGCATCACCTCCCTAAATGTCCTTTAAACCCACAGAACACTCCCAAGTAGAGGTAGCACCTGAACTCATCCACCAGGTCGAGGACGCACATTCCCTTTGGGATGATGCTTTGCATCGTTTAAAAAAGAACCCGGCCGCCATGGCGGGCCTTTACTTCTTTATCTTTATCATCCTTTTCTCTTTCGTCGGGCCAGTCTTCACCCCGTTCTCCGCCGAATATCAGGAACTCCCCCTCGCGAATACCGGCCCCATGGCTACCATCCTGTGGGAGCAGCGCACCAATGCGGAGGGTGAAGTGACCAAAGAGGACTTCGCGGCCTTCAACATTGTGGTCGGCCGACAACAGCGTACCGGAGGCTCCTTTGATGCTGACGCCTTCCTCGCCCGGCTAAAGGCCGGAGAAGCGGTCACCCTGGGAGACCGCAGCTACACCTTGTCCGATAGAAAGTATTTATTGGGCACCGACCGAAACGGACGCGATCTCCTCACCCGCATCATGAAGGGCGGGCAAATCTCCCTCATGGTCGGCTTCCTCGCCACTCTGGTTTCCATCGTTATCGGAGTCGTATACGGATCAGTATCCGGCTATGTTGGAGGGAAAACTGACGCCGTTATGATGCGTATCGTCGACATCCTGTATGCGATGCCGTTCACCATCTTCGTCATCCTCCTCATGGTCTTCTTCGGACGCGAGATCTGGCTCATGTTCATGGCCATTGGCGCCGTTGCCTGGCTGACCATGGCACGGATCGTCCGAGGCCAGGTGGTCTCCGTCAAAAAGCAGGAATTCATCGAAGCTGCCGTGGCGCTCGGTCAAAAGCACGGTAAGATCATATTCCGCCACGTCATCCCCAATGTCCTCGGCCCTGTAATCGTCTACTCTACCCTGACCATTCCATCGGTCATTCTCTTTGAATCCTTCCTCAGCTTTCTCGGATTAGGCGTCCAGCCCCCAGACGCCTCATGGGGCGTTCTCATCAAAGAGGGAGCTGAAAGTATGACCGTCTACCCCTGGCAACTCCTCTACCCCGCCATCCTCTTCTCCCTCACCCTACTCGCCATGAACTTCCTTGGCGACGGCCTAAGAGACGCCCTAGACCCCAAGACGACGAAATAAAGAATGTGAGGCTTGCCGCCCGCGCGACACCCAAAGGCCATCCGCCCTGTGGGAGCAACCTGGCGTCGCGAAAGAGGAACGATTGGACGGCTGCTACACGCCGATGCTCAAAAGTCATTGCGATCCCACGACTGCGGGAGAAGCAATCACCCTCTAAACTTCCTTTCCCCGTGCCGCAGAAACCAAAGTCGGCATCTTCGGCACCGCCTCCAGCAACCGGATCGTATACGGATCCTTCGCCTGCTCATAAATGTCCTGGGCAGTGCCCTGCTCTTTCAGTTGTCCGTGCTCCATCACCAGCACGTAGTCACTCACATGATTCACAATCGCCAGATCGTGAGCGATGAACAAATAAGTGAGATTAAACTCAACCTGAAGATCCATCAGTAAGTTTACAATCTGCGCCTGAACCGAGACATCCAAGGCACTGACGGACTCGTCACAAATGATCAGCTCCGGCTCTACGGACAAGGCTCTTGCTATACTGATCCGCTGTCGTTGCCCTCCACTAAATTGATGCGGGTAGCGATTCGCAAAGCTCCCCGATAGTCCAACCTTTTCCAATAGATCCGCCACTCGCTCATCCTTATCCTTCCGCGGCATATCCGCAAAGTGAATGTCAAGTGGCTCGCGGATAATACCCCCTACAGTCATCCGGGGATCCAATGAGTTGTAGGGATCCTGGAAAATCATCTGGACTTTTTTCCGTATCGGGAAAAAGGCCTCATCGGGTAGCGCATCAATACGTTCGCCTTCTAAATATATCTCCCCATCCGTACGGTGCACAATGCGAGTAATGGCTTTACCAATCGTGCTCTTCCCGCTTCCACTTTCGCCAACCAGCCCAACCGTCGTTCCCCGTTTCATCACAAAAGACACATCATCCACAGCTTTGACCACGGTCTTCTTCTTCCGAATGATCCCATACTTGGATTCGAAATATACTTTAAGGTGTTTGACCTCTAAAATCGGCTGCTCACTCATATGTTGTTATCATCACAAAATTCACTGAAAAATAGGTTTTAAAGATTAGTGCGATTTAGGGGTTCCCACTTAAAAGCGCTTCGTGATCGATCACTTCCAGGCGTTCCTGCTCGACGCCTAGCTTCGGAATACAATTTATCAATGCCTGCGTGTAGGCATGCTGGGGGTTGGCCAGTACCTTCCCGGTCTCTCCCGTTTCTACCACATCCCCCCGATACATCACTACGATGTCGTCAGCGATTCCATCCACAATCCCGAAGTTGTGCGTGATCAGAATAATCGCCATATCGAGCTTCGTTTTCAATTCCCCCATCAGATCCATGATTTGTGCTTGAATGGTCACATCCAGGGCCGTTGTGGGTTCATCCGCCACCAGGATTTTAGGTTCGCAAGCCAACGCCATGGCGATCATAACCCGCTGCTTCATTCCTCCGCTCATCTGGTGCGGAAAATCCTTGTAGCGTGTATCCGCATCTCGAATACCTACCAGGTCCAAAGCGCGAATCACCTCATCTTTGATATCCCTCTTCCCCACCTCCGGCCGGTGCATTTTGATGGATTCCGCAATCTGATCCCCAATCGTGAAGTAAGGATTCAGCGAACTGGAGGGCTCCTGAAAAATATAAGCGATATCCTTCCCCCGGATATCTCGCAGGCGCTGCACGGGGATCTCCAGCATATTCTCTTCACCGAACCGGATTTCCCCTTCGAGAGTACAAGCAGGAGGCGGCGGCAATAAGCGGGTCATCGCCATCGCCGTCACGCTTTTTCCGCTCCCCGACTCCCCCACAATCGCCAGGGTTTCCCCCTTCTTCACCGAGAAGGAGATCCCCTTCACAGCGTGATTCACCTTCTCCCGATCCTGAAATCGGATATGCAGGTCTTTGATTTCGATGATCGGCTGTTCGTCTACCATATTTGAAGGCCTTTAACCTCAACCACAGATGGACACAGATCAACACAGATCGTAATCTATTGTAGTCTCCATCCGTTTAAACATCGGGCTTGAAAAAAATCCGCCTCCATCTGCGGTCAAAACTGAATCCTCCCTTTTTCCTGATTTTCGCGTCTTTCGCAGTTAATCTAGATACTTCAACCCTCCATCTCTTCCGGAGTCATATAAAACGGCTTGCAATTTTCATTTTAAAATGAAATTATTGAACGAAATATTGCCATGGCCGTATCTCCCCCAACAGCTGCAGAAACTACGGTGGCCGAACTGAATCACGAAATCCGCGACCTCATCGTCCGGATCGCCCAACTCCTTGGTTATCAGCGCTCCATGGGAGAAATCTATGCCCTGCTCTACGTCTCCACACAACCTCTCTCCATGGATCAAATCCGCTCTGAACTCCGCATGAGTATGGGATCAGCCAGCCAGGGCTTGAAGACCCTTCGAGGCCTAAAAGCGGTCAAAACCGTCTACATCCCCGGCCAGCGCAAAGACTTCTATGAGGCCGAAACCTTCATCCGCAATCTCGTCCGCGGCTTCCTCAAAGAAGAAGTCTCCCCCATTTTGGAAAGTGGAAAAGACCGAATCCACCACCTCCAAGCACTCAACAAACGACTCGACGACCCCGACCTCCAGGAACACTACGGCAACCGCATTACCCAGATCCAAAACCTGAATACCGCTGCCGCTAAACTGATTCCCCTCCTGAACCGCTTCCTGAAGCCCTAAAGGGCAGTTTTCAGATATCAGACCTTTAAAAACATTCCTCAGTCACTAGACATTAGACCCAACCGGCTTCACACTCACAAATCATACGCCATGCCTTGGCTCTGCGCCAGAACTCATCCTAAAAAAGAAAAGCTCGTGGTCGACCAGCTCCACCACCGAGCTGGATTGGATGTCTATGCCCCTCAATTCCGTCTGATGAAAAAGACCAAGCGCGGCAAACAGGCCATGGCCCAATACCTGTTTCCCTCATACATCTTTTGCCAGTGCGATAACCCGGATGAGATCCAACTGGTCCGATACACCACCGGAGTCACCAAAATCATAGGGAGAGGTCCCGACCCGATCGAAGTACCATCATCGATCATTGAGGATCTGCAGTCGACCTACCCTGAGGACTCCATCTTTGAAGCCGCCGATCCCGCCCTCGAACCCGGGGCCCGCGTTGAAATTGTCAGTGGCTCCCTCAAATCCATGAAAGCCACCGTGCTGGCCTACCTTTCCGTCGAAGACCGTCTCAAAATCCTGGTCGAATTCCTGGGTCGCGATACTGAAGTAGAGATCCCCACCGACCACGCCTTGGCGGTATCGTCAACAGAAGATGCCTAGTCTGCCCTTGCAGGCCCCAAACCCTAACGAACTGAGCTGGAGCCGAATCTACCGCCCCACCGCTCAATGGCGGTAGCTTGGACGAATCCACAGTGTCCACCCCATCTCGGAATTCCAAAAGGACGCAGGAAAAGCAACCCCCTATCCTCCCAACATTGAAGCAATGCTTCGCCTTCTCCTACCACTATTCCCGAAACCGAAGGAAAAGTTGAGTCAACGGTGAACCCTAAACCGATACATGTCACACAGGTCTCCTCAGCTCCCTTCACCGGGGGCGCATCCCGTGCGGCTTTCCGACTGCACACAGGGTTGCTTCACGCCGGACAGCAAAGTCTCTGGCTCGATGGCGATGGCTCCGCCTTCGGGGAGAATATCCACTCCCTGTCGAAGAATCTTCCCTCTGGCATTGAGCGTTTGATAACTTTGGCCAGATCCCCGGCTCATTTTTTGCGGAAAAAAATATTTGTTCGTTCGCTTTATAAAAATTTCGGTCCCACCCCCACCCCCTGGAGTAATCCTTATGGCTGGGCCTCGCGGAAAAATTTTGCAGGACTTCCCCTTCCTGACATCTGGAATTTCCATTGGGTTTCCTGGATGCTGGATTGGGAATACCTCCTCCCACATCTGGCCGCCGAGAGACCCATTGTCTGGACCCTCCATGATTTAAACCCACTGCAAGGCATTTGGCATTATGTACCAGCGGCGAATGAACGGAATGCCAAACAGGACTGCCTGGAAGAAAAGGCTATAGCCTACAAACGCAGGTGTCTCCTGAAAATCCCGAAGAACCAAATTGTTTTCGTCTGCCCTTCCCGTTGGATGGCTCAATCCTGCAGCTCGAGCCCGATCACTGCCGGCTTTCAAGTCGAGCACATCCCCTACGGACTGGATGTAGATCTTTTCAGACCACGCCCCCGCGAAACCCTGCTTTCCATGTTCGGTGCTCCCACAGATAAAATTACTCTGGGGTTTATCGCCGACTCGATAAGCGATCCCCGGAAAGGGATGTCGGTCCTTGCTAAGGCCCTCCAGTCTCTACCCGATAGGAAGCGTATACACCTCCTTACCTTGGGCCGCAACCCAGCCCCCATAAATGGGTTGGATCAAACTCACATTGGAGCCCTGCATAGCGAGACCCTGCTTTCCTATTTTTATTCCTCTTGCGACCTTTTTGCATGCCCATCCCTTCAGGACAACCTGCCCAATACGGTTCTGGAGTCACTGGCCTGTGGCACCCCGGTTCTCTCCTTCAAAGTGGGGGGGCTGCCCGATATGGTCCGCCCCGGGGTGTCCGGATTCCTCGCCGAATCTGTTGGAGATCATAAGTCACTGGCAGGTTGCCTTGAAAAAGCCCTCGAAGAACCCGAGATGCTGAAGACCCTACGCAACAGCTGCCGCAATCTTGCGGTGACGGAGTATGCCGCAGGAATCCAAGCCCAACACTACCTCAATCTCTACAGGCAATTAATCGGCTGAGCATGGAGGTCCCAACCGAGCCCTACAACCAGATTGGATTGGAGCGAATTGATTTTCTTCGCGTCCTTTGCGTCCCTTTGTTCAATATTAAACACAAGTTCGTCTTGGCGAGCCAACAACAGTCAAAAAAACAATACCGGATTGAGCCGAAGTCGCCCAAACGATCTAACACTCAATGGCGGTAGCCTGCTGAAGAAATGACCTGGAGGCGAAGAGCTGGAAATAACGCTGGATCAGGCAGTATTGAATTGATGAAGTAATATATGTTCGAAGCCACCGACAAACCAGTCGTCGACCACCGGCAAACGGCCTCAACCCTCCCGGTCACCGTCTACACACCGGACTCGCCCCTCACTGACCCGAAACGCCTCATCCGGGAAATGGTGAAAGAGCTGCGCGATTCCAGGGAACTGGCCCTCGCCCTGTTTCGGCGCGATATCAAGGCGCAATTCCGACAAAGCATTCTTGGCTACGCCTGGCTTTTCTTCCCCCCCATTGCTACGACTATCGTATGGTTCTTTCTCAATTCCTCCGGAGTAGTCAAGGTTGCTGAGACGGGTATCCCCTACCCTGCATTTGTCATGATTGGTACTCTGTTGTGGCAGGCATTCCTCGATAGCATGCTCAAGCCGATCAATGCCCTCAATATGGCGAAGAGCATGCTGGTGAAGCTCAAATTCCCCCGCATTGCCCCCGTCATAGCAGGCATCGTGGAAATATCCCTCACTTCCGCTGTCCGGCTTGTTCTCCTTGTCCCGGTGTTCCTCTTCGCCGGACTCGCGCCCTCTTGGACCATTGTCTTTTTTCCCATCGGCTATCTTGCCATGGTTCTGCTAGGCACTGCCCTCGGAAGCCTTATCACTCCAGTCGGCCTGCTCTACACCGACGTCGGCCGGGCCATCCAGATTCTCGGCCAGTTCGCGATGTATGCCACACCCGTGGTCTACCCCATCGCCACCGCAGGTTTACTCGGCTGGATCAACCGGCTCAACCCGGTCACCTATGTCCTCGAAACCGGACGCGCCACCCTGGTTGGGGGCCCATTTGATTCCTTACCAATGGCTCTTGCAGTCACCGCCGGTGCATTTCTTCTCCTGCTTCTCGGATGGATGATCTTCCACATCACAGTACCAAGGGTTATCGAAAGGATGGGGATGTAACGGCCGGAGGGAGCCTGCTTTCTCAAGCATCAAGGGATGACCAACGACACACCAAGCGCCAAACGGGAAACTCCAAGCCATGGCCTCGACGACGAAGTCCTCGTTCGGGTTGACCGTGTTTCGAAAATCTTCTGCCGCGATTTCAAAAAATCACTGTTCTACGGTCTCACGGACTCGGCTCGGGATCTGGTTTCCGGGAGCAAGCAGAATGAGCGGAACACAGCAAATAGGGAACGACCTTTAAGGGCCGGTGAATTCTGCGCCGTCAACGATGTATCTTTCGAATTGCGGCGCGGCGAATGCCTTGGGCTCATTGGCCGAAACGGGGCAGGTAAGACGACTCTTCTGAAAATGCTGAATGGATTGATCAAACCGGATAAGGGGCGAATAGAAATGCACGGACGCGTCGGAGCACTGATCGCCCTGGGTGCCGGATTCAACCCGCTCCTGACGGGAAGAGAGAACATTTACGTCAACGCCTCCGTGCTCGGACTCACCAAGGCTGAGATCGAAGATAAAATTGACGAAATCATCGACTTTGCAGAAATCGACGACTTTATCGATGCCCCGGTGCAAAGCTACAGCTCGGGTATGCAGGTAAGATTGGGGTTTGCCGTGGCAACGGCCCTCGATCCTGACGTTCTGCTCCTTGACGAGGTTCTGGCGGTGGGTGATGCCGCTTTCAGGCATAAATGCTATCACCGAATCAACAAGCTTCTGTCGCAATCTGCCGTCATCCTGGTCTCCCATAGCATGGACTACATCGCCCAAATATGCCAAGCCACAGCCGTGATGAAGCAGGGAAAGATGAGGCTATTCCACGATGTCAACGAAGGCATCTCCACCTACAACTATGAAAATATCGATGCTTCCACTCCCGAGTCTGATGGTGGAAAAGTGGTTGCGATCTACCCGCCGATTCAGGAGGCCACCGTTCGGCTCCCGGAGAGCATACGCTACCGGCAGTCATTAGACGTAAAAATCGAAATCACTTCCACGGAAACTGTTCACGATGTTATCTTTTCATTCAGTGTGTTCAATCAAGGCGAACAAAACGTGATGATGTGGAACACGAGCCGGAGGCCGGGGACACTTGATCTACATCCCGGCAATCAACTGTTGAGTTTCAAGATCGATCCTCTGCTGCTCCACGACGGGATTTATCGATGGAATTTCAGCGCATCAAGACGAGGATCGATAGACCATTGCATCTGGATGTTACGCGCTGGTAGTTTTCAGGTTGAAAGCGGATTTCGGCCGCTGGGCAACATCCCCTACATCGCAGATTCATCTTCCCTGGAGTTGAGACCCATCCGTTAGTTCAACCCACACACTCTCATCGAAATGCTAAACAAAAAGTCCATTCTCATTACCGGTGGCACCGGATCTCTCGGAAGGGCACTGACAAAGGCTATCCTTGCCGAATGGCCCGGCGTCGGACGGCTCGTGATTTTCTCTCGCGACGAACAAAAACAATTCCAGATGGCGCAAGAGTATCCTCCGTACGAATATCCCATGATCCGGTTCTTTATCGGAGACGTGCGGGATCCGGAACGACTCCGCCGGGCCTTCAATGGCATAGACTATGTCATCCATGCCGCTGCGATGAAGCATGTTCACATTGCGGAGTACAATCCCGATGAGTGTGTCAGGACCAATATAGGCGGGGCCGAGAATGTGATCAATGCTGCGCTGGGTTCGTCGGTGAGGAGAGTTGTCGCCCTGTCCACCGACAAGGCCTGTGCCCCGATAAACCTTTATGGCGCGACCAAGCTGACCTCGGATAAGCTCTTTATCGCCGCCAACAACATTCGTGGAAAACAGAATATCCGCTTCTCCGTTGTTCGCTACGGTAATGTGATGGGCTCCAACGGCTCCGTGATTCCTTTTTTCTTAAACAAGAAATCGGAAGGCGTGCTACCGATCACTCACCCCGACATGACTCGCTTCAATATATCGCTCACCGACGGGGTTAAGCTCGTGCTCCATGCCCTGGAACACGCTTGGGGGGGTGAACTCTTCGTGCCGAAAATCCCCTCCTACCGTATCACCGATCTGGCTGAAGCCATTGGTCCGGAATGCACCCACCCTGTCATCGGCATCCGCCCGGGCGAAAAGATTCACGAGGAGATGATTTCCCATTCCGACTCGTTCACGACTTATGACCTGGGCGACTACTATGTCATCCTTCCCCAAATTCCGAACTGGAAACTCGGGGACTTCATCGAAAAATTCAAGGCGGTGAAGGTTCCCGATGGATTCAACTACTCATCCGGGGCGAACGAACACTTCCTGACTATTCCCGAACTTCGCGAACTCATCGAGAAACACGTTAACGTTGCATAAACAACCCCACGCCTTCCACCATGATTCCCTATGGGAAACAATCCATAGACGATTCTGATGTCGAAGCGGTAATTCGCGCGTTGCGCTCGGATTACCTTACCTGCGGTCCCGAGATCGCAGCCTTTGAGGAAGAATTCGCCTCCTTCGTGGGTGCAAAACACGCGGTGGCCGTCTGCAACGGCACGGCCGCCTTGCACCTTGCGATGCTCGTCACCCGAATCGGGTCCGGGGACCGGGTCATTACCTCGCCCAACACTTTCCTCGCTTCAGCGAACTGTGCCGCTTTCGCAGGGGCCACGCCTGATTTCTGCGATATTGATCCCGTAAGTTACAATCTGGACCCAAGCGCACTCGAAGCCTGCTGGCAGAACGATACTAAAGCGGTCGTAGCGATTGCCTACGCCGGCCAGCCGGCTGACATGCCACGCATCGCAGAGGTCGCCCGCAAGCACAACGCGCTAGTCATCGAGGATGCTTGCCACGGCACTGGTGGTGGTTTTTTTCGTGACGGCCAAGCGTGGAAGTTGGGGGGACATCCGTGGGCGGATATCACAACCTTTTCTTTTCATCCGGTAAAAACAATGACCACGGGCGAAGGGGGGATGTTTGTCACGGATAACGACGAATTCGCCCACCACGCGCGGATCCTCCGAACCCACGGCATGGTGCGCGATGCCGACCGCTTCGCGGGTTTCGGCGACCACGGTGGCCCGCCCTTCGATGAAGCTGGTCCCTGGGTGTACGAGATGCAGGACCTCGGCTACAACTACCGCATCACTGACCTGCAGTGCGCTCTCGGCCGCAACCAGCTAAAAAAGCTCCCCGGTTTTATTCAACGACGTCGTGCGATTGTTGCTCGTTACAATGAGGCCTTTGCAGATCTCCCCTGGCTGACCACACCCGGGCTAACCATCCCCGAAAGCAGGGAAACCATATCCTGGCATCTCTACACAGTACGGATTGACTTCGCCGCCATTGGCAAAACACGCACCGAGGTCATGATGGAGTTGCGTGAGCGGGGAGTCGGTAGTCAGGTGCTTTATATTCCGGTCCATCTGCAGCCGTGGTACCGCAAAACCTACGGATATGGGTTGGGCAAGTGCCCGGTCGCCGAAAACTTTTACGCCGGAGCTCTAAGCCTTCCGCTTTATTCTGCGATGTCGGACGCGGACGTGAGCACGGTCATCCACATGGTAAAACAGTTAGTATGAACCTGGCAATCATCCCTGCTCGTGGTGGAAGCAAACGGATTCCCCGAAAAAACGTTCGGTCGTTCAACGGAAAACCGATTATTGGATGGTCGCTGGAAACCGCTCGGCGTTGCGAGAGTTGTGACCACGTGATCGTCTCAACGGATGACGAGGAAATCGCATCCATCGCCCAAGCATTCGGGGCGGAGGTTCCATTCCGCCGCCCAGCTGAACTTTCCGATGACCACACAACCTTGATCCCGGTTATTCGCCATGCCGTGGACTGGTGGCAGTCAGAAAGGGGAGTGCTTGACAGCGTGTGTTGTATTTATCCAACCGCTCCTTTCGTTTTGGCCGAAGATCTTGATCGAGGTCTTGATAAATTAGACTCGAATCCAGAAATCGACTTTGCGTTTTCAGTCACGAGCTTCCCCTTCCCCATTTTCCGGGCTATCGAACTGGAAAAGGACGACCGCGTCAGCATGATCTGGCCTGAACACGAGTTGACGCGATCTCAGGATTTGCCGGAAGCCTGGCACGACGCAGGACAGTTCTATTGGGGTCGACCGGAGGCCTGGCAAAAATGCGATCGCATATTTCAGGCAAACTCCATCGGAGTTCCTCTCCCGCGCCATCAGGTTCAGGACATTGATACCGAGGAGGATTGGAACCGGGCCGAAATGATGCACAAGGTTCTCATAATGACCCGGAATGGCTGACTCACGCTACACTGTTATCCTTCGAGCAGATGCCAGACCTCACTTGGGTACCGGGCACATTATGCGAATGATTGCCCTCGCCCAGGCGATTCAGGACCGGGGCGGAATTCCGATTATCGTGTCGGTTGAATGCCCGCTGAGTCTCCGGGATCATGTTAAAGCGTCGGGAATACAATTGCACTACATTGAGGGAGGCAAACCCGGTGACGATAAGGACTTGGAGAAAACACTCGCGGTGGCGACTTCGGAATACCCGGAGGCAAATTGGATCGTCTTGGATGGATATCACTTTGGGATCGAGTATCAGGGAAAACTTGCCGCAGCAGGACTGAAGGTGCTCTGTGTTGATGACTACGGTCACTGCAAGGTTTGGGCCTGTCATGCGCTTCTGAACCAAAACCTTGGGGCGGAAAAACACCCCAGGGAAAGCGCAATTACCCCCTTCAACCAGTTCCTCGGAGCCAAATTCGTTCTCCTCCGAAGAGAGTTCCGCGAAAGGATCCCGGAAGCCCGGTCATCCGGCGCAGGTTCAATTAAACGCCTGCTTATTAGTATGGGCGGAATGGATGCCTGCAATGCCACTGGGCGAATCCTGGATCTTCTAGAGCAAATACACGAGCAGTCCCTGAGCATTCGGATCCTGGCGTGGGGGGCAAATCCCCACTTAGCATCTCTCCAGGCGCGTGAAAGCCGCCACCAACTGGAGGTGAAAGTCGGCGTGAAAGACATGCCTTCAGAGTATGAATGGGCCGATGGCATTATCTCAGCGGGAGGTAGCACCTGTTGGGAGTGGTTATTCTTCGGTTTGCCCGGCTGTGTGGTTACTATCGCAGACAACCAGGTGCCCATTGTTGAGGAGCTCAGCTCTCGAGGGATGGCCCTGTCACTGGGTTGGTATCATCAACTCAACGAAAGCTCGGTCGAACCCCTTAAACAATGGCTTAGCAGAGAGACCGACAACATCTTGGATTCTTCTGAATCACGCCCAGTTGACGGGCATGGGGCTGTAAGGGTAGCCGCAGCTCTGGAGGGTGTTTTTGACCTTACTTTCGCAACCGCTGCCGGCACTTGGATGAATGAGTATCTCCTTCCATTTATCCAGTATCTTCGCGATGCCGGGCATCGCGTAAATCTCGTCCACCATGCCGATCAGATTCCTGCATCAGATATTGTTTTTTTACTGTCCTTCGAGGATATCGTGAAGAAAAGGGTGTTAGCCAGAAATCCTCACAACCTGGTGGTACACGCAAGCAGGCTGCCAGAGGGAAGAGGCTGGTCACCTCTTACCTGGCAGATCCTGGAAGGTAAGAATGACATTCCAATTACGCTTTTTGAAGCTGCCGCAACGGTCGACAGCGGTGAGGTTTATTTTACCGGGGAAATCCAGTTGGACGGGCATGAGCTCATCGATGAAACCCGTGCCATACTAGCTGCTGAAATCCTTCGCCTATGCAAAACATTCATTGAAGCTTATCCGAATTGCATTAACGGGAAGCCGCAAGTAGGAGAAGCCACATTTTATCAAAGGCGACAGTCGGAAGACAGTCAGCTGGATCTCGACAAACCGCTTCGTGAACAGATCAATTTGTTCCGCGTGGTGGATAACGAGCGCTATCCCGCGTTCTTCGATTACCTGGGACACCGATTTGAACTTCATATATTTAAGAAGCGCTAATCATGAATGAAAACATCTCGCAGCCCGGATTCACGATAAACGGAAGATCCGTCGGCCTCGGCTCCCCGACCTACATCATTGCGGAGATGTCGGCAAATCATGCGCAGGATTACAGTCTGGCAGTCAAAATCCTCCACGCCATGATGGGGGCCGGCGCGGATGCGGTCAAGCTTCAGACCTATACACCCGAAACGCTCACAATCGACTGCGCAAACGAATTCTTCGTCATAGGTCAGGGAACGCTCTGGGAAGGAAAAAACCTGTATCAGTTGTATGCCGAGGCTTACACCCCCTGGGAGTGGCATGAAGGATTGAAAGCGGAGGCCGAAAAGCTCGGTCTGGATTTCTTTTCTACCCCCTTCGATTTCACGAGTGTCGACTTTCTCGAGGAACTTGGCGTTCCAGCCTATAAAATCGCTTCCTTCGAAATCGTCGATATCCCGCTGATTGAACGGGTGGCGGCCACGCAAAAACCAATCATCATGTCCACGGGGATGGCGTCGCTCTCGGAAATCGACGATGCCGTCCGGGCAGCCCGTAACGCGGGATGCAAAGAACTGGCTCTCCTGAAGTGCACCAGCGCCTACCCGGCTCCGCCCGAAGAGGTCAACCTGCGTCGGATTCCCCATATGGCTGAAGCCTTTGGACTTCCGGCAGGGCTGTCTGATCATACCCTGGGAATCGAGGTTCCCGTTGCGGCAGTGGCTCTTGGGGCTTGTATCATCGAAAAACACTTTACACTTTCCAGGGATACGCCGGGGCCCGACAGTGCTTTCTCCCTGGAACCTCACGAGTTCAGGGCTATGGTCGATGCCGTTCGCGTCACCGAGAAAGCCTTGGGCAGAGTGAGCTACGAGCTGACGGAAAAGGAACAGGCAAGCAAGGTGTTTCGCCGCTCCCTTTTCGCCGTGCGTGACATCGAAAAGGGAGAGGAATTCACCTCAGAAAACGTCAGGTCGATCCGGCCGGGAAACGGCCTTCCACCCAAGTACCTTCACTGGGTTCTGGGAGCGGTTTCATCCCAAAGAATCAGCAGAGGCATGCCCATCTCGTGGGAGCATCTTTTTCCCCGCGGCGACTAAGCCATCCATCATCCATTTTTATCATGAGCAGTGAGAAATTACCCGCAATCCTTGGAGGCTCCCCGGTACGGTCGGCACCTTTTCCGGAGAGGACAACCGTGGGTCTCGCGGAACGCGATGCGGTTGCACAAGTTTTGGAATCCGATGTGCTCTCCGCTTTCATCGGAGGACCAGGACCCTTTTTTTCGGGTGGCCCAAAGGTACGGGAATTCGAAGAGCAGTGGGCTCACCAATATGGCTTTCGCCACGCCATTAGTGTAAACTCCTGGACCTCAGGGCTCGTAACCTGCATCGGGGCAGTGGGGGTGGAACCGGGCGACGAAGTCATATGCTCACCTTACACCATGTCGGCATCGGCCACATGCGCGCTGTTCTATGGAGGAATTCCGGTCTTTGCCGACATCGAATCCAATACCTTCGGACTGGATCCGGCATCCGTGGAGGCATGTATTACAGAGCGGACGAAGGCTATTGTGCTCGTCCACATTTTCGGGTGTCCCGCGAATATTGATGCAATATTGGAAATTGCCCGCCCCCGCGGAATCAAGGTTATCGAAGACGCCGCCCAGGCCCCGGGAACCTATTCAAACGGACGGCCTGTCGGAGCCATTGGCGACGTTGGGGGATTCAGCCTCAATTTCCACAAACACATCCACACCGGTGAGGGTGGGATGATCGTGACCCAAGATGATGAAATCGCCGAGCGATGCCGCTTGATCCGCAATCACGGAGAGAACGTCGTTGGGACCTCGAAATTAGAGGATATCTCAAACACGATCGGAGGAAATTACCGGTTAACAGAGTTACAGGCTGCCATCGGGATTGAGCAGTTAAAGAAACTTGAGGGCATCCTGGAAACGCGGACAACCCTGGCCCGAAAACTGGATCAGCGGCTCCAGGATATCGAAGGTCTCCAGCCCCAGGAAATCCCGAGAGATTCAACCCATGCTTATTATGTCTACCCGATTCGATATGACCATCGTGCCATTGGCATGACACGAAACTTGTTTTTGAAGTCAGTGGCGGCGGAACTCCCAAAACCCGGGGGATTTGAAAGCACACCCCTGACAGAAGGATATGTGAAACCGCTCTACCTGAGCACGATTTACCAGAAGCAGACGGCCATTGGATCAAAAGGGTTTCCGTTTTCCTGCAACCCGGACGTCAATTATAATTACTCGAAAGGCCTCTGCCCCGTGACTGAAAAAATGTATGAGAAAGAATTGCTTCTCAGCCCGATTGTCCGGGAGCCCCTGACTGAAAATGATATTGATGATTTTGCCGACGCTATGGAAAAAGTAGTCGCTCATTCCGATCAAGTTGTTGCGGCGTTCCCCGCGGACGAGACAAACGACGTGTTCACACCTGTGGATGCCGCAGGTAGAAGCAATGTCAGATAGGAGCTTACTGAGAAACCTCGACCTGGCCCTAATGTATGGGTTCCACTAATTCCAGTCCGTTGCGTGCGGTCGTGGTTGGCTGCGGGCAAATTGGAGCTGCCGGTCGAACTGAGCATTCTGAAGTGGGTATTCTGACACACGCACATGCCTTGTCGGAAAGCGAGAAGACTGAACTTGTCGGGTTATCGGACCGGAATCCTGCTGCGCTGATTTCAGCCTCGCGGGAATATCATGTGGAACGCTCGGCCACGTTTTCCAATAGTTCGGATCTGCTTGCCGCGATTCAGCCGGATTTTGTTTCCATAGCCACTCCGGATAGCACCCACTTTGAACTGGCCTCTCAAGTCGTCAGATGCCCCGGAGTGAGGGCTATTTTAGTGGAGAAACCCCTTGCCCTGAGTTCGAAAGAAGGAAAACGACTCGTGGAAAGTGCAAACGATTCGGGCATCAAGATCGCTGTAAATTTCTCCAGGCGTTATGCTCCCGTATTTCAGATGCTACGCAAACGAATCGGCGAGGGCGAATTTGGGAAATTACAAACGGTCATGGGCTGCTATACCAAAGGGATTTTCCATAATGGATCCCACTGGATCGATCTATTGCGCTTCCTCACCGGAGAGGAAATCCATCAGGTCAGAGCGCTGCCGAAATTTGACCGTGAATCGAACGACCCCACCCCGGATGTTGATCTCCTTCTCGGCCATGGAGCAGTGGCCCGACTCGCCGGATGCGACAAAGACTCATTCACCATTTTTGAAATGGATATTCTGGGCACTTCCGGCCGCATTCAAATACTGGACTCGGGGCACAAAGTGGAAATCTCGAAACCCAAGGCGAGTGAACGTAATCCCGGCTATCACTTCCTTCACCCACTGCCCGGTGAAACGGTGATCGGTGGATTGAAAAATGTGATGTTGAATGCGGTTGAGGATCTGGCAGACGCTTGGAATACGGGCAGAGAACCCCTATCCCCTGCCCGGGATGCGATTGTTCCGATAAAAGTCGGCGAAGCGGTGATTGCCTCGCTACGGGGCAATGGCAAGTGGCATGCGGTCGATTGAAAGGATGTTGGAACCGGATTCAGATCGTTTCCAGAAAGGGCAGCCAAGCATTCTGACCATTGCCGGAGATCCCGGGGGGGCGGCAGCCATTGCTCCAGTCATCCATGAGCTCCTGGCCATGGGGAAAGCAAATCTACGCGTGCTGGGGTATCGGCAAGCACCGGAGATTTTCTCCCGCCGGGGAATCGAATGCGAGACTTTGCCCGATTCGACAACCTATCGCGATTGCCTTCAGATTCTCTATGAACATCGCATTGAGGTCCTTCTATCCGCGACCTCCGTGAATGCCACCGACCTCGAACAGAAATTCTTCGCCAGCGCGCGGGAAGCCGGAGTTCCGACCTTGGCGGTTCTGGACTTCTGGGCCAATTACCGACGACGCTTTGAGGATGATCAGGGGAAATTGAATCTACCGGATCGCATCGCAGTGATGGATGATAGGGCTTTGGGAGCAATGGAAGCTCTTGGTTTTCCCTTGGAAAAACTCGTCGTGACCGGCCAACCCGCTTTCGATCCACTTATTGCCATGACTCGGGAACAAAAGGCAAGGAGGAGGAATTCCTGCAGGGACAAAATGGGACTGTCCTCGGAAGAAAAACTGATTGTATTCATGTCTCAGCCCTTGGCCGATTTCTTCTCGAAGTTTCCGCCAGAAGGCGGCCATCCGGGATATACGGAACAAACGGCAGGCTTAGACCTGGTCAGGGTTCTCACCAAACTGCAGTCCGACAGTGCTGTTCCCTCTTTCCGTTTATGCATCAATCCACATCCGCGTGAGAATGCCGATGCCTGGAACTCCCTGCCCGATGCGCCATTCTCAGTCATGAAAGCGGAGGGATTCGCTTCACATGATCTGGGCCTTGCCGCGGACCTTGTCGTCGGGATACACAGCATGATCCTTTTGGAATGCGCCATTCTTGGTATTCCGGTGGTAAGCTACGTTCCCTCCGGAGAAAATCCGCTTCAGGGTGCGCCCAAAGTCCGGTGCTGCCGGAGCGAAGCGGAGCTGGCACAGGCAGTCGGTTCCCTTATGCAGTCGTCAAACCTTGAGCAGGAGCGAAATGGCTTCGGGAGACGGGCAACCCCGATTGTCATTCAGCAGATCTTTCAACTTTTGGATTCAATCTCGGCATCTTAGCATGGCTGAATCTGGCATCATCGAATCGCCTCGGCTAAACATCGTCAACTTCACGGGGGATCACATTACCGATAAATATATTGCCTGGTTGAATGACAAAGAATTGACCAGGTACTCGCGCCATCGCTACACGAAACATACCAAAAAATCATGCGAGGATTACCTGAAATCCTTCCAGGAGACGCCGAATTTTTTCTGGGCGATTATAGCCAAGGATAACACTTACGGCCATATAGGCAATATCAACGCCTATGTCGATCTCGTCCATACCACGGCCGATATTGGAATCCTGATCGGGGAAAAAAGTATTCACGGGAAGGGCTTTGGCTTGGAGGCATGGATGGCAGTTTGTGACTTTCTCCTGGAAAAACAGCATATCCGGAAGGTTACGGGAGGGACCCTCAGCTGTAATAAACCGATGATCAGAATCATGGAAAAAGCCAATATGGTTCCTGATGGTCGCCGGGTCCGGCACAGGGTGGTCGATGGCAAAGCAGTGGATGAAGTCTACTTTGCCCGATTTCGCCATAACGGGACATTGAGAGAGGACGTCCGGCAAAAATAAAATTCATATCCTTTTTGATCTCTTTCCGGTCTCTATCAAATTTTGAAACAACCTTTGGCCTCCATTATACTAGACTCAACACTCGGTCTCCTTGGTGAAGTCATTCCAGGAGTTGGTATTTTCCCGAAACCGCGATTCATAAATTGAAGTATGAGACCTGATAAAACTGGATCTCCTCCACTTCCAGCTCAGCTGGTGATACCGGACCGGGATTACCTGGGGGACACGTCGATATCCGCCCACTACTATGGAGCCAGCAGTGAGGCTTCGTATCATTGCGGATTGGGACGGGTACCAAGGGAGATCTATGGAGGCTGGGAACACGGCTGGATTCCGAGCCACCGAATGATTTCCCCGGATTATGTGGCTGAGGAGCTGCTTGCTGATCCGCGCAAGGAGCCAACTTGGGTCGCACGGAAAGAACATGAGGATTATCTGGTGGCCCACGGTTATCAGTCAAAGGCGATCGGGCTCCCTATCGCATATCTCCCCCCAGGGCATTATGAACGGATTCCAGGCAGCCTGCTGGTAATGCCATCGCATTCTCTCGAATATACGAAGCACCGGTGGAGGTTTGAGGAATATGTCGAGGAGATTGGCAGGATCCGGGATCGTTTTCATACGGTGGTGATCTGTATACATCCATCTTGTATTCGTAATGGGTATTGGGTGGAGGAGTTCGCGAGGCAGGGATTCCCGATCATTGAAGGTGCGGATGCCCGCGACCTGAATTCGCTGGAACGGGTTCGAGCCCTCATGTCGCAGTTCGAATTCGTCACGACCAATAGCTGTTCCTCTTTGGTAGCCTATGCCGCCGCATTCGGGGCTAAGATTTCGATTTTTGGACCTTACGCAGAGTTTGAATTATCGGATTTCGAAAAGGCCGCCTTTTATCTGCGCCGCCCGGGAATGGCGGAGAAGATGATCGAGATAAGTCGGGAAACATCGATTCGACAGCACATGGCCGAATTCTTCACCGATCCCGACCAGGCCCCGGAACGAACGATATGGGGGAACGAGCAGATCGGAATGGACAACGTAGTTTCACCCGGCGAGCTGAAACGGCTTTTCAGATGGCGTTGGAGGGACCTGGAGGCCACAAAGATCCGAAAGCGCGCCAAGGCAATAGCGCCACAGGTCTACAAGCTGGCCAAGCGCGCCACGAAGCAGGTTCTGAAGCCTGAAGTTTGGCGGTTGGAGCAGGAACGCGAACGGCTGGAGCAGTGGAAAGCCGGACAGGAGGGCGTTACCCGGGTTCAAGGTCGTGAGTTCTTCTTTGATGACGGGAACAGGTTCTTCGAGGAATATGACCGTTGTTTCTGGAAGTGGAGTTATGATTTTCCATGCATTTTGGGAAGCCCGCTCATAATCGATGGCTCACCCGGTTACGGATTGGCCCTGCGTTTCTGGGCGGAGAAGTTCCCCGCCCCACGCCTCATCGCAATTGCCGACGAAGCGTGCAATTTAGAGATTTTGCAGAAGAATACAGCCGAGACTGGCTGCAGGGTTTATCGCAGGACCGATGGAGCGGAAGGCCTGATTCCGGCAAACGAAAAACCCGGCACCTCCCCCGAGCAAATCAATTTCTATAATTTAATATCCGAACCGGTTGATTTCCTAAAACTAAAACTGCATGGAGACCGCCTTGATTCCGTCATAGCCGGGATGGGAAAACATGCCGAAAATGTAAGGTATCTCCACATAAAGTGCAGATTGGATGACAATTTTTCACGGATGAAAACCATTCTTGGATTTCTCAGCGATCACCACTTTGCCTTTACGATCAACACACAAATTCAAGGGAAACCCTTACCGGCCCGATTCTACACAGGCGAGCTAACATCGCAGGAGATAGATCTCTGGGCTCGCAACACGCATAACACTTAGCTTCGATTAGAGTGAAGATCGCTATTATAAATGAGCACTGGGGCGCGGGAGCGGCCCGTACCGCGAGGGATTTGGAACGCGAGCTGGGAAAGCGGCATGATGTTCTTTTCTTCCCCCGGACAAAGGCCCCTGAGACACCAGATTCGGTCTTTGAGGGCCTGGCGCACTTTCAGCCCGACGTGGTGAATATTCATTCATTCTACGGAGGACTGCCTTATGAATTCCTGCCTGAACTGAGCAGGCGCTATCCCGTTTGTTGGACTGTTCATGACCCGCGGCCGATTGGGACGATGGAGACGGAATGCTGGGAGTGTAATCGAAATACGACCTGTCTCCGATGCCCCCTGATATCCAGCCGGTTCCAAAAAGTATTCTTTAATCGCTATTTTCGGGAACGCATGCATAAGCGCCGTTGCCACGCCAGGTGCAAGGGGAACATCAGCATCGTGACCCCAAGTCAATGGCTTGCTGAACGCCTTCGGCAGCAGGAGTTAAAACGGTTTCCAGTGACCTGCATACCAAACGGTGTGGATCTGGCGAGGTTTACGCCAGGCAATGGCGATCGCTCGCGGTTCGGAATCCCCCAGAACGGAGTCATCCTGCTTCACCTTGCGTGGCACCTGGGATGGAAAATCAACGAACGGAAAGGATTGCGATTCCTCGCAGAAGCGTTTTCCGAGCATGTGTTGCCCCAGGTTGATAACGCCTATCTGGCAGTTGCCGGAGAGCGGTTTATGCCAAATCTACCGAATGTTATCCCCCTGGGAATGGTAAACCACGATGATCTTCCTGATTTATTCTCGTCCGTGGACCTTTTCGTCTCGCCTACGCTCGCGGATAATTTTCCCTACACGATCATTGAGGCAATGGCCTGCGGAAAACCGGTAATCGCTTCAAGAGTCGGTGGCATTCCAGAACAAATTGCGGATGGTCGCACTGGGCTACTAGTCGCTCCTGGAAATTCGCGGGAGCTTGGAGAAGCTCTCGTCAAATTCCTTTCCGACGGAAATCGCGCCAATTATGGAATAGCCGCCCGGCGAATGGCGGAGGCGAACTTAAGTATGGATGCGTTTGTAGGTGCCTACGAGAGTTGTTTATTAAAACTGAAGGATGATTCCAAATCGGCGGGACTTTGATCTTTGTTCTTCTATAACAACTCCAACTGCTTATATCTGAAACACCAAAAATTTTTTGATTCCCGGTTTATTGTCCGGTTCTCAATCAACTCCATTCTGAAGCAAGCCGCCATCCATCAGCTTTGTAAAGCAGGGATGCGTGAGGGAAAGTCCACCCCTTGATGTTGAAGGGGGTTATCCTGACTCAGGGCAAATCACAGGAAATCGCCATTTCCGAATATCACAAACTTAGCCAGGCATATCGGCATCTGAAATTCTATCGGAGTCTCACATGAAATTTCTGCGATGAAATATTTCCTCAGGAGGATAAAGTACGGCCTGGCCCCCTCAATATATTGGGCCAGAACAGATATTCCCAATTGGGGGGATGACCTAAACCCTTGGCTTTATTACAAACTCACGGGGAAAAAACCGATTTATTGCCCCCATTTATCAATCCCTAAACTGTTTATGGCTGGGAGTATCCTTCACCTTTGCGGCCCCAAGGATAGCTGCTGGGGAAGCGGATACCTGGAAGATCCCCCTGAGGAATTGGTTACCCCGAACCATGTTTATGCCGTCCGGGGAAAATTAACCGCCAAGATTCTGGAATCCCGCGGGGCCCCCACGACTTCTAATTTTGGGGACCCAGGCTGCATCGTTCCCAGGCTCATCGAGGTAGACTTCACCAAAAAGTACAAAATCGCTTTGGTTCCCCATTACGTGGATTGGGAAATAGCCGAGTCCTTCTGCAAGGAGAAACACATTAAGCTCGTCCCCGTATCTCTAGGCACCGCGGCCTTCGTCCAAGAGCTCGCCGGCGCTGAAATGGTGTATTCCTCTTCCTTACATGGGATTATATGTGCCGAATCGCTTGGAATCCCGACGGGATGGGTACGGTTTTCGGACAATTTAATCGGGGGTTCCTTTAAATTTCATGATTACCTTTCCGGCACCGGTCGAGAATACGAAGGCTGCCAACCCATCGATTTCAGGAAGGACCCGCACAATCGGTTGAACCAGGTAAATCTCCCCCAACTTCCTCCGGAGACGTTGTCCGAAATCCAACTCAATCTAATTAAGTCATTCCCTTTTAAGCTAAAGGATTCTATTACAGCTCAGTTTACTGAGTAAACCAAGGCATGTATCCGGTAGCGGGTAAATCTTCCCTATGATAATGGGTCCTTTTGAACAATGATGGAAACCCCAGATTCCAAATTGAAGGTTTTAGTGCTTTCCTCAGTCATTCCCATCGAAGAATCAGGGGCTGGCTGCTTAACCATGCGGAGGCATTTCCTCTTAAATGATGACTTTGACGTGGCGGTAGCTTCAGCCAGGGAATTTGAAATCCCGAACATTCCCTGCCACAGGATTTCATCCAACAAAATTATTTCTCGCCTTAAAAATACGCGTTTCTCGCGATTTTTTGCTAATATCGAATATGTCCTAAATTGGGTTACGATCTCAAAGGACCTCGTGGAGTTCTCCAGGAGTTTTTCGCCTGACGTCATTTTTTCCGTCGTGGATGATTTTCACATGGGGATTGCCTGGCAATTGTCGAAAACGCTAAATGTTCCCCTTGCCATTGATTTCCAGGATCTGTGGGTATTCTCAGGGTTTGAGGCAGATATATCAAAACCCTTTCCCATGGTGAGGGATTTTATTGTCAAAAAATACAAGTTTTTAAACGAAAGGGCGGATCAGGTTTTTCACGTTTGCCCGGGAATGGGTGAATGGTTTCAGAAGCCCATGCGTGGGGATGTGTTATACCCCATGCCGCATTCCAAGTTTAATGAAAATGGATTTTCTCCAGAAGAGATCCCTCCACCTCAGAAGCCCCTGACTTTGCTATATACCGGAAACTCTCGAGGCGCTTATGGACGAATGTTGGTCCAATTAGCTCAAGCTTTACGGCACAACCGCCTCGTGGACTTCCGCATTTATGCTCTTGGTACCGATATTCCTGATTCCGAATTAAATTGGATGAAGCGTGAAAAGATTTATCGCGGATATATCCCGCCAGATCAGATGCATACGGCAGTAAGTGAAGCCGACGCCCTTCTGTTGGTAATGAGTTTTGAGCCGGATCAGGCTATCTTCATGAAAACCAGTTTTAATACCAAATGGAGTGACTATGTTTCTTATAAAAAACCCATCTTTGTATGGGGACCGAGTTATTCCACCGCAACCCGCTTTGCACGTGAGGAGGGGGCGGCCATCGCGGTATCAGAGAATGATCCACAGGCATTGATCAATAAAATTACTGAAGTAGCCGAGAATCCCTCCGCCTGGACGGACGCCGCCTTATCGGCCGGCAAGGTACAAAGAAACATCTTGAACCCGGAAATCATACAAAAAGCACTCAAGGACAGGTTGAAGGCTATTTGCCATGTAAAGAATCCATGAGGAGGGTTTTTATTGATTGGGAAATTAATTTAATTCAGCAGATCCGGTTGATTCATGCGCTCGCTGAAATTGGAATTCCGATTGCATTGAACAACAGTGAAATTCCTAAATTTAAATATCTCTGTAAGCGCTTCAATTTTTCGATTTCTCCTGTAACCCCGGATGTCTTGGATGTTACTGAGAAGATTACATTGGATCACAACAAACCCTTATCTCAAATTGGGACCTGTGAACGGTCACTTGTGTTTCCGCATGCGCTGGTGACCTTCTGTAAGGATTTGTGGACAAAGAAAAAAGGAGGCTTGATCAGTTTTTCCGGACTCCTCACCCCTGAACGGGCCGCGGTCCTCCAAGAGTGGACAAGGAGAAATAGTTTTAACCGCGAAAAACGGTGGATCCCGCCCTTTTTATCCCATAAGAGATATTCTCAGAAAACTGCTTTCGAAGGAGAGAATCCAAACGCATTCGAGAATTCCCGAATAGGACGAAGACTGATTTTATGGTCTTCCAATAAAGGGAGAAGATTCCCTACAAAAGCTTGGGATCCGGCGTATTTCGAACTCCTGGCGAAGTCTCAATTTTCCCTTTGCCCGAATGGAGATTTCATTTGGACTTACCGGTTTTTTGAAGCCATTCTTTGCGGAGCTATTCCCATTGTCCAAGACCCTTGCCCCTTGTATGAGCCCTTTCATTACTTCCGCATGTCTCAGAAACTGGATTCCCTGGAATGGACCCGGGAAATAGCTAACCATAACTTTAATAAGTGTGTGGAAATGGTGACTATTCCGAGGGATCAGATTTACCAGGAGCTCTTGGCGGAGATGGATTAAACAGGATCTACAGGAAATTCGGTGGTGAATTCTTGCCGTTCCTAAGAATGCTGTGTCTGCAACCAAACTCACAATCTATCACCTAAATACCTACCAACAGGGGGGCAGTTTCGAGTATGCTAACTTGTTAAGCCAGGGCATGGAATCCCTTGGACATGATTCCCAGCTTGTTACCCGCCGAGCTGAAGAAAGACCTCTGATCGATCGTGTTGCCAACAAAGCCTCTCTTTCCTTTGCGCGTGGCCCCTGGCATGGTCACCTGAGGTTCCTCCCTCCTCCTGTGGTGACCCCGAAAAATACCACCATCGTCCATCTGCACACCGTCGGAGATTGGTTCAATGTACTGAATTGGGTTCGCACTCTACCGCCGGAGATTCGGATATTTGCAGGCCTTCACGACCTCTGGCATATCAGCGGAGGATGTTTCATTTACGAATCCTGCAAAAAATTTGAATCGAATTGTCGTCCCTGCCCCCTACTCCGGTTTCCTGCAAACCAAATACTATCGTCCTGGAGCTTAAGGGCGAAATTGAAGGCCTACAAAGCCCGCAGGGTAAATTTTATTTTTAATAGCCAATGGCTTCACGATCTCACCTGCGCTAGCCCCATTGCCGGGGGAACATCCAGTGTGGTAATCCCCCCCCCGATTGATCCAACAGTTTTTTTTCCCCACTCCCGACGGGAATGCCGGAACCAGTTCGGGGTCACCCAAGAGGACCGGGTGATTGTAGCGGGTTGCGCATCCCTTACCGACAAAAATAAAAACATAACTGGCCTGCTTTCCATCCTGGAGAATATCGATGTTCCCAACCTCAAAATCATCCTATTTGGAGAAGGGAAACTGGACCATCCCCCAAGCCTCTCGGTCTCATTCACCGGGAAATTGGAATCCAGACAACAGCTCGCCCGCCTTTATTCCGCCGCGGACCTTTTTGTCAGCACTTCAAAAATGGAGACATTTGGCCTCACATTATTGGAGGCCCTCGCCTGCGGAACGCCAGTTGTTGCCTATCGGGTTGGCGGTATTCCGGAAGCCCTGGCTATTGCCCCTAAAGCGGCCCAACTCGTTACGCCATTTAATGAGATCGAATTCCGAATGGCCGTGCTCTCCGCATTCAATCGCCAGCCACTCGACCAGGCTGAGCGGATCGAGTTGAGTCGGGCTATTCTCAGGAAGCATTCTCCAGAGAATGCGGCCAGACAATCACTCCATTTTTATGAGGAGGCCCGCTAGTGGACTTAGTATTCTGCTGTGATCGTCGGATGTTGGCCGGGCTTCATGTTGCCTCGTTTTCCTCCTTGAGCGCCTTAAAGCCAGGTGAGGTCGACCCTCGCATCCATATCATAAGCCCTGACATCGATGCGTCTGACCTCGACCTGCTGCAAACAACCCTGGAACGAACCGCGAAGCCCTTTTCCCTGTTTCATCATCAAGTGGATGAAACTATCCTCAAAAATTTCCCTCAGTTAAATCAAAGCCTGGCCACCTACTACCGACTGTTTATCCCTGAACTCTTGAATGTTTCCCGTTACCTCTATCTCGACGTCGATATCCTATGCCAAACTGACCTTTCCTCTCTCTTTAAATTGAAATTGGACCACCCACTTGCCATGGTGCCGGAGGCCCCAATTGACAAATGTGTCGACCAGGGGGTATTTCAAGACCTTGGGGAAAAGGCGAAGGGGTATTATTTCAACGCCGGGGTATGCTTGGTGGATCGAGAATCCTGGATCGAGGAGTCCATTACCCAGTCCGTGTTAGACTACATCTCGACCCACAGCCCAGCCGTGTATGACCAATCCGGAATTAATTTTGTCCTCCATGGTCGAATCGGTTGCCTGCCGGAACAGGCTAACATCCGGACCAATGACAGGAAATACTGGCCGCTGCTCCGCCCGGATCCGTCTAAATCAGACCTGCTCCTTCATTTTATCGACTATCCCAAACCCTGGGATTGGGGAGGCCGTTGGCTTCATCCACTGGGATATCTTTGGTGGAAGGTCTACCGTCAAACTGCTCACGCGGAAAATCAGTTGCCCGTCCGACCGCCAGTCACTTTTTCAAAGTTCCTTGAAAAATATCCAGGCTACATTAGGGCCTCTAAGGATAAAATCCTGTTGTCTGGTTATAAGATGGGGCTCCTGTCTTCGATCAAAGGTATCCCCGGCTCCCCGACTTCATCCCATTCTTAAGGGAACATATTTATGGATCTTTCCATAATGATAACGACGAAGAACCGCGTTGAAGAATTGATGCGGACCTTAGCCCAGATTCACCAGTGGGAAGACCCTCCTGCTGCCATCTTTGTTACCGCGGATGGATGTCAGGATAGCACAGCAGAAGCAGTCGCTTCCAATTATCCTCATATACGATTGATTGAAAATAACCCGGGACGGGGGTCCGTCGCCTCGCGTGCCCATATGATGGAAATAGCAGAGACGGAACTCATGCTCGCCCTCGACGATGACAGTTACCCTGAGCAGCTGGATTGCCCAAGACAACTCCGACTGCTGTTCCAGAGTAATCCTCGATTGGCAGTGGCCACCTTTCCCCAGCGAACTGACGAGTATCCGACCACTTTGGATCAATCTGACTTCGGCCCTACCCGTCTGGTTCGGTCGTTCCCCAATTCGGGCGCCTGCATCCGGGTAGAAGCCTACCGGGATCTCCCTGGGTTTGAACCTCTGTTTTTCCATATGTATGAAGAACCGGATTTTGCCCTCCAATGCATCGCAGCCGGTTGGGAGGTGCGGTATTTTCCTGAGATTACTATTCGTCACCATTGGGTCGCCCGGGAACGTAGCGAATTGCGCAATCACCATCGGCATGCGCGCAATGAACTCTGGAGCACCATCATGCGTTGTCCTTTCCCCTACGTTCTGGCATTCATCCCATACCGGATCTTTGCGCAAGCTCGCTACGCGTGTTCACGCGGCATATCTTGGTTTATTCGGGAGCCGGCCTGGTGGATTCAAGCTCTACCTGGCCTCTGCGCTTGTATCAAAAAACGTAATCCGGTCTCCTGGGAGGGTTATAAAAAGTGGATTAACCTTCCTGATCCATAATGTGGATATGCTCACAAACTGAAGGACGAGAGCATTACGCTATCCCTCGAGCGCTTCACACCCAAGACAAGTTGAAGCGCCTTTTTACCGACTATTGGGCAGGACCCCTGACACGGATGTTCGGACCTCAACAGCTTAAGGACCGTTATCACCAGGAACTGCAATCTGCGTCAGTAGTGGGCTTTAATCCCTTATTTCTAACCACCAGACTCCTGAGGAATTGCCTCCCCGGCCGATTCAAGACGCCTTATGACTATTACCTCTATGCGGGATCACGATACAGTCGACAGGTGGGGACATCCTTGAAAAAGAAAACAGCATCACTCCCAGGGGATTTCTTTTTCGGCTACGACACCGGTTTCCTCGAGGCCGCTGAGATGGCAAAGGCCCTGGGTTTACATACAATTCTGGGTCAAATCGATCCCTCCCGCAAAGAATACGAAATCGTACTCGAAGAGGAAAAAAAGTTTCCCGGCCTCTCCCGGTACCCCCTTTCAATTCCCGACGCCTATTTCAATCGAAGGAAACAAGAGTGGGACCTGGCTGACCTGATTGTTGTAAACTCGCCTTGGAGCAAACAAGCCCTGGTGGAGCAGCGTGTGCCTGAACAGCGCCTCAGGGTGATCCCGCTGGCCTATGAGGGACCCGTCCGAAATGAAGCTCTGGCACCCAAAAACGCTTCTGGTATAACCGTTTTGTTCCTCGGCCAGGTAATCCTGAGGAAAGGAATCCAATACCTGTTGGAAGCTGCGCAACACTTGAAAGGAGAACCGGTCGAATTTCGAGTAGTGGGTCCACTGGGAATTAATCTGGGCGCCTGGCCGGACCTCCCCCCCCATGTTAAATGGGTCGGTTCTGTGCCTCGATCCCGAGTGAAGGCAGAGTACCTGGCTGCGGATGTATTTGTCCTCCCTACCCTTTCCGATGGGTTTGCCATCACTCAAATTGAAGCGATGTCCTATGGAGTTCCTGTCATCGCCACTTCAAATTGCGGCGAGGTAGTCAATCATCAACAGGATGGTTGGATCATTCCTCCAAGAGACGGGAATGCTTTGGCCAAGGTCATACAAGAGTATCTCGAATTGAGCCCGGGGGAACGCCAAGCCTTTCGGAACCATGCTATACAGAGATCCAAACAGTTCAGCATTCAAAACCTTGCTTCGCATTTGCTCGAATTGGAACGTGAATTGAAGCAAAATTGAGGATGTCTGCGGAAACAATTGTAGTCTGTTTTCACCGTCTTGGACCTTACCACCATGCCCGGCTTTTGGCGGCTTTCGAAAAACTGGATCAGGTAGTCGCCCTGGAATGGTCAAAAAAAGACTCCACTTACGAATGGGAACCCGTTACCGATTCCAAATCCTTTCCAATCATCACCCTTTTTCAGGATGTTGAGGCCGATTCGCGCCCTATCAATGAAATCTGTGACCGATTGGAATCCGCCTTTGCAAATCGATCCATCCAAGCCATGGCTATCAATGGATGGGGGTTTCGGACCTCTCTGGCGGCGGTACGCTTTTGTCGCCAAAAGAGGATACCAATGATTCTCATGTCCGAGTCAACGCCCTGGGATGAACCGAGAATGTTCCTTAAGGAGTGGATTAAACGAAAAATTGTGTCTGTGTTCTCCAGCGCCTTGGTCGGTGGAGGAGCCCATACCGAATACCTGGAACAATTAGGTTTGGCCAGAGACTCTATCTACACGGGCTACGATGTGATTGATAATGAATATTTTGCACGAGGCGCAATTTCAGACAAGGCCACTCAAGACGGCCAAAAAATTCATCAGAACCTTACGGAACCTTTTTTCTTAGCTTCCGGGCGCTTTATCCCCAAAAAAAACCATCTGATGCTTTTGTCGGCTTATTCAGAATATAGGAAAATGGCAGAAAATCCCTGGGATTTAGTCATACTGGGGGATGGACCATTACGGGACTCCCTCGAATCCCAAATCCAAATGTTGAAGCTGACGCACTGCGTTCACCTGCCTGGATTCATTCAATACCCGGACCTCCCCGTCTATTATTCGCTTGCGCGGGCTTTCCTCCACCCGAGTTTAACCGAGCAATGGGGACTGGTTGTGAATGAAGCCATGGCCTCCAGCTTGCCTGTTCTGGTTTCCAATCGTTGCGGGTGTGCTCGTGATCTGGTGCAAGAGGGCATCAACGGACTGATCCTGGACCCTGAGTCGCCATCCGCCTGGGTTCAGGGAATGGTTCAACTGTCCTCCATGGAGGCCAGCCATTTGGAAAAATGGGGAGAGGCCAGCCAGGGGATTATCCAAAACTTAGGGCCCAAACAATTTGCTTTGGGACTGGAACAAGCGACCGTTCGAGCTCTTAATCAAAGGGTGGAATTCACCATCTCCTCTAGCTTTGCACTCCTGTTGGCATGCCTGGTGATCTGAGCAGTATTCAACCAAACGAATGGATCATATTGGGACCATTGATTCTTGTTTTGGTCTTCCCTATGGTCTCCTTGTATTTTACCAGACCGCAGGTGAAGTTTTGGCAACCGACCACCATTGTATGTCTGACCTTCCTCTATTACTGTGTTCTCGGCCCCTATTTCTCCATGAAATTAGGGGAAACTGTCGTGGTCTATAAAGATGCTCGTCCTTTTTACCACTTAGGTTGGACCGCCACCCTTATTGGGATGGTGGGGTATTTTGCCGGATACCAGGCAGGATTGGTGGGAAGCAGTAGTATCCCATTGGGTCAGGCAAAACGGGGAAGAAGACAAAAACTAAAAAGCTCCAGCCTCGTCTTTTTGTTTTTAGGTTCAATCGGATTGTTGTTTACGATGCGGGCCACCGGAATGAGCCTGGGAACTGTCCTGAATCCAGCAGGAAGTTCGAGTCAGGGCATGGGCCAAGGCCTGGGAACGTTCGGAAATTATATTATGCACATGGGTGCATTATTTGGGGGCTACATCCTGATTCTGGTGGCCACCTACCGAGGTTTAAAGATGAGAATTCTTCTCCCTGCATTAGGGCTCCTCTTTTTCCTGCTCATGTATTTGGCTGCCATTGGATTTCGCGGGAATTTGATCGAGGTCCTTCTCGGGTTTGGTGCGGTCATATACATCCTTAAAGGAAAGCGTCCCTCCGCTCCGGTAATCCTGGTCTCCGGTTTGGCCATCCTCTATTTCGCAGGCCTTATTTTGTTTACCAGAAGTTATTTCGGGGGACTCCAGCTGGAAAGGATCGAGGGAAAATCCACCCAGCAGATCCTGGAAGGCGGGTTCAATGACTCCGCCATTTTTGGAGCAATGAGCCTGTGTATTAATGTCGTTCCTGAGCGCTTTCCCTATCATGGCATGGAAAATATATGGCTCACTGCTACCATGCCAATTCCCAGGCGGATTTGGTCAGGAAAACCGGATTCAGAATACCTTGACGCAATCCAAAGAATATTGGGAGAAGGAGAAGAGTACGACACCGTTGGCCAGGCCATTCCCAATATTGGGGAATATTATATGGCGTTTGGTTGGTGGGGGATTTTTGTCGGCATGTTTATTTTCGGGATTATCTGCCGAAAGTTCTGGCGTTGGTATGTGGCTAACCGCAATGGAACACTGGCCACGGTAGCCTATTGTACCTTTTTCGCGTGGATATTTTCCTTTCTCCATCGAGGCTATCTGCCTCAAACCTTTACCGACTTTTGTTTTTCAGTAATTCCCATTCTCTTATTGAGGAAATATGTTGGGGAAATTCCCATCCGAACAATTACTTCAGGGAGAACCGCTTCAGAACATCCAAAACCCGAAGAACCGGAAGCGGTAACCGTAAGTTCATGAGAATCTCCTTTGTCACCGCCTACGGGGGCAAACTAGGGGGCGGAATTCCTCCCATCCTTCAAAAGTTAAGTGGATTGTTTTCCGATCGTGGAAACCAACTCCAGTTATTAACGCTCAATCGAGACAAGGAACCCTCCCTCGCCGAGCTTTATCTTCACTCCGACGTGATTCAACTCGCCGAACAACCGCTTGGGATGGGTTATGGGTCTGGGTTTTCATCGGCGATTGGCCATTTTCGACCGGACCTCATCCACTCACAAGGGATCTGGGTGGGTCTATCTGGTCAAATTGAGCAATCCGGCTTCCCCTACGTGATTTCCCCCCATGGAATGTTGGATCCCTTTGCACTAAAGATTTCAACCGTAAAAAAGAAAGTGGCCGGGCTCTTGTTTGAAAATCGGCATCTGAAGAAAGCGAGAGCCCTGCACGCCTTAACCAAGTCCGAACTCAACTCCATTCGGGCATATGGACTAGACGCTCCGATTGCAGTGATCCCAAACGGAATTGATCCGGTTGCCCATACTTCAGATCCAGTGGAACTTCCTGAGAATTGGCCAACTGACGGCAAAGTCCTCCTCTTTCTCGGGCGAATCCATCCGAAAAAAGGGTTGCTTCGTTTTTTAGAATCGTGGAAGGCCATCAAACCCAGGGATTGGCATCTGGTCATTGCCGGTTGGGACCAGGGGGATCACCAGAAAGTATTAGAGACCTACTGTCAGGAACATGGCATCCGGGATCAGGTTCATTTTATTGGACCGCAGTTTGAGCAGGGCAAGGTCGGCTGCCTGCGACACTCACATGGGTTCGTCCTGCCTTCCCAAAGCGAGGGACAACCCATGTCTGTTTTAGAAGCCTGGGCATTCGGACTACCCGTTCTCATGACCAAAGCATGCAACTTGCCGGAGGGGTTTGAGTATCGCGCAGCCATGGAGCTCCCCCTGAGCCCCTCCCAACCGGAGGTGCTTCAGCAATTCTTGGATTTGTCCGACAAGGCTTTGGCTGGCATTGGCTCAAACGGTAAGGTCCTCGTGGAAGCTCAATTCACCTGGGAGTCCGCAGCAGATAAATACATCCAACTCTATGAATGGGTGCTCGGCCAGGGACCTCAGCCTGATTTTGTGGTCATTGATTAATTTTACCACAGAGCACAGGGAGATCAGGTGGTAGTTTGTATCCGTTCATTCCTGGCCCCACCCCGCACCTCCTCCATGCTCCTCGTGTCCTCAGTCGTAAAATAAAAATCATTCGCTTCCTTAGCGACCTTTTGTTCAATAAAGGAGATGTCCAGCCCCATTCCAGAATTCGACCCTGTTGCTCACCGGAGCAATGACAACTATTCCGGTGATGTATTCGTAAAACGAATACTCTGGGGGATGGGAAAACTCCTGTTTTATTGTTCTCCCAGGCCCTTGTATGGGTGGCGCAACCTCCTGCTTCGATTATTTGGGGCAAAAATAGGCAAAGGGGTTCGGTTTTATCCTTCGGTGGATGTGTTTTATCCGTGGAACCTGGAAGTGGAGGATTTAGTGACCGTGGCTTGGAAGGTCCAGCTCTACAGCCTCGGAAAAATTACGCTGAGAAAGGGATGCATCATTTCTCATGACAGTTCTCTTTGCGCAGGAAGTCATGATTATACGAAACCTAACCGCCCTCTGCTCACACCTCCGATCGAAGTGGGTAAAGGCGTCTGGGTTGCGAGTAAGGCCTTTATTGGCCCCAACGTAAGGATTGGCGCCAATTCGATCATCGGGGCACGAACGGTAGTCGTTAAGGATGTGCCTGCTTTCTCCGTAGCAGTGGGCAACCCCGCAAAGGTAATTCGATCTAATGATTAACCACTTAAAAGCACTAAACGAGTTTAGTGTAATTTAGTGCTTCGTTCCTCATGAAGATTGTATTTATCAATCGTTACTTCTGGCCGGATGAGTCGGCTACGTCACAGCTTCTGAGTGATTTGGCGTTTCACCTGGTGGACCATGGCCATGTGGTAACGGTGATTACCGGAAAGTACGGGTATCACTCCGGGTCACAGGAATTTAAAGAGGAAGAAACGAAGCGTGGAGTAAGGATACTCCGGACTGGGGGAAACCCAAAGGGTCGGGTCACAATCCTTCAAAAGATATGGGACTATCTTGGCTTTTATGGGAGTGCCTTACCCCATTTCAAAAAGGAAAGTAAAACCGCGGATTGGGTGATCTGCTTAACCGACCCCCCCATGCTCAGTGTCTACACGGCTTGGTTCGGAAGGAAGGGGGCCAGGCAGGCGTCCTGGTGCATGGATATCTTTCCGGAAATAGGATCACTCCATTCGGGAAATCCAGTGGTGCGTGGGGTTGGGTCCATTCTAGCCAAAGCACGAAATCAGTCCTTTAAGCAGATGAATAAGCTCATCGTGCTGGGTGAAGACATGGGGTCATTTTGCCAACAACTGGGAGTTCCCCTATCAAAGATTGAAGTGGTGCACAATTGGGCTCTTCAAACGGGTGATTCCTCTACAAAAGAAAATGGGGATCGGGAAATTGACTTAAAATCTCAGCTTAAGATTTCTAATAGATTTACCGTGGGCTATTCCGGGAACCTGGGCCGCGTGCATGAACCCGGTACCTTTGTGAAGGCTGTGGCCGCGACACCCCTGGATTGGGAAGGGCAGTATCTGTTTTTTTCAGGAGGGAGAAATTTGGAAACAATAAAAGAATCCATCCCGGAAGAACGTTCTCACCTGGTTCACTACAAGAACCCACAACCGAGGGAGCTGCTTTCGCAATCGCTACGCATTCCCGATGTCCACTGGTTTTCCCTTTTTCCTCATTTTACTCCCCTGGTCTTCCCCAGTAAGTTTGCCGGGATTCTGGGAGCCGCCCGACCTGTGATTTTTGTGGGAAAGGCTGAATCCGAAATTGGACGCTTGATCCAGGATCATGACTGCGGCGTAGTGGTTGCTCCGGGGGATGGAGAAGGATTCTTTAAGGCAGCGGAGACCTTAAGAGTGAATCAACCCTTAAGGACTGCCATGGGAGCACAGGCTTACGCCCTGTATCAATCAATGTTTACTCGGGAAATTTCCCTTTCTCGCTGGATTTCCCTTTTGCAGACGGATCATCACTGAAGGGGGCTCGGGTAAATCCCGGCTTATCTAAATAGCCCAGTCGATTAACGAAGACCATGACCAACAAACCAAGAATCGCGACAACTCCGACCAACATGTAAATTTGGTCCAGGGTAGCAATGAGAATGCTGAAGAGGCCAAAAATTATACTGATTCCATATAGTTCATAAACCGCCCGCTTGGGCTCCAAACCCGCTACGCGCAAAACGCGATGGTGGATATGATCCCGGTCAGCACTGAAAGGATGCTGACCTTTGCGTGTACGCCGGTAAAAACTCAACATCGTGTCGAGGATAGGAAGTCCCAAGGCCAAAATAGGCACAAGGAAGCTGAACTGCAGCTTGACGTTTTTTGTCACAGGCAGGGCGAAAGTAGCAATCAGCATACCGAGAAACAGGCTCCCGCTATCTCCCATGAAAATAGAAGCTGGCGCCCGGTTATAGAACAGAAAGCCAACCAGTGGGCCAATAAAACAGGCGATGAAGACAAGATCGGCCCCATACCCATTGAGCGCCACAGCCAGAGTCAGGGACACCATCACAATGACCGCCGTTCCGGCGGCCAGCCCGTCCAATCCATCGATCAAATTGAACGCATTAATGACGGCGAGAATCCAAATGAAAGTGATCGGGTAATCGATCCAGGAAACCGATATTCCGGTGGCAAACTCGATATAGTCTGCAAACTCAAATTGAAAACCACCAATGATGATGACAATGGCCGCCACCGATTGAAGCATGAGTTTCTGCTTGGGGGTTACCCCTTTGATATCATCGAACACGCCGGTCAACAGCATGATGAAACTGCCAAGTAAAATCGGGTAACTGGGCATATTGATATAGAACCCAAATTGCGGAAAATACTGTTGAATAACCTCAAAGTAAAAGAGCCCGAAGTAAAACCCGAGAGCGATAGCCAAGCCCCCCAAACGAGGAATGGGATCATTGTGAACACTGCGCCGGTTTGGCTTATCCAAGGCGCCTCGCTCAATTGCCTGTTCCCGTATCCACCGGGTCAAAAACATGGATATACCACAGGAGAATACAAATCCTCCAATAGCAATTAGATAGAAAGGTTGAAAGAGGTTAGACAAGACGCTGGGGACTAGGAATAGCTGAGATTGGCTTCAATTACAATCGGGCAATTGATAGAATTCTTTATTTAACAAAAATGAACAAAGGAAGCTCAGAATAAAGACAACTGAACTGAAGCGCACCTCCCCTAAAATGGAGCATTCTCTGTTCCCTCCGAGGAAAAAGGCTTTTATTTCCTCATTAAAAGCAAGTTTGTAATCGAATGTACTCGATCAGCCCACCGGGTCTTGTAGTCCATCACCATTCCCAGGTCATATGAACTTAGGCCCTCCTCGCATAAACTGCGGATCAACTTGATCTGACAGAGGTGGCCCGGGCTCAGGCGTTTATATGCATCATGGTATGCCATCTGGAATCCACGGTACTCCTTGCCCAGGACCCCACCCATGACATAGGCGAAATCCTTCCCGCGGACCTTCAGAATTAAAGATCGAAAGGCTGATTTTCCTGCTAACCGTCCAATCAGGTCGGAGTAGAAGTGGATAAAGCGTTCCTGAGCAAAGATACTCTCCCCCCTTCTACCTTTCCATGAACGGGCCTCAATTTCACGAATTCGTCGAAAGAAACTTACGGGGTCAGTATCCTTTTCGAAGCGCTCAACTTCCACTCCGCAGGCATCCGCCTCTTTCTCAATTTTCCCCATTTGATTGCGAAAGCGGGAACTTCTTCTGGAGTAAAAAGAATCCCACCCCCCGTCCAGAGAAGTTACATGGCAATCACATCCGGGTATGTGGTAGATCCGGAAATAGGGTCTGAAATCCTTCACCACCAGCCCGAAAAGTTTCCCCCGGGTTGGCACGCCTCCAAGCCAAATAAGAGGAAATTCACGCAACTGGGTCGTCAAGGTCTCCAAAAGCACCTTAGATCCTACTTCCGGCTTCTCGCTCGCGAGGGGGCATCCAAAAAACCAGTCCGATTCGAGAGGTTGCAGGACGGTATTGAACTGAAACAACTCCCCTACCGCCCAGGCCTGAATCGTATCCGCATGTTTTATGAACAGGGCTTCCCGAGCGGGGCTCAGCCATTTATTTGCTGAAAGAATCCAATCGGAACTGCTACAAAACCGCATAATGTCGGGGGTCTTCAAGACCGTCTCATCGTAGAGGCCTGAGAAGTCCTCGAAGGTGTCCAGGTCCATTTGGATGAGAGGTTTAGGCACGATCTAAAGACAAGAGATGTAGGGCCCGATCTTGCCTCGGGGCTGAATTTGACCTCGATCAACTTGCAAGCAAGTGATCCTGCAATCAATGGAAAACCGGAAGCCGAAAATAAGAGACCGGTGGGCGATGGGTCGGTAGTCGGACTTCTGAACGACTGGGATCTTGTATCCGCAGGGGCGGCGCTTGCGCCGGACCTCTCCACTGAGGATGATCTCAAGTTCGAGAAGAATTTCAGATCAAACCTCCGACATCCGACATCCATCTTCCGACCTCCGACCTCCGACATCCGTCTTCCGACCTCCGACCTCCGACTCCCCTCCTACCCGTGGAAGTCAGTTTTGGCCACCTTGACGGGCTTAACCAGGCCCACGCGGATTACATAATCCCCAAACCGTTCTCCGGTCTCACGCTCTTGTGCGTAGCCCCGGAAAATGGGATCTAAGGCCGCGAATATCTCATCCTCGGTTTGATTCTCCAGGTAGAGCTTATTTAAACGTGTCCCATCGAATGCCCCTCCCAGGTAGAGGTTGTATTTGCCGGGCGCTTTTCCTACAAAACCAATCTCCGCCATATAGGGTCGGGCACAACCGTTGGGACAGCCAGTCATGCGGATGACGATTTCATCCTCTCGAAGCCCTGCCACATCGAGGCTGCCCTCTAAACGTGTGACCAATCCTGGCAGGAATCGTTCTGACTCAGATAGGGCCAAGCCACAGGTCGGCAGGGCAACGCACGCCATGGAATTGAGTCGAAGGCCCGAAAAGGTATGGGGGTCGAACACACCATGAGCGCGTAAGACCTCATCGATACGGGCCTTGTGGGACTCCTCTACATTGCCCAACAGCAGATTTTGGTTAGCGGACAAACGGAAGTCCCCGGAGTGTTCCTTCGCAATCTCCCGCAAAGCGGTTTTCAGCTTAAAATCACCAGAATCCAACACACGTCCGTTCTGGATGAACAAATTCAGGTTCCACTTCCCGTTTATCCCCTCGGACCAACCATAGCGATCTCCCAGGTGTTGAAACTCAAACGGCCTGGGTGCTCCGAGATTAAAATCCAAGTGCTCATGGACCAGATCCCGGAACTTGTCTAGCCCAAGGTCTTCGACCGTGTATTTCAATCTGGCGTGTTTTCGATCCGCTCGCTCTCCATGGTCGCGCTGAACCTTTACCACTGCCTCAGCCACCGATACAGCCTGATCCACGGTGCAGAAGCCGAGTAAATCTGCGAGCCGGGGATAGGTTTTAATATTTCCATGCGTCATTCCCATTCCCCCGCCCACAGTTACGTTAAAACCAACCAGTTTCCCCGCCTCAACAATGGCGATGAACCCGAGGCAATGAGCAAAGACGTCCACATCGTTGCTGGGTGGAATGGCCATCGCTATTTTAAACTTACGCGGCAAATAGGTTTTCCCGTAGATAGGCTCCTCCTCTTCGATCTGCCCCTCATCGATCAATTTACCATCGATCCAAATCTCTTTATACGCTCCAGTTCTAGGCGTCAGATGGTCACTGATGGCCTGGGCAACTTTCAGAGCCTCCGCATGGACCGCGGACTGATAAGGATTGGGATTGCACATAACATTCCGGTTTACATCCCCGCACGCCGCAATCGTATCCAATAGCGCCTCGTTGATTTCCTTGATGGTCCGCTGCAGGTTTCCCTTAAGCACCCCATGCAGTTGATAGGCCTGTCGAGTGGTTAACTTGAGCGTCCCATTGGCAAACATATCGGCCATGCGGTCCATCTCCAGCCACTGCTGAGCCGTAGAAACCCCGCCAGGAACCCGTACTCGAATCATAAAGGAATAGGCCTTTTCCAGCTTCTTCTTCCTCCGCTCCGCCCGGATATCCCGGTCATCCTGCTGGTATATTCCGTGGAACTTGGTGAGCTGCGTATCCGCCTCAGAAATCGCTCCCGTGGTTTGGTCGGCGAGCCCTTCCAAAATGGTTCCACGCAGGAAATGACTGTCCGTCTTTATGGATTCGTTTTTTGAAAAGTTATCTGTCGGTTCTGCCAGTGAGCTCATAATGAAAGTATTTTAAATTAAGTAATTTAGGCAAAAAAGTAAAGTAAAGTTGCAACCTGTTTTAGACCAATAGCTTGTCTACATCTCCAAGCGAAGAGATGGCTCTAGGTCCAACCGGATACCTCTCTTATCAGGCAACAAACTGTCAAAGTAGGCCGCAAAGACAATCATACTGGCATTATCGCCCGTGTGCTGAGGCAGGGCAAATAGAGAATCTATCCCTAGCCTTTGCCCTAATTCTGTAAATGCGGTCCTCAACCGCTGATTATTCGCCACCCCTCCAGACAGGCCTAAGCTTTGGAAAGGAATATCCGACCCTTGAATGAGTTTACGGGTCCGGATGACCAATTGTTGAACCACTGCGTTTTCATAACTCGCACAAATATCTGGCAGCGCTGACTCAAGCTGGTTGCGGTCAAAGTTTTCGAGAAAATACCGGAGACTGGTTTTCAGACCAGAAAAACTAAAGCGCGTGAGATCTTTATCCGGTCGCCCGACCGGGAATGGATACTTCAATGGGTCGCCTCCTTTTGCTGCTATTGTTTCGATTTGTGGGCCACCCGGGTAAGGCAAGCCTAACAATTTAGCCCCTTTATCCAGCGCCTCCCCTGCTGCATCGTCTACTGTCTCTGCCAAAACCTGAATATCGAGATCCGCATTTAACTCGAACAGAAGGGTATTCCCTCCGGAGACCAGCAATCCCACATGTGGCAAGAACTGCTTCAATCGGCCCAGAAAACCCTGTGGGTCATTCTGGTAAATCGAAATAAAGGGAGAGAATGCATGGGCTCTCAAATGGTTCACTCCAACCAATGGACACTTCCAGGCCACAGATAAACTTTTGGCCATGGCAATACCGATTGCCAGGCAGCCCGCCAAACCCGGGCCTCGGGTCACCGCAATTTGTTGAACCCCTTCCTTCAAATCCGGGGACTCGGAAAGAAGCGTTTCCAGCAAAACCGGGAAATTTCCCATGTGCTCCCTGCTGGCCAGGTCAGGAACGACTCCTCCATATTTGCCATGGAGCTGAACCTGGGTATGTAACCATTCCTCCAATCTTCCGGAAGCCGGGTCAAACACGGCAATGGCGGATTCATCACAGGAACTCTCTATCCCAAGGTACATTGATTCGAATTAGAGTGGGAAACAATCCTCATGACAAGGTTGCGGATCTCCCTGAAAATCAAATCCACGGCAATAACTACCCTCTAGGCTTATTCCCCAAGTAGGCCACGGCGGCAGAAACCTGTTTATCTTCGACCGGAGCAAAACCAAAGCGCTGTTCAAATGCTTCCGGATCATGAGCCAAACCATAAAACTCTTGAATCTGCAGCTTGTAGGAATCTTCAAAGTCAATGGGGACGGAAACATCAGGAACAAGGCCCACCCCATCTCTTATAGGCTCCCCGTCAGGTAAATAATAGCGAGCAGTCGTCATGCGGAGACCTTCGCCGTTGCTCAGGGCAAATATACTCTGAACCGTGCCTTTGCCGTAGGAACGATCCCCGATGATGACAGCCCGATCCGTTGCCCGTAAGGAACCGGCTACGATTTCGGAGGCACTGGCACTGCCACGATTCTGCAGGACCACGATCGGGTAGTCGCGTTTCCGTTCACGCGACCGGGACCGATACACCTCATCTTCGCCAACTCCAAATCCCTTGACCTCAACCACAACCTCTCCCCGGCGAAAGAACTGTCCGGCGACGCGTACCGCAGCAGTCAGCATCCCTCCGGGATTATTTCTCAAGTCGATAATCAGCCCTTCCATTCCTTGAGCCTCTAAACGATCGAGTGCGCGATCAAACTCACGCCCTGTCCGTTCGCCAAACTCGATAATTTTTAAATACCCGTATTGGTCATCCAACATCTGCACATCCACTATGCTGGCAAACACAATGGACCGCCGCTCAGGGTTGACGGTGATGACCTCCTTTTCAAACGGTCGGAAAATATCAAGCTCAACCGTCGTTCCCGGACGACCGGAGATTAATTTAACCACCCGACTCACATTGCTGTTGCGGGTGTTCGTTCCATCCACGGAGATGATCCTATCTCCTGACTGGAGTCCAATTTCTTCTGCCGGGCTGGAGGGGAACACTTTGGTAATGACTACGTCATTTTCGTAGTTCGCGATTTGCACCCCAATCCCTACATATTGTTGGGAAGTTTCTTTTTCAAAATTGGAAAACTCGTCTTTAGACAGGTAATCCGAATATGGATCCATCGCATGGAGAATGCGATTTATATGCTGATCCGTATATTGGCCCTTGAGGTCCCTTTTATCCCAATCGGATGAGTAATGCCGATTGAGAAAGAGCATGATCTCCCGCTGATTCTTAGTATCTTCCCATGTCTCTGGCTGGAAAATCCGCTGAACGCCCCCGTTCTTGCCGAGATAAATCCCACCGGCCAGCACCAATGTGGTGATCATAAAGGCCAGTTTTCGCTTTACTGCATGCATGAGGGATACGTCCGGGAAGAGATTTAAACAATGTGTCTTAAGTCCGTTTTTTTCAAGACGAGTTCCGCCCATTTTTACCAAAAACCTGACCGCCGCAAATCCCTGATCATTGGCCAAAAAGCCAAAAAAAGCCTTGCAATGATCGACCCAACAGGTAGCTTCTTCCGTTTTCATACAATCCAACTTCCCATGTCAAAGATTTGTGCAGTCACAGGAAAGCGCCCCGTCAAAGGGGGCCGCATTATCCGCAAAGGTTTAACCAAGAAGAGCGGCGGGATCGGAACCAGTCTGGTGAAAGTCACGCCTCGCAAGTTTAAACCCAATCTTCAGCGCATCCGCGTTAAACTCCCCAGCGGACAGGTCAAGCGCATGTGGGTGTCCGTCAAAGCGATCAAAGCGGGCAAAGTCCAGAAGGCATAAACCTTTGCTTTACAACAATTTCCCAAAGCCTCATCATCCCGGTGAGGCTTTTTTTATGCCGTTTCCCGTCAACTTCACATGTCATGGGGGGGAACGCCAAAGCAAGGCCCTCGTGCGGGGTCAGGGAAATCTTCCTGTTCCTTTAAATTCATTTCTTGCCCCTACACCCGGGGATTCTCACCCTTTTCCTATTACCTATGAAGAAAAACATTGGGATTCTCACCAGCGGCGGTGACTGCCAGGGATTAAACGCGGCTATTCGGGGAGTTGGCAAAGCCGCGCAAGACGAATTCGGCATGTCCGTGACCGGCTTTTGCGACGGGTTTCGAGGTCTGGTCCTGAATAAAACCATGGAGCTGGACAATGCCTTACTTTCCGGAATCTTAACGCGGGGGGGCACCATCCTGGGAACCAGCCGGGACAAGCCGCATAAAATGCCAATGGGTGGCAAATCCCTGGATATGGTAGATACCATTGTCGAAACCTACGAAAAAAACCGCCTCGATGCCTTGGTTTGTATCGGCGGAGGAGGAACCCAAAAAAACGCCCTGCGGCTCAAGAACGCGGGACTCAATATCCTCACCCTTCCCAAAACCATTGATAATGATATTTTCGGGACCGATGTGAGCTTCGGGTTTGATACCGCAGTGGGTATTGCGACCGAGGCCATAGACCGTCTGCATTCCACAGCCATGAGCCATAACCGGATTATCGTCGTGGAAATTATGGGGCACCGCGCTGGCTGGCTCGCTCTGGCAGCAGGAATAGCGGGGGGGGCGGATGTAGTCCTCATTCCGGAAATTCCTTACGATGTGGATAAAGTCACAGAATCCATCAAAGAACGCACCTCCGCCGGCAAACAGTTCAGCATCATTGCCGTAGCAGAAGGAGCCATGTCTGTGGAGCAGGCCGCCTATGTCACGGCCTTGGCCGACAAAAAAAAGACGGCCAACACCGCTGAGGAAAAGAAGGCGGCCTCTCAGGCATTAAAGGATTTTCACGCGGATCATGTGAATAGTACCCTGCGCTTGACTCGCCAACTTGAAGAAACCACTGGCCAGGAAAGTCGACTCACCATCCTCGGACACCTCCAACGGGGAGGCTCCCCCTCGGCTACTGATCGCGTTCTCGCGACGAGACTCGGAACCGCCTGCGCGCGTCTCATCAACGAGGGAGAAACCGGAGTCCTCGTCGCCGCCCGTGGGGACGGCGTTGAACCGATGCCCTTAGAGGCCATCGCGGGAAAAAAGAAATTGGTCCAGCTGGACCACCCCTGGGTAAGCTGCGCCCGACGGGTGGGAACCAGTTTCGGAGACTAGGTGGACGAATGGCGGAGGACGGAGATCGGATGTCGGAAGTCAGAGGGCAGAGGGCGGATGTCGGAAGGCTGAAGGCGGATGTCAGCAAACAGAATAATACTATTTTTATCGGGGCTATTTTCGAATGATGAAGGGATCAGGGTCGGACAACATTTTGCCTAGTTTTTTTCCTATCAAATGATTCTTTTCCACCAAAATGGCGTGGTTGCATTTACGCATAAAACCACAGTCTAGAGCAAAATCCAGGGCAGTCTCAGTTTCACCATTTTCACCATCACAATCCGTTAGTTTGCTTATAAAGTGGGCTTCATATCTACGTTTTGCCCAAGCCTCACGTAAATTCAGGCACACTGATCGGGACGCCCTTCTGATCTGACTCGTCAAAGCAAACTTCTCTTCATCAGGAAAAGTACTACTGAGCTCAAAAATTCTAAGTGCTTGCTCATAAGCAAGCTGATACACATCCAAATCTTTAGCTGTCTTTATTATCATGCACCCTCCTTGCTGAAGTCTCCGACAATTATGGATTCTCCGTCTACAGAATTCTGCCTTCGATTTCCGACTCCCGATCTCCGTCTTCCGACCTCTGTCCTCCGACATCCGACCTCCGACATCCGACATCCGCTCTCCGACTTCCGACCTCCGACCTCCGTCTTCCGTCTTCCGTCTTCCGTCTTCCGACCTCTGCCCTCTGACATCCGACTTCCGCCCTCCGACCTCCGAGATCCGTCCCTAATGCTCGGCCGCCAGGTGCTCTGCTAAATAGTCCCGGCCAAAGTCGTTTCGCGGGTCTCTGAGAACCGTATGGATGTGATTCGCTCCCCCTTGGGTATTATCGTACTCGATCAAAATCGTGGGGCCTTGAATGCGGTAGTAATGGCCCTGTCCCGGTTCCAGTTCACCTGCCCAGGCGAAAAGGATCCTGTCCCATCCTGCCATTTCTATTCCTGCCATCATCGTAGCGGACCAGTCCGGGTGGTGTGAATCCAGGTAAATGGAAACCAGTTGCTTTAACGCCGCTTGCTCATCAGCGGACAGCTCTCCGAAGGCAATGCCACCTTCGAATGGCGACTCTACACGTGGTTCGGCACCGGTCAGAATATCCGGATAAGCCACATCGGCCACCATAGCCATTTCTTGCTTCCGCGGGGAAAGGGACTTCATGAACAACCGGGCCAGCACTTCTTCATCTCTTAAAACCTGAAGCCCTTTTTCCGCCCCGCGCGGGACTACAGCCGGGTTGGCTCCCATAAAGGAAGGGGTAGCCGACACCACCTTTCCTTTATCCACGACATAGTTGAGGGAAAGGTGATGGCCTTCAAACCGGAGGCCCCATGGCCCCTTTTCATCATCAGCGGATTTAAATAGGGAGAGATAGTATTTTTCAGGATCCCGAAAAGCTTCATTATTGGTCAACTCGCCCAGGATACGCTCAAGTTCAATGATATGAAGGGATTTAGCCAGGCCGGTTGGAGACAGGAACTCCCCCATAACCGAGAATAACAGCGCCTTTTGCAGTTCATTCACCTGACCTAATCCTAATCCCTCTCGATCCCGGGGAAAATAATGCCAGTTCATCCGCTCAGCGGATTCGAAGGGAAATTGCACGGATTCAATCTGCTCCTCATCCAGCGCGTCTAAAAGCACCTTCAGGGCAAGTTGGGGCTGGTGGGGATGGGAAGTCCCAGCGGGTTCAGGTGGATTCATGGCAATAATATGAAGGGGCAAAACGAAACAGAGCCCCCATGTGATAAGTAGTATTCCCTTGCGCACAATATGGAGTATAAAAGGATGCAAAATGAACGGAAGCGTTAAATCATCACCCATGACTTTAGCTCACCCCAGATGGATCGTTATCATGGGGATTTGCGGAACCGGCAAATCTACCCTGGGCATGGCCCTCGCCCGACAGCTCAATGCGCAGTTCATCGAGGCGGACGAGTTCCACAGCACCTCCAACATCGAAAAAATGTCGCAAGGGATCCCCCTGACCGATGCCGACCGGGAACCCTGGCTCCATCGGCTAAACCAGGAGGCCCGGACACGACTGGATCCAGGAGGCAAGGTCGTCTTGGCCTGTTCAAGCCTGAAGGAACGCTACCGCGAAATCTTGATGCATGGCCTTCCCCCACCGGTCTGGTTACTCCTTACCGGATCAACAGAAGTGCTCAAGGAGCGGATGCGACAACGAAAAGACCACTACATGCCGGTGAGCCAGATTGAGGACCAGTTGAACAATCTTGAAGTCCCCGCATACGCCATCCCGCTTGACTTTCAAGATTCACCTGAAGCGTTGCTGCGGAAAGCCCTGGCTGCTGTCGCGGAGTCCTAATGGTCAGGTCACGAGCTCCTTGAGCTCTCACGGCGAGCGAAGTTCGGCAATATCCGTCTGCCAAGGGCAAAGCGGAGATTACGCGTTCTCATTAATAGAGCGTATAAGTCGGGATGATTTTCTACCCCCGTCACAATCCCTTAAGTGGTTCATCAGTAATACAATTAAGATTAGTTCATCTAATTTCATTAATGCGTGTGGATAAGTTTTTCTTTACCCATTTCGCCGATACTGCATTACTGGTTTCAAGAAAAGGAGATTTATGAAAATGGGTTGGAATCGATTTTCACGGTTAATGGGCAAATGTCTGAAGTGGCATTTCGTGTTTACCCTTGTGCCCTTGATCCCTCTGTGCGCTCAATGGACGGATACTGGAGCAGTATCCTACACGGGAGATAAGATTGGAATCGGAACCAGCTCGCCCTATTGGGACCTGGAGGTCGATGGAGGTATCGGTGGAGCCCACTTGGAAATTGATGGAACAGGGTCTTACATTGGCTCAAATCTGTATTGGAAATCCGGTGAAGGGTGGAAGTATCGCTCAACGAACTCCGGGTGGGTCATTCGCCATGGTACCGGAGGAGACTTCCAGTTTTTCACCAGCCCCTCGGGAACCGCAGGAACCGTAGCCACTCTTGCCGAACGGATGCGAATCCAACAGGGAGGCAATGTGGGAATCGGCGTTTCTTCTCCCCTAGCATATCTCGATGTTTATGGCAGTTCTTCAAGTACGAATTCACTGCTTTTAAGATCCGGAAATACAAATTTGGGCTCGAGTAGTTCTCAAATCCGAATGGGGTATTCGGGCTCTCCCAATTATTCCCATTCCATCCGGACTCGTCACCACGGCGGTCAGGATGCCCGAAATGCCATAGACTTCTTCGTTTGGGATTACGGCGTAGACTCTGCCGAAACCATAGGGAGTAAACATGTCCTGACCATTGATGGTAACGGCAATGGGATGGTGGGGATCGGGACGAAGGAACCCCAAAATGAACTGGATGTAGACGGAACCATTCGGGCTGAGGAAGTCATTGTAGAGACCTTTACCGGGGCAGATTTTGTTTTTGAGCCCGATTACCCATTGAAACCGTTGAATAAAATCGAGGCCTACGTTGCAGAGAACGGCCATCTCCCAGGCATTCCCCCCGCCCGGGAAATGATAGATCAGGGTGTATCCATAGGGGAACTACAAATTTTACTTCTGCAAAAAGTGGAGGAGCTGACTCTGTATGTTATTCAGCTGGAAAATCGAATTCAAGAACTGGAAACAAAATGAAGATTTGGCAAAAGAGTTTTCCTATTTATACCCTGGCATTCATATCACTGGTTCGAGTGGTTATCGCTGGTTGGACAGATAGCGGCACCGACCTCTATACTATTGGGGAACAAGTGGGAATTGGGGTTACGGATCCCACTCAAGCTCTGCATGTTTACCACGACAGCGGGGGAACTTATTCTAATATAGCTCGTTTCCAAAGCCCGTACAGTAATTACCATTTCAACGACACTATGCTCTGGATAGAGAGTACCATCACAGGTGGGAGTCCTCAGCTAAAGATCGTCGATAAGGATAGTAGTGATGCTCGGATGATAATTGAAGCCCGAGGAGGGGGTGGGAATACCCCGGGGTTATTTCTTTCTTCTACGGGTAAACTTGCAATTTATTCTACTGAACCCAAGGAACGATTTCGAATTGGAGATAGATTCTTTTTCCATGATGGAGGTTGGGAAGGTTTTTCCTTTAATGCTTTTTTTCAGGGGGGTAACTGGCTGAGGCAGACAGATGGCTTCAACGCACAAATCATGTGGGATTCATATGCAGGCGCTCTCCGCTTTCGTATGGGTGAAAGTGACGTGGCTGGTTCCGTTGTTAACGGATCCGATGTTCTATTTATTGGAAACACTGGATTTATTGGGGTGAATACCACAACCCCGGACTATGAGCTTGACGTCAACGGCACGGCCCGGGCCAAAGAAATCATCGTCGAATCCAACTGGGCGGACTTTGTCTTTGAGGAGGACTATGAGTTGATGCCGCTGGAGGAAGTGGCGGCCGTGATTCAAGCGGAGAAACGCTTACCGGGGGTTAAATCTGCTAAAGAAATTCATGCTGAGGGGGCTTCTGTCGGGGAAACCCAGGCCATGCTACTGCAGAAAGTGGAGGAGCTGACACTCTACGTCATTCAAGTTCACGAAGAGAACCAGACATTGAAGCAACGGATAAGAGAATTGGAGGAAACGAGATGAATTTACGCCAAGTTTTCAGCGTGTGTTTTAGCCTGCTTATTGTAGGGAATCTGGTTCAGGGCGACTGGGTTCAATCGGGGAATGACCTGTATACGACCACTGATGATGTGGGGATTGGGACGTCCAATCCAGTGGCTCCCCTGCACCTGAACGGTACCACCAGCAGTTTTGGTGTGCTGTTTACCAATAGTGCCAACACCGTTGGTGAGCAAGCCATGCGGCTTGCTTTTGATAATGACCGAATGACCTTTCAGCGCATGTCCGACTCGGGAGCGTTTGAGGCAAATTATCTCACTATTATGCAGGATACCGGGTGGATTGGTCATGGAACGACGAATCCGTCATCTTTTTTGCATGTTATCAATCCCGTTGATGGGGCCGCCAATTTGATTGCTAATTTTGAATCCAGACGGACGGCTTCCAACATTTACATGAGGCTGAGGAACCTAGCGTATACGGGTGGTAATGATATTATGCTATTTGCCGACTCAACCGGTAGAGTGGGGTTCCATCAATCCGGAGGAGGAAATAAATTCGTTATCAATCAGGATGGCTTTATCGGAATCCACACGACCAATCCGTCCTATACTCTAGACGTCAACGGCACGGCCCGGGCAAAGGAGATCATCGTCGAATCCAACTGGGCGGATTTTGTCTTCGAGGAGGACTATGCGCTCATGCCCCTGGAGGAGGTGGCGGACTTCATTTCTGAAGAAAAACGGTTACCTGGGGTGAAGTCTGCTGAGGAGATCCGAGTTGAAGGGGCATCGGTAAGCGAAACCCAAGCCATGCTGCTACAGAAAATCGAGGAAATGACTTTATACATCATTCAATTGGAGAACCGGATTCATGACTTGGAAAATAAAAACTAAGGCCACATTGCTTACGGGTCTGCTTTGGCTGTTGACCAGCACCTCATCCCCCCTTTCAGCCGATTGGATAGATACAGGCTCCGATCTCTATACTATTGGTGAAGAAGTGGGGATTGGTATCGCGGACCCATCGAGCGCATTGGATATCAATGGAAATATTCCCGTCGTAATCCGGAAGAGCCCCTATAATCCGAGAGGGACCTATGATGGAGATGAGTATTTCAGAATGAGTGCCAATACCAGTGATTACATCATTTCTCTACAGGACAGTACCGGCCGCATTCAACACTACTGGAATGCCACGCCCTCTCCCAATACATACCTGGTTTCCAACGAACCTGCGTTGAAACTAGCGATGCATGTCACAGGAGATGTGTTTGCTTTTTTTCGAGGCGCCGGGGGAACCGCAGGGGACACCGTATCATGGAGTAAATTGTTCACTATACAAGATTCAGGAAATGTGGGAGTCGGAGTGGATTCCCCAGCAAACAAATTTGAGGTTAAGGGGAAGATCCGGGCAGAGGAAGTTGTTGTTGAATCCAATTGGGCCGATTTTGTCTTTGAAGAGAACTATGAGCTCATGCCCTTGGAGGAGGTAGCGGACTTCATTTCTGAGGAGAAACGCCTGCCCGGTGTGCCAACAGCCGAGGATGTGCAGACCCAAGGGGCATCGGTCGGCGAAACCCAGGCGATGCTACTGCAGAAGGTCGAGGAGCTGACGCTTTATCTTATTCAACAAGAGGCGGAAAATGCAAAATTGATGAAACGCATTGAGACCTTGGAAACCCTCATCAATTCAACCCCCTAAGTCATTTGAAAATGAAAAGCACTTTTCCCAAGGCACTTGCGAATCTATGTCTGTTTTTGGCCCTATCCTTTCAGCTCCAAGGGGTCGACGAAACAGTAACGGGGAAACTCACGGTGGACCAGAATAGCGCAGATACCACCCTCCTTGTCGAAGGTGGTACGAGTGGCTCTCCGTTAGCGAAATTTATTCGTGATAATGGAACTGGTAGTGCTTTGGCGGAGATTAAACTGGGCGCAGCGGCAAACAACCCCGAGATTATTTTTACTGATTATTCAACCGCAGGTACTTGGGCTATAGGGCTCAACAATATTGATAACTCGTTTGAAATTGCTCAGGACGTTGATCTTTACGGGAGTAGCAAAGTTTTTTTTACCGTCGAGCATACTGGGAATGTGGGAGTTGGAACAACCAACCCTCAAGTCAAACTAGAAGTGGAGAAGCCTTGGGGGACCGGAAGTTCAAGTGATATCGCCGCATTTTTTGGAGGTAGAGATGCAAATATGGGGAGATATAACACCTACATTACTGGTCACACCTTAGGGGTGGCTTATGGAAATGACACGGACAACGCAAATTTTTGGATAAACTGGCAAGGCTACTTGGCGGGAGACACCCGGTTCCGAGATTTCTATGTGGGAAATGGAAAGAACCAAGCGGTGTTTATGGTCGATGGGTCAGAAAATGCTGTTGGAATTGGGACTAGCAACCCGGCTTATCGATTGGATGTTGCCGGGACGGTCCGGGCCAAAGAGATCATCGTCGAATCCAACTGGGCAGACTTTGTCTTCGAGGAGGACTATGAGCTCATGCCCCTGGAGGAGGTGGCGGACTTCATTTCTGAGGAGAAACGCCTGCCCGGTGTGCCAACAGCCGAGGAGGTGCAGACCCGAGGGGCATCGGTCGGCGAAACTCAGACGATGCTGCTGCAGAAGGTGGAGGAGTTGACCCTCTACCTGATTGAACAGGATTCGGTTATCAAAAAACACCAGGAGGAAATTTCAAAACTCAAAACCAAAAATCAAGAGTTGGAGCAGTACCTCGGAACGATACTCAGCCAATTAAAGGAGAAATAAAATGAGGCAACACATTCTATACACCATGTTTGTCTTGGCGGCTTGCCTGACAACTGAAGGCTATTCCCAAGACTTTCAGGGAAGAACCCTAAATGATGGGCTGGAGGTGAAACATCTCCACGATCGAGAATCGGGAGAAACCTACCTTGTGCTTTGGGACCGGAACCGGAAAAAGTTAGTCAAATTGGAAGGCGACCTAGCCGCCACTGACGTAAAGGTAGTCCAAATTACTGATGAGAGCGTTTCTTTTCAGTATCTCAAAAAAAACTACAGCTTCAGCTTGAAGGAGGGGCAACAAAAAGGGAATAAGTCGGACCTTCAAGAACGGCAAGGTCAACGGATGGCAGCTAAGGAGTTAGACACAGATAGAACTCAAGAGCTGAAAGAGGCAGTAAAATCACGTGCTTCCACGAACAAAATGAAACGTGAGAAGAAGGACTAGGAAACTGTATCTTTAAAAAATTTAAAGGGAGTTACGATGAAGGGTAAAAGCAAACTTGAAGCGTCATGGAACGGAATCAAACGCAGAGCGATTCGCAGAGAAGGTGAACTGGGGCTAAAACACCTGGTATTACCCTTTATTATTCCCGCTTTAGCAGTAGGGCATCTATGGGGGGCGGCCGTGGGGCCCGTCACAGTTCAATCCGGGCAGGTCTATGATTATCCGGAGGCAGGATTTGAAGAGAACGTGGAGACCTCTGGAAATGTAGTAATCGAGAGTGGAGGAGACTCTATTTTTTATGCAACAGATTCCATCTCTTTGCTTCCCGGGTTTCACGCAAAGTCTGGGAGTCTTTTTAAGGCGATGATTACCTCAGGAAGTTCTCCCCTGGTTTTTTCCCGACAGGAGGAGCAAACTGACACCGATCAAGATGGAATATTTGATGCCAAAGAAATTCATTTTGGGATGAACCCCAATAATGCCGCGGATGCGGGCGAAGACTGGGATTTTGACGGAATTCTCAATTCCAGCGAGCTCCAGGCCTTTTCTGATCCAGGTGTGAACTATTCCCCGGTGGGATCCTTACCTGGCGAGCTTTCTGTTGATAACCGTGGGGCCTCTTCCTACTCCATTCCAATTGAAGTTATACCGGGGACTGGAGGCGTGCAACCCAAGCTCGCTCTTTCATACAGCAGCCAGGGAGGATCCGGGTTTCTTGGTCAAGGTTGGAACCTTTCGGGCCTTTCTGCGATTACTAGAATCCCCACAACCACGGCATTGGACAATGGTTACTCGGCTACCTCAGGCTCTGAATTTGCCCGATCGGGAGTTCACTTTGATTCAAGTGACCACTTCGCCTTGGATGGCCAACGGTTGATGCTCTACCATGGTATCTATGGGGCGGCCAATTCAGAATACCGAACAGAAATTGATTCATTCTCACGAATCACAGCCGTAGGGACTCAGGGAAATGGTCCCCAATATTTTGAAGTCGAAACCAAAGATGGGCTGAAAATGACCTATGGGCAGACACCTAGTGCCCAACTAAAACCAGCCGGCAAATCGGAGGTACTGTCCTGGTCATTGGATAAAGTGGAAGATTCCCTGGGGAACCAAATGACTTTTGTCTATACCACAAACTCCTCTACTGGAGAGCAAAAGCTTACAGATATACACTATAGCTTTAATGGATCCTCTTACACCCATTGTAATGTCCATTTCGACTATGAGAGCCGGACACTCAGTGATTACGTTACCCGGTATATCGATGGGGGGAAGATTGAGATTCAAAACCGCTTAAAGTCGATATCCATCAGGGAAAATGGGGTTGAGATAAAGCAATATACATTGAACTACGCGAATAGTTCACAAACGAAAAAGAGCCTGCTGACTTCGGTTCAACTTACCTCATCCGGTAAGAACCTTCCTGCGACAACTTTTGCTTACCAAAATGGGGGGTCGAACGACCTGACCCTGCATGTTTTTGCAAATGAAACGATATCCAACTATGATGGCTCCACCGGGGAGCCCTGTAAGCTGCGCCCAATAGACTTTGAAGGGGATGGCCGGATGGAACTACTCCAAATCTATAGGGATGGCGGCTCTTACCAGGTCAAAGTCTTTAAGCATAGTGCGAACCCTGGGGTTCAGGGAGGAGGAACCTGGCAGGAAATTGCGAGTAAAACCATCACCGGGGTATGGGACTTTAATCTAATTCGGGAAGGAGATTTCAATGGTGATGGATTGACTGATTTTGTATGCGTGACTTGGGATGCAGAATACCTGGATACTATTCCTCCTACATTTTTATGGCAGGAAATCTTTAAAGTCTATTTATCGGACGGGAATAATGGTTTCATCGAGAAAACGTTGAATGGGGACATTTTTTCTGCCCCTCTAGGTCTTGGTGACCCGGGGCCCCAATTTCCCGATTATACTTTAGAAATCTCTGACTTGAATGGAGATGGACGCTCAGAGTTCAGTGCCTTCTACCGCAACGATTCCCATGGAAGTGGTACCGATTCCATATCCTACCGTTTTTACCAGATAACTAATAATTCTACCAATGCAATATCGCTTCTTTCTCGAGCATCGGTAGCCCTGGAAAACTGTGCGGATTACACCATCTCCTCCGGCTATTTCGTGGATATGAATGCGGATGGTATGTCGGATTATCTGTTTTCCTCGAAGGATGACTCAACGAATAAGCGGTATGTGAAGGTCCTCATATCTAATGGATTTCAACCCACCACTTATGGACCGGCATTCGAAACCGCTACCCTGACTTATGATTTAGGGACCTGGATGAATGACAGCACCATCTTTCCTGTCGATATGAATGGCGATGGCAATACCGATCTCGTGTATTCGTATAAGACGGGCTCTACCATCTTTGACAAATACTATTTAGGCACGGGGAGTGGTTTCGAATACACCGGGACCCACAGCTTTACTGCGTCTGTCAACTGGGCGACCGAACATTATGTGTATCCCACCGAAATCAATGGAGACGGTCGTGGAGATATCATCCACATCTTTAAGGGAAGCGGGGATGTTCAAGCCAGGATCTATCGTTCCACCGGCAAGGATTTCGACGATTTAGCGGTATATACCGAATTAGACATGGGTGTATGGCCTACTACAGGTTTCTTTCTCCCCACTGAACTCGACGGCGATGGTAAGGCCGATTTCCTGGTCTGTTCAGAGGGCGCTAGCAATGCTGTTTTGATAAAGCCCTGGTATTCTGGGGGGAACGTCCATGACCTTCTCACTCATGTCACCAACGGACTTGGGGCCCAAACTGAAATTTCTTATGCCCCCCTTACCGGCAACATTTATGTGAAAGATGCGGAGGTGGCCACGGAGTACCCCATCATGCAACTTCAGGCTGCCATGTATGCCGCTGAATATGTTGGAAAGGACGATGGGTTGGGCCTCCCCAATACAAATTATCGCACCTCTTACACCTACACTGGTGGTCAGGTGGATTTGTGGGGAAGGGGCTTCCAGGGATTCCGCATCTTCACCTCCCTGGACGAACAAAAGAATCACCGCAAAACACAAGTGCTGGAGCAAGAATTCCCTTACACCGGTATGGTCAAAGAGTCCGAGACCGAGGTGAAAGTAGGTGCGAACTGGTACTATGTGACCCGAACCACCAATACCCTGACGGAGAACACGATAACGACCGAGCGAGGAAACTCCGTATCCTTTTTTCCTTTCATCGATAATTCCACCACCGATACCTATGAGTTGGCCAACTCTAATCCGTACCAGCGGGTAAAGACCGACAATACTTTTGGGGATCACTGGGGGAATAACACCGAAATCACCATTGAGTATCAACAGTACGATGGGACCAGTGCGACGACTGATCGGAAAATTAAAACGGTCAACTCCTTCTACACCCCTTATACCGCCCAAGATGCCTGGGTGCTTTCCAGATTGTCCCAAACAGAAGTTACGTTCTGGGACGGCACCAGCCAAGAGAGCCAGAAGCGGAAATCCACGTTTACCTACTACTCGAGCGCTTCATCCTTCCATGGGATGCTCCAGACAGAGACCCTTGAGCCGGGAACTAGTCTCGCCCTCACCTCAACCTATGCCTATGATACGAAGGGTAATATTTCAACGAAAACGGTGACCGGAGGATCTGGAGGATCCGCCATCCCTTCCGCAACCACTACCTACCTGTATGACTCAACTTACCGATATAATATCAAAACCACGAATGCCCTGAGCCATGAGGTAGAGCAGGCTTTTGGCCGGGCGGGGTTTGGAGTGGCAACCAGCATGACGGATCCAAACGACCTCGTGGTCGATTTTTCCTACGATGCCTTTGGGCGACCCTATCGCGAACAACGACCCGATGGCACCTACAGCCGTACCTACCGAATCCCGAATGGAGAGGGGAATGGGGATTGGGTGAAATTTTCCGGGGCCAAGTATGCGCTAGTATCCGAGTCCCTCCTCTATGGCCAATCCTATGCGGCTCCGGTTTATACCTATTATGACAGGTTAGGCCGTGAAATCGGGTCGGATACTCAGGTGTATTATGCCGGCACTCCCGGTGGGCGCACGGTATACACTGAAATTGAATATGACGCTTTTGGTCGGACTAGCCGCACCTCTGATCCCTATGTTTCAGGGGAAACCATTCGGTGGACCACGAATAGTGTATTTGACGAGTTAAGCAGGCCCAAGGAGATCAGAAAGGGGAGTGAGCGAGGAGACCTCGTAACCTTGATCAGCTATAACAAATTTGAAGTCACGACCACCAATCCCAAGGGCCAGATTTCCAAGAAACAGGTAAATGCTGCAGGTGACACGGTCCTGACGACAGACGATGATGGCAACACGGTAGCCTCGGACTATGATGGCTACGGCAACCTGAAATCAACCACCAGCCCGGGCAACCTGGTGGTCACCATGAATTATGATGTTCGTGGCAATAAGACCAGTATGTCCGACCCCAACATGGGGAATTGGCAATACACTTACGATGCTTTGGGGAGATTAAAAACCCAGACCGATGCCAAGAGTAATGTAACCACCCTTGTTTATGATGCCCTTGGCCGGATGACCTCGAGAACCATAGGTTCCTTGAGTTATTCCTGGGGCTACGATACCGCAGGGGGCAAAGGCGTTGGACAGATTGCCACAGAATCGGGCCCGGACAATTATTCTAAAGCCTTTACTTATGATTCCCTTGGGAGATTGATCACGGAGGCAACCACCATCGATGCTGACGGTGCCGGCCCGGCCCAGGCCGAGACCTACCATACGGACACATCCTATGATCTCTATGGACGGGTAGCCACCATCGCCTATCCCAATAATTATTGGATCGAAAACGTTTACGATTCAGGGGGTACCGGTGCCTTGATTGAAGTGGAAGACAAATTTGGGACCACCCATTGGTCCGCTCCCAAGTACAATGGCAGAGGACAAATAGAGGAATACCAAATTGGCTCAGCTGCTTCTCCATTAGTGGTGAGTCAGGCATATGAGGAAGGGACAGGCTTTACTGAAACGATAAAAGCGCAAGTCTCCGGATCGGGAAGCTATATCCAAAACATGGTTTTCGGGTTTGATCATTTAGGCAATCTCACCAGCCGCTCGAAAAGTACCGGAACCAGTCAGGCGGAGTCTCTCTACTACGATGATCTGAACCGACTTATCCAATCTTCAATTACCGGGGGGATGACGACTTATGCCACTTACCAGGCCAATGGAAATATCGCCACCCGGGGTGGTTATTCCTACACTTACCATTCCAGTAAGATTAATCAAGTTACCTCCTTCCGGGGCAAATCTTACGTCTATGATGCCAATGGGAATATGACCTCCAGAGCGGGGGATACCCTTACCTGGACAGCCTTTAACAAGCCTTCCAGAATTACCCAATCCGGCTCGGGCGATTACGTGGAATTTCTCTATGATGCGAACCACCATCGCACCGTAGAGAAGTTCAAGGAAGGGTCTACTACTCGAACAAAGATCATCGTTGGTCTTTATGAGAAAGAAGATGATGGGACGACCCTGCGGGAGCGGTGTTTGATTCCCACACCCACAGGAGTAGTGGGTTCCTATACCGTGATGGATGCTGGAGTTGGTGGAGCCGAAACTTACTATTTTCTTAAAGACCATTTGGGTTCGGTGCTTTTTGTGCTGGATGACAGCTATAACGTTGAAGAAGAATTTTTCTTTAACGCGTGGGGAGAGAAAGTGAATCCAAACGATTGGGATTCCCTCTATTCCACCTGGAGCAACAGTTGGAAGTCCGGAGATCGTGGTTACACCGGTCATGAGCTCCTGAATGATCTCAAGCTGGTCCACATGAATGGCCGGATTTACGACCCGTTCCTCGGCCGGTTCCTCTCCGCAGACCCATTCGTTCAATTCCCCGACAACCCGCAAAGCTATAATCGGTATTCTTATGTTTTAAACAATCCGCTAAGCTATACGGATCCGAGTGGTTTCTTCTTGCCATTAGTTCCGGCCGTGCTGTTCAAGATCGGTCTACTTAATTTCGCGGAATTTATTGTTACCACCTTTATTGCCTCAACCGTGCAGAGTATGCTTATGGGGGCATCATTTAAAGATGCAATAATCGGGGGAGTAGTCGGCACTTCTCTTTCAGCCATCAGTATGGGTGTAGCAGATGGAATCGGTAGCTTGGACCTTGGAATTGGAGGAGATATAGAGTTTCTTGCAAAGGCCTTCCTTCATGGAGTCACTCAGGGAGGAATCAATGAACTTGGAGGAGGGGACTTTACCTCCGGGTTCCTTGGAGGATTGGCCAGCCATATGACCAGCAAGTTCCAGATTAAGGGGTTGGGAACTCCTCAGGATGGCAATAACGTGAAAATGGTCGCAAGGACCATGGTGGCCGCTACAGTAGGAGGTACAGTTGCCTCAATAGGTGGGGGCAAGTTCGCAAACGGGGCTATCTCTGCCGCCTTTGTTCACCTATATAATGCAGAAGGTCACAATTTATTTCCTTCTAGTGTATCTTGGACTGAAGAGGTTGTGGATGAGTCATTATACATTCGACGAGATATGATCCCGGAGAAATTTCCTGAGTTTGCTGAATCTTCAATTGATGCCTTTGAAATTTTTTCCAAAGGTAAATTTCAAAAGATTATGAAAATTGGAAAGGGCACCTTGAAAATTCTTGAAGCAATTGATATACTAGCAATCTATGGGCAACCCTATTTGGAACATGTTGAGCATTACGCTCCGGAAGTTTTTTATGGTCCTGATGGGCCATATATTGAGTCCGTCTTAGTGGATTATAAAGTTTATCAGAAATTTCGGTGGATAACAATATCCAAGATGAGTTTTCTAAATATGGAACCACCGGAAACAATTATTAAAAATGATAAAGGAACATTTTATACACCTGATAATGACATTTAATGAAAACATTGACACAAATTCTTATCTCACTTCTTGTGATATTTCCAAGTTGCTCACAAGGCCCTTTAGAGGAAGTTGCTATTCCGGAATCAGAGGTTGAGGTTTATCAGTCTAAAGGATTGGTTGCTTTACCTAAATCTGGTCAGACTAGAGTAGATTTCTCACCAACCCAGTATCTTATTTTAGAACTTGGCCCTATCGTTGATGGTGATCTCCAGAAATGCGATTATCAAATTGTTGAGTGGGATACTGGTAAAATATTAATAGAAAAAAGTAGTATGATTAGGGCTTACGAGGCTGGAAGTGACATTTATTATGAAGGAAATTTAATAATTGATTTCGTAACTCATAACTTGATTAGGTATGAACCTACTTATGCTTATTCAAAAGCAAGTATCAGCGAGAATTAAAATTTGTTAGATAACCTAAATTCTCTACTCGTTGCGATCGTCTATTTAAGTTATTTGGCTAAATTATTAATAGTAGGTCAGGGCCGAATGTCTCATGTTTTTTGTGCTTGCCATTGAAAAGGGGCAGGAAGGGATCAAACGTAGAGGAGATGTGGCCCAAATAAGGTGCAATTGTGGAGATTGGCATGTGATACGCTGTGAGGGGTAGTTATGATGGGCCACCACGAAAAGAGGGAAAAGGGTCAATCATTTACTCTTTACCCATGGTCACAAATTTGAGGGCGAATTTACCTTCGGTGTTGAATATGGAACTTTGCTGAGCAAATTTGGTGAAACTTTCACAAATTTGACTTCTACTTCGCAGGAGCCATAGATGGAGTTTTTTGGAGTTAATGTTACAAACGGGATCGCCTACGGGTCCTTTGAAAGGGTTTCTTCATTAAGTGAAAGCTACAATAGAGAAATTTAACCTAAAGTTATTTCTAGGATTCCCGTTTCTTTGTTTTGGGCTGAGTTTTTTGTTGGTCGAGCTTTTTGGGGAAGAGTTATCTTCCTTCGGGTTCAACTTTTACTACTTTGCTCGGCCATTTTTAGTATGGCTATTCCTAGCCTTAGCATTTTCAAAGGTTCTTCACATTGCGATAAAAAGAAATAAATTCGTACCAATTCTAATTTTGGCTATTGGTTGTATTCTTGCCTATTGGGATACTATACTTGTTTTCTGGGCGTTGTTCTTTGGGGATATTTAAAGCGCAAAAAAAAGTAAAAGGGGTCATCCTGCGTATTTTAAGGGACTGGAAGCGGCCTATCTTGATAATGGATATGCGACTTTGTGTAGGCCATAGATTGTCAAAGGCGGTTGCTGCCCCCGAGGATTTTTTATATGCATAAAAAAAGGCAGGACTTGGGTCCTGCCTTTCTGGTTCAAAGGGAAAAAATCCGATTAGTTTTCGCGGCCGTAGACCTCGACTTCGATGTAGTGGTTCATCGTATCACTGGTATTGCCTGCGCTATACAGGCGGACATAACGGGCCTTCTGCCCCTGCGCTTCAACGTAGCGGCCTTCGTAGGATTCGATAAAGGAAGGATCCTCGCCTTTACCCATCCCGGCGGAGTTGTCGAAGTCGTTATTGAACAGGGTAATGACCCCTTCTTTGAATTCAGGATCGTTGGAAATCTGCACGATCACGTCGAAATACACCCGGGGTTGTGCGTGATAGTGCCACATGAGGATACCATAGATTTCAGCTTCCTCATCGAGGTCGATTTGCACCCACTGGAGTTCGGGGCCAAGCTCAACGAAGTAGCCATCACCGCCGTCCCTGTCACCATCCGTCACATATTCAAGTTCACCGATAACGGGCCAGTCATCGCTGGAAGTGACTTCCTTCGCTTCAGCCAGATTTACCGTTCCGGGAGGCACCATGATGAACGGCCGCTGACCATGCACCAGGGGTTCCAGATTCGGTACTTTAATTGGCTTGGGAGTTCCCGGAAACATGGGTTTCGGGTATTCCAGCTCCAGTTTGACAAGATCTTCACCAGTGGCAACGCCACCGCTGATCATGAGCGCGGATAAAAGAATCAGGAGATTTTTCTTCATAATTATAAAAAGGGGTTCTCATCACTCCGACGAATGACAAGAGGTTGGTTGTCTAGGCAGGTATCAAAAAACGGATGAATTAAACTACGAAATCCTCCGGTTTAAATTCAAGCTGTTTAGCGGCGGCCATCGCCTCATTAACTTTCAGAACGATGGCGGCGGATTTATACCCTTCTTCACCCGGACAAGTCAAAGGAGTGCCATGGCGAATAGCATCAAAGAAATTCTCCAGGTGCGGCTGGTGAATAGCCTTGTCCAAGGCTACCGGCATATCCCAGGCACTCAGGGCGGCCGTTTCACGCACGTCGACCGTATCGCTCTGCGCAGCCTCCTGCTTCTTCCAGGGCTTGTACGATGCAGTCGTCTCCCCTTCTTGCATAATGTATCCCTTGGAGAGCCATTCACCCCAGTCCGGAGCATTATTTTCACGGAAGATCTTCGTGTATTTGGGATTTTCGGACATTTTCAGGGCGCCCTCGTCTCCCATGAAGTATTCGAAATAACCACCACCGGCACTGGTCGTGGTCTGGACTTGATAAAATGCACGAGCCACTCCCTTCGGCGTATTGAAGGTGTAAATCGCCATCACGTTATCCTGCCACTCGTGGTTGTCATAGTAATCGACTCCACCGTCGGCCATCACAGCGACGGGGTCGCCCTGGAGGAACCAGCTGAACACGTCGATCTGGTGAGCCCCCAGATCGGAAATCGGTCCACCGCCAAGGGCCTTGAACCAGCGCCAATTCCGAAACTGGTGCATATCCTTGTAGCCATATTTAGCCAGGAACTCGGAATCCAATTCATACTTTTTCGGCCACCCGATATCTTCAGAGGCTGAGCGATTCCACTGACCATTGACCACTGTAATCCGGCCTAACAGCTCCGCTTCCTTGAGGATCTTATCCCGCGCGAAATGGTAGCGAGGGTTGCTGCGGCGTTGGTGTCCGATTTGTAGAAGATTCCCGGTCTCTCGAGATGCCAGGACCATATCCCTGGCATCCTCCAGGGAATTGGACATCAACTTTTCGCAATATACATGTTTGCCGGCTTCCAGGCACGCGATGGTATGCGGGGCATGCCAGAAATCAGGGGATGCCACGATAACGGCGTCGAGATCGGGCTCCTTGTCCAGCATCTCGCGGTAGTCCTCATACGCATTGACCTGGTGGCCCATCTTACGGAGGACGCCCTGACCATAACGACGGGAGTAATTCCACACATCGCACACCGCTTTCCATTCCAGATTCGGAATGTTAGCCGCCGCATCCAGAAGGACCCGGCCTTGACTGCCCGTCCCAATAATCGCGAGACGAATCGGGTCCTCCTTCCCTGAAGACTGAGCCCGAAGTGGCGTGACTTGGCTCATCGCCAGGCCGGCACCAGCTGCCAGGCCCGTTTTGAGGAAGTCACGGCGAAGAAGCCCATGTTCCCATGGGGTGCCTTGTTTTTGCTGGTCCATCATATTACTTCAAACATGGGTTATGGGAAAAAGATCCCCGATTATCCGAAAATTGCGAGCCGGTTATGCTTACATAACAGTAAGGCCATTACCGTCAATACCATGTGGGCTGCCAACCAGGCTATGCCGGAGGCTTCGTTGTCCACCATGAGACCGAAGCTCAGGCTAATGAACATGAGGCCGGAGAGCGTCAGGGAGAACTTGGGCTTGATTCCGGCCAAAACCAGCACGCCGAACAACAGCAGCCCGTAACCCAGGGAATAGCAGTAGGGCTTGGCCATCCAACCGGGCAGATAGGTGTTTTCTGTGAAGTAGGTCACAAAACGACCCATCTTCTCATAATAATTCTCGAGGCTGAATCCATCTTCGCCTTGGAATTTTTCCAAGCCGGCCAGGAAAAGCCGCAGGCCAATCCAAATCCTCAGGAGCATGAAACTGAAGACTTCTTCAGTCCAGCCCTCAAGGAGGCCTAGTTTTGGTTTACTTTCAGGGGCGGTGGCTACTTCACTCATAGAAATGGGGAATCTAGGTTGGTGTTGTTTTGATCAGAACAAAGAATCCAAATTCAGACCGAGAATCCGTGGTTAATCCAGATAAACAGCAACAGAAAGGGGATTAGCAGCGTTTATATTGCGAAAGACCAACATTATGGATCAAGCTCAAAGCTGTCACCGTTGAAAAATTAATCTATCTCCTGAACCGGAGCTCCGAAATTCCGCCAGACCGGCCCATCCTGGCTATCGTAGCACAAGACCGCTCCAATTTTAGGGGAGCGCTCGCAAACCTGGGCAATGGAATCCTCTTCCAGAATCAGAAACGCAGTGGAGAGCGCGTCGGACTCCGCTGCATTCGCAGAAAACGACCAGGCCTGCTTGTTCGAACTGGGAGCCTCCCCGGTATCCGGATCTTCAATATGGGCCCCTTTGACTGAGAGGCCGGACCCACTCAGGGCATGGTGTGACAGGTTGTGCCGGCGATCCCCGCCGTAAGCGGACAGATTCACTTCCCAACCGGGTTTCCCTGCCGGAGGATCCAAAGCGAGGAGACTACTTCCGCCTCCGATCAACAAGGCTGAATCCAGGTCCCAGTCGTAGAGGACCTCGCGCATAACATCGAGCCCGAACCCTTTTCCGATCCCACCCAGGTCGACAGACACATCTTCATGAGTTTTCGTCACCGTCAATTGTTCCGGGTCTAGCTCCAGGGGGAAAATTCCGGCCTCGGGCGAACTCTTCCAGGTCACGCGGAACATGCCATTGGTGGCCTCGGCGAGAATTTCCGACAGAGACAGACAGAAAAACACATCCCGGCTGACCCGCACCGGCTGACCCGCAGGCGCCCGGTTTAACTGAGAAATGTAGCTGTACTCAATAAAGCGACTGAACTCCTCCTCGATCCGATTCAATTCCTTAAACGCTTCATGAGCGCCCTGCCTCGCATAATTCCCCTCCTCATGACAGATTTTGGCGAAGAAGGTGGCGTTCATGGCCTCCCACTCGAAAACATGCACTGATGGTTTATCCGTCATCGTTACTTGTCTCCACGTGGTTCTGGTAGTCGCTTCTGGTGGATGATCAGGAAAACCCCGTATCGCAGTTCCTTAATATCCAGCGAATAATCCAAACCAATAATCTCAAATTCAAACCCCTCTGCTCCCTGAGTGGAAGCAACAATGAAGGGGGCATCGAGTCCCTCCGGTTTTTCTGCCCAGAACCCGGCATTCGGATAGTGGCGCAAGTAATACGGAAGCGGCCAATACTCCGAACCGAAAACCACGATTTCCATCGCATCTCCAAAATTCCAGCGCTCCGCCTGAGCGTCGACCATGTCCACAAGCTTCCGGATGCCCGGGTCGGTATGGACGTAGGCGTAGTAATTTGAGTCCGCCTTATTCGTCGGATCCTTAAAATTGATCCGCAAACTGGATCCCAGCCCGAGGAGGATGCCAACAGCGATCAAACCCAATCCCGCCCAGGCAAACCCTGAAGTATTCAGGTGGGCTAAGGCCTTAGCAGCCCCTACCCCGCCGAGAATGGCTAACCCTGGTAGCAGGGTTAAGATCAGCCACGGCGTTTTATATCCAATTAAAGAATAGGCACAAAAGTGACCGATCGTAATCAGCAGAACAAACAGGAGTAGGCCTCCATGTTCAGATGGTTTGTTTCTCATAAGCCCAACCAGCACCAGCACAACCCCTGGCAAGGCAGCTAAACCTAATCCCGTTTCAAGGAATCCTGCCTCCGGGCTGAATAGAAACCAGGCGTAATACCAGATCGGCTTCTCATGCCCCTCCGTCACCTCATAGAGAAAATAGGTCCGGACCGAATCCACAATCCCGGGCAAATGGGTGAAGAAATGACTATACAACAGGACGGAACTCAAGAGGGCAACGGCGCTCCCGATAAGCAGGTATCGAAGTCGTGATCCGGAAAGAGAGCCATCGGTGGTCGAACCGACCCATCCCAATTTCCTTCCCACCCCCAGTATGACGACCGCGATGATCGCCACGGCTATAGAGATAATGACGGTCTCTTTTGTGGCATGGGCAATCCCCACACACAGACCACTCATTCCAGCAAAAAGCAGCTTCCCCGACTGGAAGTATCGCCAACCGGCCCAGGCTGCCAGCCAAACCAGCCCGACCAACCAGATTTCGGCGATAAAATACCGGGAATAATATACCAGACCCGGGGAGAATCCCGCCAGTGCTAAAGCCACCAGGGAGGCTATCCGTCCCCACTCCCGGGCAAATAGAAACACCGAACACAAGGTCAGCAGGCCGCCGAGCACGGCAAACCAACGGACCTGGGTTTCTGATATACGATCAAGAAAATCCTCAGGGCCCACGGAGGTAAGCAGCAGACTGACCTGATAGAGCCAGGGTCCATGAAAGTGCAGCGGATCATAAACGACTCGACCTTCTTCTTTAAAATTGGCCAACCGCATAGCGTGCACGGCTTCATCCGTATGCATGGAACGTTCCCCCAAATCGAGAATCCGTATCCAAAGGGTAAGTACAAGCAGCAGCGCGCTCAAAATGAAGTAAACCTCGCGTTTCATGATCACACCCTATGAGATGACAAGGAAATTCTCTTTTGGCAATCGTTCCACTTCATGTCATCCAAACCCAGGCTTTCTATCATCATCCCTGCTTTTAATGAAGCTCAGGCTATTCGATCAGGGAACTTAAAACAAATCCGTCAATGGATGTCGGAACAAGCCTTTGAGACCGAACTGATCGTGGTTGACGATGGGAGCACCGACGAGACGAAGGCTCTCGCCGAAAAGGAAGCCGACCGGGTCCTCAGCTCCCAGCATTCCGGAAAAGCGGGGGCTATCCTCCATGGCATGCAGGCCTACCGGGGAGAGCTCTGGCTGTGGACCGACATGGATTTGGCTACTCCGATTTCCGAAGCTTCGAGATTGTTGGCTACCCTGGATGCATCCACTGGGATGGTCATCGGCTCCAGGGGGTGGCATCGGGAAGGCGCACCCTTGCGTAGAAAATTTCTCGGCCTGGGACACACCGTGCTAAGAACCCTGTTGGGCCTGGGACACTTCACGGACACCCAGTGCGGCTTTAAAATGGGCAGACGGCAAGCTGCGGATCAAGTTATGGAGAAACTCCGATTATTCTCCCCCCAACGCATTAAAACCGCCGCCGGACCTAGCGTAAATAGCGGCTTCGATGTCGAATGGCTGGTCGTTGCCGAATCCCAGAATATCGAAGTCAAAGAACTCCCCGTCGTGTGGCACCACCACCCTTCTCCTCGTGTCCGCTTTTTTTACGAAGCGTTTAACGGGGTGGCCACCATGCTGCAGATCCTCCTCAACCGCTGGCGAGGGCTATACCGATAGGCCACATTTAGCCATCAGGCTAGGTAGGGCTACGACCCGTCCAGCCGAAGCTGACGAAAACCAGTCAGGAGACATCGCCCTAGTCCAAAAAAAAGCCCGCGTTACCGCGGGCTTTTGCCAAGAAATGGGTAATCCGATCAGCCTTCCTGCGGAGCGGGCGAATCATCACCCTTGGTGTGCGCCCCCTTTTCAAATTTGGACCGAAGGGCAAACAGAATACCAAAAGCAACAATCAGGATGATGGGAAAGACCGTCATATTGGTCAGGGTCGCCTGACCGGCAATTAGCTCGATCGCAGACTCATCTAAGCCCGGGTTGGTGGCCACTGCAGCTTCACGATTACTGTCAATCCATCCACCGATGATGGGGTTCCAAATACTGACAGCAAACATGCCAGCTCCACCGATAAGGGACATGCCCAGGGCACCGGTTTTGCTGCAGTACTCCGATACAAATCCAATCATGGTGGGCCAGAAATAGCAGACTCCGAGCGCAAACACGATCGTAGCCAGATACACCACAGCGCCAGTAGTGATGCTGAGAAGGAAGAGGCCGATGGCTGAAACCACGGCGGAGGCCAACAGGACACCAACAGGGTGAAGGCGATGGACCAAAGGACCCGCAAATTGTCGCCCAACGGCCATCAGGCCCGTCCCCAGGGCAAGGATAATCATGGGATGGGCCCCACTCTCTTGAAGGATGCGCCCGACCCACTGTTGAGTGGCCAACTCGGTCGTTGCGGTCAGCGTCATGCAGACAATCATGAATATGTATAGGGGGGCGACCAGACTCTTGATGTTGGTCACCGTAGACGTCTCAATGTGTTTGGATTCAGGGAAATCAGTAGTGAAGATCATGAAACCGTAGATTGCAGTCGGAACCAACATGGTTGCGATTTGTAGCTGCCAGCCTAAATTCACTTCCGTCATTCCAAAGGAAACCAAGGCACCAATCACGATGCCCCCAGGAAACCAAACGTGAAAGCGATTCAACATCGTGGTCTGGTTTTTGGGATACATATCGGCAATCAATGGATTACAGGCTGCTTCTACCGCGCCGTTAGCGAAACCAATACAGAAGGTCGAAATGATCAGACCCCAGAACCCTCCGGCTGTGATGGTGAGGACTAACCCCAGGACGTGGCCGACGAAGGCCACATACATCATGATCTTTGCACCAATGAAATTATACAAAAGCCCCCCTACCATCATGGCTACGGGGAAGCCAAGAAAGGCCATCGCATTTACCCAACCAAGTTGGGTATCCGTTAAGCCAAGGGTTTCATTGAGTTCCGTTAGGATACCAGCGCGAATGGCAAAGGTCATGGCCGTAACCACAAGGGCCAAGCAGCTGGCGGTGAATAGCTTAGTCGATTGGGAATTACTCATAATTGGGATAGTGAATAGATCATTCTCTGAACCCATGAAGCCTCATGGCTGTCCAGAAAACAGGATTGGGGATCTTTTGAACAAAGTGGGCTGGATTCAAAGGAGCCTTTAACGATTTTACAAATCGTTTTTCACCCGGACTCGGAAGATGTTTACCGAGCGTTGAATGCCGGGCCGATTAAACGCCGCGACGCTTCCGTTCTTCCGCTTCCCGCAGTTCTTCCTGTACACTGGTTTTGACCCAGCGAGACATGGGAGCAAACTGCCAGCGAATCACGCCCGTGGCAGGGATGGCTTCTCCATCTTTTTCCGCAGGATGAAAGTGCCAATACTGCGTCACCCATTCCGCATTCCCCCCAAAATAGGGATGCGACATATCGAGCACCTGCGCCTCCTCCACCCGACCTTTCTCATTCACGGTAAATTGAATGGTAGCATAGCCACCAACGGACTTCATCCCGATAGGGTACGGGGGAGGTTGGCCCATTTTGAGGCCGGGGTAAACATCGAGATCACTGCGCTCCCATTCTACTCCGAAAACTGGGGGGAGGCCGAAATTATTTTTGTAACCGGCTTGCCGTTCTACCATAACGCTGGAACAGCCGGAAAGGAGGAGAATGAGGAGAGGAAAAACAAGGAGAGTGGGAAGTTTCATGAGCGAGGACGTTTAAGCTGTAATGGGTGGGCGACAGGAGGTGAAAATATTATGTTTCCTATTAGCCCGTCTTTCCAGCCCAAAATACCGGCCTGGTGGAGATCTGTTTCAACCCCCTCCGGTGTTGGAATTCCGCTTCCTATTCTCCTCTTCGATCTCTCGAGCCTCCGCATCGACCTGACCGGCATTACCGCGGTCTCTTAATATTCTATCCACCTTGCGAACAAACCCCTCTACGAAAAATCCGGGAAGGACTACATCCTCCCGGTTGTTTCGGCCAGCAATGATCACCACAAACCGGTCAGCCGCGGCGGCTTCCATCATCTCTCGGGTCACCCAGGCCCCCACCCGTTCCTCATAGACATCCGGCCCCGTTTTAGTCCGACCGAAAAACTCGAAATCCAACTCATTTCCGAATTCGGTTAAAGCCCGCTCATAATAGGCCCAGGCGTTCAAAGCGTGAAAAAAATATAGCTGGTACCTTGGAGCATGACCTGGCTCCCACCGCGCCACCAATGTCGCCTGGGGCCCCAGGCGATCTCGAAGGAAGTAAGGCGGACTCATAATCCAGTTTTCATTCCGCTCCGAATCAAATCGTACCTGAGTAAAAGTATATACTGTCTCCCAGGTGAGCTCCGTCGGTGCAGCCACCTCCGCATTTTCAGGCGTTGAGGTACAAGCAGTAAACCAGACCACTAAAACCCAAACGGCTGCGTTGAGACGGCACGCTCTCATATGCGCTGCAAATCCCAAAGCTTGGGAGTGACCACTTCTATACTATTGTTCCCGGGATCCCGCACGTAGAGGGAATGCCCCCCACCCGGCCATTCAATTTCCATCTCGACCGGACAATTAAACTCCTGGAAACGAGCTCGCCAGACCTCAAGTTCATCCTCCGTCACCGCGAAGGCCAGGTGCCCGGGCCCCTGTGCTCCATGCGTGGGCACTTCAACATGTCCCTCTCCCCGACATCCTGGTTGCAAAGTAGCCTCCGGCTTAAAAACCAACACCATACTATTCCCACACTTGAAAAAGAGGTGACGACTCATCTCGGCGGTAACTAACTCCAGCCCCAAAAGATCGCGGTAAAACGGTAGAGCCGCGTCCAGGTCATCCACATAAATGCAGGACTCAATCACTTGATTCAATGATGGGATGGAAGATGTCATAGACACAGCCTTACCTTTAGAATAACATTTTTGTTTAGAATCCTCATCATTCCGTTTCTACCTATGGTCGCAACTGTTAATCCCGACTTAAACCACCTCAAATCCAGGATCGATGGACATTTGGACACCGGTGCTGCCCAGCGGCAGATCTACGCCACGGATGCTTCTGTATATCGGGAGATTCCCCTTGGTGTAGTCTATCCCAAAACGGAAAAGGATATTGAGGAAATCCTGCAGTTCAGCCGGTCCGCAGGGATATCGCTTATTCCCCGAACCGCGGGGACTTCTCTGGCTGGGCAAGTTGTGGGGCACGGATTGGTTGTCGACGTGTCCCGCTATCTTACTCAGATCCTCGAGCTGGATGCGGAGGCTCAAACCGTCTGGGTGCAGCCAGGTGTCGTTCGCGACGAGCTCAACTTATTCCTCAAGCCCTATGGTCTACTCTTTGGCCCGGAAACCTCCACCTCAAATCGGGCCATGATTGGCGGAATGGTAGGTAACAATTCCTGTGGGTCCAACTCACCTGCTTATGGAACTACGCGCGATCATGTTCTCGAAATCAAAGGGTATCTGAGCGATGGATCTCCCATTCATATCAAATCCCTTACCCCTGAGGAGTATCAGACCAAGCTCAACACCCCAACGACCTTGGAAGGCCGCATTTACACGCAGATCCACAACCTGCTGTCGATCGAGGACAATCGGCAGGTTCTGGCCTCACACCTTCCCCCAGACACGATCAAGCGACGCAATATGGGCTACGCGCTGGATAGCATTGCCAAACAACAACCCTTTTGCACCGATGGACCTGCATTCAACCTGAGCCCTCTGATTGCCGGGTCTGAGGGAACCCTCATGTTTATCACGGCAATCAAACTCAGCCTGGTCTCGCTTCCCCCTGCCCATGTCGGGCTGATGTGCATTCACTTTCACGATATCATTGAATCCTTACGGGGAAATATCGTAGCGCTTCGACATCAGCCCCGCGCCTCTGAGCTGATTGATAACATCATCCTGGAATGCACCAAAGCCAACATCGCTCAGAGTAAAAACCGCTTTTTTATTCAGGGAGATCCGGGGGCGATCATTGTCGTAGAATTGGCCCGAGATTCCGAAGCTGAACTGGACCAAGCCATGGTTGCGCTTCAGGCCGACCTACAGCAAGAAGAGCTCGGGTATCACTACCCGGTGCTGAAAGGAGCCGACCAATCCAAGGTCTGGAACCTTCGAAAAGCCGGACTTGGCCTCCTTTCCAATATCCCCGGAGACGCTAAGCCGGTCGCCGTGGTGGAGGATACCGCAGTGGACCCGACCGAGCTCCCCGAATACATTGCCGAGTATCAGCAAATTCTGGATAAGCATGGCCTGGAGTCCGTCTATTACGCCCATGCGGGATCTGGTGAGCTCCACATTCGACCTATCGTAAATTTAAAAACCGAAGAGGGGCAGATGAAATTCCGAGCGGTGGCGGAAGACGTATCCGCCCTGGTAAAAAAATATAAAGGCTCCCTGAGCGGGGAACACGGAGACGGCCGCTTGCGGGCAGAGTTCCTTCCCGACCAGGTAGGAGATCGTGTCTATTCATGGTTCAAGGCCACAAAGGCCACATGGGATCCAAACTTCCTCCTCAATCCGGGTAAAATCGTAAACGCCCCGCCCATGGATCAGGCCCTTCGCTATAAGGCAGGGCAACATCCTCCCGATTATCATACCGTGTTCCGCTGGGAGCGCGACAATGGCATCTTGCGTGCCGCCGAACTCTGCAACGGATCGGGGGATTGCCGAAAGTCGCATCTGATTGGAGGGACGATGTGTCCCAGTTTTATGGCCACACGCGAGGAAAAGGACACTACCCGGGCGCGAGCCAACGTCCTTCGAGAAGTGTTGACCCGTGGCCAAGACTCCACCGCCTTTGCCGCACCCGAAATCAAAGAGATCCTCGACCTCTGCTTAAGCTGCAAAGGGTGCAAAGCCGAATGCCCGTCCAATGTGGATATGGCCAAACTCAAAACGGAGGTGTACCAGCAGGCTTACGACCAAGAGGGAATCCCTTTCCGGTCCTGGATCTTTGCCCACTTTGACAGGGTTCAGCAACTGGGCTCTGCCGTGGCCCCGCTCACGAACCTGGCCACCCAGGTCCCGGTCATCAATCAACTCACGAAAACCATTCTGGGCATTCATGGGAAACGCTCCATCCCCCACACCCCGGCCCGGAGCTTAAGGGCTTGGGTCCAGAAGCACCCCGAGCATTTAAAGCCGGAAGGGGCCGCAAAAGGGAAGCTCCTCCTCTTCGTCGACGAGTTCACCAACCGCCTCGATGTTGAACTTGGAAAAAAATCCATTCAACTCCTGACCGCCTTGGGCTACGAGGTGGAAACCCCGGAGCACGAGGAAAGCGGTCGGGCCGCCTTTTCCAAGGGCTTGCTTCGCTTTGCGAAAGAAAAAGTAAGCGCCAATGTCCATGCCCTGGCCCCCCTGGTATCCGAATCCAACCCGCTCGTCGGTATTGAACCGTCCGCTATCCTGACCTTTCGCGATGAAGCCGAAGACCTTGTCGATCCCGGTCTGGTCGCCGCCGCGCGAACCCTATCCAAGCACGCGCTCACAATCGAGGAATTCCTGAGCCGCGAAGTCGAAGCAGGGCGTATTGGCCCTGATGCCTTTCATACGGAATCCGTCGAAATTTTGCTGCACGGACATTGCCATCAGAAAACCCTCAGCTCACTCGCCCCCACTGAGCAGCTCCTGAATCTCCCGGTGAATTACTCGACAAGAACCCTACCCACCGGATGCTGTGGTATGGCCGGATCTTTTGGTTATGAAAAAGAGCACTACGCCTTATCCATGAAAGTCGGCAACCTGATCCTCTTCCCCTCCATCACCGCCGCCCCCCCCAGCACCGTCATCGCTGCCTCCGGAACCAGCTGCCGTCACCAGATCCTGGACGGCACCGGCCGAAAAGCCAAACACCCGGTGGAGGTGCTCTATGGCGCGTTGCGCCATGAGTGACTGGTGTCGGGTGTCTAAGGACTAAGGGACAATAAATCCAATCCACCAGACATTAGTCACTAGACACTAACCTCTTCAACCTCGGCCTTACCAGATCCGCCAGGTCGGAGTTGGCATAGATCACCCAGCTGACTGAAGTAGTGGTATCTAGCGGGAAGTCCATCGGTCCACCTGTGGGCGTCTCGAACACGCATCCGAGTTCCCGGGCGATAAGGAACACGCAAATATCATAGGGATGGCAGGCCATACCCAGCCCTTCACCAATCCTTGGAAAGACGATCGCTCTTAAGTCACATACCATTCGATCACGCCCGGAGATTACTTCATAAATTTGTCCCCCTGCGGATATGTATTGGTCTTCAAACACAGCTAAATCCGGAAGGGTCCCCTCCCCGTACAGATCACGCCAGAAATCCATCTCGATTTTGGATATCTCCTCTTTTCCAAACGGCAGCATCTGAGCGAAAGAAGCAAACCCGTGTTCCAGTACATGCTCCCGGGATGGTAGAAGCGGGATGGGAAACCGCTCCATCCCTCCCCGCACATCGATCCCCTCTGCCCGAATCCCCGGTAGCCCTTTTCCCTTGATCGCGCTCACTTGATCAGCCTGCCATTGTTTTGAGGGAGGAATCTCTGTCATCGCAGCCACTTCAATGTCTTCCAAGGTGGTGCCCGGCCCCTTGTAGGGAGCGACTGCGGCCAGAATCCAAGCCGACCGCTTATCGAACATAATCATCCGGGTCCCGTCGATAGGGTCGATGATGAGGGTCAGTTTCAACTGCGAATCCGTGACTCCTTCCGGAAAGGTCACCCGGCCCCGGTTCTCTAAACCCTCCATAACCAGCAGACAGGGAAAAGTCGCTGGCCAATGGGCTTCCATCCAGTCCAGGATGATTGCTTCCGTCTGATCATCGATCTGATAAATGACATCCGACGCTTCAACCCGAACGGCAGAAGCCCATGATTTCCCCTCTCCTCTGGACCGCATTTGGAGCAACTTATGCAAAATCGCGGATTCAAGCTGAAGGATTAATGTTCGAACACGTTCCCAATCCATAAGTGATGTTTTGCAGGGGGGCTTTATGCCTCGTCTATAAAGCCTAGGGACATGAAAAGAAAGGTCGAGGGGGAAACCCTCTCTTGCACGATATAGGCTTCAAATCCAACACCTTACTCCTTTCCTCTCACGTCGAGGCTGCGCAGGGCCCAAGCGGCATACAACTTATGCCCCTGCCATTGCCCTTTCATATCCGCCTCCCACTCGGCATGTTTCTCTTTCACCTTGGAAGGTATCTGCTCGAGGTGGGGTGCGACCAATTGAAAGGCTCTCGCAGCATAGAGAATCATCGGGTCTTCGTCGGACTCAAATTCATTCAGAATGACATCAAGGTGTTCAGGGAAGCCGAGTTCGACTAAATACTTCGCCGACTCCACACGAACGGTAGGAAAGGGATCATCGGTCAGCTCGGTCAGTGCGCGGAGAATTTCCGGATGATTTAGTTTGAGCACCTCTGCCGTGATGATTCCCCAGAAGCGAACAAAACCATTTTCGTGCTGGAGCGCTTTCACCACGGTTTCCATGGACTCCCCTGGGTCTACCATCAACTCAGTAACGTCGAGAATTGCGCTCAGAGGATAAATGGAGTTATCCCTGGCTAAATCATAGGGGGTCGTTCCGTTCGCAAGCCGTAACATCTCCGGCTCCATCATAAATCCGGTATCCCGACTTTCCAGGATCTCCTGGACCAGCATTCCCCGGTGCCGATCGAGAATGGGTTCAAAAGCAGGATCATCCGCCAGGTTGTTTAACTCATATGGGTCCTGTTCTACATCGTAGAGTTCTTCGACAGGTCTCCCTTGGATGAAAAGATGCTCCATCTCAATCCCTTCAGCTTGAACCCGAAATAACTCTGCCATGATTTCGGACTGATCCGTATAAAAATTGGGTTGAAGCAAGGGCAGGTGCGCAAAGAAATTTCGAATGTAGCGGTATCTGGCGGTCCTGACCGTTCGAGACATTTCAAAAGCCTCATCAACCCGATCCGAAGTCCCATAGACGTATGGCTTCATCTCCTCCGCTTGTTCTCCCATGAATACCCGACCCGCCATGGTTTCCGGAACAGTCACTCCACACAGCGAAAGCAGGCTTGGCCCTAAATCCAAAAAACTCACCATTCGCTCGTCTGTGCTTCCCATTTGCAAACCCCAACGCTCAGCCCATCGGTCAGGTATATGGACCAACAGGGGGACCTTCAGCCCGGAGTCGTAAAGGGCGCGTTTCGCCCTGGGCATCCCCGTTCCGTGATCGGAGTAGAAGAAAACAATGGTATTCTCCGCCAGGCCGGCCTTTTCCAATTCCTCCAGCATCCGACCAAACTGAAAATCCATAATGCGGACATTCGTATAATACCTGGCCCACAACTCCCTGACTTTCGGAGTATCGGGGAAATAGGGCGGCAGCTTCAGGTCCTGGGGATCCACTCTGTCTACATTATCCGCCCAACGTTCAATACGCCGGCTGTAGAGGGTCTCATCACCAAATATCTGGCTCTGGTGCGTAATCCCTAAATTGAATATCGCAAAGAAAGGCTTTCCAACAGGGCCATTTTTCCAATGGGCGGACTTTGAGGAATCGTCCCAAATCGTTGAATCCTCAAAATTGTAATCCTCTTTATCGTTATTCGTGGCGTAATACCCAGCCTCCCTGAGATATTTGGGGTAGGGCCGGATACGATCCGGGATAGCTGCTTCCCCCCGCAGGTGTTGGGTCCCCATACTGGAGGCCTGCTGACTCAGGATGAGCCCGCTTCTGGCCGGGACGCAGACCGGCGCCGTCGCATACGCGTTGGTGAATCGGATGCTTCTCTCGGCAAAACGGTCCAAGTGGGGGGTTTCCGCATTCGGATCCCCATAGCACCCGAGCATGGTGGTGATGTCCTCGCAGGTGATCCACAGCACATTCGGGCGATCTAATCCGCACACGGCAAGAGGGGTGAGCAGGGCAAGAAGGAGCAACAGGAAAGGATATCTCATGGCGTGTTTCCAATTCTTCTGGCCACACTTCCTTCTGCAACTCGAATTCCCTCAACCTTAAGTTGGAAATGGAAAAGCAGGTCCACATCCCGGTGTGTCAATACACTGTGTATATACACCTCCTGCGGGTAGCAGTTGCTTCGGCTTGACTCGGGGAACGCTTTAGGCCTTCATGGCGAGTTTCCTGCAGGAAACCCTGCTCCCGTAGTTCAATGGATAGAACATCGGCCTCCGGAGCCGAAGATCTGGGTTCGACTCCCGGCGGGAGTACCATCCTACGCTGAAGCGCAGCGAAATGCGAAGGATGCCCCTCCCGCCTACGCCAAGGCTCCGGCGGACAAGCCGTAGCTTGCTGGAACGCAAGCGAAGTGGGGCCGAACGACTCCAGGCGCTCCAGCTTCGGATGGCACGCCATTGCCCCGATGTAGTAAACGACGCCGGGACGCAATTTTCCATTTTCCATTTTTGGTTTGGCTTCCTACTTTCGGAACATGGATCAGGTCAGAATAGGTATCATTGGAATGGGAAATATCGGTACCGCGCACGCGAATGCCATTCTGGAGGGAAAGGTGAAGGGAGCAGTGCTGTCTGCTGTTTGCAACCGATCCCCCGAGCGCTTGCAGCCTTTTCCTATGGCGAAGCACTTTCAGGAGGCCGAGGCTTTGCTCCAATGCCGAGAGGTCGATGCGGTCTTGATTGCGACGCCGCATTTCGATCATGTCCCCCAGGGGATAGCAGCCCTGGAAGCAGGCAAACATGTCCTCCTCGAGAAGCCAATCGCCGTCCACAAAGCGGAGGCCGAACAATTGATCGCCGCCCATACGGGCAAGAGCCTGGTCTTTGCCGCTATGTTTAACCAGCGCACCGATCCTCGCTATCAACAGCTAAAAGCAATGATCGACGATAAAGAGCTGGGCAGCATTCACCGCATTCATTGGACCATAACGGATTGGTTTCGGACAGAAGCCTATTATCAATCCAGCCAATGGCGAGCCACCTGGAAGGGAGAAGGCGGCGGGGTTCTCCTCAATCAATGTCCACACCAGCTCGATCTCTGGGCCTGGCTGTTTGGCATGCCGAAACAAGTCCGGGCATTTTGTCAGCTGGGGCGTTTCCACGACATTGAGGTCGAAGATGCCGTGACGGCCTACCTGGAATACGATCAGGGAACGACCGGGGTGTTCACCACCACAACCGGCGAGGCTCCCGGGGTCAATCGTCTCGAAATTGCAGCAGACCATGGCCTCGTCACTGTTCACGCCAGCGGTCTCGAGTTTTTAAGAAACGACACCCCTGCCCGACAATTCAGTCAAAGCCACTCTGGCGGATTCAGTAAACCGCCCACCTCGCTACAGCAAACCTCCTTTGAAGACACGGGCCCCGGTCATGACCGGATCTTAAGCAATTTTGTCGATGCGATTCTAACCGGGGCCCCGCTGATCGCTCCCGCAGAAGAGGGACTGCACAGCATAGAACTGGCGAACGCCATGCTCCTTTCCCACTTTCAAAATGAACCCCTGGACCTGCCCTTAAATGCTTCGACCTACGCTGCGAAACTGGACAGTTTGATACGCAACTCTACGGTCCGGAAGGCTGATAAGCCACGAGCTTCCCTGAAGGATTTTGAAGCATCGTTTTGATTGAGCTTCCAGGCTTATTCCGGACGCTCCAGGCCCTGTTTATTTTCGAGCCGGTTGGACAGGAAACCATAGATGGCCACCACGATAAAGCAGAACACCGGCAGGAAAAAGGAGACACGGACCGATTCCAGATCCATGCCGAGGAGGGTCATCCCTTCTCCGTCAATGATACTGCCCTGCCAACGAGGCATGAGCGCGCCTCCGACGATCGCAAAAATCAGCCCGGCGGACCCCAGCTTGGCGTCATTGGGAGTAAGGCCGTCCAACGCGATTCCATAAATGGTGGGAAACATGAGCGACATACAGGCAGAGACGCCAACCAGACAGTAAAGCCCCACTATGTTCTGGATAAAAATGGCGCCCAGTGTCAGAACCATACCCCCGATAGCCAGCAGCCCCAACAATAGCCCTGGCCTGACGTATTTCAGGAAGAAGGTGCAGATAAAGCGACTGGTGAGGAAGATGACCATCGCCAGGATGTTATAGTTTTGAGCTTGGGCTGCGGACAAGCCGAGCAAGGTCATGCCGTAGTGGATAATAAACGTCCAGCACATGATCTGCGCTCCCACGTAAAAGGTCTGGGCTACCACCCCACCCAGATAATGGACATTACACAGGTGCTTCATGAGCACCCCCAGTTTGATTTGCTCCTCCTCCTTTCCGGTATCCGGCATTTTATTCACGATGAATAAGACCAGTACCAGCAAGACAACCATAGAGATGACCACATAGGGAATCATCACAGTCGTAAGATCCGCCGATACCATATCCGCATGGGCTTCCGGCTCCGTCTCGGCGAAGGTTTCCAAGGACTGCAGGAGCAATCCATCCACTTCACTCGGCAACATGTCAGCGTATTCCGGATGAGCGGCCCGTTCGGTTTCACGAAACTCGGCGACTTGTAAATTGGGGAGGACCAGCATACTGGCGACTAGCATCCCGGAAAGGGATCCCATGGGGTTGAAAGCTTGGGCCAGGTTTAATCGCCGTGTTGCGGTCTCGGCCGGCCCCATGGATAGGATGTAGGGATTCGCACTGGTCTCCAGAAAGGCCAGACCAAAGGTCAACACATAGAACCCGACCAGAAAGATATTAAATTGGGCAAACAGGCTTGCCGGGATGGTCAGCAGCGCACCAATCGCGTAAAGCGCCAGACCCACCATGATCCCCCATTTAAAGGATAGCTTTCGAATCACCAGGGCGGCCGGAATCGCCATGGTGGCATAGCCCCCATAAAAGGCTGCCTGCACCAGGCTGCTCTGAGCGTTCGAGATCAAAAAAATCTCCCGGAAGGCCCGCACCAAGGGGTTGGTAATATCATTGGCAAACCCCCATAAGGCAAACAGCGAGGTCACCATAATAAATGGCCAGATGTATTCGGTGGGAACGACTTTGGGGTGAGTGGGGGTATCAGACATGGGGAAAAATTAAAGGACCCAATGACTAAGGTCCAAAGAGTGACTAAGGTTCAAGATACAAAATTTTTGATTTATTCAGGTCTTGGAAATTATTGGGGGGTTCAAATTTGGTCGTTCCTTGGGATTTGCGCATTGAACATGGGCCATTCCGGCTAGCGCCATTCAGGAGCTAGCCGCAGGGGTAACTCCTTTAATGAGAAGAATATTCCCCTACTTAGCTAACTCACCGGTCATCACCACAGAAAAGGCAGACTTGGCTCAGTCGAGAGTTTTACCCTCTCATACATGTTGGTCATAATTCGGATTTCGAACCAGTAATTTCGGATAAGGGTAACGCCCTTATCCGTAGAGGGGACCATAATTCTTGCAGGCACGGAAATCGGCTCCTTCGAGGTCCACCGTGCCAAACAGGTTCCAGGCGTTGGGCCGAAATACGGCCTTGTCCGGCAAGTTATGCATGTAAACCGGGATACGTAGCAGCGCTGCCAGAGACAGCAGGTCCGCTCCGATGTGGCCATAACTCATGACACAGTGATTGGCTCCCCAGGCATTCATGACCGAGTAGGCATCCCGGAATACGCCATCTCCGCCAGTGCGGGGCGCAAACCAAGTTGTGGGCCAGGTTGGGTTTGTCCGTTGGTCGAGGACATCATGCACATTTTCCGGCAAATCGACCGCCCATCCCTCAGCCAGTTGGAGAACAGGTCCGATTCCTTTCGCCAGGTTGAGGCGGGCTATGGTCGCGGGCATCTTACCTTTCGTCAGATAGCGGGTAGACCAGCCACCTCCGGGGAAATACTCCGTGACCGATGGATGCCAGGTTGTGTTCGCATAACAGGCCTTGGCTTCCGCTTCCGCCACCTCCCAGAACGGTTTAATGGCGGGGTTACCCTCGGCATCTTTGTGTTGCCCGGTCCCATCCAGGGTCGCAGGACCCGAATTAATCAGGTGCAACAGCCCGGAGGCCGCCTCTCCCTCCAAGCGGTGACCCGTTAAACGTTCCACCGCATGAGGACTCCAATACGTTCGCAGATCCGCAAAGATCTGGGCCGTTCCGGTGAGTAAATGTCCCATCAACATGGTGACCCCGTTTAAAGCGTCGTTTTCCGTCGCCAGGATGTAGGGAGCCCGTTGCCCATTCCAGTCATAGGTCGTGTTCAAAACGGCTTCCATGAAATCGCCATTGGGGAAGTAGTCGGTCCATTGCCGTTGCCCCTGGAACCCTCCGCAGATCGCGTTGTGGCCCAAACCTTGTTCAGCATACCCCATCTCCGCCAGTCGAGGGTTACCGACCATCAGGTCCCGCGCGATCAGAGCCATCTTCACACTGTCTTCCCACTCCGAGTCCAACTGTTCGCGGCTGCGTGTTTTTTCCGTCTCGTTATAATCCTTTCCTTCGCTACAATTCGTCTTCACCCACTCCAGGGCCCGTTTGTATTCAGCTTCATCATACAGTCCGGTTTTCATCCGTCCGGCAAACTCCGCCATATCCACGGCTTCTACGCGCATACCGAGGTAGTCTTCAAAGAACCCAGAATCCACCACACTGCCCGCAATCCCCATGGAGGTCCCCCCCATGGAGCAATAGGATCGGCCCTTCATCAGGGCGACCGCCAGACCTGTACGGGCAAAACGCAACAGTTTATCCTGCACATCGTCGGGAATACTCGTGTCGTCCAGATCCTGAACATCCCGCCCATAAATGCCGAAAGCCGGTAGCCCTTTTTGGGCATGCCCGGCAAGGACGGCTGCCAGGTAGACGGCCCCGGGCCGCTCCGTCCCATTAAATCCCCACACTGCCTTAGGGATGAGCGGATCCATGTCCATCGTCTCCGAGCCATAACACCAGCAAGGCGTCACCGTCAGGGAGACCCCAACCCCTTCCCGCTCAAATTTCTCTGCACAAGCCGCAGCCTCGGCCACTCCCCCAATATTCGTGTCCGCGATCACACAGCGGACGGGCTCGCCATTGGGATAGCGTATATGCGCAGTCAATAAATCGGCCGCAGACTGAGCCATTTGCATACAGCGTGCATCCAGCGATTCACGGACTCCGCCGAGGCGGCCATCCACGGTGGGGCGTATCCCGATTGCGGGCAGGGTTCCAGACCAGGGAGAGGGAGATGGGGTAGATTCAGACATTCGGCTAATCGTTTGAGATTTAGTACTGATAACAACAGGTCCGCACACGATTTGGAATAAAGAAGCGACACTTTTTCAAAGAGCTTCGGGGAACCCCTACTCCTCGACAATCAGGGGATCTTCCATCTCGTGTTGCAAAGAAACTAAACTCGATTGCAGTCGTTTGACGACCCCTTCGTAATCCGGATCATTAGCCAAGTCCTTCAACTCCCTGGGATCGTCCAGGAGGTGGTAAAGGCGAAAGGTGTCAATACGCGGATATAAAATCAGTTTGTAATCATCCTCAATGATAGCCCGCTGATCCTCCAACTGGTAGGCTCCGTAGATACTCGGGTATTGCTCATCGCGCTCACCCCGTATGAGGGGCAGCAAACTCTTGAACTCTACATAGTCCGGAATCTCCACTTCTGCCATCTCCAGGGTAGTTGGCATGAGATCCTGAAAATATACCCGGGTTTCGATCACCGCTCCCGCCGGTAATCCGGGGCCAGCTACGATCAGAGGAGGTTTCAAGCTGTGCTCATACATATTCTGCTTTCCCAGGAATCCATGATGGCCCACCGCCAAGCCATGGTCTGCTGAAAAAATAATGACGGTGTTGTCCGCCTTCCCAGACTTCTCGAGGGCATCCAGAATACGTCCGATCTGGGTATCCATGTGGGTGATAATCGCATAATATTCAGCGCGGTGTTTGCGGATGGCATATTCGGTTCTGGGCATAGGGGCGAGGGCCTCATCGCGGAGTTCCGCGCTCGCGCCAATATCATCCTTATAGGGGTATTCCGGGATAAAACTTTCAGGAACCGCAATTTCATACGGGTCATACCGATCCACGTATTCCTTCGGGGCCTGCCGCGGATCGTGGGGAGCATTGAATGCCAGATACATGAAGAACGGGCTCTCCGATTTGGCGGCGCGGGAGAGGAACATCTCGGCGTCATCGGCCAACACCTCACTCCAATGTTGGCCACCAGCCCAGAATCCTGAGAAGCGCGGCTCCGTTGGGTCCCAGGGATCAGGCTGCCCCTCAATAGGGCGTCCGTAGGCTTCGTCATACCAGATGGGACCTGGCATCCCCGGCCGCTCGTGGGAGACATGGTTAAACATCTTGGCCACATGCGCTTCCACATGCCATTTCCCCGTCAAATAGGTCGTATACCCGGCGTTCTCTAACAATTGAGGCCAGGTTCGCTCATTCCGGACTTCCTGATCGAGACGGCTCTCCAGGCGCATGGCCCGCCAGAGAAAGCGACCCGTCTGGATCATCGTCCGGCTCGCAATGCAAACTGCGCCATTCCAACCCCCCATATTATAGGCATTGGAAAAGACGACTCCACGCTTGGCCAGCCGATCGAGGTTAGGGGTCCGGACTTCCTTATTACCCATTGCGCCCAGCGCTTCATAAGTATGGTCATCTGCAAACAGGAACAGGATGTTTGGCCGCTCCGCAGCCTTTAGGAAACCAACTCCAACCAAAAGGATGAGAGAAAAGGCTATGGGTATCTTTGACATGCTTACGAATAGATCATTTAGCTTTTTGGAATTCTACTCCACTTTCTGAGGTAGCGGCTGATCAAATCCCATCAGGATAGAATGCGGTTGAGCCGCTTAATCGGGGTTTCCCAGTCTTCGGAACGCTCCTGCTCAAAGCGTCGGCAAGGAAACGAGGTTTCCACCAAGGCCCTTCCATCAGCCAGACTGGAAATGACCCCCGTGGCTTTCAGCTGCATCAGCACATTCCCAATGGAAGTGGCTTCGATTGGCCCTGCCAAAACGGGTTTGTCCAAAGCGTTAGCGGTACACTGGTTTAAAAATGTGTTTTGGCTGCCGCCTCCTACAATCCGAAGGGAAGCAAATGGTTTTGCGGCCAACTCCTCCAACTTTTCAAAAACAATACGATACTTGCAGGCCAGGCTTTCAAACGCCACACGGACCAATTCCCCTTTGGTCTCCGGGACGGCTTGCCCGGTATTTCGGCAATAGTCCCGAATCCCTTCGGACATATTGCCGGGCTTCGCAAAACTGGGATCATCCGGGTCGATGACGGCAAGAAAGGGACGGGCCTCGCGGGCCATATCAAGCAGGTTTTCATAGCTATACTCCGTTCCTTCCTTTACCCAGTTAGCCCGCAACTGCTCGATCAGCCACATCCCGCAAATATTTTTCAAGAAGCGGGTCGTCCCTTCCACCCCGGCCTCATTGGAGTATCCAAATTTCAGGCTGAGATCATTGATGATCGGCGCAGACGTTTCCATACCCATGATCGACCAGGTTCCTGAACTGAGAAAAACAGGACTGTCCTGAGTTAGCGGAGTACCGGCCACCGCCGACCCCGTATCGTGCCCCGCTACGCAGATGACCGGAACTTCACCCAAGCCGGTACGGGACTGAATCTTTTCGGTGAGTGGCCCCAGCACCGTACCGGGCTCGGTTAACGGCATGAATAAATCCATCGGCAATTCAAGCGCATCCAGGATGGGCCCGGACCAGGCCTCTGAAACCGGATTCCACATCTGGCTTGTACTGGCAATTGAACGCTCCTGCACCTTTACGCCGGACAGCCAGAAGCTGATTAAATCGGGAAGAAAAAGGAGGGAGCCTGCCATCCTGACCCGATCCGGGTTGTCCCGCATTTCCGCACCCAGTTGAAAGATCGTGTTAAAGAACATGAACTGGATGCCCGTTTCCTGATAAATGGTTTCCCGGGACACCTTCTGGTAAAGGCTGTCTTCCACTTTGTCGGTGCGATCGTCGCGATATTGATAGGGGTTTCCCAAGAGGCGATCACGTTTATCCAACAAGGCATAATCTACGCCCCAGGTATCCACTCCGATTCCCGCTATACGATCTCCGAACCGCCGGGAAGCCTCGGTCAAACCATCTAAAATCTGGTTAAAAATGTGAAGCACATCCCAGTGGCTTCCACTCGGTAACTCAGCAAAGGACGACGGAAAGCGATGCACTTCCTGCAACGATAAGCTCCCCTCCTCCAACGCCGCAGCCATGACCCGGCCGCTCGTGGCGCCTAAATCAATTGCAAGGTAGACAGGGTTTTGAGGCATGGTAGAAAATCGGAAATCAGAAGATATTTTGTTGTAGGAGCGACCTTGCGTCGCGAAGGGATGGTTGGAGATTTAGGATTTCTTTCGCGACGCAAAGTCGCTCCCGCAGGAGTGGTTTTATTCAAATTTAAAGTTTCGAATTGAACTACTTTGTCGTCACGTTTCGCTTCGTTCGGTAGTTTCGGGTTTATTTGGGACCGGGCAAAGCGACATACATATTTAGATATAAGCATTTAGGATTTTAAACCTTCCCCGCCACTTGCGCCATTGTCTTCTGTAAGGCCTGGGCGGAGCGTTTGAGGTCTTGGGTTTCTTTGGGAGTAAGCGAAATTTCCCGGTGCTCCAGCACTCCTTGGCGCCCGAGGACCGTTGGCACACTCAAGCTGACATGGCGCAGCCCATAGCATCCCTGTTGCACTGATGAAACGGGAAGCAGTTCCCCTTTATCCAGGGCAATAGCGTGGACGACTTCAGCAATGGTCGCCCCCACAGCCCAGCCGGCGCCCCCCTTTCGGCGGATCACTTCCGCACCGCTCCCTTTCGTTCGCTCAAACACCTTGTTACGCAAAGCCGGGCTGCACTTCTTCAATCCACTCAAGGGCAATCCACCAATCGTTGCTGAGGACCAGATGGGAACCATGGAATCACCATGTTCACCTAGGATGAGCGCCTTCACCTGAGTTGCGGCCAACCCATGCGCTTCCGCGATCAGGGACCGGAAACGGGCCGTATCCAACATGGTTCCCAGTCCAATCACCTGCTGCCAGGGCAGGTCCAAGAATGAGGCCGCTAGATGTGTTAATATATCCACCGGGTTGGACACCACGAAGATGATCGCATCCTGCTTATGCCCCGCCGTCTGGATCGACTGGAGAATCTGGGCAAAGAGCGAGACATTACGGTTGATCAGATCCAAGCGGGATTCATCGGGTTTACGCCGAAGCCCGGCTGTAATAATAAATACATCCGAATCCACGGCCCGGGCATAGCCTCCGGCGTAGATTTTCTGACCACCGAACACCGACGCTCCATGTAAAAGGTCCAGGGCCTCCCCCTCAGCCAGGTCCGTGTTCGCGTCCAGTATTTGAATTTCCGATACAATCCCTGCGCACTGCAGGGCAAAAGCAGCATTGGATCCGACGCGGCCCCCGCCGCCGATGATGGTGGTTTTCATGGTTGCTAACTCAAAATTGAAGAAATACAGCGCGCCGAGGTCTTCACGCCCACCCTGTGCGGGAGCGACCTTGCGTCACGATGAATCGCAGTGGGCTCAAGGGCTCTGTCGCGACGCAAGGTCGCTCCCACAGGATCTGTTAGTTTTTGGGAAATAATGGATTTAGGTATTAGAATTTAGGGTTGTCCACCGAGGGAGGCCATAATCTGGTCGGTCACCGCTTTCACAATGGCTTCCACATCAGGATCTGTGGAGGGTGCACGATCCGTATTCCCCTCGGTGGGCATGGGACACATCACGCCTGGGCGGAAGTCACCCGAATCGCACAGTTCACACTCTTTCAAGCCTTCACGCGGATCATCCATGCCGAGGGTTTTCCGGATGTCGATCAACTCCTTGGCCTGACCTCCGGTAATAGAGCTCATTTGGCCGCCCTTTAAGAAGGAGGCAATCCAGATGGTCTGGCAGTAAGCATCCGTGTTCTCCATTTTCCAGTAAGCGTCCTCGATGTCTTTACCCCAAGTGATAACCCCGTGGTTGACCATGAGCACGGAGTTGTGTTCGACCGCAGCTTCACCGACCACCTCAGCGTTGGCCGGTGTTCCCGGTGTCTGGTACTGCGCCATCCCAATGGGCCCCAGAAAGACTTCCGCCTCCGGAATTAAGCAAGTGGGCGGCCGAACCCCGGCTACAGCAAAAGCCGTGGCGTGGGGGGGATGAGCATGGCAGCAGGCCTTGCACTTGGGTTGCCGCTTGTAGATAGCCAGATGGGTCAGGGCCTCACTGGTGCGTTTTTTGGCACCGGCCAGCTGTTTTCCATCCCAGTCAATTAAAGCCATATCTTCAGCTGTCATGAACCCTTTGGATATCAGGGTGGGTGTACACAGGAACAGGTTGTCGCCCACTCGCACCGTCAGGTTTCCGCCATTGCCGTCGGTATACCCCCGCTGCCACATGCGCTGGCCAATATCCGCCATGCGAGCTTTGATGGTTTCGATTGGTCCGGAATGAAAGAACCGTTCAATCTCCTGAGGGGTTTTCGGGTCGGATCCCGGCTCCCATTTGTATTCGTAATCAGGCACCATGGGAGGGGCCGGTTTCGGTGGGATAAAGCTACTCCGGGATGCGCGGAGAGGGCTTTTTGCCACTCGCTTGGAACTGCGAATCAAATCTTTGGCCGAGGGCGTCAGCAGGGCCCCCTCCTGGATCCGGGAGAGGTCCGCCCCATCCCGAATCATGGCTTCTATGTCTTGAGCGGTATAAAGCTTCTTCATGTCAAAGGTGAATATTGAAAGGAATCGATAATGGCCGCATTGATCGCATCGATAGGCATCGGATGCTCGAAGGGAGCTGTGGCCTCAGTCCCTTCCACAAATCCAACGATGTCCCCTTCCCGCGCGCCCAGATTGTCATAAACCACTACGGAATAGATTTCCGAAATCCGACGGATCCGGGGATTCTGGTATTGGTCTTTACCGAGCGGGCTGACAATCAGCCAGCGACCCCCTGCATAGGCTGGCTCCTGAGTGCTGAGCACCAATTTTCCGATGACTTTCCCTAGGCGCATGATCAGTCGTCGATGATACCCATCACCATATTTCGCAGAGGGGAACGATCATCGTGAACCCGGTGCCGGGTGCCGATGCCGTCGGTGGTTATAAACACGTGCTGATGCAGCCCTGCATGGAAGGGATCAATCGCAAGGACGGGCTGCCCCTGGTCTTTGCCGGTATCGTCGACCGGTTGACAAATCACCAGCCGCCAACCCTTCAAGGAGGGATGACATACGGTGGAGACCACGGTCCCGTCTATCCGGCAATGCATCATGGTTTAATAAATCTTCAGGTTATCAACCATCACGCAGCGACGAACCCGGGTGAAGGTGCTCGGCGTGGTAATCCCCTCACCCGTCGTGGTGGCAATGGAATAACTCGGATAGCCTTCGCCCCCGTTTCCTAAACCGGCCACGCAAGGTCCATTCTTCACAAACAGGGTGGGCTTCAGCTCGCGGGCCATATGGGTCATGCGGTCGACCCGCATGGTGTGGACAATCGCGCTGTGCTGGTACCCGTGCTCAGCCTCAAGAGCCAACTTGACCCCTTCTTCGAAGGACTTCACCCGGACGAAGGGTACAAAGGGCATCATCTGCTCTTCCATGACAAACGGATGATCCGCGGCGGTTTCAGCAAACAACAACGGGCTGCCCGATCGAATCGAGGCACCGGCATGGTCGGCCAGCACCTTCGGATCTTTACCGATTAGGTCACGCTTCAGGCTCGCGCTGGCGCAGCCTCCGCCCTCACCAGGTTTGATATTAAACGCGGCATCGGTCAGCCGGGCGACCTGGTTATCATTTAATCGGGTCGCGCCCGCAGCGTCCATGGCCTGAAGCAGGGCGTCGGCCACCGTTTCGACCACGAAGACTTCCTTTTCCCCGATACAAAGCAGGTTATTATCATAAGAGGCCCCTTGAATGATATTGGCGGCGACCCGGTCCAGGTCGACCGTCTCGTCCACCACTACGGGTGGATTTCCGGGTCCGGCACAAATAGCCCGTTTCCCCGATTTCAGGGCGGCTTTCACGACAACCGGACCTCCCGTAATGCAGAGTAATTTGACATGCTCGCTTCCCGCTATGGCATCAAATGACTCCAAGGTCGGTTGCTCCACGATAGTGGCAAGATTGCGAATACCGGTTTCCCGCATGATGGCCCGATTAAACACCTTGACCGCTTCAGCCGCACATTTTGCCGCGCTCGGATGCGGGTTGATGACCACCGCATTCCCTGCCGCTACCATGTTGATCAAATTACAGGCAAGGGTAGGAACACTGTGAGTGGATGGAGTGATCGCTCCAATCACTCCAAATGGAGCTTGTTCTTCCATGGAGATTCCATGGTCGCCGCTCATGCCATAGGGGTTTAGCCACTCCACACCGGGGATATTTTCAATGATCTCGAGTTTTTCGATCTTGTGGTCGTAACGACCGATTTTGGTCTCATCCAACTCCAGCTTGCCCCACTCCCTGGCGTGGGTTTTGCAGAGCGTCTTGACGATGTTGACCACCTTTCGACGGGCAGCCATGCCACCTTCCGTCAACTGGTGATAGGCAGAATTGGCGGCTTCCGCGGCTTCACAAGCGCAGGAGAACACTCCATCCTGCCCGCCATTCGGCGGACAGTTGCAGCTTTTCCCGGAGGAAGCGGGCGCTGCCTGCGGAGCAGGTTTGGCTGCAGGCGCAGGGTTCGATTGCCCTAACTGCGCAAGTACGTCATTGACCACTTGCTTCAAGGCAGCTTCGTCCAGGCTGGGTGTTCGATTCATCCGATTTAGTCCTCCTTAGCTCGGTAGACGGTGTTCCCCTCCACTTCGACAGAGTCTACCATCGCCGTGATAGCCGCATCGACCGGAAGGGTTTTCAAATTCGAGGCCTGCCGGGCGGAACTGCCCTGGCAAAACATGACCAGATCCCCCTTGCCCGCGCCCACCGTATCCACTGCCACAATCGTGTTCTGGCCCGATTTGAATGCTTTCGGGTTATCTCCATCAATCAGCATGGGGCGAATAAGCAGGAGCTTCCGTCCTGTCATGGCCTCATCCTTTTTGGTCGAAACAACCGATCCGATTACGCGTGCAAGAAACATGATAGCCTCCTACTTCTTTTTCGCAGGCGCTTTTTTCGTCGCTGCCTTGGGGAGGATTTCAAACACTTCGTCGTGCGGACGGGGAATCACTTCCACGCTGACCACTTCACCGACTTCGGAGGCGGCTTGCGCACCTGCATCCGTCGCAGCCTTCACTGCGGCGACATCGCCGATCACCATTGCGGTAACCAGGGCGCTGCCCACACCTTTCATGGGACCCATGAGCTGCACATTGGCGGCTTTGAGCATGGCGTCCGTTCCCTGGACGAGGGCGATCAGCCCCCTGGTTTCCAGTAGTCCTATTGCTTGTTGTGCCATAATAATTATGAGATTAAGAATTAACTGCTGTGTTCTGATAAAGGGTGACGTAGCGCCCACTCTGGACGAGACGGTAAGCTTCCCGGGCCACCACAAGTTCTTCATTCGCTGGGATAACCCAGACCCGCGTTCCTCCGGGCAATGAAATTTCCTGTTCCGCTCCCCCCGCCTTTGCATTTTGTTCCTCATTCAGACGGACTCCAAACCTGTCCCATCCCGCGAGAACCGCGGACCGCAGCTCCGGGTTGTTCTCTCCAATACCTCCCGTGAAGACAATCGCCTCAGCCCCTCCCATTTCCATAAAGAACTGCCCTACGTACTGGCGAATACTCCAGACCAGGAAATCCCGGGCCAGCTTCGCGCGGACGTTCCCTCCCTTAGCCGCCTCAATGATATCGCGCAGATCATTGCTGATCCCCGACAGTCCAAGAAGGCCTCCTTCTTGGCTTAAAACTCGCTGAGCCTCCCCGGGATCGATCCCGAAGTGCTGGGTTGCAAAGGGGATCGCCCCCGAATCCAGGTCCCCTACCCGATTGTTTTGAGGTAACCCGGACTGCGGAGTCATCCCCATGCTACTCCCGATGGCGATCCCGTTTCGGATTCCTACGACAGAGCTACTCCCCCCCAGGTGACAAGAAATCACACGGATCGGGATATCTCCCTGAATAGGCGGCCCATCGATATAAAGGGCCTCGATCCCCCGGGACAAATCGGATGCTCCCAAGAGATAAGCAGACCGCTCAGCGATGAATTTATGACTGGCTCCGTGAAAGCCATAACGGCGAATCCCCGCCTGATACCAGCTTTCGGGAACGGCATACCGGCGCGCAGGTTCGGGGAGCCATTGAAAAAATGCCGTTTCAAACAAAGCCACCCGTTTGGTCCCGGGAGCCCGCTTTTCAAACGCCCGAATCCCGGCCGCGTAAGCAGGATTATGGGCTGGAGCCAGGGAGGCCGTGTCATCTAATGCCTGTAACACCCGGTCGTCAGCCGGTAAACAGCCACTGACCCTTCCGCCAAGGACCGTCTTGAAGCCCACCACATCCAGGTCTTCCACAGAGGCGAGGAAGCCCTCGGCGACCAACTTTCCCAAGGCATCTTCAATGACTTCTTCGAAGTCGGTCACGCGCTCGTAACCGCCTTTGCTCAGCACACGGGATGCTCCATCCTCTTCAAACCGCAGCAGCTGGTATTTGAAGGACGTCGATCCCAAGTTGGCGACGAGGATGTTCATGGGGGTGATGAGTGTCTAAGGCCTAGTGTCTAGGGAAACAAAATTTCTGAATTCTGATTTCCGATTTCTGACTTCTGAGGTTACCCCACCCAAGGGCCCAACTTGCTCAAATCCTCGTGGGGACGAGGGATGACTTGAGAGCTGATGACTTCACCCACCTGGTTGGCGGCTTCAACACCGGCGTCGACGGCTGCTTTCACACCGGCTACATCGCCGTGGAAGAAAGCGGTTACGAGGCCGCTACCAACTTTTTCCCATCCACCGAAGCTGACATCCGCCGCTTTCAGGGCAGCATCCGACGCCTCGATCAGGGTAGTCAGGCCGCGGGTTTCTATCATTCCAATCGCTTGTTTTGCCATGATTTGATCTCCTTATATGAAATTCAGGTCGGTTGAGGGTCAGGCTAAACCAAAGGCCTTCGCCAAGTCCGGGGTGGGTCGCGCGATAACATGCGAACTCACCAGTTCGCCTACACGGTCGGCGGCTTCGGCTCCGGCTTCCACCGAGGCTTTCACACTGCCGACATCGCCTTTAACAAGAATGGTGACATAGCCGCCACCAATCTGGATTTGTTTAGCGAGTTCAACACTCGCTGCTTTAACCATGGCATCGCTGGCGTCAATGTTTCCAACGTAACCTTTGGTTTCTACTATACCTAGGGATTCGCTCATGAATATCTTTTTGGTTAAATCGTTAGGGATTGTTCGTTCTTCGTTTTGGAGAGGGTTTTTTCGCTGCCATAGCAGCGCCTGCATTGGAATTTTAGATTTATAATCTCGGTTTTGGGATTCGAGGGTTCCTTGGGTGTTTATTTCAAAAGCTCCACCGGGGTATCCGGCCCTAGGTTACATGCATTCCCTTCGTCGGTATCGATGTGCACCTCCAGTTTCACGTCATCAGAGGCGCGGACCTGGATGCGGTCGAAGGTCATCCCCAGGTCTCCCCCGACTCGCAGTTTCATCATGTCTCCATTGTCGACTCCATAAAATGCACAGTCCGCCGAGCCCATATGCACATGAGGCGCCGCCCGGATGACGCCTTCCTCCATTCTAAAGAAGCCGTTGGGGCCCATCAGCATACAAGCCGGTGTACCCTGCGTGTTCCCCGAAATTCTTACCGGGATATCAAATCCCAAGCTCACGGCATCCGTATAGGCTAACTCTACCTGACACGCGCTCCGGCAGGGACCGAGGATCCGAAGATTGGAAATCACCCGACTGCGTGGTCCAACCAGGGTTACCGTCTCTTTGGCAGCATAATACCCCTCCTGGTAAAGCCATTTCATGGGGGTTAACTGGTGACCCACTCCAAACAACACCTCAACCGCCTCCTGGGTCAGGTGAACATGCCGGGCACTGATGTTAACCACCAGGGGGTTGGGCCCCTCGGCTTGCCGGGGCAAGGCGAATCCCAGCTGCTTATAGACAGCTTGCCTGACGAGGTGCTCGACGGTGGCGCGTTGGGGTTGGCTCATAGAAACAGTTCAAAGGGATTCTGAATGTGGGATTTATTTTCCTTCAGGTCAATTCAAATTCTTGCAAAACCTTTCATCTTATTCCAAATTGTATCAAGTTTGTTTCAAGGATCTTCCAGAAAAGTGCCCCTTTTCATCCCTTATCCGAATCGCTAACCTACCTAAACTTCACCCCGTCCCATAACCAGACCCCACCCCACATGGAACAGAAAACCTTCTCGGATTACCCGGACATCGACTACTTAAGGGAGAAAGCCCGCCGCACGGTTCCCCGTTTTGCCTTCGAGTATGTGGACGGAGGCTGCAATTCTGAAACGAATCTCCGCCGGAACACCGAAGAGATCCGGGAAGTGCGCTTGAAGCCGGTCTATATTCGTAAAATAGAAACACCCAGCCTCCAGACTGAGCTGTTTGGCAAGGCCTACGATCTCCCCTTCGGCATGGCACCGGTGGGCCTGCAGGGATTGATCTGGCCCCATGCTACCGAAATTCTGGCTAAAGCCGCCCACGCGGCAAATATTCCCTTTTGCCTCAGCACCGTAGCTACAGCGGACATCGAAAAAGTAGCTGAAATTACAGAGGGCAACGCTTGGTTTCAACTCTACCATCCGGTTGAAGAAGACCTGAGGAATAAAATAATCCAACGGGCGAAAGACGCCGAAGTCCCTGTCCTTGTGATCCTTTCTGACGTGCCTGCTTTTGGTTACCGATCCAAGGAAATTGTAAATGGGTTATCCATCCCGCCCAAGTTGACCCTGCGCAATATCATCCAGGTCATGGGCCGCCCCAAGTGGGCCTGGAATACCCTCCTCGCCGGTCAGCCCGAATTCAAAACCCTGACGCCCTACATTCCAAAGGGGCTCAGCCTGAAACACCTGGGGCTCTTCATGAATAAAACCTTCTCCGGAGTCCTCGACGAAGACAAAGTCAAAGCGCTCCGTGACATGTGGCCTGGCAAACTGGTGCTCAAAGGAGTAGCCAGCGAAGAAGATACCGAGAAGGCGATCGAAATCGGGCTCGATGGAATCATTGTCTCCAACCATGGCGGTCGCCAGCTCGACGCAGGAGAATCCACAATCCGGCCCTTACAGCGCATATCGGCGAAATATAAAGGCAAGCTGACCATCATGATGGACAGCGGAATCCGGACGGGGCCGGATATCGCCGCGAGCCTGGCCAGCGGGGCCGATTTCACCTTCCTCGGCCGATCGTTCATGTACGGCGTAGGGGCCCTGGGGAAACATGGGGGCTACCACACGATCAATATTTTAAAGAATCAGCTCTACCAGGTCATGATGCAATTGCGCTGCGAACGGGTGCAGGACCTGTCCCATCACCTCCTTCGAGAACAAACGGTCCCCCAGCCGGCCTTCCCCTCTCCTGAGGAGGGATCTCCGAGTATCCCGCGGGGCAAACGATTCTCCTGAATGCAACAAGAACAAAGACAGAAGATCATCGAGGCATACCTCAATGAGGTGGAGTTTGCCTCCCTTGAGGATATGGCGGAACGGGTGGACGCCTCGGTGTCGACCGTGCGCCGGGATTTGATCAACCTGGAAGGCACTGGGCGCATTCAGCGGACCCATGGCGGGGCCAGACTAACCGATCCCCAGCGAGAAGAGTTTGTTTTTGATAAGCGGACGGTAGTGGAAGCTGAGGCGAAGAAGCGCATCGCCGCTGCCTGCGCCGAATTGATTCCCGGCAACCAGAACCTGTTCATCGATTCCGGATCTACGGTCTTTTTCGTAGCCAAAGAACTCGAAGGGAAATCCCCCCACATCGTCACCAACTGCCTGTCTGTGGCGAACCTCTACGCCTCGAACCCAGAGATCGAAGTGGTTGTCAGCGGGGGTGTGATTTACCCCCGCCTGCAGACGATGGTCGGCCCCCTGGCAGTACAGGCATTTGAGCAACTCAGCGCGGATATCGCCATCATGGGCGGCGGCGGTGCCACATCAGACGGAATCATGAATTCTCACCTTCTCATGGTGGAACAACAGAAGGCCATGATCCGCTCTGCCCAAACCATTATCTTTTGTATGGACCACACTAAAATCGGACGACAGTCGTTCAGTTTTCTCTGCCCTTGGGATGAGGTAGACATCCTGGTGACGAACAAGGAGGCGGACAAAGACCTGGTCAGAACCATCAAAAAACAGAACGTCAACGTCGTGCTCGCCTAACTTTACCCTCACCCCTGCCCGCATTCACATACCTCAGCCCCCTACCCCTGTTATGGAACCTCAAACACCCCCACCTCCCACGACCAGCGAATATGAACGCGAGCCTGTTCCGGAAAAAGCTCTGAAAGGCCCGGGAAGTTTCTGGGGCATGTATGCCGGTGAACATACCGCCGGCACCGAGTTCATGATCGGCCCCCTCTTCGTCGCCTGGGGAGTCAGTGCCTTCGACCTGCTCGTGGGCCTCTTGGTTGGCAACCTGCTGGCCGTCTTGAGTTGGCGCTACCTCTGCGCACCCATCGCGACGGCCAAACGGATGACCTTATATTTTCAGCTGGAAAAGATTGCGGGGCCCGGCCTGGTCAAGGTCTACAACCTCGCCAATGGAGTATTGTTCTGCATCCTCGCCGGGGCCATGATTACGGTCTCTGCCACAGCAGTAGGCATCTTCTTCAATGTGCAGATGCCGGGCCTGAGTGATCTTTACCCAACGGGTATTGCGTGGGTTCTCGTGGTGATAGCGATTGGCCTGGTCGTCGCCATTGTTGCTGCCTTTGGGTATGACTCCGTGGCCAAACTGGCCAACCTCGCCGCTCCCTGGATGATCCTCATCTTTATCGGATGCGGGCTGGTCACCCTGCCGAAGTTGGATTCCACCGCGCTCAACGATATCTGGACCGGGGTCCCCGTTGAAGGCCAACGTAAGATCGGACTCTGGGGAGTCATCTTCTTTTCCTGGTTGGCTAACGCCGCCATGCATATTGGTATGTCGGACCTGTCTATTCTCCGGTTCGCGAAGAAACCTTCCTATGGTTGGGCCTCAGCCGCCGGCATGTTCCTGGGTCACTACATTGCCTGGGTCGCAGCGTCACTGCTCTTTGCCCTCGCCCTGCAACGCTACGGGCAGGGAGCCTCCAATGCACCCGGACCGATGGTGAACGACGCGCTGGGTTTCGCCGGTCTGGTCTGCGTGGTCATTGCCGGGTGGACCACAGCCAATCCTACGATTTACCGGGCAGGCCTCGCCTTTCAGGGAATCTTTCCCAAATCCAAACGCTTCACCATGACCCTGATGGCCGGCCTCCTTGCGACCGTCGCAGGGATGTTTCCGGCCTTCGCCATGAAGCTCCTCGATTTTGTGGGAATCTACGGAACGATTCTAGCCCCGATAGGCGCCATTATCTTCTTCGATTTTTATGTGACCAAGCGGATGGGTCTCTCACCCGATTATGCGGAAAAGACTGGTTCCGCCTTCAATTTGGCCGTCCTCTGGGCTTGGCTGCTTCCCATCATGGGTGCGGCCTACATCTGGACTACAACGGATGTCTTTACAGCTTTCACGGCCTTCCCCGCATGGCTGGCCTGCGGTGTCCTTTTCCTGGTTTTCAGCACCTTCTTTCAAAAAGGAAAGCACCTGGCCCTTCCCATCTGTATAGTTGGCTGGGCGGGATCCATCCTCGCCCCTATCCTCTTCTCCCTCGGGGTTATTGCCGACCCCGCCATGAAGATCCTGCTCCTGGCCTCCACCCTCGTCTGGTTCATGGCCGTCCCCGTCTGGATGGAGGGAAAACATTGATGTGATTCGTGAAATATGAGGGTGAACTGGGGGAAACCATGAGTCCCCAATTCACAATTCACAATTTACAATTCCAATGACGAAGTCATTAGACACCAAACTTGCCGCCATCCATGCCGACCCGCATGGGTGCAAGGAGTTCATCATCGCCGATGCGAAGGATGCGGATATGGCGTTTGGCATCCAGGCCCCCGGGCCAACTCGTGGGGAGAAATGCCCTCACCCTTTTAACGAATCCGAAGGGTGCTTTCAGACCCTTGAAGATTATCGGGTTCAAATTCGAGAGGTAATTCAGCAGGGCCTTGTCGATATTGTCCTGCTCTCCGCCTCCAACTTGGAACAACTGGCCATGCAGGAACAGCTGTTTGAGGGATCGCCTGTCACGCCGGCGGCCCGGGCCAATGACACCACCGACGTCTGGGTCGTACGCGGAGGGAAATATCCGACCCACCATCCGTCCCGGTCCTTCCGGTCTGCCACTCTGGATCATATTAAATACGGCCATCTCGAATCGGATCACTCGAAACCCTTCATCGGAGCAGACCTCGGTTTATACTCCATCACCTTTACCAATGACATCGAATGGGACTACCGCTCACTACAGGCCTTCCATGATTTCCGGATCGAGGCGGAGCAAAAGCAATTCCGTTATTTCCTCGAGGTCTTTAACCCCAATGTGAATGCAGGAATCCCGGACAAAAAGATCGCCGGGTTCCTCAATGACCACATCATCCGCAGCCTGGCTGGTGTGACTCAGGCCGGGCGACCGGTCTTTCTTAAAATTCCCTACAATGGCCCCGGTCCCCTCGAAGAGCTCGTCGCCTATGATCCCCAACTGGTGGTTGGTATTTTGGGCGGTAGTGCGGGGACTACCCTCGATGCTTTTAAACTCATTCACGATGCGCGAAAATATGGAGCCCGGGTTGCGCTCTTCGGGCGAAAAATCAACCTATCTGAGCACCCCCTCGCCTTTATTCAATTCCTGCGCCTCATCGTGAACGGTGAAGTCTCTCCCGAAGAGGCCGTGCGTGCCTACCACGCTGTCCTCCAAAACCAGAACATTAAACCACACCGCCCCCTGAACCGCGACCTGCGCACGACTGAACAGGCACTGACATACGGCTAACACCGGGATTGTGAGCTGTGAATAGAGCACCCACTTTGAAGTAAAATCCAATTCACATTTCACTTTCATACACCACACCCACATTTCACAGCTAACAGTTCACCTTTCATAATCAAATCGTACCATGAATTCGGATACTTCCTACTCCCTCGCCAAAGAAGAATACGCCGCCTATGGCGTCGATGTAGAAGCCGCCTTGGCTCAACTCCAAGCCACCCCCATTTCGGTCCATTGTTGGCAAGGCGATGACGTGGGCGGATTCGAAAACGCTGATGGTATCACGGGCGGGGGCATCATGGCGACCGGAAATTATCCGGGTAAGGCCCGCAGCATCGAAGAGCTCCAGCAAGATGCTTCCAGGGCCCTGAGCCTCATCCCCGGCAAACACCGCTTTAATCTGCACGGCAGTTACCTCGACAACGCCGGTGCGCCGGTGGAGCGGGATGCGATCGAACCCAAACACTTTCAGACCTGGGTGGATTGGGCTAAAAACGAAGGGATCGGGATCGACTTCAATCCCACCTACTTCAGCCATCCCAAAGCAGCCGATGGGTTTACCCTCTCCCACCAGGACAAGGGAATCCGTGACTTCTGGATTGCCCACACCCACCGCTGCCGTGAAATTGCGGCCTTCTTCGGCGAACAACTGGGAAGCCCCTGCGTCAATAATATCTGGATTCCAGATGGAATGAAAGATACCCCGGCCGATCGGCTAGCCCCGCGGGAACGCCTTATCGATTCGCTGGACCAATGCCTGGAACCGGCTTTCGATGAGGCCCACCTGCTCGATGCAGTTGAAAGCAAGCTGTTCGGACTGGGCGCAGAAAGCTATACTGTGGGATCCCATGAGTTTTACCTGGCCTATGCAGTCAAAAACCAGACGGTTCTCTGCCTCGACGCGGGCCACTACCACCCCACCGAATCTATTGCGGACAAGATCTCAGCGGTCATGCCCTTCATCCCCCGCCTGCTCACCCATGTCAGTCGAGGAGTCCGCTGGGATAGCGATCATGTCATCGTCCTGAATGACGACCTCCTGGCCATCGCCCGGGAACTGGTTGTCAACGGCTTCCTTGATCGCACCCATGTCGGCCTCGACTTCTTTGATGCCAGTATCAACCGGATCACCGCCTGGGTGACCGGCGTCCGCAACATGCAACGCGCCCTGATGATCGCCTTGCTCGAACCCACCGATAGATTAAGGGAGGCGGAAAATGCCGGCGACTACAGCGCTCGGCTCGCCCTACAGGAATCCATAAAGTCACTCCCCTTCGGCGCCGTCTGGAACCATTACTGTGAGATGAAAGGCGTCCCGGCCGATGGAGACTTCCTGGAACCGATTCAAGCCTACGAGCGAGATATCCTCAGCTCACGCTCCTAAAACTGGTGGAACTACTTCCCAGTCGTCCTGTTTCGCATCAGTTCAGGTTTCATTATGTAGGGGCTCTGCTCCTGTCTCGCTGTAGCTTGCGAAGGCGCTTGCGCATGTCCAGCAGACTTCTGTAAAAAGCTCGGTTTTGGGATAGGTTTCCAAATAATTTTTCAGGAACCGAATCCAATTCCCTGAACTAGACACGACACCGCCGACATCCCTTCCCGGATAGGCATTCATCATGAATTACAGCAACGCATCCTTTGTTCGCCGTTACAAAGGCAACCCGATTTTAACCGGAAAAGATTTTCCCGATGAGTATCATATCCTTCATTGTTTCAATTCGGGAGTGATCCGCTTTCGAGGGAAATACCTCATGCTCAACCGTCTGGAGGACAGCGCGCTCAAGCCCTACTTCTGGATTGCCGACAGCGAGGATGGCTACGATTTCACGCCCCGTGAAAAGCCCATCCAGATGCCTGAGGAGGATCCCCGCTTTCAAAAGTATGCCTCGATCAATTACTACGATCCCCGTATCACCCAGATCGGCGAGACGTACTACATCATGCACGCCTGCCATAGCGAATATGATTGCCGGCTAAGCCTGCTCAAAACCACCGACTTCGAAGACTTCGAATGGCTGGGCTTTGTCTCCGACCCCGGAAACCGAAATGGTATCCTGTTTCCAGAAAAAATAAATGGCCTCTACGCCCGCTTCGATCGCCCCATGACCTCTTGGGATGGGGGGAATATCTGGATTTCCTTTTCACCCGATTTGATCCACTGGGGACAGAGCGAGTGTGCCCTGAAAAATACCGCGGTTCGGTGGGCCTGGGCCAAAGTCGGCGGCGGATGTGCCCCGATCAAAACCCCGGAGGGTTGGCTCAACCTCTTTCATGGGGTCCGGACTCAATGCAAATCTCACTATGTCTACCAATCCGGCGTGTGCCTGCACGACCTGAACGACCCGACCCGGGTCATTGCCGTTTCGGAAAAACCCATCCTCACCCCCATGGCTGATTACGAGCTGCATGGACAAACCCCCAGTGTTTGCTTCATCACCGGAGCCGTGGTCGAAGACGATGGCGAAGTCAAAGTATACTACGGCGGAGCCGATACGGTCATGTGTGCTGGAACGATCCAGGTTCAAACCTTGTTGGACCTTTGCCATAACCGCCTCTGAGCAAGCCCGATGAATATGAAAAACGAAAATCTGTTTCCCACCGGAATCCTGGTGTTGGCCTCGTGGCTCCTGGGACTGAGTCCAGCCCTCCTGGACGCTGAGAACCAGGAGTCTACTCCTTCCATCAGCTTTGAAGGCGGTGATGCCGTTCGCGAATCCTTGTTAACTCACGACATTCAGCCTCAGGGTATCCACGGAGCGGTTATCTTCGTCAGCCCTGACGGAGAACCGGACGCCCCTGGAACCAAAGATGCGCCCATGGCCAGCATCGAGGAAGCCGCCAAACGGCTCCAGCCCGGGGACACCCTCTTGCTCCGGGGGGGTGTATATACAGGCACCCATCCAGATGCCCTGGCTTTTATTCGTGCCCATGGCACTCCGGAGAACTGGATTCGAATTGCCAACTACCCAGGTGAGCGCCCGATCATTCAATTTAACAGCCAACGAGGGCTCTCCCTGCAAGGCGTACGTTACCTGATCCTGGAAGGCATCGAGTTTTATGGAGAAAGCGACAAAATTGAACCCGCTGAGGCCATCGCCTATGGGGAGCGATTTGATAACACAGAGGAACGGGAATACCGCTATTTTGGGGTAGGCATAAGGATAGAGGGTTTGCCGGGGGAAGGCCGAGGAGGCTACCCGCACCATGTCGTCGTCCGGCGCTGTAGAATCTATCACACTGCAGGGGGTGGAATAGCGGTGGCTCGAGGCGACTACCTCCTGATTGAAGATAACGAAATCTTTAATACGAGTTATTTCTCTCCATGGGGTGAAAGTGGTATTTCGGTTTGGGAGAGCGCGAACTTTGATCATCGCCAGGATGTCTACCGGACTGTCATTCAACGCAACCGCTGCTATCGAAATGACAATAAAGTCCGTTTCTGGATAACGAAAACCTACTCCGACGGCAATGGGATCATCCTCGACGCCCTCCGCATCGACCAAGCCATTCTGGAAGATGGCGGGACGGAGCCCTATACGGGTCGAATCCTGGTGAAGGATAACATCTGTTTTGAAAACGGCGGCCGGGGCATCAATGTCTACGAAAGCAACTCCATTGATATTGTAGGAAATACCCTCATCCACAACAGTCAGCGGGGCAATAGTCAGTATGAGATTGAACTGGGCCGAACCAAGGGAACCCGTATCATCGACAACGTCATCATGGCCAAACCGGGCAAGCAGGCTCAAGGCGGCTATGAATTCGAAGACATTGTTTTTGCGGATAATCTCGTTTACTGAGCTTCCTTCTCCTGCTCTTGCTCCACTGATCGAGTTCAACGTTTATCATGATGAATTCCCACTTCCCCTTTCGCCAAATCCATTTGGATTTCCATACTTCCGAGTTTATCCAGGGTGTGGGGGCGGACTTTGATGCTAATCAGTTCGCCGACACCCTGGTCCGCGGAAACGTGGATTCCGTCACACTGTTTGCGAAATGCCACCATGGCTGGTCATACTACCCCACCCAAATCGGTAAACCCCATCCCGAGCTGGAGCGACCCGATTTATTGGGGGATATGATTCAAGCCTGCGCCGAACGAGGGATTCAGACCCCGGTTTATATCACGGTGCAATGGGATGAGCTAACGGCACACGAGCATCCAGAGTGGCGAGTGATGCGGGCGGAGCATGGCCCCTTCCAGGCCCTGGGCGAATCCGGCGGAGACGCCGATATGAACCAATTCAGCCCGCAATGGCACCCCCTTTCACTCGTTCACGATGCACTCGTGGAGCGTATCATCGCCCAATCGATTGAGGTGGTAGAACGCTACGCCCCCCCTGGCCTGTTCATGGATATTCTCCTGCAATGGGAAGACGTGAGTCCTCGATCACTCACTCGCATGCGGCAGTCCGGTTTAGACCCATCGAAGCGGGAAGATCGGTTAACCAATGACTGGGAGATCATTTTATCCTTCTTCAAGCGATTTGAGCAGGCCCTTCATGCCGTGAAGCCGGATCTGCGCATCTTTCACAACAGTGGCCACCTTCCCCGTGGCTCCCGGCATTGGTTTGAAAGTTTCACCCACTTTGAATTGGAATCGTTGCCCACGGGAGGATGGGGCTACGACCACTTCCCTATCAGCGCAAAGTATGCGGCGACCATGGATAAGCCCTTCCTTGGAATGACGGGGAAGTTCCACACCATGTGGGGAGAGTTCGGCGGGTATAAACGCCCTATTGCCCTGGAGTATGAATGTGCGCAGATGGTGGCCTTCGGCGCACGGTGCTCCATTGGAGATCAGTTGCATCCAAGAGGAACGTTAGAAACCGCCACGTATGACATCATTGCGCCTGCCTATGAGCGTATCAGCAAAATCGAAGCTTACCTGAAAGACGCCAGGCCTGTTTCTGAAATTGCCCTCCTGAGCGCGGAAAGCATCCACCACACGAGGGATGTCGATTCCATGGATGCGGGTGCGGCGCGCATGCTGCTCGAGCTTCAGGAGATGTTTGACGTAATTGATGTGGATGAGGATTTTGCCCACTACAAGTTGATTGTTCTCCCAGATGCCATCACCCTCGACCAGAATTTGGAGAACAAGCTTTCACGCTTTGTCGCTGACGGGGGCAAGTTAATTGCTTCGGGGCGGTCCTTACTTCGCCGGGACGAGCAGAACTTTGGCCTCAACTTTCCTGCGACCTGCTCAGGGGTTCGGGAATACGTCCCGGACTTTGTCCAGTTCGAGCCGGCGTTTGACCAGGATTTGGTTGAGGCGCCATTCGTCGTTTACCATCAGGCCGTGCAAGTGAAGGCTCAGGAAGGCAGTGTAGTCCTGGCCGATGGCTTTGCGCCCTACTTTAATCGGACGTGGGAGCATTTCTGCTCTCATCAACATGCGCCCTACCGGGACACCCAAGATGCAGATTTTGACCCTGTAATCGCAACCGACGCCATCCTCTATTTCGCCCACCCTATATTTGAATCCTACCAGGATACCGGGCAGCCCTTGCTCAAGTATGCCTTTCGCGGGGCCCTCAACCGTTTATTGCCCCATCGCCGAGTGGGAGCCGGGTTGCCTTCTAGCGGACGACTCAGCCTCATGCGGGACGATAGAAAAGGCCGCTACCTGCTTCACCTCCTTTATGGTCAACCCCAATTGCGCGGGCACAAGGTCAATGGCTGGCGAGGGAACCAACCGATTGAGATTATTGAAGATGTGGTGCCCCTCTTCAATGTGTCTGCTTTTCTTATCCTGCGGACTGAGCCGAAGCAGGTCTACTCGGCCTACGGAAACAATGAGCTCGACTGGCGCTATCGTGAAGGAAGACTGGAAATTGAAATCGAAAAGCTCGATTTACACGAACTGATCGTCATTGAAGCATAGCACCTGTATTGGCCCTTGGATACTTCTCTCGCGTCGTCTGCCTTGTTGTGTCCGGTAGAGAAAGCGGTCGCCATTTCTTTCTCCATCTCGGGCGTGATACGGTAGAGCAGGACAGCGGCAGCAGAGACGACTGCGACCCCGGCGGGAATCCAGCTCATAAGCAATGGGAGACCATGGATAGTTTCGGGGCCCTGTTCCACATTGGCAACAAGTCCAAAGGCATCCAATAACCCAAGCGAAACGGCAAGACCGATGGGTCATCCAATTTTCATGGAAAAGATACCAGTAGAAGATATCAACCCGGTTGAGCGTAGCCCACGCTTCCATTGCCCATAATCTGCAGAATCAGCAATCATTGCCCAGGCTCTGTGGGAAAAGGTCAAAATCGTTAGACGAATCTGTCAGGCGCCGGGGGCATCCTGTAAATCTTTTGCAACAGATATCGGTTATGAATGGACGGCTCCTTCATTTCAGCCTAATAGTTCAACCCTCACTCACAATAACCCCAACCTCTATCACTCATGAGCGAAGAAGAATACACTGGAAACCCCGAACACCGCATCCCCGGCATGATCAGCTGGAATGAGCTCTCATCGATTAATGCAGCGGAAAGCCGCGACTTTTATGTAGGTCTTTTCGACTGGGAAGTGGAAGAGATGCCCATGGGCGACACCAACTATACGATGTTCCGCGTTGGCAAAGTTCCCGTTGCGGGGGTAGTTCAACCCCCGGACTTTGACTCACCTTGTTCTGTGTGGACGAACTATGTCACTGTGGAAAATATTGAGGCCTCCCTGCAAAAAGCGGAAAGTCTCGGAGCGAAGATCATCATGGGCGCCACCCCACTCCCCGAAGGCCGATTTGCCATGATCACCGATCCGCATGGGGCAGCCATTGGTCTCTACGAATACGGCGAAAAGTCAGAGCTGCAGTAGCTCGGTCTTCCCTCTCTCACAATAAGAAATAATGGCTCAGGGAGGGTCGCCGCCCCGGCGACCTACCCTTTCCAGGCATGGAACACCCCGCGCTCCAGATGTATGGGGGACGGGAAGTATTCTATGCGCTGAAAACCGCATCCCTTCAAGAGTTGTATGACCATCAGGGAATTGGGGCCCCACCAATTGGTCACATCTTGATTTAATTCCACATCCGGATAGTAGACCATTGCCGGCCTGGTCAGTTTTTCCACTTCCGGGTCGATCACCGTTTCCAGAACCAGGCGCTCGCTGACAACCTGGGTAAGGAGCGGGATGGACTCCAGGGGATTCTTCAGATGATAGAACACACCCAGGAGGAACATGACATCAAACATCCCGACAGACTCCGGAGTGATATCTGGAAGATCTATATCCTTATCCTCTACCTCTAGATTGAGGAGCTGCCTGGCCAGATTGAACCCGTCCTGATCACTCCAACCCGGTCCACTCCAACTATAATGGTCCGTAGCCAACACGCGCAACGCGCCCCGTTTCTTGGCTTCAAAACTGAATGCACCATCCCAGGCCCCCACATCAATAACCGTCTTTCTTTCAACCGGGTATTTAAATATCAGGTCATACTCTTTTTCCAGAACCCAAAGCTTTTTTACCCCGTCGACTTCAAGCCCATTTCCAAAATCAAAGGCATGATACCAACGACGTTGGTGGATCTGTTCCCGCACAGATTCGGGGTTTTCTTTAAGCATTGCTATTTTCCTTCGACCAGAGCCTTCCCCAAGAGCTCAAAGAACCGGTTGTAAACCACGTGTTTACCTTCCGGAGGATTGCCATCCTCTCCCATGCGAACCACCACCATATCCCAACCAGGAAGCACAAAACACATATTGTTGTTCAAACCGCTCATGTAATACAGGTCAACCGGACTGTTTGGCATCCAAAGCCCCCCATCCGGGTGGTTTCCATTCGTCCACCAATTAAACCCATAGCGCCCGCGACCGTCAGTCGATTTCCGGTCGGTGTCTGCCAGCGGGTGCATAGACCCCACCTGGGGCCGTGTGGCCTGGTTTACCCAATCCTTTGAAATCACCTGCTCCCCTTTCCAATTCCCCTGACGTAAAAACAGATACCCAAAGCGCGCCAGCTGGTTCGCGGTCACTGAGATTCCGCTACACCCGTTATCGAGTGGAATCCCATTCAGGGTTTCCTCATACCACCATTCAAATTCCCCCAAACCAATTTTCGCACCCACTTCCCGGTTGAACAGGGTGGAAAGCCGCTCACCTGCAATCCGGGTAAGCACACGCCCAAACATCATTTGTGCCTCATCCCAATAGGCATAAGCTTCCCCCGCCTGAAACAGGGGATGATCTGGGGCAAAGGGTGTCTTTGACCAGTCCTCACTGTCCGCTCCCCAGCGGCTCCTACCCTTGGCACTATAACCTGAAGTCATGGTGGCAAAATGCCGCAAAGTCACCTTACCATAATATGCTTCCAAAAGTGGCTCATACTTCGCCGCCGGATCATCAATCCCACACTGACCGGAGGCGATCAAGAGCCCAAGAAGGGTGCTCGTTATGGACTTAGTGCAGGAATAGACATTGTGCATCCGGTCCACCCGATCCCCGGCATAAAACACCTTGCCGTGTCGTACCAGGAGCAGCTCACTCAAGCCATCCTGGCCGCATTTAGAGTGCAGGTAATCTAGCGCATCCTGCAATAAGTCGGCGTCCACCCCTACTGATTCCGGAGTAGCGGCTTCCCACTGATCCCCCGGGTACACGGGGACACCGGGGCCTCCCCTTACTGGGAAAAAAGCAAAAAGCCACCCGGCCAGGACCATGCAGAGCAGCCGGTCAGGTCTGAACAATCGAAGTCCGTATTCAGTCGGCTTCATTCCAAAACGAGCCTGCAAAGGATAGATACTGAACCCAATCATATTCGGTGAGGTCATGTCTCCCTTCCCGGATATGGTAGAAATTGTGTCCGGCTACCTCTCCATTGGCCGTGGGAAATTGCCCATGAGGGAGTCCTTCCAGGCCATACAAACGATATACCGGGTTTGCATGGTATAGCGAAAGAAACTCCCCCTGGGGGTCTGCCCAGCGATCCTCCTCAGCGCTCCCGATGAGAACCGGCCGAGGCGCCACCAGGGAAACGAAAATGTGCTGATCAAATGGGAGCTCGGACTCCCTCGCGTTATAGGTGTGAAAGGCTTCACAAAACCAATGAGGAAAGTTGCTGTTGATTTGCTTCAACCGTTCTCCAAATCGACGCCGGGACAGGGCAGCCCCGCCACATCCGGACTGATTCGAAATCACCAAAGAAAATCGGGAGTCGATGACACCGGCCAGGAGTGCTGCTTTTCCCATACGGGAATGACCAATAACTGCAACTCGGCTGATATCTACCCAGGAATGATCCTCCAAAGCATCCATCATTCTCGACAGTCCCCACGCCCATGCGGCCAGGGTTCCCCAGCTTGACCGATCGCGTGGCCGGTCCGAAAACAATCCATGAACTCCATTGGTAAAACCATCATCAAAATCGGGATCAATATCTCCGGAATAGGCCGTCACAAGGGAGACTCCCCTGGACAGGATTTGCCTCACCGGCCACCGGCGATTCATCTTTCCCCGGTGGGCGGAAGAGGCTCGATTATCCTCGATACCCAAATCTCGCCGATTTGGAACCCACCCGGAGGGTATACGAATCCCGGGATCATCAACCACGGTGTGATTCCCCGCGAAGTTTAACCCAACAAAAGCGGGCGTGGCTCGATCACTCTGTTTGGGTGTGAGCACCAGCATGTAGACATCCTGAACCTTTCCATTCCGTTCCAGCCGCAAGCGCACTTCCCGGAGGTGAGCCAGCCCATCTATCGCATTCGGATTTTCGTAAGCAAGGTCAACTGTTAGGCGTACCCCCTCCGCAGGAATGATTCCATACATCTCCTGTTCAAAAAGGGAACGCCAAGCAGGTTTCACGAGAGATTCCCATGCATCCAAGGTGGAAACAGGATTCCCCCCGGGGATCTGCAAGGGGTCCGGCAGAGAATAGTCGGGAACTTGCGCCCCATCATAAGGGAGAGCCGAAGCATTGGAAGCTGCCATCACAATTCCTGTAATAATCAGCAAGGTATGCATCGGACCTTAAAATCAGGCAAAATACCGCTTCAGCACCTCGTGCGATACACGGAGCGATTGTTTACGCTTGTCCAGCTCAGGAGCAAAGGCATCGTCTTCGATTTCCACACACACGGATCCATCGAACCCGGTGTCGCTGAGAGCCGAAAATACCTTATCCCAGTCCACTTCGCCATAGCCGGGAATTTTGGGCGTGCTCCAGAAGAGCGCCAGGATGCCCTCATCGGCCAAACGATCATAGTCAAGCTTGATGTCTTTGGCATGAAAGTGGAATATCTTATCTCCAAATTCATGGATCGGGCCAATGTAATCCATCATCTGCCAGACCAAGTGAGAGGGATCGAAATTCAGCCCGAAATGATCGGAAGGAATTGCCTCAAACATCCTTCTCCAGATGGCTGGCGAATAGGCCAGATTCTTTCCCGCAGGCCATTCGTCACCGGAAAAGAGCATGGGGCAATTTTCAATTCCCAGGAGCAAATCCAGATCCTCCGCATATTTCACAATGTCGGGCCAGATTTTGAGGAATGCGGCGAAATTGTCTTCCACTCCCAGGGTATGTTCATTTCCAATAAATGTATTTACATTTCGAATACCCAGAAGCTTCGCCGCATCCATCACCCGCTTCAGGTGAACCACGCAATCCTGGGCGTAGGCTTGATCGGCCGACAAAATATTTGGGTAGAAACCCAGCCCAGAGATGGAGACCTGGTGTTTCTCCACCAGACTTTGGACCTGCTCAGCCTCTTTTTCTCCAAAATCGACCACATCAATGTGCGTCACACCGGCATACTTCCGTTCCGCTTTTCCTACCGGCCAACACATGACCTCGACACAGGTATATTCATGCCTGGAGGCAAATTCTAAAACCTCGTCTAGACTCAACTCAGGCAAGATAGCACTTACAAAACCTAATTTCATAGTGGGGGGCTTCTTGGGGATTACAGTGGATTTGAAACAAAGGAATTTAAAGATCGACCCAGGCCTGCTCTCGAGCGCTGGCCTCAATTGCATCCAGGACCAGCATCTCCTCATGGCCTGCTTTCGCACCGGCAAAGAGGTAAGACCCGGTCCCCCCCTCCGCGATCGCGCGATATATCTCTCGATATAGCATTTTAAAGGTATCCGGAAAGCCCTCCGTATGACCTCCAGGATAATCGGTCAGATGGCGGGCCGAGGGATGAAGATAAGAGGGGTCTCGAAGGTAAAGTTCATTGGGCTGGCCCCGGTGCCCCAGCACTATTCGTTCAGGATCCTCCGAATCCCACCAGGCCGATTGCTTGGAACCATACACCTCGAGTCGGACACAATTGTTGCGACCACAAGCCACTTGAGACACCGACATATTGCCAAGAGCCCCATTTCCGTACTTAAGGAGCACCGTTCCATAATCCTCGGTCTTAACTGAATAGGGCTCCCAGTTCTGATCGGCTTTTGCCTCCCCACTGAAGGTTTCTACCTGGCCAAGCGGTCGTTTGCGTGTGTCGTGATAACGCCCCAGACTGGCATAAACCGATTCAATAGACAGACCCGTAACAAAGGTAACCAAATCCATCCAGTGGGACCCGATATCGCCAACCACCCGGAGATTACCTCCCTCCTCCGGAAGCAGACGCCAGTTAAAGTCGGTATCATAGAGCAGCCAATCCTGCATATAGGACCCGTTAATATGAATGATATCCCCCAGCTCTCCATCTTGAATCAACCCGCGCAAGTGAAGGGCCGCCGGATAAAACCGAATATTGTAATTCACCGCAAAGATACGGTCGGATTCCTCCGCCGCTTTTAAAATTTCGGCCGACTCCTTAGCGTTCATCGCGAGCGGTTTTTCACAAATACAATGCTTGCCAGACGCTAAGGTGGCCAGGGCCATTTCCCGATGGAACCGATTGGGGGAGGTGATATGGATCGCGTCCAGCTCATCCATGGCCAACATGGAACGGTAGTCATATCCCGTAAATACATGGGGGATATTGAGGCGCTTTCCCATCTCAATAGCGGAGTCCGACCCACAACATGCGAGGACCTCGATCCCGTTTCGTCTCAGAGCCTCAGCATGCACCGGCCCGATGAACCCGCTCCCTATTATCCCTGCCCGGAGATTTGTTTTTGCTTCCACGGGCCTAACCATGCAAGCTTAACCCCACATTCGAAACGAAAAAATTCCCTTATTTTTGGACGTTAACCCGCCAAAACCTGCTTTCGTTGTCCCTCATGCCGGATGGCCAGATAAAGTGCGCGGTACCAATTTGGAGAAACCCCAATCACCCATGAATCCTGTAACTCGATTTGCTCAAACGCTACCGCTTCCAGTTTGGCCGAAATCCCCTCGATATCGAGGACCAGGTATATCCAGGATCCCCCCTGGAGGTATATATCCCGGTCTTCCTTGTTGAATTTAACGAAATCTCTAAACTCCTGGCTCCAAATCATAACCGTCTGCTCATTGAACAACACCCCTTCCACCTTTCCTTTCCGGAACGAGCGGATGAGGGGTACCGAGTTTTCCGTCCAATGAGATCCACACTGGGCATGGCTATGCCTTAGGGTGTGGGCGTAGGTCCGGGCCAAGGGGAGAATTTCCCCCAATTCCGGCGGTGACATGGAATACAAACTCATGGTGCGAGGGATTTACCCTAGTATTTTTTCTCTGGACGGCCCCCCCTGAAAACTACCTAAATTTAGGTAGAACCCATTTTCCCTCCCAGCAGTCTCCCTTATTGGGATGCCAACACCGAAGTTAAAAATCGTCGTCGTCGAGGATCAGGTCCTCTTCCAACAGTTGCTCGCCACCATTGCCACGAAGCAATTTGGTTACGAGATCCTCGACATTGCTTCAGATGGCCTGGAGGCGATCCAGGTATGTCGGGAAAAGAAACCGGACCTGGTGTTATTGGATCTCCTCATTCCGAAAATGTCCGGCCTGGTCGTAGCTGAGAACTTGCGAGCGGAGTTCCCCTTATTGAAATTGATTGCCATCTCGTCTGAGGAGGACCCCCTCACAGTTCACCGGGTGTTCGAAATAGGATTCAACGGCTTTATCGATAAATCCACGCAGACACTCGACTCCCTGACCAAAGGTATTGAACGGGTGGCCGCAGGAAAAACTTACTTTTCTGAGAAAATCTTGAGCATCCGGGAGCGATTGATTTCCCAACCGACAGCTTTCCAGAAAATACTCAGCCCGCGCGAACAGGAAATCCTATCGCTCATTGGGGGATGTTACTCAGATCAGGAAATTGGGGAGATGGTCGGCCTGAGCTCCAGCACCGTTCAGACCCATCGCAAAAACATCATGGGAAAGGTCGGGACCCACAGCACCCCGGAACTCATCCGCTACGCCCTCGATACGGGCTTTTGGAAGCCACACGAAACCCGGCTTAACTCCTAGAGCAATCTGCATTTAAATTGACGCGCTGGCCTTGCGATTTTGGTCGTTCAACGAGGCGCCTCCTTAGCGGAAATCCCTGTAAGGGCTTTGGCTAAGGAGGGAACGCTGTTGCCGGCCAAAAGCGCAAGGTCCCAAAGGGATGGGCTGAAACAGAGGAGATCGCGGTGTTAGTTTGGCACTTACGCACGTCCCGTGCGCTACGTGCCAAACCGCCTTGCGCTGCTCCCCTGTTTGAGCCCACCAGCGCCTCAATTTAAATGCAGATTGCTCTA
>JANQKZ010000034.1 GCA_028280845.1 Opitutales bacterium | reverse complement strand
CATTGGGAAATTTCTCATGGAAACGTCCAATATTCTGTGAAAAAAATCGAAAAACGGGGCCGCAATTCAAGAGTCTGCCAGCTGAACAGAGGTATTTCTTAAGCCAATTGGCACAACTCTTTCTTTTCAGTCTGAAAAATGAACTCCGTAAAATTGGATGATGATGATGCCAATCAAGGATTGGCTTGGGTGGAGCAAATTATAGTTCCCTGAAAAGGATAATCGTATTTCCTTCACGCCGGGAATTAACCTCATAGGTAGCTTTTATTAATCGAACAAAACCTTCCAACTTGTTAGAGCGAAAGGTCACGTCAATTTTTTCCTGCGCCAGGGAGTCGTCCTGAATAACCAGTTGGGTATGGTTGTGTTGATTGAATGCGTTTGCCACTTCCAGCAAGGATGTATCCGAAAATCTAAGAGTCACGGGTTTCCAGGAAAGGGTTTGATCCACTTCTTCGAAAGAGACAGGAGAAATTTCCGGTTCAATGGGATTGCGGCTGGAATGAATGGTTGCCCGTTGATTTGCTTCTACTTTCTGAGCTTGTATGGATGTTGGGGTATCCAGGTTAGATTCGCCGGGGTTCCTGGGATAGGTTGGTGTAACTTGAACTCGGCCCTCCGTTACCATGATTTCGATCCGGTCTTGTGCAAATTTTACATTGAACTCGGTTCCGATGGCTTGGATCAGGGTGCCATCCGCGAAGACATTAAAGGGCCGATGCGGGTCTTTTGCCACCGTGAAATAAACCTCGCCGCCAGAAACCCAGAAATCCCGGGTGTCTTCAGTAAACCGATACTTCAATTCGGTCTCGGCATTGAGTTCAATGGTAGAGCCATCGGGTAATTCGAAATAATCCGAATCAGAATAGGCAAGAAAATGTATGGCGGGAGTTGAGCTTCCGGTATCCTGATTCGGACTGAAGGGTTTGACCCAAAACAGGATTGCGATCACAGCAGCCGCTGTTGCTGCCGCGATTGCGGGAAGGTACAGTTGCCTGGGGTTGGCTTTGGACTTTGAAGCGAACAGCCGGGGGTTGGGTTCGTTAGAAGAATCCATATTTCCCAGCTTCAGCAAATCCATGCGGGTCCAGACACTTTGGTACAAATCAAGGTATTCGACGGCCTCGGGATGGTCTTTTTTCCACTGGTTGAATTGGGCTTGTTCCTTTAACGATAGACCCGCCTCAACCTTAAGGACCCAGTCGGCGGCCTCTGCTTTCAATCGGTCCATATTAGAGGTATGACGATTCATGATTCAACAAGGGGGTCGGTTCGAATCTGAATGACGTTCAATAAATTCGGCGCATTTCCGTAAGGCTATATTCATCTGGGCGGAAATAGTCTTTTCGGAAATATTAAGCCGTTGGGCAATTTCCCGGTGGGACAAACCATAAATTTTGCGCAGAGTAAACACTTCTCTGCATCGATCAGGAAGGGACCTCACCGCAGCTTTCAGTAAGGCAATCTCCTGATTCCGATCAACAATTTCGTGGGTTGTTTCGAGAGCTTCCAAGGTTTCACCACCATCAAAACTTTCGATGGAATCGGTCAGGCGATGGTTCTTATTCTGGAGGTAGTCGAAGGCAACGTTTTTAGCTGTGCGGTAGAGGTAAGCTTTGGGGTAAGAGATATTTCGTTTTTCCCGTGCTTTTAAAACTCTAAGGTAAGATTCCTGGACAACATCGTCTACCATGGAATCAATTTTGAACTGTTTCAATAGCCAGAAACGCAGGGAAGGTTCCAGTGGTTTGATTTCTTTGTCGAACCACACGTTAGTGCTAAATTCACTCATGGAGGGATAAGAGGAATGTGGGTGATCCTTAAAAATTTCGGCCTGGGGACATATTAAAGTCAAGTGCCATTAGCGTTGGATAAATGGATAGGGCTGGAAAACGGCGCAAACCTCGCCCGCAATTTCAATCAGGGGGATAAAAGGGGTCAAACGTAGAGGAGGTGTTGCCCAAAGGGGCGAGCCGACTGGGTTTAAGTGAGGCTTATGCCGTGTGCACTGAGCAAAGGACGGTTCAGCTGTTTCAACGACTTCAGGGCCGGGCTAGTGATTACGGAAGCGGTGAAGCAAAGTAACCACCCGAAGCCCGGAGGGATAGCCGCTGGAGCAGGCACCGATCTGGGTTTTGGATGATGCGTGATGATCGTTTTAATGTTTTGCACCGCGCAGATGAGCTAGTCCTGGATTTGCTGGGGCCCGAGCTTTGCTTAATACACTATGATCCGGTACCGGATCATCCAACCCGTAGTCCAGGAACCGCAGATAATCTAAGCGCTCTTGCACGATACGCATCAGCTCACGCTCGCTGCTGATGTTATCCCAAAACAACAAAAACAGCAGTTTCATGATGATTGAAGATAGAGGCTCTTTGAAAATCTGCGGCAATGCTCATTACCTTCAACCATTCCCAGAAAACGGCTTTAGACAGCGCCTTAAACCCAAGGCCCGCTCAAAAAACAACAATCCCAATTCGCTCGATGGTAAGGGCAGCCTGAGCTTGGTGTGTTTACCTGAAGACCAGAACGGCGCTCCAGGCTGCGATGTAGAGCAATGGCATGGCGAACCGGGCAATGGCGTTTCCTTTGGCCCAGACATGCTCGTTGCCGGCTCGTTTAAATCGTTCAAACGTGATCACCGCTGCCACACATACGCCGGTCATTATATAGCCAGAGATCACCAGTTGGTCCATGACAGTCAGATACGGCACGCGGGGTAATTGCCGTGCAACAACAAAGCCGAAGGCCACCGCTGTCAGGTTGGCAGAAAAAACAATGCTGACTCGTCGGTCTAAAGAATCACGCTCGAGCCAGAAAACGCAGGTTGAAAGCAGAATGAAAAAAGCAAAAGGGAAAAAAATCCGTGAAAAATAAAAGAACGTAAGGCGCTCGATTTCGAAAGAGAACTCTACTTTCGAAAACATGGCCAGGTGTTTTCCCTCCTGATGTTCTTTCACCTCGAGCAGGTTATCAATAATGCTCCAGCCAAGCAGATGCAGACTTGCTGTTGCATCAATGCCGCTATTTTCCGTATCGATGCTCCAGACTAAATCGTCTACCGCATAGGCAAATGACTCGACTTGAATGGTCAGTCGTTGCGTATCCAGAGGAAACTGATGCAAGTCAAAGCGTGCCTCAAAGGTGGCCTCGAAGGTCTCGCGATATTCAACTTCACCATTGGAGTAGATGATCAATTCTCTGTTTCCAATCACGCGTCTCCCCAGCTCATTGGTGAATTCGATATCTGGCCGCCAGATTTGATCCAACTTGTTCCCGGCAATCTCCTCAAGGTACACTTTACGCGTTGCCTTGGCTTCATCGGAATCAAAGCTGAGCCGCGGGTCCATCCACTTTAAGGAGAGGTAGCAGCGAACTCGAAAGCTTTGCTCCGGTTCGCTGACTTCGAACAAATCCAGCAGGGTTATCCCAATGTTGACTGGCGTTGGCCCAGACTGATCCGGTGGCTGATGATTCACCAGTTCGGCCATATCATTCGCCATGGCTGATGAGGATAGCAGCCCTGAACTGACCAGGCATGCCATGCCTAGAAATACTGCTTTGCGCGCGGTTTCCCTACCGGTGAGACGCTTGAACCCCTCCTGCAGGAAGGCCACACTCAGGGAAAAACGGGTTGCTGACACGTAACCCCAAGCAGCAATATCCACTTTTTTACGATCAGAAGTTTGATTTTCTCTCGCATGCATAGAACGACTCTACTGGTAGTTTAAAATCAGTTTTTCAGAGATTTTGCCTCCGGTGAAAGGATAGCAAATAGATACTCATAACCTCTTCAGTGGATTATCCTTCATGAGCAAGCATAACCAGTACAATCGCTCGATAAATCTGCTTTTTGGCGGCACCACCGAAAATGGGTCTTTTTGAGTTTTTTTGATGATTATCCCCGCAGGTTTCCTGTTCAGGCAGAGAAAGGGCAAATCGCGGTAAATTCCTCTCCCGGCTGGCTAATGATCGGTGATTTGAAAAACAGCCATGGTTTAAGGCATTTCTGAAATGGATGGATGAGGCTTTTGCCCCCTAAGGACTTTCTCTGGGCCAGCACTGGCCACAGGCGAGATACGCCGACTTATAAACAGATAAGATTCAGCGGTTTACCAAAGCGATGGAACCAAATGCATCATGGGTGGACCAAAAATTCGCATGGGTAACCTGGCTGCCCAGACTGGAATCGTCACATGGAGCGAAGCGGAATACCGGCGGAGCCAAACACCTGCTGCAATTCAAACCACTTTGTCGCATGGGAAAGCCCTGCTGAAGGGCAGACAGCCCACCGTCGCCGAAGGCTATGATGGGCACTTCATTTTCTAACCAAGCGAGGCTTGGAGAAAATGGGGGCTGCCAATCACTTTTGCAAATTCGAACTGATCGAAGTTAGCCCAAAGTGGTTAACAGCTCGCAAGGCACTATTTTAAAGGGATCACGGCTACTTAACCTCGTTTGATTTCGATAACGGTGATTGAGATAACCGTCAAACGTGCTCAAACGTTTACCTCTCACTAGGATCAGATTCCTGCATTACTTCGATTATTTCGATCAATGCGTAATCGAAATAATGCTTAGCATCTGCAAGAAGCCTAAGCTAACTTGCAATTACATAGTAGAATAGTCGCATCTCTACCGTACCGAGCGAAGCGAGATCGTAAGCCGAAGGCTGAGCATTTATAAGGTTAACCGGGAATCCCGCGTCCGCGGGAAGGCAAGCCAGCCACCGGGGTATTCAGTCTGATATAGGTGAACCTTCCCATAAAGCATGTGTGGCCAGTGCTTCGCATAGGCTGTGTGATGCCGTTGAGACGTGCAGATTACCAAATCCAAGATGACAGAATGATGAATTTCGGAGCTTTCTCCTAAAAACCTTCCAGCTAAGATTTTATCTATTCGGCTGGATACTCACCACACGCGACTCTAGTCATTTCACGAGAGAATCACTTCGATGCATTTAATGATTCACTTTGTCGGTTGTTCGATACCGAGATTGATTTCCGAAATTTGTCGTCTTGAGGAGAGCTGTCCATGTTGATCGTTTTCCAGGACTTTGCCACGTAAGATCATCTTAAAAATATCTCCCTTCAGCTCAGGCGTAATCGTCAGGCCACAGAATTTGACCATAGATTTCACGATGGAAAGCCCCAAGCCAGCATGCGACCCTGTAGCATTTCTGGATTGGTCACCGCGCCAGAATGGGTCAAATATATGTTCGAATGTCTCTGAAGTCATGTTGCATTGATTGTTTGCGATACACAACTGCCAATGCTGACTTTCCCGCTTACTTTCGATCGCAAGCCTGCCACTTTCAGGCGAGTATTCTACCGCATTTTCAAGCAGGTTGTTGAGGACCGACATAAAAAGATCCAGTGGCAAACGCAAAGGAATGACTTCATCAATGGCAAAGGTGGTCGTTAAGTCTTTCTCCTCGGCTCGCGCAGAGAAGTTGTTCCAGGAAGCCTGAATACACTCGGCCAGTTCTGCTTCTTCAGACTCAATGGTAAACTTCCCCGATTCCACACGCCGCATTTGAAGGAGGCGATCGACCAGGGTTTGAGTCTCCAGTACAATTTTTAAACATACTTGCTGGGACTTAAGAAACTCTTCCGCATTCACATCACGATTCATAGAGACTTCCAATGTACTCCGTAGCCCAGTGAGTGGCGTCCGCAGTTCATGGGAAATATTTGACGCAAAAGCACGCTCTCGTAGCAGTTCTCTATCGACTCGGTTAATCAATAAATTGATTTCCTCGAAAACCGGGCGACACTCACTAGGGAGATGAGTTATTGGGGAAAGTGGATTAAGATCCTGATAATCGATCGCATCAATTTTTTTGGCCAATTCGTCAAGCGGACGTGTCGCAAGGTATGCAAGGGCCGTCAATAGTCCTGCCCCGATCAGGGCACCAAGACCCGTTATGGCAATGATGATTGTCCTGAATTCTGCTAGAGTCTTAAGCGCAGGCGTTCGGTCTATGCCTGCAATGATAGCCGCGTAGTAAGGCTTATCACTCCTGGATGGGTGATCGTATTCGTGAGTTGCCTCAAAAGAATACTTCAATGCCATGATGGGCTTATCATCAAGATGAGTCATTTGCCATTGCTCATCCAGGCCTTGCTCGGGCAAATACTCAAAATCGACCAATTCACTCTCTGCCCCATAAAGCACAGCACCTCGGTCATTTAAAATCTGAAGAAAAAGTGCCGGACTGTTTTCCAGGTACTGGTCAATCTTATTGTGATAGATTTCCAGAAAATCATCCTCGACTGAAGCTTGGGCAGCCGCGCCTTTTGCCAAAACACGGAGTGAATTCTCCATTTGCCTGTTTAGCTCCTTGGCCATCCACTGATATAGGCTCACACCACTTACCAGAAGGATAGATACAAGAATGATAAAGGTTCCCGCCGCTAAGCGGCTCTTGAGAGATTGAAACACCGCAACCTATTCGACATTGCTTACGAGAATGTAGCCAAAGCCCCTACTAGTCTTAATGATAGGACTTTTTCCTGGGACATCAAGCTTTCGCCGTAACCTGGCTACGTAGACATCAACGACATTACTTTGGGCTTTGGAGTGAAATTCGTAAACGCCATCCCAAATCTCCATACGCGAAACCACTGTATCGCGATTACATAAGAAGAAATAAAGCAAGGCGTATTCGCGGGGCGTGAGCTCAATCCGCCTTTCAAACACTGACACGGCTTTCTTTGCAGTATCGACACGCAGACCATTAGGCAATTCGACAACAGGATCTTTCTGCCCAATGTTACGACGGCTTACCGCGCGAATACGCGCCTTCAGTTCTTCCATCGCGAAAGGCTTGACGAGATAATCATCAGCACCCAAGTCCAGGCCTCGAACACGGTCTTCGGTCTGATCAAGTGCCGTTAGAACGATGATGTGGGTATGATGCCCACGATGGCGTAACTTGTTGAGAATACTCCAGCCGTCTCGATTGGGCAGCATCAAATCCAGAAGAATAACGTCATAGTTATTGGTTTCGGCATACCAAAGCCCCTCGTCGCCATCAACGGAAGAATCAACCAGTAACCCCTCCGCTTTCAATTCTTTACAGATTGAATTCAGAGTGGGCAGATAATCTTCGATGACTAGCACTCGCATGTTGGAAAGCTAATCATCATCCTCTTCTTTGCCCTTTCCCGATTCGGCACCAAGATTTTCACCAAATACGTCATAACGCATTGTGCCGCGGACGCCTTCAATTTCAACTTCGTAAACGGTCCGCACAACCCGGGTAATTTTAATGCGACGTTTACTGCCGGGTTGCCAATCTATCGATTTCTTCAGTGTTTCAGATAAATCATCGTAGGGTACTTTTTGCTCAATTTCGACCACTTCGCCATTGGGCAGCATTTCCAATTCGGTCATGACACCATCCGCATAAAATTCAACTTCATAGACAGTGGTCGATCCCTTGCGCTCAAACTCGACCGCTTCGAGTTCGATGTCTTTGCCGTAGCTCATAACGATTTTCTGGCAGGCTTCGGGCATTGTGGCAAAATCTTGCTCAACGGATGCGTTTTGAGCACTCATCGAAGTTGCCAGTAGCAGCGAAACGAGAATTGTGCGTACTATGCTCATATGGGTATAATATAATAAGAATAAAGAGATTATTATAGCTGCCAAAGATGACAGTTTGATGAATAATGTTACCCAATTACCATCTTAGTGCTCTGATACTGGAACTTTTAGCTACTGTCTTCATCGGGAGCCAGAATGCCGTCAATCTTACACTGGTGTTGCGCCGTCGCAAAAATGAATAGGCTACGGTTCGTAGGCAACGCGTGTGTGAATCAGATCTATTAGCAGAGCTTTTGTCTATGGTTGTGGTCCTCGGCAATACTGCCAGGGCCTCCTGAATTAAGTCTATCTTGGGTGATAGGATTTTCGGGCTAAGAAAGGAAAATCCTGATGAAAAAGACGAGAAGAACGCCCGAACAGATCATCCGCATCCTCTGTGACAGCGAAGGGCTGAGTGTGGACAAAGCCTGCCGCAAGCATGAGATAAGCGCACCGACCTACCCCCGCTGGAAACAAAAAGCATCGCCGCCTGTAGGATCATAACTGAGGAGAATGGGTATTAATTCAATTTCCTATCAGCAAGCGCCTCCACTCGTCAATTCCATGGCCATAAGCACTGGCAATGGTGGCTTTGTCGACCTCGACATTTATTCCCTCTTGCCAAGTAGCTTATATAACTCCTGGCTTAGCAATACCAGTTATGATTATCTTTCTGAGGGCGATACTTTTGGCGTGATCTACTCCATTGATATCGATGGCGGTCTGATCGGCCTCAGCGTTCCTGAAGGTTATGTAAGCAATGACGACCTACCCGACGGAACAGCAACCTTCAATCATACCCTCTCTGACTTAGGGATGATCCCTGGCAGCTACACTGCCGCCGTGATCAACGGAGATAATATTGAAATCAACATCGTCCCCGAACGCAACAGCATCTGGATTGCCGTTATCAGCATCGTCGGACTGGTGGGCATTATGGGTCACCGCCGTCGGCGACGCAGTTAGAGAAAAAAAGGGGGGTTACCCCTTTTGCCTCTTCCATCGAAGTGCTAATAGAAGCATCACGCCCCCGAAAATAAGCGCAGCGTATCGAGGCTCTGGAATTGCTTGCAATTGAACAACTCGGAACCCAGTGGTCTGTGATGTTGCGTTCGCAATGCCGACTCCTCCGAAATATTGATTCTGTGCATCTCCATCATAGCGACCTCCGGTAACGGAGCGATAAACGTCAAAGCCCGGGATGATTTCCTCGGTCCATTCGGCAACATTTCCGTTCTGGTCATAGGTTCCGTAGTAGCTCGGTAGAGAGTATCCGACCTCCGCCGTTCCACCCGGATTCAGTCCATCCCCTGCATTGTAGTTAACCTCATCGCCAGCTGGAGCGTCGTTGGTCCCTGTGGCGTAAAGCCAATAGCTGTCAGTGTCTCCACCCGCCGTCGATGGATGATAGTAGGCGGCCTTGTACCACTCGTCCCCGGTCGGCAGAGCGTAGCCTCCATTTGCCCATGCTGTTGCGTCACGGGATATGCTCCCGTTTTCAGGGCTGGTGACTCCTCCGAGATTGTAGACACCGGTTTCCGTATCACCCGTTGTCATCCAATTGGTGAAGCGGAGAGCGCTCCAGAAGTTTGCCAGGATAGCTGGGTGATTGGGCTTTGTTGCGATATAAATGTAGTTGCCATCGGAACCACTGCGCTCGATACCACCGTCGAAACGTCTCATTTCGCCTTCATTGTAGAGGCCATGCGGATCGCTTCTAGCAACGTCATTCAGAAATGCCGTATATTGTGCCACGGTTACCTCATACGTGCCGATTTTGTAGGTGTAGTCTACGTCCCCATAGAAGAAGCCGATACTTGTCCAGCCCTCATCTGGGTCGTGTGAATTACCAGGATCGCTGATAGTGACCATCGACATGCTGATAGGATAGGCGGTTAGCGTCGCTGATAACAGAACTAGCGTGAAGAGAAAGATTCTTTTCATTCTTCGACAGATTTTTGTTTTTAGTTCAACAAAACAGACGATACGCAGTGAGACACGAATCGAATGATTCTCGTGTAAAATATCAGATCCAAGATGACAGAATGATGAAAATGCCCAACTTTCTCAGTAAAACGATTTTGGGACAGAATTAACTAAATTCTATGGTGATGTGATCAGTTCCTCAAAGTAAGTCATGAGGTTTTGGTAGTCCTTTTCGTTCACAGTGCTCAAATCGTGGCTGCGCTGGAAAGGGCAGAAAACGAACCTTTTTCGATGTCACCGTGGTTGCTGGTCTACACCATACCCGTCGAGGTGCTCCACCCATCTTTCTTTTTCCATTCGAGTCTTCGGAGATCACATCCCAGAAACAACAGGCCATTCACATCCTTGAGTGGCAGAAGCGAATGCATGAAGATGCAGAGCTTTCTTTTCCAAAACTAGCCAAACAAGAGCGACTTACAAAAGCCCGCGTTTCGCAGATGATGCAACTCGCCCTACTCTCCCGTAAAATTCAGCAGCACCTGAAATCCCTCCACGATGAAAAATCCATTCAGTTCTTCAGCGTGAGAAAACGCAGAAGAATCGCTGCCCTTCCTTCCCAACAGCAAACGCAGGAGTTTGCCCGACTGAAAGAAACATACGCCTCAAAGGACCACCGATTTGGTTCACGATGATGCAGATACATTGGCAAAAACCGTCGAATTCTGAGATTCAGAGCCCTGCACGATTTGGTTCATCATGAGGGATTCTACCTTGTGCCAAGTCGAAAGAGCGACATTTTCATCAATCCCTGCAGTTGCTGATTCCGCATCGCAACTATCATGACCACAGCCGCCCAGGAGCCTCCTGCGATTTGTTGGACGGTGGCCCAGAGGAGGGTATCCTCGAGGATCAGCAGTGGTATCCTAGTTCATTTGAAATGACTAGGGCTGTGTTTTCTGTATTGGCGTAGGCGGATAGAGTCGACATCTCTGATTTTGTATAACGTCTAGCTCAGATACGAAGAACCGCGCAGCGGTTTGGAGTTACCTGCAGCGACTGGTTGGCTTATAATGTTTTCTAGTTCACGGAGGTCGGAAATGGTGTAATCCGGAACTTCAAAATCGTTTTCTGGTGATTGTGCGTCGTTGAAACAACCCAGGACTCTGACGGTCTTAAATCCCAGTTTCTTGGATGGGCCTATGTCGTTGTCCAAACGATCTCCAATCATGAAACAATCAGTTGCTTTTGCTCCCGATTCTTTCAGAGCAATTTCGAAAATTTTGGGATTTGGTTTACTAACTCCAACATCAAAAGAAGAGATGACGGTGGAGAAATGATCTAGTATTCCGTATTTCTTAAATCGCACCTGGGCCCCCGCTGACTGATTTGCGATGATTCCCAGGCTGTAGTTTCTTGCCAAAGACTTTACTGTTTCTTTCGCTTCTTCTCTCAGTAACAGTAGGTCCTTCCTCCAAGCGCATTCTTTCATCAACAAGTCGTAGGACTTGCCGTTGGGCGTAAGCCTGCGGATCGTAGCTTCGAATACACTTGAGGCTCTTTGATGGGATGAAAACTGTAACTCCCCAAAGAACTCCTTCGTGCTAATCATGACACCCAGATCGTGCAAAATGGGAATTGCGCTTTCCACGCGCCATTCTACCGCCAGATTCTCGTCCTCAAGTGTGTTTCCGATGTCGAAGAAGATCATATATATTTAGCCAACGACTAGGTTTAGCCGACGGCGCTGGGCGACCGGCCTGCTCTCGACACGGCGTAGCTTTAGCGAAGACGGTCAGCAGGATGGTTGACTGGCAGCATTGGCTCCAGCTAAGAACAAAAGTGAGGTTAGTGTTTTCATTTTCTTCCTAACGTGGAGATGTGCGACGGCTGGGCGTAGCGTCCGGAGTTGTGACGACTGACTGGTTCGCGTATTTTTAACTTTCGGAAATTCGTCCATGCAACACTAGTTCTTTTGTAGCGTAGTTAATGGAGGCGCGCAAAAACAGCAGAGCTTCAGAACCCAATATACCGTCTATCCTTGTCTGCTGCGCGGTTTGCTCTCTTTGATTCCATTCGTCTAGGTCAGTGATAAAAACAGGAAGATCCTTTAATATGGCATCACCAATTTCCACAACCGGAATTCGGGCTATTGATGAATGTACACCACCGCCACCTCCATAAAGCGTACCTTTTGGTGTGGCTAACTTTTCTATAGATAACTTCGAAGCTAGGTCGGATGAGATGATCGTTTGGACGGCACCTGTGTCCACGATGAAGATACATTTTTCACCTGCCAAAGAAACTTCAACGTATAGCCTGCCGCCCTTTCCTTCACTTAGGGGAACTGTGCTAGAACCTGTGAATGCTAACTCAGGCGGACTTTCGTAGACCTTTCGAGCTAGATCGAAGTCTTGTGTGGCTGCGCAACCCATCAACAAGGAGAGAAGGATGGCTGATATGCCTACTTTCATTCTCGAGAACGCCGAGGGGATATACGAGGATCAGCGCGGAGCGCTGACCGCAGATATATCGACCGGCTTGTTAGGCTTGATCAACTTTTACCATTTCTGCTTGTGAGAGAATAATACGGGAACCAAGTATCCTGCTAGTGTAATGACTGCACCCGCTATTACAAATGGCAGCCAAATTCGCACCCAGTGATCCGCAGAACCAAGGTGTGTAGTAGCGAATACCATACAGACCAACAGAATCAGCGAGCCGACTAATGAGACGGCCTGGTAAATAGGATTTAGATTTTTCATTTTTTCTGGTGAGTTCCTGGGGGTTCAAAATTCTTTCTTTGCCTAACGACTAGTGCAGGCGGCGAGCGCTTGCGCTCGTTGCCTGACACGCCTGGTTAGGCTCATTGTTTTTGTGTAGCTAAATACATACTCTAACCCATCGATTTCGTCTAGATGTTCACCGACCTTCACAAAACCTAAGGACTCAGCCAGCTTGAGTGAAGGTTCGTTTTCGGGGCTAACCGTAATAAAGACTTCTACGTCTCTTTTTTCTGTGCATGCCCAGCTAATGAGGGCGAGTATGCTCTCATGTGCGTATCCATTCCTTCTGTATTCGGGTTCAATCGTATACCCAAGTTCTACTCCGTGTTTTGAGTAGTCTGCCAAGTCAGGATCGGGATAGCCATGATGGCAACTGATGTATCCGACCATTTCGTTATCTTCTTCTCTGACGATCGCTCGATACATCCAAGGATGGTGAGAAGCATCTTCTCGAATCATGCCCAATCGCCTAGACAGCCAATATTGCCCAGCCAGTGAAGTGTCGATGGTCATGCAGAAAGACACCGAACTTCTCGCTCGCACTAAATCTTCGTCGATCAACGCCTCCAAGCAATCGGTGCTCAGAGACTCAAGTCTAAGACGAGGTGTTTTGATTGGTTCGATCATTTATCTTCGCCTAACGCCGAGTGCATACGATGGAGACAGGCGGAGCCTGTCGGAATTGCATGGCACGACTGGTTAGGATGCTTCGTTATGGTCTATTGAGGTAATACATGAAGTAGTCGTCATGAACTGGTTTCAATCCGCCGCCCAAGGTTCTCTCGAGGAAAAGCAGACAGCGAGAGGAACCTTCCGGAGGAGGGCTTATGAAGGGTGAGTATCCGAAATGAATAATGATATCCTTTTCTTCTTCTGGGTGCTCTTTTTTCTTCGCAGTCCTCGCTTGGAAAAGAATGGCCATGTCAGATTCGAGGTAGTCCTTCTCGTCTACGGTCAGCTCTCCTTTTATAACCGATTCGAATATATGCGTCCGCGAGCTACTCAGCGGAAAGGTTAACTCTGAGCGGTAGTATTCTAACTTGGGGTCCGGACTGGAGACATCCTCATCTCGCTCAACTTCTTCGAAATGCGGAAGACTGCAAACGATGACCACGTCAGCCGCTTCCCACATGTCTAAGAACGTAGGAACCCATGGGGTCATCGCGAAGATTGGGAAAGAAATTGTGATAAATAGAATAGATATCTTTTTCATATTAATTCCCTAACAGTATTTAATAGAGTGTTTTGAGGAAAATAACTTACCGCTTTTAGGTAAGCAATCCTGTTCGAACCATCGAGTGTTAAAGGGTTGTAGGAGAGCGATTTAGTCGAGGACCGCGCAAGCGAATCTCTATCTTTGGAACACTGTTCTCACTCGCAGTGCATTGAAGATGGTCCCCAGAAAATTATTGGATTGTAATTCTCATTACTTCAGGTTCCTCCCATAAAAAATAACCCGCGACAGAACAGCCAAACGAACGGCAAAATAACCTTGATTTAGATTCGGTTATTAATTCAGGACGTACTTTTCTGATCACAAGGGGAAGAGATAGGCCATCACCAATGTTTGGAAACTGTCCAACGCCAACGTAATCAATTAGGTTATAGTTAATTTTTTTTCACGCTTTCGTAATCTATAAAATCGTAGCTTGGCAGAAGTATCATAATCCACCCGTAGACAGTGCTGAATGGCACTTTCAGGACAGGACCTAGTGTCTCCGGGATAGCAAGTCAGCAATACTGTGCCCTTCATCGCTTGGCCTGATCTACCTCCAGCATCCCGAACTCACGCTTCCAGCGGTGGAAGATTTGCTCGCTGATCTGTCTTGAGCGACAGACAACCTGGATCGTTTCATCGCCGCCTTCTGCTTCACGCAAAACGCGGATCCTCTCTTCGGTGGTGTATCTTTTGCCTTTCATTGTCCGGATCCTTTTTAAATCCCCAGACTAACTTTTCAAGCGGACCAATTCTCGCAACCTCGACCACATCTCCCTTCAATTCCCTCTCGCCTAAGGGCATACTGAGATGAGGCGTATTCCATCCTGCTTAAGGCAATAATTCCTGACACCACCTGGACAAATGAACCGGCTGATCGATATTGCAAGCCGTAAAGATCTATCCCGGCATGACGTAAGGATGCCGGTAATCTCGGCTCAGGAAGCGGTTCGCCTCGGGATGATTGACGAACGTTTCCGTTGTGGGATCGAAGGTGAGCTGCTGTTTGCCCGCGCGGTAACAAGCGATACCGAGGTGGCATAATGATGCAGACAAATGACCTTCGATTATGGGGTTATCCAAATCCTGGTTGCGTCCGCTCCGGACGCAGGCGATCAGGTTTTTCCACCCGTTACTTCGCTCTGCTTCCGGGAAGTCATCCTCGGACTTGGAAGGACCCGGTTTACCCTTGGATCCCATGTAGGTCCGGTAGCCGTTAGAGCTGATAGCCATATACCCCTCATCCCCGTAGATAAAGCAGCGTACGCCGGAGTCTTCCGGCGACCCTTCCGAATTGGTCGGGAGGCCACGCATCTCGTTCTGGATGATGGTGCCGTCCTCATATTCATAGGTGACATCCATGATGTTCGGCACCTCCTGCTCGCGGGGATCACGGCCGAAGAGTCCTCCCGAGCATTGAACTTTAACCGGGTGGGTGTCTTTGCCCAGAGCCCATCGTGCTGTATCCATCCGGTAAATACCGTTGTTCCCGATTTCAGCGGTCCCGGTATCCCAAAACCAGTGCCAGTGGTATAAGAACCGGTTTATGTTGAAGGGGCGGTACGGAGCCGGTCCGAGGAAGAGGTCCCAGTGAACGCCCTCCGGAACCGGGCTATTGGGAAAGAGCCCGATCGGGACACGATATCTCCAAGTAATGCCCCGGGCCATGTAGGGTTTCCCCAGGATTCCATCACGGATCAACTGGATCCCTTCCTTGACCGCCCTGCTGCTGCGGTAGCAAATCCCTGACTGGACAATACGCCCATACTTTTCCGTGGCTTCCACCATTTTGCGTCCTTCTGCCAAGTTGTGGCTGACCGGCTTTTCCACGTAAACATCTTTGCCTGCCTGACAGGCCCAGACCGTTTGCAAGGCATGCCAGTGATCGGGGGTAGCCAGGGAGACGACGTCGATATCGGAGTCTTCCAGGACCTTGCGAAAATCCACCTCCGTCTTCGGCTTGGGTCCAAATAATTCTTCGACCAGCCTCTCGTTCTGCGGGAACAACCGTTCATCCACGTCACAGATGGTCCTGATGGAAACATTTGGGATTTCTGAAAAATTGCGGATGTGGACAATTCCTCGACCCCGGATAACGCCCCGTTTGCGTTCCCGCTCACCCGCGATACCGACCACCGCGACGTTGATCCGGTTGTTCGGGCTGTTCGAGATCATAGCCGGGATATAAGCAGGGGCAGCCCCGAAGACCCCAGCTGTGAGGGCGGAATTTCTGATAAAAGTTCGGCGTTGGATCGCTTTCATGATGGGCCGCTCCGTTAACTGGCAGAAGCTTTACTTCCAGAGAATACGGGTATTCCGGAAATGAATCTCCATATCCAGATTACCATGCACCTGGAGGCCAATGGGGCCCCTGTCGGGTAAAGTCTTGGAGATATAATCCACCACTTCCCGTCCATTCAGCATGATCATAATGCGTTTCCCCTCGCATTGAATTCGGATAATATTCCAGCCATTCGGGACCATGATTTCATGGACATTTTCTGCTATCGCCGGAAATCGACCCTTGCCTTCCTGCGGAGCAAAAATCGATGCGGTGCGGTTCACGCGTTGCGAAATGGAATTGCCGAGATTAACCTGAATGCCGTCTCCTCCTTTTAATTTGATGCCGGAGTCAATGAAATCGACAAACTTGAACTCGGTTTCAAAGATGAAATCCTCAAATTCCTCCTTCGACCACAGCATGCTACCTTTCTTTTCCGGGTCGCTTTTTCCGGTAATCACTCCGTCTTTGACAGTCCAATGACCTCGGTCCGGGTCGCTGACCCAATTGTCTAGGGAGTCGCCCTGAATCAGGTTTTGCCAATTTCCGGCAAAGAGCGTTAAAGGAAGAGTTAAAAGGGGTATAGTGCATAGCAGACGCATAGTTTATTTATATAGAAACAGGGCTCAGATAACAACAAAATTCACACTCCCACTGGCCGATTTATTACCAACTGAAAAAATGCCTGGGGCTCCTGCCTGATTTTTTTACAATTAAGAAAAAATTAATAAGTTATCGCAGCCCATTCCGCTTGAGATATGCGTCATAATTTATAGCTATTGCTTTACTCTCTAAACAAGAAAAAGATAGATCCCATGAAAACTGTGCTGATATCTACTTTCAACTGTATAGGCTTACTCCTGATCTTGACCCTGGCACCAGAAGCAAAGGCTGCCGCGGCTTCGGAAACCCGCAGCAATAACCCGGCCCGCGAGGAGGCTTTCATGGATTGGGGCGTGGGGATGTTCATTCACTGGAGCCTGGATGTTGAACTGGGCAGCGTTATCTCACACAGCATGGTGGGCGCTTCAGATGACTATCTTGAGCGCTACATTAAAGAGCTCCCCGCCTATTTCGATCCGCAGGATTACGATCCTGAGCAGTGGGTCAAACTGGCGAAGCTGGCGGGTTTTAAATACATGGTCCTGACCACCAAGCATCATAGTGGGTTTTGCCTCTGGCCGACGAAGACGACTCCCTTATCAGTCGCCAATACGCCCTACCAGAAAGATATCGTGAAGGCCTTTGCAGAAGCCTGTCGAAAATACGACATGCGGGTAGGCTTTTATTTCTCTCCGGAAGATTTTTTATTTTTGCACAATCAAGGCCATGTCATTCGGCGCAGAGCGGATTATGCGGACATTTCCAATAACCCCGAATTGCTCGCCCACAATCGAAGGCAGATCAAGGAGCTGTTCACGCAATATGGCCCGATCGACGTCGCCTTTCTCGATGCGCGGGACAACCAGCTAATCAAGGAGTATATCCACGAGTTGCAACCGGACTGCATCGTAACCCGGGGAGAAATGGCAACTCCGGAGCAGAACATTCCAGACCAGCCCATGCCGGGGCCCTGGGAATCCTGTTTCACACTGGGGACCCAGTGGCAGTTCAAACCGACCAATGAAGATTACAAGTCAGGGGAAAAGCTCATTAACATGTTAATTGATATCCGGGCAAAAGGGGGAAACCTGCTTATTAATATGGGGCCGGACCCGTCTGGGAAAATTCCGCACGAGCAGGAACGGCGCTTTCGCGAATTGGGTTTGTGGATGTTTGTTAATAGCGAAGCTATTCATAACATCCGCCCATGCCCGGTCATCCGGGAAGGCGACATCTATTTTACACGCTGCAGGGAAAATCCCAATACGGTTTACGCCATCATCCCACAGGGATCCGAACGATGGAAACGCGGGGAACGCCGCGAATTTACGCTGACTTCACTCAAATCCTTAAGCAACACACAGATTTCGGTCCTCGGCCAGAACGACCAGGTGGTGGAATACCGACCGGAAGCTCGGCCCGTTTCCCGGGTTGAGCAGACAGATGCTGGGCTCAAGATTTCAGTGGTGCGGGCCCAGCGGTTATACAACAATCATCGCTGGCCCAACCCCATCGTGGTGAAACTGGAAGGTGTGGAGTTCCTGGCTTTGAACCACTGAAGGGCACTAAAGATGGATTTCCTTTCACATATGGAGAAAGACAGGGATGAGGATTTCTCAAAAGGGTTAACCGCAGAATTGGGTAAGATTCCCCATTTCAATAGGCGAAGTCGTTTCCCCCCCGGCTCTTACGCCAGGACTCCTGGATTGCCTCGAGTTTTTCCGTCATCGCCTTCAGCAGGTCGGGGTTTTCGTTGGCGAGGTTGTTGGATTCAGCCGGGTCGGTTTTCAGGTTAAAGAGCTCGGTCTCCGCATCATCGTGAATCACGATTTTGTTGTAGCCGTCAATCAGCGCGAACCGCTGAGTATCCTGATACAGGCGTTGAAACCCGAAGGCCATGGGTGGGCGCAGCGGCAGGGTCCCGCCTGTGAGCAGTGGAAGGAGGCTGATTCCATCCAACGGGACGTCCGGGTTCGGCGCGATCCCGACAATATCCAGAATCGTGGGAAAGTAATCACTGGTGCCGGCGGGGAAGTGAGAAACGCTTCCCGGTTCGACCTGTCCGGGCCACTCCACCAGGGAGGGCACGCGGAGTCCCCCCTCCCAGACCTGGTGCTTGCGCCCACGGAACGGGCCGGCCGAGGCAATTCCTCGTCCCACCAGGCCTCCGGCCGGTCCATTGTCGCTACAAAAGAAGACTACCGTGTTCTCGGAAATCTGATGCTTGGATAAAAAGTCACGCAGGCGCCCGATCTGTTCGTCCATCGCAGTGATGCACCCATAAAAATGCCTTTGACGCTCGGGAAGGTCAGGATACATCGCCAAATACTCCGGGCCGGCCACAACCGGCTCATGAGGGGCATGAAACCAAAGAGTTGCGAGGAAGGGTTTATTCTCTTTCAGTGCCTGCTCGAGGAACGGGATGACGCGATCCATGATAATTCGGCTATCGTCGCCATCGAGGTTGTCGGTGACGGGGACGCCATTATGCACATAAATAGAACCGCCCCACGCATCGCCCTCTCCCTTACCCCAACCATCCCAGTTGTCCGGGTAAACGGTGGGATCATAAGTCGGCACCGCACTTTTCGTGGCAAACACTTCCTCAAAACCGTGATGCCAGGGAGGAGAATAGAAACCACGGTCATCGGGCTTGTCCGGTTCAACCCAACCCAGGTGCCACTTTCCAAAAAAGCCGGTTCGATATCCCTGCTCTTTCAATACTTCGGCCACCGTAGTCTCCCCGATTCGCATGCCCGCGGTATGGGCTGCTAAAATGCCCTGCCGGAACGGGTCGCGCCCAGTCAGGCAGCTGGCACGTGTGGGAGAACACAACGGCGATGCGGCATAAAACCGATTCAGGACCATGCCCGTCCGTGACATTTCATCCAGATTGGGAGTGATGATTTTCGGATTTCCATTGTATCCGACATCGCCGTACCCCAGGTCATCTGCCATCAGCATGATAATATTGGGGGGTTGGCGATGTCCGGCTTCCGACATGGAAACCCCGAAAACACCGGTAAACCATCCCGACATCAGGAAACCCACGACAGTTACGGTAAACGCGAAGCACGTTGATTTTTTTTTCATTCCTGTTCCTTCTCTTGGCGTTGGGAGGTTGTGTGGAGAATCGCTTGCGATGTTACTTACTTACTTAGATCGCGGATCCAGATGTTCCGAAACTCAACGGGGCTGCGCTCACCCTTGAAAGCCAGAGGCAATTTTCCCTCATGCGCCGCGTAGGTTTCAATCTTCCGGTGGGCGGTAGGTCCGAGGATTTCAGTGTTAATCTGAACGAGAATGCCGTTGTGGAAAACGGTGACCCTGGCCGGCTCCACAAACTCGCCTTCTTTAAACCCGAGGGGTCTAAAAATGATGTCGTATTGCTGCCACTCACCGGGTCCGCGCATGGCGGCAACGATGTCTCCCGCCCGGTTAAATTGACACCCATCCGACGCTCCCGCGGGGCCGTCATCGTCTACTTTTATTTTCCGAATCAGCTCCAGTGTCGGCTGCGCACTAGCCAGGGAAACGAAGCCAAGCAGACACACCCCTATAATGATGCCGAAAGTTATCCTCATTTTATCTTTCTCCATTTTAAAAATCTCTACTGGAAATGATCCCTCAGGCTGTAGACCTGGCTGTTAAGTTCATCCATCCACTCCAGAACAACCGGGTAGGGATTAAAATCGTAGTCCACGACGCCACGGTTAGACCCTTCCTTGTCCTGGTATCTGAACCAATGAAAGCCAACGCAGTTGGGAGATTCCAGCAGCTGCAATGCGAAATTCTGATAAAACATCCCGCGTTCTTCCTGCGTTCCCACGATCCAGCCTGCGCCTCTCCGATTTCTCATCCCGGTGTCGTCCCCCTTGACATACCACTCCGTAATCATGAAGGGACGCCCAGACCATTCGGTCCAGGCATCGATTTCCTCGGGAACCGGGGTCCAGCGGAAATAGTAATTACACTGAAGGATATCCACATACTTCCCGGCGGTTTGGAAAACCAGGGGGTTGGTCAGCATGCCGCTTTGATTGTCGTCGAAGTAAATTCGGTTGTTCCAGTAGAAACGGGATCCCAGCAACATGTGATTGGGGTCTACCTCACGAATGGCCTTGGATATCGCACTGAAATACCGGTCCATGACAAAGGCACGAAACTGGTCCCGGATACCATCGGTAAACGGACCCACCGGCGTAAGGCCACGGGCTGTCAACCAGTTCATAGCAGCCTGGTAGCCGGAGTCCTTCTCAGGGAGCGTCAGGTAGGTGTCCAACAGGTCGCGTGCCCACGTTAACTCGTTGTCGAAGGAATATCCGAACAGGTTGGGATCATCCCGGTAGGCCACCAGCTTGCTGGCCCGGTAGACACAATAGGCTTCAAACTCCTTATCAAAAACCGGAAACAGTTCCTGCCCGCTTTCGTGGTATCCCCGCGAGCGGTCGAGGGTATCCCGGTAGTCCGCCACCATGCTGAGATGATACACGTAGGAAAAGTGGGTGTTGTGCCGCTCATTGTAGGCGCGGATCTGGTCCACATCGGCCCAACACCCCGCCCCATTGTAGCCATAGCGTTTCAAAAGCGAAACTGCATCGTCTGCCCAGGCTTCCAGACTTGAATACTTGCCATCGAAGCTTTTTTTGATCCGGTCCGAGACCCTCAGGTTAACCGAATTCATCGCAATGTGAATCAACGGGTGCCCATCCGGCGATAGGATCCACCATTTTCCGTCCACCTGTTTCGTGTAATAAAAACCAGTAGCTTCGAATTGCATGTCGGTGCGGTCACCGTAGCGCCCGAGCGGAATACCCCGCGGTTCGTAATCCTCGAGGCCGTCCACCGTCCGCACCTCAAGGGTTTGCCAATCCTCGTAATAGCGCTCCCCCGTCCGGTTCATGTCTTTCGGACGGACCTGGGCCATTCGCGGCTCGGACTGATCGCCAAAAGTCGGAAAAGGCAGGATCAAGGCGGCACCCAGTCCAAGTATCACAATTTTCATTACAAGTTTTACTCCTTAACGCTAGTTTCATACGCCAAGACCGAAGCATACCACGCTTCCCACTGCCTTTTCATTGCCTGGAGTTTTTCCGGCATGACCAACGCAAGGTCGTAGGTCTCGTTTTCATCCCTTGAGAAATCATAGAGCTCCCATTCGCGGTCCACGGCCCGGCGCATACGGACGGCTTTCATATTCCCGTCGCGAATGGCGAAGCCTTCGGAATACTCCCAAAACAGCGGATTGGGCCGGTCGAGAGGCTTTCCCTGAAAGGCGGGGACCAGGCTGATACCCTCGAGTGGAAGGGTTCCCATGCGATTGGCCTTTTCCGGATAGACAGCGCCAGTCAGCTCAAGCAGCGTCGGCATGATATCAATCACATGTCCGGGTTCCCGATGAATGGCGCCGGCCTGACGGATACCTGCTGGCCAGAACACAACAAACGGGGTGCGGATTCCCCCTTCGTGGCTGTGCCCCTTCCACATGCGCAGGGGGGTATTCTGAACGGTAGCCCAGCTCTGCCCAATGGTCTCATAGCTGTTGATCTTTCCAAAATCCTCCAGGCGCGTGGATTTATCTTTGGCCCGTATGGTGTCGTCGGGACAGGCCCCGTTGTCGGAAGCGAACATGATCAGGGTATTCTCCAGTTTTCCCTGAGCCTTGAGTTTGTTGAGGATGCGGCCGATGTTCTGGTCCAACCGATCCATCATCGCGGCATAAATTTCCATCCGGCGTATTTCTTTCCGCCGTTCCAGGTCATCGTGCTGGTCCCAGTCTTTTCCGTCCCATTCGGGGAGGGGATTTTTATCGGGATCAATGAGCCCCATTTCAATCATGCGATGGTAACGAGCCTCGCGGATAGGCAAATAGCCCTCGTCGTACACCCCCGCATACTTGGCGATATCCGTCGGCCAGGCGTGAAGCGGGAAATGGGGCGCCGTGTAGGCCAGGTAGAGGAAAAACGGTTTCTGGTGGAGGTCCGGATCATCCAGCCATTCCAGTGCCTTGTCGGTGAAGGCGTCGGTCGTATAAAAATTCCGGTCTTCAGGGGTATAAGGATGGTAGGTGGTTGCATCGTCGCACCAATATCGTGCGCGCTTCCGGGCGGGTGCCGGCTCACCTGGTCGCTGAATTCCGGGGTTCCAGAAGTTGCTGCAGCCATCGCGCAAGCCGTAATAGTGGTCGAACCCGCGGTCTAGGAGGTTTTCCGTGCCATGGTGTTTTCCTGAAGCCAGGGTCCGGTAGCCGGCAGGGCGGAGCACTTCGCCCAGGGTGGCGCTGTTCTTCATGACGTTCGGACCAGTCATATCGCATTGCTGATGATAGAGTCCAGTCAGCACGGAAGCCCGCGTGGTATTGCACTTGGCTGTATTATAAAACTGCGTGAACCGGATTCCATTGGTAGCCAGCGAATCAATATTCGGGGTATGGATTTCCGCTCCGTAGCACCCAAGGTCCGACCAGCCCATATCATCGACCAGAATGAAAATAATATTGGGCCTCTCGGTCGCAGCACCGACGGACCAGAAAACCAGGCCCAAAATCACAACGCTGAGGATGACGCTTCTTGTTAAAATTATCATGGGGAATCTCTTTCCGGTCGGTTGGTGATTCATTTTTCCCGAGACAGGGGTCACGGCTTGAAGTTAAAGGTGGCGTTATAGCCATCCTCGATAACCAGGTTTTTGTTTCGCCGGTCCACCGAAGCGATGTCGACTTTTCCGGCGACCCGGATCTCCGTGCCATCCGATGCCACCGCTACGGCTTCTGCCACCGTTGTGAACGGCCATTCGCGGGTCCCGAATCCACCTATGGGCATGGAGTCGTCCCCCGGTTCCACATAGAGGACGGGGGGGTACCAGTAGTATTCACGAATCCGCTCAAGCTGACTGTAATAACTGTCGAGTCGATAGTTATCGTCTCTCGCATCGAGGAACTCCTGGGCAACATGCCGTGGATCCACCTTGACGATGTTCATCCAGAGGTTCCATTTCGGCGTGTTAAAATCGGAAAGCCAATAGACGTAAAGCTTGTGGTGGTAGAACAGTTTTCGGGCGGAGACATAGAGGTGTTCACTCTGCTCCCCTGTCTCGAGCATCGTCTGCACCTCCCTCATATATTTTCCCGTCATATTGCCCTCGTGCCATCGGTTTCCCTCAAACAGGCGGATGTATTCTTCCATGGTGTCCCATTGCTCATCGCTGACCTTCCACTCACTGCGCAGCTTCCCTAATTCTCTGTCGATGAGTCGTAGGATTTCCTCGGATGATCGTTGCGGGTATTTTGATATTCCCTCCTTGGCATGGACACCAAACTTCTCTTTTCCGAGCATGGTGCCAAGCTGGATGCTGGTCAGCTCCTCCGCTACCGGTCCGCTCTGGTGGATACGCATGCCCTTCACATCTTCGTATTTCAGCAGGTGACGCCGGACGAACTCAAATTCATCAGTAAACGCCTCCTGATTGTCTTCGGCAATACAGGCCTTCAAGCGGACCAGGCTCTTGGCCAATGGGATGAAGCACTCGGCCAGGGTATTGACCCGGATATGCGTGTCCCAATGATAAGGCCAAAGGCCCTGCTCATCGGTGAGGTGCATTTCCGGACCGGTCGCCCAGTCCTTGTATCGGCCTCGGCCGATTTCCTTCCACTTCGCATATTCCGGGCTATCGACCGGCGGCATGAATTTGGGTGGGTTCCACGCCCACTTCTGCTTGGCACCTCTGGCTGGACCGGAGATGGCTTCAATCACCAGCTGGGGGCCTTTGCCAGACGGATGTTCACTCGAGAAGAAATAGGCCTCATCGGTTAAATCCGCATCCTCCTGCGCCCGGATGTAGAGTCCGTAGTTGGTCTTCGGGTTTTCGATCCACGATTGGACCAGCTGAGGTGGCAGGGGGAATTCGATCCATCCGGAAGTTTCCGGAAACACGGATTGAGTCGGGCTCAAGGCGGGCAATTCATAATCGATACCCGCGAGGGAACAACCTTCCGCGCCAGCCCATGGCTGGTTTTTCGCTTTTAGTCGCCAGCTTACAGCACCCGGTTCTCTCTGGCTGGCGGAGCCGCCTTCCACCCAGTCTCCATTGGCCTTGCTGACTTGAAATACGCTCACCTCAACCGGTCCCTGTTGGCTCATCGAGCGCGGCTTGTAGAGCCGGATTATTGCCGATTTCACCTGGTCGACCTCCAAGCCCGATGCGTTAAACCGTAGAAGGCTGGCGCCAGGATGGGTGTCATAGAGTCCGATAAAATAGCCTGCTTCCAGAAGAATGCCGCGACCGTAATTCCACCCGCCAAAATCATTCCCGCGCAGGGCCACATCAGCCACATCTTCATTCCCTGCGATGGTAAATTTTTGAACCGCTGCAGGGGCCCCTTGGAAAGCGACCAGCAGTAAGGTAAGGATTGGAAAGAGTTTTATAAGATTTCGTTTCATGAGTTAAATTTGGGTCCGGGTTTAATCCTATTTCTTGTGATGGGTCTTCAGTCGGTCTTGGGGTTAGCGGGAACTTTCCCACAAATACAGGCTGCTCGCCGGTCTCGGACCGATCTCGAGACTCGGCTTCATAGTTACCCCTACTACCGATGAGCCGGCGAGCAGCAGAAAGATCATAAGGCTTACAAAGGGGTTAGGGAGATGCCGCTCAATACCGGCTCTCCTTCCTCCGGAATGAAGTGGATGTAGATCCCTTCCTGGTCCTTGGCCAGGATGCGGAAACGGAAGGTGGCGGCGCGCAGCGGCCCATACTCCTGCGCAAGATTGAGGTCGTGCAAAACGCGCACGCCGTTGATTTCCATGCTGAACACCCGTTCTCCTGCCTCGGAGTCATTGTCCGAATCCATTTCGAAATTATAGATCAGTGTTTCTTCCCGGGTGTTGCGGTCGGGCTCAATGAAACAGACTTCCACTTCGTAGAGAGCCGGTTTCACATCAAATCGGTAGCTCTCTATCCCTTCGACGAAGGTCTGGAAGAGCGGATCGTTGTCGGTCCCCATGATGTCATTGGAGAGACCGGTTTTGTCCTGGCGACCACCGGTCCGGATCAAAGGCTGTCCGCCCTCATATCCCCACAACCCGGGGGTATACTCGCGATCAGCCAGCCATAATTTGCGGGTCGACGGGTCCTGGTAGGTCCAGTGTGCCCCCACATTGACGGCGATGCTTTTCGGGACGTCTGCCACCATCGGCCGGGTGTAAAGAGAAAAATCGACTTCGATTTCATCTTTCACTCCGCGATTATCTTTTGCCACCAACACATTGCTGGCTTCGGTAAAGGGAACCTGGAAAACCACTTTGTGCCGGGTGACGCTTTTCTCCCCCAGGGACTCTCCATTGAGGAACAATTCCACCGCGTCGGCGTTGGTCAAAATGGTGACCGGTTGGGTGCTGGCACCGCTCTCCTCACGGTCTTCAATTCCTGCCTGCTCGGTGTAATTCCGCAAGGCGATGTAGAGGACAGGTTCGTCGGAAAAATAGGCCCGATAAAGATTCGCCACCGCTTTCTCTGAGCGGTCGTAATTCACAAGGCCTTTTTGGTTCACATGGGGATGGGCATCTCCTCGTCGCTCTGACCCGAAATCGGCGAAGTTCCACGCGGCGAAGCCGGCAAGCCAGGTCATGTTCATCATCTGCTCCAGATAGGACTCATGCATAATCAACTGATAGTCCTCAGTAAAATCCCAGGGGAGTGGTGTGAGAGAATGGTTCCGCACATCAGCCCCGGGACCGTATTCAGAGAGGATCAGGGGCCGATCGGGGAACCGTGCATGCTGGTCCGCCAGGTAGGGTGTGAGGTCCTCCATGTCCCCATAATACCAACCGAAGTAGAGATTCCACCCGAGCACGTCGGGGACCTGAGCCAGCCCGTATCGATTATATCCATCTTCAATCCAGCTTGTGTAGTGGACGGCCATCACGGTATGTCGATCCGGAGCCTCCCGCTTGGTCAGCTTCTCCAGCTTGTTCGCAAGCTCGACCGTGGCATCGGCAATTTGCCGTCTCTCCGCCTCGGGCATGTTTCGGTTACGGCTGCCAAACAACTGGATCATCACTTCGTTCATGTAGCCGTAAAACACCACACTCGGATGATTGCGAGTCTGTCGAATGTGTTCGCGCTGCATGTTCAGGCTGTTCTCGGTGAACGCGTCGGATTGGGTGATGCGGACGGTCCCCGGCATTTCGGTCCAGACCAACAGGCCCAGCCGATCGCACGCCTCATACACCGATTTGTCCTGGGGATAATGAGCGGTGCGGATAAAGTTCATCCCCAGGTCCTTGATGTGCTCATAGTCACTGCGGTGATGCTCATCTAAAAGAGCGCTTCCCTTCCCTAACCTGTCCTGGTGCCGGTTGGCACCCACCAGTTTGAGCGGCTCGCCGTTCAAAATAAACCGGTTTTGCTCGTCAAATTCGAACCAGCGCAGGCCCAGCGGCAGAACCATCTCATCCAGCAGCTGTTCATCTCTCCCCGTGCTAAAGATCTGGGTGATTACCTGATACAAATACGGGTCGTCCGGGGACCAGAGTGAGGGGTTGCTGATGACCAGACTTCCGGTTTCAAATTCTGCTGCCTGCCCGGCAGGTAGCATGACTTCCCTGTTTTCTGAAGCGACCACACGTTGCTGGTGATCCATGACGCGCGTTTTCATACGGATCTTCCGGTTTTGCTTCTCTGTGTTGAAAATCTTCCCGAATAGCGCAACGTCAGCCCGTTCATGCGACACGGAGTTGGTTTTGGTGAACACCCCGTCGGAAGCGTCATTATCCAAATCGAAATGGATCGGTTCGGCTACGATCAAGCTCACATCGCGGTATATTCCCCCGTAAAAGGTATAGTCCATGCGCAATGGAGGGATGTCCTCGTTAATTTCGTTGGTCACACGGACCGTTAGCAGATTGGGGCTGCCGAAATTCAGGTAAGGTGACAGGTTGAATCGGAAAGCCGTGTAACCGCCAATGTGCTTCCCGATCCTTTCTCCATTGAGGTAAACCTCGGTTTCCTGATTGGTCCCTTCAAAGTGCAGAAAGACCTGCTTGGCGCTCCATGCTTCCGGTACGCTAAGCACCTTGGCATACCATCCGGGCCCCTGATAAAAGCCAGCCTCCTCATCGGAAGCGTCTTCCCGATTCCAGGTGTGTGGAAGATTGACCGTCGTCCAGGCATCGGAGCTCAAATCCGTCTGGCTCATGTCTACGTCCCCTTTATGGAAGAGCCAGCCGGAATTCACCGTAGAATGGACCCTCTGCGCGTTGGCTAGAACCGGAAAAGCTGCAAGGATGAGCAGGGGAAGTGCTAATTTGATTTTCATAAATTATTCAGGGGGGTTCAGGATTGGTCGGACTCAGGCTTTCATCGATCATGCCGCTAAGCTTCTTGACGATTTTCGGATAGGCTTCCGCTATGTTCACAGTTCCACCTTCGGCACTGTCATGGTCATACAATTCATAAGCGGGCGGACCTTCTTCACGCTGGTGGCGGATCAACCGGTACCGAGAAGTGCGAATGGTCTCAGTATTCCTCCAATAGGATATAGCGATGCCATCCCCGGCAGAGGGGTCCTGCAGCAGGCCGACCAGGGAATCTCCAGATAACCCGGAAGGAATATCTATCCCGGCCAGTTCGCAGAGTGTCGGGTAAATATCGACGGTTTCCACAATGGTATCGGTGCGAACACCAGGATGCTTCATACCCGGGGTGCGGATGACCAAGGGCGCATGAAGGGATTCTTCAAAGAGGGCGTGTTTACCCCAGATAGCATGCTCGCCCAGGTGGTAACCATGATCTCCCCACAGAAGCACGATTGTATTTTCCGCAAGACCGGTTTTTTCCAGTTGTTCCAGCAACCTGGCAACCTGCCTGTCTGCATAAGTAACACATGCGGCATAAGAACGGCGCAGGAAATCGGCGTAGGCCACATCCGTGCGGGGGTCATTTCCCGCATGGTTGTAGTTTCGCATGAACTCGCCACTGCGGTGCCAGGTACTCAGGCCAGTCGGTTTTTCCGGGTGCGGAATGGGGGGCAGCGTGACCCCATCATAAAATTCGCGGTAAGATAGCGGCGCGGCAAAGGGCAGATGGGGCTTCATGATACCGACTGCCAGAAAGAAGGGCTCCTCACTCTGAGCGAGCTCAGCCATCTGTTTGAGCGCTTCACGTGTGATCCAACCATCCGTATAAGTGAGGTCGTCCCCTTCCCTGTGCTCGACCGGGGGCGATTCACCCCGGATCCTTGCCTTGCCGCCGGCATACCCGTGCATGGCCCCTCGCGGGTGTTTCCAGGGATTGGTGGGCATCAGGTTTACAACCCAGGCCCCGGGCATTTCCAGATCCTCGGGGTCATCCCAGTTTTCTCCCCCAAGCCCACCGGGATGATGCGATATCTTACCGACTGCCACCGTGCGATAACCCTTTTCTCGAAACTGCCTGGGTAGCGAAAACGGTTCCGTCTCAGCCACGGACGCAACACTGAAGAGCGCGTTGTTACTGCGTTGGTTTTCGTTTTCCGCGTATGTCCCGGTGAGGAGCGCGTATCGCGAAGCTCCACATGTTGGGGCCTGAACGTAATGGCGAGTGAAGGCTCGCCCGCTTTCCACCAGCGTATCTATCGCGGGTGAGTGAATGTAGTTTGCTCCCAGGGATTTTATTTCGGGCCGAAGATCGTCGACGCAGATGAGAAGAACGTTGGTCCGCTCGCCATAGGATAGGGCAACAATCCATAAGAAAACTATCCAGCTTCGGACGATCATGGATATCGGGGGCGTTAAGTTTTGGGTGTCCGGGGGGTTGGTTTGGCCTCAAGGTCGGCCCTCTCCCAAAGAGATGGTGCCGTGATTTTGCTAGATGAGGTGGCTCCGTCGTGGTTTAAGCCCGGTTCAGAACCGGGTAGCGCAGGTAAATCAAAGGGGAAACCCTGTGTTGAGCGACAGTACTCGCACCCCATTGAAACTAAACCATAGTTGCGGGAGAATTTATTAAGGAGCCCCCCTTGCCAGGCTGGCTGCCCTGGAACAGGGGGATCATTCAGGAAATTAAAAAGGGGGCCGGGGATGAAGCTTGTGGCCGTCCCCAGCCTCTCTGCGAAGTTAGCGATGCCTCAGAACTTTACGCTGATCCCCAATTCCCAGTTCGGAGGCGGGATGTTCCGGTACTTGACGGTCTCTTCGTCGGTGAACTGATCAACAAAACCGCCGTTGGGCCTTCTCCCATCCGGATTAGAAAAGTCGACAATATCCCTGAAGCGCAACGAAAATTGGGTATTCTGCTCCCAAATTGTTGTCTCGTAAAAGAACGAGAGGTCGAGTGGGTTCGTGCTTCCGCCATACCACAAGACTCCGTCGTTAATGTCCTGCAGGTAATCATCGCTCCACTTGCCGGATAAGAGGATTCTCAGACCTTCCAGCGGGGTGTCATCCGGAACCTCGTAGTCTATGGCATAACTGAAGCGCCAGGGACGAGCCCGTGAGCCGGAGATTAAACCAGTTCCCGAGTTGAACTCGATCACATCCTGGGCGTCCTCGAGATACTCGCGAAGGTCTTCTTCGAACTCAGGAAGTTCGTCCGGATCGTAGAGCGGATCATTCGGCCAGTTTGCTTCAATAATCGGTGCCCGTTCCGCTGCCCGTTGCTCGGCCAATTCAACCAGGGGGATATATTGAGACAGGTCGCGCTCACTCTCGATGTCAATGTAAGCCAGCGCCAAGCGTGCACGGAATCCGCCCACCCGCGTGGAACTCAGGCTCATTTCGAAACCTCGGGAGGTCTCGCTGGCGGTTATCGTCCGGTGCTCACTGTTAAATCCCCGGGCGATTTCGACAAAACCGGGATCGCCTTGCATGGCGGGGATGAAGGTCATGGTCCCGTCCGTGTCGATATCGATCATCCCGTCGTTGAACAGCAATTCGAGCTCATCCGCATTGTTGCCGGAATCGAAGTTGAATCCGACGTTTTGCCGGTCTACCTGGAAAACAGCGGCAGTGAGCGACACCCTGTTTTCGAGGAGGTCTGCTTTAAAGCCGACCTCCACCGTTTCCCCTTCCTGAGGCCCAAGCAGCTCGCCGAGAAAGTTCTGCCTTCCCTGCCAGCGGAAGGAAGTGGAGAAGTTCCCGTAAACGTTGAAGTTGTTGGTTACCTGGTAAGAAAGACCGGCAGAGTAGGTAGTATCGCTCACGTCGAACTCTGGAAGATAACGGTATTGTTCGGGCGCCTCGTCTGGGTATCCGACAAATACATCCTGCCCCCAATAGGCCAGCTCGCCGTACTCTGCAATCAGTTCTTCGGGGGAGCCTTCCGGCAGAATGTAACGCTTCAGGTTGAAGGCGTCATACCGGATCCCCAGCAGGGTGGTAAGCCTGTTGGTGAAGAGGTTCCCCGAAGAGGTAAACGAAGCCGTTCGCGTGTAGCGTTTGTCGATGAACGGCCGGTTTGCCGTGGTCCGTTCCACCCAGATCGGCTCAAAAATGCCCGGAATGGTAGGCAAATTCGCCGCACGCCCGTTCTCAATCCAGGTTGAATCCTGCAGCTCAGCGACGAGATCATTCGAATCAAAATAGGTACGATAACGGATACGGTGTCTTTCATTTAAGTCTTCTGTGAAATCGTATTCCCCAGTCGCAGGATCAAAGGCTTTCGCTCGGTTGACCAGGCGTTGCCGGAAACTGGAGGCCAGATCGTCCATGTAGGAAATGTTGCCGACCAGATATTGGTTAAACCACTTGGTCCGCACGGGATAGGCGACCGTGAAGCGCGCATTATTCACCTCATTGCCAAACTGGCTTGAGGAGTAATCTTCTTCATAAAAGATGCGCCCCGAACCTTCAAAGCTTAACGGACGGTAACTATTTCCGATCCAGGTCTGCTCCTGTTGTTGGCGGTTAAAGGCCAGTTCCATGGTCAAATCCCCGATACCTTGCTCGATCCATAGCGAAAAATTCTCGACCGGGCGGTTGGTATTGCGATCGTTCGGACTGACTTCGATCGGAATCGGGCCAATGGTGAACTCCGGCTCATCCGTATCACGATTCCTCACCTGCTGAACCAAGTCTTTGGCCAGCGACAGGTCATCCCCCGTGGGACCGTTGCGGCGATCATCATTGTCTATCTGAAAAGGGTCAAGGAAGCCTCCCTGGCCGTCTGAGGGGTAAAACATACGGCTGCTGGCGTCGTAATATTCGCCATCACTGGTGTAATATTGGCGTGAAGAACTGCTGAACCCACGGGCACGGGCGGCTCTTTGGTTGACTTCCACTCGGCCGGGCCGGTTTCTTTCAAAATCCATGTCCTCGTATTCGGCCCGGATTATCGTCTTTTCAAAGGGGCGGAAAGTAGCAGCGATGCTGTAGGCCGTCAATTTGTCCTCCGTTCCGTCCTGGTAGGAACTGCGGTTCCGGTCTACCACATTCAGCCGAACGAAGAAGTTGTCCGTAACCTTTCGATTCAGGTCGAAGGTGACCCGATGTCCACCCCAGCCGTCGACCATGGCAAAGACTTTCCCGAAATTCTGTGCTCGCGCCCGCTTTGTATACACCGCAGCGAGTCCTCCGGGGGAACTCTCCCCGAACATCAACGAATTGGACCCTTTGTTGAAGTCGATCCGTTCCACATTGTAACTGTCTGTGCGCGGAAACCAGCTAAAGAGATTTCGGGAAGATTGAGGGTTATCGCGGTCGCCCAGTTCCATACCACGAAATGAAGTCCGATTGGAATCCAGGTTAAAATCAGTACCGCGCTCCGAATCGAGGCCCGCGATCCAATTTCCCGCCTCGCCCAGATCGTAAGCGCCTATGTCGTCAAGGAATTCCTCCGTCACCGCATCGATACTGATCGGCAGATCACGGATGGACTGGCGGGTGCGGGTTGCCGTGAGGGTCGTTCCGGCCGTCCAACCGTCGTCTTCATCGGCCGTGATTTCAAAAGGAGATAACTCTTCAATTTCCGGCTCTTGACCTAAGGCAGGATTTACCGCGACAAATGAGGATAAAACGCCGGCAAGCAGGCTAAATCCTTTTCTCTTCTTTGATTCAGGCATCAATGTTGGATTATCCATAGTATTGGGATCTTTGAGTTCGTAGTTGTTCACCGTCGCGTTTTTGCTGGACAATACGACGGCATAGGCCTGGCTCTGATTGTCTGTTTCAAAGCTGAGCACAGTGCCTTCCAGCATTTGCTTGAGAGCAACGCTGGGGACCAACGATCCCTGGACAAGATTGGTCTGGTTCCCTCCAACAACACCTGGGTCGTAAACGACACTCACTCCGGCCTGGGATGCGAAGAGAAACAGAGTTTCTTTGGCATCTCCCATAGGCAGGTCAAAGTTACGCACGTTTTCAGCCGAGGCATGTAGGTATATTCCCATTATCAGGGCAAAGAACAGAATTCGTTTATATGAGCGGGTATCCAGTTCAGAAGGTTTGTATTCCGTGAATACATTTTCTGAGGAAATCAGGGGTAAGGGGTGTTGGTTACTCATATGAAACCTGGGGGCACAAAAAGGGCTAAAAGAAGTAGAAAGACTACTTTGGATGAATCGCAATTGCCCCTGAAGGGGGATCCACGCTCAATTCCAAATTAGTTCCAGCCAGCATGGTTTTCAGAGCCTCTACTTTGCTCATTTTACCATAGACAGGATTCGTCCTTACCCCTTCTACCTCCCTACGTTCATACACAACTTCCACTGAGGATTGGACAACAAACTCCTCGAGCGTTTTCTCAGCTTTACCGGCAGGGATATCAAAAAAAATATGGTTAGTAGAACCGCAAGCGCCAAAAAGGAGACATAGAAGGATAAATCCACTAGCCTTAAGGCTGATTGGGTTGTGAGGTTCTTGAATAAAAGCCTGATGCGGTCGGTTGTTCAAAGGAGGGGTCAGCCATCCAACCATCATGAAGATTTAGATAAGCGAATCGTGAGACTATCGATCCATTCGATTTGCATGTTAAAGTTGTTCTCCATCAGACGGAGAAAACCCTCCACGTTATCGGACCAGAATGCGCTGCTCAAAACGATAGATTCCAGGGCAGGATCATCCACCACAACTTGAATCTGGTTATGACGATTAAAAGTTTCCACAATGTCGGTGAGCGGAACGGAATCGAACTTTAAAAGACGAGGCTGCCATAGAAGTTCTTCCGCCATCGCTTCAGGAGTGAGGTCTATAATGTTCATTTCCGGCCGACCTTCATTCAATGATACCCTCACCTTCTGGCCGACTTTTAGGAGTTTGGAGGAATCAGGCTGCTGACTGTTTTGGTGAGGCTGCGTGTCCAATCCAACTTCGACCGCGCCCTCAGAAACGACTACATCTACGTTATTTCCCACGTAGCGAATGTTAAAAACCGTTCCGACAGCACGGACGTTAACCCCTCCGACCGAAACCAAGAACGGTCGCTCCGTGTCCTTTGCCACAGAAAAATTGGCTTCCCCTCCATTCAAGAACACCACGCGTTCCTGTTTAGAAAAGTGAACACTTATTTTAGCACCACGATTCAAATCCACCATGGATCCATCAGGCAATTCCTGCCGTTCCAGACGCTCCATTAACTGGTAGGCAGGAACCGCATCTGTATTTTCGGAATGATTGGTGACCCAAAGGCCCAATGGCACCCCGATGCAAATCATAATCAAGGCTGCTGCACCTAGGGATTGCTTTCCGATGAAGTTAAAAATCTTTCTATTTTTCTTACCACGATGAGACAGTAAATCCGGCTCAATCTCCGCAGACTGTGTAAGCTGAACTCCCGCGAGCCGGTCAAACTCACCCCAGCCCCACTGGTAAAGTTCCATGGCTTCCCGGTGCTTTGGATCTTTTGTAAGCCATTCGAGGAATTGATCCTGCTCATTGCCACTCAAACCATCATCCAACCTGGCAAGCCAGTCGGCAGCCTGTTGTTCAATCTGAGCATCATTGGAATAATGTGAGGGCTCTGTCATGGTTGATACTTCTCTATATAGCCGTGCTCACGAAAATACTGCATGCACTTCCGCATGCCGATGCTGATTTGGGCTTTTACCGTTGGCACGGCGATATTTAACCGATGAGCAATTTCCTTTTGGGATAATCCGTAAATCTTTCTCAGGGTCATGATCTGCTGGCAGCGAATAGGCAGGGAGGCCATTGCATTCTTTAACTGGATCAGTTCTTCTCCCAATTCAAGGGACTCGAGAGGGGAATTAATTTCATCCACCACACTGACTTCATTGAGCTCTTGTTCACCTGGAGGTTGTTCGTATTGGTAATGGCGAATAATATTTAGCGCAAGGTTTCGGGCCGTTACATAAAGGAAGGCGCGAACATTTACAATCGGGCCAGTTTCATGTGCCTTGATCGCACGGGAAAAGGTTTCCTGAATGATGTCATCGACATCCCGGATCACCGGAAAACGCACGGCCAGCCATCTGCGAATTTCCTGTTGGTATGGCAGAACTTCGTCGACAAACCACTGGTCACTAGTATTGCGATCGCTTTCCATTAAAACCTGAGGCAAGGGCTACCGTTGATAACACCTGAGTCAAAGAAAAGGATTAAGGATTTCTTCATTATTTCAGCTTTCTGGTAAATTCAGCTGTTTTTTCTTTCAAAGAAAACAGCGGCTTTCCTCATTTGCTCATAGATAACTGAGGGACGCAGATTTCCCCTTAACTGTAAAATGATCGAGGCCAAACGCCTGTTGGAAAGCAGCAAACTTCGGATCGGAGAAACCACAGAACACCTGCTGCACTTCAAACCATTTTGAGGCACAGGAGAGCCTAGGCCTAGGGAAATCCGCCCACCGTCGCCGAAGGCTATGGAGGGCACTCCATTTTCTAACCAAGCAAAGCTTGGAGAAAATGGGTGGCTGCCCGAAGATATTGAAATACGAACTTTTTTCACTCTGACCCTGGTCGTTGGAATCCCGCACGCCCGCTGGGGTGCAACTCCCTTCGTATCCTACCCATTTTCTTATCCTATTGACGTAGTCAGGGCAGTAAAAGTCGTTGAACCTGAAGCGGAGGATAAGCTCCATCCGATCCACAAGGTTCTCGAATGGGAAAAACGTCTATCTGAAGAACCAAACCTAAAGAAGTCTCATATCGCTGAAAATGAGAAACTTACGAGAGCACGTGTTACTCAGCTATTCCAACTCAATGAACTGCATGAGGAGGCAAAGCACTATTTGTGCGATCTTAGAGATCCCAAATCGATCCGTGCATTCAGCTTGAGAAAACCAGCCGTGATTGCAAAGGCACCCCCAGAAAAACAGATGGATTTGTTTTTGGAATTAAAGAACTCCAACGTCTCAAAATAGGCTGAAACGGGTCATCTGATGCAGCGAATTGGATCGATGTGAGGCATTTGAGCCTCAAAAAACACTGTAAAATACGTGTCACAAGGTGTAATATCCCATAAGTCATTGATAGAAAATTGCTTATATATCTAAAAATCGAAGAATTGGATTTTGCTTGTTTCTCACGAAAATCCCAGAGTTGAGCTATTTTGTCCTTACAGGTTTAGCTCGGAATTCTATTTCCTAGCGCTGACTCTTTAAGCCTCCCCTAGTCGAACTAGATCAACTAGGGTGTTTTCTTTCAACGTGCAGTTTTGATTTTTGTTGAATAGTTTTTCTAATTTCATATAATCCAATCATAACCATTGCTGATGATCAATGGGGCAAGATTAACCAATCAAAAATTGAGCAAAGGAGGATGGATGTAAAAAAAGCCTATTCGGCGTAAACTGCCGTTTTGAATGGTCTCGGAAAAGGAGGTGTCATGCAAAAATCTCCTATTCCAACTTGCCAGGGAGGATTTTAGTTTTAATCGAAAATCCAAGTTGGAGTCGATAGTTGAGGGTATAAAGCCGTAAAAGACAACTATTACTAAAAATAATAATAATTTAAGTTAGCACTTTAGGTGAAAAAAACTACAAACTTTATAAAAAACTAATGCTAAAGGGAATAATATGAAAAAAGGGAATTTATTTATAATAACCAATTTTCTACTGATCTCATGGTCATTTGGAAACCATTCCTTAGGAGATCAGGATTTAGAGTCAATTGAATGGGAGCTGTTTAAAACTAAGGAAATTAAAGCTGCTAACATTATTTCAGAAAATATCACCGCAGAACCATTATCAAAAAAATCAGGGGTAAGATTAGAATTTCATTCAAATGCAACTCATGAGATTCTCCTAGATCCCGACCTTGATTATGGCCTATACTTAGTTTCACTTCCATTCAGGTCCACACTAGGACCAGGCAACCAAAAACAAATAAATTTCATATTAAACGATACAATTTTTAGATATGATTATTTTGGATCAGACTTAGCAGCAGCACATCTTGTTGTTAATACCTTTTCTGGATTAAAATTTGGTGAGCCGTGGAAAGGAACCAACCAATATTACGACATCGAGGAGTCCACACAAGCAATTGAACCCTACACTTTTCTCTATCTTTATGTAGATGTGACTGAGGGAGGGGAAATGAAGGTAATAAAATCTAAATTAGATCACTTCGATATTACCGAAAAATCTAATACATCAAACTTTCCCGTTACTTTTGAAATTACAGGGTTAAAAAATTCAAAGATAGAATTACTTAACATTGTTGTATATAAACCAGTTGAATTGAAGGAGAAATAAAATGAAGTTTGTTGGATTCCTAGCGTTATTTCTTGTCATTACAGTCAACCCAATTTTCTCAGTCTCCTATCAGGATATTGATGGAGATGGATTAACAGACACTTTGTATGAACCCGGAGAAGGAGGGTTTACAATTGAGTGGGAATATTGTGATTCCATACCTCCTCACCTTTTAACAATAGGTTATTGGTACGGAAATTGTGGCGCATATTACCAAATATACATTGAAAATGAAACTGGTTCTCTGCTTCCCTTATCCCCTCAGATGGTAGGAACAAATTCAAATTTTTCCTATTCCTATTCTAGACCTATTTCTGGACCAGCTTTTCCGTTTACGAGCTTTCAACCCGCGGCCTTAGTTTTAGTTAAATTAGGAAAAGTGCTAACCAATTTTCAAATCACCGAACTCAAGGGGTTAGACCAAATTGGAAATGCAGAAGTAAAAGGATCAATCAATCCTATTTGCACATATGCTAAGATTTCATTAAAGCGTAATGGCGTTGAAATCTCTTCAATTAACAATTTTCCGGGAGGCTCATTTAGTTTGCCGTTAAACTTGTCTGATGATGTGTTAAATATCGATCCAATCAGCGATGAATTGTCCACCCCGAATAGTTTTAATCTTGATGTCGTAATAGAAGGAACAGGTTTTATATTTTCTAAATCTGTCCCAATCGAAATCGACTTCACAACAGAAACTGGAGATGACACCTATAAGATGCTTTATCTGCTTGGTGAAGGAGGCGCGGCAGTTTCGTTCGATATTTTCTTTAAGATGGATTTAGTCGATACTTATGTTGAAGTAAGCAGTCCATCAGTTACTTCAACTGGGAAACTGTACTACATCCATAGATCATTTGTTATAGCAGACAGCAGAGCTTATCAGCCTATTTGGGGAGCAGAATCCTTTACCATGGGTCACAGAATCGTAGGGCCATCAAACCAATATCAAATTGGGATGCCTTATCCCATTCCCGAGCCTTTACCTATAGAAGGCCATGCTTACTTTGAAGGTCATACAAAAAGATGGGTAAATTTAATCGATTTCTTGGGGGATTTTGAATATGGTATAGCTGAAGCCACTCTATTTTATTCTGGTTTAAATGGGCCTCTACCAGGACCGATAAATGATACTGACGTAGAAGCTCCAGACCAAATTTTTTAATCAAAGACATACAATGAAATACATTTATTTATTCCCAATCTGTGCATTTTTTTGTCTTACACAGCAAGGGTATTGCTCAAAAATAGTAGCCGTTAAATATTTAGAGAAACCAGTCTATGCTGAGGAAATTTACCAATTTGAAGATGTCGATTTTGATAGCATAGATAAAGACGTTTTCTATTCAGCTTTTATGCGCTTCGCACAAAACATGTTCATCGAAAGCTACTTTCAAGAGCATGATCTTATTATTCCTCCTGAATTGATTGAAGAGAGGATGAAGGAATATTACCTCGAAGCTTACGGTTCCACAGAGTACTCACCGGAACATGACAGAAAAAGGAGAGACCATGTTCGATCAATGATCCCATTGTACGAGCTTTTTTTAATGGACCCGGAAAGTGCAGATGAGCTATATTACGCTGAGTTTTCGGATAAAATTTCCAAGTCAGAGTGGAATGTAGCCAAACGGACAATCACCGAAAAATCTGTTCAAGCATGGAAAGTTTACGCAAACAGTCCTCCAACACCAAAAGAAAAGATGGATTCCTTTCAGCGCGAAAACTTGAAGTACTCAATTAAGTCAGAATTAGTAAATAAAGATATAGAAAAGCGCGGCAAAGTATTTGGTAATGAGTTCTTGGGGTTTCTAGCTTCCTTTTCAAACTACAATCCGTCCTTATTCCCTGAGAGGGCACTCGAATACCTAGGAATTGATTGAACTCTTTAGTAATTTCAGGATTGGAACTGCTAATTGGTCTTGCGCTTTGGCTCAGAACTTTAGCCACCTCGACCTGCCCACTGATATTTAGACAGGTGGAGTGTTAGTCTAGCCCGGTTGGGAAGGATCTCTAGAAATGAGACCTAAACCCATGACTAAGAACTGAGGGCTTGAAGCTTGAGCCGCTATCTCTGGGAACAGACAGTCCCAAAACTTCAGTGGATACGTTCGGAATTAATTAAACAGCCAGGCTAAAGTTCGTATTTTTAGCGTGGCTGCCCGGGCAGGGATCGTTTCATGGAGCGTAGCGACATGCCGGCGAAGCCGAACACCTGCTACACTTCAAACCACTTTGTCGCAGGGGAGAGCCCTGCTGAAGGGCAGACAGCCCACCGTCGCCGAAGGCTATGGAGGGCACTCCATTTTCTAACCAAGCAAAGCTTAGAGAAAATGCGTGGCTGCCCGAAGATATTGAAATACGAACTTTTTTCACTCTGACCCTGGTCGTTGGAATCCCGCACTCCCGTTGGGGTGCAACTCCCTTCGTATCCTACCCATTTTCTTATCCTATTGACGCAGTCAGGGCAGTAAAAGTCGTTGAACCCGAAGCGGAGGATAAGCTCCATCCGATTCACAGGGTTCTCAAATGGGAAAAACGTCTATCTGAAGAGCCAGGCCTAAAGAAGTCTCATATTGCTGAACAAGAGAGACTTACGAGAGCACGTGTTACTCAGCTATTCCAACTCGCTGAACTTCCCAAGGAGGCAAAGCACTATTTGTGCGATCTTAGAGATCCCAAATCGATCCGTGCATTCAGCTTGAGAAAATTAGCCATGATCGCAAAGGCACCCCCAGAAAAACAGATGGATTTGTTCCGAGAATTAAAGAACTCCAACGTCTCAAAATAGGCTGAAACGGGTCATCTGGTGTAGGAAAATGAGTGATGTGGCACACTTTTTCGGTCAAAAAACGCTGCAAATTACGTGTCACAACGTGTCACGATTCATAAATAATTGATAAAGAATTGCTTATGTATCTAAAATTCTAAGCATATTTGTTTCTCCAAGTGAGATCTTGTCGGTTATAGCGACTAAACCGAATATAGCGATTATGATGTTGATTTCATTCATAAAATGACCGATTATGAATATATGAATGCAACCACAGGAAATCGCATAGATCCTTCTTTGCTTTCTCCGGCAGAGCTGGATCAATTGGCCGAACTCGTCATTGAGGAAGATAGACCAGCCCTGGTCGGCCGGGAGGGAGTCAGGATCGATTTACCTGACCCGATTTTTCATCACCTGGTCCGGGTCATCAACATGATGCGTGAGGGCAAAGCCATCGTTCTTTTTCCTGAAGAAGAGACGTTCACCACACAAGCAGCCGCTAACTTCCTTGGTATGTCTCGCCAGTTCCTGGTTAACCTGCTGGAGGAAGGAAAAATCCCTTTTCATCGTGTGGGAGCTCATCGCCGCGTCTATTTTAGGGATTTGCTCGCCTATCAAAAGCAAAGGGATAACAAACGCCATCAAGCATTAAAGCAGCTGGCCCAATCGGTGGATGATGAGGGCCTCTACAATGCGGATTATACAGGCGAGGAGTGAGGGCAGATTTTAAAGTTGTTATCGATGCATGCGTCTTAGCAAATTTCGGTTTGTGCGATTTGCTCCTTCGCCTGGCCGAGCCTCCACGCCTTTATCTACCAATTTGGTCCCACGAAATATTGAATGAAGTTCGTAGCGTACAATTAGAAAAGTTAAGTCGACCTTGGCCTGAGCACTTAGCTGACTCTTGGCGTTCGGAAGTCGAAAAGCATTTTCCGGAATCGATTGTTGAAGGTTACGAACCCATAAAAGCCGTTCTTACCAATCATGAGAAAGATCGGCATGTCCTTGCGACAGCAATTAAAGCTCAGGCGTCGGTAATCGTCACATTCAATCTCAAGGATTTCCCCAAGAAAGCATTGGCCCCCTGGGAGATTAACGCGGTGCACCCTCAAGATTACCTGAAGACCCTATACTCAATGAGCCCTGATGTTGTCTTATCTAAAATTGTAGAAATAGCAGGGGAAAGGCAGAAGCGCCCGGAGATTATTCTGGCTCACTTGGGAAAATCTATCCCTGCTTTTGCCGATTATGTTTTTGAGGCACTAGAGTGGGAATTGCCAGGATGAAAACTTAAGTGTAGTTAATGCATACATCATGGCTCTCTTTCATTGAGTTATGGTAGGCCGAATCCGGCGATTCGAGCCGGAGAGAAATGGTCCGGTACGGTTTCCGACATCAAGACTTGTGTAGGAGCCAGTTGCGTGGCGAACAACCTGCTAAACGGCTCAAAGACGAAAAGTCGTCGAGGTTCCCAGCATAACTGTAGGAGCGCTCCTACATGTTCTCCATATTTACGATATTCGAACTTCAGTTTCTTCCGCGCGTCTGGTCGCAAAGCCATACTTAATTCGTTTTGACCGACTATGGCGCGAGCATGACTTCCGCTCCATGAGGATATCTCTATGACTAAGCACGGTCCTAGGCATCTCTCGGCAATGGCAGTCTGCTCATTATAGGACCGTTCACCCTTATGAAACTTGAGAGAGTATAGGGCAATGCAGAGGCCAATTCCCTCGGCAATGTCATCATCGCTGAATGGTAGACGTCGAAGACCATTCCAGAGTCTGTCCAGTGCGCTATTAAGCGCCTTAGGCGGCTGTCCCCTTGGTTCGATTCGCCAACGCACAGCCTGATTCCTTAGTGAAGGCTGTGACTGCAAAGAGTGGCGCACAGCAAAGGCTACCTCGCAACGTATTTGCTTGGGGTTCAAATGGTGCTTGAGTTTTAGTGTGATTTCTCCCGTAGCTGTAGCACGAAACTTTTCCCGTGACACAGTAAGCCATGGTTGTAATCGACATTTCGCCCAATCAAGACGTTTTGATAACCCACCTTGAACAAAGTACTCGGCATGATAACCGCAGGTCGGCGATTGAATCTCCAGCACTTTTGCTTCAGGGAAATACTCTCTAATTTTTCCATTAAATTCCCGGGATTGTTCTGCGCTAAAGTAGTGATCAAGCAATTCTTCTAATGGGCTTTTCCGTCCTGGATAAATCTGATCGCTAGTAGGATATGAAGGTCGGTTGCCTAAAGGGAATTCAATACGATCCATAGGGTAATACCGATCCCAGTTGAGAGGACAGCGTAGAAAGGTTCCATCTTGAGCTTCAAGTCGCCATAAGTTCGGTACTTCGACTTCCACTGGCTCAATATCTGGATAATGCGGCAGAGCCTTACGAATAAAGCCCCATACCTCTGCAAGATCATCAGTATTGAGGCAATAAATGCAGGCGGTTCCAACTTTGTATTTCTTGGCATCTGTTGAAGCGAAGAAACCAGCGACAGCAGGTGTTCGGGTGAAATCAAGGAACGATGTGGGCAAGCCATAGTGCTGTGCCACTGCAATAGCCCCATCAATATCTTTACGAAAGGCCCCTAAACCAGGTGTATTCAATAACCAATGGCAATAGCGTTTGAGCCTTTCTTCAGCCTTACGCTGATCGTCGGCATTTAAACGTAAAAATGTTGGAGTTGGTGGTAAAACATGTGTTTGCCCACGAAACCAAGTATAGCGTCCCTCTTTCCGAAACTGCGTCGCCATTTCAACAGCTTCGGTTACGCTACTTTTTTGATAAACATGCATACCACGTCTGTAAATGATGTTCTAAGCAGGTTCTCCCTCAAGATTATCTGAAAACGCATTGCTCAATGAGCCCTGACGTTGTCCTGCCTAAGACCGTGAAAATAGCAGATAAAAGACAGAAGCGTCCAGAAACCAATCTGGCTCACTTAAGGAAATCAGTACCAGCTTTTGTTGACTACATTCTTGAAGCCCTGGAATGGGAACTGCCGGAGTAAGAACTTAAGGATAATCCGTGCATACATCATGGCACCATTTCATTCAATTATGAGCTATGGGCAGAAAAAAAAACTGAATGATCGCATTCACAAAAAGGGTCGTTACGTTCCCGAAATAAAATCAGAAAACTGACACAAGCTACGGCTCAACCTCTGAATCTCCGTACAAAAGAACAATCCAGCGATTTCAACCAAAGAAATCGCCGACAACAGATCAAGGAGTTTGCCAAGCTTGAAGAGACATTCACTTCAAAGGGTTTTCATCTTGTTCAAGGTGAACTAAATGTTGTGGATAAATTGACTGAAACTATCGAAATCTTAAAGATAAGGTAGACAACAAAAAGTTATCTTTTACCGTCCCCTAAAAACTGCTTGAACTTATAATAGTTTCTTTCTGCGTTTTTTCGACATCTCTTTATCCACAGCCTCGTTCAACCACTTTAGTTGGTTTGGTCCCAACTGCTTTAAAGATTTAATTTGACGAGTCAAAGAGAGTTTTTCTTCTGCAAATTTATAAATCTCTGCCTTATCATAACCTAAGCTCTTCCACTTGGTATAAATTGCGCCGAATAAATCATTTCTATAGGCTGGTGGATTTGATTTTTTTAATTTTGAGCGATTTCGAGCTCCGAGCTGCTGAAGATAGTTCACGGCTCGATCAAAATCTTCTTTTAGGATTTCCCTGTATGATTGCACATCAAATTCCGCGTATAATATTCTGTAAACAGCTCGAAAATCTGGTTTTCCATCTTCGCCTGCAAACTTTGGGGCATGTTTGCCAACCAGATTTTTGAGAACTCTCGCTTGTTCGCCATCAATATGTCTCTCGTCTGTTTTGATGACGTTCTTCTTGGTAATTTTTTTTGTTGTGATAATGTCTCTTCCAGCAACTTGAATCGAATTTTCCTTTCCTGATTGTTTAATCGATAGATGAATTTCCTGCTTCCAAGCACCAGCTTTTTTCAGAAGCAATTCTAGCTGCTTGGCCTTTTCGAAAATATCCTCAGATATTTCGAGCTTCGCCTCTTCGAGTTCTTCACACAGTACCAACTTCCTAGCCTCAGAGTCTGGCTTTTTTTCAACTGCTTGTATGGCTTCGTCAATAGGTTCACAGGACTTAACACTGTAAAGTAATTTTTTCTTAAGGACCTCATAGCAATCTTTTACAGCAAGTTTTATCCCCTCTTGAGCTGGCTTTTGAAGGAAAGCTATAGCAGACAACAGAATTCCCGATATCTCATTAACTTGTATCATAGTAAATTCCTAAAGAAGAACTTTATCCTCTCCTAATGAGAGGTACAATTGTTTTGCATGTTCGTTAAACCATGCGCGGCATGCAATTTCCCTAAACCGGTTGAGCTTGAATCGCATATTGCAACGACCTAGCCGGTTTGCACAACCACAAGGACAAGGACGTTTGTTTGCATCTCTTTTCTTCAAGCTAAGGAGAAATAGTACTTTTACTATAGAAACTCTACTAGTCAGCCCAAAGATCTGGGCATAATCATCGAGGAGTCCATCTCTTCCGTGTGCTAGCTCTCCAAAAGGCAAATTTCCACCGTTCTTCAGCTTGCATGAGATAGCATAAAGATAGGGCACTACGCAACAAACAGCAAATCCGGGTAATGTTGGTGTCTCTGCAAGTTTCATTAACAGTCTCAAGGGAGATCCGAGACAGAGGCTGCAATCAGGATTCACATGAAAGTCCTCTCTGTCCGGATGCTTTAGGTTAGGAAGCTTTCCACCGATTTCTTTTACTATGGGCAAATCCTTAGGGAATCCTCTAGGAACACTAATTTCTAATCGAAATATATCAGACAATTCTCCGTGCTCCGGATGATCGGCTGTAAAGGCAAAATCCCCTACCAGGCGTAAAAATGTATTAGAGGAGGGGCGTACTTTCATGCAGGGGTAATCTGATAAAAATACGTCCAGCTGCCACTCCTTGGGGTACTCCATTTTACTGGTGGCACCAAGGCTTCGCAGGGGTTGGAGACAAGTTATGCTTCTTAGGCATGTAAATCTTTGGATGGTCCCCACTTGAAATACTGGATGACAGCCTATCTTCGTTAATCTGAGAGCCGAAACACTCCTTGACCTGCCCCCCAATGAACTTCGGGTCACTGGACTTGAGAATAAGATCAAAATCCTTCTGCGCTTGTCCCAACCAAGACCAAAATGACTCCTCCAGGCGAAGATGCTGATACCTTGGGTCATACCACTTATCAGCAAAATCTTCTGCAGGATTAACCGGATTAGGAATTCGTGGAGTAGCATTGTTAACAAACGACCCCATGTTCTCAAGAATTGCTTTAAGTGCACTGGAAGTATCCCTCTCATTGTTGTAAGCCCAGGCCGCCAAGGTCGTCAGGATCACGGATATCGGCTTTGAGTCAGCATTCCGGACAAACATTATATCGCGATGACGTTTAAGTATCTGAACACACTTTTGTAGCGGTGTAATCGCTTGTTGGACTGGGATATCGTCGACCTTAGCTGCAGCGCGCTTTTCAAGAAAGATTCGTTCCTGCTCCGATGTCATTCCTTTCTGCATGCGGCTCTCAAACCAGAGAGCATAACCTTCTGAGTTACTAACGCGCCAGTTAACATCAATATGGTTATAGTTTCGTAATCTGTTATCGGTAATCGCACCAGTAAGGGCCGCCACATTTTCAGCAAATTTTGCATCCCAACCAGCCCTCATCATTGCCTCCTTCAGAAGCCGTCGACCATCTTCATGCTCCGGGATAGAAGGAACCCCGTCCATATGGAAATTGAGTTCATCAGCATACTCCTGGCGCCAGCAACGGTGCTTTTCTTTTAGCTCATGCTCCATCGCGTGTGCATCGCGATAAGCCTTCATGTCGGCTCCAACCAGTTCCTTCAACTCCTTCTGAGTATGCGTCTTCTTGGTGACCCCCGTTTGTAAACGACAACCGAAATCGAGATCATACTCATCACCTTTTACGACAGTTCCCAAGCGAAAGGAGCCTTGAGGATAGATGTGTGGGCCATATTCGGAACAAAGTGACTCAGATCGACCGAACCACTTGCCAAGAGACTTGTAACGAGCCTCCGCTTTGACATATGCAGAATCAGGAATCCGTAAGGATTCAACAATTTCATCTACGATTTTCAGTTGATTACTCTTATTCATAAGGTCTTCCAATTGTTATAGTTTCAATAAACTGGCCCTGTTTATTGCTCTGATCATATATTACCCAAGGCATATCAGCCTTCGGCATTCGGACACGCCCCAACTCGATAGCGCAAGATACAGGCATCGCTGGAAAAATTGCCAATTCGTTAGCATTCGGTTGAGCCAACTTTATTTGGGCCAACAGCCTACGCACCACCCGCCTGAACATTACCAGCTGGGCTTTTGATCTCAAGAAGTCATTATGACAGTCTGCCAGAGTCAGTTCCCATATCGAAATATCTGAACCCAGTATGGCTTCGATACGCGCTGGACATATACTGGCGCTCAAAGAAATTACCAAGACAGGCTTTCCCGACGTGTGCCTTGGTTCCCTCAATATATAATCGAATCCTTCAGGATGGTTCTGCCACTTCCATGTACAAGGCTCCCGGTGGAGTTGGTAGACGACCACAGGTACCTTATCAGTGATCAGCGTACCCAAGCGGACTAGAAGGGGCTGCGGGGCAAGACTAAAAACTGATAGGTGCTTAATGTGTCCCGCCTCGATATCACGCACGACACAACGGTCAAATTCATGCTCCAAGTGGCGTTGTTGATGCCGCCAGTATTCCCGACAGCTATCATCGGAAAACGAACGCATAGTGATGTCTAAGGGCCTGTCATCCGCTGGATACCAGTCTGGAAACATTGCCTCGAAAGCCAGAATTTTATGTAAAGGACAGGATTCTTCACCAATACGTGCTCCATAAAGGAGAACATGAGAACATTTTTGTGGAGCTACTTCGGTCACCATCCTCACCCTTGCTTCATGGGCTTGTTTCCATTGCTGCAAAAGCTCAGCCGAATAGCGCTTTCCATCTTTATCGTTGTCGATCTTTTTGTGGCAATCATAGCAGACAAGCATCAGGTTATCGGCTTCATTCAAACCAGATGAATCTTCTCTAAATGGACCACGTCCGCGTGGACCATCAGCTGAGAATGAGTAAATATGAGCTTTCTGGGCGTAGTTGCCTGGCTCTGCTGTTACTGGCGAAATGTGCAACCGGCGATTGCAGCCGTTAAATTCGCAGCGGGCGGCAGCAGCACCCCAAAGAACTCGTTCGACTTCCTTGCTTATATTTCGTGCTATTATTGGCTTACCCTTTTTCTCCATCGATTTATCCCGCCATGCATGGCCCTGTTTGAGAATTAACCATCAGAATCACGATTATACTTAGGGTTACGCCCCCCGTGGTTACGGCGATAGGTTTCGAGTGAATGTTGCTCTTTGGCCTTGGCTCCGTCCTTCGTCATACGTCGAGATGTTGGAACCAATCGATCAAAGACTTTACCCAGAGCCCGGTGTTGGGCTTCACGTGCGACCGGGTCATTGGTAATGCCCCGGTAAACGGTCTTTCGACCTTGTTTCAGGTCGTATGTCACTGTATCTCTAGATTTCTTCATGTATTTGGAAATTTTGGAAAATAGAATTTGCTCCATAAAGTAGACGAGAAACCGTGACATGAATTGCCCCAAACTCTGCTAAAGAAAACCTAGTTAGGATTGTGTCACGGTTTTCTGTCATTAAGAATAGATGCCGGTAATGGAGGACATCACAGTAGAATGCGTTATTAAAGAATATGGAAACCTATCAGATAGGGAGCTGATGGAGTATGTCGCACTTAAAGATACCGATGCTCCGCAAGCATTTACCTGCCTCTATGAAAGATACAAAAGCTATGTATGGTCTATAATTACCAACCGAGTCTTGAAATTCACCAGCCTGGAAACAGCTGAAGATCTTTCTCAACAAGTTTTCTTAAAAATATGGCAAAAAGCCGACCAATTCGGAAAAACAAATAAAACCCCGAACTTCAAAGGTTGGATTGGCAAAATTTCTGTAAATGTAGTCCATGACTGGTTTACTGACTTCCAATTTACAGATGACTTGGATGAAGCCTACGATGTAGTAGAGCTCGCTGAAGACTCGGCAGATACTCTTGAGAGGCGCTATTTTGAAGAAGCGCTTGATACCCTTACCGAACGCGAAAAAGATATTATTACGCTTTACTACGAAACCCACGATCCAAGAAATTCTCAATCGAAAACACCTCGAATCCTGCTAATGGAACTGTATAAAAAATTTAATATTTCAAATGAGGGTGTGAGGCAGATTCGTCACAGAGCTAAGCGCAAGATCGAAGCATTTGTTGAATCGCGAATGAGAGGAGAGAAGACATGAGTGACAGCAAACATACTTTTAATGAAATCGACCTCAAAATAGTCGAAGCACTAGAGCAAAAAGGACTGAAGATTCCGACTGGTGCTTTTTCGACACCTAATGATTCGACTGTTCCTCCACTTCCAGAGGGGATGAAGGACTCCATTCTGGCTGTTCAGCAGATATTGCATTTTTCTGAAACCAAGAAGTGCTCGAAGATTCTTCCATTCGAAAAACCTTCTAGTATCCATGATGAGGCGAAAATGTACGCGATGGTGGCGCGAAAAGGAAAACAGCTATCTGCTGAATCAGAAGCCAAAATGAACGCTGCCCGAAAAGAGATCCTGAAAAAACGTGACAATAAGAAGTAAACTCACCCCCTTGTCTACCCATCGCGTAAGGGAAATCGAAGAATACGCATCTTCAGTAGGAGAAGCAGCATTTGAGGGAGCTTCTGTGTCATTAAATAAGATTTTAAATAATGAAGGGATTGACCTGTACTGCGATGATTTTGGGGATGATTTTGAAGGGCTTCTAGAATTTCACGAAGATGCATTTATTATTTTTTTAAACACTGCGGCCGGAAATATTCCAACAAGTCCAAGAGGGAGATTCACCATCGCGCACGAACTTGGACATTTTTTTATTGATGAACATAGGCTAGCAATCAGCCAACAAAGAATGCCGTCGCTGGGAGAATATGCTAACGAAGATCTTGAAATAGAGCGTGAAGCTGACTTATTCGCATCTCGTTTACTGCTTCCAAGCAACGAGTTTGCTAAAAAACTAAAGCAACTACCCGAAGGTCTGAAAGGAGTAATTTCTCTTTCCCAACAATTTAAGGTTTCAATCAAATGCGCTGCACTAAGGTATTTATCGGAAGATCAAGTCCCATGCTCTTTGGTTTTCCGTTCTCCTAAAAAGCAGATTAAATGGAAACTCTTTTCAAAGAAAATGTGGAATGCTGGGTTCAGATCAATAATTGCAGAACCTATTGCCCGAGGGGCTACAGATTTAGTCTTTAAGGATGAAGAGAGTGAGTGGACAACTGCCCCCGCAAAATACCTTTTCCGTCTACCAGACAATTGCCATGCCAATGTAATTTTCTTCGAAGAATCAATTAAGCTTGGGGACTATGGAGTCCTGACTTTGCTTCGTTCTAATGAAGAGCACTTAACATCACTCGCCGAAGTGTTGGATAAACGTTGGTCATCTGTTTAGAGAAAAACTAGATGCGCTTTTCCAGTCATGTGGTACTAATCTTCTTTCCGAACCAATACTGGGAACAACGGGAAAACCATCATATCTCTATATTTTCCCCTTTTACTTGTAAGTGGATGAAAGTCGCGGATTTGGGTTCGTTGGGTATTTGGTGAAGTGTGCAAAGATTAAGCCGCTCTTCTGGTAAATCGCGAGACTGTTATTTCCTATATTAACTGTCTGGGTATTCAAGAGTTTGTTAGATCAACAACGAGGTTCGCATCCTGATTATGTTGTCCGAGAATGCTTAAATACGAGTTTTTTTACAGCCACCTGGATGATTTTATTGTTAGAAAGATCAGTTCTTTCTGTAATGGACCGAAGAAGGGGTCTTCAGATCATTTAGAACTGAGCTTTCGGGAAATGACTTTGCCAGAATTTCAGCGACATCTAATTGGTATGCTTCGGCCAGGCGTTCGACCGTATCCAAACGAATGTGCTTTTTCCTTCCGGATTCAATTTGTTGATAGAATTTGTAGCTGAATCCCGCGACGCTTGCGAATTCCTCTTGGGTGAGTCCATGGAGTTTCCGCAATTCCTTGAGCCGTTTGCATAGTCTCTCAAGTGCCGCCACACCAGCGATAATAGGGTATTTCAAATTGACAAAACACCCAGTGAACGCTGGTGTAGAATGAAGATCTCCTATGGATGAAGACGAATATGAGGAACTGCTCAAACGTCCCACGTTTTCGGTAAAATTCCTGGTTGGGATTCCCCACGCAAACAGTAGGAAAGATCCCATTTTTGTTTACCCATGGGAGCACGAGATTGATTGGCAAAAAATTTCCTCGAACGATGCTTCAGCGGGACCCGTAAAACACCCCATCCACAAAGTCAGAGAATGGCAAAAACGGCTCTCGAAGGATTCGTCCCTAACCAGGGCTCAGATTGCGAGGGAGGAAAACTTGAGTCGTGCACGCGTGACTCAGCTTTTTAAGTTGCTTGAACTCGCGCCAAGGGTCCAGAGGGAGCTTTACAAAATTGACGATGCAGATGGGGTCAGGTTTTTCAGCGTGCGTAAAATGCTGGAAATTCATAAGCAGAGTAGGAGAAAGCAGTTTGATTGTTATATGGATTTGTGGGTCAAATTCGTGGAGAAGTATAATCTCTAAGAATTATTTCCCAAAAAGTTCCAGAATCCTTCTCTTGCTGAAACAGGCCTGAATTTTCTGCCGCTGGGGTTTATGTGAAAGAGGTAGTAAAAACCGCAGTAAAAAAACAGATCATCGCAGAAAACCAATGGAACTGTACGGTTGGGTGGTTAACAATTTCTTGGCTGAAAAAAGCAAACCCTGACTAAGAACCGAGGGCTTGAGCCGCTATTTCTGGGAGCAGACAGTCCCAAAACTTCAGTGGATACGTTCGGAATTAATTAAACAGCCAGGCTAAAGTTCGTATTTTTAGCGTGGCTGCCCGGGCAGGGATCGAACCTGCGACAAAGTGGTTAACAGCCACCTGCTCTACCGCTGAGCTACCGGGCATCAGGCACCTTGACCAATATCGGTCAAGCAAAGTGGATCAATAAGAATTTTTCAGATCCCGCTGTCAATCTCCCATTTCCAAATTTTCATTCGGCTTATGGCTGGCTCCAATAGCTGGAGGTCTTTAAATGCTCGGGAGGATCGGCGGCTACCTTATAGGCCTCCACCCGGTCGACCAGCGACTGGACCACCTCGGGATGCGCCTCCGCCAGATTGTGCAGCTCGCCGGGGTCTGCCTCCAGGTCGTAGAGCAAGGGCCCATCGCCCAGATCCCCCAGGCGCTGGGTGTGGGGCGGGAGATGCAATTTCCACTTCCCCGATCGTATCGCGGAAATCCCATGGTTCCCAAAAAGAAAGTCGGTCTCCACCCGGGACCCCTGGCCGGTCAGGACAGGTAGGATGGTCTCAGCATCGATGACCCGATCCTGGGGTAAGGCTGCGCCAGCCATCTCAATCAAAGTCGGGTAGAGATCATTGATAATCGCAGGAGCTTCCTCGACTTGACCGGGTTGGATCCTGCCGGGCCAGTAGGCAATCCCCGGCACCCGCAGTCCCCCCTCAAACATGGTGACTTTTCCACCTCGAAGGGGGGCGTTGCTCCCATAGGTCAGGTCGGGGTGTAGCCATCGGTTTTGCGCCTCACTGAATCCTGGATTGTGGAGCGCGGCCCCATTGTCGCTGGTGAAAAAGATAAAGGTGTTTCCTTCCAATCCAAAGGCCCGCAAGGTCCGCAGGATTTCCCCCACACTCCAGTCGATCTCCTGCACCGCATCGCCGTACAACCCGTTTCCGGACGTGCCCACAAAGTCGGGGGAAGCCCCCACGATGGTATGGGGCTGCGCGTGAGCTACAAAGAGAAAGAACGGGCGCCTATGGTGTTCGCTGATGAATCGCACCGCCTCTGCCGTGTATTGCTGGGTCAGCAGGTTGGAATCGATCGGCTCTTCGACCTTCACTCCGTCCCGGTACATCGGCATTTCCGGCCAGACCCAACCCAGGCGCTCGGCCAGGGGATGCCCGGGACCCATGTCATTGGGATAGGGCATGCCATACCATGAATCAAACCCGTGCCCGTTGGGGAAATCCTCGGCCTGACCATGTCCCATGTGCCACTTACCGGCCAGGCCGGTGACATACCCATGTGCGCTCAGGATTTCGGGTAGCGTGACCTCCTCCTGCGGTAAGGCTGTCGTCGTATGAGGCCATAACAAGTCAATAAACCCCGTCCGGTAGGCATGCCGGCCGGTCATGAAGGATACCCGGGATGGAGTGCAGATACTCGCCGACATGTAGAACTGGGTAAACCGCATTCCCTCGGCAGCCAGCCGGTCGATGTTGGGCGTAGCATGGACCTCACTTCCATAACAGCCGAGATCCCCGTAACCCAGATCATCCGCCATGATTACAATGATATTCGGCCGGTCACTGGCCGCTACGGGCATACAGCTTAGAGCCAGGAGAAAGCAGGGCAGGGGGGAGAAGAATTTACCGATCATCGAGGAGTTTGAGGGGGGTGTCGCGTGAACCTGCCCGCATACCTGCCTTAACTTCAAGGCCAGGATGGTCGCCGTTGAGGGAAAATTGCCCCAAAGAAAACACCCCACCGGCTGAGGCCCGGCGGGGTGCTTGCATCTAAACGAGCTCTAATCTACTAAGAATTTCGTTTTTATTGGGGTCCGCTTAACCCCGTCGCATGTCCTTGATCCGGATGGGAAGTTCGACCACTTGCGTGATGGCCTTACCCTCCGCATTCCGGGCAGGTTCAAATTTCCAGGTCTCTACCGCTTGGATGACTCGATGCGTCAGTCCCGGGTCATTGTTGAATCGATCGGCGGCCTCCACAGCGTGCGGATTGCCCTGGGCGTCGATCTTCATCCGGAGCTTCACCGTCTTTCCGATTTCGCGCTCAAAGACTTTCGGTTGGGTGATTTCTACCGGAACCGGAGATGAGGCCGCAGATTGGTAGGCGTGGTTGCTCGCTGCCCTATCCTCAGCCGAAGCCAACAGGGCGCCAACAGAGATGAAAAGGAGAGCAAGAGTCAGTGTCGCAAGAGGTCGTTTCATAGGTGTGAGTGGTTGGGGTGTGATGTGGTGAAGTGTCAGATTTATGAATCCAAGTCAGATTCGTGAGTCGCCAACACTCCTGCATCACCTATGCCAGTTCCGAATCAATATTTCTTAAAATTCTAATAATAAACATTTTATAAATTTTAAAAAAAATTTATATTTAATCATTCAAGGCGCACTGTCAGGGACACGGGACAGCCGAATCCCAATTATGGGACACCCCCGATGCATTTCCTTGCCCCTACTCCCGGATTGACTATGCTCCTACCCGAGAAGCCCTGATGAACTCCGCCAACCCCTTATGCCTCGCAATAGCCCTGGGCACTTTTGCCCTGCTCTTGATGAGCTGTGCACCGGATTCTGCGCATGAACCACGCGGGTTTCGACTGCCTGAAGGAGACGCCGGTCGGGGAAAAACGGCCTTTGTCGAATTGGCATGCCTGGATTGTCATACCGTACGGGGTGCGGAACTGCCTCCACAGGACCGAGGCGTTTGGAATTTACAGATTGAACTTGGCGGACCCGTGACCGAGGTCAAATCCTATGCCGAGTTGGTCACTTCCATTATCCATCCGAACCACGTGGTAGATCCCAAATATCAAGGCGAGTTCGTCAACGAAACCGGCGACTCCGTCATGCCGGATTTTGCCGAAAGCATGACGGTCCAACAGATGATCGATCTCGTTGAATTTCTCCATCCGCACTACGGAGTAGGGCTCCCAGAGGCTCCCGGCAATTCCATGCCCTAAGGGTCCTGTCGTTTACCGCAGCAATACCTCCCAACACCTACGGCGGCTCATAATAAGCGCCCTACTCCTGCCAGAGTCCCCACGGGATCCTGCTGAAACCCAATCCAAATCGGGGCATTCCAGATAATAGGGAATGTCTCTACCTGACGAACCAAGGTCACTTGCAAAAGATTTACATTCAAGCCCATGAAAAGTGGGCAGATTTGACCCATGCAGTTCCCCTTTCACAGGAATCAGTTCTCCCTCATTTTTCATATCCCTCTAAAAAAAAGGTTGATTGGGGGCACTCTTTCCTGCCTTTTTTGAAACTTCGGATACGTAATTAGGTTCTAATGTCCCTTGAACCCGTGACCTGCATAAATTCACATGTATCTTAATTTTTCCGCCCTCCGGCGACATCACCGGAGTGTTCAGGTTCATTATGCCCTGCGTTCTTCCATGAACTGTATTTTGACCCGACTGAAACAAACCCCTTGCTTTAGAGAAAATTTCATCGGTTTCTCCAATTATATGAAACGCTATTTTTCCGTTTTCCCGGCCGCCTTCCTCATGCTGGGGGGGGCGACCCTGAGCGCTCAGAATTTCGTAAAGTCATTTGAAGTGGTCGGATTCGAATCAGCAAATGATCCTACCCAATTTGGCCCATTTGATGCATTTAACTTCATTGTATACGACGATACCGGAGTCGACGCGGGAAATCCGACCCCCGATCTAATCTTTTTTGAGACACTCTTTCCCAATATTGACATCGACGACGATGATGACGGTGAACCCGAAAAGGAACTGTTCGGTGGGTTTTATCGTACCGTGAGTTCCACCGATGGCTCCTTCTCAGACCTGGGCGCGATTGCCCTCGATTTCCCGGCCTTAGAAGCTGAAGAGGGAAACAATGATGGTGTCTTCGGATTTAAGCGCCGAGCCGGCACGGTCAAAGGGACCGCCTCTACCCCACTGGGTGGCGCCCTGGCTGGGGCAAGTGGAACCTTGGAATACGAGGTCAATGAAAACTTCCGGCGCACCACCGTAAATCTCACCCTCCCTGGAGGAGAGTCCTTTTCTTCCCCCACCACGACTACCGTCACCGGTCAGAACTTCGCCCTGCTGAATGCCTGGACTGCCGATGTATCCTCCCTCGACTCCTTTCGCTTTGAGACGGTTAACTTTCAACGCGATGTCGACCGCTGGGACGGCAACCTCTACATCGGCCGCCTTATCCGGGTCGATGAGGAAGAACCCCAGAACTGGTATGACACCCGTGCCTTTATCCTGCTGGTCGACACCGATGACGCTGACTTCGACGGTCTCCCCGATTTCACCGACCTGCAAACCACCTTTTTCCCCTTCTTCTCCGACTTCTCCATCGGTGGGCGCTGGTTCTATGCGAGCTGGATGAAATCCGCCGTCTACCCGGTGGCCAATAATTGGAATTATACTACAGCCATGAATTGGGTCTATGCTCCGGCTTCCCAACAGACCATGGATGAAAACGGAAAAAAAGGATATTGGTTTTATAGCCCGGAAGGGAACCTGAAGTGGTTCTGGACCACCCGCCAGGACTATCCATACGTATACCGGGCCGATGATCAGCAGATCATGTATCATCAGAAGGACAATGAGGGCCGGTCCTGGCTCTACAATTATTCCACAGGCGAATGGGAATCCCTAGGTCAATAATCCGCTCAAGGCATCAATCCATCCGTAAGCCCACCGCCGAGGTATAAAAATGAAATTCAAGACGTTCCAAACCATCCTTTGCACCACCGCCCTGCTGCTGGCAAGCAACAGCCTGCTCCAGGCTGACCCGATCACCCTCTCCTTTGAGAGTATCGAACAGCGCGTCCCGGAAGGCAATGTGGCCTTCATCTATATTGAACTCTCCGAACCTTCCTTCCTCGAGGTAGAAGTACCCTATACCATTTCTTCCATGAGTACCGCGACTGCGGGTGTGGATGGGGATGATGAGAACCAGGGCGACTACGTGATCCAGACTGATCCCGACCCTGATGACGATATCAAGGTTGGATTTGAAAGCCCAATCATTATCGAACCCGGTGAAACTCGTGTCGCCATTCAAGTCCAAACGACACAGGACGACATCGTAGAAGGTGAAGAGCCCGAAACCGTTATTTTTGATATCGACGCCGCCGCCCTCAACGCCGCCAACATCGTCGTCGGCACCGACCCCCTCCAACACGTCTTGAAAATCGGAGATAATGATGCCGTCTTTGTTCAATTCGATTCGATCACTCAAGTGACCAGAGAGAGTAACCCCGTGCGGATTCCGGTCAGCTTGTCCGCCCCGGCCACTCAGGACGTTGAAGTCCCCTTCACCGTGACATTTGGAACCGCCACCGGTGAGGATATCCTGCTCGGAGCTGATGGATCCACCCAGTCCCCGCTCATCATCCTGGCCGGCGGACGCACCGGATTTATTCAACTTCAGGTGAATGATGACGACGTTGAAGACGCTGCCAACGGCGGAGCCTTTGAGGAAGATTTCTTCGTCACCTTAGGCACGCCAAAATTTGTCAACACCGACACTTCGCTCCCAGGCGATGACCGGCAGTTCCGCGGAATCATTCAGGATGATGATCCGATCCTGGTTGGTTTCAGTTCGGCTTTTGGGCGCTATGATGTTTTTGTCGACGAACACATCTCCCCTATTCTTGAGCTGGTTTTATCCAGTCCCTCCGAAAGTGATATCATCATCCCCTTCACGTTGTCCGGCACAGCTACCCTGGGAACCGGCGACGATAATGGGGACTACTTTCTCGAAGGCTTTGATAATAACGAGGTAACTTTTACAGCGGGAACAACCCGCGGAAACTTCACCATCTCGATGAACAATGATGCCGATATCGAGGAAAACGAAACAATCATCGTCACACTGGGGCAGCCTCGTATCAACACTGATGCCGGTGGAGATGTCGCCCTCGACGTCGGAACCGAAGTGTTCAATCTCACCATTCGAGACAACGACCCGCTAGAGCTTCAATTTGGGCGCAATAATCCCGAAACCCCGCCCACCGATGACACTGAGTTTGATTTCTATTTTCCTGACAACGAAGCCGATGTAGAGGAATCGGACCTCACAGTGAATCTTCCCATTTTTATGGATGGCGCTGCCAATGCGGAGATATCCTTTGACCTGGAAATTGTGGGGGCCTCTACCACTGCGACCATTCGAGACTTTACCAACAATGAGCAGGAAGATTGGGACGTCGGGATCCTCGTGGGCCAACAACAACTCCTCAACCCAGATGAACCGATATCGGTGTCGATTTTCCGCGGAGGACAGGTGCAAAACGTTGTCCTCTCTCTGAACAATGACGCTGAGCCTATTGTTACCCCCGACAATTTATCACCCGAGGGAGTTGAACCGGTCGAGACCGTGACTCTGCGGATCTCTAATGTCCAGTCCGATGATCCCTCTGTCACCCTGGGGGCCAACTCGCAGTTCACGCTCAATATCCACGACCTTCCGGATATCGACTTCTCTTCCTTCTTTTCCAATCTGGAGCCTCAGGTCACCGGAGACCTTCCGGTCAACAGCATCACCGGCCTTTTTGAAGTCCCCTTCCTCCATGAGCTCACCCAGGCCCTGGATCCCACCCTCTATCCCGGGTATCGCTCCTGGAAAATCCTCTACCGGCCGACTCGCTATGATGTGAACGATCCGGATAACGAGAATAACGATTCCCTCATTCAAAACCCTCAAGATCCTCCCCTCAACAGCCCCTACGAATTCCAGGTCCAGTATCCGGTTTTCCCTCGATATGGAGCGGGAACCGATGTCTTTGTCCTCCGTGAGGGGGAAGCACAAAGTGATCCCGAAATCTTTATCGACCAGAACGCTGATATCGTCGAGCTCGCCTCCTACGTCCTTCGACGCCTGAATATGCCTCCCCTGGATGAAGACGAAGCGGATCGAACCGAATTTTTCGACATCAACGACCCCATGGATTTCCTCGTGGAGATGACCCATGGTGGAAACCTCAACTTTCCGAACGCCCGCTTCGATCTTTCCCAAGACCCAAACGCCATCCAGATCGTCCTCTCCCGAGCGGATTTGAGAGATATTTCCGGTGGCCTTTCCCTCAATCCCATCAATGTCCAGCCTCAACCGGATGGAACGATTTTGATCGAGATCAACACCCAATCGATCACCGGCTTGGAGATTCAATACTGGGATGATGCCGAATCCGGCTGGCAATCCGCCAACCCGGGCCGGATCGCTGTCCCCGGCTCCCGCCTTTTCTGGATCGACAACGGTCAACCCAAAACAAAAACTTCCTCCGCTGACGTCGATTTCCGGTTATACCGGATTCTACAACGCTAATCCCTTTCATGCTCACACGCTCACTTTTTAGCTTTCTGGCCCTTTCCCTTCTCCTGGGTTCGGCCCCCTTCCTGACCGCCCAGACCGGAGGCCGTGCCAGCCTGCCCAAAGAATTCCAGGGCGCGCCTCCGAGTCAATGGCGTGGCTTCGTCTCCACGCGTGCCATGTTCAATATCGGAGTTCGTTTCGACAACATCGGGACCGTCGACTTTCAAGAGGGCGAAATCACCAGCCCAACGGGTCAAATCTTCAACTTCGATGATGGTTATATTTCCGTCGACCCGATCGGCAGTGAAGTTACCTCCAACTTTGGATTTGAGTATGACAACTCCACCACCAATGCCGATGGGTTTGTCGATTCGTTTACATTGAGCCGCTATTCAAGCGAGGCCGCCGGTGAGTTCCTCGACGAAGAAGTCGATGGTAGCTACGGAGTTGAAATAGGGGGCCAATATTTAACCGGAGCTTTCTTCAATGACCGGATGCGCCTGGCGCTCGTTGGGGGTCTGGGTATCAACAACATCTCCTCCAACTATACCACGACGACAAAGGGAGACCTCTTCCGACAATTTGCCGTAGTCAATCTGGATAACTCCCGCATCTCCCCGGTTGAGGGAGGCACCTACACCGGCACCGTGGATGGACCGGTGATCGACCTGAATAACGGTCTTGTTTTTGACCCTGACGCAAAGGAACTGGTCACCCAGGAATTGCCCGATGGGACCATCGTCCCCGTTGAAGGAAATGTAGATGGAAATTTTGATGTCAGCGGTCTTTCAACCAGCCTGCGCCTCGGAGGGAACATCAACTACCGCATCTGGAGAGGGCTTACCCTGGACATCGGAGGAGGGTATACCGCCTTCTATGTCTACAGTCAGTTTGACATCGACCAACGCTTGACCAACACGATTTTAAACCGGGACATCACCAACTCCGACTCGGTGACCAATACGGATTGGTTCCATGGCCCCTATGCAGAGGCCAACCTCATCTACGAATTCAATCGCGTGACCCGCTTCTTCGTCGGTGCGCAGTGGGTGAGTATGAACTCCCAGCTCTCTCAGGAAGTGGCCGGTGTAGAATCCGTCATCCTCCTGGAGAATCCCTTCTACGCCCAATTCGGTATTAATATTCGCTGGTAAACCACACCGAACGGACAAGCTCCACCGGCATCGCTAAACCGCTTTTCACGCATGACGCTCATGTCATGCGTTTTCTTTTGTGTCTCCTTCCCCTCACCTCCGTCATATCATCATTAATTGGGGCTAACCCCGCCATCGACGCGCCCCACTTCTTTACCGCGGATCCTTCGCCCTATGAATGGCCAGACCATCCCGGCAGGATCTATATGTATTGTACCTACGACACTACCGGGTCCTTTTATGAAACCAAGTGGCATGTGTTCTCCACTGAAGATTGTGTCAACTGGATCGACCATGGGCCAGCCCTCGACCTGAAGGATGTCCCCTGGGCCACAGAAAAAGCCTGGGCACCTGATGCTGCCTTTGAAAACGGTATGTATTATTTCTTCCATCCAGCCAGTCGTGGGCCTGGCCAGGGATTGAGCACCGGGGTCGCAATCAGCAGCTCGCCTACCGGCCCCTTTAAAGTCGTGGGAACCGAACCCCTTCTCGACCATTGGCATGACCCGGCTGTTTTCAAGGATGACGACGGGCAATGCTATCTCTACAGCCAAACCAACATTGTAAAGCTCAACCCGGACCTCATCTCCCTCGCTGAGGAACCCCGAGAACTCCAGCTAATCGGGCGGGAACTCCCAGAGCGTAAAGAGGCCGTGTGGGTCTTTAAACGGAAGGATATTTACTATTGGATCATTGCCGAAAAATGGAATGAGTTTACCTACTGGATGGGGGACAACCCATACGGTCCTTTCACCTATACAGGCATCATCATGCCTACGCTCGGCCAGGGAAATAATCACCCCGGAATCATTCAATTCAAGGGAAAGTGGATCCTCTTTTACCACCGACCCCACCAATACGACAATATCCCCAGGGCCCGCCGTATCCATGCGGACTATCTGGTCTTCAATGAAGATGGAACCATACAGGAAGTTCAACCCACCAAAGCAGGCGTCTCCTTCAAAAACTAACCCACCCCTTCCTCCTCATTCCTCTCTTAAGCGCCCACACTCACTCTTCCGCTTCCGCCTCACACCCGGACCATTTTGCAGACGCCTGGCTCAGGCCGCCAAAGCCATAGCCCCCTCAGCCACTCAAGCCTCGCGCAAACGCGGATCCCCCAACCAGAGCAATACTCCTGAGCCCAGGCAAAAGGCAGCAGCCAATAGGGAAAACAGTTGACACACTCCCAATATATAACCAATAGGTTATATATTAGGTATGAAAATTAATCCGGAATACCTCGACGCCATTTTTGGAGCCTTGGCCGATCCCACTCGGAGACAAATCTTAGAGAGGCTCTCACACGGTCCTGCCAACATCACTGAACTCGGGGCGCCATTCGCCATGTCTCAACCGGCCATCTCCAAGCACATGAAGATCCTGGATCGGGCGGGCTTGGTCAGCAGGGAAAAAGAAGGCCGATGCTACCAGATGAAGATGAATCCGGAACCCCTCGAACAAGCCATGAAGTGGGTGAAGGCCATGAAATCTTTCTGGGAGGGCTCCTTCGATGGGCTCACCCACTACCTCGAAAACAATCACACAACCCTCAATCCCGACAGGAAGACGACACCATGAATATGCAAACCACCACACCAGCCGGACTCGCACTGAAAATCTCTCGGATATTTAACGCCCCTCGAGAACAGGTGTTCGATGCCTGGTTACAGCCTGAAGCCTTAAAGCAATGGTTCGGCCCCGGAGATTCCCAAGTGACCGACGTCCAAATGGATCCGGTCGCCGGGGGAGCCTACCGCTTTGAAATCCACGGCGGGGGAGACTGCGTTGACAAAGATGCCGAAGTTCACATCCCAACCGGCAAATTCCTCGAAATAAGTCGCCCCGAAAAACTGGCCTTCACCTGGGCCTTTGAAGGGGGAGAGATGCCTGAAACCACCGTGACCGTGACCTTCACCGAAGTGGAGGAAGGAACCCGGATAGATCTCCTGCAAGAAGGATTCCTCGATCCCGTCATTCAGGGCCACCACGACCAGGGTTGGAATGGTTGTCTGAGCAACTTGGAGACCTATCTCTCTTAATTTACTCCTGCTCCTTCACGAGCCTCGGGGATACCTCCCCGGGGCTTTCTTGTTGGTCCGCCCCAACACCATCCAAGCCACACCTCTACATAGGCCCTACGCATCCAGCATATCGTAGCGTATGCAAGACCCGAAACGAAGCCCAGGGACAGCAGCAAATAGCAAAGACACACTTTCCCCTTTCCTTTCCTCAGCCCCTCATCAACATGAAGCGCATGGTTTGGCTATGGATCATGATCGGAGGAGGTCTTGGAGCAGTTAGCCGCTATCTCCTCGCAGGCCTCGCTGACGAAGGCATACCCGATGCTTTCCCCTGGGGCACCTTCCTAGTCAATGTCCTCGGCTCCTTCTTAATCGGTTTCCTCTATGCCTTTACCTCACCAGAGGGCCGCTACCTGCTGGGCGAGCAAGGCCGCCACTTTCTCATGACCGGAGTCTTGGGCGGATTCACCACCTACTCCTCATTCAGCCTACAAACCCTGAACCTGGTCCAGGATGGAGATTTTTTCCGTGCCGGCCTCAACGTAACTCTAACCGTGATCTTCTGCCTCCTGGGGTGTTGGCTCGGAATACTCCTTGGTCAGACGATCCACCAAGGAAACCTGCAAGCGTGAAACCTCAAATCCAGGGTTTGAGATAGCCGCGTTACCCGGGATATCATTTCGGACTTGCGTGACCGGCTCGATTCTCCAGACCAGTAGATCGGTTTTGCAGATTTCCAGGTAGTTAGGACCTTTGTCTTTCCTACTCCAATGAATTGCGTCATCTCGACGCATCAGAAGAGTGTATCTGGGTCAAATCAACATGCCTCCAACAGCATATAGTTTCCATAAGAAACTGAATATCATTCATTTAATAAAATCAACAGGCTGACACACCGCTTGCCCATGTGAAAAATTCCTTCCTCTACAGAACAAAACCGCTTTCGGTCAGTCGGAGGTAGGCTGAAGCTACTTCTATGTTCACACTCCCATTATGATCCTTGTTAAAAACCTCGTCAAAGATTACGGTCCATTTCGGGCTGTCGATCATATCAGTTTTGAAGTGAAACCAGGTGATATTCTCGGATTCCTCGGCCCGAACGGAGCCGGGAAGTCGACCACCATGAAAATAATCACCGGCTTTCTTCCCCCCACCTCGGGAACTGCCAGCGTAGGGGGCTACGACATCCAGAACCACCCAATCCAGGCCAAACGCCTGTTGGGCTACTTGCCCGAAAGCGGCCCCCTCTATCCCGAGATGACCGTTTGGGAATTTCTTTCGTTTACGGCGGATCTGCGGGGGCTCAAAGGGAATCTGAAGGGCAGGGAACTGGCCCGGGTAGTTGCTATCTGTCACCTGGAGCCGGTCAAACACCAGACCATCGAGACACTCAGCAAAGGATTTCGCCAGCGCGTCGGTCTAGCGCAGGCGATCCTGCACAACCCTTCCTGTCTCATCCTGGACGAGCCCACCGACGGATTAGACCCCAACCAGAAAAAAGAGGTCCGCCATCTCATTGCCTCGATGGCGAGCGAGAAAGCGATCATTCTCTCCACCCATATCCTGGAAGAAGTCGAATCCATGTGTAACCGCGTGATCATCATCGCAGGCGGCAAACTGATTGCCGACGAGTCCCCCGAAGAACTGCGGAAACGCCACCCGAACCATAATAGTGTCATCCTGGAACTGGATTTGCCCATTGAAGACACCGTCATGAGCCGCGTCCAATCCCTCGATATTGTCAAATCCGCAGATCGTCGAGAGAACCAACTACTCATTCACCCTACCGATGGAGCCTCATTAAAACCAGCCCTCTGGGACCTTGCCCGGGCCGAAAACTGGAAGATCCAAAGCCTGGAAAAAACCAAAGTCCCTTTGGACGAAGTCTTCCACCAACTCACGAAAACCCAAATTTCCTGACTTATGAGTTCCCCGCTTCCTCCCAACGAGCCTGTCACAGAAATCCAGCCCACCCCTTCACCCGGCCTGTCTTTTTCCGGGCCTGACATCGTTCAGGCAAAATTCATGGATGTCCTCTGGACCCTGACCAAGCGGGAGTTTTTCTCCTATTTCCGGTCTCCCGTGGCCTACGTCTTCCTCGCTGTTTTTCTCGTGGCCTCAATTGGAATGACCTGGTTCATCGGCCGCTTCTTTGAAAGTGGCGACGCCAGCCTGGCGCTTTTTTTCAATTTCCTTCCCTGGGTCTATCTCTTCCTTATTCCTGCGGTAGGAATGCGCTTGTGGGCCGAAGAGAAGCGGAGCGGCACCTGGGAATTGCTCTTTACCTACCCGATTACCATTCCTCAAGCGGTCGTCGGCAAGTTCCTTGCCGGCTGGGCTTTCATTGCCATCGCGCTGGCTGCTACTTTCACCATGCCGTTCACCCTTACCTTTCTCGGAACCCCGGACTGGGGACCGATCCTTACGGGGTATTTCGGAGCCTTCCTCCTCGCCGGGGCCTACCTCGGCATTGCCTCGCTGGCCTCCGCCCTCACTCGGAACCAGGTTATTGGCTTTGTGCTCAGTTTCATCCTCTGCCTGGTCCTCGTGCTCGTTGGCTGGAGTGTTTTCAACCAGCTGTTGCATTCGATCGGATTCCCCGTTGGCCTGGTGGACTTCGTGGCAAATCTGGGCTTCCTGCCTCACTTCGAATCGATGGTACGAGGGCTCATCACCCTGGCCGATGTCGCCTTCTTCCTGGCGTTTATCGTGTTCACGCTCTGGATGAACGCGATCGTACTACAACGATAACCCTTTGATTTAAGCGAAGATAAATATGACCTTCTGGAAAAAGACCGTTGCCATTGCCCTCCTTGTTCTTGGCCTGGGGCTCCTCAACTACATCGCCAAACACCTCCCCGGACAAACTGACTGGACCGGAGAAAAACTCTACTCCCTTTCAACGGGGAGCAAGGCCATTCTGGAGAAGCTGGAGGAGCCCATCGAACTGAGGTTTTACTTCAGTCGATCCCTGGAAGGCCTGCCCACCGAGTGGAAAAACTTTGCTACCCGGGTTGAGGATTTGCTTGCGCAATATGTAAAGGCAGGAAAGGGCGCCATCCGCCTCTCGATCATCGATCCGAAACCGGATAGCGACGAGGAGAGCGAAGCGATTCAAGCCGGGATCCAGGCCGTTCCCGTATCCAACGGGGACAATCTCTTTTTTGGACTTCAGGCCGTCATGGCAGACCAGGAGGAAGTCATCGACTTTTTTAACCGGGACCGCGAGCCCTACCTGGAGTATGATATTTCCCAGGTGATCTACCAGGTTCAGCTTTTTGATCGGCCCGTGGTGGGCATTATCACAGCTCTCCCTGCCTTTGGTAGCCCCCAGATGCCAGGAATGCCGCCCAACCCGCAAGCCAGCCAGGAGTGGGCCTTCATCCAGGAGTTACGGAAAACCTGGGAAGTCCGCCAGATCACCGGCGATTCCCTCTCCTCCGATCTCGATGTGCTCGCCATCATCCACCCCGGTGATTTATCCCAGGAACTACGCTTTGAAATCGACCAGTATTTCATGGAGGGCAACCCTATGCTGGTCGCCTTAGACCCCTCCTCCTACGTCCAGCGCTCGGAGCAACAACGCAACCAGCAGCAGATGATGATGATGGGCGGTATGCAGAATACCGCCAGTGATCTCCCCCAACTGCTCAGCTCCTACGGGGTCGCTTTTGACCGCAACCAAGTCGCCGGGGATCTGGCCAACGGGCGCCTGATCGGCGGTGGGCCTGCCGGAGGGTCCGTTCAACTCCCCACGCTGCTGGACATCACCGATTTTAACAAGGATCTGCCCCCCACCACCGCGATCAATGAATTAACGCTGATGGAACCCGGAAGCTTTTCCCTCAACGACGGGATTGATCATGAACTGATTCCCTTGATCCAAACATCAGAACAGGGTGGCACCGTGGCGGCCTCATCCCTGAACTTTACCCCCCTTCAAATGGTGGGGGCTCAGTTTTCCTCCGATAACCAGGTGCGCACTCTGGCTGGGATGATCCGCGGGCAGTTTCAATCCGCCTTCCCGGATGGCCTGCCTCAAGATGGGGAAAGTGAAGACGCAACCCAGGATAACAGTGAGCCGCTGCAAGCCCTGGCCCAATCGCCCCCCGGCACCACCCTCCTCTTTATCGCGGACAGTGACGTCTTCGCAGACGCCTTCAGTGTTCGCTACATGAACTTCCTCGGGATGCAAGCTATCCAGCCCCTGAACGACAACATGACTTTTACCGCCAACCTCGTTGATTTTATCGGCGGGAGTCAGGATCTCCTGGAAATCCGCGGTAAAGGCCGGGTGGCCCGCCCTTTTACCCGCATCGAAACGATGGAATTGGCCGCCCAAACCCGCTATCAACAGGAATTGGACTCCCTCGAGACCAAGTTGTCCAATGTGCGTGACAACCTGAATCAACTCCAACAGGAACAGGGTAACCAGCAAGTCCTGGTCGCCTCCCCGCAGGCGCTTCAGGCGATTGAAGACTACCGCCTGCAAGAGGCCCAGATCCGTCAGGAGCGCCGCGAAATCCGGAAAAAACTTCGTGAAGATATCGAGTCGATGGAAATTTCCCTCGCCCTCTTTAACCTCCTCACGGTTCCTCTGTTCCTGGGAATCTTCGGAGTGACCTTCTTTACCCGCCGCAATAACCGCCGCCTCAAAAAGTAACCATTCTCCCTGTTTCCATCAGCCATGAATCTGAAAACCATATCTATTGTTGTCGGCAGTCTCGCCCTTATTGCGCTCTTGCTCTCCCAGACCCGAACAACTCCCCAATGGGAGTCCGATGACCCCTTCGTTGGGCAGTCCCTGCTTGCGACCGAAAAAGCACGGACTATCCGGGCCCTCGAGATCCAGAGCAATGAAGACGAGGCCATACGTATTCAATTATCAGATACAGGCCGATGGGTGCTTCCAGAATCCCACAACACTCCGGTCAACTTTGATCGGCTCAATAGCTTAGTCAGTTCGCTCGCTGAAGCCAACATTGCCCGCAAGGTAACCGAGCGGCCAGACCGCATGGAACGCCTCGACCTGGAACGTTTCGCCCTCCGGCTTCTTGGCGAAGGAGATACGGTCCTGACCTCGCTCCAAATCGGAAAATCCGGAAGCAGCGGGGGTAGCTTTGTCAAGCTGGACGAGTCAGCCGCCGCCTACCTGACCAGTGAATCCATCTCCCTCGATGCCACCTCTGGATATTGGGAAGATAAGACCCCCCTGAACCTGGAAGCGCAAGCGGTGAAAACCGTTTCCATTCCCCTGAGCGAGGAGACCGGCGGATTCCTCCTCGCCTCCCGGGAAACTGCGGATCAGTCCTTTGCCAACCCCGGTCTTACCGAGGGTGAGCGCTTAAACGCCGATGCGGTGGAATCCTTGTTACGCAACCTGGGACAGCTCCGGTTTACCAACGCGGTAGATCGGAGTCACGAGGATGTCCGGGAGGCTTGGGAACACCGCCGGAAATTCGTTCTCGAACCCTTTGAGGGTAGCCCGTTCAATCTGTATCTCGGGCGCCGTCCCGAGAAAGTCATCCCTTCCGCTTCCTCTGAGGAGATTTCTACGGTTCTGGAGAATGACCCCGAGACCGGGGTCCCGGATGAACCGGAAACGGAAACCATTCCAGCCGGAGACCCCTATCTTTTCTTGGAATTTGCGGCCGGAGATACCAACCCCTGGGCAGAGCCGAGCCGCCATCTCGCCTTCCAGGTCAGCAGCTTCAATTATGAACAGCTGGAAACCCAGCGCGACACTTATGTCAGCGCGACCCAAGAAGGAGCGGGCGCACCGGATCCCGACGCCCCATCAGGGTAAACCTCCAGAGTATCTTTCGGGGGCATCCAGCGTCTGGTTTACTCCACCCAACCCAGCACATCACGAATGATGCTCCACCTGGGCTTCAGCTCTTCCCGGGGATGCCCTAGAATCCAATAATCATAGGTGCTTGTTAATTCCTGGCTGTCTTTCGCAACAGACAACCACTGATTCATAAACCAGAGAAAATCCTTATCGTTAGGGTTCACGGGATAGGCCAGGTTAAAAACAATACGGTTCGGAGGTAAGACCACCGTATAGCTGGGCTCAATCAGGGAGAGAGCGGACCCGGCCTCTGCTGACGTAAAGAAGGCCTCCGGCTTGCCTTCCGCTTCCGCAAAAAAGTCACGGGCCGTTTCATATGGCTTGATCCCCACGTTCGGAAGCGTCGCTCGCAATCGTGGGATAAATGGACTGGGTGGCACATAACCAATGGTGAAATCCGTCTGTTTGCGGAGTAGTTCCGGATTCAGAAAAATATCGAGCACTTCCTTCCGGTTAGGCACCAGGAACCCTAAATTCACCTGCAAATACGGGTCGGTAAACGTGTAGAGTGTAATATCTTCAGTCGTTATGGGAACACCCGACATCAGGATGTCGATAATCCCATTTTCTAAAAACAGGGGAGCCTTCTCTTTCTCCACAAAATAAAACTCGAGCTGGCAATTCAGGTGATAAGCGAGTTGATGAGCCACCTCCACATCGTACCCTGCCAGGTCCCCTTCCCCATTTAAATAGGACCAGGGAAGGTTGTCGGGGAACAGGCCGACACGCAACACTTGCCGGGTCTTTGCAGATTCTTGTTTCCCCTCCATTTCCAGGGAATCTTCCGCATTCGATCCTGAAAACATGCGGGAAAAAAAGTTTCCCTTTTTCGGGCTCTCCCCGCCCTCGACTTGTTCCTTTAACTCCTCCAGGGAAAACGGAGGTTCCTGAAAGACTTCGTAGGGAACCAGGGTCTCCACCGACATATTCTTAACAAAGTCCGCCTGGTCATTGGCAGTCGGGACATTGCTGTGAAGATAGGAGCGGCAAGCCACCACCACGGCAATCGCAGAGACCACCAGAATCGCGGAACCAATCCCAAGCTTAACCGGATGGATCCTCAGTTTACCCAGGATCGAAGACACGGCGACCAAGGTAAAACACAGCAACTCCATACAGGCCAGGAGCGTAGCAAAGCGCCCGTTGATGATACCCGAAACCACATAAAGAGAAAACAGATCCGGCGGCAGTCCCTTTATCTGGAGCATATAGGGCAAAGCCAGATCGATTCCTCCGAAGAAGACGGGAAGCCCTGTCGCAAGGGTAGACGGATATTCAGAGAATCCCAGTGGTTTGCCTATAAACCAGGCCCCAAAAAAGACAAAGAGCAGAGCGGTCAACTTGCCCATGTTGGGAAAGTTGAAGGTGACCGGGATCAGGATATCAATGTAGAAGGCAGACTCTTGCGCCTCAGGCACCTCCTCTTTAAATAGCCGCTGGCAATCATGAATCATGATCGGCAACACCACGAATAGATTACCCGTCGTAAATGCCGTGATCAGGGCATCTTTGGAAACTCGAAGCACCTGGATATAGGAGAAAGGAGTAAGCGTGGACATCACCAGCGGAAAAGCCAGGAAAGCCAGGAACAGGCAGGTCCCGATGTAGGCTACAAAATAGACCTGTAAACGGACGACATCATCTATATTCAAGGTCCCCGCGGCTGAGGCGGTTAGTCCAAATACGCCAATAGGGGTTATTTTCACGACAAAAGCCGTGACCCGCTGCAGGGTTTTCGACACGACGGAAAGGTTGGCTAACAGGCCGGCTTTGTCCTGAATCCCGATAAGCGCCAGGCCAAACAGGATACTGAACAGAACCACGGCAGGAATCGCGCTTGTTGCCAACGCCTCAAAGGGGTTGGACGGAATGAACATATCCAGCAAGGCCACGTCTTCCTTCGGCTCCACCATCCCCGGGTTAAAGAAAGTCGCTGATTCCCGGTCGGGAAAGGTAAGCGTCATCAACACCACCATGGACAGCCCGATGGTCCAGAAGAGCACCAGCAACAATCCAGCCCGCTTGGCCAACAGCCACGCCCGTTCATAGCTCAGCGACCCAAACCCGACAATAAGGGAAAACATGATGTAGGGCAGGATCGTCATTTGAAGCCCACGCACGTAGACCATCCCCACCACTTCCAACCAGGAGGCCATCTCCCCAAAAAAAAGCCCGACAATGATCCCCAGGACTAAGCCGAGAACGATTTGTCCAGTCAGGCCCATCCGGATGCGGAATCCCTTCCCCTCTGTTTTCGAGGCGGTGTCCTGTTGCTTATCTGGTTTCATAGAGGCGCGTCCCGTTCAGTGAAATCCAAGCGTGGTCCACCAGGCAAACCTCAAAATGAATATTCCAGATGAGGAACAATTTCCCCAATATTCGACTCCAGAAGTCCGTCATTGCAGAAGGGATTGTATCTCTGAACAATGCCTGCTTTCTTCCAACCATGAAGTCTATCTGTCTTCCCTTCATCGCCCTTTGCATTCCGCTCGCCCTCTGGGCTCAAACAGAAACCCCTATCGGGGACGGCACCTCTCCCGACTTTTCCCTGGAGATCGATGCGGCTTCCATCGAGCGTGCCCTCATGCCGTCGCTCAATAGCTATGCCCCGGTGCTCCGTGAAGTCACACCCGCCGTGGTCTCGGTATATACTGCCAAAGTGGTTCGCTTCGTGCGCCAGCAAGGGCCAAGGACCAGGGAGGAAGAAATGCTTCGGCGCTTCTTCGGTTATCCTGTTCCCCGGCGTCGCCCCATCACAGAGGAAGATATTGAGGAACGCAAAGTTCCCCAGGGTGTCGGATCGGGCGTCATTGTCACCGCTGATGGATATATCTTAACCAACAACCACGTCGTTACGGACGAAAGGGGAAATGATGCCGATGAAGTCCTCGTTCGCCTCACCGATGGATCCGAGTACGGAGCTATCATCGTGGGCCGCGACCCGAATACCGACATCGCTGTCTTAAAGATCGACGCGCAAGGCCTACCTACCGCCAACCTCGCCAATAGTGACAACCTCGAGGTCGGCGATATCGTGTTCGCCATCGGTAATCCGCTCGGCGTAGGAACGACGGTGACCCAGGGAATCATCTCCGCCACTGGGCGTGCCATCGGCATTTATGGGGAAAAGGGCTATGAGGACTTCATCCAGACGGATGCCTCCATCAATCTCGGGAATTCCGGCGGTGCCCTCGTCGATACCAAGGGCCGCCTCATCGGCGTGAACTCAGCCATCCTGTCTCAAACCGGAGGCAACATCGGCATCGGTTTTTCGATTCCGACCAACCTGGTCTCAGCCGTCGCCAGCCAGCTCGTCCGCTTCGGAGAGGTCCGCCGGGGATACCTGGGCGTTAGCACCTCCGACCTGACCACGGAAATGGCTGAAGCCTTCGACCTGAAGACCACCAAAGGTGCCCTCGTCAACCAGGTGGAAGAAGAGGGTCCGGCCGCACTGGCCGGGATCCAGCGAGGCGATGTCATTACCCGGATCGACGGTCGACCCGTTGAAAACACTTATGAGTTACGCTTACAGGTCGCCCAACTCCTGCCCGGGACCGAAATTGAATTTGATTACTACCGGGAGGGTCAACGCTACAAAACCAGCGTGCTCCTCGGTGACCAGGAAAGCCTCTACTCGACCACCGAAGACATTCTGGAGGGCGTAACCGTTTCAGGGCTTACCGAAGAAAACCGGACCCTGTATTCCGTTCCTGAAGATATTTCCGGGGTGATCATCACCGAGGTGGCATCGGATTCCAGCTATGCCAGGTATTTCCGGGCAGGCATGATCTTTCTGGAAATCAATGATAACAAAGTCCGTACCGCCGAAGAGGCCAAAAATGCCCTCCAACGCGGGGTGAACAAGTTATACGTCTATAATCAGGGCCAGGCCGGCTACCTCGCCTTGCGGATACGTTAGAGCGTTTCATCGTCATCCTGGCGTTCGGCTGAGCGATCAAGCTGCGAAGTCCTCTTGCACGCCGAGCAGTTCCTGTTAAACTGGCTTGCGATGCGTATCGGGAACACCTTAGTCGCCGGAGTAGGCCCCGGATTGGGAGCGGCCATAGTCCGCCGTTTTCACGGGGCAGGCTGCCATGTCGCCGCCTTAGCCCGCTCATCCGAGTTCCTGGAAGCCATTGCAGACGAAGTTCCCGATACTGCCCCGTATAAGATTTTCCCCTTTCCCTGCGATCTGTCCCAGCCCGAATCGATTGCGGAAACCCTTTCCATCGCTCGAAAATTGATGGGACCGATTCATACCCTGATTTATAATGCCAGCCATTCCCGGTGGACCGGCCTGCTCCAGGGTGAAGCGGAAGACTTCGAGTCAACTTGGCGGATTTCCACCTTTGGGGCCTGGGTTTGTGCCAAGCATTGCGTCGAAGACATGCTTCAACTCGGCGAGGGTAACATGCTGTTTACCGGAGCTACCTCCAGTATGCGTGGTAAAGACAATGCCGTGGCCTTCAGCAGCGCGAAATTTGCCCTGCGCGGAATGGCCGACTCCATTGCGCGGGAACTCTGGCCACGCAATATCCACGTCGCACACATTCTCGTGGATGGGATGATTGCCTCAGATCACACCATGCCGGAATCCGTGGCCCTGGATCCCTCCGACCCCTACCTGCGGCCTGACGATATGGCCGAGTCCTATTTCCAGCTCGCTCAACAACCGCCTACGGCCTGGACTTTCGAAATTGAACTCCGACCGCGTCATGAAGACTTCTTTGTTTAAATCCCTATCCTTCACGCTTGGCCTACTGGCTGGGCTGTCCACCCCACTGCTGGGGTTCCGCCCTATCGAAAACGAGGGAAGAGACGTCGTTCGGGCGTTCGAAGAGACCTTTCTGGTTAATTCCCACCTGGAGCTTTACCGGATCTACGTTTTCGAAGCCTCAGGTGAGGTAAAGCTAGGCTGGATGTATCTGATTTACGAATACAAAGATGATAAGGTATACGGCCTTTGGAGAATCCTGGAGGAAAGTGAAGACCTGACCCCCGCCACTCTCTTGAATATCCAACCCTATGAACGCCCGGGGGATCTTTTTCTCTACGACCGGAAACTCGGTAACTTAGGCAAACTTTCCGCCCGGGAACGCAGAGGATATCTAAGTGACACGGATTGGCATCTGGAAGATATCCAGGATAACGACAAGGCAGGGATGGATTTTTTCCGGGACGGGGCTGTCGTCCTCGAAGGCACCTACGCAACGAAGATCACCTCACGGTATAAAAACCCCTCCGACCAGCGACTCAGTGTGTATGGCCAGGCGATCTACTATTTCTCCGCTCCCGGTAATGACTTCCTCAAACTTGAACTGCATGACCAAGGAGGCAATTTCCTGAAATCTATTCGCGCCGCCAACTACTTCGATCATGGGACCGAGGAGCATCCCCTCAGCCGGCCTGCTCGCATCGAAATCGTAAACCAGCAGCGCGGTTCTATGACCATCTGCGTCAAACACTCCGCCGCCTTTAACTTAGAGTTACCTGAGGATATTTTCACTACACGACGTGCAAAAAATTGGAGCAAAACCGATGATGACGCCCTCAAGGCGCTCCTCAAACCCTTCAAGGAAGCACGGAGCTCATGAAAAAAGACTAAAAAAATCCCCCGCCCCTCCAAATCCTTGTCTTTTGTTCGAGAGCCTCTCAAAACTCCACCTATGACGATTGCCCAAGCCACTGAACTCGTTAACAAGGCCGTCACGCGGATGAATGAAGCCTATGGCCGCCCCGTTTTTGACGAATGGGCCATCGTAGACCTCACTACCATCCAGGGGCAGATCTTTGAGTACAGTGGCCCCCGCCATGCTGAATTCCTGAAGGATTTTCTCGAGAACCTGGTTCCCCTGCGCCAAGAAATGCTCAAAGATGATCTCGAACCCGGAGACTTCTCCTTTGTCCGAGACGCCCGCGGAGCAGACTTCGATGCCTTCATCGTCCTCGGAGAGAACTTGTATCTCCTCTGCAACCACACCGTTAAGGACATGGAAGATATTACCCGGGACCCCCAATGGAAGCTGGCCCAAGCTTCCTTCGTCAGTCTGAGCGAGCGCTTCCGTATGACACCGGTACAAATCTGAAACCGGAGCCTCCTCAAACCAGCCCGACAAAAAGAAACACCCCGTAGGCGATGGAAAGCAACCCGCCCAGAATGCGGGGAATTCCCCCAAAGAATAAAAGGGACAATCCATGGAGCACGAGAGATCCCATAATGATCAGAATACTGGCCTGAAATATATCCGGTAACTGCGTGTTGTGAAACACAGCGAAGATGCCAATACAGAGCGGAATACAGATATGCCCGTCACCCAGCTGGGAACTGGCTACGATATCCGGACGACTCCTCCAAGCGTAGTAGAACGCCATCCCCGCATTGGGGAGCACCATTAAAAGGCCACTCAGCCAGCCCAGATTATCCACCGACAACCAACCGCCATCCAGCTGCTCAATCCAAGCCACCAACCACTCAATACTGCAATACAGCCCGTAGGCCCCCAGGAGGAGAAGAAAGAGGTCGAGCAATATGATATAATCAAAGCGCTGATTCTTCCTCACATTGCTTTTCAGCACATCAAACACCTCGAAACACTGCCAGAAGAAGAATATCCCGATCAGCACCATACCGTCTCCCCGGGTCAGGCTGCCATCACTACCCAATGCCCATAGCACACCCGTAAAAAAGATCCCGGCCACAATCGTCAGCAACAGAGAAAGTCGATTGATCTCCTGAATCTGTCGCTCCCTTTTTTTCCCTCGGCGCCCAATGACCCGTAAGCCCCAGATTAGCGCAGGAAGCCCTAACAGGAGGGTCAGATTCGTCACATTGTTGACCAGACTATTGATCACTACCTCCATCCCCGGACCTCCCTGAGACGCAATCAGAATAGCGAAGATTAAATTACCCATTCCGGAACAGTAAGGCATGACCAGGGTACCCAGCACTGTGCCCTCCACTCCACGGCGTGACATACGATCCAGCCGCCAGATCATTAGCGCAGAGGCATCCAGAAACACCACCAGTACCGCCAATGGACCCCAATTGTGTCCGAGGGGAATAAATTCTGTCAGGATATTCAAACTGTCCTTATACCAGTGGTCAGTTCAGGCGTCCGGGCAACGGAAAAACTCCTTACTCCAACGGTTCAAACGCAGGAAAACATATAAAGGGCCTCCCGCCCGATTTGACGCAAGCGTTCGGTGTAGTGGCTCGATTCCCCTGGCTGGTCATCCATGACCTTTGGGTCCTCATAGGTCGTCGGGAACCGTGCCTCTGCTCCAAAAACCACCGGACAGGCCGCATCGGCGCTATCACAGGTCATAAACGCCGCAAAATCCCTGTCAGGATTAATCGGGTCCGAATAGACTTTGGAAAACAATCGCAAGGGTTCAGCTGCCGCTGCATAACGGAGGGCGTAAATGGGGTTATCTCCCTCGCCTGGTTTGGCCACCTGGAAACCCGCACGCTGAAATGCCGCGATCGTGCGCGGATTGCAGGCCGTGGCCTCCGTTCCCCCGGAAAATGTACGCACGGATGGAATCTGATAAACCTCCGCGGCCACTTGAGCCCAAACCTGACCCATATGACTTCTGCGGCTATTGTGGGTGCAAATGTAATTGAGCTGGATGACCCCTCGACGCTCCCGGGAATCCCTTATGTAGTCAGCCGCCGATTCGAGCAGAGATTTCCGCTCCAGGTGAATCCGGTCGAACTCCTTCACCAACGCATCGCATAGTTTGGAAACAGGATCAAAAAGCAGCACCTCATTCATAGATTCATGAAATAAACAAATGGGGAATCCCCATGAAAGCCGAAAACTGTTTCTGTGCTTCTGCTGCCTGCCGCATACAAGAGGACGCTAGATGGGTTGATCCAACTCCATCTTCGGAATTTCCACCCTCACTCGAGTTCCCGCTTCGAGTTTGCTCGAAATTTCAATCTTGCCCTGCAGGGCATCACAGAGTCGTTTGGCAATGGTTAAACCCAGTCCGACCCCACCGTGGATTCGGGTACCGGATTCCTCCCCCTGAAAGAAGGGCTCAAAGGCCTGGGACAGCTCCAGTTCAGACATCCCTTTGCCCGTATCGGTTATCTCAAATACGATGGTATCCTTCGAGTCGGCAGCTTGGATAACAACTTCCCCGGTTTCCGTAAACTTCACTCCATTTCCCACCAAGTTGAAGAGAATTTGCCGAACCCGATGGGGGTCAGTCCAGATCGGCTTTATGCCAAAGCCGCCCGAAATTTCATACCTCAGAGATATACCCTTTTCCTTGGCCTGTATCAGATAGCTAGATACAATTAACTCCAAGCTGGCTTCGATATTCATCTCCTCAAGTTCTACCCCGATCTGACCCGATTCAATTTTAGTGATATCCAGGATATCGTTTATGATGTGCTTCAAACTATCCGCACAGTCGTGAACCAGCTTGAAGATCTCCCTTGAGTCGGCGGGCAAATCCATCTGTTCGAGGATCTCAAGGCCTCCGAGGATACCGTTAATCGGGGTCCGCAACTCATGGCTGGTGATGGCAATAAACTCACTCTTCGCCAGGTTGGCACGGTCGGCCCGATCTTTCGCTTCCGCCAGGTCCACCGCTTGTTTGACCACTTGGGCCTCCGCCAGTTTCCGGTCATGAATATCTACCAGGGAGCCAAGAATGCGCAACGGTTCCCCCTCCTCTGAAATGCGCATCTTGCCCCTGGCCTCATACCAGCGAAATCCTCCTGACTTATGCTTGAGCCGATACTCCGCCACAAAGGGCTGCCCCTCGTTAAGCTGCATCTTCAGGGCGCTGAAAGCCTTTGCATAGTCATCGGGATGGAGGAGGCGCTTAAATCCGGTAAAAGATGCGGTAACCTCGCCGGGCTCATAGCCCAGCAATTCATAGAATCGCGGCGACCACCAGATTCTCCGTTCCGGCTTGATGTGCCAGTCCCAGATTCCGGCACTGGATCCATCGACCGCCAACTGGAAACGCTCCTCACTTTCCTGCAGTTGGCGGTTCAGCTGGTGACGGGAGAGCAGGTTACCAATCCAGCGCCCCATCGTAGAGAGAAATTGCTTATCCAGTTCACTGAAAGGTTGCGGCTTGGGAAAGAGCCCGAAGAAGTTGAGGGTTCCGAAAGGAACCCCATCCACATGAACCGGGGTTGCAATGTAGCTGGCTAGTTTGAAATCCCGGTAGCACGGATGGATCCGTTTTTCCGCCCGCCCGATCTGCTCAATCGCTAACACCGCCTCCTGTTCCAGTGTGGAAAGACAGTAACTGTTTTGGGCTTCATGCCGATCCCCAGCCTGGATGACACCATTCGGATCGAAAACCTGATACACCTCGTAGTCCCCATCTTGAATTCGGGAAAGTACCCCGCAATCCAATCCCATGAGTTGCACCCCCGACTCGAGGATGAAGCGAACCTGCCGTTTGGGATCCTCCCCAAAGTGACCCGCCATCTCAAACAGGCTGCTCAGTCGCTGCTCGGTCAGTTCCTGTTTGGCCTCCCTCACTTTACGTGGAAATCGCCCAACATCCGTAATTTGAGCCATGAGTTGTGGGGTTTCTCCACTCTGGTCCACCCAACCCACCTCGGTAACCCAGAGAAACTCCCCGTCCTGCCGCCTCAACCGATACTCGAGCTGATAGGTGCGCCCAACGGCCAACGCGGTTTCTTCCTCCTGTTTAAGTCGCTTAAGGTCATCGGGATGCACCCAATTATCCAGCACGGCGCCACGCTCTGTTTTGGCAGTTTCCGCCACGAACTCCATCCAGTGGGAATTATAAAAAGTGCCATCCCGCCCCTTCGTGACCAGTCGGCCCATGAGGGGGGAGCCCTCCAGAAAATGCAAATGTGATGATGGCAATGGGTCCGTTTTCATGAAGCAATGGAGCTGGGAACTCCTGCTGGTCGTGAAACGAGGATCGTTAATTAAAAATGCTATATCAGCTACAAATAAGGCCTTAAGCAATAATCATTTGTGCCGTTATTTATGCACCTACCTCTACACAAATGACCGAAATCTCCCAAATTCCCGTAAGGCCGTGCGACCCTGTGGTGTTGATGGTCGATGACGATTATGTCACGCGTAAGCTGGTTTCTATCAGCCTGGGGAAGAGTGGAATCTCAGTAATCTCCCTCGAAGATAGCTTGGAAATCCTGAAAAAGGCTCGGGAAATCCAGCCCGATCTCATCATGTTGGACCAAATGATGCCCGGAAAGAGCGGCATGGACGCCCTTTCCGAGCTAAAGGCGGAAGTTGATTTACAAAAAATCCCCGTCGTTATCATGTCCGCCAAGTCCCAGCGAGCCGATATCCAGCGTTGCTTGGATAACGGGGCGGCTGACTACCTCGTCAAGCCCGTTTCCATGAAAGAGCTCGAACATCGTCTCCTCCAGCATATCCCCGGATTCCAGAACTAAAACGCCAGAAGCCGGAAATCAGATATCGGAGCAGTGTGATCCGATTTCCGACTTCCGCTCTCCAGCCATTTCCTATTGCCCCCACAAGGTAAGCCTTCATCCTCAAGGCATCTCAAATGGCTTGAGCCTACCTCTTATGAAGATTGTTCTTGGTCTCTTTCTTGGATTCGCCATCGGTGCGGCCTGTCGGTATTTCAAGTTGCCGGCCCCTTGCCCGCCAAAGCTCGAAGGCGCTTTCATTGTCTTTGCCATAACCTTTGGATACTTTCTGATGGAGACTCTGTTCCAAGCATGAACCAGTCTATCAAATTAGCAATCGCATTGATCCTGGCTTTTACGATTGGGGCCGCCTGCCACTGGGTCACCATTCCCGTTCCCGCACCTACTGCTTTGGAGGGAGGATTGCTCCTGCTCAGTATGACCGCCGGGTATGTCCTGATGGACAAGGTATTGACACGTAATCAGACCACCTCCAACGAATAATCCTGCACCTTTCGTCGCTTCGCTTGACCTGATTTCGCTTTGCTAGTTAGCTGTCTTTTTCCAAAAACCCCGCGTGCACATTTCAGACGATTCTATTTCCAAGGAGGTGTCGCAACTGGAAAACGCTGTCCTTGACAGCCTTTCCAAGGCAGCCCGAGAAGTTATCCCGAAGTTCCTTAAGAATATGCCACATGGCTATTTTAAGGATACCGACCACGCCACGCGCCTGAGTCACATCAACGCCATTATTTCGGCGACCACCTCTCACTCCCCTCTGGCTGTTACCTTAAGAAGTGAGAATGATAATGTGTGGACGTTTATCCACGCAACCAACCGGACAGGGCTCCTGGCTGAGCTCGTTCGCCAGCTCCCCAAGGACAAAGTCCTGCAATCCGCCAAGATTCATACCGCGCTGGATGGCTCCTTAGTCATCGATACCTTCCGATTCGAAGAAAACGAATCCGGGCCTCGCTCCCCTGAATCCCTGCAAAACAAAGTCGATGAAATCCTTCAATTTGCTGAAAATGAGGGTCTGGCCGATGCGGCGCACTCCATTCGAAACCACATACAGAGATGCTCACCCCATTATGTCCTTACCGTAAGTTGTCGCCGTTTCCTCCAGCATTGGAACCTCGTGCGGAAAGTGCGCACCACCGACAACACTCAGGTCTTTCTCGAAGCGGAGGAAGATTTTTCCGGAGCCAAATCAGGTGAGGCCATCGATCGCATTTCTATCGCCGTCCGCGTATCCGACAAGCGCCTCTTGTTCGAACAGTTGGCCTACCGCCTCTCGACCGGAGGGTTCGATATCCTGCAGGCCTATACCAATGTGTTCCCCTCCCCCAACGAGACCCTATCCCCCATCTCGATTCTCAGCTTTATCGTGCGTGGACAGTCGGGGGAAGCTCTCGGTCTTTGGACCGCCCGCTATCATTCGCTGATTCAGGATTTGTATCGCCTCACCCAGGTAGACCGCCGGGTCGTGCAAATCGTATCCGAGGACCCCTCCTGGCCACTCAGCCGCGCCGAGCTCCTCGTCTGCCTGGTGGACCTGGTTCACCAGAAGCTGGCGAGGATCAACGAGTATGCCTTCACGCGCGGACGCATCCTTCGCCTCGCGAGGAAGAATGGTGACCTCACCCGCGCGGTCCTCAATATGTTTACGGTCCGCTTCCACCCGGAATCACCCCTGTCCGACACGGAGCACTTCCTCAGCCAGCTTGAAAAAATCCAGCTCGCCGTCAACCAGTCCGTGGAAACGGAAGACGAGAAACTCATCCTGCGCAATATGCTGGGGGCGATCGCCTCTACCTTGAGGACCAATTTCTTCTTTTCCAAGCGGCAGGCGCTCGCCCTGCGCATGGAGCCCGATTATCTAGAGCGGGAGCCCACTAACCCCCAGGCAGATCGAGCCTTCGGCCTCTTCTTTATTCATGGAAAGCACTTTAATGGATTCCATGTCCGGTTTTCCGATATTGCTCGCGGCGGTCTGCGCGTCGTCCTTCCACGAGGGCCAGATCAACACGCCATCGAGTCCGAACGGCACTTTGATGAAGCCTATGGTCTGGCCGCAGCCCAGCACCTGAAAAACAAAGATATCCCCGAGGGTGGTTCCAAGGGGGTGATCGTCGTCGAGCCTAAGATCAACCATGTCCCGGCCGTCATGGCCTTTGGCGACGCGCTCCTCGATCTCATTGCGCCAGTTCCCGAAGAGGAGCCCCATCTCGTCGATTACTACGGGCAACCAGAGCTCATTTATCTGGGTCCGGATGAGAACATGAATAATTTCCTTATCGAATGGCTGGTGAATCGGGCAATCAAACGGGGCTATCCGGTGGCCAACGCCTTCATGAGCTCCAAGCCGGGGGCAGGCATCAACCACAAGGAATATGGGGTCACCAGCGAAGGGGTCATCGTCTTTCTCGAAACCCTACTGCAACATAACGGGTTAAACCCCCGGGAGACCCCATTCACCCTGAAGATGACCGGTGGCCCCGACGGGGACGTCGGCGGCAACGCCATCCGCATTCTCTTTCGGGAGTTTGGAGATAACGTAAAAATCCTTGGGATCGCCGATGGAACCGGTGTGGCTGAGGACCCCAGCGGATTATCCCGGCAGGAGCTGCTTCGCCTGGTGGAAACCGGCCTGCCCATTTCTCATTTCAATAAAAACCAGCTCAGCGAGGAGGGACAGGTCGTCTCCGCAGACACCCCTGAGGGGTTGAAACTCCGCGGCTCACTGCACAACCGCCTGGTCACCGATGCCTTCCTTCCCTGCGGCGGGCGGCCCGCCACCATAAACGCAGTCAACTGGCGTGACTTCCTCCAGGCCGACGGCACTCCGTCCTGTCCCATGATTGTGGAGGGGGCCAACCTGTTCATTACGGAAGAAGCCCGCAGCCTGTTGTCCAAAGAAGCCGGAGTGCAAATCATTAAGGATAGCTCAGCCAATAAAGCCGGGGTCATTTGCAGTAGTTTCGAAATCGCTGCAGCGATGCTCCTGGATGAAGTCGAATTCCTCCAAATCAAAAACGAATTCGTCGAGGAAGTGTTGGTCAAACTGAGAAGCCTTGCAAAACGGGAAGCCCTGCTCCTCCTGCGCGAAAATCAATCGCACCCCGGAGAGATCCTCCCGGAAACCAGTATTCGGGTCAGCCGTGCGATCAACCGAACTTCTGAGATCATCCTCCACCAACTGGATTCATTTTCCAAAGAAGATCTTTCCCTGGTTCAACTGGCCGTCAGAGAGCACCTGCCCGACAGCTTGATCAAAACATCCGGGGAGGACCGCATCCATGCGCTTCCACCCAGTTACCTCAATCGTATTATCGCTAAAACCCTGTCCGCCCGAATCAATTATCGCGAGGGGATAGCCTTCCTCGAGGAGGTCCCCGCCAAAGACCTCGGGGCTTTGGCCTTGAATTATCTGCAGCAGGCCCAGGAAACCAAACGGATTATTGCAGCCGTCGAAAAGTCCAGGTTGGCCGATAAAAACCGGATTATCGAGATCCTCCGCCACGGTGGTATCCGGGCTGGTCTGGAAATCGACCGCGAAGCCGGGAATTGAGCCGCCTGACCTGCATTCCCTGTCTCCACCAATGGCCTTGCGCTGTCGGAATTCCACTCTATAGTTCTCCATTCTCCCACTCACGGAAGCCCCTAAGACGGATGTCACACTTGCCCGATCACGCACCTTTTTTACCAGAGCAACGCCAGGCTTGGGATGCCTTGCTGTCCTCGATGACCCCTGAGCAGACCACCTGGATGAGCGGATACCTGGCCGGCCGGCTGGCTGCCGGTTCTACAGCGTCGGAAGCAGTCTTCGTTTCCGCAACCATGCCCGAGCTCACCATTTTATACGGAACGGAATCCGGGAATTCCGAGGAATTAGCTGATGCCACCTTGAAAAAGGCCAAAGCTCAGGGCTTCCCGGCCAAGGTCTACAACATGGCGGATTATTCTGAAGATCAGTTGGCCACGGCTGAAAACCTCCTCGTCCTGGTATCCACTTGGGGAGATGGAGATCCGCCTGACTCAGCCGTCGATTTCTATGAGTTCGTCCATAGTGATGCCGCTCCCAAGCTTGAAAACACCCGTTTCTCCGTCCTTGCCTTGGGCGACACCAGCTATGAGCAATTTTGCAAAACCGGAAAGGATTTTGATCTACGCCTGGAAGAACTGGGCGCTTCCCGTATTCATCCCCGCCAGGACTGCGATGTCGATTTCGATGAAGCCTACGAAGCGTGGGCAACCGCGGTCCTGGAAGCCTTCAAACCTGCTGGCCAGGCGAGCGGCCCGGCCAGCATCACTACAGCCCCCCTTCCCTCGGCCTCTCCCGCGGAATACTCAAAAAAGAATCCCTTTCCTGCCGAACTCACCGAGCGAATCCTCCTGAATGGGACCGGCGCTCAAAAAGAAATCTACCATTTAGAATTCTCTCTCGAAGGGTCGGGACTGAGCTATGAAGTGGGGGACTCCCTCGGTGTAGTTCCCTCGAATGACCCGGTTCTCGTCGATGCGATCCTGGAGAAAACCGGCCTGGATCCAGAGGCAGCCGTCGAGAGTCCCGCAGAAGGTTCCAAGCCGCTTCGCCAGGCACTCATTGATGACTTTGAGCTGACCTCGCTTTCGTCTAACCTCTTTGAAGCCTACGCCAAAGCGACCCGACAGGAAACCCTCCTCGAACAGCTGGAACCCTCCAATAAGGACGCATTGGTGAAGTGGCTCTATGGAAGGGGAATTGCGGATCTCGTTTTTGAGTATCCCGCAAATGAGTATACTCCCGAGTTGCTCACCGGACTTCTCCGCAAGTTGCCGGGTCGCCTTTATTCCATTGCATCCAGCTTGTCCGCCCATCCGGGTGAGGTCCACCTGACCGTCGGCGCGGTCCGCTATGAGCGGTACGGCGTGCCCATGCACGGAGTCTGCTCCAGCTACCTTGCTGACCGCATAAGCCCCGGAGACACCATACCCGTCTACACCCAGCCCAATAAGAGTTTCAACCTGCCAGACAGCGACGACACGCCCATCATCATGGTCGGCCCCGGCACCGGAATCGCGCCCTTCCGAGCCTTTGTCGAAGAGCGGGCACAACACGGAGCCAGCGGAAACAGCTGGTTATTTTTCGGTGATCAACACTTCCAGACCGACTTCCTTTACCAGTTGGAGTGGCAGGAATATCTGAAAGACGGCTTGCTGACTCGTCTCAACACGGCCTTTTCACGTGACCAGGAATACAAAATCTACGTCCAACATCGTATGATCGAGGAGGGCGCGGCCCTGTATGACTGGCTGGAGTCCGGGGCACACTTCTACGTCTGCGGTGATGCCTCGCGCATGGCCAAGGACGTTCACGAGGCCCTCATCCAAATCATCGAAACTCACGGTGACCAGAATCGGGAGTCGGCCGAAGCCTACGTGAAGAATCTGCAAAAGGAAAAACGCTATCAGCGGGACGTCTATTAATCCCGTCGGATATCCACCCATCACGATGGTCACTCACATGTTCCGAGTCCTCCTCGCCAGCTTTCTGGCTATACCAGGTCTCTCGGCCTGGGAGCAGTTTGAAGGTGAACTCGGCCAGTCCAAATATACCATCGTCATCCCTGACTCGTGGAACGGGAAGCTCGCCGTCTACAACCACGGCTACATCCCCGAGGAGAACTCCATCCAGGCCTACCTTCCTGTCCGCCGGGAACCGTATAAGACTCTGCTTGAGTCCGGATGGGCCCTGGCCGCCTCCAGTTATCGTCGAAACGGGATCATCGTGAAAGATGCTACCGAGGACGTTATTCAACTTATCCGTCACTTCAGCAATACATTTAAAGCCCCCGACTCCCTCCTCCTCATCGGATCTTCCATGGGCGGGGCGGTGACCCTTCGTATGGTTGAGGCCGCCCCCGGTCGTTTTGCCGGTGCGCTTATTCTCGGTCGCGGTCTCGACCTGATAGAACCGGACGCCTCGAGTGCTCCCCTCACCTTCCGCCCGGAAACACCCATTCTCCTGCTCACCAATTCTGACGAAACCCAAGCGCCCGCAGCCTATAAAAAGCAGGTCTTGAAAGAGCAACCTGACGCTCCGATTGCACTCTGGATTGTCGAGACACCGGGACATATCCTCTTCACATCCGAAGAGATCCTTGCCGCTACCCAGGCCTTGCTAGAGATGGTCGCCGGCAAACCGGTCGAACCGTTCCGTAAATTTTCCATCCCAGCTCTCGAACCAACTAGCATTGCTCAATTGAATAAAAATGGGCGATCCGCCCGTTCAGAGGTGATCGACATTTCACCCACCTATGGGAATTTGGATGTCTTCATCACCCCGGGAGATCTCAAAGCTATGGGAATCGCTCAGGGAGATATCTTCGAGTTCACGACCAGGGACCAAACCTATAAGGTGAAGTGGGCTACGTCATACAGCGAGGTGGCCCGGGGGGAGTGGGTTGCCTTCATCAATGAATTCAAACGTCTACAAGTCGCGATTAACCGGGGTAGCGCAGCCCGGGTAGCCGACCTTAGTATTGGTGACCCCGTCACGGTCCGTGCCATCTCCAAGTAACCAATCCGCTCTCTGGAGTATTCTGCACGGCATGCTCTACATCAGGGATAGCTGTTCGGGCCGCTCCATTCGTTCCCGTTCACCAGGCCAGAGATCAAGCGGTTCGATACCCGGCAAATAGCTGTGAAGCACCTCCCGGAAGAGGCGGACGAGATCTGGAGCATAGCGGTCACTCGGGGCGTGGAAAAAGATAAAGGGCTCCAGGCCATCAATGACCCATTCACTGATCGTGCGAGCCCATTCCTCAATCCAGGGCCGGGTCTGTTCGATAGAGTTACGACCGACAAAGCGGACTACAGGATGCCGGCCCGTCACATTCTTGCGGTAAGGAAGTTGGGGTTTGCGCTTCTGAGACGTCGACTCTGCGGCATCATCGGCTGCCCGCGAAAACAGGGCTCGACTGTCGAAATGAACCCGGTTTATCCCCCGCTCCACCAACATCGCATTCAAACACCACTCAGCCGATCCAGGCTTACCAACTCCATCATACCATCCCCAGTGCCGCACCTCTAATCCGTAATCAAAGTCCTTCGGTAACTGGTCAAAGAAGGTCTCCAATTCATCGATACGCTCAGGACTGAACAGGGGCGGCAGTTGTAAAAAGAGTAAACCCAGCCGATCCTCTTCGGCAAGTGGCTCCATCAACTTGAGAAACGTCGTGGTCTCTTCCCGACTACGGGTTAATCCCAGTTCATGGCTGATTACCCTCGGGAATTTGAAAGTAAACTGAAACCCCTCCCGGCTTTGCTCAGCCCACCGCTGCACCGTCTCCTTTCGAGGTAGCCCGTAAAACACATTATTTCCCTCCACCGAGTTAAAGATAGCCGAGTAGTTTTCCAAATACTCCGAGGGCCGTGTCGACTCTGGAAAAAAATTCCCGCGCCATTCCCGGCAGGCCCAAACCGGACATCCCATGTAGAGGGCTCCGGAATCTGCTTTGGGGGAACTAATAGTGACCATAACTATTCTACAACCTATCGAATTTGCGCGCTTTTCAAGGGTCACCCCTGTTTTTCGTCGTTAGGTATTAAATGGACACTTCTTTTCCATCGACTATTTCATTGTCTTGCCAGGCTGGCTAGCCTACATAGGGGTTGTTATGATCGATACCTTTCAAAAACTGTTTCTCGCCGGGATCGGCGCCACCGCGACGACGGCTGAGGCTGTCAAGAAGACCCTCGATGACATGGTCGAAAAGGGGAAAATTACCTCTGATGAAGCCACCGAATACGCCAATAAAATGATGGCCGAAGGGAAAAAGGAATTTGATAAAGCGAAGGACGATGCCTCCGGCTTCTTTCAACAAATGCTGACCAAGGCGAACGTAGCCACCGCAGAAGATCTCAAGGGGCTACAAGCTCGTGTCTCCGCCCTGGAATTCGAAATTCAGCACCTCAAGGGCGAAAGCTCCGAAGAGTAGCCGGCCTATGCCCAGGGAGCTATCTTGCCTCGTAATAGGCAACTCCCACCCCTGTTCTATCACACTTCTCCGATAGTCCGAGCGAGTTCCTCGTTTGGTTCGCCAAATCAGATATGTTTGGAGTCTTCGTGGTCCTTCTCCTTATAGCCCGAATCCTGCCGCTGGTGGTTTACCACATTCTTTTTCACATAAGCTGCATGCACATCTTCCGGGGTCATGCCGAGCACCTGTGCGATTGAAATAAGAAAGTGAAATAGATCGATGACCTCCACCTTGGCATTCTGCTCATCAAATTCCTGATACTTTGCCCACCATTTCCAGGGAACGGAGTCGACTAACTCGGCGATCTCCTGCTGCATGGCCCGGGTGTAATTTAACACCCATTTTCCTTTTTCTTCCTCACTCATTGCATCGGTGTGCACCCCGATACGCTGATTGAGCTCATGCTGCAGATGGAAGATTTCATCCAGTTTATCCATAAACAGGAATCAAAGGGTCTCTGCTTTGGTGCGCAAGCGCATTCCCCTGCCCCACAGCCCTTTCTTTTGTCATAAAAGGGACTTGCGCGCCGATTGATCCCGATTACATAAATGAAGTTCCGGAGTTCGGCTCCAGACTCGCTTCGCTCCACTTCAGAGCGAACCCAGTCCGGCCCAGACAAGGATTATGTCGCAAACCTTCCCCGTCTGACACCGCCCCCCCCGGAATAGACCATATTATACTTAAAAAGCATGAGACCGCTAGCAACAACATCGCTCGCCTATTGCAGCCGACAGGGGGAAGGACCTCACCGCGAGCCTGTGGACTCATCCTATCCCAAATACCCGTATGCCAAAATTCGAAGAACACGAAAAGAGCAGTTCATACGACGACTCTCAATTATCCTATAAACCCGGCGAATCCTCACCCGAGTCTAATCCAGATGGTGATTCCTCCAAAAAGTCTGAGAAAACCAGTCCCGAGAGAGAGACCGGCCCACGGCGTTCCCGCCGGGGAAGACCGGCTGGCAAGGGCGAAAGCTCTGGCCAGGGACAATCTCGCATGGGCGAAGTAGAAATCACCCCCGAAATGGTCGATGCCATTTCTGAGCGTGAGTTTAAGGCGAAAATGAAAAAACTGGAGGCACCCTCCACCGATGCCTCCTCTGAAAAGAGCGATCGGCGCAGGGATCCCGCCGGAGACCGTTCCGGACGACACTCCGATCGAAGCCGTTCGGGATCTGGGGAGCGGCGCCGCGGCGATGGACCACGTTCCGGCCAGAAGCGCCGGACTGGCGGAGATCGCCCGCCACGGGGAGATGCTCCCGCCAAAAAACCGCAAAGGGAAGGAAGACGGGCCCCGGCGAAAAAGGCAGCTCCGGCCAAAAAAGCTTCCCTCTTCGGCAAAATCACATCGGCCATCTCCAAAGTATTTTCTGGCGAACCAGAACCAAAACCCGCCCCGAAGGGAGAATCCGGTCGGCCTCCGGCCAAGAAAAAACGTCCGCCCGCCAAAAAAGGGTATCGCAAGGGTAGCGGAGGCGGAAACCGTTCCCGCGGACAAGGGCAACAAAAGGGCCGGGGTGGTCCAAGGGGTGAGCGTAAAGAGGGTGACCCACAGGGCGAGCGGCCTCCGGCAAAAAAACGCAGCCGCAAACGCGGGCCTCGCCGCTCTCAAAACCGCCGCCCACGCCCGGACGGGGATTCCAATCCCAAGGACAATTCAAGCAAACCCGACGCCTGAAGGCGCCATCCATGGCTGACCTCATCATAAACGGGGGAACCCCACTCGAAGGATCCATCCGTCCCTCCGGCAATAAAAATGCCGTCCTTCCTATCGTCTGCGCAAGCCTGTTGACCAATCACCCCGTCAGGCTGTCCAATGTTCCGTCCATCACCGACGTTGAAAAGTTGGTCGCTTTTTTTGAAGCCCAGGGATCCAGAATCCATTGGGATAAAGCCGCCCAGATTCTTGAACTGGACCACTCCAATTTTGCCGGTGCACAAACCGCAGACTTGCCTGCCGGCATGCGTTCCAGTGTGCTCCTCTTCGCTCCCCTGCTACACCGCTGGGGTGCGCTCAAGGTGCTCACAAATGTAAAAGGCTGTGCCCTGGGGGTCCGTGAACTCGATCCCCACCTTGAAATCCTCAGCCACTTTGGCGTTCAGGCCGGACGGGGAAACCCCCTTCGCCTCGAAATCAATGGAACCTTTAAACCATGCCGGCACTGGTCCGACTACATGTCGGTTACCGCCACCGAGACCTTTCTCATGGCCGCAGTCATGGCCCAGGGCGAATCCGTTCTCATCAATGCTGCCAGTGAACCGCATGTTCAGGACCTCTGCCTGTTCCTCAAAGCGATGGGGGCCCACATCGAAGGGATCGGCACCAGCATGATCCAGGTCCAGGGAGGTCTCGAGCTGGGAGCCGCCGATACACAAATCGCCTCCGATTATCACGAAATTGCCACCTTCCTCGCACTCGGTGCCATCACGGGGGGGGAGGTCCAGGTCGAACAGGCCGTCCCTCATCACTTCGATCTCATCAGCCGTAGCTTCGAAAAGCTGGGCGTTATTGTTGAAGAACAAAATGACCCGGCGGGGCCCATTGCAATTGTCCGTCCCAACCAGGCACTCAATGTCCAGGACCCGTTTACCACCAACTTGCTCGCCAAGATTGAAGCCGCCCCCTGGCCCTACTTTCCAGTCGATCTCCTTCCCATCATGGTAGCCCTCTCCGTGCGCGCCCAAGGTTCCATGATGTTCTGGAATAAAGTCTATGAAGGAGGATTCAGTTGGCTCCCCGAACTGACCAAATTTGGCGCTCATCTCGTCGTGTGTGACCCCCACCGCATTATCGTTTTCGGCAATAGGCCCCTTCGTCCTTCCACCGTGGAGTCTCCCTACATTATCCGTGCCTCCATCGCTCTTTTTATGGTCGCGGCCAGTATTCCGGGCAATAGCCGAGTCAAAAATGCCGACCCCATCCGCCGGGCGCACCCCCATTTCGTTGAAAACCTTCAACGGCTCGGTGCCGATGTCGAATGGAAGTAACAGTAGGATGCTTCGAATGACGTCCACCGCCTGACCCCGACCGACCTCCACTCTCTTTCCCCATGCAAGATCCTGCCACCGGCTCCGACTTTATTGAACAGGCCTTAAACCAACCTGAACGGCCTGACCAGGAAGCCGCCCTGCGTCCCCCCAGCTTCGACGATTTTACCGGACAGAGGAAAACAGTCGAGCGTTTGAGAGTAATGGTCGGGGCCGCCCGAGATCGAGGCGATCCGCTCAACCATATTCTGCTCAGTGGCCCTCCGGGTCTCGGTAAAACAACCCTGGCCCTCATCCTCGGACATGAAATGCAGACTCAGGTCAGGATCACCAGCGGTCCGGTTATCGACAAACCCGGGGACTTGGCCGGCCTCCTGACTAATCTGGACGAAGGCGATATTCTCTTCATCGACGAAATTCATCGACTCCCCAAATCGGTGGAGGAGTACCTCTACTCCGCCATGGAAGATTTCAGAATCGATATTATGATCGACCAAGGCCCCAACGCCCGCTCAGTCCGCCTCCATGTGCCGCGATTTACCCTCGTGGGCGCGACCACCCGCGTTGGCCTGCTCACCGCCCCCCTCCGCAGTCGATTTACTCTCCAGACCAGGCTGGACTACTATCCCAAAGATCACCTGATCAAAATCGTCAACCGGACCTGCTCCCTGCTCGACGTGGAAATCGATGGAGCAGGCTCACGGGAGATCGCAGGCAGAGCACGGGGAACCCCCCGCATCTCAAATAACCTCGTCAATTTTGTGCGAGACTTTGCCCAGCAGCGAGCCGATGGTCGCATCAATAAGGGGATTGCCGCTCAGGCCCTCGAACTCCTCGAAATCGATGACAACGGATTGGATGAACTCGACAAGCGAATCATCAATGTAATCGCGACCAAATATAATGGCGGACCGGTGGGAATCAGCACCATCGCTGTTGCTGTAGGGGAAGAGCAGCACACCATAGAAGAAGTACATGAGCCGTTCCTCATTCAGGAGGGTTACCTCCAGCGTACCCCCCAGGGGCGGGTTCTAACCCCCCTTGCTTGGAGTGCCATCGGACTGACCTCTCCCTCTGAAAACCAGGAGCGTTTGTTTTAAGCTTCTCATGAATCCACAACCGCTCACCGGACACCAAGTGGTGATGGAACCCCTGACCCGACAACACCTGATCCCGCTCTGGCAGGTAAGCGATGTAGACTCCATCTGGACCTTCCTTCCGGATGACAAACCAGACTCAGAGGCTTCTTTTATTCAGTATGCCTCCCCCCTGACCCTGGAGGGAAAACCGGAGCGCCAGCTCGCCTTTGCCACCTGCCTGCGTGGAAATCCCCCCACTATCGTCGGCACCTCCAGTTATCTCGACATCGATCCACGGAACCGCTCATTGGAAATTGGTCGCACCTGGATTACTCCCGCCTGGCAACGGACCTTCGTGAATACCGAGGCCAAACGACTCATGCTGAGGCATGCCTTTGAGGATTTGGGCATGGTCCGCGTATTTTTGAAAACCCACAGTGAGAATAAACAATCCCGCCAGGCCATTCTCCGCCTGGGCGCTACCTTCGAAGGGATTTTTCGAAAGCACACCCTCCTCCCCGATGGAACATGGAGAGACACGGCCTACTACAGCATTCTCGATACGGAGTGGCCCACCATCAAAGCCAGGCTGGAAGACCAGTTAAACCGACAATAAAATCCCCATCTCCATGCTCAGATCTCCTCAACGCTCACGCCCTCGTTGCAAATCCACAATCGTGAATAAACCTGCGGGAACGGGCACGGTGAAGCTGGAATCCTTGATGGAATAGCGTTCATTCGTGAGAACGTTGAGAGCTGTGAATCGCCCGGGCCATTGAATCTTTAACTCAACCTCACGGGCCTCAGGATCAAGCCAACCCGGGTCTACGAGGTAAAGCCGAATACGGTCCTGATCCAACTGGTGAATATTCATAAAGACTGCCTCGTCCGGATCTATATGCCGAACGGGAAGCTGTCCGGCAGCAGCGTCAAAGTCTTGGCGCAAACGCTCGGCGGCGCCCATTCCCGTCAGCTTTGCCCCCCCCTCTTTCCAGATGGAGATCCCATCGGTATGCCACCAGTCGGTGACCCCATGGACGTCCTCGAGATCCGCGTGTTCGGGAACGAATGCGACCAAGCCATATGGGGTAGGCGGAACCTGGTACCCAAATTGAACCCGCTTATTAAATAAGACATGGGTAAGTGCATGTTCTGGTGTGGTCGTCATTCCCCATAAATTTCCATTGTGAGGAAGCACCGCCCAGTGGAGATTCTCCTCATCTTTCCAGAGCTCGGGAGCATGGCCATTATGCGCGTCAGCGAGAAAGTTCGGTGGGGGCTTGTGGACCACAATTCCGATCGGTGAATAGCCCAGGGCCTGCTCACGAGATGGAGACCGAACAAGTCCTTTCCCCAACAGATGAATAAACAACTCAGAAGATTCACGGCCGATTTGGGTGAATTCAAAGGAGTCGCCGGATGGAAACACCTCGCGAATGCGGGTGTTGACCATAGTCATTCCCATGGTCGTATGAGCCACCAGAAGCCGCAGGTAGGGATGGCCCACCTTGATATTCTCCCATTGGTGAAAGCGGTTAAAGGAAAAGATGTCTGCATGGGTAGAAACTTCATTGCGCTGGAGTAGACCGGCTTGCCAGAGCCCGCCCCGCCCCATGAGATTGAGCTCGGGTGTACGGGAGTTTGAATCCTCCGTCGATGCCATGGTTACCGTGCGTCGACCCTCTTCAAAAAGCGCTTCAAAGACCCAGGGATCTGCCGGCGATGTAATCCACCAGAGCCCCTTATTTTTCGTGGCGCAAATTTTCCCTCCGTACTCGAGACAGAGATCAGCCAACCCCTGCATGAAATGGCGAAAATAGCGGGGAATGACCTCAAGCCGTTCATCCTCATTGGTAATAAAACCGAGACAGTAGTTGGGAGCAGCCTGCAAGATCGCTTCGGCAGTATCCAAGGTGATGGAGGGCATGCAGGAGTGACCGACCACGAACAGTGTTGGAATCTGGTGCTCTTCTATCCATCGGGCTTTTTGTATAATTTCAGCTACCGTATTGGTCCCACGAAGAGAATCCGTATGGAAGCGCCAGGGAAACCAGGGGTCGCCATTCTCATCGAGCACCGGTTCCGCTTCCATCACCTTAAGACTCTTCGTCAGGCGAATGTTGGAATAAGGGAATCGATCTTGAAACCAGTCGACCTGCTTTCGGTGATTTTCATACCCCTCGGGAGTGGTGAGAATCGATCGGAATCCAATCGTCAGGTCGTACACCGGTTCAAGGACCGGGGGAGCAGCATACTCCAGAACCTGATTCAATAGGGTTTCAGTGTTCTCTTTTATTCTACGGATTTTTCCCTGGAATTCCAGGGAAGCAACGGCCTCTGTCCAATCTTCATCGAAGGAAATGCGATAGAGGGTCGTGTCACCGTTGGGATTCGAGGCGAGAAAAATGTCCCTACCCCTGATCTCAAAGTCCGCGAATGCGATCTTTCCGTTCTGTTGAGCGATGAGCTTTCCCCTTTGGTCCCATATCCTGAACATTCCGCCCGCAACCGAAAGGACTTCCTTCCCGTGGATCTCCGGAACCAGATCGGCCGCTCTGACAAAAGCTGTCGAATAAAAGTCGATTTGAGCCCCGTCCACCTGCTCAAAGGCAGGCAGACGATCCGAAATCCAAATAGGGTCGCCTCTATGATTCGTTACCATAACGGCCTGCTTGTTAAAATAAGTGTCTCCCATTACGATTTCCGGTTTTCCGTCTGCATCAAGGTCTTCGATGATAATGGAAAAGGGCATAAACGATCCGCCGGGATTCTCCCAATTGATCATTTCCTCTGGAACTTGGAGCGGCTTTTTCCAGATAGTCTGCAGACTGCCGGAAGCGATACCCATGAGGTGCGCCGTCGTCCGAGCCTCAATACTCAGGATTTCATCATAGCTATCCCCGTATAAATCTCCGGCCGCTAAGCGGTGCACGACCCGTTCGGCCTCCTTCGATACCGCAAGCAGATTTCCGCGGTAGTCGAATATCCGGACCAAGCGGTCTATTCCCCCACAGGCAACCTCAAGGTGAGCATCCCCGGTAAAATCCCCCACCACCACATTGAAGAGAGCCTTCCCGGACCTAAAAGACCAGAGCGGCGTACCCTTCGGACTCAGGACAACGAGGTCGCCGTCAGCCGTCACGTAAAGTGTTTCTGACTGCCCATCTCCTTCCAAATCCGCAGTTTTCATATCAAAAATGAAACTGCCAGCTGAATAAGTCCAATGTTCGCTTCCTGTTTGGAGATCCTTGGAAGTGAGGTTTCCGTAATAATCCGCAACCAGCACATCCTCCCCCGGCTGGATTTCCAGATGCCAGATACTGGAGGCACCGGGAACATACACCGGGTTGGATAAGGCTTGGGAAAGCCAGGTAAGGATGAAGGTGAACAGGTAGAATGACCTCATTGGCGTCTTTTAAACCGAAGCCCAATGATAGGCAATCGACACACCATGGACGTTCAGATAACCCGGCTCACTCCTGGTCCGCAGACGCAGGATGAGGTGGGGCAACAAGCTGCCGGCTGAGCCAGTGTTTTCAGGTTTCAGAAAATTCAGACTGCTCGGAGCCCGGTCGCATCGCTTTTCCTCTCACCGCTCAGCGCCCACCGCTACCCCTCCGAACATACCGGATTTCCCAATTCACCTGCCAGGTCTTCCCCTCATCTGCCGAAGCCTCCCAGCTCCAGGTCAGTGAATCCTTTTTGATTTCTTTAAATACCATCCGGGTGTCGACCATACTTCCATCCGGTCGCTTGGCCTGGCGAGTCCCATATAGCACCATGGTATCCCCCTCCATCTTGCCCTGGAAAGTCAGATACCCCCCCGCATTATCGACCCAGGTCTGTTCCCATACCTTAAGCGTTTTATTAAAAACAGTGTAACTTTGACCTTTAAATGGTTGATCCCCCATGGTGGTAAAATTCTCCTGCACCACCTGGTCCCCCAAAATCTTGAGGATCTCATTCTTCCCCTTACCCCCACCCAAGTCGCCCTTCCAGGTCAGATCCCAATGACCCACCCAGAAATCAAATTCATTGGGAACGTCCTCGGCTTCGGCCAACAGCAGGGAGGGGAGAGTTACGACCGAGAGGATGAGGAGCGGGAGGGAGTATGGTTTCATAAGCAAACGAAATTTAAATGAGGTAGACTCCGGCGGCCTGCACCTGTTCCCACAGATACCGGAAAGACCTGGCATAGGCATCCGGGGAGGACGCGAACTGCTGTTCCAACCTTGTGGGCGAAATCCATTCCCCGCACTCAATCTCCTCCGGGTGCAAGGTAAACGGTCCCTCGTGCGTCCCCCGGTAAACCCAGACAAACTCATTCCCCGTTTCGGCGCAGGGATCAACCTTGATTATAGGCCACAGCATCCCGTGCAAGGCGCACCCCAATTCCTCGACACACTCGCGTTCGGCAGACTCCAAATACCTTTCCCCACTATTCACGTGGCCGCTAGCTGAACTATCCCATTTGCCTGCTGCGGTGTCCTTCTGCATGGACCGTTTCTGGATAAACAACTGCCCATCCCGATTGAATAACCAGATGTGGATAGCACGATGCCGTAGCCCCAGGCGATGCACCTCCCCTCGAGAGGACTGACCGATAACTCGGTCCGAGCTATCCACCACATCAAACAGTTCATTGGGATCCTGAGCCATTTTTGAAAAAATGGAGACCCCGCCGCCACACTCAAGCCTATTGCCTCCCAGTTTAGGGCCCCGGAGATCCCGAATATCCACTCCCCACCTGCATTTCTTCCTTCTGATTTTATCAATCTGATTTCATACTATCCTCATGGACCTTCCTGATTATGAGGATCAACCCGATAGCCGGCCAATTCCCCCGGAGTTTGAGTCCTTTGCAGAGGATGGACCGTTTCGCCAATGCCAGGTGTGCGGGTGTCCGATTTACACCACTGAACAGCCCTACCTCATCGAGCGGGCCTTCAAAAAAGATGAAGTCATTTTTGAATATGCCATCTGCCTGGACTGCCGGACAAAAATGCAAAAACAGATTTCCCAGGAAAGCCAGACCCGGGTAGACCACTACTTCCACGAGCATGTCGACCTGATTCAGCGACGGGAGCATCTCATGAAGCAAAGCGACCGGCGGCTGGTGGATTGGATTGATCACTGCATCATTACGGGCAAATCCCGAGAGGAAGCGGGAGAATATCAGATCATGTCCATCTGCTCAGCCGACCACATGCTGTATGACTACCTGCCAATGATGATTTCCGCTGAAGCCATGGAAGAAATCACCAAACTGCTCTCCCCAAAAACGAAGGACCACCTCGATGGATTCGTAGATGAGTTCCTCGGGCTGCCCCCGGAAATTCACAATCTCGACTTGGTAATCCTGTAGCGGATCCCCGCAAAAAGCGTCTATCCCCCGAGGATCGCCCGGCGAATGACTTCCCAGATATTGGGAGGTGGCGGTTGCCCCGAGCCAGATCCCTGCTGGGAGCTCGAACTCGAAGAAGAAGAAGAAGAAGAAGACGACGAGGAACTGCTACTTGAAGAAGAGCTCGAGCTGGAACTGGAGCTTTGCTGGCCACTCTGACTCATTTGGCCGCTTTGACTCATCTGGCCTTGTTGGCCTTGTTGCTGACCCTGTTGGCCTTGTCGACCCTGCTGCCCCTGCTGATTACCCTGGTTGCCCTGCTGGTTTCCATTCTGGCCCATCTGGTTACCGTCCTGGCCCTGATTGCCCATCTGGTCGCCATCCATGCCACCCATTTGGTTACCGTTCTGGCCACCCATACCGCCATCGGTCATATCCCCCATGCCACCCATCTGGTCGCCTTCGTCACCAAAGCCACCAAAGGGGCGGTCGCCTCCCATGCCGCCAGTACCATCGCCGATACTTTGCAGGCCGGTTTCATCAAACTGGATGATATCAATTTGGGCGGTCGACAAGCTGGGGCGCTGCACCATGGCTTCAATGAGAATATCTTCGAGCTGATACATGGCCTCTTGCGCTTCCTCTACGGTTTCCGAGGGCCCGAAAAAGTAATATAGATTCTCATGCTTATACCGGACATAATAGCCAAAATCGCCCATGTAATTTCCATTCAGGGGAATACCCGGAAACTTTTCACGAAATTCGGCAGCGTCCATCTTACGAGCGGCTTCAATCGCATCGACGGGCAGAATGAAACTTCCTCCATAGCTGAGAAAGCCAGGGATGAGGAACAGGATGAATACGGAAAGGATGCGAGTCTTCATGAAACGGATGGAAAAAAATTAAATATCGGACGGCATTTTGTCTCCGACTTCAGATCCGGTGGACCGGGACTGTTCTTGTCGACCCGTGGCAGAACGATTCGCTGAGGCCGGAGTCGGCTCCTGAACCGCTTCCATATCTCCGATCGTTTGTTGATCGGCAACATTGGCGGCATCCACTGCGTAAGGATTATTACCAATCTCTTCAGAACCTTGCATACCCGCTTGCTGCTGTTGCTGTTGCGAACGCTGATTCATTGCACTCTGTGCCTGGGAAGTAATGGCTGCCAGCGCGTCTAGCGGGCTGCCTTGCATGCCGCCCTGTTGCATACCCCCTTGCTGCTGCATGCCACCTTGTTGCATCCCACCCTGCTGGGCCATGCTGCCTTGTTGGCCCATTCCGCCACCCTGTTGGCCCTGTTGACCCTGTTGTCCCATTTCTTGAGCCATCGCTTCCGGCATACCTTCCAGGCCGCCGCCGCCTTGTTCACCTTCTTCCTGATCTTGACCGCCTTGTCCGCCAGGACCTTGTTGTTGCTGGTCGCTTTCACCTTGTTCCTGACCGCCTTGACCACCCTGGCCTTGCCCCTGCTGCTGTTGCTGACCACCGCCCTGCTGTTGGCTTTGCGGGGAATTCCAGCCTTCAACCTGGTTTTTCATACCTTCGAGGGAGTTGCCCTCGGAGTAGTCGCCTACCCGTGCATAATGGGGCTGTTCCGTGCGCTCCTCTTCGGTATTTTCAACCATGGTTCCATCCCATATGTCAGGATCTGGAGTGTCGGTGCGAGTGCTACCAATCGGTTGAGAGCCAATTTGGGCACTAAGCGGAATCAGCGAAGTGGCAAAGATCAGGGGAATTAGCAGACGGGCGTTCATGGGGCTGTAGGGGAAAAGGTTAACCAACTTTCTTACTGGCAATCACGGTAATGGGCGGGATGCTCTGGCCGGCGACAACTTGCACCTGGATATTCACGTCCTCATAGCCTTTCCGGCGGCCGACAATACGGTACTTGCCCGGGAGGATGCGGATGGACTTCTCTCTGATTTTTCCAAGCAATTCATAGCCCGCCACGCTGACCCAGGTTTTTCCATCCGATACCAAAGTGATGGAGACGGGCTTGCTCTGGGCTTCCAGGTAATTCTTCAACCGCTCGGCGTCCAGGGACAGGGTGAGAAAGTCAGGTTTGATTCCCATCGCTTCATTGAAATAACGAATGGCAGATTGGAATTCTCCGCTACGGGCTTCCAGGAGAGACAGTTCAATCAGTTTTTCGTAGCGAAGAAGCACACGAACCATGCGCCCCGTGCGCAGTAGTCCTTCCTTTGCGATTGTATTTTCCGGCTCAATTTCCAATACCTCGATGTAGGCATCTTTAGCAAGATCCCACTCACTGCTATCTTCATAAAACTTGGCTTTGTCCAAACCATCGGCAAGGCGCAGCTCATACTCCAATTGGACCGCATCTTCACGGAGCTGCTTCACCTCCTCGTTCTCTGGATAAACGTTCAAGGCGCGGTCATACGCCTCGATGGCGTCATACCAATTCGCGGCTGTGGCTGCATTATGGGCGTCGATCAAAGCCGAATTAAAGGTGTAATCCTTCACCAGGCGTTCAGTCCGATACATCCCCTGCTGGGCTTTAGCGGAAAAGTTGTCGAGTTCATAGGCTCGAACGTAGGCGTCGTTGGCTGCCACCAGGTCTCCGGAACCTTCAAGAGTCTCAGCTTGTTCCAGCAAGGGAAAAACCTGGTCGAGGGTTTCCGCCCGCTTCACGCCGTTTCGTGCAATTTCATTCTCGTCCTCAATGCCGAGAACATCGTTGAAAATGGTCATTGCGGTGGAGCTGTCTCCTTTGGCCAGGGCCGCTTGCCCTTCGAGAAGCCGGCGGTCCACAAACCCCTGAATCTTGTTCTCCAGGACGCGGAGCTCCACTAGCGCATCAGAAAATCGTTCACTCGCTTCGAAAAAGCTACCGTTTTCTAAAAAGAAGACCCCCTCGCTGTAGAAGGCAAAGGCTCGCTCATAAGAATCCATATCGATGCTGCGCTGTGGCTCTACCTTGTTGCGCAGCAGGAGATAGTCGTCGCGGGCGGCGAGGGACTCTGCCTTGTTCGACATGTCGGTCTGAAACTGCTCCAGCATGACCCGCGTTTCTTCAAATCGTTGATAGGCCCCCGAATAGTCCCGCCGCTCCAACAACTTATCTCCCTGTTGAAAGGCCATTTCTACACCCAGCAGCTTGGACATGATGACTGGGCTATCCAGATCAGTCGTTTGGCGGGTCGTTTGCAGCTTGTCGCGCACTTCATCGCGGGCCAGTTCAGCTTTCGGCCGGCTGACGAAACTGTCCTGGAGCGGGATATTTGGATTAAATTCAGTACTCGCAGTCAGGGTGGCCTGATTGCCTTCCATCGCTGCAGCCATCTCTTTCTGTATCTGGCGATAGACGACGAAAACCCGAACGCTGACCACACCAATTATGGCGACCACAGCAAAGGTAACAGCCTTTTTCAAGAAGCCCGAACTTTCCCGTTTGGGGGCCGACATCCGGATGTCGTCTTCCAGATCAGCGGAGATAGGATCGGCCATGTGCCAGTCGATGACTTTCAGCTTTTTCTTGGAAACGTTGTTTTCGTCTTCAGGGGTCATAGGGAGAATATTCGTATTGCCTTACGTTTTTCAAATTGGGTGCGAAAAAGTTTATATGCCGATCACCCCTCCGGTTGATAGCGCGATGCCCTTTGCCTGCTCATAATATTCCAGAGCCTGGGGCATGTTTGCGTTCACTTTAACCATTCGATCAAAAGAAGTCGGATGTGTGGATAGCCAAGCGGACGGAGCTCTGGCTCCCCCGCTCATCGCTTTCATATCGACCAGTTCGATGATGCGAATCGCTTCATTGGGATCGAAACCAGCCTTAGCCATGAGAAATAACCCTTCCATGTCGGCTTCCCGCTCCTTGCCCCGATCCATCGAGAGCCCCGCAACGCCACTACCCATGTTATAAAGCCCGCTCACGGCCGATCCGAGTCCGATATAGGTACCTCCTGTATAAACGCCTGTTCCTGCGGCTGCCGTGCCCACGACAGCTCCTCCCGCCTCTTTTACCATAGATTCCGAAAGCTTCTTGTGGACGTGCTTTTTCGTTACATGAGAAATTTCATGAGCGAGAACAAAAGCCAGTTGGTCATCATTTTCGACTAGATTGAGCAGCCCGGTGTAGACCCCGATCTTTCCTCCTGCCATGGCGAACGCATTGATATTCGCATTGTCGTTGATGATGATGATTTCCCAATCTGCCGCAAATTCCCACCAGTTGACCTGTGTCGAGAGTTGATCCATGACACGATTGACTTGATTCACATAGTTGGGTGCTCGCGTTAACCGCGAGACCTTCTTTATCTGTTCAAACTGCTCCTCGCTCATCTGGACAACTTTTTCGTCATCAACGAGATTCGGAGTCGCCAGAGTCCCACCCGAAGTGATGCAGCCTGTCAGGAACAAGGCCATCCCCAGCAGGTAGACTCCAACAAGGAGTGGAATGGATTTTGAAGGCGAATTCATCTTAGCATGTAACAATTAAGCGGATTATGGATATCGACTGATGGCCAACGGGTTTTGTTGCATTTTTTGTGCACTTTCCATCGGTTTTTCCACCTGCTCTTTGCATTTTTGCCCCATTTTCCCCATTTTCGCAATATCCAAGGCAACGTTAGTGGCTTGGACACAAAAAAGCCCTGCCGAACCGGCAAGGCTTGAAAGGGGATTCTGTGAACACGGATTATGCCTCGTCTCCAATCTGGAAACGGGCAAAGCGACGAATTACGATATTCTCTCCGATAGTCGAGATCTTCTCAGTTACCAGGTCCTTGATGGTTTGGTCGGGATTTTTCACAAAGGGTTGCTCCATGAGCGCAACTTGGGAGAAATACTTTTCCAGCTTTCCTTCCACAATCTTTTGCACGGCTTGGGGAGGCTTGCCTTCAGCCTGAGCAGTCGCAATCTCGCGCTCCTTTTCCACCAGGTCTTCTGCCACATCCTCGCGGGATACCACGATGGGGTTTGCCGCGGCGATGTGCATGCCGATGTCCTTTACAAACTGTTGGAAATCCTCGTTCTTGGCCACAAAGTCGGTCTCACAATTGACCTCCACCAGGACGCCTACTTTTCCACCCAGGTGGATATAGCTGCTGACCAAGCCTTCCGAAGCGTCGCGGCCAGCCTTCTTCGCGGCAGAAGCGATGCCCTTCTTGCGGAGCCATTCAACAGCCTTGTCGAAATCGCCTTCGTTCTCGGTCAATGCTTTTTTGCAGTCCATTAAACCAGCGCTGGTTTTTGCGCGCAGGTCTGCCACCATCGATGCAGTGATTTGAGTCATTTTAATGTCAGATTAAAGGGTTTTCAGGGATGATTCATTAAACCGGGGAGAGCCTCTTACTTTTGCTCTTCCTTTTCAACCTCAGGTTCGCTCTCAGGAGGAGATTCTTCGGCCGTGGCCTCCACGGGCGCCGGGGCTTCAACCTCAGCCTCGATCTCGGGAGCAGGAGGGGCGATTTCCTCTTCCACGACTGGAGCAGGAGCCGCTTGCTCTTCCCCGTAACCTTCCGGCAGAGTGACTTCGGGTTCTTCCTGATCTTCGAAAAACTGTTCGCGCACGAGTGGAGTAATGCTTCCCTTCTGTGCCTTGGCAACCGGACGGCGAGCCAACCCGTTCTGAACGGCTTCCATCACGACCTCTGTGATGATGCGGATCGATTTGACCGCGTCGTCGTTTCCCGGAATGGGGTAATTCAGTAGGGTCGGATCGGAGTTGGTATCGACCAGGGCTATGACCGGTATATTCAAGCGGCGTGCTTCGTTGACCGCAATCGCCTCGCTCCGGCTATCGATAATAAACAGGGCAGAGGGAAGGTCACTCGTATCCAGCAGGCCTTCAAAGTTGCGGTGCATGCGGCTCATCTGGCGCTTAATAGCGGCCGCTTCCTTGCCGGGCAACTTGGACAATTCACCGGTAGCTTCCATATCGAGAAACTTCTTATACTTAGCCAGACTGGTCTTGATCGTAGCAAAGTTAGTCAACGTGCCTCCCATCCACCGATTGGCACAAAAGGGCATCTGGCAGGTCGTCGCCGCTTCGCGGATAATTTCCTGGGCCTGTTTCTTCGTGCCGACGAACAGTACATTCTTACCCGAGGCGACCAGGTCTTCGATAAAGGCACACGCCTGCTCCAGCAAGGTGTAGGTCTTTTCCAGGTTGATGATCGAAATGCCGTGACGGTGATCGTAAATAAACGGCTTCGACTTGGGATTCCAACGGCGGGTCTGGTGGCCAAAGTGAACACCAGCATCTAATAGATCCTTAGGAGATATATTCATGATTCAAAGCCCTGCCTTTCAGCGAGGGAGAAATAGTTTTCTTATTGGGTTTGTGGATTAAATAGCCGAAACCGGGTTTCCGAATTCGGGAAAAACGATCAAGGTGGAGAGTCTCCGCCCCCGTGTAAAGCCAATTTTGTAGGTTGCCGGACACAAGAAATCAGATACCGGATTTTCGACACCAGATGGGGCACCCAAAAAAACGCCCCGCCCTGGGGGCGAGGCGTCTCCTGTTTTTCCTCGTTTGGCAATTCTTGAAAGATTACTCCCCTTCGGAATGAAAGGCGCTCAGGGAACAAAGGTCATCGAACTGATATGGACATCGAGGGTGGGTCCGGATTGGGAGGCCAGCTCGGTATCCACCGGGCTGGAAGCGTCAGCTCGGGAGTTCAGGTAGGTCGCTACCACAATAAGGAACAAGAGGCCGATTTTGCCGAAGGGGAAGATGACGGTCGTGCGTTTCATGGCGAGAATCCTGATTTAAAGTTTCCCTTATTTCATCCATTACCCCGGAAGGCTAAAGGATTTCCCATTTTTTCCCTGCCTTTAACAGCACTTTTACAGCTATTTAAGGGATTTACCCCAGGATTTGTTCGGCCATTTGTAAAAATCTTCCCGACCTACCCCTGCTTCATCACAGGCTCCATCCACATACCCGGAGTATCGCCAGATCCGTCGGCGGCTGGTCCGAGGGCTGCCCTACCCCTTTTCGTGTTTAGGTCCTCGACGAGCTCAAACACTTAATTGAGATGTAGCCCCACACCCACTGGACAGAACTATACCCTCCAAAAAAAAATGGCGAAGCCCGCAAGTTTTAGGCTTGCGGGCTTCATTGGGTGCAGGGGGCGGATTTGAACCGCCGACCTTCAGGTTATGAGCCTGACGAGCTACCGGGCTGCTCCACCCTGCAACGAGCGGAAACCCCAAAAGTGACAATTCCAGAATCGGAATCAAGCAGAATTTCTTAATTTTTTAATTCGCGGTGATCCGTTCCCGCAAACGGGTACACCCCTCGATTTGTCGCTTCATCTCATTCCGCATCTCCACAGTCACTTGCTCATAGCCTGGCTTTCCAAACAAATTATCCCACTCATAGGGATCTACAGCGACATGGTAGAGTTGGCTTTTTTCCCCATCCTCGATAAATTTCCAATCGTCCGACTTTATATACTGCCGCTCGTTCCATGACATGAAAACCGGCTTATCCCACGAAGCGAGGGCAGGTTCATGCAAGAGCGGAGTAAGGTCGTTCCCCTGAACCATCTCACGCTCGGGCAGGCCACAGAGGGAGACCAGTGTCGGATATACATCCTGCAAGCTAACCACTTTATGGCAGACCTGACCGTTCCCTGCCGCCGATGGATCATAAATAATTAGAGTCGTATGGTTCGCCTGGTCAAACACCTCATGTTTGCTCCAGCGCTCCTTTTCCCCCAGGTGCCATCCATGGTCTCCCATAAATAAAACGATGGTATTATCCCGATGAGGGCTTTTGTCCAGAGCATCCAGCAGGATCCCCACATTGTAGTCGGCGTAACTCAGATTTGCCAAATAGGCATGGATCCCTTCGATCCATTTTCCATCCCCATGAATAATGTCATGGGCTTCTGTGTTGTTCACTGCGGTAGGGATATCCTCCAGGTCGCCGGCCTTATAGCCTTGTGGGATTTTCAGCTTGCTGCGGTCATACAAATCCCAAAATGCCTTATGGCAATGCCAGGGGAGGTGTGGCCGAAAAAAACCAGTCGCGATAAAGAAAGGTTGATCGGCTTGCTTCGACTTTGAGTAATTACCGATCAGCTTTGCTATGTGATGAGCCATCACCGTGTCGTTGGCATCCGTTTCCAGATCAAACTCCCCCCCACTCCACTGATAACTCTTAAAGTCCGGATTGTAGCGGGAATAAGATCCTCCCGGGCTTCCCGTTCTCCCGGTATATAATTCCGACCAGTGCTCTGCGTCTGTATTCGCAACTCCCATACGACCAGGATGCCATAATTTTCCTGCCCCTACGGTATGATAGCCCTGCTGCATGAAATACTGATGCAGGGAAACGATATGCTCAAATCCCGGCTTATCCCGGACAAAGCCATCGGCGTTGCTTTTTATTCCTGTGGTTTCAGGACGTAGGCCAGACCACAAGGCGTTCCGGGATGGATTACACACCGGAGAGGCCGATTGAGCATCAGCGAACAATACCCCTTTGGCGGCCAGGCGATCCAGGTTGGGTGTTATGGCCTGGTCATCATAGCCGATCGCTGGAAGCCAATGATTAAAGTCATCCGCCATGATAAAGAGAACATTTTTCCGCTCGGCCGATAACGGGGATCCCGAGAGGAGACAGCCGAGGGAGAGGAGAAGGAAAAGGGGTATGCCAGTACGCTTCATCTCCATTACTGGAAGAGCGATGAGCAATAAATACGATCCCGCAGTTAGAGGCCCGTAACGCAAAAGGTCCTCACCAGTCACTCACCCCCTCATGGGTGTACAGGGACAACTCCGAGCTGGTCGCCCCAGCTATTCCACAAACCTTGGCCGCAAACTGGCTTGCGCGCGCTAGCACCTCATCGAGCGGGAATCCCTTTTGCAGGCCATCGATAGTCATAGCCGAGAAGGCATCCCCGGCCCCGACCGCATCCGCAAACTGAACCGTGCGGGGAGCCGGACGCTTCCGGACCATACCGGTTTTTCCATAGAGCAGAGCCCCCTCCACACCTGCGGTTAAAACGATATTTTGCACACCAAAATCTTCCACAACCCGCTCCAGGGCAGCCTCCGGAGCTGCAAACGAAAGAGATGGATCCTCTAACAGGGCCCGCAACTCCAGAAGATTGATTTTTAGCCAGGCTAAACCAGGCAGCAGCTGATGAATTAAATCCCAATCGATATCAGGTGGCCGCAGGTTTAGATCCATAAATATTGGACCAGCGAACCCGCTTCTTAGGGCGAGGAAACTCTCGCGGGACTTTTCGCTTCGCAGAGCAAGGGACCCGTGGTAGAGCATCCCTCCGTTACCGGGCTCAATAGCTTCTATATTGTCCCAGGCACGTGGGTGGCAGATCTCGTAACTGGGCTCCCCCTCCTCAATGGTTACGAAGACCTCCCCAGTCGGCAGCCCATCATCGACTTGCATACCCGTGATATCCATCCCCCACCTCCGCATGCTGTCGAGAATGAGACGACCTTCCTGGTCCGCCCCGACTCGGCTGATGAAACGCGGGCTATACCCAAGACCCTTTAAGTGCCAAGCGACATTGAAGGGCGCCCCACCCAACACCTTGCGCCCATCAGGAAAACAATCGTAAAGCACCTCACCGAAAATCAAGAGCGGTTGATCAGCCATATCTCACTCTGACCTCGACGCCCTCCCCCGGCAATGCTCAAACGCCATGAGGCGGGTAACCACTTAATTGGATTCCCACTCACTGGTAGAAAAATTGAAAAAATATCGCGGGGCCCGACTGCCTTCCTCATAGTAGAGCCACGCTCCATCCGAGTAGCGGTAAAGGTAGGGATAGGCATGGATGTAAAGCCAGCCCATAGTCGGATCGAAGGCAAAATCCATCCCGGCAAAGTCATCAATATACCAGAATCCGAGGCTGGGCTGGTAGATCCAGGGAAAGGTAGAAACATTGATCAGCCCAAGGGCAGGTGCAGCACTTTGAAAATACCAGCCATTTTCCAACCGGAAAGCACGCGGAAAAAACTCATCAAACCCCATCTTGTCGGGAAAGGTCTGCTCGCCAGCAAGAACAGATTCCAACTGCTGCCTGAAGGTGGTCACCGGCTGTGATAAATTGCCATAGCCATCATGCTCAAAAACAAGCTCCCATTGCGCGTGAGAGGGGGAATTCGCTACCCCGTTTATAATGGCGAATAAGGGCTGCCCCCCAGTAGCCAGGAACTGATTGGCAAGCTGACGATTGGTATCATCAATGGCGAATTCAATACCATTGGTCTGGATAAAATTATTGGTTTGTGGATCCTGCATGCTCTGCAGATTGGCCCCGATATGGACAATCTCAATCCCCTCCGGTGTGCCTCCCCGTTCCTTGTAGTAATTCACGATCTCATCCCGGATCTCTGGTGCAGCTGCCTGACAAAACGGACACCACCAGGCAAACCATTCGATGAAGATAATCTTGCCCTCAAGATCGTAGAGATTGACCACCTCTCCGTCTCGCCGGACCAGGGCCTGGTTCGACACGATGTCGCCAACATCGTAAGTCTGGGCAATGAGTGTCAGGGGGGATGCGAGAAGAATCAACAGGCTGGTGACAAAGGGGAGCTGGATCAGTTTCATCGGTTGTGAGGGGTTAAAAAGTGACAGTTACCAGCGCTTCGGACTAAAAACCGTAAGAAAACGAGGCATTGAAATTTAAATAGTCACGGTCCGTGTAGAGGTTTTGAAAAAAGTCGAGATCGGGATTTCCCTCTTCGTAATCCGAGTTGACACCACCCACCGCCACTCGGACTGCCCAATTTCCCCCCATATAACGAGTGCCCAACGTGTAACTGTAGGAGCGCAAGGCTGGCGCCGCAGTCGAAAACAACCCGTCATTCTGCAATTCGCCTGAGTCATAATAAGCACGTCCTCCCACTATAATCGCCCATTGCTCGGATATCCCCCAATCCAGGGTGGCTCCCCCAAAGGCAGCCTCGAAATCCGGAGACTCCGTTGCGCCCCCGACATCGGCTCGAAGCACAAGTCGTTCGGACACGCTCCAAAATAAACGCGCATTCCCATTCCAGCGTTTCTCTCTCTCTGTGGTTTCCGATACCGAAGCCTGAAAGATTGCCCGGATTCGTGGGGTGAGGACCTCCTCCCAGCGCAAGGCAACAGATGTGGTTGTCAACCAGGTCAACCCCTGGACCAGGCCATCAAAATCAATTTCGTACCCGGGAGAAATCTTGTCCGCAGATTGGGATACGCTTAGCTCCAATTTCGATAACCCCGGCCTGAATTCCCAACTGCCGGTCAAGGCTCCGGCGAAACCATGGGGGTTCGGTTCTTCCCAGGTATCAAACCCCGGAAAATCCAAATCTGAAAACTGTTGCTCATAATATTCTGCTAGCCAGATGGATTGAAAATCTCCAAAACCCTTATAGGCCGTTGCGATTCCGTTGAGCGAGAAATTTCCCCGAAGCCGTTTTTCCAGCTGCAACCGCGCCCCAAACCGATCTTCCCTACGATCCGTTTCAAAGCCCAGCGCATCAAAGGAAGCTGGACGATAGTCGATGTCGAAATGGGTAATACTTGCGGTAAAGTCATTGTCCCACTCCAGTCCTCCAAATTCTACTCGGGCATCCCCCTGAATCATGCGGAGATCGTCCGAGACCAGGCCACTGATTCCTGTATCCCAGGGAACATTGGCCGAGATCCCCAGCAGCGACACTCCGTAAAAAATGGGCAACAAACGAACCCTGGATAACAGACCTAACATGCTTACCTGGAAACTTGATCGATTACATGGCGCCACTCCTCAGCTCCAAAGTATCCGACGGATTTATGGACCACCTCAGGTGATGACGGGTTGGAAAAATCAAGCAGAACCAGAGTTGGCAACACCTCCACTCCGTAGAGATCTACCAGGACGCCATCCTCGTCGTGGAGCGCCTTGGACATGCCGGTTTGCTTGACGAAGGCTATGGTCTTATCCGGGCGGGAAGGTTCGATATTGATTCCCAGGACATGAACTGGAATACCAGCTGGATTCCCATTGCGTTCCGAGTAATAGGTCTCGATTTCCCGGGAAAGCCCCTTGCTGGCATCGCGACAAGGCGCGCACCAATAGGCAAAAAAATCGAGCAAAACGAGCTGCCCACTATAGTCTGCAAAAACCACTTCGCGCTCCGAGCTCACCTCTGGCAGGGACAGCTGGTCCCAGTTCAACCCTTCATTGGCAGTTTTCGCAAAGCTGACCAAAGCGGAGAGCAACATTAGGAATGGGGCTCCGAGAAACATCTGGGATTTCCGTTTCATCGACAGGAACTACACCCACTGGCGACTCCACCTCCCGTATTGGCAGCGCCAGGTTCCACTTGAGACGACAAGGGCGTCCAGTCACTAAAGGCCAGACGGTCGGTCTCCTGCATTTGTTGCAGAGCAAGCAGGCGTTGCTGCTGGATGCTGACACTTGAGCACCCGGCCCCCCATGCAGCAAACAGCGTGATTAAACCGAATAAGAAAAGTTTAGGCCATAATCGAGACACAAAGGTAGGACGCGGACACCCCAGAGATATTCCCGGGCCGCGCCGGATTATGAGCATTAACGATTTTTTTACAAAACCTGAGTTATCTCAAAAAGACAGGGGACTTCCGAGGGGTTCCGGTCGTGCTTCCGCCCCGTACTTTCATTTCCCGCCCGTAAACGGTCCCATCCGCAACCTGGGCAAGGAGGGTTCGCCCGTCAGGCCCCCCGAAAGACAGGTGCTGCACCCACTTCTGGTCGGGAAGCTCAAGGATCGCATCGCAACGTCCCTGATGCCCAAAGACCTGAATCCCTATCCGAGTTGCCACATAGAGTTGTCCCAACGCATCGAAGACAGCCCCGCCTGCCCGATTGGAATCCGCGTCTTCTGGAATATGCATGTGGTAAAACGGTTGACCAAAGCTCAGGCTGCCATCGGCTTGGGGTTGGTAAGCCCATCCAAATCGACTGTGGGCAAACACAACCGCCAGAATAGAGTGATCCGGGGATAGAGCCACCGCGGCCAGTTCAGAATTCCACTCGGCCACAGCCCTGGTTTCATCTCCTTCCGGCGTATATAGGAGATGCTTGTCACTGATCAACCAGGCTCCCGCCCTCCAGGAAACCTCGCGATTCGACCGTTCTTCCCATTCTGCCCGCTCCCCTGAGAGCACATACCAAGGGCTACCATCCCGCAGGATGTTGGCTAACCTCGACTTTTCCTGAATGCTACCGGGAAGGATGGGCTGTTCCCATTCCGCCCATAACCAGCGCATGGCTTTAGGAAAAATAAATCCACTATGAATCGGGTTGTGCCCCCCTTCCCCCCACTCAAAATTTACCGCATAATTGTGATATTGAAATGCGCTTAGCATATTCTGATTGGATATCCACCAGTTCCCCGCATGGTTATCTAAATCATTCCGCGCGCCCTGTAAAAACACCCTGATGGGCTTGGGTTCCATTTTCCGGGCATAGGTTGCCAGGTTTTGCCCACCTCGAAATCCTACGAATGTCCCCACCCCGCTGTAAGCCCTTCGAAATAGGTCTGGTCGCATAAAGGCTGCATTAACCGCAGCAATCCCACTTGAACTGCTGCCCGCGATCCCTCTCAAGTTGGGATCATCAGTAAGTTGAACCCCCAACTCCCTCTCCACCAATGGAAAGACCTCCCCATCCAGAAATCGAGCATAGCGGTCGCCTACCGAGTCATACTCAAAGCTTCGGTTCATTCGATCAAACGCAGTCTCAGGTTCCAGGGCGGGCACCTCTCCCCACTTCACAAAGACCGCGATCATTGACGGTATCTCTCCCTTATGTATCAGGTTATCCAATACTATGGGCGCGTACCAATGACTTTCCCGGCTCCTGAAATTATGCCCGTCGGAGAACACCATAACCGGATAGCTTGCCTCCCTGTCAAATCCGGCAGGAAGGTAGACCCACAGCGGTCGAACCGTGCCCGGGTAATAGCTACTATGCTCCATCGTAAGCCCGATGAGCTCCCCGGCAGGCACCCCTGGTTGCATTCGCGAATCGGGACCCAGGGGAAAGTCGACCTGCGAAAGCACAAGGGGCAGGAAAGATCCTGCGAATAAAAAAGCAAAGACAAGAAGACGAAACCGCATATCTGAAATGAGGCCCAGCTTTGTTCTCAACGGCAATCTTGAAAGCACCAATAATCTTCGACTTTTACATCTCCGGCCCTCAACGTTTCGTCATGCCGAAGCTCCTCTTAGCCCTAGTATCCACGTTGCTCATGGCCGGCGCCAACGCCTCTGCTGCCCACCATGAACGACCGAACATCCTCTTCGTCATTGGAGACGATATCACCTGGAAACACATGGGGGCTTACGGGTGCGAATGGGTCAACACCCCAGGCTTCGACCGGATCGCTCGGGAAGGTATCCTATTCAATCGGGCCTACACCAGCAATGCCAAGTGCTCGCCCTCCCGCTCCTCCATCGTGACAGGCCGCAATAGCTGGCAACTCGAGGCCGCGGCCAACCACTGGCCTTACTTTCCTCCCAAATTTAAGTCTGTCGCCGAAGTGCTTGATGAAAACGGCTACCATGTTGGGTATACCGGCAAGGGATGGGCCCCGGGAGTGGTGAAGCATGAGGATGGCAGCCCGCGCGACCTACTCGTCAATCGATATAGCGAGGCAAGAACCGTGGCCCCCACTCATGAAATCACATCCATCGATTATGCGGAAAACTTTCGCCTCTTCCTCGAGGACCGCGACCCGGGGCAGCCGTTTTTTTTCTGGTACGGTTCACTTGAACCCCACCGGGCCTACGAATACCAATCCGGCGTTCGCAAGGGCGGCAAGCAGCTCAGCGACATTGACCAGGTGCCGGCCTTTTGGCCAGATACGCCTGAAACGCGGCACGACATGCTCGATTACGCCTATGAAATCGATTATTTCGATCATCATCTTGTCGCCATGCTGAACCTGTTAGAGGCCGAGGGCTTGCTGGGGAACACCATGATTGTTGTGACTGCGGACAACGGCATGCCCTTTCCCCGCGCCAAAGCCAATAGCTACGAATACTCAAATCACCTGCCCCTGGCCATCATGTGGCCCCGGGGAATCCAGGGTGCCGGGCGCGCGGTGGACGACATTATCAATTTCAGTGATTTTGCCCCAACCTTTTTGGAAATCGCGGGAATTTCCGAAGATGAATCCGGGATGCAACCCATCGAAGGCACCAGCCTTGTGGATATCCTCCAATCCGGGAAAGCGGGACAAAATCGACCGGGTGAACAATTCATGCTCATTGGAAAGGAACGCCACGACATCGGGCGTCCCGGCGATGCGGGCTATCCCATGCGGGGGATCGTGCGCGGGGAGTTTCTCTATATTCGAAATTATCAGCCCGACCTGTGGCCCGCTGGAAATCCGGAAACCGGATACCTCGCGACCGATGGGGGAGCCATCAAAACCTATCTGATCGACAACCGGAAAAACCTGGAGACCTACAAATTCTGGGAGCTCAACCTGGGGAAGCGCCCGGCCGAAGAACTATACCATATCGGTTCGGATCCGGAGTGTATTCGCAACCTCGCCGAGCATCCCCAATACCAGGAACTCAAAGTGGAACTCGAAAAGCTGATGCTGGCTGAACTGGCCGAACAGGGAGATCCCCGAACTTTAGGCGACCCCGACTACTTTATGCAATTTCACTACTCCAATGCCGCTCAGCGCAATTTCTATGAGAAATACCTGAAGGGGGAAATCGGGCCCGAAAACACAGGGTGGGTATTCCCCACCGACTACGACGAAAAACTCGATTGATTGTCCCATGGATCTGAACCTTGTCTGGCAACGTGAATCCGTCGTAGGCGAAGGACCGGTCTGGTGGAAAGATACCCTTTACTGGGTGGATATTATACCTGGCCATGTCCTGGCGCTGAACCCCGAGACTGGCCACCAGCGAGAGTGGCGCATTGGAGAGCAAGTCGGAACTGTTGTCCCTTGCCGGGGGGGAGACCTGCTTCTGGCATGCGAAACCGGATTTAAACGACTCGATCTTGGAACTGGAAAAGTGATTCCATTGAATTCGCCTCCCTTGGCCACGATGCAGGGGCGTTTCAATGACGGAAAGTGTGACCCTGCAGGCAGGTTCTTTGCCGGAACGATGAGCGATACAGGTCGGGGATCCCTCTTTCGGTTAGACCCCGACGGGTCCTGGTCCACCGTGCACCAGGGGGTATCCTGCTCCAACGGGTTGTGCTGGCAGGGGGAACGGTTCTACTACATCGATTCTCCTACCCGAAAAGTCGATATTTTCGACTATCAGCCGCAGACAGGAGCAATCTCTAATCCCCGCCCCGCCTTCACCACGGCCCCCCTCAGCGGCATTCCCGATGGAATGACCATAGACAAAACCGGCAACCTCTGGATCGCTTTCTGGGAAGGGGCCTGCGTCCGGTGCTTTCATCCGGCAACCGGCGAACTCCTGGAGGAAATCCCCATCCCCGCCTTGAAAGTGACCGCCTGTTGGTTTGGCGGCCCCCTGCTCGACACCCTCTTCATCACCACGGCCAGCCTCGGTCTTAGCCCGGAAGAGAGAGCTCAATTTCCCCTCAGCGGTAGCGTTTTCTCCTGCAAACCCGGAGTCCGGGGTCTTCCCACCACACCTTTTCCCCGCTAAATCTTACGCTCCTTCTTCTACCCCTCAGCTCCGATGAAAATCACCATGAGCCCCAACAGGCCTATGCCTTTTAGACCAAGGGTTTCGGTTTCCCGCATCGGCCGGGAAACAGCACGCATACCGACCTCGATGCTTCTCCTTTGAACTGTTTATTATTGAGGATCAGGCAATCGCCGGCCCTGTTATGGAGCTCTTTGTGGATGATCTGGACACAGCCAAGGCACATTTCCTGGCGAACGGGTGTAAGATTTTGCGTTGGCACGGCAAAGGGAAGGATTGCTACATCGAAGATCCCTTTGGGGTCCGCTTTAATGTTTGGGAGCAACAAACTGGGGCTGGAAGCTAAATCAATCCCGCCGCCTTCGGGTCGGCCCAATTGCGCTCGGGCCAGACGGAATACCAATCCGGGCGTGAGGGGTCGCGATCATAGGGATACCCGCCAAGCTCCTGGTAGAGTTCAGCGTACTGGTCGAGTTTATCTCTCGATACCTCGACCCCCAGACCCGGCCCCAAAGGAACCGGCAGACAACCGTCTACATACTGCATCTTTCCGCCCACCAGGATGTCATCGGTCAGGTGATGGTAGTGGGCGTCAGTAGCATAGGAAAGATTGGGGAGGACGGCAGTCAGGTGCAGCATCGTTGCCAGTTGAACTCCAAGCTCTCCAGAGCTATGCACCGCGCTATTCAGCTGCATTTTTTCGCAAACAATCCCGGCTTTCCAGGCATTCCGCAAACCTCCCCAGAAGGTGGTGTCCAAAAGAATAACGTCAAAGGCCGGGTCGCGTGCATTCGAAGCGAGCTGCTCAAAATTGATCACACTCATATTGGTCGCCATCGGCATTCCCGAAAGCTGCCGCAACCGGCGTGCAGCTTCCAGTCCCCAGCACGGGTCCTCCAGGTATTCCAGGCCCTGGTCGCGCAGAGCCTGAGCAACCGACAGACCGGTCTCAACCGACCACACCGCGTTGGCATCGATTCGCAACCCATCTTCGGGAAACGCGGCATGCAGGGCCTCCATAACTTCGACTTCATGTCCGGGCGGGAATAGCCCGGCTTTTAATTTATGCGTCTTGAACCCATATCGGTCGACAAGGTCACGCGTGTGCTGCACCATTGCTTCCGGGCTGCTTTCCCCTCCGATGCCCGTTTCCTCATTCGGAAAACGAAAAAACAGATAGGATATAAAAGGAATACGCTCTCTCAACGCGCCCCCCAGTAAATCGCATGCGCGAACTCCCAGCTTTTTGCCGATGATATCGAGGCAGGCGAATTCGATCGCCGCGAACTCCTGATTTCGGTTATTGTAAAGGGAGCCCGTAGGGTTGCACAGCTTCCAGCGCAGCGATTCAATCTGCATCGGATCCTCGCCGACCAGGTAGGCCTTCATTCCCGCAAATACGGCTTCCGCAGACTCCCCGCCTCCCCCCATTTCGCCCCAACCGGAGATGCCCTCGTCGGTCCTAATCTCGATGATAGTCCGTACAAACCGCCCCCAATGGCATCCCGCCGAATGCCGAAGCGGCGCCTCTAGGGGCACGGTTACTGTGGTGGCATTTAAATCGGTTATTTTCATGAATTTCCTACGCCTCCGATTTCGATTCCCAACCCACCATCGATCCGGACCGCCTGTCCGGTCATGAAACTGCCATCTGCACTACACACAAAGGCGATCAATTTGGCAATTTCTTCCGGTTCCGCCACCCGTTTCGCAATGCTGATATCCCGGATCTCCTGCATCATCTTCTCAGGTTCGGAAAAAGTCGCTAAAGCCTCCTCCAGCATCGGTGTGTTCACCGTGCCTGGACAGATCGCTACCGAACGGACCGTAGGCCCATAGTCTAGAGCGATGCTTCGGGTCAACCCCAATAAGGCCGCCTTACTCGTCGCATAGGGTAATGTGTTCCGCTGGCAATGGAGCGCATTTACGCTCGCAATATTAACGACGCAGCCTCCTCCCGCCGATTGGATATCCGGGATCGTCTCCCTTGCAGCCAACCAGGCACTCTTTAAGTTGATCTCCATCACCCGATCCCACTCCGCTTCCGTTGTGTCGAGGGCATTTGAGTAGCCCTGCACGCCTGCAGAATTTACCAAGTGATTCACCGGGCCGAATTTACCCCGACCCGCTTGGATGGCCTCCCGAATGGCTTCACCTTTCCTTACATCCACAGCGTAAAACAAACAGGATGCTCCCAGGGAAGCGGCTAGAGCCTCCCCCGCCTCCGCATCGATATCCAGACAGACAATACGGCCGCCCTCTTCCACAAACTGACGACTGACCGCCGCGCCCATTCCTTTGGCTCCACCGGTCACTACTACGACTTGATCTTGAAAACGCTTCACTGGGATAACAATTACTGGAGCTCCTCCCCTGGTTCTTCTCTTTCGCAGATGCCCCGCCACCTGACAAGGGCTTCGTTTACTCAACATCTAAACCCCATTAGGAAAAATTGTAACATTAAATAGATTGCCTATATCGTAACTTATTTGTAACAATCTTAACATGTTCGAAACAAAAATGCCAACCCGGCTCCTGCTCAGTTTCGGACTGACGATTACGACTCTCATCCATTCCGGCTGCCAATCAGAGACCCTGGTTGCCCAGCCTCACGTCCGAACCAACCAGGAGCTGACTCAGTTGGGCAGCGAGGTGGGATTAAAGTCCTACGGTCTCAGTAGAAACGTATCTATTTTTCCGATACAAAATGAAAACACTGCCATAGACTTCCTCATCGTAGCTGAAAACAGCCATGGTGAGCCATTCTACTTCGGGCTCGAGGACATTATCGTGAAAGATCAGAATGGAGCGGTATTGAATACTCCTTCACTCGCACAGGTGCTAGAGAATTTGGACCAGTCCAGACAAATGGAATTTAACCGTATCCTCAAACACGCCGATCAACTTGGAATGCGGCGAGGTAAACAGGAGAATCGGGGCTACGGGCCACAAACCGTTTACGATTCCAGCAATCCCAAGGGTGGAGGGCGCAGCCCTTCAGAAATCGACCAGGAACGGCTGCAGGAGTATTTGCGCCAATCCTTTATCATGGTCCATCGTCGCTACGAGAAAATGAAACAGAAAATCAAAGAAGAGTGGCTGCATGGAGAGGTCGTCTTACCTTCAGACTATACCCAGGGATTGATTCGAGTGGAGCTCCCTGAAGAATCAATCCGGGAACTCCAGTTCGAGATTTCCACCGGAGTGGAGCATCATCATGCCACCTTCGACCTATCCGATGAAAAACAGCATGAACTGGCCGCAGTATCCGGAGCGCATTCAGTTCACTGATTAAGTGATTCCGGAGTCAGCCGGAAATCCTCCCCTCGGCCCAGCCATCACCATCTTCATAGGAAAAAAGGAGCTACTTGCCAGCAGCTGCCGATGTATAGGCAAGGGTCTTTCGCCCGATCCAGATGCAGACGACCGCCACCCCAACCAGAAACAGGGAGTAAAAGGTCCCTCGACTCATCCCGAGGACGAGTGTGATACCCTCGTCCGGTTCACGAAACACCTCCCCAATAACTCGAAAAACCATATATCCAATCAGGTATTCACCCGTTATTCGGCCAACGTGCTTCGGGGGAAAAAACCAGAACCGCACCTGAATGAACAGGAACAGGAGAAGGCCCTCCATCCCGGCCTGATAAAGTTGGGAGGGGTGCCGGGGAAAGGTGTATTCCCAGGTTTGGGTAAAGGCGCTGTATTCACGGAAGACCACGGCCCAGGACACATCAGTTGCCTTCCCCCAGAGCTCCCCGTTAATAAAGTTGGCCAACCGGCCCAGAGCGATCCCGGCTGAGGCAATAGTGCATACCCAGTCTGTCACCTGGAGATAAGGTAACCGTTCCAGGCGTGAAAAGATATAGAGGGCAATCGCCACTCCAAGCATGCCTCCGTGGCTGGCCATTCCTCCCTGCCAAACCGCAAAAATACGTACCGGATTTTCTGATACAGTATTCCAATCATAAAGTATGGCGTACCCGATCCTCCCGCCCAGAGCCACTCCCAGGATAAGGGCGAAGATCAGGTTGAAAACCTTATCCGGATTGAGTGAAGACCGGCCCTTCCTGTAATATAGAGATAACAGCCCCCACCCTATGAGAAATCCGGCGATGTAAGATAAACCATACCAACGGATACCCTCTATGAACCAACCTTCAGGAAATCGAATAAGGAAGGGACTCAGGTCGTGATGGTAATATCCTTCGTACATCTGCTCATCGCTAGTGGCATCTGCACGGCCATCGCAACCGTTTTCTGATTCAGGCTCCCGGCCAGGCGACCCAAGCCACCCCTCCTATCGGCTGCTGCTTTTATTGCCGACTGATCGGGACAGGGATTGGGAACGAGGCAGAGGCGGCCGAGTGGCCTGCGTTTGCTGACGTGCCAACTCACGCATGTCAACGGCGGGGTCGTCCGGTTCAAAAATTTCCTGCCCGATTATGCTCTCCATGATGTCTTCCATCGTCACCACTCCATCCACTGAACCATATTCGTCCACCACGATGGCCAGTTGCTGGTGGTTCTTGATCAGCACCTGTAAGGCATCTGCAGCGGAAGCGGTTTCCGGGATATAAAGCGCTTCCTGCTTGAGCTCATCAATGATGGTCTGGTCATGATCGTTGGCCTTCTCCGCCAACAGGTCGCGCCGCCGCACGATTCCAATCACATTATCGATGTTGTCATCATAGACGGGTAGTCGAGCGAAGGGAATGTCCTGAATCTCCTGAAACAAGCGACCGATTGTCAGGGACTTTTCGAAAGCGCTCACGACCGTCCGGGGGGTCATAATCTCGCTAACCTTAATATCATCCAGAGCCAACGCATTATGAATGAGATCCCGCTCGCTTGTGGTCAGGCGCCCCTCTTTCGCGCTCTTCTCAGCCAGTAGCTGGATCTCCTCGTCCCCGGATTGGAGATCCTCCGACTCGCGCAGGAACAACCGGACAAGGAGCTTCAGCAAACGGGAAACCGGCCACATGAGCCATCGAATCACAGCGAGGGGATACACCAGGTAGGGCTGGAGTCCTTTGCGGTAAATCACCCCGGCATTTTTTGGAATGACTTCCGAGACCACGAGAATGGCCACAACCATGGACGCAGAAAAATACACCACGTTTGCGTCTCCCAGCGCGACCACGGCGAGACCTCCCGCGACCACTGCGCCCGCCGTATTGGCAATCGTATTGAGGGAGAGTATGGCGGAAGACGTTTCCTCAATATCTAACTTGAACCGCTCCAGCATACCACCACTTCGTCGATTCGTTTTTTTCAGGCTCTCAATTTCCGCCGTAGTGGTACTCAGGATCATAGCTTCGAGTAGGGAGCAGAGGGCGGAAATAAGGATGGTCAGCCCAGATACGAAGAGCAATTGAGTCATGACAACGACTCCTTTCCTGCAGGCCCTCGATCCATGCAGTCAAACCCCGTCCGTATGGAACCGGAGATGCGTGAGGTTCCGCAGGTCAGAGTAGTAATCAAGCGGAAGCGTATGGACAACGGGTCAGGGTCGTCAGCTTCGTCTTCGGAGAAAAAATCAATCGTGTTCAGGGTCGTCCTTAATCTATGAAAAATCAACGCAAGGAAACATGGACCTTGTGGGCGACATGCACCGCGTCATTTCAAAGCCGAAACCAAACACGAGCGCTTTTTCTTTTCAAGCTTTTCTATGGTTTGGCAAACATTGTGGCAAATGCGTAACAATCAAGAGATAGCAAACCTTCCCGCTTGACCTCATAGCTACGCCAAAACACATAGAGACGCTTACTCTATGAAGGTCCATACCAGCGTCATGCTCACCCTGGGACTGCTGCTTGCATCGCCCGGCTGCAGCTCCGTTCAGACCGCCTTCTCGGAAGGACTTCCCCAAGAGGTGACCGTACTATCCTATCCATCTGGCGCGGAAGTCTGGATTAATGATGAATTAATGGGGAGCAGTCCGGTCACGGTCCGGCTTGGCCGTAAAGTTCCCCACAAGGTAGAGCTCCGCAAAGACGGATACTACTCGAAAACCAGATTCTTTGTTCCGCAAGCCAACGAAAAGCATGGGAGCTTTGTAAAACTTGGCCTCCTGGCGGATATCGGCTACTACAATGAACTCACCCCGGAAGCCATGGCGGAGATTATGGACCACGAGCTCGTTCCCAAGACCGTCAGCGCCCGGCCCTTTGAAGAAATGACCCGTCGGATTGTTGAAGCCGACAAGCTCCTCGCTCAAGGACAACTCCAACCGCTCGAGCACAAGATCCTCGCCAACCGCATTGTCGAGTTCTATAGCGAGTGGAATTAACTCGCCCGGGTCGCCCGCCCCCTCACGGGATGCCGCAACAACTCCAAGAATGCGTTTTCGTCAGGAACCGCTCAACCAATCCCCGAGTTGTGGGTGTTCCGGTCAAAGAACTCCTTCAACACTTCCATTCGAGAGATCTCCAGGTTTTTTTCGTGAATCTCTTCTTTGGTCCGTTGGGTTTCCTTCTCGGACATGATCCTGCGCATTTTTTGAAGGGCCATGTTCTGGAGTTGACGCACTCGCTCCCGGGTAATGTCAAAAACTTCTCCAACCTCTTCCAGGGTCATGGGGCGTTCGCCACTCAGGCCGAATCGCATCTTGATGATCTCTCCTTCACGAGGTTCAAGCCGATCAATCATCTCGCTCACGTCGCTGGATAAAGACTTGGTATGCAGGTCCTCATAGGGAGTTGTAGCCGATTCATCGCCAACCAGATCGCCAAATTTGGTTTCTTCGTCCTCACCTACAGGCGCATCCAGGGAGGTGGGACGCACGCTTACAGACTTGAGGTGGGCCACCTTGTTAACCGACATCCCCATCTCCATGGCGACTTCTTCATCCGTAGGCTCCCGACCAAATTCTTCCGCTAACTCCACGGCTAACCGGCGCATCTTGGCAATCTTGTCAACCAGGTGAACCGGCAGACGGATCGTCTTCGATTGGTTGGCCAGGGCACGCTTGATGCTTTGTTTAATCCACCATGCGGCGTAGGTGGATAATTTACCCCCCTTATTCGGATCAAACCGTTCAACAGCTTTTACCAGGCCAATGTTTCCCTCCGATATCAGGTCAAGGAGAGGAAGACCGAAATTTGAATAGTCATGAGCAATCTTCACCACGAGGCGAAGGTTGGCTTGGATCATGTGATCCCGAGCAGACTTATCTCCTGTCCGAATACGGTTGGCCAGTTCAACCTCTTCCGCAGGAGTAAGAAGAGGGGTTTTGCCAATTTCCTGAAGATAAAGTTTGATCGCGGTGCGATCTGATGAAGGCAAATCGCGGACATCCTCAGCTTGGTTGACATCAGCCGGAGTAACCGACCGAGTCACCGTGATATCATCGCTATTGAGGAAGGAAGGGTTCAAGGAAGTAAATTCTGATGAGCTTGGCATGGATATGGGAGGTCGAACGAAAAGAGTTATTCCCACGCTTAGCGTGGTTAGAGAAATATATTCAATTTTCCCAGATTTCTAGAATAATTCTAAAGTAAGTTATAAATATATGAATATCAAAATCTTAGGAATCAATATTTTTTGCGAGGGCTACAGCTTTCAGTAGACCCTGCGCTTTATTTATTGTTTCCTGATATTCATTTTTCGGGACCGAATCGGCCACCAGACCAGCTCCAGACTGAATAAAAAGCTTACCGTCCTTCCATAAGGCCGTCCGGATAGCTATACAGGAATCGCAATTTCCATCATAGCTAAAATAGCCCAAGGCCCCGGCATAGATTCCACGTTGGGTTTTTTCCAGTTCCGCAATAATCTGCATGGCGCGGACTTTTGGAGCACCAGAAACGGTCCCAGCGGGGAACGTCGCCCGCATCAGGTCAAAGGCCGTTTTCCCTTCCTCCAGATCACCAACGACCTGGGAGACAATGTGCATCACATGGGAATAGCGTTCGATGACCATATACTCTGGAACCGTTACCGTTCCTATTCTACAGACACGACCGATATCGTTGCGGGCCAAGTCTACCAGCATAAGATGTTCGGCACGCTCTTTTTCATCTGCCAGTAGATCTTTTTCCAGGTCAAGATCTTCTTCGTGGGTTTTGCCCCTTGGACGGGTCCCCGCGATGGGACGAATCTCTACTTCGGATCCAGTCAGCCGAACATGGACCTCCGGAGAGGCACCAATGATCGAAAATTCTCCCGTTTCCAGCAGAAACATATAGGGAGACGGATTGATTACGCGAAGAGCCCGATAAAGCTGAAGTGGAGATCCTGGAAAATCTAATTCAAACCGCTGAGAAAGCACCGCCTGAATAATATCTCCAGCCAGAATATATTCCTTAGTCTGCTCGACTACCCGCTGAAATTCATCCTGCGTAAAGTTCCCCTGAGGCAGGGCAGGCATATCTACCTGGGCCAAAGGTAAAGGGGCGAGCTCCCCTGCCCGACTTAAAAGCCCATAAATCTCTTTGATTTCCGTCACCGCCGCATCGTAGGCCCGATCTATGCCCATTTCGGTATGGGCATTTACAATGACACGCACAGTCTGACGCGCGCGATCAAAGGCCACGATGCTATCGGTAATTAGATAATAGACCACCGGTAGGCCGAGTTCGTCCTTCTCTGCATACGGAACGGTAGGTTCATAGTCATGAACGTACTCATAACCTAAGCCACCAACGGCACCACCGGTAAACGGAGGCATATCCCGAAGGATTACCGCCTGGTATTGAGCCATTTCCTCTTCAATCAACTTCAAGGGATCGGTAGGCCGCTCACGCCGCTCCATGCTCCCGTCGCGTTTCTCAATTTCTGCCCGATCGGCATAGACCCGGATCACTTTCCGGGGTCGGGCCCCCAGGAAGGTATAGCGCCCGATATGTTCCCCACCTTCAATGGATTCAAAAAGAAAAGCAGGACCACTTTCCCGCAGTTTCGCATAAATGGATACCGGGGTTTCGAAATCAGCCATCAGATCGGTGTAGACCGGGATCAGGTTCCCCTGGGCCGATAATTCATGAAAAGTGTCTCTGGAGGGATAGATGTCCATGCGCTTAAACGAGCAGTTTCGCGATTGCTGTTTTTGCAATCAAGAAAAGATTGCGGGAATAAATGATGAGTCTTCACCTTCTGGCCTCATATGACCAAACACCTGACCACACTCCTCCTCCTGCTCACCCCGCTCATCAACCAGGCAGGCGTAGACTATTCAAAAGCTGCGCTCTCGGCCGATCAGGTCTCCCCCCTTGCCGTCGGAGACACCCTACCTGATGTAGCCCTCAAAACCGTAGACGGGGAGGAAGTCTACCTGCAATCCATGGCAGGAGAAGGGCCGCTGGTCCTCATCTTTTATCGCGGGGGCTGGTGCCCCTATTGTAACGCCCACCTCGCCAAGCTGAAAGGAGTCGAACAGGAACTCCTCGATCTAGGTTATCAAATTGTAGCCATCAGCCCGGACCGCCCCGAGAAATTGGGCAACACCATCGACAGCAATGAACTGACCTATACCCTGCTGAGCGACAGCTCGGCTCAAGCCATGCTGGAGTTTGGTCTGGCCTTCCGTGTCGAAGCGCAACTGGTGAATATGTACAAAACCAAATACAACATTGATTTGGAGGCTGATTCTGGCGAAACTCACCACCTCTTGCCCGTTCCTGCCGTTTATATCTCCGACAAGTCAGGCAATATCATTTTTGCCCAACACAATCCCGATTATAAAAGCCGAATAAATTCAGAAACTCTGTTGACAAAAGCCAAATCGGTGGTTGATTATGAATAAATACTAAATTTCCCCAACAACCCTCCTCCTGGCCCCTGGGCGTAGCCCGGGGGCATTTTTTTGCCAATTTACAAGGGGCTCCGGGAAATCGAAGGGTGCACACTTAGGCCCTCTGCCTTGGCAGGCTGGCGATTCGAAGTGCAAAATCTGGAAGTTAAGGGTTCGAATCTGTATCCGCACCAGGACCTTTTAATCCCGCACCCCCCGGATGCTCTCTACTCCCCCTGAGGGTCGTAAATATAGCCCACCCCATGAATGGTTCGGAAGGAATCCAGGCTCACCCCATGCCGGGAAAAGGTATCCCGAATTTTTACGATATATTGGTCCAGGGATCGGCTACGGATATCTGCATGGATCCCCCAGACCGCATGAATCAGGCTTTTGCGCGTAAGCACCGTATGCGGGTTTTCCACCAGATACATCATAATTCCTAACTCTTTCCGCCCAACTTTCTCCGTTTTTCCCCCAGGAAAATCGGCTTCCATCCGAGTCGGGTTTATGGTGGCTCCACAAAAATCAAAAGGCTCCTCCGTCAGCTTCGCGTTCTGGGTCACATTCTGGTCGTGGCTTGTCTCAGCCCGGCGAAGCACGGCATTAATCCGTGCAATCAGTTCAGGGAAACTGAAGGGCTTCGTGATATAGTCGTCTCCTCCCATATCGAGACCCTTCACCTTATGCACCTCGGAATTACTCGCCGTCAGGAAGATGGTAGGGACTTGGATATTCTTCTGGTTGAGTTCCTCGAGGAGGCCAAAACCGGTATTGTCCGGAAGGTTCACATCCAGAAGCATGAGGTTCGCGAAGTTATCACTGAGGAAACGAACGGCATTTGCGGCACGGTAATAGACCTGGGTCATCATACCGGCTTGTTCGAGTTGCTCAGCAATCATTGCTGCTAACTCTTTTTCATCCTCGACAATGAGGATTAAAGGTTTGCTGCCTTGAGCCATAGGAAAAGCAGTTTGAGTAGTGAGATGGGAGCGAGAATCGTTGGGATCAAATACTGTAGTGGATTCTCTATCACACCGTTACAATTTTACAATTTTTATTTTTACAATTGAGTAACAAGTTCCCCTTTTCCAGGTACTTTCGCTTCCTTAATTCGAAAAGGTTAGAATGACGCCGATCACGATGCCAAGCCCCAGGGCAAAGATGCCACTTACTACCCAGAAGACTTTCGCTTTGGTGGATAAATCCTGCCAACCCGGAGAAGACGGTGGGGGCTTAGGTTCCATACCGCTTTCTGCAATCACGGGCCGCTGTCCGCATTTCAAGCGCTTCCAGAATAGCAGCCGCTTCCTCTACCTGCACGGGATTCCGCACTAACGAATCTGGAAGTGGAAGCTCCGTATTCAGGGTGACCATTTTCAGGTTTCTTCGCAAATCGTCCTTTTGCGCGGCCACCTTGTCCTGAAATCGCGGAGGCTTAATATAATTTGCCTGGGCAATAATGCCCTCCAGGTCCCCATATTCTAAAATCCACTTGGCTGCGGTCTTCGGGCCGACCCCTTGCAAGCCTGGTATGTTGTCCGACGTGTCTCCGACCAGTGCGAGGTAATCGGGGATTTTTTCCGGGGGCACTCCGAATTTCTTTTTGACCCCCTCGGCATCGAGGAGCCGCCAACCCAGGCGCGGGTTAGCCGTCGGCGGGGGCAAGAGTTGGGAAATTCCAGGTTGAACGACCTGGCCCAGGTCTTTGTCTGCGCTGACAATGGTTGCTGTCTGGCCGGCCTGCATCAGTCGCAAGGCAGCGGCTCCAATCAGGTCATCCGCTTCAACCCCTTGCTGCTCCACCACAGGAAGACCTAGAGCAACAGTCAGGCGCTTTACCCACGGTACTTGTTTCTCCAGGTCCTCTGGAGTTTCGGACCGGTTTGCCTTATAATCCGCCTGCAAAGCTTCGCGCTCGGTGGGGGGGCCTAAGTCGAAGAAGGCCACCATCCCCTCTGCTTTCTGCTGATCCTCCAACAGCCATAAGGTGCGCAACCATCCATGAACCACATTCGTCGGGAAGCCGTCGCTTCGAGTCAGCTCGGGCATACCGTAGTAGGCCCGAAAAACAAGGTTATAGCCATCTAGGAGAAGGGTATTCAACACAGGTATTAGCCTTTATGCCCGAACCTGACCTGTCGAGCCGGAAGAATCGAACTGAGAGCGGAGGCCGCTCCCGGAGAATTCAGAAGTAAAATCTGCAGTCGACCATGTCGTCGTTCCGCAGGCACGCGATAAAGACCTGCCCTAAAACACAACCTTGTTCAGCGGATACTCAACAATGCCCTCGGCTCCCCGCTCCTTAAGCAAGGGGATAATTTCGCGGACCTGCTTATCATCCAATACGATATCCAATGCGACCCAGGCCTCGTCAGAAAGGCGGTTGATCGTGGGATTCCGCAGGGCAGGCAGCTCATCCAGGAGAGTCGCCATATGATCCCGCAACAAATTGAATTTCAGGCCTACCTTGGACTCGGCTTCCAGTGCGGCCCGCAGCAGCAGGGCCAGGTTTTCAATTTTCTGGCGTTTCTGGGGATCTTCCCAGCTCCCTTTATTGGCAATTAACTTCGTATTGGTGCAAAGTAGCGTATCAATAACTCGCAGCTTATTCTGACGCAGGGAACTTCCGGTCTCTGTTAGATCGACAATCGCATCCACCAGGTCAGGGACCTTCACTTCAGTCGCGCCCCAGCTGAACTCTACCGTCGCCGTGACTCCATGGTCCTCTAAATACTTCCTGGTGATATTGACCACTTCGGTCGCAATATACTTTCCCTCCAGGCCCTCTACCGAAACGATGTCCGAGCTCTCCGGCACGGCGAGCACCCAACGCGACTGCCGATTCGAGGCCCGGCTGTAGACAAGGTCACAGACCTCGACCACATCGCTGTCATTTTCCACCACCCAGTCATAGCCCGTAAGGCCACAGTCAAAATAGCCGTGCTCCACATAACGGCTGATTTCCTGGGCACGAACGAAGCGTCCGTCGAGTTCATCATCGTCAATTGCAGGCCGATAAGAGCGAGATGACCGGGTAATCCGATAACCTGCCTTGTCGAACAGGGCCACAGTTGAATCTTCTAAGCTGCCCTTCGGCAGCCCCAGCATGAGCAACGTATCCATGGTATATTTCAGTTAGTCAGAACCTGCTAAGGCAAGCCACCCCGCCCACGAACGCAAGTCAGAACCCCAATCACCGGGCTGAAAGCTCTCACTCCACCGTCACACTCTTTGCCAGGTTGCGTGGCTTATCTACGTCACACCCACGTTCACGGGCAATATAATAACTCAGCAACTGGAGCGGGATGCAGGCCAGGAGGGGAGCCACCGCTTCGTGGCAATCCGGATAGAGAATCAAGTCATCGATTAAACCATCGGGAAATTCGGCGCCTTCCGGGGCAATACAGATAATTTTCCCGTGGCGGGCTTTGATCTCCTGCATGTTGGCGATCGTCTTTTGAAAAACCTCTCCTTTCGCAATAATAAATACACTGGGGCACAGTTCACTGATTAATGCGATTGGACCGTGTTTCATTTCCGCTGCAGGATAGCCCTCGGCATGAATGTATGAAATCTCTTTCAACTTCAACGCCCCTTCCAAGGCGATGGGAAACATCTCCTGGCGTCCCAGAAAAAGAAAATCATCGTATTGGGCGTAGGCCTTGGCGATCGCTTCCACTTGGCTGTTCACCTTCAGGTTGAGCGCAACCAATTCGGGCACTGCTTTGAGCGCTTCGACAAACCTTCGGCCATCACCGTAGCTCATGTCATTGAGCCGGCCCAGGTACAGGGCTAACATCGCAGATATCAAGAGTTGGGAGGTAAAGGCTTTAGTGGAGGCCACACCAATTTCAGGACCCGCGTGCTGGTAGATCCCTCCATCGGATTCTCGGGCAATGGTAGAACCAACCACATTGTTGATGGCAAGCGCGCGATACCCCTTGCGTTGGGCCTCCCTCAATGCCGCCAAGGTATCGAGGGTCTCGCCGCTTTGGCTAATAACAAAGACAACCGTGTTTTTATCCAGCGGTGCATTCCGGTAGCGAAACTCCGAGGCATACTCCACTTCCACCGGAATACGGGCGTACTTTTCGATCAAATACTCCGCTACCAGACAGGCATGCCAGGCTGTCCCACAAGCACAGAACAACAAGCGGTCCATCTGCCGGAATTCTTGCGGGCTTACATTGAGTCCACCAAACTTGGTGGTGCTATCATCCTCGGAAAATCGACCTCGCATAGCGTTTTCCAAGGCGGAAGGTTGCTCGAAGATTTCCTTCTCCATGAAATAGGCAAAGTCGCCAAGATCCGCTTCCTCTCCGGACCAGTCCAACTGACTCACGATGGGATCCACCGATTCATTGGAGATCGTCAGGATATTGAAATCATCACTGGTCACATGTGCAACTTCCCCATCATTGAGATAGACCACATTTTGGGTCCGACTGGCGAAGGCAGTCGCGTCGCTGGCCACAATGTTCTCTCCCACACCCACCCCGATGATCAGGGGCGAGCCCTTTCGAGCGCACACCATTTCGTCCGGACAATCCGTGCTTAGGACGGCGATTCCGTAGGTGCCTTCGACGTGGAACAAGGTGCGGCGCACGCTTTCGGCAAAGCGGCTCTGGCCATCGACTTCGGGTTGCTTGGCATAGTGGTAGGCTACCAGGTTACATAACACCTCGGTATCGGTTTCACTTTCAAAACTGTACCCCTTGCTCAAAAGAAACTTCTTAATGGAGGTGAAATTTTCGATCACCCCATTGTGCACCAGGGCAATCTTCCCATCGGAAGAAACGTGAGGGTGAGCATTGGATTGGGACACCTTTCCGTGGGTCGCCCACCGTGTGTGGCTGATCCCGATATTCCCGTTGAACGCACGTTTATCCAGCTCTCCTTCAAGATTGGCCACCCGCCCGGTTTGTTTTTCAAGTTTGAGGGCCCCATTCTGGAGAATCGCCAGGCCGGCCGAATCATAACCTCGATATTCCAGGCGTTTCAGACCCTCCACGAGGATCCCCTTTGCCTGCCGTTTACCTACATATCCTACAATACCACACATAATTTCTTGGGTTTTGCCCATCATTCCCTAATTATGGCCTGAATCAACCCCGAAACGGGCTCCCCAACCCTCACTGCTCAACTCGACTCCTTTCTATGAGATCCAAGGTCATTTGCCTCATCATGGGTGGCGGACGCGGCACCCGCCTCCAGCCCCTGACTAAACTCCGCTCTAAGCCCGCCGTCCCGTTGGCGGGGAAATACCGCCTCGTCGATATCCCCATCAGCAACTGCCTCAACTCAGGTTTGAACCAGATCTATGTGTTGACCCAGTTCAATACCGCCTCGCTCCACCATCACATTCAAGAGTCTTACAAGTTTGACCCCTTCGGTGGAGGCTTCGTCGACATCCTTTCAGCTGAACAGACCGAACGGGGTGACAGCTGGTACCAGGGAACAGCCGATGCGGTGCGGCAGAATCTCATGCATATCCGTGCAGGGGATGATGACCTGGTGCTTATCCTATCGGGGGATCAGCTCTACAGCATGGATTTCTCCGACCTGATCGACCAGCACCGGAAAAACAAAGCCGAAATCACGATTGCCGGGACCGCCTTTGATAAAGCCGGGGTATCCGGCTTTGGGGTCATGCGGATTAATGATGATCTCTCCATCACCGAGTTTGTAGAAAAACCGAAAGATCCAGCCGTAATCGATAGTTTAGTCATACCTGATCAGTTAAAGGCTACCTTCAACGCCGATAAGGATTGCGACTATTGCCTGGTCAATATGGGGATCTACATCTTCAGCGGCAAAGTCCTCAAAGAATCCCTTAAAAATGACCAGACCGATTTCGGCAAAGAAATCATCCCCGGTCTCCTCGGTAAGAAGCGATTGTTCAGCTATATTTACACAGGTTACTGGGAAGACATCGGGACGATTGATGCGTTCTTCGAGTCCAATCTCCGCCTGACCGACAAGGTCCCTCCCTTCAACTTTTACGACCAGAACTACAGGATCTACACCCACGCCCGCTTTCTCCCCGCAGCCAAAGTCAATGGACTTCAGGGAGAAAAAGTCATCCTTTCCGATGGATCCATCGTCGATGGGGCGACCCTCCATCGCTGCCTCCTCGGTGTGCGGTCCGTCGTCCACCAAGGCGTCATGATGGACAACGTCGTCATGATGGGGGCTGACTATTATGAAACGGAAGAGGAAAAGGCAGAAAATAAGGAACTCAACCGACCCGACATCGGAGTCGGGGAAAACTGCCGGATCCGCAATGCCATTATCGATAAAAACTGCCGGATCGGTAACAATGTCGTCCTTGACCCGGAAGGGAAACCGGACCTCTGGGAAAAGGATGGAATCGTTGTCAGGGATGGCATTCTGATTGCCATTAAAGAAAGTGTCATCCCCGACAACACTGTGATCGCTCCGGGATCTTAACCGGAACCATGAACAGAATCCTTCTTTGTGTCGACGGGTCTTCCTACGGACCCGAAGCTTGCAGATACACCGCGTGGCTGGCCAGGCGAGCCAAGGCTTCGGTCCAGCTCCTCTATGTATCGGATCTGCGTCAATTTGAATTACCCGTCGTCGCGGATTTGAGCGGGAGTCTGGGCGTACAACCCTACCAGGGGATCACCGCCCAACTCCAGGAATTGGAGAAGGACAAAGCTCGCGCCATCGAAACCCAATCCCTCGCCATCATGCATCAGGCAGGGCTTTCCGATGTGGTGACTTTTCACCATAAAACCGGCCTGCTGATGGATTGCATCGAGTCCATGCAACAGGACGTGGATCTCGTGGTAGTCGGGAAACGGGGAGAAAATGCCAATTTTGATAAAGAGCACCTGGGTTCCATGATGGAGCGGATCATCCGGGCCAGCCAACACCCCGTCTGGGTGACCTCCCGCAAGTTTCGGAATATCCGGAAAATTATTTTCGCCTACGATGGTGGCCCCAGTGGGAAAAAAGCGGTCGATTTCCTCGTCCGTTCGCAGGCCCTCAAAGACCTGGAGCTCCATGTCGTGACAGGCGGGGATCACCATGACAACGAGGAGGCCTGGAAAACCCTGCGGGAAGTGGAGGCACAGTTACAGGTCGCTGGCTACCAGCCCATCTGTCAGATGCTCCTGGGCGAACCGGAATCTACCATTGCCCAGTATGTGACTCAACAGGACATGGATATGCTGATCATGGGGGCCTACGGTCATAGCCGGATCCGTTACCTCCTCATTGGCAGCACCACCACCGAGATGATCCGCCGCTGCCAGATTCCCGTCCTCTGCTTCCGATAGGATAGGCCTTAAGAACCAAGGCCTCTAATTCAAGGGAGCCGGGTCACGCATCCAGTTGATTAAATCGGGAGGGGTAACAATGCGCACTCCCGGGATAGAGAGCGCGTAATCAATAAACAGTTCAAGGGCCTCTCGTCGCCCACGATCCGTCGCCGGATACATCGCCGTGTGCAAGCCGATCATCATCGGAGCCCGGTTTCCGGAGAGCCGCAGATCGAGGTTATACTTCATCACCCCGAGAAACTCCTGGGGGGACATTCCCGCCATCTCGAGGACATTCCAATCTAATCCTGAAATCTTGCCCGCTGCCTTGGGCCACTCCCAGTCACCATTCTCCTTAATGAAATCGAATATACGATCTTTCAGGCCGGGTTTCATCCCGTATTGGGGCGCCAGCTCATCATCGGGCACGACAAATGCATGGATCGGAATTGACCAAAGACCCGGATGGGAACCAACCCGTTCCTTGTTCCCTGCCGCAGCACTCATCGCATTACCCGGACTGCCTTCGTCGAGGGTATAGGGCCAATAATAGTTCGTCCCGTCCTGGTCAGCCTGAAACCCCTCTTCCAGGCTGGTATCGTAGAGAAAGCCCATGGCCTCCAGCACCGCATAAGTGGCCGCATTGTAATCCAGAAAAGGGGCACGAAACCCACGAATCCGGTCCGCCTTCACGCTGGCCCCCATCAAAGCGAGGCTACACATAGAGAGTTCTGCCGTCCATTCCTGCTCCGTAAAAGCTCCCCCCCATTCATGATTTTGCGTATGGTTCCCCACATCGTGACCATCGGCTGCCATGCGCTGGTGGACGGCCTGGAGCGCGGGATCATCCATGAGGTATTTCCCGTTGCTGTAAAAAGATGCACGGACACCACGATCCCCAAGGACCTTGAGCATCCACTCGATTGGCTCGATCTCGGGATTATCATCAAAACCCAGCATGACAAACATCGGGGTCTCCTCGGGAGCCAAGCCCCCGGGAGGTTGCTGACTGGGCAGATGCCTATCTTTCGCTGATAACGAGGGGGAAGTCATAAGGGATAACAGAATGAAGGGTATAGGAATCAACCGCATAGGAGGCCATTGAAGGTGCCCCGGGATAAGCTGACAAGAGTGAACCGAAGATTTGAAATACAACCCCGCTCAGCCGGGCCTATTCGGCTTCCTCTTCCTCCAGATGAGTGTCATCCAGAGCCGCGCAACACGCCCCCGCCAGGGGATAGCAGGCCTCACAGATCGAAACTTCACCCACCAGATGTTCAGTCGGCTGGCCACAATGGATGCAGGTCAGAGGCGTGTCGATATCCATAAATCTGGGAAACCACCCATTTACCCTAATCCATTAAATTGCTTTACGCCTTTTAGCGGCTACTCAGACTCTTCCGCCCGCTTCTTCTGCTCCATCTGCTCAGAACGAATCCCCAATTCCGACTCAAACACGCGCAACTCTCGGTCGAGATCTTCTAAACGCGCAGCGATCGTAGCGGTTTTCTCTGTCTCCTCCGCGGCGAATTCCAGTGCCTTGGCCGCATCAAACAGGCGTTTTCCCCCCAAGTTGCCAACCACCCCAGCCATGGAGTGCGCCCAGGTCCGTATTTCATCCGGATCTTCGAGCGCACGAAACCGCTCAATATCTTCTTTCAATTGAGGAATGTTTCCAAAAAAACGATGGCTGAATTTGAGGAAGAGTTTGGTTCGGCCCTTGAACCGGCGAAGCACTTCATCCTCAGCAAATATCGGCTGATTACTCATAGGGGATTAATCATAAGTCTACTGCTGTTTATACAAAAGAAAAGCGGAAACAATCAAGGAACTCCCAAAGCCGGGCATGAAAGCTTGTATCCCAGATGCTATTTGTCCAACGACAACTCGACCCAAAAGACACTCCCACCCCCGTCGCGGGGGGTGTAGCCGATCCGGCCGCCCTCATTTTCAATGATTGCTTTGGCGATGTGGAGACCTAGACCAATGGAAGATTCATCGCCGGTCGGACGGTTGGAAAGCGGGTGAAAGGCTTGGAACAGGCGCGCTTCGTCGTCCGCATCGATCCCAGGGCCGCGGTCGCGTACGTCAAGACGCGCAATGTCCTCCCGCTTGCTCAAGGCAACCTCGATTTCTGTATTTCGCGGGGCGTATTTCACCGCGTTACTGACGAGATTCTGCAGCACCTGCTTGAGCCGCGCCGGGTCGAACTGGCCGGGAATCGAACGCGTCGGAGGAAGCCGGAGAGCGAGCGTCTGCTCTTTCTCGGCCGCGGCTTTTTCCCAGGGTGCGACGGCAGAGGTGACGAGTTCGGCTAAGTCAACCAGCTCCGGTCTGGATCCGAGCGTGCCTTCCTGAATCGCAGCGTAGTCAAGAAGACCGTGGAGGAGATCGCGGAGATCCGCGCCGGACGCGGTGATCATACGGGCAAGCTCGGGCAAGGGGGGAAGCTTATCTGGCTTCTTGGTCGCGTGGACCAGGGTTTCGACACCCAGGAGCAACGAGGCCACCTGATTACGCAGGTCATGGGCAGTCAAGCCCAGGATGGCTGTCTTCGCGCGGTTGGCCTCTTCCGCGCGCGCTTTTTGCTTTTCGACTTCCGCGAGCAGGCGAGCGGTCTCTTTGCGTAAGCGTTGTTCTTCCCACAACTCCTGGCCAAGCTCCCACGTTTTTTGCTGAAGCTCCACGGCTTGCAATCGCTTGTTGGTCGTCTCCGTAAAACGGACCTGCTCAAGCTCGAGGACTTTCTCCAGGTGGGACAAGGCTTCGGCAGGACTGCGCTCCTTCGCCAGGCGATAGAGGCAGCGGTAGGCTCCAGCGAGTTCTTTTTGATAACCGCGCTCCTCCGCCTCCGCCTTGGCACGTTGAGCCATTTGCTCGGCCAGGTCAGGCGGAGTTTTGGCGTGATTGGCGAGAGCCAGGGAAAGCACCGATGTTTTCTCTGCCGTAAGCACTTGTTCCGCGCTCAGGAGGTCGAGAAGCATGCGACGACCTTCCTGCGCGTCTCCATGATCGAGCTCAAACTGCGCCCATACGCTCCGCACGTTCATCACGTCCTCCGGAGGAACAGTCTGTCGGTCTGGGGCGGCCTTCAGCATTGCCTCGGCTTGTTCAATCGCCTCGCGTTGACGAGGGATATCACTCAACTCGCCATGACACTGGCTGACACAAAGCCATCCCCATATCTTGCGGCTTAAGTCATGGGTATCATCAAGGAGATCGAAACTCTGCTGAAAGTAGCGCAAGGCGAGTTCATGCTGTTCCATCCCCTGACAAGCCGACCCCATGAAGAGCAGGATCTCGCCCTGCTTGCGTTCAAGGCCCGCCTCCCGGAAATGCTCCAAGCTTTGCTTCAGCAAATCAAAGGCGGAAGCAAAGTCACCCAGTTGACTGAATATGTTACCGAGATTCCCACAAAATGCCCCCCTATCTTCTGCCGTTTCAGCCAAAGCCAGACCGCGCCGATAAAAAGTTCCGGCAGAGACATAATCATGTTTTTTTCGTGCGATGATTCCCCGCAAATTACAGAACTTCGTACGGGCAAGATTCCACCCCTCGGCCTCAGCGACAGGTTCCCAACGATCCATCAAGGCCTCAGCTGCTTCAAGTTGCCCGAGATAGACACGCGCGTTGAGTTCGACCACGAGGCAACGCTGCAAGCTTTGTCTGTCCCCCCCGTCCCGCAACGCTTCGAAAAGCGGCCGGGCTTCGTCTACCACCTGTGAAGCATTCGCGGGAAACCCTTCGACAAGGGCATTGACTGCTTGCTCCAACTCCTTCGAAGGCAACTTCATCTCATGACTCTATAATGGGCCAGACCTGTGCGCAATGGAGAATGGAAGAACGCCTCCAGAAGCGGGCCCAGCGAGTATTCGGCAAACTGACGCTTACTAAATCCTGTAGCCCCCGCCATAGATATTTTGATAAGCCCAGGGCCAATTTTTTTGTGCTCCCAGGTGAATCGTCTCTCTGCTGATGAGGACCTTGCTTCCGCTGCATCAGGAAAAATGGGAAAGTCTGAAAAAAGCCTGAAAGAATCCCGGTGGATGAAACAAAAGAAGCGGTTTTATGAAGCACCAGGGCAATGACAGACAGCCGCTAATTTGATATTCTATATCTGTCTTAAGCTTTCATTACCATAGTTTTACATTTTTTTACAAAATGAAACTTATCTCGCTTCTTTTCATTCTTACACTCTTGCTCTACGCCCTGACAGCGCCGCATGTCGCTCAGGGACAAATCACCGTCAGTGGCGATTTCCTGAGCGGTCCGACGGGCAGTGAGCCCACGAGCACGGACGCTGCTTTCTGGACGGGCGGGGGGGATGCTGATGCCGATCCGGCCACGACACCCAATACGGACGGCGTCGTCGGCGTGACGAGTGATGGTTTACTCACTATCACCGGCGGCTCCGATCTCAACCTCCACTACCTGGACCTGGGTCGAAACACAGGCGTGACTGGGACAGTTGATATCAGCGGAGCCGGCTCGACGCTGAACCTGGCCAATGATTTCCACATCGGCGCGGAAGGCAGTGCGGTCTTCGGTTCCGAAGACATTGGATCCGGGGGGAACGGTGTGGTTAACATCAGCAGTGGTGCCGTCGTGACTTCAGCGGTCGATATCTGGTTGGGCGACTCCGCCACCAGCAGCGGCACGGTGACGGTTGATGGTGCGGGATCCATTCTGCGGGCCAGCGACGATATTTTTGTGGGAGACGACGGCATCGGATCACTCACCATCCGAAATGGTGGTCTGGTCGAGATTGCCGACGTGTTCAATCTGGGGGATGACCCCACGGGCAGCGGCACGGTGCTGGTTGATGGCATCAATTCGATCCTCCGCGGCCGCGACTTTTTTCTGGGCGATGGCGGCACCGGGCAGGTCACCGTTTCCAACGGAGGTCTGCTGTACGCCACCGATGACATTGTTATCGCCGACGATGTGGGAGGCATCAGCACGGGAAGTCTCACCGTGCAGGGCGCCAATTCAAGGGTGACCGTAGCTGACCTGCTCAACGTGGGAGATGATGGCAAGGGAACGCTCAATGTAACGGGCGGGAGTAACGTTCAAGCCTCACGTATTATAGTCGGCAGTGATGAAGGCTCGGAGGGCAGTCTGACGGTCGACGGCACGGGCTCCTCCGTTGTCGCCACCGACGGTAGCGCAAATGTTGGCCGAAGGGGGAAGGGCACTGCCGTGGTTTCGAACGGCGGTCGGCTGGAGGGAGCAGTCATCAGGCTCGGAGACTTTGCCACCGGCGATGGCCAGATCACGGTGCAGGGAGCCAACTCCACTATCATCAGCTCGGACAATTACCTGGTCGGCCACAGCGGCACCGGAAATCTGATCGTGTCCGACGGCGCTCGGGCTGAGGTCGGACATTTCGTTTTCGTCGGACTCAATCCGGGGGCGGTTGGCCAAGTGACGGTGCAGGGCACGGGCACGACCCTCGAAACCATTACCGGTGGGATTACTTTGAGCGAAGGCGGAAGAGCTTCGCTGAACATCCTGGATGGGGCGCAGGTGACGACCTTTGCCGATACGACCATCGGAAACGGAGCTTCGGGCTCAGGCGAGGTCACGGTCAGTGGTAACAACTCGCGTCTCTCGAGCGCCAATATCATCGTTGGCGGCAGTGGTCCGGGCGAGCTCAATGTGCTCAATGGGGGGCAGGCAACAGCTTCGAACTATATTACTGTCGGAGAGTCCGCCAGTGGCGGCATCGTGAGCGTTCGGGGAACCGGTTCTACCGTTTCGGCAAGCTCTCTCAATTTGGGCGATACGGGCGCCAGCAGCTTTAACATCAGCGAGTCTGGTTCTGCCAGTTTCACCACCGCCACCGTGAATGCGGCCAGCACGGTAAACCTGGTGGTCAGCGGCAACAGCATGCTCACCGCGACCACCTCGTTCACCAACAACGGCACGGTCAATTTCATCGCCGGGCAACAGACGGCAGCGGGAAGCTACATGCCCATCAGCTCCGCTTCTTTTCTTGGGGCGGGCAGCTATGTGGGCATCGGCGGCACGACGAGTCTTCCCTCCGGTGTGCCCACTTTCACCGTCAGTGCCATTAAAACCGATACCGGCAACGATGGCACCGAGAGCGGGATTAACGGCGGTGACCGGGTACAGTTCGGCGACGTCATGGTGGCCCTCAACGAAAATGCCGGCACCAATGGCAGCCTCACGGTGACGGACCTCAATCTGTCGACCGTTTCGGGTTACGGTGCTCTCGGCGCCTATTCTTTCGCCGCGACCGGCTTGAATACCTCGCTCTCCATTGCGCTGTCGTTATATATCGGAACACCAATCGAACCGACTTTCGGGGTCTATCAGCGAACCACCGGGGCCGGGGACAATGCATGGGTGAGCTACACCCCTGGCATAATCGATTACACCAACGGTTGGTATACCTTTACGGTGAATGAGCTCAACGGGTTCGATTATGCCGTCGTGCCGGAACCCCGTCTCGCCGCGCTACTCGCGGGCTTGCTCGGCCTGGGCTTCGTCCTCTGGCAACGCAAGTGCCGGCGTTGCAGCTGAACCTGCTCATTTGCCGTGATCATGCCTTGGCCACACGTGCTGGCCTTGTCGCGCTCTTCTCGACCCCGGTCTGATTCGTCACAGCGTGACGGGAGAAGATCTGATCTTCGATTTTGGCAGCTCAACTGCGGAGGGGGTTATTTAGGTTTCCTTTAGCGATACCATAACTATATAATAAACCTATGAGGCTTATTGGTATTCAGGTAGCCACCTTGATTGCGGTTGTTTTGATTCCTGGGCTCACTGGGGTCGGCCATACTGGTCATCAGGAATCTAACATCCCCGGTGAAGGGATCCAAAAGGTGATTTCGCTGGACGGATCGTGGGACATTGCCGAAGGACAGTGGGATACGCTCCCTTCGGCTTTTCCCGGAAAAGTGCCCGTGCCGGGGCTCGTCAAGCTGGCTGAACCGGAATTTTCCGGCGTAGGCCTTCCTGTGCCGGAAAGGGATTGTTTCTACTACCGCAAGGTGTTTTCCCTTGTGAGAGAAGACCCCGCTCATGCCATCTTGAAAATCAATTTGGTCAAATATGGAGCAAAGATATACCTTAACGGCCATAAAGTTGCGGAGAACTGGATTAACTTCTCCCCCACCACAGTCAATCTCACTCCATACCTGAAACCTGCGGGAGAGGAAAATGAACTGGTCATTGCGGTAGGCGCTCACATTGAGTCGCTCCAGGACGTTGTTGCGACCGGGGGTGAGGTCGAGAAGATACGATATATCCCCGGTATCTATGACTCGGTGCAGCTCCATCTATTTGAGGATATCTACTTCGATTCCGTCCAGGTGGCACCGGTATTCGAAGAAGGGCAGATTACCCTGCAGATGACAGTAAGGCATGTTGGCAGCCGGACGACCTATCCCGCGCGGCTATTGTTGATCGACGACGCTGAAGGGTCGGTGGTGATGAATCATGGTCTCGATCCGGTCACTTTTGAATCCCAACAGGAATTGGTGACTTATGAGCAAATACCCGCAAAAGGTCTGAAGGAGTGGACTCCCGAGCACCCACACTTGTACAAAGCCGTAATAAAGCTTGGACCCTACCGGCATGTGGAACGGTTTGGGTGGCGTGGATTCCGGTTGGACCCTGCCCATACAAACCGAGCCCTTCTCAACGGGAATCCCTACTTTTTCCGGGGAACCAATATTGCCTTGTTTCGGTTCTTCGAAGATCCCGTCTGTCGGGACCAGCCTTGGAACGAAACTTGGGTGCGTGGCCTGTTTCGGACCTTCAAAACCCTGGGAATGAATTCCGCCCGGACCTGTATCAGTGTGTTCCCTGAGTTCTGGTATGACATAGCCGATGAGGAAGGCTTTGCCCTGTTCGCCGAATACCCGATATGGTACGCGCTGAAAGAGGGCGTATCCCAGGCAGACTTTGACAAAGAACGCCAGGATCCTCAACGGAAGTATGGGATTTACCCGGAAGGACTAACCAGAGAAAAGCTAAGCACGGAGTATGCCCGGTGGATGCAGCACCTCATGAACCACCCGAGCATTGTGGCTTGGGATGCCCAAAATGAAACATGGTCGAAAGAAACCGGAGCAGCCATTGAAATGGTGCGAGGCCTTGATTACAGTAACCGGCCCTGGGACAACGGCTGGTCACCCCCCCAGCGATCCACGGATATCCGGGAAGCCCACCAGTATTTCGGACGGTTTCGCGCTGGAAGTGAGGCCGAGAACGCCCGGGGAGTAGAGGCCGCCCGCCCCTTTCGCCTCTCTGACCTCAAGGACAAAGATAAAGTTCCGGGAACATTGTATTCACCCTTTCAATACGCATATAAACTCGAACGTAACGACTACCGTGACCAGCCATGCATACTCAATGAATACGGATACTTCTGGCTCAACCGTGACGGAAGCCCAACCACCCTGACGAAACCTTATTACGATGCCGTATTGGGTGAGAACGCTTCAGCCGAGGAGCGCCGTCAACACTACGCCTACATCTTGCAAGGGTTAACTGAATTCTGGAGATCTGCCCGGACCTGTTTCGGCGTGCTGCATGTTTTTGGGTTGGCCCACTCGCTTCCGCCAGATGGAGCCACTTGTGATAATTTTATCGATGTCAACGCCTTGAAGTTGGATCCTCATTTTGCCAAAGCAATGAAATCCGCATTTGCTCCGGTAGGATTATGTATCGAGCAATGGGAAGACCATTTTTCTCCGGGCGAAATGGTTCAGGTGCCCGTCACGGTAACCAATGATCTGGGAGAGCCAGTAGAGCGCACCGTTTCAGTCCGGATTGAACAGAACGGGAAAGTCCTCCTTGAACAAACGGAAACGGTCCGGGTCAACCCCTGGCAGCAAGGCCTGGTGATCCCGCGTCTGGTCCTGCCGGAAAAGGCAGGATCCTACTCCCTGGTTGCCCGATTTTTAGATGAGGGGCAGAAGCATGTATTTAGCCGCCGCTCTATCAGCATTTACTGAAACGGGCTCTAGTGTGTCGCCGGCGAAGTTTGATTCAAAAAAAAACCTCTTCTTGAAGTAGGGCCCGTTGCTTGCAACGTGGCCACCAACGCCAACTCCACCTAACCCAGCCACACCGCATCCCGGGAGGACTTACATGGTCAAGGGTAATTCGACCCAAAAAATGCTTCCGCCGCCGTCATCGTCGCGGGCTTGGTAACCAATCTGGCCGCCTTCGTTCTCGATGATGGCTCTGGCGATGTGCAAGCCGAGGCCGGTGGATGACTCGTCGCCGGTCGGGCGGTTGTCCAGTGGTTGGAAGGCCGCAAACAGGCGTGTTTGGTCAGCGGCATGAATGCCGGGCCCACGGTCGCGAACTTCGAGCCGGGCCTGGTGCGTTTTACGGGTAACCCCGACTTCCAGCGGCGATCCTTTGGGACTATACTTCACGGCGTTACTGAGAAGGTTATGTAGCACTTGCTTCACCCGAGCCGGATCGACGTGGACTCGCATTGCGGTCTCCCGAGAGGCGCAAAGGGCAAGCGTCTGGTCTTTCTTCACCGCCGCCTTTTCCCAAGTCGCGACAACAGGGGCGACGAGCTCGTTCAAGTCCACGGATTCCGGCCGGGAACTGAGTGTCCCTTCCTGAATCGCGGCGTAATCAAGAAGGCTATCGAGAAGTTCCCGCAAGTCTCGACCCGATTGCATGATAAGAACAACGAGATCACCCAGCGACAGCACCTCGTCCGGTTCTTCCAAGGCGTGGGCCACCGTTTCGGCTCCCAGAAGGAGGGAACCGACCTGATTGCGGAGATCGTGTGCCGCGAGGCTGAGAATGGCGGTTTTGGCTCGGTTGGCTTCCTCGGCGCGGTTTTTCTGCATTTCGACCTCCGTGAGAAGCCGGGCGGTTTCTTCTCGCACCCGTTGTTCTGCGCTGAGTTTCTGTTGGAGTTCGCGCGTCTCACGATGAAGGCCCACGGCTTGAAGCCGGCGCGCACTTTCCTCGGAGTAGCGGGCTTGTTCGATTTCCCGGGCGCAAGCTAAGTGGGTATAGGCGGTATCTGCGTCAGTTGTCCGTAAGCGAGCGGCGAGGCCGGCATGAGCTGCCGCTTCCGCCGTGCGCAAGTTTCCCTCCGCGGCCGAGGCTAAGGCACTTTGCAATAGCTCCATCGCCCGCTCACGTTCCGTGTCGGCATGGTCTGCGAGCGTGAGGCATGCGTCTGTATATTCGCGAGAACTCAGGTGATGCGAGCCTCTGATCAGCGTCTCGAGATCTGTCTGGCCGCGCGCCTGATCACCGTGTTGCAGCTCATACTTGGCGCATTCCATTCGCACCACATCGCGTTGATAAAGAAAGCCTGCCTTGAGATCCGGGCTCTCTTCCACCAATCGCCCCGCCTCGGCCAATGCTTCCCCTTGCTCGGCGATGCGCTCGAGCTTCTCCAGCGTGCGGGCGCGGAAGAGGTGAACTTGGACCTGGAGTCCAATGAATTTTGTCTCGATCGCATAAGGGATGGCTTCATCGAGGTAGCGTAGCGCAAGGTCGTGCTGATCCTGGAGGTGACAGGTATCCGCCAGATTCGTCAGCGTGCGGGCCAATTCTGCCGGCTGCGGTTTCGTTTTGACTTCCTGTAGAGCCTGGAGGAACAACTCCGACGCGGTGCCATAGTCGCCGAGATCGTTGAAGATGCGCCCCAGGTTGCCGCAAAAGTTTACCCGTAAACTCGAATCATCGGACAATTCCAACCCACGGCGGAAGTAACCAATCGCCTTGCGATAGTCATGTTCCGCCTTGGCGAGCAGGCCGCGCAAGTTGAGCATGCGGACGGTCTCCTGCGGTACATCGAGCTCGTCCAAAACACCTTCCCACTCCGCCAGAAAACGAATCGCCTCGGCGGTACGCCCGAGGCGGAATCGCGCCATCGCCTGGAGGCCAATGCACTGCGCCATGCGCTGACGGTCTCCTATCCCAGCCAACACGTCATAGAGGGCTGGCCCTTGTTCGATGATTTGCGGTGCATGTTGGTGAAACTCGCGAAAAAACCGATCATGAGTTTCGACCGCGGCGGCTTCGGTAGACGGAGGGGAGTTGGGCATATCGTAAACGACTGTTACTAATCAAGGCACATGGACTGGTCTTGGCGATCCCCAAAACGCCGCATAGCTGCGTGCCTGGGTTAAACGGTCCTCTTCCCGGGATTTAGGCTTCTTGAATCAAAAGTCCGGGTTATCATCCCTCTCACAGGACGGCGGGAGAAAGCGCTGGGCGCCCATTGGCGTGCCATCCGAAGCTTTAGCGAAGGATGGCGGAGAGAGCGGGATTCGAACCCGCGGGACCCCTCTACAGGGTCCACCGGTTTAGCAAACCAGCGCATTCGACCACTCTGCCATCTCTCCAGATACCGAGGTTGAATAAACCGAAACCAAACAAAATGGTCATTCTCCCCAGGAGTTCAATCCCTAAATGAAAAGAGCGCTCCGGAACGCGGGAAGGAACAGGCATCCAATAGCCCCTAATCAAAGATGATCGCATACCCGCCAAAGCGGGTTTCCTTCTGGAACACCCCTGAACTCAGGTCACCATCGTCGAGAATGGCATCAACCTGAGTCATCAACTCGTCCCGATACTGGGCGCTATGCCCCGTATTGCCACGCCACCGCAGGGTGAGTCCCAGATCGAATTGACGGCGTCGCCCGGTCCAGTTTTCCCAGTCCCAGGTCGCATTGATAAAGCTGCGTTCCATGGCATCCGAGGGTAAGTAAGGTTGAAGATCGGAAGGATGCCGATTGGGATAACCATCGCGAGGGGCATACCCCAGTTCGGTCAAGCCAAACTCAATCCCATCTTTAATCAGGCGAAAGTCGTTGGCCATCCTTGTCGCTAAAGTTCGCTGGCGAATATCCGCCATAGCCGGCAGAGCGATTGCATTGATCAACCCGATAATGACCACGACAATCATGATCTCTACTAAGGTAAAGCCCCGCCGATGTGTTGAAGATTCACTCATGGAGTTCGAGCGCATAGGTGTACCCTTGCCAGCGGTCTTTGAAAAAGTAGCCTGAATTAATATCCCCATCATCTAAGATCTTGTCGACCTCAGTCATCAATTTCTGATTGGCGTTGAAGGACGAAATAGAGCGGAGGCCGATCCCATATTTCCAATCATATCGCCGATTGGTTTCATGATTATCCCACGTCCACCGGCTATTCGGAAACACGTTCTTGGCCGTGTTTTGCCCGCTGGTCACCTTTGACGGCAAGTAGGGGAGGAGGTCTGCAGGAAAACGGCTGGGCACGCCGTTGGGAGGCGCCTTCCCTAACTCCGTGATACACATTTCTGCCCCGGCTTTCATGAGGCGGAAATCAGAAGCAATCCGGGCTGCCTGGGAGCGAGTCCTCAGGTTTGATAAAGCTGGAAGGATAAGCGCATTCAACAACCCTATAATCACGATCACGATCATGATCTCAACCAATGAGAAGCCGCGCCGTCCAGATCTCCTCATGAATCCCCTTCAGTGTTCACCCGCTTTACGAGTGTATAGCCGTAAAACCCCAGGCCGTCCGGCCCCATTTCAACTAAGGTGCTATCCTGAAGCAGAATGACTTTGCCACCACCAGAAACAGTTCCAAAGGAATAGGAGGCGGTTTCAAAAACCTCAGTTTTCCCCGCACTGTCTCCACCTAACTCCATTTCCCAAAGGGAATAGGTGCCGTCCGCTTTCAATTCCACCCCAAATCCCACGTCACCGCTCGTTTCCATGTAATTGCCAACCACCTGGCTTCGCAGGGTTTCAATCTCATCGGGATTGCTGACCACCCGGATCGGCACCTCTTTAAACGGGTCCGGGTCATTGGCCATATAGATTGCGCTTTGCAAAAGGACTGTAGCAACCAATCCGATGGCCAGTAGAACCACGAAGCCTTTCCTGTCCTTCGATGCAGCAAGACTAGGGGCAGGCTCCTCGGATTCGTCATCAGCCAGGGTTTCCAACCCCGATTGATTGAATACCGTTTCAGGGGATATACCCAAGCCTTGGATGTTCAGGTTCTTTTTATCGTAGAGAAACAGGTCTCGACCCTCTCGTCGCACCTCGAAGTGATAATCCTCACCTGTAATCATGACACTGGGCTCAAAGACAAAGTCATCCAGCTCCGCCTCTGCGATCTGCCTCAGGTGATCCATCACCGCTTCCTTGGTTTCAACCGAACTGGACCAAACATCAAATTCAGCGCCCGCTTGCTTCAGGTCCTCCGACAATCCTTTAAAGGTCAATGTAAACATAGAGAGTGCGGGCAATCATGCGAACGGGCCCGAAATTTGTAAAGGAAAAGACCCGGACCGCTGCCACCCCGAGGGAATACCGGGAAGCAGATTTCCAAGCCAACCTGTCCCAAAACCCAGGAACTACCGCTTGCGAAAATCGTCAAAGGACACCTGTTCTTCAGAGCGGACCAATACAGATTCATTCCGGAAAAAGAATTCCAATTGGCCATCATCGAGGAAATCCACTTCCTTCCGCTGAGTGTAAATATCTCCCTCCAGGGAAAAGATGCGTCGGATCGTCGCGGGGCGGTCCGCATCCCTGCCCTTGTTTTCGCATATAACAGTCCATCCGGTTTTCGATACGTGCAGATGCTTAACCGGGTAGCGGTAATGTTCTATCTGCCGGTCCCGATGAAAGCTCTCGATCATATCCCCGGTTTCAGGATCCAGGGTCATCAAGGTCATGATAAAGACATCAAACCCGGGATCGGTGAAACGAGACTGGGTGACGAGGAACGCATCGTCAGGAGTCACTGAAATACTGGCCGCCATGCCGATCGCCTCTTTGTTCCCAGTTCCATAATCCAGGTAAGACAGGGTACCACGCCACTCTCCGGCGAGGGAAAGCAAGTTCGCCATTCCCTCCTGCTTGAAATGCCCTTCAGCGGGATGAGCCGCTTCCGCCTGGAAAAAGAAGAGCACCCCGAAGGTAATTAGCATACAGTAACCCAGCACCCGGTTCGATAAAACATATTTGAACATAGACCGCACTGAGAAGCAATTCCCGGTTCTGTCAAACGGGAGGGGGGTGAACTGTTCAGGGACGCCAGTATCCGGGGTTACCCCTCCATTATGAGCGCTGGAGAACCGCAGCCTGCTCCTTTGTACTGTCACTCCGCTCGACAAAGCCGAGCGGAACTTCCTTGCCGCTCGATCGGTCTCATTTTAAATTGTAGGTGAATTACTGCTATCATGTTGCGCGTGCTGTATCAGTCCGGTTTTCTTCTCTGCCCCGCCTTGCTTGTGGCACAGATTTCTGGATTCCGGACGGAGTCATTAACCCTTTCCAACGGTGTGGTATTGGAAAATGTAGAAATCAAAGGAGTGAGCCGGTCTGGGGTGATTATCCAGCATGGCCGGTCGTTGACTTCCATCCCGCCAACACTTTTACCCGAAGGCCTCCACCAAAAAGCAACCGAGGAAATGAATGCCCTTTCACTGCGGAAGAGCCATCTCCCCCCTGAAAAAGAGACCGCACTCCCCACATATAAGCAGCGGCGTTGGGCGGAAATTGAGGCCAACCGAGAAGCGCAACGGCAAGTGGCTATAGAAGCCGCGAAGGGTCTGGTATCGGACGCCGCGCCACATTCCAGTCCAGCTAAGCCTTTCATCGAATACAACGATATGCGACTCTATTCGCCAGACATTGGCGTCGGATGGGGAACTGCTATCATCGAGAACACCGGGCGCACTTCTCGCAGCCTGAATAGCTTTGACCTTAAGGTGGTCTATTCAGATGGCGTCACCCGCTCCGTGCGTATGCTGCGCCCCTTCCGTCTCGAACGGTCCACTCGCCAGCAGATCTCCTTCTACGTCTATGACCGCTACCATGCTATTCCGCTTTATGTCCGCTGGGATCGGAAACGGGAGCTGCTTCCGGTAAATCGTCAATACGTCGAAACCAAAAGCTACAGCACCACCCGCCGCTTTCACCGCCCCTACCATCGAAACGATGGAGACGGAATCTATCCCAGACCCGACCCCTATTGAGCCCACGGTCATCTCCCGCTAAGAGCGGCCCCGGGGTTCAGTCACCTCTCCTTCAGCACCCCCTCCCTCAGCAGGGCCTTTATCGCCTCCAGATATTGGGAGTCCGGCAAATTCCTATCGTTTTCAATTCCAAGCCGATGGATAAATACCCGTCTGCCCAGGAACCAGCCTTCTACCATGGACCAAACCAAGGGGAGTACCAGTTCCGCGTCGATCGCGGAGAACACCTTCCCCTCTTCCTGAAGGGATCGAATTAAGTCAACTGCTTGCCTCGCCTGGCCAGGGTTTGTCGGCACCTCGCGACCCCTTTCGGCATAAGTCCAACTCAGCAAACGCACGTAATCCGGGTGCGTGGATAAATACTTAAAGTAGGATTCCACCAAGGCCTCCAGAAAACGACCGCTCTTCGCCGCCGTCGATAGGGCTGGTCGAAGATCATCCAGCACATCCTGAAACCCCCGCTCCTGCACCGCCTGCCAAAGCCCGTCCTTGTTCCCATAATGGTGATGAATCAAACTTTGCGTCACGCCAGACCGGACCGCGATGTCTTTCATGGACGCCCCGGAAAACCCCTCTTCCAGAAATACCTCTCGCGCTCCTGATAGTATCTGCCGCCGTGTCCCTTCCGATCGCTTCTTGCGTCCATCCATATGTAGATAATAACTCGACTAATCGATCTAATTGCAAGAGGGAATCGGGGATGCGTGAGGGGCGGATGGAGGATTGGGAGGGCTTCCATTTACGTGATCTGTCGTTCCCTCATTCACAAGGCACCCCCACAGCTCACAGTCCTCCGATATTGGCTTTGCAAAATGCATAGAAACCCGTCAATGTATGCTAAAACCAGACATGTCCGAATTTCCTGAGACACAGGTAGCCCGGGATCCCGGAGGGGAAGCCGTTCGCCAATTCACGATATGGGCTGACAATAAAGTCGGTCGATTAAACGAATTGCTGGCGCATTTTGCCGATCGTGACCTCCATGTCATGGCTATAACCACAGTAGATACGACGGACAGTACGCTGGTGCGACTCGTTGCGGATTATCCGGAGGAAGTAGCCCAAATGCTCGATGAGCATAACTTCTGCTATAGTACGGTGGAAATTGTCGCCGTTGAGATCCCGAGTTCAGATTACCTGTATCGGGTCACGTGTGCGTTGGTGCAGGCCGAAATTAATATCCATTACATATATCCATTCGTTGCTCGACCGGGCGGAAAAACAGCACTTGTCCTTCGCTTGGAAGACAATGATATTGCTCGCGATGTCCTGACGCGGCATCAAATACGGGTCCTCTCGCAAAGCGATATCGCACGTTAAATCGCGCAACCTTGACGAACGACTGAACGAAATAGACTCGAGAGGGTCTCTTTCTCCTAACGATGATTGATTGCTTGAATAGACTTTTTGGTGTTTTGGGAGCCGCCTGTTGGCTTTTGCCCATGACCGGTGTAGCGCAGGAACGCGCCCCTCAGGGAGACGGCGAACAACTGACCACCCCCTCTTCCATCACAGCTTCCGTAAACGCCGACATTCTCCTGCTGAAGAATGGCGACACCCTCCGGGGGCGCTTCATTGAAAACTGGCCTGATGGCACGATTGTCTTTGAATCCTCAGTCCTGGGAGTCCTCGAAATTGAAAAAGGGGAGGCTCAAGTCCTGGGGAGCGGCTTTACCACCCCCGGAGAAAAGGATCCTCTCGCCGAGATCGATATGGGCATGGTGTATGTAGAGATTGAAAAGGAAGAAGGGGGAGCGGTTTCCGCTCCAGGCCCGGAAGAACTAGAAGAGGAGAGTGAGGCCGAACAACCTCCCGAATCAGATTTTAAACAGACGGATATTCCCGGACTCCGTTGGGTAAAGTACCCCAAATCCTGGAATGGGCGACTGCGGGCCGGCCTCGACAACGTCTCTGGCAATAACGAGCGATTCCGCTTTAACTTCGAAAATACCATCCGGATCCAACGGGAAAAGGATACTTGGGGAGTTTTTCTTCGCTATGAGTATGAAACCCGCGATGAGTCCAGAAGAAAGATCCGGGATCGCTACAGCGGCCGGCTCCGCTGGGATTACAACCTCACTCAAAGTACCTTCTTTCAGGCGGAAAGCTCCTACGCCGTCGACCAGGTCAAACGGATCAACCACGAGGCTCGCGGGACTGTCGGGTATGGTTGGAAGCACAAAAAGCCGGAGCGCTTTGAAATCCAGGTCGTTCCAGGCTTCTCCGCCTCCTACCTCGACCAAGAATCCACCATGGAGGAAGAGTGGACCCTGCTCCTTCGCCTCTTCCAGGCCTTCAACTATACTATCAATAAAAACTATTCGATCAACCAGTCCTTTGAAGGTGTGATCGCCCCAGACGATTTTGCCTCCTATGACATGACCCTACGGGTTGGCCTGCTCGGCTCCATCACGCAACAGCTGGCCATGGAACTCGATTACGAATACGAATTGGACACCCGGGTCGGCCCAGACGTCGAGGAACGAGATAGCACCATCCGAGCCAACGTCATTTACCGATACTGAGGCGGAGTGTGAGGTGGGGATGTGGATGGGGACTGGGTTGTTTCCCAGTTTACCAATCACACAACACAATTCCCTCCAGATCCGGTTTGATTTCCCGAAGAGCCTGATGGATAGTTAGCGTTTCTTCGAACATGGCTGAACGCGCGAATTTTATCTCCCTTAAAGGGGTCCGCCAAAATAACCTGAAGGGCTTCGATCTGGATGTCCCCCTCGGACACCTCGTGGTTGTCACTGGTTTGAGTGGGGCGGGAAAGTCATCCCTTGTATTCGAAACCATTCATGCTGAAGGGCAACGCCGGTACGTAGAGACATTCAGTCCATACACACGGCAATTTCTTGAGCTATTGGATCGCCCACAGGTGGACCAAATCGACAATATTCGCCCATCCATCGCTATCGAACAGCGGAATACGGTAAAGACCTCACGATCCACCGTGGGCACCATGACCGAGTTGACGGATTTCTTTAAAATCTGGTTTGCACATGTAGCCGAACTGTTTGACCCCGAGACGGGAGAACGAATCAAGGACGACAATCCTCAAAGTATCTGGCTCGATGCAATTCACGGCTTCGAGAAGCAGGAGGTCCTTGTGACCTTTAAGATTACCCGACCGGACAACCTGAGCTGGAAAGAAATCTACGAGTCCCTGATCGCCCAGGGGTATTCGCGGATCTTACCCGGGGAAGGAGCTCCACCCATTCGTCTCACGGAAAACCTCGCAGGCCCGGAAGGTGATGCGGTCTACGTCATCCAGGATCGCATCAAACTCAACCGCAACCAGCGCGGGCGGTTCATCGAGTCCATTGAGACTGCTCTCCACTTCGGCCAGGGGGTCATCCAATTGTTTGCCATGGACGGGTCGCCGCTCGCGATCTTCTCGGAGGGCCTGCACTCGCCATCCACGGGCAAAACATTCGCCCCCTCCTCCCCTGCCCTGTTTTCCTTCAATTCTCCCGTCGGGGCCTGCCCCCATTGCCGTGGGTTCGGCCGAGTCATCGAAATCGATTATCGGCTGGTGGTGCCGGACCACACCAAAAGCCTTGAAGAGGGCGCGATCAAAGCCTTTACCGGCAGTGTTTACTCAGAAAGCCTGCGCGATTGCATACGCGCGTGCAAGGCGAAGGGTATCCCGACTCACATCCCCTGGGCCGACATGGCTGAGGAGGCTATCGAGTTCATCATGGAGGGTGAGGCGGATTATCAGGAAGGAGAGTGGACTCATAAATGGTATGGGGTTCGGCGTTTTTTCGATTGGCTGGAAACTCAGACCTATAAGATGCATGTCCGGGTATTTCTTTCCAAATACCGCGCGTATGTGAGTTGTCCTCATTGCGGGGGAACCCGGCTTCAGCCGGAAGCCCTGAATTGGAGATGGAAGGGGTATCGTCTTCCAGATCTCTACCTATTGCCGATTTCAGATCTCCTCCACCTCATTGAGAAAGGGAACCCCGGTTCACAATCCAAGGCCGCAACTCCTGGCAGGAATGGCGTCCAGCACCAATTGGATCTCGCCCTGGAAGCTATCCTCACCCGCCTGCGTTACCTCGAACAGGTCGGCCTCGGCTACCTCACCCTCGATCGGTCCAGCCGTACCCTGAGCGGAGGGGAAACCATGCGGGTCAACCTGACGGGCTGCCTGGGCACCTCCCTGGTCGATACCCTGTTCGTGCTCGACGAACCCAGTGTAGGATTACACGCAAGAGACATCGATCGCCTGATCGGCATCCTGAAACGCCTCACCTCGCTGGGAAACACCGTCGTTGTAGTCGAACATGATGAGGAGATTATGAAGGCGGCGGACACCCTCCTCGAAATCGGACCCTATCCCGGAAATGGAGGTGGGCAGCTCACCTTTAATGGCACCCTGAAGCAACTCCTAAAAAAGAAAGGCTCGCTGACCGGCGATTATCTGGCTGGTCGCAAATCCATCGCCATTCCGGATAGTCGACGAAGGGTAGCTGAAATAAGCCCGTATAAGGGCAAGGGCTCTCCTGAAAATAGAGCAGGGGGGTCCTCATCCCGCGAAGCAAACCCCCGTTCCTCCATCCATTTCTACGGAGCATCAAAGCACAACATCAAAGACCTCGATATTTCCGTTCCCTTGAATCGACTGGTCGCCATTAGCGGAGTATCCGGCTCAGGAAAATCCACCCTCCTCAACAACGTCATATACCAGGGTCTTCTCAATCTGCGAGGACGCCAGACTGAGGACCCGGCAATGATTCGGGAGATTGATCAGCCTCACGGCTTTTCAGAAATTGTCCTTGTAGACCAGGCCCCCATCAGCCGGACCCCCAGGTCCAATCCCGCCCTCTTCACCGAGGCATGGGACCCCATTCGAGAACGATTCGCTGCCACCGACCAGGCAAAAGCCCAGGGCATGACCCATGCCCATTTCAGCTTTAATTCCGGGGAAGGGCGGTGCCCCACCTGTTCAGGACTTGGCTATGAGCGGGTGGAAATGCAGTTCCTTAGCGATGTCTTTGTCGAATGCCCGACCTGCCACGGTCAACGTTTCCGGCCGGAAGTCCTCGAAATCAAATGGCAGGACTTCACCATCGCTGATATCCTTGGAATGGATGTAAACCGCGCGCTCGAGGTCTTTCAAAAGGAACCGCGTATCCAGGCGCGGCTGCAAGCCCTACAAGATGTTGGTCTGGGCTATCTGCAGCTTGGACAACCCCTGAATACCTTATCTGGCGGAGAGAGCCAGCGCTTGAAATTGGTCAAGTATCTATCCCGATTCGCTCATACGGAGGATCAGGCCTTATTGCTCCTCGATGAGCCGACCACCGGCTTGCACCGGGAGGATGTCAGGCGCCTTATTCAAGTGCTTCAGCAACTGGTCGATCATGGCCACAGTGTCCTCGTCATCGAACACCAGATGGATGTCCTTGCTGCCGCAGACTGGCTGATTGAGATGGGACCCGAGGCGGGGAGCAAGGGAGGGAAGCTCGTCGCCGCTGGCACCCCCGAAACCATTGCCAAAAAGAAGACCGAAACCGGGCCCTACCTCAAAGAACTACTCACGGAAAATCTGAAATCCGAAATCCGTGCCGATGGGAGTGACACCGGCAATCCAAAATCTGAAACTACCGTCAAAGAGGCCTCCGCTCCATTCGGCAATGGAAACCGCAGCAGCGATGCCAACGCCCTCCGCGTGATAGGCGCTAGGGAACACAACCTGAAGGATATTTCGGTCAACATTCCCCACGGAAAATTGACTGTAGTCACCGGCGTATCGGGATCAGGAAAAAGTTCGCTCGCCTTCGATATTATTTTTGCCGAGGGACAACGCCGCTTCATGGAGTCCATGTCCTCCTATGCCCGCCAGTTCGTGGAGCAGATGCCCAAACCGGATATCGATGCGCTTCTCGGGATTGCCCCAACCGTCGCGATTGAGCAACGGGTCACCCGGGGAAGCCGCAAATCGACTGTCGCGACAATCACCGAGGTCGCCCAGTATCTACGACTCCTCTATGCGCGGGTCGGGGTTCAGCACCACCCACGCACCGGCAAAGCTGTTCTTCCGATGACGGATCCCCAGATCCAGAACCGCTTGAAGGAGGTCCTGGCGCGAAAAAACCTGGCAAGGGCCAAACACCTCTACCTCTTTGCCCCCCTCATTCGTGGGCGCAAGGGCCACCACCAGCCCCTGGCCAACTGGGCGATCGACCACGGTTATCAATTCCTCCGGTGCGATGGGGTCCTCACTCCGTTGAGCAACTTCCAGAAGCTCGACCGATATAAAGAACACGATATTGAGTTGCTGGTCGCAGATCTCGGTTCTCAACCGATGCAGGCTTACGACAGCCAGAAAAAGCGGCAACGCGTCGACCCCGCCGCAGCCATGAAGACCGCGCTTCGCCTGGGTAAGGGCTCCTGCTTTCTCATGACCCCCGACGGCACGATTCAGGCATGGTTTTCCAAAACGAAAACCGATCCCGAGACCGGAGACTCCTTTCCTGAACTCGATCCCAAACACTTCTCCTGGAACAGCTCCAAAGGCTGGTGCCCGACTTGCCGAGGCCACGGCCGAATCTATGACTGGATGAAAGACCGGGAAGACATGCCGGAAGATATCGATGATGTCGACCACGGTAGTTTATGTCCGGACTGCGGCGGGGAACGCCTCAACGAAATCAGCCGCGCCGTTCGCCTGCCGCTGCGGGGAGGCCAGTCTATTTCCCTTCCCGAACTGTTGGCTCAACACCCTCGCTCCCTCCTGAAAACCCTCTCAAAAATGAAGTTGGACGCACGGGGGCGACAAATTGCGGATGACATCATCCCTCAAATATCTGAGCGACTCCAATTCATGGACAAGGTCGGCATCGAGTACCTCACTCTCGATCGGGCAACCAATACCCTTTCTGGCGGGGAGGCCCAACGTATCCGCCTGGCAGCCCAATTAGGGAGCAACCTGGCTGGTGTCCTCTATGTCCTCGACGAGCCCAGCATCGGACTTCACGCCCGGGACAATGATCGGCTTATTCAGTCAATGACCGAACTCCGTGACAAGGGAAATACCCTGCTCGTGGTTGAACACGATGACGATACCATGCGGGCTGCTGACCACATCATCGACATGGGGCCCGGAGCGGGACTCCACGGAGGAGAGGTCCTGGCCAAAGGCCCGGTCGACCAGGTTCTAACGAACAAAAACTCTCTCACAGCCCAATATTTAAAGACGGGCATTCCACACCCGCTCCGCGGAAAGTATCGACAGCTACCTGCCCCATACAAGGCAGGTAGCCGAGCCAAAACGAATGACCAATGGCTCCTCCTCCAGAATGCTTCCTTACGCAACCTACAGGGAGAGACCCTTCAACTGCCCCTCAACCGGCTCATCATGGTGTGTGGGGTTTCGGGCGCGGGAAAGTCGACCTTGATTCGGGACTGCATGAAACCCGCCATCGAGGGGGCCATCCAAAACCAGGCCAAACGCCTCAAAGGAACGGCCCTGGTACGGGACGGCCATTACTTTCTGGAGGATTTAGAAAACGGTCAGCCCCCCCTCGATCAGATTGTGAATGGCAATGGCTTTAAGCAGGTGATTGAAGTCGACCAAAGCCCAATCGGCAAAACGCCACGCTCTACACCCTCTACCTATATAGGCGCTTACAACATCATCCGCGATTTGTTTGCCTCCCTTCCCGAAGCGAAAATGCGCGGAATGAATTCTGGCACCTTCTCCTTTAACACCAAGGGCGGTCGATGTGAAAAGTGTAAGGGCGCTGGACGGATCAAATTGGAAATGGCCTTCCTCCCCGACACCTATATCAATTGCGATGCCTGCAACGGACTCCGCTATGGTCCGGAGTTGGATGACATTCGATGGAAGGGGAAAAACATCGGCGAGGTCCTGAACATGTCATTTGAAGAAGCTGCTGACTTTTTCGATTTCCACAGCCACCTCAAGGCCATGCTCAACCTCATGGTGGAGACCGGCCTTGGCTATCTGAACCTGGGGCAAAGCTCTCCAACATTAAGCGGAGGGGAAGCCCAACGACTCAAGCTGGTCAGTGAACTGGCGAAAGGGCTCCAGACCTATACCGAACGCTCCCGCGGAATCAGACCGCGCAATCTGTATATCCTTGAAGAACCCACCATTGGCCTACACCTGAGAGATTGCGAACGCCTCATCGAACTCCTGCATCGCCTTGTGGATCAGGGCCACACGGTTATTGTGATTGAACACCACCTGGACCTGATCGCCGAAGCGGATTATGTGGTGGAAGTCGGTCCCGGAGGTGGAGATAAGGGAGGCCGCATCCTCTACCAGGGTAAAGTCAGTGGCCTGCTCAAACGCAAAAGCAGCCCCACCGCCCCCTACCTCAAAGACAAACTAATCTCTTAATCTTCCGCTTAATCATACTCCCTCACATGGACACTATCGCCTTTTTCAGCAGCAAACGCTACGATCAGGAATCCTTCCAGCGGGCCAACCAGGCTCACGGCCTTCAGTTCGAATTTTTCGAAAACCGCCTGCGTCCACAGAACGCCCAGATAGCCAGCCAATACGAAATCGTATGCGCATTCGTAAATGACGAACTCGACCGTGAAACTTTAACCACCCTGGCCGCGGGCAAAACCCGGTTGATCGCCCTGAGGTGTGCTGGATTCAACAATGTCGATTTAAAAGCCGCCGCCAGGCTGGGTATCCGCGTTGTCCGCGTTCCCGCTTACTCGCCCTACTCTGTGGCAGAGCATGTCTTGGCGCTGCTCTTCACCTTAAACCGAAAAACACATCGCGCCTATAACAGGGTCCGGGAGGGAAATTTCTCCATCGAAGGCCTCCAGGGATTCGACATTCATGGGAAATCGGTGGGCATCATTGGAACTGGAAAAATTGGCGCTATCGTGGCCTCTATCTTTAAAGGGCTCGGCTGCACCGTCTTCGCCCACGACGTGTATCCGAATCCTGAGTGTGAGTCCATAGGTATCCAATACGTCGACCTGGATACGCTATTTCAATCCAGCGATATCATTTCCCTCCATTGTCCACTCACAAAGGAAACGCATCACATCATCGGTCGAGAAGCCCTCCTGAGCATGAAACGGGGCGTGACCATCATCAACACCAGCCGGGGGGCGCTCATCGATACCTACGCCGCCATCCAGGGCCTCAAATCGGGCAAGATCGGCCAGCTTGGATTAGACGTTTACGAAGAGGAGGATGAACTCTTTTTCGAGGACCTCTCCAGCCATATCATTCAAGACGATGTCTTCATGCGCCTCCTCACCTTTCCCAATGTACTGGTCACGGGACACCAGGCCTTCTTCACCCACGAGGCCCTCTCCGATATCGCCCGGACTACCTTGAAAAATATTGTAGATTACCGGCAAGGCCATGAGCTCATCAATGAGGTGAAAGCCTGATGTGCATTTGCCCCAAGCGAAGCAAAAGCTCACATTTCGCTGAAGGACATGCTCACATTTCATCTTTCCCATTTTACTCTCAAAGCCTAGGCTTCCGGTATGTCCCTCACGATTCGCTACTGCCCAAAGTGTAATTGGCTCCTGCGGTCCGCTTGGTATGCCCAGGAAATACTCAGCACTTTTTCTGAGTCGATCGGATCGGTGACCCTTATCCCCGATCAGGAAATCCCCGGTATTTTTGAAATACATCTGCGGGGAAATCGGATCTGGTCACGAAAAGAGGATGGGGGCTTCCCTGAGATCAAAAGCTTAAAACAAACGGTACGGGATCACCTGGAACCCCAACGTGACCTGGGCCACATCGACAATAGCTCGTAGGTCCCATGCTCGTACGCGGCTTGCCTAATATCATGACCCCTTCCCTGCCCACGCTTGCCCTCAGCCTCGCCCTCTCGCTCATACCAGCATGGGGAATGCCCGCAGCGGCACCACCGCCCATCTTTGCTCCAAGTGATCGGGCTTTCCCCGTCGTTGCCGCCAACGGCATGGTATCCAGCCAAGAGCCTCATGCCACCCACGAGGCCGTAAAAATCTTAGAGACCGGGGGCAATGCCATCGACGCTGCCGTCGTCCTCGGCCTGGTCAAAGTGGTGACCTTGCCCCGAGCCGGCAACCTGACCGGCGGCGGATTCATGATGATCCGCGACGGAGAGACCGGAACTATCCGTGCACTCGACTACAGAGAGCAAGCTCCTGCCGCGGCACACCGAGACATGTTCCTTGATGCAGAGGGCAATCCCGATCCCGTGCTGTCCCGCCAGTCCCACCTGGCCAGCGGGGTGCCCGGCACAGTGGCGGGATTGGCGCTCGCCCTGGAAACCTACGGCACCTTGACCTGGGAAGCTGCCCTCGCTCCGGCTATCCGTATTGCTGAAGAAGGCTTCCCCGTGGGGCAACAACTTCACAAGGCCCTGCTGACCTATAAATCCTGGTTGGCTAACTCCCCAGCCGCCATGCGCGCATTTTATGATGAAGATGGAAATCCGCCGCGGCCCGGAGAACTCCTCAAGCGACCCCACCTCGCCCAAACCCTCAGAACCCTGGCGAAAGCAGGCCCACTGTCCTTCTACACCGGATCCATTGCGCAGACCATCGCGGACGACATGGAGGCCAATGGTGGATTGATCACCATGGAAGACCTGGCCGCCTATCGACCGAAGTGGAGGGAGCCCATTCACGGAACCTACCGCGGCTACGACATCTATGCTATGCCCGCCCCCAGTTCGGGTGGAATTCACCTCATTCAGATGTTGAATATTCTCGAACTGTATCCATTCCCCGAATACGAACCCTATCAGGCCACCCCTTTTCACTGGATGATCGAAGCGATGCGCCAGGCCTACGCTGATCGCTCCAAATTCCTCGGAGATCCCGACTTCACGGACATACCCGTGAACTGGTTGACGTCCAAAGCCTACGCCTTTGAGACCTCACAATCCCTTTCCCCTTCCCAGGCCCGAGACAGCAAATCCACTCGCCCGGGGACGCCGACCATCCCACGGGAAAGCCCGGAAACCACACACTACTCCATCATGGATTCGATGGGCAATGTGGTAGCTAACACCACCACTCTCAATTTCAGTTTCGGAAGCGGATATATGATTCCCGGGACGGGCCTCCTATTGAATAATGAAATGGACGACTTCAGCGCCAAGCCGGGGGTTCCCAACGCCGTAGGATTAATTGGCGGGACGGCCAATGCGGTGGAGCCGCACAAACGAATGCTCAGTTCCATGACCCCCACCCTGGTCTTCAAAGCCGGCTCACCCTACCTCGCGACCGGAAGCCCGGGAGGTAGCCGAATCATCACGACCGTGCTGCAAATTATCATCAACGTTCTCGATCATGACATGAACCTGGCCATGGCTACTCTGGCTCCCCGCATTCACCATCAGTGGTTACCGGATGAGGTCCGCCTGGAAGAAGGAGTGAGCCCGGATACGCGAAGACTCCTGGAATCGCTTGGTCACACCATAAGCGCCAACAATTCCCCCATGGGTTCCGCCAACAGCGTCCTCTACAAAGATGGCCTGTTTCGCGGATTTGCAGATCCCAGGCGAGAAGGCTCTGCTCAGGGATACTAAGCAGCCGGAATCCACCTTCAAATCGCAAAACGGAGGTAGGGCGCGGTGGGCCTCCACAGCGCCGGCATTACCCCCAGACCCTGGTCACTAGACACCAGGCACTAAGCACTAGACAATAAACACCAGACAATAAACACTACCCCCATGTCCGAGCCTTTCTCCCTCACAGGACAGGAAATCCTCGTGGTCGAAGACGAGTCCATGCTGCGGAAACGCTTGGCCCGCCATTTGGAGGAGCAGGGAGCTGCTGTCACCGTGGCAGCTAACTTGGCTGAAGCCCGCAACGCGCTGGAGAGCCTCGCCTTCGATTTCGCCCTGGTCGATGTCAACCTTCCCGATGGCTATGGACTCGACCTGTTGAAAGCGGGCACTTTCAGCCCCAATACATTTATCGTTATCATGACAGCGGAAGGAGGAATTCCCCGCGCTGTAGAGGCCATCCGGTTAGGAGCTCACGATTACCTGGCCAAGCCCTTCGACCCCAATGAACTTCCGCTTATATTCTTGCGCTGCCGCCAGATTCGCAACGCCCACCGCTTGGAACAGTTTCGCCAAGACCAGGAAACCAGTTCAAAGGAAGAGCTGTTTTTCGGATCCAGGCTAAAGGAGTACAAAGCCCAGCTGGATAAGATTATTCGCGCGGATGAACGCCTCCAAAAAGACCTGCCTCCTATTCTCATCGAAGGGGAGACCGGAACCGGGAAGTCCTCCATTGCCCGGTGGGTCCACTACCATGGGCCCCGGCGCGAAGCCGCCTTTATCGAAGTCAACTGCTCCGCCCTGCCGGACTCCCTCGCCGAAAGCGAGTTGTTCGGACATGAGCGGGGAGCCTTCACCGATGCAAAGTCGGCCCGCATTGGTCTGTTTGAGGCAGCCGACGGTGGCAGCCTGTTCCTCGACGAAATCCCCAGCCTCAGTCCAGCCATCCAGGCCAAAGTTTTGACTGCCTTGGAGACAAAAAAAATTCGGCGGGTCGGGGCCTCCCGGGAAATCCAGGTGGATGTGCGTATCCTCGCCGCCACCAACCAGAAACTTCCCCAGCTCATTGAGGACGGAGTCTTTCGAGAAGACCTTTACCATCGATTAAATTTACTCGAGGTCTACATGCCACCTCTCCGAGAGCGCGCAGAGGATATCCCCGAACTTGCAGTCTACATGTTAAAGGCCCTTTCCAGGAAATACCGGATGCCCGATCTCCGTATTTCCGACAACGGTCTGGATCGATTGCAGCAGTATACCTGGCCCGGAAATATACGTGAACTGATTCATGAGCTCGAACGGGCCATTATTCTGGAGGATCAGCCCACCCTCGAACTCCAGCAACTTCAAACTCCAGTGAGACCGGCCTCCTCCGGAGACTCCCGCCGACTTGACCCCACAGAATGGCTCAACCCGGATTTCGCTTTTCCCGAATCGGGCTTCGATCTGGAGGCCGCCACCCTTCGCCTCATCGAACGCGCCCTCGACCAATGCAGAGGTAACGTATCCAAAGCCGCCCGCCTACTCGGAGTCAGCCGAGACTTTATCCGCTACCGAATTAAATAAGGCAGTCCCGGGCTGCGGAGAATACTGGAAAAGGCAGTCGTGGCGCTGATTCAAGAATCCACTTTCACGCTCACTCCGAAACGCCCGGTTGGGGATTAT
>JANQKZ010000027.1 GCA_028280845.1 Opitutales bacterium | reverse complement strand
GGGGTGAGAGCTCCGGGTCCAAGCCCCCGTGAATGTCGGCCGTAACTATAACGGTCCTAAGGTAGCGAAATTCCTTGTCGGGTAAGTTCCGACCTGCACGAATCAAGCAACGAGTTTGGCACTGTCTCGAGGAGAGGCTCAGTGAAATAGTAGTCGCTGTGAAGATGCAGCGTTGCCGCAGCAGGACGGAAAGACCCTATGGACCTTTACTGTAACCTGGTATTGGCATCTGACTTTTATTGCGTAGGATAGGTGGGAGGCTTTGATCACATACTTCAGGGTATGTGTGAGCCGCTGGTGAAATACCACTCTTTAACTGTTAGGTGTCTAACCCTGAGCCGTTATCCGGCCAGGGAACAGTGCCAGGGGGTCAGTTTTACTGGGGCGGTATCCTCCCAAAGAGTAACGGAGGATCGCGACGGTCACCTCAGCCTGGTTAGCAATCAGGCCTTAGAGCGTATAGGTATAAGGTGGCTTTACTGCGAGACCTACAAGTCGAGCAGTTACGAAAGTAGGCCTAAGTGATCCGGTGGTTGAATATGGAATCGCCATCGCTTAAAGGATAAAAGGTACCCTAGGGATAACAGGCTGATGCCGCCCAAGCGTTCACAGCGACGGCGGTGTTTGGCACCTCGATGTCGGCTCATCACATCCTGGGGCTGGAGAAGGTCCCAAGGGTTTGGCTGTTCGCCAATTAAAGTGGTACGCGAGCTGGGTTCAGAACGTCGTGAGACAGTTCGGTCCTCTATCCGCTGTGGCCGTTGGAGATTTGAGGGGTTCATTCTTTAGTACGAGAGGACCGAGAATGACGTGCCTCTGGTGTTCCGGTTGTCGTATCCGCGGCACCGCCGGGTAGCTAAGCACGGAATAGATAAGCGCTGAAAGCATCTAAGCGCCAAGCTAGTCCCAAGATAAGATCTCCCCATAAGGTTCCTGGTAGACCACCAGGTTGATAGGCTGGATGTGTAAGCACAGTAATGTGTTGAGCTAACCAGTACTAATGAACCAATTGAGTTTGGTAAGCATAATAATTAGCAACAAAACATCTCGTAGCCCAAACTGTATACACAGTCGCTATCAGACGCTTTTATTGCCCAGAAAGAAGACGGGAAGAGTCCAGATTCCAGACAGCAGAATCCAGACTTCTATTCATAATGACATGTGGAACTAATATTTTATAGCTGTTACGCAATGTGCAATAACCGGGACTCACCAGCCCCTGCGTAACAAGCCGAAGTTCATCTGGGTTCTGGCTTCTGGAATCTGATATCTTCGAGCTCCGCTCGACTCTGGTGACCACAGATTAGGGGAAACACACGTTCCCATCTCGAACACGACCGTTAAGCCCTAGATCGCCGATGGTAGTGCCGCCACGCTGCGGTGTGAGAGTAGGTTATTGCCAGGTTTATGACCCGGATCGTCCGAAAGGAAGGTCCGGGTCTTTTTTTTGGCGGGAGGGCGGGATGGTATCCCGCCTGGATGGCAAAGGCCTCACGCAGATCACGGCTGCATACCATGCAGCCCTCCCAGAATGCCTTGGACGAAGAAATTTGGGGCTCGCGCGAACACGAACCCTACGAAGGATTCAAGAGGGTTCCCCTGGTGAGCTTTGTCGGGAGGGCGGGATGGTATCCCGCTGGGATGGCAAGGACCTCACGCAGTTCACGGCTGCATACCATGCAGCCCTCCCGGAATGCCTTGGGCGAAGAAATTTGGGGCTCGCGCGAGCACGAACCCTACGAAGGATTGAGCGGGAAGTCCCGGCTTCGTCGAAATCATCCTCTCGGTGAAACGGTTTCCGGGCAGGATGGGCTTAACCTCAAACCCGAGGTCGGGTTAGCGATAGGCTATGGCCGCGCTGGTCGGCCCTGTAAGGGGAATCAACTCCGTTCGCTGAAACCCAGCCTCCAGGGCCCAGGTATTGAACTGGACTCCGGTGTAGTCGAACCCGCCCGGGGTTTCGATCAGCATGTTGAGGGACATCAGGAGGCCGAAGGTGTTGGCAGTCCGTTCATCATCGATTACGTTTTCTATCGCGATGAACAGGCCGCCCTCGGAAACGGCGGCATGGGCCTTTTTGAGAAGGGTGATTTTTTCCTCCTCGTTCCAGTCGTGTAAGACGTTACCCATCGTGATGACATCCGCGGTCGGGAAGGGATCGGCGAAGAAGTCTCCGGCCAGGACCTTGACTTGGGGTGTCCCCAAAGCTTCCATGTGGCGTTTGGCCACGGGGGAAACCGGCGGGAGGTCGAAGGTCGAGCAGGTCAGGTGGGGGTGCTTCCTGGTGATACTCGATGCGAGGGTCCCGTTCGCTCCTCCAATGTCGCAGTGGGTGGCGTATGGGGAAAAGTCGATTGTCTCAGACAGGGCAAAGAAGTTGCCCATTTGCACCCCTTGCATGGCCCGCAGGAATTGTTCCAAGCGCTGCTCATCCCCGTAGAGTTGGGCGAAAATGTCCTCACCCTCGGCCGCTTCGCTCTGGGGTTCCCCAGTTTGGAGGGCCATGGTCAGCTTGCCCCAGAAAGGATAGAGCCGGGCGTTGGCCATCTCGAGGATGCCGCCGATGTACTGGGGGCTGTTTTTGTCGAGGAAGGCCTGGGTTTCCGGGGTGTTCTGGTAGGTGGCAGCCACTCCCGACCCATCCCGCACCAGCAGGTTTAAGGAGACCAGGCTGTCGAGGAAGTCATGCAGGCTCCTGGGATGAAGCCCGAGCCGATCCCCCGCTTGAGCGCCGGTCATTCCATTCTTACCCAATACGGTAAAGAGGTCCAGTTCAACCGCGGATAGGAGGGCTTTGGAGCCCCAGAATCCCATCCCGATTTGCATGATATGACTAGGATTCAATGGGTCGGACATTTTGGCAGCATATTGGGCTTTCGTTTGCTTCCAAACAGGTCCTGACTCCGAATAGGACGCCCAATTTTGGGGGACTCATGGAAGACGTGTTAGAAAATTGTTTCCGACGTTAGTTATGAATTAATGCATGACAACGGAATTTTGAAGAGACATCTGCGCTGAAAGTCATTCCAGTCTTAACCCCAGTAATTTGAGGCGACAGCCTGAACCGGTCATTCCGCAAGTTGAATCCCAATCAAGTCGCGAAAGAGGGTTTCCCGCTCCTGACGGTTTAGATGAAGATGGTCCACCACCTCCAGGAAGGCAGGAAGATCGCTTGCTTGCAATAGGCCCTCTTGTTGAAGGTGGGCTTCCAGGGAGACTACAAATTCGCTGCCCAGCTCGAGAAGCCGGGGGCGGATCTCCCCCGTCAAATCCGGAGGATCGGGAACACGATCGGCAAACAAGAGCAGCGCTCGCTCACGGTATTGGATCGTCTTGGCTGCGGCGATCTGGGCGATGAAAAAGGCCCGGACCGAATCGGGGTTCAAACCGGCTTGCTCCGCATCGCGAATCGCCTGTTGAAGGACAACTTGCTCACGCTCCAAGTCCTCGATTGCTAACCCGTTTGCCGCCTTGAAATGCGCGACGGCGGGCATCAGCTCGAGTCGGGCGCCAATCAGCGCAAAGACCTCCTCTTCCGAAGGTGTTGTAGAGGGAGACGCCTGAACCATTGGCCCTGCCAACAAAAATACGCAAACCAGTCCGAGCAGGAAGTCATAATACCTGCGTTTCACAGGGTGCTTTTCCTTCGTCTTCGTGTTGGATAACCCATTGAGGTTCACAGGGTTTGAACTGGACCTTGAGTCTGGGATTCGGCCGGTGCAAACTATGAAGCTCCATAAGGCATAGATTGTGTCGGCGTTCCCAGGGGGAAAAATAGAAGAGGAAAAAGAAAAGGAAGATGTCGGGAGAGGCAGAGTGTAAGCGTAGCGGGCCTTTGGATTGTTTTGACCGCGGGTGCGTGGGTTTTTATTGATAGGAGGGTCTCAGCTTTTTTCCTTTCTTCACAACCGCTCCCTCTATGAAAGCCATCCTCTCTTTTCTCTCGCCGGTCCTGTTCCTGTTCCTGTTGCTTGTTGGCTGTTCGCCACAGGGGACCGATCACCTGACCATCGACAGTCCGAAAGCCCAACTGTTTGAGGGGATGGGCGATCACACGCGGACCATCACGACATCGTCTCCGGAGGCGCAGGCCTATTTCAATCAGGGCTTAACCTGGATGTATGCGTTTAATCATGAAGAGGCCATTCGGTCTTTTGCAAGGGCGGCGGAGTTGGATCCGGATTGTGCCATGGCCTGGTGGGGTATTGCCCTGTGTGAGGGTCCGAATTATAATGACCCCAAGCTGACGGATGAGCGCGCTGCAGCGGCGTGGGGGGCGCTGATCGAGGCCCTCAAACGAATCGAAAACACGACTGATGCCGAACGTGCATTAATTCTGGCCCTTCAAACTCGATACGAAAAGAAGCATGGCGCTGATAGGACACATCTGGAGCAGGCCTATGCTGATGCGATGGCTGCGGTTTGGGAGACTTTCCCCGATGACTCGGATATTGGGACCCTTTATGCTGAGGCCATAATGGTTCAGCGGCCGTGGAAATTGTATAGTCAAAACCGCGAGCCGGAGGGCAATACTCCTCTGATCGTGAGTACTTTGGAGCGCGTCATGGAGCTGGATCCAGGTAATCCGGGAGCTAACCACCTGTATATCCACGCCGTGGAGCCAAGTAAGGATCCGGCCCGTGGAATACCCGCGGCTGATCGCTTAGCCACCCTGGTCCCGGGAGCGGGTCATTTGAATCATATGCCTGCTCATATTTATATTCAGGTGAACCAGTGGGATAAGTCGATTCACCAGAACCAGCTCGCGGTGGAGGCTGACGACGCCTACCGCGAGTTGTCGCCCGAGCAAGGGATCCAGTACATGTATATGTCACACAATGCGCACTTTATCGCATTTTCTGGAATGATGTCGGGGAGGGAAGCCGAGGCGATGGCGGCAGCCCGTAAGATGTGGGAGATCATCCCTGAGTCCGTTCTGGAAGGGGTTGCACCCTATGTCGACCTGTGGATGACCTCCGTTTACGATGTGCAAAAACGTTTTGGCCGATGGGAAGCCCTCCTTGATGAAGCTCCCCCACCCGAATATCTGCCGATCACGACGGCAATATGGCGTGCTCATCGGGCTATTTCCTATGCGGCGTTAAAGGATTTTGAGGGGGCCCGTCGGGAGCAGGCCGAATTTCAAATCGCTATGGAAGCCATTCCTGAGGAAAGCGTGTTTGGGGGCGATCCTTCACACAAGATCCTGAAGGTGAGCGAGCATTTCATTGAGGGAGAAATCTATCTCCAAATGGAAGATTGGGAAATGGCCATCCAACACCTGGAAGAGGCTGTTGGGATTGAGGATACCCTGTCTTACGGGGAGCCGCCACGATGGCTGCAACCGACCCGACACACCCTGGGTGCGGTCTACCAGGCGGCAGGCCAACCGGATGAAGCCGAACGCGTATTCCGACGGGACCTTCAACTCTGGCCAGGAAATGGTTGGTCTCTGTTTGGTCTCCAGCGCGCTTTGGCCGCCCAGGGAAAAACGAAAGAGGCCCTAGAAGTGTCACGGTTGTATGAAACCGCATGGGCTAAGGCAGATGAGCCGACGACGACCAGCTGCAAATGCCTGCAGGAGATTTAGTGCCCTGAAATGGGCTGCGGAAAAGGATTTTGGTGTCCAACGGTTTCCAAGTAGGAGTTTGCTAGAGCTGAAATTCAGACGGAATGCCTCCTTTTCTGTTATCCGCTGTAACTTCCACTCAGTTCCAGCCGTAGATAGAGGAAAGGAACCCATTATGTTCAATAAGGCTAGTGCACTCAAACTCAGCGTCGGCGTCCTCTTTCTGCTTGGGCTCGTTGATCTCACCCGTGGATTCGTCCACACCTTCCGCATTCACCACGCCGCCAATCATTTGGCTCTGATCGATCCGCATCCCGACGCCATGGTCCTGATGGCCGCTTTCGGGATTTCCAATTTTCTAACCGGGGCTCTCTTTATTTTGATTGCGTGTAGCGCCAGGAAAATCGCCCCGGTCGTCCTCCTCCTGATCCCCGCCGCCTACGTACTCGGGGGCCTGGGGATGAAGGTTTCCGGGGTTACCCTGGAGGCCGAATTCATTGGCCAGCATATGATGAAGCTCTACCTGGCCGTCAGCTTGTGTAGCGCCCTTTTTTACTTTGCCTGCGCACGACTGAATAGGGGGAATCCACCGGCATGCCCCCCCGCTAACAAAAGCCAACGATCGGATTTGGCATCCCGCCATGTGTATATACCTTTTTGACCCATGGTCGGACAATGAGGAGGATTCTGCTCATCAATCAGCATGTACATGACTCAGCTCCCAAACCAAACATGAAACCCAATCTAATCCTCGGGTTCATCTCAGCATTTGCTGTCCTGTCGTTCGGCCCAGACCTTCATGGCGAAGAGCCCCATTCAGAAGAGCTGAAAGCCAAACGCCAAGCGTTCATTTCCGGCGTCCTCGACCGCGCCGATGCCGATGGGAATCGCAAACTGAACGAGGTCGAACTCACCCATGCCATTGAAGTGATGCAGGCTGAAGCGAAAGCCAGGCGAGAACAATTAAAGGCGAAGGCAGATGAGGAAGGCCGCGAGTTCACCAAAATAAGGGAAGGTAAAACGGTCCGACCCCAAGATGCCGCCAAGAAGATGATCCGCTTTCGGGGACGCAAAGGTGAAATCGACCGGGAAAAAGTGGAAGGCATTCTGCTCAGGCAACTTGAAAAGCAGAACCCTTAAGGAAATTGGTGAGGCGACCTGGACTCCACCTGCCTGCAAGTCCAAACGATTGGTGCCCAGAATTGAAATGTTAGTATTCTTTTTGGAGATAGTGGATTAAAGCGGTTCTATCCTCTTTAGTAAGCAATCCTTGAAATTCCATCTTGGTCCCTGGTGCGAAAGTCTTCGGTGCCTCAAGGAAGCTATCTAATTCACCCATTGTCCAGGGCTGCTCTCCACCTCTTTTTTGTAAAGCCTCTGAATATTGGAATTCGCTGGCTGAGGCGATTGGGCGATCAAATAAACCTTCCAGGTTGGGTCCAGGCATGCCTTTGTGATACTGCCCGGGTAGTCCATGACAACCCACACATAAGATAATCAACTGTGCTCCTCGTTCTTCTTGTGAAATATCCTCAACGTGATTCGGGTCTAGAATATACTCTCCCCGGAGTTCCATCATTTCCCGTTCCTGTCCCTCCGACAGCGAATCACGAATCTTCCGATATACCTGGGCCTCAATGCTCGCTATCCTTGCTTCAAGTACTCCCATAGTCTCGGCTATTTCCATCGATTTTGAGAAACTGAATTCATCAGGATGGGTTCGAAGTAGTTGGAGCTGTTTTAAGAACTGAGATCTTGTTCTAAGAAACTGTTCTCCTACCGATTGGTGCTCCTTGATGGCTTGGTCAATCATTGCCACTTGCCTGGGCTGGAGAATAGAGAGAAAGGACTTGGCTATTTTGCCCCGATTGGCCGCGTGCCCGCTTTTCTGTCGAATTGCCACGAAACCAAAGAATTGAGCTGGTTGACCGAGGGGAATGACCTCGTTATCGTTTTCAGAACCAGTAATCCAGGAGAAAGACTTGGCAAATAGATCTTCCAGCTGTTTGATCTGATCACGGCCGTCTAGACCGCCTACAACCGTCAGGTTGTCTTGTCCTAACTGATAAGCAAGCTCTGGATCGGCTCGCCAAGCCAAGATTTCTTTCATCTGGGTTTCATTCAGGGAGTCCTCCAGTTTCGCAAATGCCATTGCTTCCAGGATTGCCACCTCGGCTCCTAACTTTGAAAACTGCGCGCCCAACTTGGCTAACTCATCTTGGTTTATCGGGTCCCCCGTATAGAGGTGTGTTTCGAGGACTCGCAGCATTTCCTTCCGGGTTCCCCACCATTCTTGGAGTAGTGCGGCCTCTGCAACCACTGCGGTAATAAGAGGATTCCTTTGTTGAGGTTCGACAAGGGAGTAAAAGGCTCGTCCGATAACTCCTCGATTTGCTGCTCGCCCACTTTCATACCGAAGTGCAACAAAACCAAAGAACTGCGCGTTTTTCCCAACAGAGAGGATTTCATTGTCCGCCGGAGACCCGCTTAACCATGTGAACCCTTTAGACGCCATTGCTGTTCGCACATCCTGTTTCGTACGACTGCCACTATACTCTGAAGAAGTCCATTTCTCCAATTTGCCTTGGTCGTTTTGGCCAAGTCCTAGTTGCAAAGAGGTGCACAGACTTAGAAAAAGTAAGCCAATTTTGGAGATATGTCCCATATTAGAGGAAACAATCTTCCTAATTGAAGGTTACAGTAATTTCACTCTAAATCCCGAAAGATGGTCCTTGAAATCGATTTCTCCAGACGACTGAGTAGGGGTGGCTGCCAACAGGGGCGCGACTAAAAAAGCACCAGGAGGGTGTATCGGCGATTGGGCTGACCCTCCTATTATCTGGAACCTTAAGGAGATACCGCAATTTAGTTCGACCGAGGGAAGTAGGCCAAAAAAATTGACCATTCCCAATGGTAAGATCGAGTTAACTTCTATTTCCTAAACGAATGAAAACATATTGTTTTTTGGTTATCTGGACGCTGGTTACTACCTGGCCACTGTTGGGGCAAGCTAAGGTGAATCCGCCAGGGTTGAGGAATTTAGTTCAAGTGCCAGCGGAAGTGGTGATCCGCCCGAATCCTGAAAAAGGATTTATAGCCTTTTCTGGAGTTCGAAACCGGATTTTGATTCAAAACAGGGATGCAGCAACAGTCATACAGACGGCCGTTGATTCTCTCCCTGAGCAAGGTGGCAAAATCTATTTGGGAGCTGGCACATATCCCCTCACTCGAAGTTTGCGAATCAAGGATAAACATGGAGTTCATCTTGAAGGGGCGTCGAGGGGGATGCAGGCCAGCGATCAGGGGGGAACGGTGATTTGGGCGGAAGATGATATAAATCTCCTCGAAGTTGATGCCCGAAGCTTTCGGTTATTTGGAATTACCCTCAGCAATTTGTTATTTTTTGGAAGTGGCAAAGACAACGGGAAGACCGGCATTTTAGTGGAAGGAACGGTGGACGTCCTGACCCTTTACAATGTCGGGGTTAATAACTGTGGGATTGGGATACATTTATCAGGGGCTCCAGGAGGTAAGCGTTCCCAGGTGTTAGATGCCCCGCAGATATATTTTTGTGACCCTCAACGAAATGGAATTGGCCTTTTTATAGAGCGTTGCCATTACGGAAAAATTGTCGGAGGGGAATACTCAGATAATCTGGAATATGGAATAAAGATCGCGGCCCCGGAAACTCGACCCCATGAATCGATTCAAGCGGTCAAGATCATGACGGTGACTGCGGTCCGGAATGGGTTGGCCGGGATCTTGGTCGGAGGGTCTGCTAACGATATTTCGATTGGAGGAGGCAGTGACATCGGGGGAACCTTATGGGGATCAGGAATCCTGATTTCTGATGAAGGTTCTGGAATCGCTCCAGAAAATATTATTATTAACGGGATACATTCGTATAATAACAGTGAAAGCGGGGTTGAAGTGGAGGCGGGCAGGCATGTCATCATTCAGGGATCTATTTTCTCCAATCATACTCACCGATCGGTCACTCATGACCCCCCTCAACGCTACGGAATAAAAGTTTCCTCAGCCGTGCAGGATATCCTGGTGGATGGAAACATAACTTACGGAAATGCCATCAAGGACCTATCTCGGGATTAGTTGGGACGAATAATTTGATGGAATCCTCACCCCCATTGTCAGTCGTTCGGGGCAACATGATGATCAATGCAGTAGTATATCCATCTTGTATGGGCAAGGTTCCTCCGGTAGGTGCTTTCCAAATGATTTCCATGTTCAAGAATTAAAGTGCTAACTCGTATTCCTGGCCCGGGGTGGTTTGCGGAACCAGGATGACGGGGCCTTCTTCGGATTGCAGAACGATTGGATTGCCCAGAAGAGATTTAATGGTAACCCGCTCCAACTTTCCAGAGGTCCATTCCATCGCGACCTCAAATCCTCCACGGGCTCTGATTCCATGAACAGAGCCAGTGGGCCAGCTGGATGGGAGAGCGGGCAGGAGGTCTAGGATATAGTTTCCTTCAGCGTCCTTTGTATGCGATTGGACCAAGGCCTCCGCAATTCCTGCCGTAAGCCCGAAATTCCCATCAATCTGAAAAGGAGGATGGGAGCCCAGCAGATTGTTATAGAATCCGGGATTTCCATTCTCGCTGGTGTTGTTGAAAAATCCCCAGATAATTTCCAGCATACGGTCTCCATCCCGGAGCCTAGCCCAAAAATTGACTTTCCACCCACGTGACCATCCCGTGGCCCCATCTCCCCTGAGTTCCAGGGTCCGTTTACAGGCTTCAAACAAGTCCGGAGTCTCAGGGGTGATTTCATCTCCTGGATGTAGGGCCCAAAGATGGGAAACATGGCGATGGTTGGTAAAGGGATTTTCCATGTAGAGCCACTCTTTCAATTGGCCTTCCTTCCCGATCTGATTGGGGGCGATCCTTTTTTCCAAGGATCGAAGATGCTTTGCAAAGTTAGTATCCCTTTTGAGAATTTCAGCTGCCTGGGCAGTCGATCTGAAAAGATATCGAATAATCTGGTGATCCATAGCGGGGGCCATTACAAGGCCACCTCGCTCGGGGGAATTACTCGGACCACTCACTAACCAACCCTGGCCATGAACTGGGTCCTCAATCAGGTAATCCATAAAAAACTGAGAGGATCCCTTCATCAGGGGATAGGCAGTGTCTTTTAGGAATGTGAGGTTCCCTGAAAACAGGAAATGTTCCCACAAGTGGGAGCATAACCAGGCTCCACCTGTTGGCCAAATGCCGTGGTTCGATTTGTTAATAGGCGCCGCCCCTCGCCAAATATCAGTGTTATGATGTACTACCCAACCCTCTGCACCGTAATGGACTTTTGCAACCTCAGCCCCAGTTGTTGCTAGATCCTCTATCATATCAAAAAGTGGCTCGTGACACTCTGATAGATTCGTCAACTCCGCTGGCCAATAATTCATCTGGGCGTTGATATTCAGAGTATATTTGGATTCCCACGGTGGGCTTTGGTCTTCATTCCACAACCCCTGCAGGTTGGCGGGCTGGCTTCCTGGCCTGGAGGATGCGATCAACAGGTATCTCCCGTATTGAAACAAGAGGGCGGCCAGATCTGGGTCCGGTTGGTGCTGGTATTGATTCAGCCTGTCATTCGTCATTAATCCTCTGGAGTGACCACCTCCCAAGTCTAACGAAACCCGGTGAAACAGCGATCGATGGTCTTTCTGATGAGCTGCCAATAGCGCTTCATACGACTTGCCTTCAATCGCGCTCAATGCAATTGCGCAGCGGGCTCCAGGGTCCCCGTTAAGAGAATGATAGCTTTCAAAATTGGTTGCACATGCCAAGTAGAGAACCACCGAATCGGCCCCGGTCACTTTGATTTCATCCTCAGTCACCTCTACACTGCCGCTTTGTGCCTCTACTCCAAGGCGGGCTTCAAATTTCATCATTCCTTCGAAATGGGATTGTTTCTTGCGCTCCGTCCAATCATCCACGATTCCAGTCAGGCGAAGGGTAGAGGAGTCCAGCGCGGTGGACTTCCATGCCTTCTTATGAGGAGTTGATAATGCTGCGGTGAAATTCATTTGACCTGGGCGGTCAGCCCACAGCCGAATTACGATTAAGCCATCTGGATGGCTCGCAAAAACTGACCTGAAGTAATGTACGCCACCAGAAACAAAGGACGTTTGTGCAACAGCCCTATCCAGATCCAGAGTTCTTAAGTAGTCAGATACCGGTTCGCTGAAAGACATCGAAAGATGGATTTCACCAAACGGCTGATATGGGGCCTGTCTTATTGGAACCGCCATGAAACGCTTAGTACCCAGGGCTTCTGCCTCTTCTTGTTGTCCCGCAAAAAGAAGTTCCCGCATTAAAGGCAAGGCCTCCACGGCCCCGGGGTGAGCATAGGAATGGGGACCTCCTGCCCAAAGCGTATCGTGATTAAACTGGATTCGCTCCTCCTCCACTCCGCCAAAAATCATAGCACCGATGGATCCATTCCCTATGGGTAGGGCATCCGTCCAGACTTTGGCAGGTTCGTCGTATTGGAGGACTAAGGGGCTCCCACTGGCGCACACTAGGGTGAACGGGGATAAGCTCAACAGAGATACGATCAGGTAAATGGGTCCCTCAACTTTCATATAAAAGCACTAGGAGGATAGTTCATTCTTCCGGAAATCCGATAACAAAAGGGAAAGAATAGAGCGACCTTGAGGAATCTCTTTCTGTGTTTCAATCGGTTGGTAAGGGTTCATTTAAACAAGTGAAAGTGGCAAGGCGTCAAATGAAACGATGTGGGGACAAACGATCAGAGCCCGGTCAATCTACCGGAGATTCCATCGTAACCATCCCCTATACATATTCTTCTTTGACGGCTTCTCTTTATGAGTACCCACAAAAAGAGGGCCGGAAGAGACTGCCATCCTTCCGGCCCATCGCATGGGTTGCGTGTGTGGATTTGTCCCCCTGGGGGACTATTTAACCCTTTGTTAGAGGGTTACTGCCTGAAATTTGAGAAAAGACCCCCTCCACTTCGAGCCGGTCACGGGTGACGATCACCGGCATTCGGACACGCATGGGAATTGGCTCTCCTTGAGCATTTTTTGCTGGAACGAATTCCCAGTCGGGAAGGATTGTTTCCATTTTCGCGGCGATCTCCATCCGCTTGATCTGGAAACGGGTGTCGAGGGATTCAATGGATTCAGCACGTCCAGCCTCATTTACCGTGAATTCCAGTGTGATGTGCTGCCCGACATGGGCGGAGGAGATAGTCGGAGCTACCGCTTTCTTCACTTTGGGTATTTGGATTTCCTGGTGGAGGTGCCGGGGAGTCTCAGCATTCTGGTCTGCATGGTGGGTTTCCCTGGCTTGGCCGATCGTCGACGCGACGGTGATAAATGTCAGTGTCAGTAGGTGCATTATGATGATTTTGAGTACAAGTAGTGGATTAAACAACAAAACAAGACAAATGTTTCGCGAAAATATTGTCGCAAGTTCATTTTTTTTAAGTCCGCCAATAAGTTGCTTCAGGCTGAGGTCTTCCCGGTTGAGGGAGGCCAGGACACTCTCGAGGTGGATGGACAATAGGAAGCCTGCGCGATGGGAAAGCAGATGCTAATTATATGGCCGATTGGGTAAAAAACATAGCCCGAAGCTGCAAAATGCGGATTGAATCCCATTAAGGGCCGGAGTATTTCTAAAGTTCATGGCTTTTTGTTCCCGCATCCGGTTCAGGATGATGCTCCTACTGTTTGGAGCATTTGTTTTAGCCGGTTGTACCTCAGCTCCGTCCGGGTATAATTATGGGCGATCTGCCGCGTCGGGGGGGACCGGGTCTATTGGGGTGCATTCGCAGAAAAATTCGTCGGTCATGGATTCAATGATGAATGCAGCCATAATCGCACCACCAGAGGTCCTTCTGGTTGTATTGGCGGGAGCATTGCTTTACGAGGTGGGGAAAGAGATTGATAAGGAACTGGATGACCTAGATGTCACAATAGAGGCTCCCTTTCCTGCTATGAAGCATGCGGCGGAGTTGGCCCTGTTCGATCTTGGTTTTGATGATTTGCGGGTAAAGGACAGCAATGATTCCGCCAAAATCGTAGCTCACAATGTTCAGGGTGAGAGTGTTTTTGTGAAACTAAGAGCTACAGGAAAGGATTCCCTGCTGACTCGTGTTTCCATATATGCGGGGGAGGACAAGGAGTTGGTTCAACGCATAGCCGATACGATCAAGATTAACCTGGGGTATGAGCCCGAAGTGAGGGAAATTCATCAGCCACATCATGAAGGCAATTCGGAAGTGGAGGTCGCGGTGGGTGAGGCTGAGGCTGAGACCTCGGCGATGGAGCCGGCATTGGAAACAGTGCTGGAGCCAGTCGAGGCGGACAAACAGGGATTTATCCACAGTACGACCCCCGCGGAGCGAGCTCGGGAAGCCCGCAAACGCCGGGTGAAACCAAAGCCGTGATCCTGATCGTTGTATCCAGGAATTGGGTACGACGAGGTTACTGTTTTTCATACTGAGGAGGGTCGGTTTGCTCGAGCATCTGCCCTTCACTTCGTTGAATTGGGATTGGGCTGGCCACGTGCGAGCACGGGTCCTACATTCAGCGACCATGAAGCAATTGGCGGTGTTATTGATCCTGGGTCTTTGCAGCTTGATGGGTTCCGCGTGTGTGCCCTTTGTTCCCATTATTCAACATGAGGAGGAGTATCAATCCCTTCCGGTTTCACCGGAGGATTGGGCTCCGGTGGGAGAGAGCAGGGAACAGAAAGCCTGAGGGTTGAATTCCGGCAGTCGGAAAAAGTGAAAAGAAACAAAGGGAGTGATTATTCTGTTAATCACGGTAAATCCCCGGAACCTTGCTGTGGAACAAAAGGCCGGAGGAGGCGCTCTTTTTTTAGTCACAATAATACAAAGAAAAGTTTTGTCTCTTTTGTGCCTTTTTGTGGCCATCTAATGATTATGAATCATCCCTCCTTTAAGCTAATCTGCCTCAGCGTTTTTTTATCTTTGTTTTGCAGAGGGGTAGAAAGCGCCGAGCCGGAAACCGAGCTCTACTTGGAAACTTTCCAGGTGGTCTGGGAGACGATCCGGGATACTTATTACGATGAGAGTTTTAATGGGTTGGACTGGGATCAGGTCTATGAGGCCCATTATCCGGCAGTGGAGGCGGCCGACGATATGGAGACACTCCGGATGATCCTGCGAACGATGTTGGGGAAGCTGGGACAGTCACATTTTTCCATCTTACCCGGGGGGAATAGTTCCGTGTTACCTCGCGGGGAAACGCTGGGCTCAGGCACTCTCGGTCTGGAGATCATCGAATCAGGGGGGAAGATATATGTCTTTCGGGTGGCTGACCCGTCACCCGCCAAGGCTGCAGGAATCGTCCCGGGCTCCCAGATTATGGGAATTGATGATAAGTTGATGGATCGATTGGCGGATGATGTGTCCGTGATGCCGGTTCCTGAGAGTTTGCAGTCGTTCTATTTTACACGGCATGTGCAGAATCTGCTGTCGGGTAGCCCGGGGGCGGAGACAGAGTTGCTGGTCCGTGGGTTGCCATCGGCTTCAAGCCGGACCGTTTCGCTGATCTACGCACGGGACACGCGAAGGATGTCTGGAACCTTTGCCAATATGCCCTCCAGTCCGGTGGAGTTGGAGACCCGGGAATTGCCAGGAGACATCCACTACCTGCGATTCAACATCTTTCTTTTGGACATCATGGAAGAAATCAAGCAGGCGATTCTGGATGCGGAGGGCGCGCCTGGATTGATTATCGATTTGAGGGGGAATCCCGGCGGTGTGGGCTATATGGCCGCGGGGATGACAGGCTTTCTGGTGACTGAGCGGACAGAGCTGGGGACCACCCAGATGCGGCAAGGTCACTTCAATTATATCGGTTTTCCTCAGAAACGGCATTTTGGAGGCCATCTCGCGATCCTGATCGACGGGAGGTCGGCTTCCACCAGTGAGATCCTGGCCGCTGGTCTGCAAGAGGCGGGCCGGGCACGCATTTTTGGCCAGGCCTCAGCCGGGGCGGTGCTGCCAAGCATTTTGACTTCACTGCCCAATGGAGATACCCTGCAGAGCGTGATCGCCGACTTTAAAACGCCCGATGGGGTCTTCCTGGAAGGTGTGGGGGTTCAGCCGGATGAGGCGGTTGCGATGGAGCAGAGTGAATTGCTTCGAGGTAGGGACCCTGTGTTAAATGCTGCTGTCCAATGGATAAAGTCCCAGTAAAGGTTGATGAAAGCCGGGCAATCCTTCAAATTATCAAAAACCCTATGCGACACGTATTCCTTTTCTCCGCCATTTTTCTTTTGAGTGCCGGGTCCTCTGTCTTTGCAGAGGAGTCTGTCAAATCAGTCATTTCCAAGTCGATCGAAGCCGTGGGAGGGAAAGATGCGATGCTGGCCATTACCTCCAGGAAATCGGTCTACGAAATGTTTATTCCGGCGATGAATATCTCGGCCGAAGTGACGGTGATCCAGGAAGCTCCCGATAAACTGTATTCCAAAACAGTCATGCCCGTTCCCGGTGGGGGCGGGGCGGCCGCTGAGCAGGTGATGGTGTTCAACGGGACGGAGGGATGGGAGATCTCCAATATGGGTGGAGTGCGATCATTGTCTTCCGATGAAATTGCCTCGCAGAAGGTGCAATCTGATTTTTACCTGCTATTGGATTTTCATAACCGATTTCCCGAAAGCCAATATAAGGGAGTAGATAATTATCATGGTACTCAGGCTCATGTTATCATCGCAAATCCCGGCACCAATGCCACGACTTTCTACTTTAATACGGATACCTACTTATTAATTGGGATGAAGGTGAACGCGGTTTCGGAGATAGGAGAAATGGAGGTCAATATCGAAGCCCAGGAATTTTTGAAAAAGGACGGGGTTATGATTCCCCAGCGTATGATTGTGCGTAACCCGTTCAGCGAAATCATTATGCAGGCTAAAGTCGTTCAGCATAACCCTGAGTTGGATGCCGATGTGTTTGCCGTACCGGCTGAGTTGCGGTAGATTTCAGCCTTCAGGCATAGGTAGGTCATCCCCTCCAGTTGGGGCGCAAGCTGTAGGTGATTTTGGAAGGTCTTCGCTATTGCCCAAAATTTCCGGGGTAGGGCACCCCGGCTCCAACCTTCCTTTCAAAAACTCAATCCGATTCAGGATTTCAGCCAAGGGGCCAGCTCGGTCTGGAGGAAGGCGAGGCTCCGCTCGGCCTGTGCGATCGTTCCACATTCCACGCTGAGAAAGATCTCGCGATCGACCGGTTCCATGATTTGGGCGACCCGCTTCCAATTGACGACTCCATCTCCGCAGGCGCAGCCTACCGGGGTACCGGTGACCTTTCCGCGTTCCGCTTCGCTATGCTCGATTGAGATATCTTTGGCATGGATGTGGTAGACATAATCGCGGACCCGCTCCAGCCCTTCATAAGGATCCTCTAAACCGGCAAGATAGCTATTCCCTGTGTCCCAATTGACCTGGATCCAGGGGGAATCTACGAGGTTAACAATTCGCAGCAGACCCTCGGTCGTTTTGGTGAATACCCCGTGGGGCTCGATGCAGATGTATTTCTGATGGCGTGCAGCGACCCGGCTCATCTTGTCCAGCGTGTAGCGCATGACCTCGTGGGCCTGATCGTCATCCATCCAATCAGGTTTTACCATTTCATCTGAATTCAAGAAATCGCATTCGACGTGAGAGGCCAGGACGATGGCCCGGGTTAGGCGTGCGATGGAAGCCTCGGGTTTCATCAAAGGAGAATGGGCGGACAGGCTGGAAACTTTCACTCCATAGCGATCGCAAATTTCTTTCATGAGCAGGGGATCTTCCTCCATGGAGAAGGAGTGGAAATAATGAACTTCGCTGAGCAACTCCCAGCCGGTGTGAACCATGGGTTCGATATAGTGGTAGCCTATTTTTGAAGCCAGCTCGACGCCGGCTTCGAAGGATTTATCCGCAGAGCGGCAGAATTCCATGTTGAGGGAGATGGTGAACTGGGCCATTTGGGGAATGAATTGGAGTGAACAGAATGGGTTCCGATAGCGAACCCATAATGGCGACTGAGGGGACTTCAGGCAACCTAATCGTTTTCCGAGAGATCCTTCCGGAAGGGGTTTCAGGCTGGGTTGACCTGTGGACTGAAATCCCTTATTCACCAATTATACCCTTCTATCGATGAAATGCATTCTACTTTGTTGTTTGTGGGCAAGCTTTCTCCTCCTTTGTCCTTTGAGACTCCTTGAATCCAGTGAATACCGATGGGAAGCCGAAGCGGGTGAGACGCTCAGCCTCGTCGGTCCCTATGGGGTAATCTGGAGTCTGCACTACGGGGATGCGGTCGATCGGCCGTACTTCCATCCGGTGAACACTACACGAGGGCAGCTTTTAACTGACTATAAACCGGTGGATCATCCGTGGCACCACGGTTTGTGGTTTTCCTGGAAGTATGTCAATGGAGTGAATTTCTGGGAGTATTTGTCGCAAAAGAATCACCGCCAGAAGGGCGAGATCCGAATCCAGTCGGTTCGACTGGATCTGGACTCGGTGGAGGCAGTATCGGCGGTTATCACCATGTATTATTTTCCGGATCGGGAAGGGGCTCCTGTGTTGGAAGAAGTGGTCACTCTGGAGTTACATGCTCCCGAGGAGGATGGGTCCTACACGATCGACTGGACGGTCCAATCCCTCGCCCTGGAACCGGTAGAGTTGAACCGAACTCCGATTCCGGGTGAACCCGATGGTAAGTTCTGGGGAGGCTATGCCGGTTTGTCCTATCGAGGGTCGGATGCGGTGGAGAATCTTGTATTGGTCGACAGTGAGGGACGGACCGACCCCTTTAATGACTTTGGGCGCCACCCGGCTCGATGGTTTCTTCATTCCGGGGAGTTTGGAGGGAGCGCGGCGAGCATCGCGATTCTGGATCACCCGGAAAACCTGAATCATCCGGTACCCTGGCATGTATCGAACCTGAGCCCCACCAAAGAAGGTCCCAGGATGACCTTCATGAACGCCGCGGTGATGGCCAACGGACCCATCCGGCTCGAAATGGGGGATGAACTGCAGTTGAGCTACCGGGTCCTTGTGTTCGACCGCGCGGTCTCCCCGGAGGACATGGATCAGGCGTTCGAATCTTTTGCTCGGAAACCAGAAGAAAAACCCCTGAAAGAGCTGTGATGATGAAACGGAGACAATTTATAAAGCGGGCCGCCGGGAGTGCGGTAGTAGCGGGGTTTCCCACTATTGTGCCCAGCTCGGTTTTTGGAGAGAACGCCCCGAGTAATCGGATTCATCATGGAGTGATTGGGGCGGGAGGTCGCTCGCGCTATATCAATCTGGGGCGCGTCGGCCGGTGGGTCAACGAGGGCAGTGTCCTGACCATGGAAGATATCCGTATGGTGGCGGTGGCTGACCCCAAGCGAAGGCGGGCAGACAGTTTTGCGCGGACGGTAGACGCGAAATATGGTGCCGGATCATGTACGGCTTATCAGGACTTTCGTGAATTATTGGAGCGCGACGATATCGATTGCGTCCTGATAGCAACGCCGGACCACTGGCATGTCCCTGCGGCCCTCCTCGCGGTGCGAGCAGGGAAAGACATCATGGTGGAAAAGCCGTTGTCCACTTCGCTCAGCTGGGCGAAGGCCCTGCGAGAGGAGATCGAACAGACGGGCGCAGTATTTCAGTATGGGACCCAGCAGCGCTCATACAGTCAGTTTCGTAAGGCCTGCGAATTGGTTCGAAACGGCTACATTGGGGAAATTAAGGAAGTCCACTCCTGGTGCCCGGACATGTCTCAGCAGTTTTCGGGTTTTCACCATCCGCCCTATGGATCCACTCGTCCCGAAGTGGTCCCTCCCGGTTTCGATTTTGATATGTGGATCGGTCCGGCACCCATGAATGCCTATACCGTTGATCGGTGCACCAACCTGGGGGCCTACCATATCTATGATTATTCCCTCGGGTTTATTGCCGGTTGGGGAGCCCATCCCCTTGACATTCAGCAATGGGGTTTGGATATGGACCATACTGGTCCGGTCTGGATCGAGGGGCGTGGGGTTATCCCTCCGCCGGGATCCCTGGCTGACAGCGTGGAGTCATGGGATGTGGAGGGCGAATATGCGAATGGAATCAGGATGCGCCTCATGGGCGAGCGGGTAGCCCGACCGGTGGTGAAGTCGTATCACTACACCGTTCGGGACCATGGCACGACCTTCTTCGGGGAAGACGGATGGATCAGCGTGGACCGCACGGCTATGTATTCCAGCGACCGTTCCCTGGCTAAAGCCGAAATGCGGTCCAGTGATTTACGCCTGCCGGTCAGCCAGAATCATGATCGAAACTTCTTTGACTGTGTGCGCTCCCGGGAACAGCCCATTTCACCATTCGAAGCGGCCATGCGGTCCGACACGATCAGTCACTTGGGCGATCTCGCTATCCGGACCGGACAACGCGTGGAATGGGATCCGGAAACGGAGCAGGTGACCAACGGTGTCAATACGCAGGGGTCCACCCTGGACCGTGAGCTACGGGAGCCCTGGAGCCGAGTCCTTGAAATTTAAGCCGTTCTCGATTCCTTCCCACCCTATTGGTTGTGATCGTGAATACGAACGAACATTATTCCCTTCTCTCCAAACCCGAACACCTCATCCGGCTGGACGGGGCGGGCGCCCTGGTATCGGCCTGTATGCTAGGGGTGATTCTGCCCCGGTTTGAAGCGATCTTCGGGGTGCCTCTCCTTGTGCTCTATATTCTGGCGAGCCTGGCCTGTTTTCTGGTTTTGTTTTCTGTTGGCAGTTTGGTCCTGGGGAGACCGTCTCTCGGCCGAGTCCTTCGTATTCTTGCTTCAGCTAACCTCAGCTACTTTTGTATCACCATTGGGTTGCTCTTAGCCAACGTCGCCGGGATCACTGTATGGGGTTGGGTCTACTTTGGTTTGGAACTTAGTATAGTGTTGGCTCTGGCTGCCTGGGAGTGGCGACACAGTCATGTTGAAGCAGACCCGGTTTAATTTGAGGTGCGCCTGAAGGGCCTACTGTTATCATTGCTTGCCAGGGGAAATAGAGGATGCAGGTTTTTCCCGGTTTACATGAGAGGAAAGGGAGATCGTCAGATTTCATCATTGGAAAATCCGGGAAGGGGCTGCATTTTGGATGGCTTTTCCCGATGAAAGCGCAACTCACCGAAATCCGCAAAACGCTAGGATTGGCCGTTCCCATGATCCTGGGGCAGGTGGCTGTACACTCGCTGTGGATGATCGATACGGCGATGATCGGTCGGGTCGGGGTCTTAGAAGTGGCCGCGGCCGGTTTTGCCGGGACGGTGTTTGGGATTTTTCTCTTTTTCGGATTTGGACTGTCGAATGCTTTGTCCGTCCTGGCGGCCCAGGCAGTGGGAGCGGGCAACATCCCAGAATCGAAGGAGATCCTGCGGAACGGGTTGATCATCGCTTGGGTGTTCGGGATTGGGTCTGTCCTGTTCATCACTCCGTTGCAGGACTGGGTGCTTTCAAAGCTGGGGCAACCTGCTGATGTGCAAGCCATGGCCGGACCCTATTTCTTCCTGCTCATGCTCGCGGTGCCGATGATGCTGTTTTATCAGAACCTGAAAAATTATTGTGAAGCCCGGGGTCAACCCTGGTTGCCGCTGGTATTCTTTGGGCTTTCGATCGTGATCAATATTTTCCTCAACTGGGTGTTGATCTTCGGGAAACTCGGCGCCCCGGCGCTGGGACTGGTCGGAGCCGGTATTGCGACAGCGCTGGCCCGGCTCATCTCCACTTTCGTGTTTTACCTTTATCTGGAACGCATGACCGACCTCATTCCCCGATGGGGTATTATGGACCTGGTGAGTCCGACTAAACGTCATATTCGGGAGATCATCGGAATTGGCCTGCCCATGGGAGTGAGCACTACCTTTGAGATCTGTGCCTTTAATTTCGCCACGCTGATGATGGGGTGGCTGGGAGCGATTACCCTGGCGGCCCACCAGGTGGCGATCCAAATGGCGGCGTTGACTTTCATGGTGCCCCTCGGGTTGTCCTTTGCCGTCAGTATCCGTATCGGCCGGGCCGTAGGCGCGGGAGATATCCCCAAGGCGCGCCGTATCGGTTTCGCCAATACCAATCTGGCGGCGGTCTTTATGGGGCTGATGGCCGTGGTGTTTTTCATCTTCAACGAGTGGTTTCCCTTGATATTTATCGGACAAGAGGTGGAGGGCTTCGACGCGGTGGTGCGGCTGGCGGCCCAGCTCATCGTAGTGGCCGGTATTTTCCAGGTGGTGGATGGCATCCAGATCCTGGCCCAGGGAGCCCTGCGTGGGTTTAAGGATGTCAAGGTGCCGATGGTGCTGATCTTCCTCGCCTTCTGGGTGATTTGCCTCCCCGTCGGGTTCTGGCTGGGCTTCGAGCTGGATAGCCGAAGCCGCCTGTTCGGCATCGATTGGAGCTTCCTGGGCGACTCCACCTTCGGCCTGGGCATGGGAGGCATTGGAATCTGGATCGGCCTGGCCGTCGGCCTGGCGGTCAACGCGGCAATCCTGGTGGTGCGCTTTCACCTGATTTCGAAGCGTGCGTTAAGGCATTCCGGTGGTTTGACTTCGATCGGAACCCCTGAGTAGTTTCTTTTTCAAACCCCGATATGTCTAAGCGCGAATCAGCTCGAATTGCCCTGGTGATGCAGACCCGCATTGAAAATAATGTTGGGATCCTGAAAGGGATCTCTGCCTATGAGCGGGATCATGCGAATTGGAACTTTTTCCTGGATGATCAGGCGATGGGCGTGAAGGACCCGGACTGGTTGTTTCGTCAGGAATGGGACGGCGTGGTTTGCCGGCATGAGAATGATGCCTTGATTCAGGCCTGTGTGGAGCTGGGGATCCCGGTGGTCGACCTGGATGACTCGGAGCGGGTCATTGATGGGGTGCCGAAGGTTAGGCCAGATAACCGGGCGATTGGGCATCTGGGGGCGGAACACTTCCTCGACCGTGGATTTAAGCATTTCGGTTTCTGTGGTTTCAACACCACCCAATGGTCCATCGAACGGCGGGAAGGGTTTGTAGAAGCTGTAGAAACGGTGGGATTGACCTGCATGGTTCATGAAACCCCTTATTCGGACAAGGTTGACCCGGATTGGGATCTCTCCGAGCGGGAGCAGATCAAAACCTGGCTGCAAACGATTCCGCAACCGGCTGCCATCATGGCCTGCTTCGATGTGCGAGCCCTCCAGGTCATTGGCGCGATCGATGAAACCGATTACAGCGTGCCGGATGGGTTTGCCGTTTTGGGGGTGAACAACGAAACGGTCCGGGCCGAGCTGTCGCACCCTCCGTTGTCGAGCATCTCACTCAATCCGCACGATTGGGGTTACCGTGCGGCGGAGCAGCTCCATCTCCAACTGAAGGAAGAGGACTTTCGCCTGAATACCTTTATTGATCCCCTGCCTGTGGTGGTCCGCCGCTCCACGGATTCGCTCGCGATTGAGGATACGCCGATTGTGAAGGCCTTGAAAATCATCCATGATGAGGCCTGCCAGAATCTGCGGGTGGACGATCTGGCGAAGCGTGTGAATGTGAGCCGCAGCCTGCTGGAGCGCCGGTTTCGGAAGTTCCTGCGGCGCACACCGCAGGAAGAGATCCGCAATGTGAAAATCAACCGGACAAAGCGGTATTTAATTGAGACCGATAAGACCCTGGCTGAAATCGCGGAGCTGACCGGGTTTGATCACCCCGAATATTTAACCGTGATGTTCAAGCGGTTGACGGGGGAGAATCCGCGCGAATTCAGGCAGCGTCACAAGAATCCTGAGCCGATCGAAGAGGGGTAGGTGTGGTCAACGCCTGGTTGGTTTTGGCTTTCGAAGCGTAATGGTGTCGTAGACAATGCATGTCATGCGATATGTTTTCCTTTTCCTTTTCTCACTGGTCATCTGCTTCCGGAGCCCGGTAGTTGCACAGTTTGTGGAGGATTTTTCAGATCCCGGCGTGGAGTGGGATCAATGGCGTGTGTTCTCGGGGGATGGAAAGGCACAAATTGACTTTTCGCCGAGTGAAACCGGAGTTCGTCTGACTGTGGATGCGACTGAAGATCATCGCAATGTCTGGTGGGCCGTCTTTCAACGAAATGTGGAGGCGGCGTTGGATCTGAAGGCATTGTCAAAACCCGGGGTAGAGTTGCGGATAGAAGCCAGGGTTCGTACGCCACATGCCCCACGCCGGATCAATCTATCCATCCCTACAAGTCGTACAACGGACTACCACACGAATCTGATGGAATTTGATATCGGTCGTCCAAATGCCTGGCACAGGGTGGCATTTACAACCCGGGGCTTCGAGGCGTTTCCGGGAGATCGTATTGTGGTTCAACTGGCCATGATAGATTGGGGGACTCGCGTATATGATCTGGAAATTGCAGAGCTCCGCGTGGATGTTGTTCGTCCAGGCGAAGCAAAGCCCGACCTGGGGCCCCCGGTGCCCTACCACCCCCCCATCCCGGATCTGAACTCCCTCACCACCGTTGTGGAAGCGAACCGAACCACAGCGATTGATCTGGCTTATCCGCAAATTGATCATTCGGATTGGCATACGTATGTGGGGAATGCCTGGCAGCCATCCATTGGAGTAGGCCCGAGTCGGATCGGGTTGTTGGGTTGGGATTTTTCTGGAATTGATCCCGAGCGCATAGCAGGTCCAGCGGTGTTGGAGCTGTCCACCCTGGCCGTCTCCTCGAAAGGGGAGCGCATCTATGATATGGGAGTGCTCCGGGTCGTTGAGATTCTGAAGGCCGATTCGGATTGGGGTGAATCGGTGACGGCGGAAGCCCTGCTCAAGGAGCGTCCCTGGGATTCGGTCATCAATCCCCAAATGATCATCGATTGGCCGATTGAGCCGGCTCCGGGTACATCCAATCAGTTTGTCATATCGGTTCCCGTGTTAAAGCGGATCGTCTCGGGAGAGAGCCAAGGTATTGCCTTGCTTGCCCTGGGTGGGCTGGAGGTGGCCTTTCATGCGCGTGGTGGAGATGCCCCAGAGCTTAGACCGAAGTTGTATTTGAATCTGGAGCCATAAGGTGACCTGCTGTTGTGAGGTGAGATGTGGGTTTACAGGTGACTGGAGACGGATAGGATGTTTGGTGCTGGCTGCAGAGTTTCGGCAGAGTTTGACTCGGTATCGCTCGAGCGTGAGCCCCACGGATAGATTTTAACTCTCAATTCAAACTGCACCGCAGTTTTTACCTGTTTTTGCGTTTCCAAGACACTGAGGATTTCCATTTTACGGAAAATCGGGTCACACTCGAAATTATCAGATGGAGTCTCCCCCTGGGGGAGGCCCCATTCTGCTCTCCTAACCCAAGAACCCCCATGGACTACTCGATTGGTGAATTCTCAAAAATTACACGGGTCAGTGTGAAGGCCTTGCGGCTCTACCATGAGAAAGGGCTGTTAAGGCCCGATTTCATCGATCCGCAGTCCGGCTACCGATACTACTCCGCAGCCCAGTTTTATGAGATTCAACTGATCGGGCAGCTCAAAGCCATGGGATTCACCCTACAGGAAATACGGGAGATTATCGATCAATGCGAAGAGGACCAGGACCTGGTCAACCTGCTGTCTCATAAAAAGCGGGAACTCGAGCGGAAAGTGAAATCTTTCCGGGAATCCATCACTGTGATCGAAATCCTCTTGGAAAAGGAGAAACATGCCATGAATGACAACACTCAAATAGACCGGGTTGAGCTAAAAGACATCCCGGACATGCTTATCGCCGGCCACCGGATGTGTGGACGCTACAAGGATATGGGGCGAGGCTTCCAATTGCTCGGGAAGCACGCCGGTCGCTATATCCAGGGGCCAGCCCTTGCTTTGTATTACGATGGTGAATACAAGGAAGAGGATGCTGACTACGAAGCCTGCTTTCCGGTCTCTAAACCGGTGGAGGCTGCTGAGGTCGATTGCCGAACACTGCCAGGTGGGCGCGCGGCCACCCTGGTTCATGAGGGTCCCTATGAAACCCTGAGTGAGAGCTACAAAATCCTGATGGATTATCTCAAGTCTAAGAGCTTCGAGGCGCAGGTTCCGAGCCGGGAGATTTTCCTTAAAGGCCCGGGCATGGTCCTGAAAGGGAATCCCAGGAAGTACCGTACAGAAATCCAATTCCTGCTGAAGGCGTGAAGCGTGGGGCGGCACGCCGCCCCACCATGTCTCGCATGCGGGGGATTTCAGGGGTCTCTGTTTCGCTCCGAGAGGTATGATGTAGGACCCGCGTTTGCGGTGAGATGGCTTTGGCCATGTGCGAGCGTGGGTCCCGCAGGTGCTTTAACCTGAATGCTTAAACTACCCCGCTATGCTCCCACCATTTCCGCACGGGTGGTTTGGATGGTTTGCAGAGTGTAAAATGAGTCGGCCTTGCCTGTTTCTTCTTTTATACTCCTGCCTCATATCCCCTATGTAGCGCCTTTATGGAACAACCGATTCCTATCACTATGTGACCCACTACAGATTGATGAGGTGTTCTCAGCTGAAAGACTCAATTGCTGTTGAACTTCCACACCTAGATTATTTGAGAAATGCTTAGCACTTTATTCGAAATGCAGATTAGTCCAGAAAGACCAGTCCTTGTCTGGATGATTTCTAATACGAGTTTCGAGGATCAGGGATTGGCTTTTTTCAGGAAGGTTTGACGACAACTCCTGTAGGCTCCTCTGAGCAGGGTGTTGCCTGGGGTCCAGGCTGGTAGTCTCGAGTAAGCGAACAGATCCGTTGGCCAGTTTCACCGAAGCCCGAAATTCGACGCCGTCAGTGGGATGGGGAGGAAGCCAACTGTTTTCCATCAACCCGAAGGAGACCGAGAATGTCGAAGAACCCTCTGGAATACGAATATGAGTCCTGGAAGGGGCGTGAGCAAAATGAATGTATCCATATTCTGGATGTGCTCTGATAAAGCCTTCAGGCTGGCGCGGTTGATGAACAATGCGGGTTAGATCTCCAAGAGGCTCGGAGATCTGATGCTTGAATCTCTGATTTACCTTTTCAGAAAAGGAAGGGTTATAGACATGCAGATGATAAAGGGAGATTCTGATAGAGGGTTGCCATCCTCTAACGAAACCGAATTTCTCGTCCAGACGGAGTTTCAGGATATGAGGGAGGTTGGAAAACCCTGTTCCCTCTTCCAGGTTGCGAATGAATTTTTTATGTTCATCTATCTTGAGTACGTAAGGATTCAGCAAAAACCCCATACGAGCGATACCGGGAATGATTCGAGCGGTTTGATCATTTCCATTATCTAAAAGGTAGGTCATTTGAATTTCCGGGGATTTGATTAACGATTTCTGAACCTTTCCCGCCAGGGTTTCCGAAAAATGCATTTCCACCCATAAAGGAAGATGACCGAGTTTGGGCAGTTCCAGCCACTCTCCCATACCGATGTTGGCGTCCAATACTTTTTCCTTGAGATAAAACCCAGATTCCTCGCTTTCCACTCTATCCCAGAAATCGTGGTTTGATATCATGTTTTTATATTGGTAATTGGCCCATATTTCCGGGAACGACAAACCGTCATCCAGCATGGGGAAACGATTATCTACGCGATCGATAAGGGTATACACCCGAGATGGAGGATTATATAGGAGGTGATTTCGGTTAAGTTCCACCAGCTTGGGGGTGTAGGCGCTGTAGCTTTGGAAGATGGGTCTGGGGTGATAGTCTAACTCATTTGCAAGGACCATGCCCTGGTGAACTTCGTAGAGGTCCACGGTACCTTTGAAGTCAGTCAGGGGCACCTTTTTCGCCAGTTGAGATCGTTGTTGATGGTATCGTTGTTCCGCGAGATCCCAGGATAGGGTCATCGACCAAAGGTTGTTAAAATTCTTTGAGTCAGCAAAGGCAGGCAGGTTTTTCGCAAAATTCCATAGACTGGGAGCGTTGTATACCTTTAGCAGGTGAGAATGGAACCCAACGGCTGCCACAATAATGCCGGCAGTGGTCACCCATTTGAACCATCGGTTTATTTTCACAGCAGGAATGATATGAGCTCCCAGAAACGGTAAGGCAAACAAGGCAAAACCAGTAACGGTCAGGGCATGCGCATCGTGCCTGACGAAAGACTGTTTCCAAATTAAAAAAATGAGGAAACCACTGGAACAGAGAAAGGCAATGGCTTCTACAACAGAGCCCCTGACATCCCTTCGGGAAAAGGGAATAAGAGTAATCAACCCAAGGAGGACCAATCCTGCCAGGAAGTCTAAAGGGGAACCCCAAATGGACATCGCTGCCGAGAACCCAGTGGATATTTCCAAACCCTTCTGGAAATACAAAATGAGGTCGACGGGACTATGGTTAACGGAGAATCCAATGAGCAAAACAGAGAGGGGAAACACCAGGATTGAAAAGTCGAAGCCTCGACGAAGCATCATCAAGCCGAGGATACACAACTCGGTAAAGAAGACCCCCAATCCAAGGGATACCTTAGTCCAAACCAATATGGCGGCCCATAAATGAAACAGCATTTGTTCCCAGCGAGGCAAGGGGCCTCCCAAAACAAAGCGAAGTAGAAACGAATATAGAATAAAGATAGAAAAGGGGTCCGGTGAGCGAAATAGATAAAAGAGCAGGGGTAAGCCCAGGAAACAGATTCCCTTCCATATCAGCGAACTGGAAGCGGTGTCGAAGGCTCTCCAGAGGAAAATGATGGCGAGTGTCCAGAATACAAAAGCATAGGGAAACAGGATGGAAACCGATTCAGGGGTGTATTGACGCCTGAGAATCGTTCCCAGCGGTCCGTATGTGAAAATAATTTCTGATCCGAACTTCATTCCTTCACTCACGGCCCAGGTCAGAACCCATTGGTGGGAAGGATCGGTACCGAAGCTGATAAACAGCATATTGGCTGGATATACCGTATGAACGAACAGGAGCAGAAACAGCAGGCCGCTGACCGAAATTAATCTGTTTGTTGTCAAAGGTTTATGACTTGGGTTAAGGGTATGGGAAATATAAATACACCCAATCCAGGAATCGACATAAATAGAAGCGAGGAGGCACTTAGTAGGGACAAAAGCCAGAATGCACCTAAGTACAGGGTCTATTTAGCATGCATGCGCTCTTCCTACTTAAACTTATTCCCCTCAAGGAATACTATGTAGACGGAGACTCATTCGATTCGCTCAGACCCATCTATGGGAATCGCATCTTCACGTTGAAGAGACGTCTCGTCATCGGTGAATCTCCTTTGTCATTATGGCTTCAGACCGTAAATGCCTGGCAGATGTCAACGAATAACACGAGCCCTTGAAGTCTTGTCAGGCCCCGACCATTTCCGCACGGGCGGTCTCGTAGGCCTGGAGGGCGCAAGCAGAGCAGGCGTCACGGACGTCGGCGAAGAAGTCGTTCCCTTTGTCATCGACCAGGATGTAGGAGGGGAAGTTTTCTACCTCGATTTTCCAGATAGCTTCCATGCCGAGCTCAGGATATTCCAGGACTTCGACCTTTTTGATATTGTTCTCGGCCAGGATGGCGGCGGGGCCCCCAATGGATCCGAGGTAGAAGCCACCATGTTCGTTACAGGAATCGGTGACCTGTTGGGAGCGGTTGCCTTTGGCCAGCATGATCATGGAGGCACCGACTTCCTGGAAGGGCTCGACATAGGAATCCATGCGGCCGGCGATGGTGGGCCCAAACGACCCGGAGGGTTTGCCTTCCGGGGTCTTGGCCGGACCCGCGTAGTAGATGGGATGGTTCTTAAAAGACTCCAGATCCTTCTCTTTTCGTTAAATAGCTTGGTTAGAAGAGAACGCAGTTAAATCAATAATCATTATTAGGAACCTTATGTGATGTCATTAGGGTGGCTTGCCCTTTCGTAAGATTACTGGCAACAAGGGATTGGGAAATCGGGAGGACCTTTAGCAAATTTTTCTCATAGCCTCCTTACTGAATTGGAGGGTGATTTTTGAGAGCTAGAACCCACATTCTCTTGTCCCTTTCTTATGAATATATAATATTTGTGCTTATGAGGATTTGTTTTTTGGGATACTCGTTGTTGAGGTGTGCATCCTCTTTTTTATTTCCGAGTGTTCTTTTTTGCCTGTCTCAGCTTGTTTTAGTGCATTCAATCGAAGGGAAAAGTATTGGAGATTCCAATACCATTTCTCCAAGGATCATTAATGGCGAGGATGCGCAAATTAGTGAATTCCCCTGGATGGCTGCATTGGTGAGGAAGAATGAGGCCGTGCCGGCGGACGGACAGTTTGGTGGGGCCACCTTAATTCATCCCTGGTGGGTTTTGACAGCAGCTCATACCGTAGACACCAAGTCCTTGGATGATCTGGCTATCGTATTTGGAACTGAGGATCTCCGTGATACCGGACGGGCGATTTACCGATATCCTCGGGCTATCATCCGCCATCCAGGATATGTGGATCTATTCAATCTGGATTATGATGTAGCCTTGATCCTGCTTTCCGAGCCGGTCCTTGACATTCCTCCCCTTCATTTAATCAGCGATCTCGAGTTAGAAAGTCCTGGCACTCCCGTGCGCAGTGTGGGTTGGGGGAGGTCTAACACGGATATGCTCTATCCGGAGCGACCCGATGTGCTTCAATCCACCGAACTTGAGATCCTGAGTCACGACTTCTTGAATCAAAGCGAATATTACGCGGGGAGGGTGACGGACTGGATGATCGGAACAGGTAGTTTTTCATCCTTGACCGGTACTTTTCATGGAGACAGCGGAGGTCCCACCATCGTGTGGAACTCGGCTCAAGGCCACTGGGAGCAGGTAGGCGTGATTAGCTGGGGAGCTTCCTGCCGGTACGAGGAAATACCCTGGGGGGTGGACGCACGGATTTGGGTGTTAAAAGATTGGATTGTGGATGTGATCCAATCCGATATTCACGACTGGTATATCCGGCATGATGTGGATCCGGGGACCTATTCTGGTGACGGGGACCCCTGGCCCCTAGCGACGGAGTACGTGCTGGGCCTCGATCCGGATCGGAAGGATTTTCCGGACTGGTCCGGGGCCATCCGGCCACCGATCGAGGATCCCGACATCATCCGCAGCTATCAGATCGATTTGAGAGATATGCCATCATCTGAAAATCTCACCTGGGAGGTTTCCCCCGACATGAGGGATTGGACCCGAAGGCCATTAGAAGCTTCCGATATCTGGCTGGAAAGCGATCGAGGTGAAGAACTCAATCGGTTTGGGGTACCGTTAAGGGTATCCCAATTTGATCAAGGTCGGTTGGAGTTTGTTCGCCTGACCTATCATCCCCAGGAAGCCGTAACCCATGGCCCTTTTCCTCTACGGGTAGGTGACTTTTTCGAAGGTGTCTTTACCGCGTCCAGCTCCTCTACAGGAGCGTCCATATATAATTTTGAGATTTTGGATGTCGCTCCGGATTCTCAGGTAAAGCTCATGTTCCATTGGAATGAACCTATTACCAATAGTCGCGTCGAAATGTCGCTTTACCATGGAGCTTCCGGAGAATTGTTGGAACGCTGGGTGAGTGGGGTAACTGCCGATTTTGATTTTTCATCCAGGGAGGGCCAAGACACTTACCTGCTTCGCATTAAGCCTGAAAATCCTGATAGAGAGGCGAATTTCACCTTGGAGACGAATTACCTTTGGAACAGCCAGACACTCCAATCCGGCGGAAGCCTTAATGGGCAGCTCACTCAATCGGATTCAAGGTTCAAGCGGGAAGGTCATTTAGCCGATGCTTACCAGGTATATGCGTCTGGACTCCATCAAGTTGTGGTGGAGGCGCCCAGTTTTGATTCTCTGTTTTGGCTAATCGACCCGGTAGACGGGGAGGTGGGTGTCGATATTGGAACACCAGGCGAAACGGAGCGGTATCTCTTTAGTGGTTCTGCCGGAGCGCCCCACGAAATCATTGTGAGCTCCTTCAAATCAGGCGAAACTGGGAGGTATACTATTTCCGTTGAACCTTTTGTTGAACGAACTTCGATTTCTGTGGGGGAGTCCTTTCCCGGTATTCTCATCCATTCCGACCGCCATTTTTCTAGCGAAGGTGAGGTGGTGTATGTGGATGAAATTCAGCTGGTAACCCAAGGCACCCTGGGTCTCCTCGCAGTTGAGGTTGAAGGTGTGAATGACTATATTCCTTCTTTTGGGGTCATTGACGAAACCCTAGGTGATTTTGTAGATTATACCTACTCTGCCTGTGCAGAAACCTCGGTCATTGAGTTTACCCCCAATTCAAACCGGGAATATACTTTGGTGATCCTTGGGCTGGCTGAGCAATTAGGCAGTAACTACCAATTTACCTTCGACCGAGCCAGTGAAATCAATGCGGACGATACGGTGCACCCAAGGACTTTGAAGGGTATGCTATCTAATCACAAAAGGGATCCTTCCACTACAGTCCCTTTCAGGATCGCGAAGTCAGCCATACCAGCCGCGGGTGGTTAATGCTTGAGGGAACTTTTACTGAGGTCCCTTTCCGAGCCCTGCCGGTATAGAAAACAATCAAACGCTGACCATCTCGGCGCGGGCAGTTTCGTAGGCCTGGAGGGCGCAGGCGGAACAGGCATCGCGAACGTCGGCGAAGAAGTCGTTCCCTTTGTCATCAACCAGGATGTAGGCGGGGAAGTTTTCTACCTCGATTTTCCAGATGGCTTCCATGCCGAGCTCAGGATACTCCAGGACTTCGACCTTTTTGATATTGTTCTCGGCCAGGATGGCGGCGGGGCCCCCAATGGATCCCAGGTAGAAGCCGCCATGTTCCCTGCAGGAATCGGTCACCTGCTGGGAACGATTCCCTTTCGCCAACATGATCATGGAGCCGCCGATTTCCTGAAAAGGTTTTACGTAGGGATCCATGCGGCCAGCGGTGGTAGGGCCAAAGGAGCCCGAGGGTTTACCCTCTGGGGTCTTGGCGGGGCCGGCATAGTAAATGGGATGATTTTTAAAGTAATCCGGCATACCCTTCCCTTGGTCAATACGCTCCTTGATTTTGGCATGGGCGATGTCGCGCGCCACGACGATAGTACCGTTCAGGGAGAGCGGCGTGGCGACAGGATACTGGGAAAGCTCGGCCAGGATGTCGGCCATGGGCCGGTTGAGGTCAATAGCAACAGGATCCTTTGGCTGGGGAATTTCTGCATCGGCAGGGATAAAGCGGCTCGGGTTATCTTCCAGCTTTTCCAGCCAGATACCGTCTTTATCGATTCGGCCCTTTGCGTTGCGGTCTGCGGAGCAGGATACTCCGATGCCGACCGGGCAGGATGCGCCGTGACGAGGCAGGCGGATGACGCGGATATCGAGTGCAAAATACTTGCCGCCGAACTGAGCGCCGTATCCCATCTTCCGCGTGTAGCCGAGGAGTCTTTCTTCCAGAGCCAAGTCGCGGAAGGCCTGGCCATACTCGTTCCCCTGGGTGGGGAGACCGTCGTAATACCTGGTCGAAGCCAGCTTGACGGTCTTCATCGTTGTCTCGGCAGAAGTACCCCCGATGACAATGGCAATATGGTAGGGCGGGCAAGCCGAAGTTCCCAGAGTACCCATCTTTTCGATACAAAATTTTTCAAGAGTGGCCGGGTTTAATAGGGCTTTGGTTTCCTGATAGAGGAAAGTCTTGTTGGCGGAGCCGCCCCCCTTGGCGACGAAGAGGAAGTCGTAGCTATCGCCGTCGGTGGCAAGAATGTCGACCTGGGCAGGCAGGTTGGTGCCCGTATTCCTTTCTTCGTACATGGTTAGAGGAACCGTCTGTGAGTAGCGGAGGTTATCTCTCGTGTACGTATTGTAGACACCCTCGGAAAGCGCTTTTTCGTCATCACCTCCGGTCCAGATTTGCTGGCCCTTTTTGCCCAGAATAATGGCTGTGCCCGTATCCTGACAGAAGGGGAGGACACCATGGGCGGAGACTGCGGCATTTTTCAGCATGGTTAAGGCGATTGTTCGGTCGTTCTCCGAGGCTTCTGGATCGTCCAGGATGGCAGCTACTTTTTCGAGATGTTCAGTCCTGAGTTTAAAGGCGATTTCGCGGGTGGCGTTCTGAGCTAGAAAGGTCAGGGCCCGTGGGTCCACTTTCAGGATCGGTTTACCGTCAAAATCGACAGTCTGAACAAAGTCTTTTGTTAGAAGCCGATACTCAGTTGTGTCGGGTCCGACAGGGAATTGCTTTTGAAAAACAAAGGGGGGAGGAGTCTTAGCCATGATCTTCGTGGTTGAAGGGCAAGGGTTAAGTATTAGCTATACTGATGGCAACAGCAAAATGCAAAAGCTGCCCTGATGTTGCAGGCAGCAAACATTGAGGCCAGTTCAGCCTTAAGCCGGGGCCTCCCCGACTCGCCGAATGAGGGTGAAACCTGCTTCGAGTCAGTTGTAGGATGCAACGATCCCTTATCGCACTGAAGCGTCCTCGGGCAGGCCGAGTTCTTTGTAGAGATTGCGGCGGCCGGCCTTGTCTCCATCGAGAACTCTGTGGGCAAATTTGGCCACGGTTTTTGCATACTCTCGGGGTACGACGAGGACCCCGTCTCCATCCGCGACGATGATATCCCCAGGGCGGACCTGGACGTCCCCTATGGTAATCGGCATATTGACGGATTCGAGTTCATTCCGTCCCGGGCGGATACCGCGGCCAGGACCCCGGTAGTAAAGGGGGATCTTCTGGGTGATGATTTCATCAGTATCCCGGGCAGTACTGTCGGTAATCACTCCTCGGGCGCCATTGCGTTTCCAGATCATGATGTTGTTGGAGCCAATAGAACCGACATCATTGTCAACATCGTCAATAACCACAACAGAGCCTTCTCTGCAGATATCTCCGAAGGGTTCGGGAGATAAGGAATTATACCAGTTGCCTTCCCATCCACGGAAGTCCTCATAAGAGTCGTATTTATCGCCGGGAAGGGGATCATTGCCCGGGACGTAGCGCGCGGTGACGGCCACTCCGATAATTCGGTGTGTATAATCCTTGGCATCTTTCCATAAAGGCTGGATCTCCGGATCGACCAACATGTTCCCCATGAGGCCGACGAAGTCCAAACCGTCGCTGACATCGGCGACCCGGAGGCCATCGAAGAGAGCAAGGATTTCGAGGTCCTCTGCTTCGGTGTAAACCGGAGTTTCAATAAAGGACTTTCCTGAAAGGAGGTCGGCCTTTTCGGGGTCTTCAGCGAGGAGGCTGGTATGGAGGAAGAAAATGGATAAGGAAAACGAAAGAGAAACGATGGTAACGATGCGCATAGGAGTAGGGTTTAAGGTTAATTGTATTCTTTTTTTGTGAAACTGTATTGTTTCCAGCCCAGGAGTACTCCGTCCAGGAACAGGAGTTCTGTATGTTCGACGATTTGATCGGTGACGGGGGAAAATACATTTTCTATCCGGACAATTTGTTCCCCGGTGATGGGGTTGAAGGCAGGAACTTCCTGGGTATCGGTGGCTTCCAGGCGAGTGTTTCCAGGCGTTGTCCGCTGATAGATCCAGACTTCGGTGAGGATGCCGTCCACCTCCCGCGGTCGAATATCATCGGGGGCCCCCAGGCCCTGTTCCACGAGGTCGGCCGGAAGCCCTTCATCCAGGTCAAACAATGGGTTTTCCTGACCGAGTGCGCCACCCAGTCGTTTGCCCTCAGGAGAAAACGTGGGGCCCGCGACATCCAGCTCTTCGGTCATTGTGCAGCCGGTTGCCGCGATGAAAATGAGGGTAAAGAGGAGAATGTGAGGGTTCGTGGATGACCTATTCATGCATAGTGGTGAGGTTGAGACGCTGTTTTTTAACTGTCTGAAAAATGAATGTTGGTGGCGAGGACACGGAAGAAGACTTCACCCTCAGTGGGAAGGTTCCTCAAGATTGCCGAGGTTGTATTCGCCGGAACGGAATGGACGCTTTCCCATACCTGAAGGTCCTGGCTCATCTGGATGACGTAGCGGCTTTCGCTTTCCGTATCCTGCCAGGAAAGATAGCAGGTGCTGCCTGATCGTTCCATCAGGGTCAGGGCCACAGGCGGAGACAAGGCAGCATTGGGAGCGACCTCAAATTCATACCAGAGGGAGCCGGTATTCCCACCGAGGTAGACCGTCGCTTCAGTGGTTCCGTGGACGGGCAGGGAAAGCTCCCGGTTCCCATGGACGTCAAGCGCCCAGACAGAGAGTCGGGGGGCCGAGACGGGAAAGGTGAGTGTCACGGGCACATTTTCTACAAGGGTGGGACTGGACCCCCACTGGTTGCCCACTGAGGTCCGCGAATCGTCTGTCCAGCCCATGTCGGTATTCTCTGCGTTCCCTGTGGTTGCAATCAAGCCGCGGACGCCTGCATTGAGAGCAGTGAATTCCCCTTCAGTGGTAACGCAGGTTACGGTCAGCCAGTTTTGAAGGGTGTCTCCGGGGTCGATGGTGAGGCTACCGAGGTTAAAAGTGCGGTCATCATCAAAACCGATCAGGCCGATTGCTCTGGGTGTATCCAAAAGCAGGATACCTTGTTCGGGGCGTGAGAGATCCCATTGGATTTCCCCGGTGTCCGCAGTAAAGGCGGGACCGGCAGGAGCGGACGGGGGCTCGACCGCGGTTCCGGGAAGGGCTCCGGTCAAATCCATTTGGAGTTTGTTGACCAGGGCGAGCGTGGGTGGGACATCGAGGTGCTCAAGATTGGACACACTCCATGGTACGCCGTGGTGAGTCATCACATCGAGTTCGCGATCAGGGTCAAAGGCGATGGATACCGTCTCCCTGGCCGGACTGATATCCATTCTGCGGAACATGAGGGAGGCCATGGCAGCGGTCACAAGCTTTTGCGGATGTTGATCGATATCAAAATAGCCATCGAAGTAGCCTCGATCCCAATCATCGCTCCCGCTCCCGTAGTGAAAGATATAGAGTCCGTCCCAATCCTGCAGGGATGCGTAGATACCAAGAAACAGGGCCGCCTCGCTGCTGTAAGTGTTGGGGGATGCGTGTTGATACTCGGTCACGTTGTGGGGGAAACCAGCGATACGCTCCCGTGCAAGTTGTTCGAACCCACCAGCTTCGGGATCATTGACCATGGATTCATTCTCCACCTCCCAGGCAATGGGATCCCAGGGGTTGGCGCCAGTCCACTGGGGGTGTTTCCAGTAGACATGGGTATCAATGGCGTCCATTTGCGCCTGTGCGCTGGGGGGAGAGTTCATGATGGTGGTGCCCCAGACGATGCCCGGATACCCCAAATCCTCCTTGATGAAGCGGGTCATCTCCTCCCAGTAGCTATATTCCAGGTCTCGCAGAAACTGGAGCCAGGTTTTACGCTTCTCGAGGGTCTGATCATCGGATGGTTTCAGCAGAGGGATCGTCTGATCTTCGAGACGGGTTCCCTCAGGGATAGGGTCGATGGTTCCTCCGGGAAAGACTTCGATGTCGGACAGTTCGATATAGCCCTGTCGATCCCCCAATCCGGTGAAGCCGAAGCGGGTATTTTCGTCGGTGGAATTGGCGTAAAAGGTGAGTGCGATTTGCTGCCACTCGGTGGTCAGGGGCACGGACACATTGAGGCCGACATTGGACCAGGGGTCGTATGCCAGGGTGAAGCGGGGCTCCAGGGTTGTCGTTTCATCGGCCCGCGCCCAGAAGCGAACGGTGTAAAGCTGGCCCTCGGTCACGCTCAAGCCGGTATAGTATAATTGAATGTGCCAGTTACTACCTGTTGTGGTCGTGCTGATTCTTGCTCCCTGTCGTCCCCCGTAGACACCCGGGGTGAGGGAGCCTTCCGCGCCCTGGTGTTGTTCGAAATTCCATCCGCTGGTGCCGGACGCAAAATCCGAATTGGCGATCATCGATTCCCCGAAGGGTTCATTCACGGCACCCCAGGCTTCGCGGAGGGCGTCTGAGTTCGGAAACCGCTCTGCAAGCCAAGTGTTCCAATCTCCTGCGAGGTCGGATTCCAGGGTGGGGCCGAGATGATTCAATCCTTCGTCAAACCACTGGTGGATGAGGCCATTTTCGTTGTTGATCTCGACAAAGGCAACGGCGGGATCGTCGGCATAACGCAGTCCGGTGTAGGGGTTGGTGTGGTCCAGGATACTTGTGGCGTGCTCCTTTTGAAGCTCAAGCGAAGGCTCATGGAAGAAGGCCAGGATGTGGTGAATTTTCTGCTCGGGTTCTACAAAATCGGCGGGCAGGCCATCACCGGTGGAAAACACCCGGCTGGTGAGCAGGTTGAGATTGGTATAGACGCCTGCGTCTTTCAATTCACTGACAAACCTATCCAGGCGATCCAGGGCAACCGGGCTCAGGGTTCGTGAATTGCCCTGCGTGTAATCGATGAGGCTGGGGTTTGCCCATTGGGCCTCCATGTGGTGGAAGCGGGCGACATTGAGACCGAAGCGAGCCATACGCCGGGCCACTGGTCGTGCCATGCTGGCGGGAGGAAAGCAGGACGAAGCCCCGATGTTCACTCCGAAGAAACGGATGCGCTCCCCATCCAGTTCGTATTCTTCCCCATTTACGGTGACCCATCCCCGGCTTCCGGCCGGGTGCAGGGTATCACTCAGATTGGTGATGTTGTCCGAGGTATCGTCCCAAGGGAGGACAAAAGGGATCATTTCAGCCAACGTCAGGCTCGCGGAGAGCAGGAAGCCGCCGATCAGGGGTTTACTCAGGTGGGGCATGGGATTGGGAAATAGTTTAAAATTTTCCCTGCCTGAATTCAATAATATCGGGCGGATTCGATCTGAGATTTAGGGGAGGGCTTGGGTCGGAGGTCGGAAGTCGGAGATCGGGAG
>JANQKZ010000030.1 GCA_028280845.1 Opitutales bacterium | reverse complement strand
AGCCACATGCTCCACCGCTTGTGCGGGGCCCCGTCAATTCCTTTGAGTTTTAGCCTTGCGGCCGTAGTCCTCAGGCGGTACACTTATCGCGTTAGCTTGGGCTCTAAAGGGGTCGAATCCTCTAAAACCTAGTGTACAACGTTTACGGCGTGGACTACAGGGGTATCTAATCCCTTTCGCTCCCCACGCTTTCGTACCTCAGCGTCAGTATCTGTCCAGTAAGCTGCCTTCGCCATTGGTGTTCCTTCCGATATCTACGCATTTCACCGCTACACCGGAAATTCCACTTACCTCTCCAGAACTCTAGCAATGTAGTTTCGGGCGCAGTTCTATGGTTAAGCCACAGGATTTCACACCCGACACACAATGCCGCCTACGCACGCTTTACGCCCAGTGAATCCGAGTAACGCTCGAGGTCTCCGTATTACCGCGGCTGCTGGCACGGAGTTAGCCACCTCTTCCTCTCCAAGTTAGCTCAGGCCGGCTCTTCACCGGTTTTTGTTCCTTGGTGACAGGGGTTTACAACCCGAAGGCCGTCATCCCCCACGCGGCGTTGCGTCGTCAGGCTTTCGCCCATTGCGAACTATTCGAAACTGCTGCCACCCGTAGGTGTCTGGACCGTGTCTCAGTTCCAGTGTGGCGGATCATCCTCTCAGACCCGCTACCCGTCTTAGCCTTGGTGAGCCGTTACCTCACCAACAAGCTGATAGGCCGCGAACCTCTCCCGAAGCGCCATTACAAGCTTTAATGTTTCTCCCATGCAGGAGAACATCACATGCGGTATTAATCCGCCTTTCGGCGGGCTATCCCCCACTTCGGGGCAAGTTGTTCACGTGTTACGCACCCGTTTGCCGCTCTCATGTTTAGAAATCAACCGAAGCATCAAACTAAACAATCCCGCTCGACTTGCATGTCTGAACCACGCCGCCAGCGTTCACTCTGAGCCAGGATCAAACTCTCCGAACGAGTATATTTAAATACTGTTGCTTGAGAGTCCGAAGAATCCTTTTGGATTCGTTTGGACTACACCCAGTCGTGAGACCGGGCATATTATTATTATGTATTGTGCAAAGGATTTGTGTAAGGCCATTGCTTAGCCCCAGTCCGGGACCTGGCAATCGCACAAAGTAACTTTCAAAGAACTTGTGATTCCACAAGAGGGAAAGCGTTTCATAGTGAAGAGGGACATACCCCTCGTCAACAGCTTTTTTGAAAAAAGTGGTTTTTGTTATGCACAACACTTCACATTTTTTCGGAACGCTTTCGCTCAAAGAACAGCTTCTCGCGGCCAGTTGGCGTATGAGAAAGAGGCCGAAAGTAGCACCGGGGTACCCTAGCGCAAGCCCTTTTTTGAAAAAAAGTGTCTTTTTTGCCTGAGCCCGCCACCAGGGCGGCCCCGAGCTACCCCACTCGCCTTCTATTTCCCTTTCCTTTTCTTTTCCAACCTCAATTTTCCCACGATCCGGGAAAAGAAAAATGGTGCCCTCTCTCCCACTTCACCTTCATCTCAATGAAATGCCCAACCCATTCGATGAGGAAGATTGAATGCTACAGGACGGTCCTAGGGCGAAGCCCTTTGATAGAGGAACTCCAGACAATAGGTTTAGGTCATAGCCCATATCCCCACGCCCATCTACTCCACACTCCTATGAAAGACTCTCCTTCCTCCCGCCGGTCGTTTCTAAAATCTTCCGTCGCCATCCCTGCCGTTCTGGCTGCGGGCCACACGTCCGCGCAGGCGAAACCAAGCTCTACCCAGCCGGATTCGTCTCCCCTCCCAACGCGCAAGCTCGGCCCGGATGGACCCGGGGTCGGCATCATCAGCATGGGCGGCCTGGTCCGCCCGCACAGCGCGGAATACCTGGAAAAGTCCTGGCAACACGGTATCCGGTATTTCGATACAGCTCGCCGCTACCGGGGCGGACAGTCGGAGCGCAATGTTGGAGAGTGGATTGAGCAATATCCCGAAAAACGCAAAGACCTCTTCCTGGTGACGAAGGAGCCCACCTGGGGAGGGGGGCCGGAAGACCTGCTTAAATCCATTGATGACCGTCTCCGGATTCTGAATACAGACTACCTCGATCTCTTCTTCCTCCACGGCATAGGCCTCGATGAGCATGGCAGGGATTCGCTCAACTGGCCCAAGAGCGATCGCTTCCGCAAGGTGGCGGACAAATTGAAAGAGTCCGGCAAAGCCCGCATGGTCGGATTCTCCTGTCACGATGGCGCCCTGCTGCAATACCTGAACGCAGCGGCGGATGGCGGCTTCCTCGATGCCATCATGCTGCAATACAGCACCTTCTTCCAGAAAGGGGACGAGTTCGACCAGGCCCTGGACCGACTTTATGATGCAGGCATCGGTTTAATCAGCATGAAGGAGATGCGCCCCTTCGCCCGCATGCCCAAACAGCACCCCGAGCTGGAAAAGCAGAATTTGACCTCCCACCAGGCCCTGCTGCACAAAGTGTGGAGTGACGAGCGCATCGCCTCCATCTGCTCTGCCATGGACAACGACGAGCAGCTGGTCGAGAATACCAACGCCGCCCGCTCGTATCGAAGCATCGACTCCGAAGCCCGTCAGGCGCTGGAAGAGGTGGCCATGGTTTCTCCTGTTCCCATGTGCCCGGGCTGTAAATCCTGCCGTGATCACGGACCGGAAATTCAATACGCTTTCCGGGATATTTCCCGTTATGTAAACTATTACGAGCAGGATGGTGATGTCTCCGCCCGAGAGCTGTACGCCAAACTTTCTGCGAAGTCCAAATCGTATAAGCTGGCGGAGTTGGAGAAGCTTCGGGACCGGTGCCCCTACAAGGTCGACTACCCGGAGATTGCCCGACGGGCGGAGCGATATTTCCGAGTCTAATGTTTGTCAAAGGGTTCAGTGCTTTTCTAAGCTTCTCGCTACTCTCCCTTCTGGTCGCGGAGGCGAACCTGGATCGCTTCGTTCCTGTGCCCGGACCTGAGGCTTACCCTAGTGGGGTTGAGCTTTCTCCCCTCTACCGGGTCCTGGTCAAAACGGCGGCGGACCCCACCCCATGGGATGCCGCTATTCACGCCACCGCGACCTACCGTCTCTGGCCCGATTACATCGACCCGGAGACCCTCCCCCCCAAACATAGCGAGACCGCCGTCCATGTCGCCCAGGTCGATGCCGACCAGCGCATCCGAATCCGGGTGGAGCTGCTGGTGGGAAGCGAGATTCACACCCTAAGGTTAAAGCCTACCCGACTGGCCGAACTGAAATCCAGCCAGCGCCACGGGCAGGATTGGATCGAATTTGAGGTCGAGCCCTATGTCTTTACGCGCAGCGTCCTCGTCGAGGTCAATGCCCCGCCAGACGATACCGAAGCTCTCCACGACGGCCTGCTCCTCTTTCTCAATCCCATTTCAAAAAGACCCGATGGCAATGTCCTTGAGCTGCCCGCCGGGGTCGTCGATTCCACATCCCCCCACATGGATGACCTGAACCGCATCCTTATTCTACCCGACAGCCCCCATGATGCTCTTTACATTCCCTCCAACACCATCGTCGATGGCCGCATTGAGGTGCGAAAACCGGGTTTCAAAGTCATGGGTCGTGGCATGCTGATCGGGTCCCGCTGGCCCTTTGCCAAAGCTACGCCGGATTGGCGCGAAAGCTATCCCACCTGGATCAGCCCTGAAGGGGAGCGGATCCGCGGCATTCTTGCCTATCGGCATCCCGAGGGCGAACCCGACGACACCTCCAGCCACTTCGAAGGCCTCCTGGTCGCCCACCCCTACCACTTCTGCATAACCGGAGCCTACCACAATGAAAACCTGAAAGCCTTTGGCTGGCGGGTATCCAGCGATGGCATACACGGGGTGCACAAACGGGGATCCTTCATGCGGGTAAACGACGATGCCACCTACGTGAACCAGGGCTCCATCGAGGATTGCGTCTACTGGGCTATGGTCAACGGTGCCTGCATGCAACTCGGTTGGAGCGGGTCTACCGATAACAACCGACATGTCACGGTGAAGCGTGTCGATGTCCTGCGCGGGGAGTGGGACAACCTGCCTACGCCCGAAGCCGCCCGCCCCGGGATGCCCGAAGGCGTCGAGCTCTCCACCGATGAAAACCGATCCTCCAACCGGGCTGTCCTGGCTGGAACCTACCGGACCGCCCAGGAGTTTACCGCCCGGAACAAGCACTTCGAGGACATCCGGGTCGATGCCCAGGTGAACCGGCTCTTCTACCTGGGTTCACGCACAGGTGAAGTCAGCTACGAACACTTTACCTTCAAAGATATCTGGTTCGAAACCGACCCGGCCTACCCACCCCATGTGGTCAATGTGTTGAGCGGGAAACACACCATCAACGAATTCGTTTTTGACAACTTCCGCATCGGCGACACCCACGTCCTCTCCCTCGAGGACCTCGAGCCCCTCGACCAGCGGAATGTCCACAAGGTTACCTTTAAATAAGGATCCCATCGCCCCTCAATTGCCATGGAGGGAAGACCGATTGCGCCGACACCGCTCCGAGCAATATCTTACCGTGTCCCAGCACATAGCCCACTTCTTTCGCCACGCAAAGGGCCGCCCGCACATCGCGCAGGATTTCACCGGGAGATCCTTTTTTTTCCGCATCCTGAACCATCGGTCCACCTTACCGAAGTTTCAACCTCCTGACTCTATCAATAATTCTGTAGGAGCGACTTCACGTCGCGACAGATCAGCCCTTAGCCCCGATCCCCTGCCAGAGCGTCTCCGCCCCGAGCTTCAAATGATTTTTCAACTTCCGCCCCGACAGGCCCTGGGCAATGGCGTAGTTAATCGTCGTTTCCAGGTGGGCATGGATGATCATACTGACGAATCCAAAAGGGAGCTTACCGTATAAACCCTGTTTGTGAGCTTCCCCAACCACCTCAAACATGAAAGCCAATTCCTCCTCCATCTTATCAATGGCAGCCTGACTGACGAGATCCGACAACCGGAGCTGTTCCAGCAATCGGTAGCGCACCGGGTTGGCGACCGCCCACATCGCATAATGATCCCAGATGTGATCCATCCGCTCCCTCAACTCACCCCTTTCCGGATAGGCTTCCAGGACGAAATCACGGACTTCCTTCTTCAGCTGAAGGTAAACCGCATCGATTAAGGCTTCTTTCGAGGGAAAATAGTTAAACAGGGTTCCGGTGGCCACCTGTGCATGCTTGGATATGCGAGCGGTTGATGTATTCCAGAATCCTTCTTTCGAGAACAGATCAACCGTGGCCTCGATCAGTTGGGTACGTTTATCAGACATATTGGGTTCAGACAGGAATAACAGGATCTTATTTCATCTTCAGCATGCTCCGCAGCATCCTGTCAAACATGCGGTCGCTCAGCAGCCGGCGCATGATTAAAATCTGCTTTGCCATGGTGCCGGCCGAATACCGGGTTTTTGGTTTTTTCGCCTTCAGGGCTTTCACAATCAGGTCGGTAATCACACGCGGGGCAGCCTGAGTTCCGAAATCCTGCATCAATCGATTGTAGTGTTCTATCAGGGTTTTGTAGGCTGAGTTTTCAGAAGCCTGAACCAAGTGTTCATTCATGACGTCTCCAAACTCCGTCTCCACCCCACCGGGCTCAATAATCACAACGTCGATTCCAAAGGGCTCCACCTCAAACCGCAGGCAATCGGACCACCCCTCCAAAGCGTGCTTGGTCGCATGATACCAGGCGCCCAAGGGGATATAAATTTTGCCACCAACCGAGCTGATGTTAATGATCTTCCCGAATCCTTCCCGTCGCATATAGGGGAGCACCAGCTGGGTCAGGCGGGCGAGACCAAACAGGTTGACTTCAAATTGCCGCCGAGCTTCCTCAAGAGAGACATCTTCAACTGCCCCCCAGGAACCATATCCTGCATTGTTAATCAGGACATCGATCCTGCCCTGCTCATCAACGATTCGGTTGACGGCAGCCTCGATCATAGCTTCATCGGTGATATCGAGGGCGACGGCATGTCCGCCGGCCTCCTCGATATCTTTCATTTTTTCGACCCGGCGTGCGGCTCCATACACTTCGTACCCCTCCTGGATCAGACGAAGGGCAAAATCCTTCCCCATGCCTGCAGAAGCTCCGGTGATTAATGCTACTTTTTTCATCATACTCATTTCAGGTTTAGAGGTTATGCCTTCTTTTCCAGGACCCCATTATCGATCAGGTGCTGAAACATCTCTTCCATCGTTTCCCGAAGGGGTCGAAATTCGATTCCGAGCTCCTTCCGAATTTTGGAGTTATCGCCCTTCCAGGGGAATCCGGTGTTCAGCGAAACCACCTTGCGGGTAATCCCCGGGTTCAGCATGGGACCCACTAACCACACCAACCACTTCGGAAGGGGCTTCCGGGGCAGAGGATAGTCATTCCCGTATTTGGGGAGTAACTCCTGGGCCATATCAAATAAATCCGTGTTGTGAGCCGAGGTCAGATACCGACCTGCCGCTTCCGGAGTCGTCCCGGCCTTATAGTGGGCCAAAGCTACATCGCGAACGTCCACCACTCCGATGCCCATCTTCGGCGCTCCAGCCTTCAGGGTTCCATCCCCCATCTGCTTCACCGTGGAGTAGCTTTCTCCCGTCGAGTGCGGGTTTATGCCAGGTCCCAGAACGAAGGACGGATTGATCGTCACCAAATCCCAGCGGTCCTGTTTCCCCGCAATATCCCAGGCTTCTTTTTCCGCCACGGTTTTTGAGTAATAATAGGGCTGATGCTTTAACGAGGAGGTGGTATTCCATATTTCCTCAGTAAATACTCCATTTGGGGTGTGCTTCAGGTCCACATTGTCCCCATATATCGCGGCCATGCTGCTCGTGACCACTACGCGCTTCACGGACGGCGTCCGGCTCGCCTCCTCCAGCACGTTGCGTGTTCCCAGTTTGGCCGGATCAACCAGTTCCTTCTGCGGATCCTTTACCCCCATGGCAAAGGGGGAGGCCGTGTGGAACACAAGCTCGCACCCCGCCATGGCCTCCGCATAGGAGCCCTCGGTCAGGAGATCGGATTTGAAGTAATGAATCTGACCAGGAAGCGACTCGGCCAGAGCATTCAGGTATTTGAGTTTTTCCGTTTTGCCCGGGTCGCGCACCGCGGCGTGCACGGTGTGGCCTTTTTCCAAAAGCAATTTTACGAGCCGGCCGGCTACATAGCCCGTGGCGCCCGTAACCAGGATGGGGGAGGTGGGATCAATGTGTGTCATAGGAGGGGAGGATTGTTGTATCGAATTAAAGGTTATGCCTTTTATTTGAATTGAAGTGACTAGTCAGTCAACAGTAAAATGACTGACTAGTCACTTTTTCACGGAAGGCCGCGAGGCTCCGCGTCCCGGCCTTCCGGCCCATTACCCCAACTTTTTTTGGAACAAGTTTGCATCTCATGGGTTTATAGCGAAATTAATTTCACGAATTAAACTTCATGATTTAATGGATACATTGAACCAAAAGCATGAAAAGGCCTCCTCGAATTGGCTGGCTCGCTACCAATACAAACTTTGGCGCAGGGACCTGCCGATCTTCCTGAAAGAGCAAAGCTACCGGACTGGCGCAGAGCTGGGAGTGAAGGCGGGCCAGAGTTTCGGACGGTGCCTCAAGGCAAACTCGGAGTTACAGCTCTGGGGAGTCGACAACTGGAAGGTGTCCGATTCCGGGCCTTATGCGCAAAATAGGAAACACGAGGAGCGTGCCCGACGGATTGCGGCGCGTTTCGGCCAGCGTGCGCAACTGATAAAAGCCGATATTCTAGATGCAGCGAAAGCGTTTAAAGATGGTACACTGGACTTTGTATTTTACGATCTCTTCAACTACCGGACCAGCACAGTGGACTTCCACCGCCAGGCCATACAAACCTGGCTGCCCAAGATGAAACAGGATGGAGCCCTCATCGGCAGAGATTTCCATGAGAATCACCTTTCGGACGCGCTTGATGCTTTGGGCTATGGTTGGGACCCCCTGGTCATTCGGGGCCGAGAATCCCCTCGTCTCGGACGCGCGTTTCGAAAGGAGTAAACTTAGCTGTCCTCTCTCCCAGGGCGTCGACTTATTTGTAAAATGCCCGAGAGGCCGCGACAAGGAGGTTTAAGTTATGGTTCAGTGTTGGACTGACGAAACATATTACCGGGTTCTGTCCCGGAATATGCGTATTCAAGAGCCTTGAAATTGGCGGCCCGCACCCCGTCCAGAACCGGATAAGGTTCCTCATTCTGTTGCAGGAGGCCCTGCTTCAACATACCCGGTACGACCTGATCCTGATACTGGCATTTGTTATACCCGATCATGTAGGGTCGAGACAGGGCCGCGGTGACATAACGATGATAGTAGGCCATATAGGATTCCGGATCCTTCGCCGCCTGCCCCATCGTCACCGGATACTCCTCCGTGGCAAACGAACTGACGTGGTCGGCAATGTAGATGGGCTTTCCATACCGCTCATAGACCATGTCAAAGAACTCAAAGTTAAACTCACGGCTGGTCGGCTGGATCGCAATGGCATCGATATAGGGCAGGATTTCCCGCACCACATGATCCGGCATATCGATCTCATGGTAACGATCGCCAAAGAGCAGGTGGTTCTGATCGTATTTGCGGAGGAACGCATATGCCTTGGCATAGAGCTGCCTGGCAATGACAGCCAGAAAGTCCGTTTCGGTAGCCCCCGGATTCTCTTGTTTCCAACTGGCCCAGACCTGTCCGCCCGCAGATTCCGGCGGAAGATTCTGATAAAAAGAGATCCAATCCTCCCCATGGCGATCGCCTTTCCAGTTGGGGATATCGGTCCAGAAATAACCGATCAGGTTGGGATTGTCCCGCAGCGCTTCAGCGGTGCCACGGATCTCTTCCTCCAACTGAGCGAGGAAAGAGACTTCAAACACATCCTTATAGGCATACCGGTCATCAGGCAACCACTGATTGATCGGGACCAGATTGATCCCCTTGGTTAACGGGTACCGGTTCCACATCCAGCGCGGTCCCTGGTAGCAACCCGCATTAAATCCCCAACTTCGGATCTTGCGGATAGCCCCATCGAAATCTCGGTTGGTCATCATGTGAAAGTGATTGATCCCCAGCGCGCGATAGCCATGCCCCTCCGGCGTGATGAGGAAATAGCGGCCGTCCAGTTGCTGGATATGGAAAAATCCCGTGGCTTCGGCCTTTATCGCGGTGTTGCCCCCGTAAGCGTCGAACTCCATATCAGCCATGGCTTGCCCTCCTAATAGCAGGATAGGAAACAGCAGAAACTGAACTGTAAGGAAGTGGATCCAGGTATGCACGGACATTCAATAGTGGTTAGGGAGCTCGCTCGCTAATCCGAATATTCTTATAATAAGAAGACCGGGTAAACATCTGGCGCAACCCGATCCGTCCATGAGTAATGGTCGGATGGTGTTCATTGTGGAAATAGAAGTAAGCCGTCTTTCCAGGTCCCTCCACCTTCATTGCTATTTCGCGATCCGCTTTGATCGTGGTCATTTTGTAGGTGACGCCCGGTTTCCAGAGCCCGGTGTCTGCATACTCCGGAGCGATTTCAGAACCACGCAGTCCCTCGATCGCAGGATTGTACCGTCGTCCACGGACATAGTCCTCACCCCCATGAAAATGGGGTCCGCCGGTGGCATAGCTGATATGGTAGGTATTTAAGTTGCGAAAATATTTGCTCATCCTGGGAACGGATCGGTAGCCCTTCCACGCCGAGATGTCTTCCTCGTATAGCCCTTCCCCGCTGCCCGTAGCCTGGATATAAAGGATGAGCACGGAGGAATCCTCAAAATCGGCTCGGGTAAACTCATATTCAATCTTCACATCCCCTGCAAAACTCTCATGGGTCCAGAGGACCATATGGTGCGCATCGTCTCTCCAGCGGGGACCCGCCGCAAGCAAGAGCCCCTGCCTGGTGTTCCGGACGGAGGCAATTTCTCCGTCTAGAAACCACTTTTTCCGCCACTTCCCATCCAGCCAGTTGCCGTCCTCCCGGTCGCCTATACCGGAATCAAAAAAGGACGTTTCCCACTTTCCCGCCAAGTCCAGGGCTTCGAAGCGCTCCTTGCCAAATACTCCAGCATCGGGCTGGGGGGGGTCCTCACCCTCGAGCGTAAGAGGAAGGATATGGAATCCGACGAAAACCCAGGCAAAGGCCATGAAGCCAAGTTGAAATAAACAGGGGAGTTTCCAATTTGGCATCATAAATAAGGTTAGGAATGACCCAAGGTAGGATATTTCACAAGTCGATTGTAGACCGCTCCCGCTACACCGATGCATGTCACAAGCTTTATGGTTATTTCCAGGCACGGCCTGGACCGTCGAAGCTTGCGCGCATGCCGATGGCGGGAATAGAAGTTTGAATCTCTATTATGAAGAAAGTCTTACTTGCCTTCGATAAATTTAAGGACTCCATGACTGCCAAGACGGCTTGCGTCGTCGCTGCTGACGCCTTGCGCGAGGCCCAGCCGGATTGGTCCACCCTGGGCACACCCCTCACCGATGGGGGAGAAGGTTTCTGTGAGATCATGACTGAGGCTGCCAGCGGGATGTTCAAGCAGATTCCGGTTCTGGGTCCACGCTTTCGCGAGCGAGTCGCCCTCATCGGCCTCGTCTCCCTCGAGCGCGTCCCGGCCCCTGCCAGGGCTTTGCTGGATTTGCCTGCCACCGGGAACCTGGCCATCATCGAGATGGCCCAAGCCAGTGGGTTGGAGCTCCTTCGCAGGCATGAACGCAATGCCATGGACACATCCACCTTCGGCACAGGCGAGCTGCTGGCTTTCGTCATTGAACAGGGTGCCGATGCTATTCTCCTCGGCATTGGGGGGAGCGCAACGAGCGATTTAGGCCTCGGCGCCCTTGAGGCCATGGGCCTCCAGTTTTTCGATTCAGAGGGCCGGGGGCTCAACCAGATCACTCCGACGACTTGGCCCGATATTCATCACTTGGATGGCACCCTGGAACATCCGGCGAGAGTCGGCCTCCCCCCCATCCGGATTGCCTGCGATGTCACAAATCCCCTCCTCGGGGAAAACGGTGCTGCCCGGGTTTATGGTCCTCAAAAAGGGATTCAAGACGCGGACCAGCCTTATCTCGAAACCCAGGGGCACCGCCTGGCCGCAATGCTCTGTCAGTATTTTGAGCAACCGGCTTCATTGCTGGAGACGCCCGGGGCCGGGGCGGCTGGAGGCATCGGTTTCGGGCTAATGGTAGCAGCCGGGGCGAAACTTGTTCCCGGCTTCGACCTCGTATCTACCTGGCTTGAGCTGGACAAACATGTGGCCGAATCCGACATCATCATTACGGGCGAAGGAAAGTTTGATGCCTCTTCTCTTCAGGGCAAAGGCCCCTTCTCCATTATCGAAATAGCCAGGGCGAACCGGAAAAACGCGGTCCATCTCTTTTGCGGCCGGGTCGACCTCTCGAACATCGATGAGCTAAGGGGGGAATTTTTGGATTTCTCCGCCACCTCCATCGGTCACCCGGACTGGCCCTTAGAGAAAAACCTGGAGCAGGGCCCGACCCGTCTGCGGGAAGCCATTTTGAATCAATTTAGCTGAATTTGTCCCTAATTTTCCAATACATATGGCCAGGTTACCTTTAATTTTTAGTTTTCAGTTTTTAATCTTTAATTTAGCCGCCTCGGCGGCCAACCCGATCCTGCTCGGCATCGACACCCTCGAGCGTGGGGGGTTTCAGGAACTCCGCGGAAAGCGCGTCGGCCTCTTTACTCACGCCGCTGGCGTCAACCGCTTCGGCACCAGCTCAGCCGAGGTCTTGAAACGGGCCCCCCAAGTCAATCTCGTGGCCCTGTTTGGCCCGGAACATGGCATCTACGGAGATGCCGCGGCCAACGAAAAGGTGAGCGACGCCATCGACCCACGGACCAACCTTCCCGTCTTTTCCCTTTATGGTGCGACGCGACGCCCCACCCCGGAAATGTTGGCCCGCATCGATGTCATGGTGATTGACCTCCAAGATATCGGCACCCGCTCTTACACCTACACCAGCTCCATGCGTTACGCCATGGAGGCCTGCTTTCAACACGATGTGGAAGTCATTGTCCTCGACCGGCCCAACCCTCTCGGGGGCTTGAAAGTCGACGGCCCTCCTCTGGACAAACAATGGATGAGCTTTGTCGGGGCCTTCCAGGTCCCCTACATCCATGGCCTGACTATCGGTGAGCTGGCCTTGATCAGCAAACGCACTCCAGGCTGGCTCCACATCCCAGAGAACACTCGGCAAAAGGGGAAACTCACCGTGATTCCCATGACCGGCTGGCGACGCTCTATGATGTGGCCGGAAACCGGGCTGAAATGGACCGCGACCTCACCCAATATCCCGGACCTATCTTCCGTCCTCGGCTACCCCATCACTGGACTTGGCCAGCAGCATAGTGGTTTCTCGCACGGAATCGGCACCCCCTACCCGTTTCGCCTGCTCCGGCATCCCGGTATGTCCCCGGCCAGTCTGTTGCGGGCCTTGCAGGATCTCCACCTGCCTGGGTTTGACTACAAGGTCATTCAGACCAAGACCAACCGGGGTCAGGCCATCTCAGGCGTATATGTCCTCGTCACGGACTGGCGGGTCTGTAGCCCCACCGCACTCTCTTTTCACATGATGCAACTCGGCGCCCAATGGAGTAATGGCAACCCCTACGCCACCCTGACCGAAGCTGAAATGGTGCTCTTCAACAAGCATGTCGGCTCAACCGCCTGGTGGGACGAAATCAGCCGCCTCGGCGGCCAGGCCCGGGTGGATTTTTTCAACGGCCAATGGGCCACCCAAGCCCGGGAATTCAAAGCCTGGTGCCGACAATTCTGGCTATATCAGTGAGGGCCAGCTTCCAGCATGCACGACTACGACTTCACGCTGCCGCTGCCCTTTCTTAGTCCTGGTGCCCCTCAGTTTCTTCATCGCGGCCTTTATTCATGAGACCTGCCACTACTGGCTACACCGCTGGATGCATCAGCCAGGAATCTGTAAGCTAATCCATAAGACTCACCACGAGAGCCACATCACTTCTCCCTGGACTAGCTTCTCTTTTCATCCTGGTGAGGGGATGCTGCAGGCCTTGATCATTCCGGTCATTGTGCTCTTTCTCCCCATGCGTTACTGGACGATAGTTGCCCCGCTCACTTTTATGACCGTCACCAGTGTCATCAACCATTCCAACGTCGAGATTTATCCGAAGGGATTCCATATGCATTGGTTGAGTAAATGGTTTATCGGCGCCACCCGCCACAGCCCGCATCACACACAATATAAGACCAGTTATGGACTCTATTTCACTTGCTGGGACAAATGGATGAAGACCAAGAGCAAACAATACTTCCCTAATCTTGAGCACACGTCGAAATTCCATCCCTCATCATGAAGGGTCAGCTCAACGTGAGCGAATTGCAGGCTTAGTGACCCCGCTCTCCAGCTCGTTTCGTGAAGAGAAACAGCTGAGGTGATTTTTGCCAGGCAGGACTCCAACAGGTAGTCCTGCCCCCAATTTCCTCGCGAACCAGGGGTTCGCCCGTTTTGGGGCAGATTCCCCCATCTTTCCACCGATGAGCGAACAACCAATGGTCCGGAGGGTCACTCCAATCTACCCCCACCGTATCCAGGGCTCCCTGACTCACCTGGCGGATGGATTGATAAAGGGCTGTCAGTTGCTTTCCCGAAACCTCGCCCCCGCGCATGGCCGGATGCAGACGGGCCTGCCAGAGAATTTCGTCGGCCATCCAGTTTCCAATACCCGGAAAACGCTCCTGCATGAGCAGTATCGCCTTCAGCGGTCGTTTCGATCGCCTTGCAAGAAAGGCCTTTAATTCATCGCGGGTGAATGCATCAGAAAGGATGCTTGGAGGAAGATTCGCCCAGAAACCAGGGAATTCGGGTTCACAATCGAACAGAACTTTACCAAATAGCCGGGGGTCCCGGAACACCAGCACCTGCTTCGCCATTTCCAGCACAAGGTGTTCATGATTGTCGGGAGCGTAGGGGGTCGGCTCGGTCGACAATTTACCCGTCATTCCCAAATGAATTCCAAGCCAACCCGAAAAAGCCCGAGGCACGCCTCCCCCGCGAAATTCAAACAGCATTTGCTTTCCGTGCGCATAACTCGCCTTGAGCTTGCTCCCTGTCAGCGCGCGAATAATTCGTCCCGGGTCAGCATCCCGGAAAATTCGCTTCTCGGCATGGAGTTTCACTGCCTTGACCACTTTTCCCATACCCGGATCCCACTGTTTCCGGAAATACTCGACTTCTGCTAACTCTGGCATGCTTTCCTACTAAGGGAAATGGCTGGATCGAAAAAATCAATGTGCAAGGTGCATCTTTCCCTCACCCTGTGCCAATACCAGGCTCAGCCGGGTCTGCCCGCAAAAGAATGCCATGCTCCAATTTTTATATCGGCCATGAACTGACAAGGATGTATCAGGAAATAACCAGCTTAAAACGATCTTAGCAGCTGGATGAGGTTACCGCTTTTCAGATGACACCCACAAACCAATCGGGTTTCCCAGCCGCCCTCCTCCTCCTGATTGGAGGAATTCTGCTGTATTTGATTATCCACTTTCAGACCGGAGCCGTCGAACCCATTGTAGATGATTGGCGAATGCTGGATTCACTCGAAACCCTGGAGTCCTGGACCGACTGTTTTAGGCCCGGCTACTATGAGATGTTCCGGCCGACCAAAAGCCTTATTTTTTACTTCGTCTACGCGAACCACCTCCCCTTTGAGACGATGCAATGGATCGGGGCCTTACTCTCTGTATTATGCACGACCCTTGCCTACGCCTACCTACTCAACTGGTTTTCATCCAGGGTGCTATGCGCGGTCGGAGCGCTAGTGTGGTTGTTCTTACCCGTAAACCTGGCCATTTTTAATTGGGCGAGTGCACTCAACATTGCCCTCTACTTTTCTTTCATCCTGGCAACCCTGCTCACCTTCGATTCAGCCCACAATCAATCCGGATTCGCTCGATGGGTTCGATTCGGGTTGAGCGCACTCTTCGGATCGGCCGCGCTCATCAGTTATGAACTCGCCCTCCCCCTGCCGATGCTTTTGTTAGTGGATGCCGCCCTCCGGCGGCAGCGCCAGGATCGCCTCTTTCTCGTAAAGGGAATCACCCTCCATTTTGCTTTGGTGGGATTGTTCCTCTTTGTTCGTCAGCATTATTTTTCTGGCGCAACCAATGTCATTCCGGAGAATCCTGCGATTGGCCCCCATGAAGCCTGGATGCTGCCTGTCGTGTCCTCCATCTCATATCTGAGCCATTGGGAACTGATCGCCTTTCCCTTTCGTGGATTCTCCTTTCTTGCCGGAATACACCCTGCGGGACTGATCGGATGGGCCATCCTCGCCTGGATCTCTCTCCTGCTTACGCTTATCTTTTCCATTAAGGTGTTCCGCTCCTTTCCTTACCTGCTCTTTGCCTTACTCTGGTCAGCCTTCGCTCTCTTCCCTATCCTTAATGTTATCCCCATCGGAAGCGGCCCGATCGCAGAATATTATACATCGATACCGGCCTTGAGTTGGATTACCGTCCTGCTGGGACTGATGCAGGTTACAAAATCCATACCCATTGCCAAGCGGGGAGTCATACCAGTCATCGCCGTACTGGGGCTGGGTTACGTTATTTCGACCACTGCACGGCAGGGTGTATGGCGCAGTGATCCTGACCTCTTTTTAGCTGCCGCTTCCAGACCCGGCTGTCACTTCGCTAAGGCCCAAACGGCTCAGAGTGATTTGCAGGCCGGTCAGCTGGAATTCGCTCGATTCTGGATAGAAGCAGCTATGGATGAAGCTCCGTGGGAAGATGCTTATGTAGTGATCTGGTTATCGGTACTAGGCGCCCAAGGCATCCCGGCTGATACCCTCCATACCCTGACTCGAGAAGCGCTGAGGGCCTTCCCCGGATCCGCCGGACTGCACTCCACGCTGGGCGACCTTGAGTGGAATCAAGGTCATCCGGATCTGGCGGAACAGGCATACCTCCAGGCCCGTTCCCTTGCAATTAATGCAGATGAACTGGCTAACGCTCTCAACAACTTGGGCATTCTCGAAGCGGGTTACCGCCAGAACTACGCTGAAGCCATCGCCTATTTCGAGGCCGCCCTCATCCAACGACCCGATCACCGTGAGGCCCGGGCAAACCTCCAGCAGGCCCGGGCAGATCTCGTTACCCAAGACAATCCATAGAGACTGGTGAGATTATTATCTGAATTAAACCACTCCTCATTTCTCACTTCAATTTTGGAGCCGGGGTGCTGCTCGCCTGAGAATGGTCGAAGGCCGTCCCGATAGGGAGCCATGATGGTTTATCCTATCCCGCCGCCTGAGGGCAGACCGCCTCAAGCTAGCCGGCTACCTTAAGCGATGAGGGAATTTATTGCCGCGTGCCCTCGCCAAAGAGAAGAAACCCCAGCCAGGGAGCAACCGACCCCGCCTCCACCCAGTCCACCCAATCGGCCAGGCGCCAGTTCAGCCCGGCCCAGAAGGGGGCACTGGCCTGATAAGCGGAAACCCGAACCCGGGTGAATCCAGCCGTGGCCAGTTCCTCAGCCAACCGTTTCCTTTTAAAGCAATTGATGTGCTGATCCTCGTAGGTCACCTCGGCCCGGGCATTCACGACTTTCTCCAGCACGGGCCACAGGCTCCCGTAGTTTGGTGTCGATACCAGTAAACGTCCCCCTGGTCTCAGCAGGCGGTAGGCCTCTGCAAACAACTTGGATACCGTAGCCGGGTCGACATGTTCAATCACTTCAATCAGCGTTACGATATCGGCCGAAGCATCCGGGTGCTCCACCCGATCGCCCTCCATCGTGTCGAAAGCGAGGTGAGGTTTCGAGTAGGTCTGGCGCGCGTATGCGATCTGTGGGGCGGACAAGTCATATCCATGTCCAGGCTGCTCCCTCCGCAGGTTGCCCAGAAAGGTGCCCGGCCCACATCCGAGATCGATGACCTCCGCTCCGACCGGCAAGGCCCGCTCAAAGAAATGAAACTTCAACTGGTGCCATTTGCTCTGGATCCCTCGACCTTTCAGATAGATGCGGTCGTAATACCCGGGGGGGATGGAATCATAATTGTATTCGCCCATGCTCAGGATTTTTTAAACCAGACGAGGAAGCTGGTCACAAAATAATTCCAGACGGACCCGTAAATGGACCCGGTCAGGGAAGCGACGAACCACGGCCTGCCCCACCGGTACAGCGCCTCGGCCACGAGGATGTTGTTGAACGCCCCCACCGAACAGACCAGGGTAAACAGCACCCCGCCCTTGATCAGCGGGCCCACCCGCCAGATCCGTTGGTCCCGGTATGTGAAAATATTATTGAGAAGGAAATTGAAAACGATCGCCGCATAGGTGGCCGCCACCTGTGCAATCAGGAAACTGAATCCCAACACAAGATAGAGCACATACATGATGGACAAGTGTACCACCGCTCCGACACACCCCACTGTGACAAACGAGAGAAAGCGCACCGGGATTCGGCCGCCTGTCATTTTCTCCAGCATCAGTCCCAGAAATTCGCCTACGATGGATATATCGAGTTTGCTTTCCCCCTCCTGCCGGTTCCGAAACTGAAACGGAACTTCCACCACATGCAAGGGCCTCGGGGCACTCAGCAAGATATCCAACAAGAGCTTAAAGCCCAGGCCTGACACTCTGTATTGGATTTTCGAATACGTAGTACGAGGCATCAGAAAAAAACCGCTCAGCGGATCCGTCATTTCCATCCTGGTCATGCGTTTGATTGCCCGATTTACCCAGCGACTCCCCCGTTCCCGTATCGCGCTCAATCCCTGGACCGGGTCAGTCTCCAGGAAACGACTTCCCACCGCCAGGTCGGCATCCTGCTCCTTCACAGCCGCAAGGAGTTGCGGTATCTGCCGCGTGTCATGCTGAAGGTCGGCATCCATCACCAGGATATAGGTGGAGCGACTCGCCGCCATTCCCTCCAGGCAGGCCGAAGATAACCCACGCCGCCCGATACGGTGGATCAAGCGCACCCGACTATCGACATCTCCTAGAGCATACACCCGGTCGCGGGTATCGTCTACCGAATCATCATCCACAAACAGCAGCTCCCAGGACCCATCGCCCAGCGTGTCTACGATCTCATGATAGAGCGATTCTACATTTCCGCCCTCATTCAGTGTGGGTACAATGATGGCCAGTTCTACCACGCTAGGTCAGGAGATTAATCTTGAATCCGGAAAAATCAGGGTAATCCACACCCTGGCAACTTCAAGGGATTTCCTCCCAGGCAACGCCTCCCTGCTCCCGGGGCGGCTCAACCAAACAAGCCCTGCCAGATCAGCATGGCGAGAATTCCGCCCAACATAGGGATCGAGGTGCGCTTCACGATGTCGAATGGACTCACCTTCACCGCGCTGGAAACGGCAATGATCACACCGGCGACCGGAGACATGCTTCGGAACACCCCGGCAGCCAGCTGGAGCGGCAGGATGAGCGAAACCGCGGCCACCTCCAGGGGACCGGCAATCCCCGGCACCAGCTTGGCAAAACTGAAGAGAGGCGCGCTGCCACTCCCGGTCAGGATCGCGGTGAAACCGATCAACACCACCAAGGCAACCACCATGGCGATGGGCCCAAAGCCAGTATTTTCCACCATGTCGATCAACGAATCAATCAGCCCGGTTGACATGATTCCAACAGCAAAAGTCTCGGCCGCAATCACCAGCGTGACCACCGTCGCGAAAATGTCCCCCATCCCTTTAAAAAACTGTACGATCCCCTCCAGAGCGTTTTTTAAGCTCCGCAAGCGAATGGCTTCAAATCCCATGCTCACAAAGAGACTGATCAACATGGCCGTCACAACATCTACCTGAATGGCGGTGATCACCAAAGGACTGAACACCAGGAGCAACCCCAAGGGCAGAAGGGGGAGAAAGGCATAAACGGCGGGCATGCCATGGCCTTCCTGCTCCATCTCCGTTTGGATCAACTCTCGCTCCGCCTCCGTCGGTTCACTTCTTGCGTCACAGAAACGCTGCCAGACATAATGCAGGGCCGCGATCACGAGAATCATGACCGTAGCCAGCGGCATCTGGTATTTCACAAAATAAACCACAGGCTCCATCCCGCTCACCGTGGCCGCCACATTACTCCCCGGGGAGGCCGGCCCCAGGTCGAGGCAGGATGTCGTCCCAATCACCGCTGCGGCCGCCACAGGCCTTACCCCGAGATGGACCAGGGTCGGAAACAGGGCGACCAGGAGCAACATGGCCAACCCGGTCGCACTGGGGATGAAAATGTTAAGGATCTGCCCGAGGATATAGGAAAAGGCGAGCAGCAGGTAAGGGTTCTTGATAAAGCCAAGCGGTTTAATGGCATAGGACACCAACACCTTCGAAGCATGGATATGGCTCATGTAGCGGGCAAAACCGCCAGCCGCCATAATGATCATCCCGATCGTGGCCGTCCTCGAGGAGAAGCTTTCTTTCACCACCGCAAAGAGATCGAAACCAAACCAGCCGGTAGGCGAATCTTCTAAACCATTGGTTCCTGTCCCCATCACGATTCCGAAGATATAGGTCAGGGTCAACAGAGCAAAACCTGCCAAGAACAAGGTGGCATGAGTTTGATACCGGCGAATAATAAAAAAGGCGGTGACCCCGATGATGAGGACCGCCAGCCCCTGCTTGATCCAAAAAAGGGAATCCGGGGGGTTCATCTGGGCCATCGCCCCGGCCATGATCCGCGCCGCCGCCGGGGCCATCTGGCTATTGCTGTGAGCCACCCCCGGAACGGTATCCAGCTGCCAGGCAAAGGGCACGTCCAGCTCCTCCGCCAGAGCCGCTCCCGCCGCAAAAAACTGGTGCCCCCGCTCAAACCGGTGGAGCCCCTGTTCCATCGCCTCCGGGGCGCGCCGGAGAGAACGGTGCTGGGGGTCATTGTCTTCCTCTCCCAGAAGAATGAACAGGTTGGAGGCGAGAAAAGGAACCAGATCTGCCTGCTCCATTCCGGTTCCCTTAAACCCATAGGGCCATGACGCCTCAATCGAGGGAAAAGTGTACCACCCGGCATTGGCGGAGACGGCCAACAACAGCCTCGGGTCCGGGGAGAAGGCCACTTTGCGATGCAGGAATTGGCTCCCCGCACTATGCCCGAAGGCAAAGTATCCCTGGGCTCGCGTAGCTCGCAGGGTGTCTTTCAGATAGTCGAACAACTGGTCTGGTACTAGGTAACTCCACTGCGAGGTCGGGGTATAGGTCAGGTCTTCCTCACTGGGAAAAATGTTGCCCAGGTTATAGCCCACCGTCCCAGGGTAGGATTCCTCCGTGAACTCCGGCACGATGACGAACAAGCCGTGTTCAGCCGCCAGGTCGATCCAGGCATCGCGGTACTCATCGGCATTACGCCGCATACCATGCAATACCAGCACCGGGGGTAGGTGCGCTTCATAGCTTGGGTCCTTCACATAGAAAACCCGCATGCGTTGCCCGCTGTCCGGTCGGGCAAATTCAAACACTCCAACGCCTTTTTCCAGGTCAGCCTCCGCCGCAGTGAGAAGCCCCAGCATAAGGGCGGGTCCAGCAATCAGGAGTCGAGCCAGTCGTTGTAAAATCATTAGATTTTGCCGTTGGTTATTGCCTCCACCGTGTCACGAAACACGCACATCCGCTGCTGGAGGTCAACGGTATGCAAATACTCTCGCCGAGTATGGTAATTTCCCCCCACAGGCCCCAGGCCGCAGAGTGTGGGGATGCCCAAGGCACTGGCAAAAGAGGCATCCGACCCCCCGCCGGAAAAGCTCCACGTGACCTGTATGCCGTAGCGTTCTCCAATCGATTGAATAGCTTCCACCAACTCCTCCGACCGCGCATTCGGCGTCATTGGGGGGCGGGTGATCCCGCCCTCCAGGTTGATCTGGATGGCCTCTTCCTGCATGCTGGCCACCAGCGCGCGAACCGCCTCATCCATCCGCGGGCCATCCACCTGTTCCACCACGCGTATATCCACCTGAATCTCGGCGAAATCGGGAACCGCATTAATCGAGCTTCCGCCTTTGACGATTCCCGGGTTTATGGTGATGCCACGCTCGATTTCTTCCAGACCTTTCAAGGCCAGGATGGTCTCTGCCATCTTGGTCACCGCACAGGCCCCAGTCTCCGGGTTGACCCCTGCATGTGCACTTTTTCCATGAATACTCAGGTGAAACCGCAGGATGCCTTTGCGCTGCTTCACATAGGACCCATCCGGCCGGGCCGGTTCGGTGGTGATAACCACCTTGGAGCCCTTCGAGACCGCTTCAAGGAAAGGGCGAATCGTCGGACAGCTCAACTCATGTTCCCCATTCAGGATCACACCCAGACTGCCCCGGAGTCGTCCCTGGCTGACCAGTTGCTCGATGGAGTAAAGGGCCGTCAGGCAACCCGCCTTCATATCCGCTACCCCGGGACCGGTAAATCGCTCCGCCTCTTTTTCAAACTTCCAGGTCTCCCCCCTCCCGGGCGGAAATACCGTATCGGTATGGCAAATAATCAACAGGTCGAGTTGGTCGCGATTGCCCATCCAGGCAAACGCACTTTTCCCGTAGTCCGGGGTTTGTGTATCCACGTCCGTCACCGTCCAGCCCAGGGCCCGGTAGCGCTCGGCAAACCAATCGGTGACTTCCGCCACGCCGTCCAGCGTCCGGGAACCGGAATCGACATTCACCAAGTGCTCGAGGTCCGATTCAAATTTATCGAGATCAAAGTCCATGGTCCAGGTAGGAAAGGAAAGACGGGCAGTGCAGAGGATTTGCGGGGGAACCGGGAGACTTGCTGACAGACTCCCGGCCCCCCGTTGACTAAAGTGGAGGGAGATCCGTCGCTTATTTAGAACGAATACTTCAGGTCAATGTAGTAAAAGCGCTCCCGGTTGCTGTGGAGGGAGGATTCGTAGCCAATGGACTCATCAGGGTTCAGCGAAGGCTCACGATTGAACAGGTTCCGGATACCGACGTTCAGGTCGAGTCCGGTCAGGATTCCCTCATCAAAACTATAGCCACCCCGAATGCTGTTACGCCAATACTCGTCGATGACCCACTCTTCGCCGTCATCGGAATCCACATCATTGTCAATGGTCTCACTGAGGTAGCTCAGGCTCCACCCAGCTGACCAGTTATTCAGGCGCCAGCTCAGATTCAGATTGGCCCGCCATTCCGGATTGATCTCGTCTTTGATTCGATTGATCGGAGTGTCGCCCTCCACTTCGATATCTTCCAGGGTTTTTAAATAGGAGGCTGTCCCGTTCAGACGGAAGCGTCCAACCGTCTCCCAGGGAATCCGGTATTCAAACCCGAAGTCATAGCCGTTCAGGTTACGCTGGGCCAGATTGACGAAGGGGTTGATGATCCGGTTGATGGGGCCGGCCGGCGCAAAGCCCTGACCCGTCGCCAAATCAATCAGGCCCTGGTCAATCGGACCACGCTCCACCCGCGGATCTCCGATCACCACCTGTCCGGGGGAATAACTGCCGGAGTTGGACGGTAAGCCATTCAGGATGGCGGTATCAAAATCGATGATATCCCCGGTACCTAAAGTTCCAATCCGATCCTTTATCTGGATGTCCCAATAATCTGCAGTCAGGGTCAGGCCTTCAACCCACTTGACCCGCCAGACGAATCCAAAGGTCACGGTCTCAGAGGATTCCGGCCCCAGGCCGAGGTTACCGCCCCGCAAGTCTGCGATCTGCTCAGATCCATCGTTTTCCGTGTTATCCGGATCCCACTGGATGCGATAGTCATCCACGATGCCGGTGTTAAATCGCTGGATCGGGTTTGTCAGAAGTGACAGGTTGGGAGCCGTGAACCCTTGAGCAAAACTTCCCCGGATCAGGACATCCGGCGTGAGGTACCACATGCCGCCTAACTTTGGTTTGGATACATCCCCGAAATCGGAATAATCTTCAAACCGGCCAGCGACCTGGAACTCCAGGCGGTGCACCAGCGGCAGCCGATTGGCTTCACCCACCAGAGGGATCAAGGCCTCTGCGTAGAGCCCCCAAACCGTGCGGTCGGCTTCCGAATCGGGCGTTGGACTCACCCCGATGACATCCGACGCGCCCTGGGGGGTGTCGTCAAAACGGATGGTTCCATCAATCCGCGGGTCGCGGTCGTCCAGATATGTTTCTCGTCGTGCATTAGCACCCACCGCCAGCCCGACCGGGTTGCCGAACAACTCGAACAGATCAGGATTATTCACGTTCAGATCCCAGCTCAACAACTCGGTTTCCGCGTCGCGCTGCACTTCAATCAGCAGATCGTCAAACTGGTCGGCGCTGTTGGCGCCCGGTCCCGCAAACACGTTGAGGGAATTGGGAGTTGAGTCTCCCAGGGCTTCACTTAGACCAGTCTTCGACAAGCGGTTGCTGGACTTGTCCGTCGCGGTATTCTTGTTGTAACGAACACCGGTGGACCAATACCAGCTATTCCAGGCGATCCCTTCCAGTCCAACCGTGGCCAAAAAACTTTTTGTTTTTACATCCACCAACCGGAGGCCCAGGTCTTCTGCCCGCCAACCGCGCAAACGGAGAGCAATGCCTTCGTCAGGCAGTGGGTCACCATTTTCCAGCGTTATCCCAGACAGGCGATTGGGGTTGGCGCTACCATCAGGAAACGTAACCGGACCGAAAGGATTCCAGTAGTTATTCGCCGGAACGATGAGGGCATCGCTGGTCCCGATTACCACCGGAGCACGCTGTTGAAAAGTGTCCGCCTCGTAGTATCCCAACTCTCCCGTGAGGGTCAGGGTTTCGTTGATCTCGTGATTGAGGGTGGCAAAGAGATTGGCCCGCGTAACCTCAGACGTCAGGGTCCGGAAGGGTGCAAAGTCATAGCGCTCCTCCCGTGGCAGCGAGCCTCCGTCAATTTCCTGCCCGCCTACCAATACGGCGGTTGCCCCGTCTGAACCCGGAGGATTCAGGTGAAAGCGGCCCGTGCTGTCTGTAATCCGGGTGCCATTCTGGCTCAACGCATCCTGGGAACCGGGTAAGTCACTCTCCAGGTTCGTATACACACTCCCGGAACTGACGTTGATGATCGATACATCGCTCCGCCACCGCTCATCCACCAGGGGGCGTTTATCACCAAACGCCGCGTAGGTCCGGGAAGTCGCAAAAATCGGATCCCGCTCAAAGTAACTCGCAAAGACCGATATGTTGGTCTTGTCGTCATTGAAATCAAATCCGCCTTTATAGGAGGCGAACCACTCGCTGAAATCATTCTCATCCGCCCCATACCGGAATCGGGCCATGTTGCCCACATACTCCCGGTCCAGATTGGTATTCACCACCCCAGCGGATGCATCCGTGCCGTAAATCGCCGATGCCCCGTCGCGCAAAATATCAATGCGGTCGATCAGACCCGCCGGAATGACATTCGCATTGACCAATACACTCGGTACCGATCCCACCGTCTGGTTCAGTGGATGCGGCGCCAGTCGGCGACCATTGAGGAGCACCAACGTCTGGCCAGGTCCGGCATTCCGCAGATTGATCGAGGTGACATCCCCGCGGGCGTCATTCGGTCCGTCTTCGGATTCATTGAACTCCGGAGAGCCCGTGAACACCAGCTCCGTAAATATCTCTCCCGAGGAGGAAAACCCTTCGGTTTCCAGTTGCTCCATATCAAATTTGGTCACCGGTAATCCGGTTTCATCTTCAAATCGAGTAATCGAGGATCCCAACACCGTCATGGCATCGAGCTCCTGAACTTCGCCTTCATCTTCGTCCGGCGCTGCTTCCTGCGCCATCACACTACCGGTCAACAGCATGCTGCTCAGTGAGAACAGGACAGCACGCAGCCACCAGGACACCAAAGAAATTGTAGAGGTGTTCGTTTTCATTTGAGTTTGTAAGAGTGTTATTGAGGAGTGATTCGCAGCTCGCCTGTTTGGAAGCCGCCGAATTAGTTGTATACAAAGTTTCAAATATACCATTTTGTCAATGCTTAGGACCGTTTTTATTCTCCCGCTTTAAATGTCGAATAAAACTCACATAACTTTTTGTTCATTAATATTTAGTGATATTCTGAGATCTGTAACCTCCATCGACGACAGCATGTTCTCAATCCTCCCTGCACCCTGATTTGTATACAATCCGCTTGACTTGACGCTTCCCCGAAACACCTTACGATCAAGCAGTTGACTACTCTTCGAAGGATATCCTGCTCGCTATGATCCACCCCAAACCATCCCTGGTCGAATTATCAGGAGATCTGCCCATGCGGCAGAACTTGTCGGACACCATCTACTCTGAGCTCAAGCGAAGAATTTTGAATGGGACCATCCCTCCTGGAAAAGATCTACCCGAAAAGCTGCTGAGTGAAGAGTTTAAGGTATCCCGCACCCCACTGAGGGAGGCCCTCAATAGGCTGATTAACGAAGATCTGGTTGTCTACCGGCCCAACCTGGGATACACCGCAGCCACCTTGAGCAGCGCGGAGTTCCGCCACCTCGAGGACTTGAGGCGCATGGTAGAGAGCAGAGTTGCCTCGCTGGCTGCCCTTCGGGCGACGCCCCAGGAAATAAAGGCGCTTCGGCTAGCTGCAGACATGCCCCCGGTGGAGCAGGGGGACGACTCCAGTTTTTCCCGCTTCTGCCTCGCTAATGCGCGGTTCCATTTACTGCTGGTCCGGGCCACCCGAAACAATCTGGTGGAAAATATAGTCATGTCGTCCCTGGACCAATATCAGCGCCCGGCCTATCTGGGCATCGGGCGGGTAACCGATCATGAGAAACCGACTCGCATGCACCATGATATCGTCGATGCATTGGAGGACCACGACCCCTTTAAGGCAGAAGTGGTCATGGCCAACCATGTCATTGGGGGCAGTAAACGCATCATCAAAGCCCTGGAGGCGGAAGGATATTAGGATGGGCCGCTCCTCGAGAAATCTGGGCATACGGTGCGGAGTGCTGGGCCTGCTCACCTGCATAGCCCCATTTCTTCCACTCGCCGGAGAAGCCCCCACCCCGGTGTCTGGCACGCATGGCATGGTCGTGGCGGGGCATCCTGAGGCAGCCGCCCTCGGCTTGCACATTCTCAAAGATGGAGGAAATGCCATAGATGCAGCAGTGGCCACCTCCCTGGCTCTGGGGGTCGCCGAGCCCTATGGTTCCGGTATGGGAGGGAAGTGTACCCTACTCTACTTCGATGCCAGCTCCGGTCAGTGTTTCTTTATCGACGGCATGGACGCCTCCGGCGCGCAGTTAGACGCGGCCGCCTTTGATGAGCTGGATGCAGACCTGCGAAGAGAAGGCCCCCTCGGGGTGGGTGTCCCCGGATTGGTGGCAACCCTGGCCCTGGCCCATGAAAAGTGGGGTAAGATGGAATGGAAGGAAACCGTCCTTCCCATCGCGGAGTTGGCCGAACGGGGATTCACCGTAGTGGAAGGCATGCCTATTTTCTTTGAACGTCGACTGGATCGCATTCGATCCCACCCAGAAGCTGAACGACTCTACCTTCAGGATGGTACAGTCCCGCAGGTCGGGTCACGGCTCGTCAACGCTGACATGGGGCAGACCCTCCGCACGATAGCCGAGAAGGGGCGGGCAGGTTTTTACGACGGATGGGTAGCCGAGGCCATCGTAGCCGAGTTGCAGGCTGGAGGCAGTCACCTCCAATTGGCCGATTTTCAGAATTACCAGGCCCGTCTCCTCGACCCCCTCCGCATCCACTGGGAAGGATACGAAATCGTATCCGGTCCTCCGCCAACCAAGGGCGGTGCCACCGTCCTGCTGGCCCTTAAAGTACTGGAAGGTTTCGAGTGGGAAGCCCCGCACTCCTTTACCTCGGTTCACAACCTGTCGGCGTGGAGTCACGCCTTCCGAATCCTTTATCCCATCATCGAGCAATTCTTTGGCGACTCTGCCGATGCGGTTGAGCATTGGCATCGCTTGAACTCAAGGTCGTCCCTTTCATCCCTCCAAGGTCAACTCGGTGCAGCCATGATGGGAGATCCGGTGGCGGCTTCAGCAGCCCCAAGCGATCACGACGAAGACACCAGTACGACCCACTTCGTGGTTGCCGATAAGGAGGGAAACCTGGTCTCGGTTACCCAGTCGCTTAGCCATCACTTTGGTTCTGGTGTGATCGCTCCGGGCACCGGTGTCCTGCTCAACAACTCACTCAAAAATTTCAGTACCTGGGACAACACGACCGTCAATGCCACCGCTCCAAACAAACGGCCCACCAGCACGATTGCCCCGACCCTGGTTCTAAAGAAGGGCAGACCCCACCTGGCCCTCGGGCTACCTGGCGGTTCCCGCATCCCTACCACAACCCATAAGGTGCTGGTCGAAACCTTACACTTTAATATGGACCTCGGGCAGAGCATTGGAGCCCCCCGCTTCCAATTGAGACGCAGCTGGGCCAAAGAACCGGACTCCAACGAACTCCAATGGGAAATGCCTCCCCCCGACTCCACCCTGGCCGCCCTGGAAACCATGGGCTGGGAATCCACCATCGTAACCGACAGTGAATATTTCGGTGGAGTTAGCGCGATAGAGATCCTGGAAGACGGCACCTTCATCGGCTGGGCGGACACCCGCCGCACCAATGCTGCGGCAGGCTACTAAAAAATCCGACTCGAATCCAATGCGCCGGGAAAGTGCAGGTATCCTCCTTTATGCGTTTAAGGACAACAATCCGGATAAACTGAGGTGCTTAATCGGCCACATGGGCGGCCCCTATCATGCAAACAAAGATGACGGCTCCTGGGGTATTCCGAAGGGAGAAATCGAATGGGGCGAAGATCCCTTCGATACCGCTTGCCGCGAGTTCGAAGAGGAAACCGGCTGGACCCTGCCCACCCGGGACAACCCGATCGCCCTTGACGAAATCCAGCAAAAGGGCGGCAAATATGTCGTTGCCTGGGCCCTCCGGGGGGAGTGGTCAAAGAACCCGGAATGCCACAGCAATACCTTCCTCATCGAGTGGCCTCCGCGATCCGATAAATATATCGAAGTTCCCGAGATAGACCGTGTAATGTGGGTCTCCGCCAAAAAGGCAAAAAAGAAAATGCGCCCCGCTCAATACGCCTTCATCGAGCGCCTGGTTCATGCCCTAAACTCCTAATCTCCACTGTTCCTCGTTGATCAACCAAACTCCTGAAATTCACTCAATGCTTTTCATAAAGCACCATGAATTAGCGTCGATTCGTGTGAATTAGTGGTTAAATCCGTTTCTTGAGATTCCCTCTCGCCGTTTTTCCGTTTATGTAAGTGTCCATCAGTGGTTAGTTATCATCTTCTATGTTCCTCCGTAAACTCTTCAAAATCCTCCGGGGCAAAGTCTCCGCCTTTCAAATTGCCAGTGCCTGTCTTCTCGCTTCCTGGATCGCCTTCCTCCCCGGAATCGGCCAGGCACCCGGTCTCTTCTTTCTCTTCCTCTCCCTCCTGGTTATCCTCAACGCAAACCTCTTCATCGCTGCCCTCGTTGGGATCGTGGCCCAACTCGCGTCGCTCATCCTGCTTCCTCTGACCTTCCAACTCGGTCAAATCCTGATCGACGGTCCCACCTCCGGTCTCTGGACAACCCTGATCAACGCCCCCGTCCTGGCCTGGTTCGGGTTTGAGAACTACGTCGCCTCGGGCGGCCTCCTCTTTGGAACTTTGTTTGGAGCAGCCGCCGCGATTCTTGTCGTGCGTGCGGTCTTCGGTTTCCGGAATAAGATGGCTGCCCTCGAAAACGATTCGGAAGCCTTTAACAAGTGGACTTCCAATCTCGCAGTGAAAGGGCTCGCCTTCATCTTGATAGGGGGAATTAAGGGAAAAAAGAGCTACGAGGAACTGACAAAAGCCAAGATGGGTAACCCCTTTCGCATCCTCGGAGTAATCCTTTTAGCCGGCTCCACCGTGCTCGTCGTAATCGGTATCATGATTCTGGATACCACCATCATTACCAATCAGGTTCGAGATCGATTAGAAGAAGCTAATGGAGCCACCGTTGATCTGGAATCCCTCGAGCTGATTGCCGAGGAGGGTCGCGTCGTAATTACCGGTCTGGCCATTACCAATCCCAACCAATTGGAAACCAATTTATTTGAGGCCACCACGATTACCGCCGACGTGTCTAGCCGCTCGCTCCTCCAGAAAAAAGTGGCCTTGGATGAACTCACGATTACGGGGGGGCGGGTGGGCTCCACGCGCCAGCTTCCCGGTCAGCTCACCCGACCGAAACCTAAGGTGGAAAAGGAGCCTCCAAAAACCGATGACCCGGAAACCAAGGGCCTCGATGATTACCTCGAGGATGCCGACGTCTGGAAAGAACGGCTCTCCCAGGCAAAAAAGTGGCTGGATCAAATAAACCCGCCCTCCGAGGAAGGCGAACGTGAAGATGAGAGTGAACGTGTGGATAAAGGCCCCAGCCTGCAGGAACAACTCCAGGCCCAGGCTGATCTGCTGGGCTACGCCAATGTGCGGGCCACCCACCGGATCACGGAAAGTCCTAGCTTCGTGATCGGTCTTTTGCAGGCAGGAGGAGTCAAGGTGGCCCAAATGCCCGAGGAGACTTTTTCATTTTCCGGGGTCCAGCTTTCAAGCCAACCCTGGCTCAACCCGGAACCCGCCGAATTGAAATTACAGACCGAGAGCGACCAGCTCGGCCTGACCTGGACCCTGCCAGTCAATAGCCAAGGAAAGCTCGCACTCCACCTGCGAGATATCCCACTCTCCCTGATCCAGGAATACATTACGGCAGCCCGGCAAGTGCCCATGGAGGGCGGAACCGTAACGATCCAGGTGGATGGACCGTTTGCTCCGTCCAACCTGGATATGCCGGTGGAAGTGACCATCAGAGACACCACAATATCCGGTTTTGAGGCGGATGAGATTCTTGTCCCCATCACCATCACGGGAAGCATGACTAACCCTGGGGTAAAAGTCTCCGATGGAGCCCTTCAGGATGTGATCGCTTCTGCAGCTCAACAAGCACTGGAAAACAAAGCGAAAGAAGAAGGTAAAAAATTCCTGGAAGATCAATTGGGAGAAGGGGCAGGGAGCCTGATCGATGGAATTTTCGGAGGTTCTAAAAAGAAATCCGGTGAGGATCCTTGATCCCTTCCCCGTTCTTCAGAATGCCAGTTGTTGGCTCCTGGGGAATATAGCGAGACAAAAAAGGGGCATTCCCTGCTAAAATCCTCTCGCCTCAGCAAGGGATAGATTTCCTCCTGGAGAAGCTGTGGATCCGGTCAGTCTTTAGCTGGACTGTTGGGACGCCATACGACGGCGATAAACCAGGACGACTAAGATAACTCCACCAAAGGCTAAACCAATCCGGGATGGTTCAGGAATAGCAGATAGTTGTGCTACTTCCGCAGCACTCAGGGCACGGTTATAGAGTCGGAAATCATCGATCGAGCCTTCCCAGTTTTGATCCGTTTGAAACCCTCCGCCAATGCTATCCTGATCCTGACCAACCACCATTCCCCCCGTATCGACGTCAAGTGCAGTCGTGACCACACCCGTGATGTCTGATCCCACTTGGGATCCATCGACATATAACCTCACGGACGAACCATCCCGCATGACGGCAACATGGTGCCAATCAAAATCGTCCATTACATTATCACTAGCTGTGAAGCTATAAAATGCTGAATTGTCGATTAGCATCTGCCAGCCGTGATTAGCATTGGAATTATAATTGATTAAAAGTCCGTTAATCGTACTAGCATTTGCACCACTGATGATGTTGTTGCTGTTGTTGAGGCCATCAAGCTGGGCATAAAAGGCAAAGGTAAAATCAGTCAATCCGTCCACCAGGGAAGCATCGAAAGTAAAATACTGGTATGGGGAGTCGGTATCTTGAATATGGATCGCGCTGTTCGGATTTCCAAAACGATCCGTCACAAATGAAGCGTTTACATTTGTGCCGTCATTCCCATTGACGGAAGAATCCGTCAGATCGTTGTCGAAATCATACTGCAAGATCAGACCGGTGGAAAGTGCGGCATGGCTTAAGCCCACACTTCCCAGAATCGCCAAAATCAATCCAAATTCTTTGATTCGGTGTGCCATAATATAAAGCCGTTAATACTCACTTTTTACCGTGATCAGACTATTTTTATATTCGTTGTTTTTTTGAGTTTTGTCAAACGGGTTTAAGTACAGCGGACCCCCTTGAGGCCAAAACTCCCAAGGGGAAATACCCCAGATTTGATAGAGTTCCAGCTGTATGATTTCAGCTTCCAGCGTTTCAGAATCTACGGTTTGAGTATTGATATTAATAGTCCCCCATTCTCCAGAAATAGTCAGGTAGCGCACCCTGAGATCCCCTACCTCAGGAGAGTCGATCACGATCCATTCCCTCAACGTGTGCCACAAAAGACCTGTCCTTTGAACGCCGCCCCATAGTTTTAAGAAATTGAAAACCCAGCCATGAAACGTACACATCTCTTCTGCTCTCTACTCCTAATCTGCCAGCTCCTGCCATGCTGGGCGGAGAAACCTATGAACGTCCTACTTATTGTCTCTGATGACCTGAATGACGAATTAGGGTGCTATGGGTCGGAACGAGCCGTAACCCCACACTTGGATCGCCTTGCCCGTATGAGCTTACGATTTGATCGCGCCTATGCTCAATATCCCGTTTGCGTGCAAAGCAGGAACTCCTTTCTCAGTGGGCTCCGATTCAGTCGGGATGGCCTGCAGCCCAAATGGGAAAATCTCCGGCAAATGGTACCCCATGTCACCACCCTGCCTCAGTTGTTCAGGGAACAGGGTTATTACACGGCATCTGTAGGGAAGGTGTTCCATGTAGACGGATGGGATGCCCGGTGGCCCGATGACGGTTGGGAATATTGCGATGAACTCAGTTGGGACTTCAGGATCAACTGTCCACCAGCTAACCAGGGAGCTGCTCGCAAACCACCGTTCCCCAGAGAAGGAAAAACGCTCAAATGGCCCGGTCATAGCGGTGCCATTGATTACGGGATGATTTCCTATGAGGATGATCTGTATCATGATGACGGTCAGGCCACTCAGGAAGCCATCCGCCAACTGGATCGTCACCACACCCAACCCTTCTTTCTCGCCGTTGGCTACCGCAGGCCACATGCCCCATTCGTCGCTCCCGAGAAGTATTTTGCACCCTATCCGCTCAACTCCATCCAACTTCCCCCTCCAGGGGACCGTTCCGATGTTCCGGAAATAGCCTTTGCCACCACTCCACCGAATTACGGGGAACCTGAACAAATGAAGCTCATGAAAATGTGCTACCTGGCCAGTGTCTCCTTTCTTGATTCCCAGGTCGGGCGTTTGCTCCGGGCTCTTGAAGAGCGTGGGCTCCTCGAAAATACCATCATTGTCTTTATGTCAGACCACGGATTTTCTCTGGGGGAACATGGCGATTGGCACAAATTCACCCTCTTTGAGAAATCTGCCCGCGTCCCCCTGATCATCCGGGTTCCGGGGGTAACCCGCGCAAATTCCAAGTCCTCCCAACTGGTGGAACTGGTGGACCTCTACCCCACCCTCATGGACCTTTGTGGGCTCGCTGGACCAAATCAAACCCTACACGGCCAGTCACTGGTCCCGATTCTCCACGCCCCCGGGACAGAGCTTGATCACGACCCGGCCTTGACCATTGTCGTTCGCGGCCCTAAGACCGCTCCAACGGCTGTAGGCTACAGCCTGAGGACTCCCCGTTACCGCTATAATGAATGGTGGTCTACGGATTTGCCGGCCCAACTCCTGGCCTCGGAACTCTACGACCATCAAACCGACCCCGAGGAGGAATTCAACCTCGCCGCCAATAAGGACATGCAGCCAGTGCGGAAAGCCTTGAGTCAGGAGATGACTCAATACAGATAGAAACAGCTATACTTTCATTGTTGGCCTGGATTCTTGCCGGTTTCATCCTGACGGAATGTGCAGCCTATCTGCTGCACCGTTACCTGTTCCATGGGCTGCTCTGGTTTATCCATAAATCCCACCATTCATATGAACAACACCTGGTGGAGGAAAATGATGTTTTTGCGATCGGGTGTGCTGGGATCGGCATCGCTGTCTACGGTATACGCTACTTTGTCGTGCATAACCTCATGACCCATAAGCGGTTTTCTCCGCTGAGAGCGAGAACCCGCTCGGACTTCCCTCCCGCTCACACCTGGTACACCACCAAAGCCACGACAGACCTGGCCAGGAACCCTTTGGCTTGTTGCTGATCCATCCGGAAATTGCGGCAAAGGTTTCCCGCCGCTTGAAGGCCCGCAATCAAAAACAGGCAAACCAATGAGCGGAGCATTCGAATTGCTCTATCCGAATTTGTCATCTCTCCGGGTCGCCCGAATTACGATCGACGCACAAGGAGCTGTCTGATTTTAGCTTTAGCATCAAGTAGCTCCGATCTGGATTCATGCCAGGATCTCAGATCTATTCTTTCACACCTATGAAGAACGTCCTGTCCCATCTTCTACCTCCACTGCTTTTTCTTGGGTCCACCATTCTGTCCTCAGCTCAAGACAGGCCAAATGTGCTCCTCATCCTGGTGGATGACCTTAAGCCCGCCATTGGAGCTTACGGGGATCCGGTCGCAGTCACCCCCGCCATGGACCGGCTGGCAGGCATGGGCATGCGTTTCGATCTGGCCTATTGCAACCAAGCCGTGTGTATGGCCTCGCGCTATAATCTGCTCCTCGGTTCGCGATCCACCTCCACGGGATTCTATAACTTTGGCACTCAGTTCCGGGAAGTCTATCCGGATGCGATTACGCTTCCGCAACATTTCATGAATTCGGGCTACCATGCCGAATCGATGGGAAAAGTCTTCCATATCGGACACGGCAACGACAACGATGATGCATCCTGGAGCGTCCCTCACCACAAAGAAAAAGTGATCGAATATGTTGTGCCTGAAAGCACCCATGGCAAACTGACCCGGGAAGAAGCCTTCTTCACCAATGCCCGACGTTACCTGGATCTCCCTCCTAATAGTGGACTTCCTCGAGGAGCAGCCTGGGAGAACCCCGATGTGTTGGACGAGGCTTATGCCGATGGTCGAGTAGCCACTCACGCGATCGACCGCCTGCGCCAATACGCCCGCAACCCAAACCAGGCCTGGTTCATGGCCGTGGGCTTTGCCCGGCCTCACCTCCCGTTCAGCGCTCCCAAAAAATATTGGAACTTATACGACCCCGGCCAGCTCCCCATGCCCGAATTTGAGGAGCATCCGCAAGGAGCCCCCTCGTGGTCACCTAAAGGGAAGGGAGAAATCACAAATTTTAAACCGGTTCCCGAGGATCCCCGAATCGAATTTACCCAGGAGTTAAAGCGCCAGTTGATCCATGGCTATTACGCCAGTACCAGCTATATGGATGCCCAGCTTGGGCGCATCCTGGATGAATTGGAGCGCCTTGAGCTCTTCGACAATACCATCATCGTGCTCTGGGGAGACCACGGCTGGCATCTCGGTGACCATGGGTCATGGACCAAGCATGATAATTTTGAGCAGGCGAACCGTATCCCGCTATTGATTTATGCCCCGGGATTCACTCAACCGGGAAGTGCCACCACCCAGTTAGCTGAAACCGTCGACATCTACACGACTTTGGCGGACCTGGCAGGACTGCCCACCCCCAAGGGGCCTCAGCCCATGGATGGGACCAGCCTGGTACCCGTGCTGAAGGACCCGGAGGTTCGGGTTCGGGATCACGCCTACCACGCCTACCCAAGGCAGCGAGGGAAACTCATTGGTCAGGCAATTCGAACCGAACGCTATCGCATGGTCAAGTGGACCAACCCCGAGGATCCTTCCGTTGAGCCCATCTATGAGCTTTACGACTACGTAGACGATTATCTTGAGACAAAAAATTTTGCCGCAGAAAAGCCTGAAGTGGTCCGGGAACTCGAAGGAATCCTTGCCACCCACCCGGACCCCAAGCCCCAGGTTCCGCGAAGGTAGAATTCCACCCGAAAGCACTTGTAGGGATGGGGCTTGCACCGACCCCGGTCTGCGCAAGTCGAGATCCTATGCAAAATCCGTTCTAATCAAACCCGTTGCTCAAAACTTAAACGGAACGATCAGCTTTGCCGCCACTGGCTTTCCGTTCTTTACTCGAGGCTGGAACAGGTAAAACGGCGCGCTCATCAAGGTAGCCTTGGCAAACACCCAATCCGAGTATTCTCGAACTTCGACCTCAGACACATATCCCATTTCGTCGATGCGCATATAGAGCTTCACGCTGCCCTCCCGGGGATTGCCCGCATCGTCTGTAACTTCAGGCAAGGGGGGCATTTGCAACGGCTTCACGTTTCCGTCAGGCAGGCCAGCCGCCCCTGAATTCTCAAGGGCATAGGCATAGGGCGTCATCGGCTTCGTGATATCCCGCGAGGACCCAACCTCAAACCCCATGGACATGACATGGACCTCTGGCTCGATTAGACGGAATCGGTCCGGAACCCAGAAACTGATGGCGATCACCTCTTCTATGTCAGCCTCCAAGTTGCCCAGGGGATAGACCTCCAAGTAGGCCGACTTGTCCGGTCTGACCCATTCAAAAGCCAGAAAGGCGTCCTTCAAATCCCGGTTGGAGGTAATTTTGGCGCTATACCTGAAATAGTACAGCCCGTTCCGGGTATTATTCTGGTCATCGGCATCCCATTCCACCCCACTCTCATCCTCCACCTGGATAAACCCGGGCAGGAATTCGGATACACCTGGTAAAAAAGCAGGGGTATTGGCTCGTGGTAGCTCATGGGCCGCTCCGTCAAAATCGATCAGGTAAGCCTCCGGGGTAACCCCCTTCACCAAGTGAAGCGCATCATTATGCCGGACCCCCAGCATCTTCTGGGCATGGACCAATCCGCAGGGGACGAATAAACTGCACACGAACAACAGAACTTTAATCTTCATGGGGTTTGCTTATATTAAGGGACCCCGGCTCCTTTGCCTATGAATTTTTTTGGAATCCATCGGTAGATCGTTTCACGTTGAGCCATGGGCGCATCACCCACACCCCAACCATAAGGAGAGAGAGAGAGAAGTACGCATGAGGTATGAGTAGAGGGTCTCTTGCAGAAATGTCGAATATACCCTAAGCAATAGGGTTTAATGTTCAGATCAACCAATCCAACCGCTTGAGAATTCCGAACAGCCTTCAACCGTCCTCTCGCGATCTCAAACTCCCTTATCACTCACACACAAAGAACACTACACCCTAAGTCCTAATTATCATGAACTCTGCTGCCTTTTATGGATTTGCCATCGCCTTGGCCGGCGCCATCTTCACTTTAATCCTCTATGCTCTGGGCTTTCATACCGAAAAGCTGGACATGGGTCAGCACATCGGCTGGATCGGGCTCGTATTCCCGGTCATCGGAATTGCATGGGCCCTGAAGGAAAAGAAACAGGAGGCCATCCAGGATGGCCAAACCCTCAGCTATGGAAAATCTTTCCAGCACGCCTTCCTGATTGCCGTCTTCTGGAGTATTGGCAGCAGCATTTTTGCCGCCTTTTACTATGGGTGGGTCAATACGGAGATGGTCGATTACGTCATCGCCCAACAACAGATCCAACTTGAGGAGCGGGACGTTCCCCAAGATCAATGGGAACGTGTAGCCAATTTCACTCGGACCGTTTTCTCTCCAGGAGCTCAAGCCGCTATCGCCGCTATCGCCGGACTCATCCTGGGAACTATCATCAGCCTCGTAACGGCAGCGTTTTATAGATATCAACCCTCTCCGGGGCGGACTCTGGACAAGGATACTTAAACCATTATTTTTTGACCTCTTGGATTTCGTAATTTTCGGTTCCTTTCCCAACGGATAGCCCGCCGCCGAAATGATCTCATCTCCAAAACCAACCTATAACCTGAATGCGATCCCTTGCTCCATCCTTCTTTCTCCTTAGCGCAGCCTGTTGCCTCCCCTTACTCCCGGCCTTCTCAATGAATGACCTTGACCTTCAAACCGAGGCCGACACCTGGCACCTGGATAATCAGCAACCTTCCGAGGGAGTTTCCCTTGGGGCCATCCACGGAACAAATCGCAAAGTAGCCGCCGCCGGCCACACCCAAGCAGAGGGTGTCATGGTGGACGAAAACACCCTCTACGAAATCGGTTCCATAACCAAAGTCTTCACCGGCATCCTCCTTGCTGATACGGTATTGTCTGGGAAGGCCACCTTGAACGACTCCATCGACCTTCACCTCCCACCAGAAACACTCCCTTCGGATTCCCCGCTCCACGAGGTTACCTTGCTCCAACTGGCAACCCATACCTCCGGGTTGCCCAGACTCCCCGCAGACCTGGCCATGGGAATAGACCCCGAGGACCCGTATGCCCATTACTCCAGAGCGAGGCTCTTTGCCTACCTTTCCGGCTTCCAGGAGACCGAGCTGGAGACCCCAGGAACTTATGCTTACTCGAATTTAGGATTTGGACTGCTCGGCGAGCTGCTTTCCCTGATCCATGGAAAGCCGTATGCCGACCTCTTGGCAACTCGCGTTCTTCAGCCCCTGGAAATGGGTTCTACCTGGGTTCAAGTCGATGAGAATTCTACCCCGGACGCCCTGGCCTCTCGATTTGCCGTCGGCCATCTGGGAGGCGAGCCCACTGCCTATTGGCGAATGAATGCCTTCGCCGGTACCGGCTCCATCGTGTCCTCCGTCGCTGACATGCTCAAATTCATCGAGGCCCATTGGTCGGAGAATACGCCTTCAGGTTTGCAGGCAGCCATGGCTCTCGCCGCCGAACGACACACCGGTCGAGTCGGGCTCGGTTGGCATTTTCAGGATGAGGCCCTCACCCACGATGGGGGAACCGGGGGCTTCCGCAGTTCCATATCGCTCGATCCTGCCCAGCGAATGGGTCGCATCAGCCTGAGGAATTCTTCCGGCAAGGCGACCACTTTTGAAAAGGAAGGCTTCTTCGAGCCCCTGGTCGGGTATTGGTCTGGTACTTTAACGGCAGGATCTACTCAGCTACGTCTCGTCATGCGGGTAACCCCAGAGGGCCAGGCCGACATGTACAGTCTGGACCAGGGGGGGTTGGTTATTCCTTCCTCATCTTCCCGGTTCCTGGAGAACCAACTGCAGGTCGAGTTTCCTACCGTCCAGGGAACCTTTACAGCAGAGTTGATGAATAACGAACTGGTAGGAACCTGGAAACAGGGCAGTGACCTTCCGCTAACCATGCAGTTTTCCAAGACCATGCCCAAGACCTTAGCCACCATTTTCGAGTCCGGATATGAGGGAGATCTCCACCCGTTGAAGGGATTCTGGTCGGGGAATATCGGCGGAAAAGGTGGCCTCTTCGTCTACTTGGAATTAAGGGAAATCGGCCCTTATCTGGAGGCCCTCCTCTGGAGCCCTAGCCAAAGCCCATTTCCGATCGGTATCAATCGAATGCGCCTAAAGGATAACCGCTTCTCCTTTTCCAGCGACGTCATCGGCGGGCGTTATGAGGGGACGGTCGATCTCGTTAACAACCAGATCACGGGAACCTGGACTCAGGGAATAAAGAGTCCGCTCAACTTGACCGGTACGCCGGGTCGACCTGACAATCCATAGGGGCTTCCAGTCTCATCAACAGAATCGCATCAGGATTCAGAGACGAGAATTTAGAATTTCACCCGGGTGCACCCAGGGGGCTCGATACGGCCTGGCCAGCATGGAATTTGCCTCTGGATCGCCCTTTACCTTTCCAGCTTCAGCATCCCATTCCAGGGTTCGCCCCACTTCCAGCGCCACATTGGCCAGGACACAGGCGTTACTCGAGATGACCCCTTCCTCAATATCCGCTACCGGACGTTCCCGGGTTTCTACACAGCTCAGGAAGTCCATCATATGCCAACGTATAGCCGACGCCACATGCCGCTCCAACCCTTTCTCCGTTTCATCAATCGGAAACCGGTCATATTCAAAGAGCGGAGTACCGGCTAGCGCGGGTTTCCGCTCGCCCTGTGGAAAGTATTCATACTTATGGACACTTAATTTCAGGGTCCCCTTTTCACCATAAATGAAGGCGGCCCAGGGATAATCCGGATCGGGTGCATCACCCCAGCTTCGGTGATTCCACACGACATGCATCTCCGGAAACTCAAAGATGGCTGTCTGGGTATCGGTCGTATTCGCCCGGCTCTCCGTCTGCACAAGTATCCCACCACTGGAACTGATTTTCGTCGGCATACCCAGGTCCAACATCCACCGTACGGTATCGAGCATATGGACACACATATCCCCCACGATCCCGTTGCCATATTCCATGAATGCCCGCCATCCCCGGGGATGAATCATGCGATTAAACGGACGAAGCGGAGCTGGCCCGGTCCATAAATCAAAGTCCAGATACTCAGGTGCCGGAATATCTGGAGCCTCCTCCACCGTCAGGTTGCGCCGCATATGGTAATAGCAACAGATATCGGAGTGGGATACCTGTCCCAGCAAGCCCGCATCAATCACCCGCTCCTTCGCCTCAATCAAGTGAGGCGTGCTGCGTCGCTGCAATCCAACTTGGACCACTCTTCCCGTGCGTTGGGCCACAGCCAGCAAGGCTTGTCCTTCCACCACGTCTACTCCGGTGGGCTTCTGCAAGTAGACATCTGCCCCCGCCTTCATGGCATCTATCGCGTGGAGCGCATGCCAGTGGTCTGGACTTCCGATCAGTACAATTTCTGCATCCCCTTCGGCCAGAAGATCGCGGTAGTTGTTGTAGATCCTGGGTCGCTTCCCGGATTGCTGGCGACTGGCAATCTGGGCTGCCGCATCGCCGGCCATATTACGATCCGGATCACTGATCGACACGACCTCCACCGGAGCAATTTGCAGCAATCGAAATAAATCCACCTTCCCATACCATCCCGATCCGATGAGAGCCACCCGTTTGTGCACATCTCCAAATCTATCAGCAAACGCAGAGGTCTGGCCCAACCTTATCGCACCCAACCCCAATGCACTGCTTGCGATAAAATCTCGGCGATTCATAACTGGAATCCTTTACAGGGTTGAACGGCGGACAACTGATTTTTTCATAAATCACGGAATAAACCAGGGGGTCCCCCTGTCGAATGACCAGATGGTTTTGAATTTGCCCCAAGCTGGTTTATTCCCTTTCCTTTACATTACCATGTCTCGTTTCGCCCTCCTCTTATCCCTGATCGCGCTGCAATCCTTGAGCGGCGTGCAGGGTCGCTCATGGTCATTGGACCTGTGCACCTCAGAGGAATGCGGATGCCACGAATTATCTCAGGAAGCAGGTGACGCGTCGGAATCCCACTGTCCCTGCAGTAAGACAGAGAACCCCGTTACCTTTCTGCTGCCAGCCGGGACTCCCGAAGCCCCCTGCTGCATCGCAGTAGAAACACGGGCCCTCCCATTCCACGCTCCATTCGAGCAGATACGGGGATCGGAGCTCGAATTAGGGGACCTGCAAATTCAGGTTCTTCCCCGCCCCTCATTGAGGCCGGAGATCCCTTCAGGTTCCAATCCTCTCATCCATCGAGGAGCTCCTCCACCTGACCCGCAACAGCGACAGTCCAAGCTGCGGGTTTGGATCCTCTGATTCATCGATTCAGGTGCATTTCCGAGTGGAAATGCATGCCTTTATAGCTACCGGTGTGGCCACATAGGTCCCTCCCTTGTGTGAATCCCACTGCCCAACCCCGGACTTCTCCCCTTCCAACCTGAATCTGTCATGAATGATAATCTTTCCCAAATCGTAAACACCCATCCACCAGGCAAACGCCCCTCCCGCCAGAAGTGGATGGCTGCCATCTACCCACTCTTCCTCGGCGCAGGGTTTTTCGGTGTCATCCTCTTCCTCATGGGAGATCTCATCATCCCTGCCAGACCCGTGGAATCCACTCCGGTTATCACCCTGAAAGCCACCGAGGTTTTTCAACAAGAGGGCAAACCATTCACCCCTCCATCCGTCCTCCTGACCAATTCGGACTTCTTGAATACTCCCACCCGTTTTCAGGCCTCCGGATGGATAGAAGCCGATCCCTACCCAATAAAGGTGACCGCCTTGGTCGATGGTATCATCGAGAAGGTCCACGTCCTGGAAGGCCAATCCGTGGCCCAGGGCGAGATCATGGCCACACTCATCCAGGACGATGCCAAATTAAACCTGAAAACGGCCAAAAGCCAACTGGAATCCGCCCGGGCTTCGGTGCAATCCCATGCCAGCCAGATCACGATGGCCGAGGCACAACTCAAGTCCCTGCGCAAACAGATCGTAGCCGCCGAGTCGCGCCTCAAAGAATTACAGGATCTATCCGAACGCACCAAGGCCATGGGCATAGAAGTTATTTCCGAGGAGGCGATTGTTCAGGCCCAACTCCGCGTCGACACCCAATGGGCCCGCATCGAAGCCCTCCGCGCCCAGGAATTGGAAGCCATCGCCAACCTCCAACGACATACCAATATGCATGAAGATATATTGTCCCAGGAAAAGGCGGCACAGACCAATCTGGCCCGACACCAGCTTGCCCTCGACCGAACCGAAATCCGCAGCCCGGTAAAGGGAGTGGTTCAGCGCCTCATGGCCTACCCAGGTGGGAAAAAGATGCTCATGATGGACAACCCGGATTCAGCCACCATCGCTATCCTCTACCAACCTGAACATCTTCAGGCCCGGATCGACGTCCCCTTGGAAGAGGCGTCGGGACTCTTTGTCGGACAAGCCGTGCGGATAAAGACTAACTTCCTGCCGGACCGGGTTTTCCACGGGAAAGTCACGCGCATTGTAGGCGAAGCCGATCTTCAGCGAAATACCTTGCAGGCCAAAGTCAAAATCCTGAACCCGGACCCTAAGCTCCGGCCTGAAATCCTGTGCCGGGCAGAGTTCCTGTCCATACCGGCCAGCAGTGCCGGCACCACGGGCAATTCCATCCAACCGGCATACCCCGCTTCCCCAGCCGGAGTGACCGCCCGGCCCTCCCGCATCATCGTATACGTGCCACGTTCCGCCATCTTCAACCAATCGGGGCAATCCGCCGATGTCTGGCGGCTGGACCCATCCAACCAACGCCTGAACAAAGCGACCGTCGTTTTGGGTGAGGATGTCCGGGATGACTTTATCGTGACACGCACCGGCCTCAATCCAGGAGACCGGGTGATACTGAACCCCAGCCCTGGATTGAAAGAGAACCAGCGGGTCCAGACCTGGCTCCCCCAATAGTTTCCCAATGAACCAGACCCAGCCCTACATCTCCTGCCGAGGGATATCCAAAACCTACCACAAGGGAAAGACCCTGGTCACTCCCCTGAAAGACCTTAATCTGGATGTAGCCCAGGGCGAGTTCCTCGCCTTGATGGGGCCCAGTGGATCGGGCAAGACGACCTTGCTCAACCTCATTGCGGGAATCGATCAGCCCTCCAGCGGTCAACTCCACGTCGGTGGAATCGATCTCACCCAAACCAACCGCGGTGAACTGGCTCGATGGCGAGCCCGACATTGCGGATACATTTTCCAGCTCTATCACCTGGTTCCCATCTTGACCGCTTATGAAAACATCGAATTGCCCCTCTTATTGAACCCTTCCCTGTCCCGAACCGACCGAAAAGCTAAAATACAAGCAGCCCTCCGGCTGGTCGGCCTGGAAGATCGGGCCGAACATCGACCCACCGAGTTATCCGGAGGTCAGGAACAGCGCGTTGCGATCGCCCGGGCCATCGTGGCCGACCCCGGCCTGCTCGTCGCCGATGAGCCCACCGGAGACCTCGACCGGGACGCCTCTGAACAGATCCTGGAACTCCTCCGCAGCCTCGCCGCCGATCACTCCAAGACGATTATTATGGTCACCCATGATGCCCATGCCGCTGAATCCGCACACCGGGTCCTCCACCTAGAGAAGGGGCAACTGATCCGGCACAATGAGCGCAGAAAGTCCAAGCCCATGGAGGAATATTCGGCCAAATGAAGCTCATCCTTAAACTCGGCCTCCTGGCCTGGAAACAGGTCACCCGGCATCGCTTGAGGAGCCTCCTCACTATTGCCGGGGTTGGCGTCGGCATGTTTCTCTATACGGCCGTGGAAACACTGCAATTTTCGCTAAGGCAAGCCACTCATTCAAAAGCTCAGGAAACCACCCTGGTCGTTTACCGGGAGAATCGCTTCTGCCCCATGACCTCCCGCTTACCCGAATACTACTTGACCGATATTCGGAAAATCCCCGGGGTGGTGGAAGTAATTCCAATCCAGATCCGGGTCAATAACTGTGGGGCCAGCCTGGATGTCATCACTTTCCGCGGGGTACCCCCCGGAACCCTGCTCGATTACAATCCCGACCTGGAAATCGTTGCCGGCAACTCCGAAGATTGGACACGAAGAGATGATGCTGCCTTGGTCGGACATCACTTCGCGGCTAGGCGAGGCCTTCAGCCTGGGGATCAATTCGAAGCCGTAGGAATCCGGGTCGAGGTCGCCGCGATCATCCGGTCGCCCCACGCCCAGGACAACAATGTGGCCTACGTGCATCTCCCCTTCCTCCAACAGGCATCCCGGGTGGGACTCGGCACCGTTACCCAATTTAACGTCAAAGTGGAGAGCCCGGACCTTCTGGAGCCCGTGGCCAACCAAATCGATGAGCGATTTGCTGCGGACTCCGCCCCGACCAACACCCGCCCGGAAATGGCTTTCATGGCGCAAACGGCTCAAGACTTGATCGAGATGATCGCGTTCACGCGCATTCTCGGGGTCGGCGCGGTCTTCGCCGTCATGGGCCTGGTCGCGAATGCGCTCCTTCTCATTGCCCGGGCTCGTATTCAGGAAAATGCCATCTACCGGACCCTCGGGTATTCAAGGCGATCGATTTTCAGCTTAATGCTCTGGGAGGGAGCCATTCTTGGACTGATCGGAGGCTTCATCGGCAGCCTCTCAGCTACCCTCTTTTTCCACCTCCAGCGATTCACCCTAGGTAACGAGGGGTTAACCCTCGCCATAACCCCCAGTCTCCAGGTCGCCGCCTGGGGCCTCGCCCTCGCCCTCCTCCTCGGCCTCCTGGCCTCCCTCTGGCCCGCCACTGTGTCCTCCACCCAGCCCATCGTCAGCTCCCTCCGCCGCGCCTGACGGAGCAAGTGATAGACCTCCGTCCATCGAGTTTCCATTTCAAACATGCTCCCCTTCTATTACGCAGTTCGTAATCTACTCCGAGACCCCAGCCGCTTAATCCAAAAAGTGCTGGGCGCCGCCATGGTGGTGTTCCTGGTCTTCGCCGCGGGTGCCTTCAACCACGGTATGGATCGCGTCCTTTCTGCTACCGGCTCCAAGCAAAACATCATATTTCTGGGAGCCGGATCAGAGGAGAGCCTCGAGCGTAGCGAAATTCCGGTCCAGGCCGAAGCCCAGATCTCCGCGGGCGTTCGTGGCATCCGGAATCTATTGGGGTCGCCTGCCGTTTCGGGCGAGGTTCACTACATGGGCATGCTCACCTTCCCGAACGGCCACCAAGACCAGGCACTGCTCCGCGGGGTCACACCAAATGCTTTTCTAGTCCATCAACAGGTCCGCCTCCTGGAAGGCCGCTATCCGAGCTCAGGGGAAGTGCTCGTCGGACGGCTTGCCCATCACACCCTCAACGTACCCAAAAATCAATTACGCCCGGGCGCTACCCTGCTTTTTGAAGACCAGGCCCTCACAATCGCCGGGGTATTCATGGCCCCGGGCACGGTCATGGAATCCGAGGTATGGTTCGACAGGAATGACCTCATGACCCTTGCCCAACGCGATAGCCTCTCCTGTGTCGTCGCCCGCATGGAATCCCCCGACGGCTATCTCGATGCTGATCTCTTCGCCAGTCAGCGACTGGACCTCGAACTCGTTGCCCTTCGGGAAACCGATTATTATCAACAGTTGTCCGCCTTTTATGGCCCCGTCCGCGGCATGGCCTGGCTGACGGCTATCCTCATTGCTGCCGGGGCGGTCTTTGGCGGACTCAATATGCTATACGCCGCCTTCGCGTCCCGCATCCGGGAGCTGGCCACGTTGCAGGCCGTCGGATTTACGAGGCCGGCCATCCTACTCTCGCTCTTACAGGAAAGCCTGCTGGCCGCCTTAACGGGCACACTCCTGGCCACCGTTCTGGCCATTCCCCTGTTAGGCCAGATCCAGATTAATTTCTCCATGGGCACCTTTTATCTCGAGCTGCTTCCGTCCATCGCCCTCCTCGGCTTGGTGGTCGGAATAGTCCTGGGAACCCTCGGAGCCCTCCCTCCTGCCCTACGTTGCCTTGGGGCGCCTCTACCCATCGCCCTGCGGTCGTCATGAGCGATCCTTTAAAACATCAAAACATAAAAACCTATTCGTATGAAACACACCCTTCCCACCCTATCCCTTTGCGGACTTACACTGATCTTCCTCGCTGGTTGCGGAAAGCCGAATACCACCACCACTTCAAATGAATCTGCTGAAACCATAAACCCCCTGATCTCCCTCATTTTGAACGATGCCCCCACAGACCCGGTCCCGGTCGCACAGGCCCGGGGAGAAATCACACCTGGCACTGAGGTGACCCTCATCGGCCAGGTTGGCGGCTCGTCCCGACCCTTTAACGCAAATTACGCCAGCTTCGTTCTCACCGATCAGGATGTCATGTTCTGCGACGAAATGGGCGATGCCGGCCACTGTCCCACCCCCTGGGATGCCTGCTGCGAAGACATCGACAAATTAAAAGCCTCCCGCGCCTCCATCCAGGTGGTGAATAACGATGGCCGTCCCCTGCCGCAAACCTTGAAAGGGGTGGGCGGAATCCAAGAACTCGACACTCTGATTGTGGAAGGTGTCATAGCCGAAGGATCTTCCACGGATAACCTGATCGTAAATGCCACGGGAATTTATAAGCAGCCTGGGTGAGCCCAGGTCTATTGCACGTCCAACGAGAAAAATGCGGAGCGACCTCTTTTCCCGGTTGTCAGCCTAGAATCGAGTTTGCCATGATAGGGGTTCTGTCACTTTAACCCCGAATATTAGTATCACAACGATGCCTAGACCCGTTACCCTCTTCACCGGCCAATGGGCCGACCTATCCATTGAAGCCCTGCTTCCCCGCGTCAAAGAAATGGGATATGACGGCGTGGAGCTCGCCTGCTGGGGCGACCACTTCGATGTCGATCAAGCCTCGAAGAAGACCTATCTGAAGGAGAAATGGGACATGCTCATGGACCATGGGCTCACTTGTTATTCCATCTCCAGTCACTTGGTTGGCCAGGCCATTTGCGACAACATCGATGAGCGCCATAAAGCAATCCTTCCCGAAGATGTATGGGGAGATGGAGATCCCGAAGGCGTCCGCAAGCGTGCCGCCAAGAAAATGATCGCTACCGGCAAGGCTGCTCGAAAGTTTTTCGACCTCAAACCTGGTCGGGGTAAAACGGATGATTTCCCCGCGGTGGTTAATGGATTCACCGGCTCCTCTATTTGGCACGCCCTCTACGCCTTTCCGCCCACCAACCAGGAGTTCCTCGACAAAGGGTTTCAGGACTTCGGCAAACGCTTTGGTCCCATCCTTGACGCCTTCGACAAGGTAAACGTCAACTTTGCCCTCGAGGTGCACCCCACCGAGATTGCCTTTGATCTGGCCAGTGCCGCCCGCGCCATCGATGCCGTGAAAGGGCACAAACGCTTCGGGTTTAACTACGATCCCAGCCACCTCGGCTACCAGGGCGTCGACTATGTGAAATTTATTCGCGACTTTGCCGACCGAATCTACCACGTCCACATGAAGGATGTCTGGTGGGGGCACGGGGATGGCTCGGTCGGGGTATTCGGAGGTCACACCGACTTCGGCGACGCCCGCCGGTATTGGGATTTCCGCTCCCTGGGGCATGGGGATATCAACTTCGAAGAGATCATCGTCGCCTTGAATGATATCGCTTACGCCGGCCCCCTTTCGGTCGAATGGGAAGACATCCGCATGGAACGCTTTTTCGGCGCACGTGAGGCAGCGGAGTTCGTTCGTGCCGTCGATTTCCCCTCCAACACCTTGGCCTTCGACGCCGCCTTCGATAAAGAAAACCAGTAAAGCCAAAGGCTATCCGGTTTTCTTTGCGAGTGTGAATGAGGAATGGGCCATTCCACCCAATCCCAAATCACCTTCACAGTTCACGAATCTGGAATCTTCAATTTGAAATCTTCAATTAAATAATGAGCACAAAAGTAGGAATCATTGGTGCGGGTGGAATGTTACAATACCACGCCGCAGGAGTTACACAGGCCGGCGGGGAACTCGTAGCCATCGCGGATATGGCTGTTGAGGCAGCTCAGAAGGCTGCCGAAACATACAACATTCCCAAAGTATTCGGGGACCCCGGCAAAATGCTGGAGGAGTGCCCGGAGCTGGATGCCATCAGTGTCATCGTTCCCAACAAATTTCACAAACCTCTCGCCATCCAGGGACTGGAAGCAGGAAAGCATGTCTTCTGTGAAAAGCCGCCCGCTCTGAATGCGGCCGAGGTCGAAGAGATGATTGCGGCCGCGGACAAGGCCGGGAAGCACCTCATGTTCAACTTTAACAACCGCGCCCGCCCCGAGTCCTACGCCATGATGGACTACATCAAAAATGGCGATGTAGGGGACATCCTCACCGCCCAGGCTAAATGGATCCGCCGCACGGGCATTCCGGGCTTCGGCGGCTGGTTCACCACTAAGGAGTTGTCCGGTGGCGGCCCCGTTATCGACCTCCTCCACATGCTGGACCTTGCCATGTTCTTCATGGGCTATCCGGATCCCGCCTATGTCCTGGGAAACACTTATGACACCTTCATTCAAGACAAGAGCTTTAAGGGGCCATGGGGAATTCCCGACCGCGTTGATGGAACCACCGATGTGGAAAGTGCCGCCCACGGGATGGTCACATTCAAAAACGGCCAGGCGCTCAGCCTTCAAATCTCCTGGGCCGAAATGATCAAGCGTGAAGAGGTTTCGGTGGTCTTCCAAGGCACCAAGGCCGGCGGCAAGGTCGAGCGCCTCTTCGGTATCGATGGGCTGGACGATACTGCCATCGACACCTGTGAACTCTATGTCCAGGAAAACGGCAACTCAGTCAACCGGAGTATCATAACCGAGGAGTGCGAGGATATGGGCCGTATCCGCTCCATGATGAACTTCCTCCTGACCATCGAGGGCAAGGAGGCGCCCCTGAATACCCCTGACGAGGCGCTCAAGCTGATGAAAATTGTGGATGGGATCTACCAATCTGCTGAAACCGGCGCTCCGGTGAAACTTTAGCCCGTCGCGTGGATGCGGGATACTCACTGCGAGAACCCGGATCCCGCATCAAGAACCTCGCATCCTGTATCTAATTTAACCCTTCCCCAATTACCGGAAAGAAGCATGGCAAAAAAAGTTAATCGCAAAATTCGTATGGGCATGGTCGGCGGTGGCCGCGGTGCCTTCATTGGATCAGTTCACCGCATGGCGGCCAACCTTGATGGTCAGATTGAACTGGTAGCTGGCTGTTTCTCTGCCGACCCGAAAAAGTCTAAACTCTCCGGGCAGGATCTGCTTCTGGATTCTTCAAGGGTCTACTCCTCCTATGAAGAAATGGCAAAAACCGAAGCGGCCCTCCCCGAGGGCGAGCGGATCGACTTTGTGACCATCGTCACGCGAAATAATACCCATGTCGCCATTGCATCCGCCTTTTTGCAAGCAGGCATTCACGTCGTGTGCGAAAAGCCCCTGGCCTTTACGCTCGCCGAGGCTCGCCAGCTCAAGCGTATTGCAGACAAGTCTGGCCTCGTCTTTGCCCTGACTCACAACTACACGGGCTACCCCATGGTGAAAGAAGCCCGGCACCTGATCCAGAAAGGAAAGATTGGGGACATCATCAAAGTTGTGGCAGAATATCCCCAGGGATACGCCCTGGCTGATCTCGAAGGCCCCAAAGAAAACGTGGGAGCCATCAATAACTGGCGGATGGATCCCCATGTATCAGGCGCCTCGAATGCCATGGGCGATATCGGCACCCATGCCGCCCAGTTGGCTTACTACATGACCGGGATTAAAATCAAGGAGCTCAGCGCCGAGCTAAGCACCTTCATCCCCGGTCGCCCCCTGGACGATGATGGGAACTGTCTTATCCGTTTCGAGAATGGCGCGGTCGGTATCATTTATGCCTCCCAGGTGTCCAGCGGGGAGGAAAACAACCTGAATATCCGGATTTACGGAACCAAGGGCTCCATGGAATGGCACCAGGAATACCCGAATGACCTCATCCTCAAGCACCACGAAAAGCCGCGCCAGGTCCTCCGTCGCGGCAATGACTATCTCACTAATGCAGCCAAGGACTTTACCCGGCTTCCCTTCGGCCACCCTGAAGCCTTCATTGAAGCCTTCGCCAATATCTATCTAGAAGTCGCCCGGGCTATCCGCGACCGGCTGGAAGGAAAGAAACCCAAAGCCTACGACTTCCCCACCGTCGACGACGGAGTTTATGGCAATGCCTTCATCGAAACAGTGGTGAAATCCTCCGGCTCCAAGCAGAAGTGGACCAAATTCCCCAGCGTTTAACGCCAGGAACATACGAAAGTATTTTTTCGAAGATCCACACCCTAATCGGATCTCGGACCCCGGGTTTCGGATTTTTCGAGTTCCGTATCCAATATCTCAATACGAGTTTTCCCGTCGGATAACAGCTGGTTCACTTGCTGCCCGGGCTCCAGATCGCAGACACTCTTAATCACCTTACCTTGGTCATCAAAGACCAAGGCAAACCCTCTTTCGAGGGTGGCGCCCACACTGGCATTATGTAGGCGGGTAGCCAGGGCAGAGACCTGAGCTACCGACAGTTTAAACCGGTGCTCCGGAGATTGACTTTGTAATCGAAGCTGCAAGGACTGCAGACGTTCCCGCTCTCCTCCGACGACTTCTACAAACCCTTCTTTGAGCCGGTCGACCAAGCGCTCAATCCGCCTTCGATTCTCCTGTAAACAATTGGCCGGAGAAACCCCCTCCAGCTTTAGCCCGAGATAATCCACGAGCTGGCCTCTCTCATTCAAAGCGATTTCGACAAGGTCGACCAATTGACCTTCCACGGATTCAAACCGGCTCACCATTTCCAGATACCCACTCGATATTAATTCGGCGGCGGCACTTGGCGTCTCGGCTCGAACATCGGCAACAAAGTCAGTCAGCACAAAGTCAATCTCATGCCCTACAGCAGAAATAACCGGAACCGGGAACTCCACAAGGGAACGCACCAGCGATTCCTCATTAAAGGCCCAAAGGTCCTCCAGGCTGCCTCCGCCACGCCCGATGACCAGGAGGTCGACCTCTTGCCGTTCCTTTACCGCAGCGAGCATCTCCAACATGGAAGGTACCGCCTCGGCCCCCTGGACTATCGATGGGTAAACCATCACGTGCCCAGTCCACCTACGTCGCTGAAGGATTCTCAAGAAATCCTGCAAGGCCGCACCGGTGGGGGAAGTCACAATCCCAATAGATCTGGGGAAGCGGGGAAGCTCCCGTTTTCGTTCAGGATCGAAAAGCCCCTCCTCCGCCAACCGTTTCTTCAATGCTTCAAATTTCCGAGCCAAATCGCCTGTTCCTTCGGGGATCACCATCCGGACGATGAGTTGATAATTCCCCCGGGGCGGATAGACGGAGATGTTTCCCACGCAGATGACTTCCTGTCCATCCGCCAGGGCTTGGTCCAGGCTGAGCGCGTTTCCCCTGAACATGACGGAAGAAAGCTGGCTCTGCGGATCTTTCAGGGAAAAGTAGTGGTGACCGCTCGCCTGCACTCTCAAGTTCGATATCTCCCCCCTCACGGCTACCCGAGGGAATCCTTCCTCCAGTAAATCTTTGATCGCGGAGGTAAGCTCAACTACAGAAAAGATATCGTCCTCAGGCTGCATCCGTCTCCGGTGGCGGTTGGTTATTCTGCTGCAGCTTATTCCTCAGGATGTTGGTTCCAATGGAGATCAGGATGATGAGAGAGATTCCAATAAGAAACCACTTTACATTCCCCTGAAAGAGCGCACCTCCAGAAATGACCCAGGCCGGAGTCATGATGGAGAGCGCCAACATCCCTACGATCATATATTGACCGAAGGGCATTTTTAAAAAACCGAGAAAATAATTTTGAAAGACGAAGGGCACCCCTGGAGTGATTCGAATGATAATCGCGAGGAAGGTGAGATTCCCTCCTTTCACATCAGGAATCAGATTACGCTTCGATTCAAAGAGCCGGGTAAAAAGGTCTCGAAAAAGATAAACCGAAACGAAATAGGACCAGATCATATTCACCGCTAAGGCCGCAATCGAAAGGACACAGGTGATGAGCAACCCGAAAGTCGGCGCACCGATCGCCGCAAATGCGAAGAGCAGTGGACTGACCGGGAATCCTACTCCTGGCAGGATACACATGGCGGCAAAGAGGAGGAATGGCCGCTGGGCCAACCAATCGTAGCCACTGATTATTCCATCGATGATTCCGGAGATCATCATATCCGGTAAAAACAAGTAGCCAGCCACCAATCCGACACACCCCAGCCCCCCACCGATCAGAAGAAGATGGCGAAAATGGGCAAGCGTGAGTTTGTCCAGAGTGCGACGTATATATTTCTGTATCATCTACGGGCAATACTTCGGTAAAATAAAAAGCAATGCAGCAATCGAACCATGAGAAAAGCCTGAATTCGCCTCCTTTGTGGAAATCGCCTCACATCCCCGCAGGGGCTCCCCGGGTTCTGCCAAAATACGTCAATAATCTATGAAATTCAGGTGCTGGCTCGCAGGACCCCCATTTTTTTGTATTCAAAGCCCTATTCTTACATAAACATAGCTAGGTTATCTTTCTCAACAACGACCGCACCCATTATGAAAGTTGTTATTCTTGCAGGAGGTCTGGGCACGCGCCTTTCGGAAGAAACCCATATCAAGCCGAAGCCAATGGTAGAGATTGGTGGACATCCCATTTTGTGGCACATCATGAAGCTCTACTCCCATTACCAGATCACGGACTTTATCATTTGTGCAGGGTATAAGGGGTACGCCATCAAAGAGTATTTCGCGAACTACTTCCTCCATACCTCAGATGTCACCTTTAACATGGCGGACAATTCCATGGAGATCATTCGCAAGCGAACCGAGGATTGGACAGTGACGGTTGTCGATACCGGGGAACGAACCCTGACCGGGGGTCGATTAAAACGCCTTCAGCCCCTCCTCGAGAATGAAAGTGAATTCGCCTTCACCTATGGGGATGGCGTCAGTGACGTGAATCTGGATGACTTGATTCGCTACCATCGGAATCGTGGGAAATCCGCCACCCTCACCGCAGTCCAACCGCCTGGTCGTTATGGCGCCCTGGAGCTGGACCGGGACGACATGGTAACCCAGTTCCGGGAGAAACCCAAGGGAGACCAGGCTTGGATCAATGGAGGGTTTTTCATTCTTAAACCTGAGGTCATCGATTTGATCGAGGGCGATTCCACTAGCTGGGAGTCGACTCCCCTCGAGCAACTGGCCCAACAAAACCAGTTATCTGCTTACAAGCATTACGGGTTTTGGAGACCCATGGACACGCTGAGAGATAAAAACCAGTTGGAAGCGCTTTGGCAGACTGGTGAAGCCCCGTGGAAGGTATGGTAGCTTCCCCTTCATTCTGGAATGGAAAATCGGTTTTCCTCACAGGGCATACCGGATTTAAGGGAGGATGGCTGGCCCTGCTTTTAAAGCAGTGGGAAGCCAAGCTGTTTGGCTACTCCCTGGAGCCCCCAACGAATCCAAGCCTATACCGGGAAGCCCGTATTCACAGTCTGTTCGACCAGGAGTGGATTGCCGATGTCCGAGACTTGACTCAACTCAGCCAGGCCATCCAAACCGCTCAGCCCGAAATCATCTTTCACTTGGCTGCTCAGCCTCTGGTCAGAGATTCTTACCGGGACCCGCTCACAACCCTGTCCACCAATATCATGGGGACCGCCCATGTCCTGGAAGCGGCTCGGGCCTGTTCCACGGTCCAAGTCCTTATCAATGTCACGACAGATAAATGCTATCGGAACGATGAAACCGGACGTGCTTTCCTTGAGTCCGACCCCCTCGGGGGAAAGGACATCTATTCAGCCAGTAAGGCCTGTTCCGAGATTGTCAGCCACGCATACCAATCCTCCTTTTTCTCCTCCACAGCCGTGCGCCTGGCTACGGCCCGCGCCGGCAACGTAATCGGAGGGGGTGACTGGGCCAAAGATCGCCTCGTCCCTGACTTTTTCCGATCGGTTGGGGCCGGCGAACCCGTAGTCATCCGCTACCCGGAGGCAGTTCGCCCCTGGCAGCATGTCATCGAGCCGGTTTACGGCTATACCCTATTGGCCGAGCATATCATCCAATCCCCCCCGCCCAGAGACAGACACTTCCTCAGTGCATGGAATTTCGGCCCGGCCGAAACAGATTCCAAATCGGTAGGCTGGGTGATCGACACCCTCTGCCAGTTCGTTCCCGGATCCGCCTGGGAACACGATCAACAAGCGACCTTCCACGAAGCTGCGCTCCTGCGTCTGGATCCCTCCAAAGCCCGTGACCAGCTGCATTGGACCCCCATCTGGGATGTCCGTCAGGCCCTGCAGGAAACCGCTGCCTGGTTTTCCGCCTGGAAGCAGGGCTCCGATATGCAGGCCATCTCCTCCCAGCAACTTGAACACTATTTTTCCCATGTCAGCTGATCGATTTCAGGCCATTGAAACAGGACTTGAAGGTCTGGTCATCCTCGAGCGACAGGTTCACCAGGACAACCGGGGTTTCTTTGAGCGCATGTTCTGCGAATCCGAACTGAAGCCATGGATTGAAGGAAAACGCATCACCCAAATCAATCACTCCCTGACCACCGAGCGTGGCTCCGCACGGGGCCTCCATTACCAGCGGCAACCCGCTGCTGAGATCAAAATAGTCAGCTGTTTGCAGGGCGAGGTCTTTGACGTAGCGGTCGATCTCCGACGCGGCTCTCCCACCTTTCTTCAATGGTTTGGCTGTGTCCTCTCTGATCAACAACACAACGCTATGCTCATCCCGGAAGGGTTTGCCCATGGCTTTCAGACCCTGACCGCGGATGTGGAAATGCTATACTTTCACACCGCCTCCTACGCACCTGACCTGGAGGGAGGAATCCACCTCCTCGATTCCAAAATCGGGATTGACTGGCCCCTGCCTCCAACCAACCTCTCCGGGAGAGATCAGGCTCTCCTCGCTGTCGACGCGTCTTTCTCAGGAATAACCGTATGAAATGTAGAAATTGTCAGGCCGAGCTGAAGCTGTCCCTCGTCGATCTGGGGTCCTCTCCTCCCTCCAATGCGTACCTGCGGAAAGACCAATTGAACCAGGCAGAAAAATGGATTCCCCTCCATGTGCGCGTTTGTGAATCCTGTTGGCTGGTCCAGACCGAAGACTTTGTCCAAGAAGCCGAGCTGTTCAGTCCAGACTACGCCTACTTCAGCAGTGTCTCCAGCTCATGGTTGGCCCATGCCGAGGCCTACGTGGAGCAAATGGTCCAACGCTTTTCCCTCACCCCCGAGGGCCTGGTCATGGAGGCCGCTTCCAACGACGGCTACCTCCTTCAATTTGTTCAGGCGCGAGGCATCCCCTGCCTGGGGATTGAACCTACCGCCAGTACGGCCCAGGCCTGTCTGAAAAAAGGTATTCCCGTGGTCCAGGACTTTCTCGGCGTGCGCCTGGCCGACTCCCTTGTCGCCGACGGCAAACAGGCAGATCTCCTCGCCGCCAACAATGTTCTCGCCCACGTCCCTGACATCCTGGACTTCGTTACCGGAGTCGCCCGCCTCCTCAAGCCCACCGGAGTCGCTACCTTCGAGTTTCCCCATCTACTAAACCTTTTGCGCTTTAACCAGTTTGATACGATTTACCATGAACACTTTTCCTACCTCTCCATTATTGCGTTGGAATCGGTGTTCGAGCGTTGCGGCCTGGCTATTTTTGATGTCGAAACCCTTCCCACTCACGGAGGGAGCTTGCGCGTCTTTGTGCAACACATCGACTCAGGCACCCAGCCGGTTTGCCCGGGATACCACACCGTAAGAGAAGAGGAAATCAGCGCTGGGCTGAATACCCGGCAACCGTATCTCGAGTTTTCCCGCAACGCCGAGGCAGTAAAAAATCGCTTTCTCCAATTTCTCCTCGAAGCCAAAGCGTCTCACCAGTCTGTCGCTGGCTATGGAGCAGCTGCGAAAGGGAATACCATCTTGAATTATGCCGGGGTAAAACCCGACCTCCTCCCCTACGTGGTCGACCAGAATCCAGCTAAAGTCGGCAAGTACTTGCCGGGATCCCGTATCCCCATCCTGGATGTCTCCGTGTTACAGGAGCGGAAGCCCGATGTGGTCATCATCTTTCCCTGGAATCTAATCGACGAAATCGTCGAGCAATATGCCTGTATAGGAGAATGGGGTGGGCGCTTCGCCACTTTTATTCCTGAATTTAAATTGATCACTCCATGAAGGTTGCAGTGACAGGTGCTACCGGATTCGTCGGGAAGCAGGTGGTCCGTGCCCTGCTGGACCAAGGCCACGAGGTCATCGCTCTGGTGCGATCGCCCGGCCAGGTATCGGCGGAATTCCAGACCCGGCTGCACGTGGTATCCTGTGACTATCGATCGCTACCCTACCCGGACTGGTCATCATTGGGGTGCCCCGAGCACCTCATCCATCTCGCCTGGGGTGGGCTCCCGAATTACTTCTCCCGGCACCATTATGAGGATGAGCTTCCGACCCAGTACGCCTTCTTAACGCACCTGATTGAAACAGGACTGCCCCGCCTGGCAGGGGTCGGCACCTGTTTTGAATACGGTATGCGAGAGGGTCGACTCACCGAGGATCTGCCCCCCCTCCCCGCCAATCCTTATGCCTTCGCCAAGGATGCGCTGCGACAACAACTCACATTTTTCCTGAACGAGAAAGAAAAGCCCAACCTGATTTGGAGTCGCCTGTTTTACTTATGGGGAGACCACCAGCCGAAGCGCTCCATCTATCCCTCCTTGCGCGCGGCGGTCACCCGCGGAGATGCCACCTTTCCCATGTCACCCGGTGAACAGATCCGCGATTATCTGCCCATTCAGAAGGCGGCGGATATGCTGGTTGAAGTGTCGCTTCATCCAGATGCAGAGGGAGTTTATAATATTTGCTCAGGTCAGCCCCAAACCATGCGGAATCAGGTCGAAACCTGGATCCAGGACCAGGGATGGACCATCGAGTTAGACCTTGGGGTCTATCCCTACCCGACCTACGAACCTTTCGCCTTTTGGGGGGATCCCTCCAGATATACCTCCCTCATAACCCCTTCCACCAATTGATTGAACATGAGTGACTTCCTACAGGAAACCCGAGACCGCATTCAACAACAGGGACAATCCGAGTCCCTCAAAAAGCTGGCCAACGACTTTATGGTGGCCACCACGGAACCCAAGTACTGCTACAATTTCACCTGGCTGGGCAGACCGGTGATCCAATACCCGCAGGACATTGTCGCGATGCAGGAGCTGCTCTTTTCGGTTCAACCCGATGTCGTGGTCGAAACTGGTATTGCCCACGGGGGATCCCTCATCCTCTACGCCTCCATCCTTGAATTAGTGGCCGCCTGTGGAGGACCGTCCGACGCCCGCGTGATCGGAGTGGATATCGAAATTCGCGACCACAACCGCCAGGCGATTGAAGCACATCCCATGTTCAAGCGCATCACAATGTTTCAGGGCTCCAGCACGGACGCAGCCATCGTCGACACAGTTAAGGCAGAGATCCGGCCCGATCAAAAGGTAATGGTCGTACTCGATAGCAATCACACCCATGATCATGTCCTCAAGGAATTGGAGTTGTACGCCCCCCTGACCAGTGTGGGGAGTTATTGTGTCGTCTTTGATACCATCATTGAGGATATGCCTGAGGGCATGTATCCCGACCGGCCGTGGGATGTGGGAGACAATCCCAAAACCGCGGCCAACACCTATGTGGAGCAGCACTCGGAATTTGTCGTGGATTTGGAAAAAGATGCCCAGCTCCTCATCACGGTAGCTCCCGGTGGGTTTTTGAAACGAGTCCGCTAGCCCACCCTCGCCCCGTGCCCTGGTCCTATGTCATACGAAGTCACCGTCTTTGTTCCGGTCTATAACGGGGAGACCTATCTGGAGATTGCGGTCAACTCCGCCCTGAACCAGACCCTCGACTGTGTCAAGGTGGTGATCCTGGATAACTGCTCCACCGATTCATCTCCTACCATCGCCAAAGGTCTGGCCGACAAGCATGAAGCAGTCTTCTACCGGCGAAATGAGGAAAACCTCGGCATCGTCGGGAATTTCAACCGAGCGCTTGAAGTGGTGGACACAAAGTACCATATGATTCTTTGTGCCGATGATCGCTTTGCCCGCGACGATGCGCTCCAACTGGCTTACGATGCCATGGAAGCTGATCCAGAACTGCCGGCCGTTTTCAGTGACCTGGGCTATATCACGGCCGAGGATAAAACCCTGCTCACCCGGACCTTTAAACGATCTGGAAAGATTCCAGGCGCCAGCACCGCCCGACGCAGCATCCTCAATACGAGGAATTTTTTCAGTATTCCAGTTCTGAACCGCTCCAGCATGGGAGAGGGATATCGGTTCAATACCAATAGCCTCTACGCCCTCGACCTCGACTACGCCATCTACCTGACCAAAGACAGTTATTTCTACCACATTCCGGAGGTCCTGATCTTCAATCGCTATCACCAGGGTAACCTGACGCGGAAAATGCTCTGGGACGCCAAGCGCAATGTCGAAAATGTGGCCCTCAACCATGGCTTACCCCTCAGCGGAATGGACCGCTTCATCATGGGGATCAACCATGTCCTCACCGTCACCAAGAAGATGGTCTTTTTTAAATACCTCGATTGGAAATCATGAGGACTTACTCTTGTCCGACAACTGACTACGGATCCAATCGACGGGGATAAATCCAAATTTGTATCCCAGTTGATTCCTGAATATCAGGGATATCAGGATAGTGTGGTAAGCCAGAATGATCCAGGACAGCCCTCCTTTATACGCGACAAAGGTCCGCAGATGGAAAATCCGCCACTCGCCATACATCTCGATCAGCAGATAATAATAAGCCATTTCCGACCACACGAACAAGACCATCGCGACCAGCATGATAATCCCATGGACCCGCCAACCTGGCACCTTCAATAACCAGAAGGTGTAGGGCAAGGTCGGCAGCAGAAAGACCAGGCGGTAATCAAAATTGGGATTGGCCAGAAAGCAGAGCACGTAGACCGAAGCTCCGACCAGGAACAGGCTTTCCTCATCCTGCCGGGCGGGGGAAAACTGCAGGGTCCGGGTTTTAAAAGTGATGAAGAACGCGGCCCCGACGATCAGCAGGGTGAGCCCCCGAAACGCAAATTGCGATTTCGCATCATCTAGAAAGACCGTAAACATGAGGTCGTTACCAAAGGACCAGAGGGAATAAGGCCGGGCAAAGATTTCGACCGACCGGGTCAGGTCTTCATAGTAGACCACCACAAAGAGGATAACCCCGAGCATGGCGAACACTGCGGCAAGAATAAACGTGCGGGTCTTTTGCGCCTGCGTGGCGAAAAGGGTAAAGCAGAACAGGGGGAAGTATTTCAGAACAGCGCCCAGGTAGCATCCGATCCAGAGGGCTACTCCCTTGACGGATGAATACCGCGAGGGAAGGACAAAGGGCAACAGCACAATGGAATACATCAGAACATCCACCTGGCCACGTTCTACGCCCAGCATGACCGGAGGGGATAAGGCTACCAGCAACCAGACCAGGGTCTGCACCCATGACCGCGGCTTCAGCACCAGGATGGTACTTGCGGCAAAAAAGAGAAACTGCAGGTAGCCGAGCTCTCCTGTATGGCGAATACCCAACCCGCAACCTGCGGCCTCGAGCCATAAGGGCGAATAGGCGTGCCCCCGGCCAAACATGTCCATCGGATTAAACCCCGATTGAACATCGATCCCCAACAGGTAGGCCTCGTAAGAGGCGAGCATGCATTGCAGGTCGATAAACAGATGGCCCAAGTGGAGCGGTCCCAGAAACAGATGCCAACGGGTATCCTCCTGGAAGATCCAGAAGTACACCATCAGGAACAGAAAGACGAACAGCACCATCGGCCAGGGGATAGAGTTTCCCCTCGAGGACGGTCCGGGAGGTTTCCCCGGAGCTGGAAGCACATTCTTCAGCACAGCCTTAATAAAAGCGAAGTTTCCTTAATCCAAACCAGGTCATCTTTAACAGGATCCAACCATGTTTGAACCGTGAGATATTCGTCGATCCATAGGTCCGGTCTTTATACCGAACCGGGACATCACGAATTTTCAAATCCATGAGCGAAGACCCGAAGATCAGATTAAAATCCCCGAAGGGATCAAAATCTCCAAAGATCTCAATGCGTCGCAAAAGGTCCTCATAATCACGGCGCAACATCATCTTCGTCCCGCAAAGACTATCCTTAATCGGTTGCTTGATGACCGCGGACAAGGCGATCGCAAAAAACTTATTGCCCAGGAGATTGAGGAAGCGCATGGCTTCCGATTCCATCGGGTAGACCAACCGGCATCCGTTCGCGAATTCTGCCGTACCATCTGCAATCGCATTATAAAACTTTGGGAGATCTTCGGGAGGGGCGGTTAAATCCCCATCCTGAATCACCAGGACATCTCCAGTGGCGCGCTCAAAGCCGGTAAACACCGCGTCCCATTTGCCCTTCCCAGGCTGCTGACAAATCTGCAGGGCATGAGGGCCATCGTAGGCTTCGCATTCCTTCTGGATGACCTCCCAGGTATCATCCGTACTGTTCCCCTCCACAAAAACGACTTCCGTCCGTTTGCCCAAGGTGGGAATCCGGTCCAGCGCTGCCCGAATATTGCCGGCTTCATTGCGGGCTGGGACCACGACGGAGCAAGAGATGTCACTCCTGAGTTCCGGCTTCATCTTGGGGCGGGCCACAATCAGCAGGGTGCTTCCAAAGTGCTTCAAGAGCGGCAGCCGCACGAGAAACCGATTAAAGAAGCCCTTCAGACCCGGAATGCCAAAGGGAAACAGGACTTCGGTAGATTTCACAATGACTTCCCAACCCGCCAACTCCAACAGGTTAACCAGGTCACTGGTCGACAACCAGTTACTCAGCGGTTGCTTCATTACCAGGCCTAACGGTTGCGCCGTGGCCAGGGCCGGCCGCCAAAGCGTGTTCAGCGAGGTGAGGACGAGACGCGTACGCGGATGCGCAGCCGCACGCAAGTTTTCCAGACACACCTGAATATCCGTCAGATACCCGGTCAGGTAATCGAGTACGATCACATCGAAGGACTCATCCAAAGTCGTCTCATGCAAGTCACCTTCCCGAAATTCGAGCCCTGTTTCACCGTAGCGCTTCCTGGCCTTCTCCACCATGTTGGGACTGATGTCATACCCTACTCCATATGAGGGTTTCAGCCGCGCCAGGAGATCGCCGGCCCCACAGCCCCATTCCAGAACGCGCCTGCCCTCCGGGATATGGAATTTGAGCAGTCGGGCAATTTCGGCATGGAACGCATGCTGTTGCTTGCGGGCCTTTGCATCATGGTCCGCCACCCAATCAAAGTGTGCTTTGAAATCCATACGGTCGGGAGTAATCAAGGGAGTTGCTTGAGCAGGAAAATCGCTCCTTCAACGCGAATATCCACATCCTCGGGAATGGTCTGGCTCCTGAGTTCATCCAGCCGTTTGGCCGCCTCGGTATTCGGCTTCAGCGATTTGATTCGAAATATCCGTGCTTCGATGTGTGGCCGATATTTGATCGCCTCCACGGTTTCCATTTCAAAATGCTCAAACATATCCGCACTCTCATATGGCTTGAAGGTCATGTCAGGCTGTAGCCACATGCGGCAGACGAAATATATATTGTCATAAAACCCAAGGTCGCGCGCGCGTATGACTTCCTCGGGGTGAGCGGCTGCCCGAATGGCGGTTATGCCGGCCCGGCCACCGATCACCCACGGAATGGAGGAATAGCCAATCATGAGATCTTTCATATCGGTGTTCTCCCGCATCCATTCCCGGGCCCAGGTTGTCGTTCGGCTCGTATCCAGGTCATCGGTCAGGTATGCCGTCGCCGTGCTGGGAAAGGTCCAGAATATCAACCATGCCGTGGCCACACCGGGAATCCAGTTCGGGAGCGGACGCGTCTTGAAAAACTCCTTCGCGACAAGCGCGATACAGAGCCCCATCATAACATGGATGGGCAGGGTGATCCGACTCACCACCGGATCATCAAATTGACCCCAGAAGTTAGTCAATGCCCACACTGTATTAAAGCCCACCACTACAAAAAATCCATAAAACACAGAATACCAATCCGGCTGGGTCACCAGTTTCTTCCAGTAGGTTCGAATCAACATGATGCTGAATGCGATGCAGATGAACCCGAATACGGAAAGGAGGACCGAATTCGTCTGATCTCGGTCAATGCGGAAGAAGTAGTAAATCGCCCTGGGTAGATTATGAGCGATATGCTCCAGCGAGAAAAAAGCACTGGCCCCCTCTTTGGAATCCAGCTGGAAAAAATCCTCATTGGTCGTGTAGATCCGCGCAGATAGCAGGGGCGAAATCAGGAGCAAGGGGGAAAAGACAGCGAACCAGCTCATCCATATTTTCCGGTCTTGCCACCAGATCAGCGCGATGAGCAACGCGCAGGGGATCAGAAACAGAATACTCTCATAACGTGCCTGGGCCATGAGCAGCATACCCAGGATAAATAAATTCATCGTTCGCTTATCGGGATTTTTCAAAAAGTACAAGCCCAGGTGCATGACAAATACGATGACCGCGATGTTGAGCAGGTCCATACCTCCCCCCGTCGCGTTTTGTGCTAGCAGCGGGAGCCCCGTTAAAAGGATGATCGCTAATACCCCATAGCGTGGCCCTTGAACCCTGGCGACCCATCCATACACACTTCCCAACAATAAAAATCCGGCGAACGCATTTGTTACAAAACTGTTCTCCATACGCATCCCGGTCAGGTCATGGACAATCGAGGTCAGAAAGGGAAACAGGATGGGTCGCTTATCGACGAAGACATTGTTGTAATTCAAGCGCCCATTGTAGTAGTGCGTGGTATCCGGAATACCCACCCTACGCTCCTTATGCATGAGCATACTGGTCACACTGAGCACCGATTCATCGTACTCGATCTTCATCCGGTGCGGCTCATGCATCTGCAGAAAGGTTCCGCAAAGGAGCACCGCCAAAATGCCAACCCAGTGCTTTCTCCACCCTCCCCGAAAAAAGGGTCTAAAGTTGACCGTCCGCACCAGGCAGTAAATGAACCCGGCAAAGGTACAGGCTATGATGTAATAGCCCACGGTTCGCATGATGATGGTAGCCTCTCCCCCAGAAAGAAAACGGAAAGGGACCGCCAACACCACCAAACAGGACAAACCAAAGAGAAGGAGCTTAACGCGCACCGGGAAAGCTGGTATTCCGACATTAAAAAGCCGCCCTCCCTGAGGAGAGCGGCTGAAGAAGTGAATCTACAATGAATTACAGCTCGTAAGTTACCGACTCGCCAGCTACGTCCGTAGCTTGGATAGCGGTTTGAGTCTGAGTAATCGTGGCAGGATAGGTTTCGCCAGCAACGGTCTTGATGCTCTTGATGTACTTGTCGGTGCCGGTTCCAACGATGTTGGCACTGGTCACGGAAGTTACACCATTTTGCAGCATGTACTGGTCAGCAGCATTAGCGATTTGACGCAGGTTGTTGGTGACAGCACTTTCGCGAGAGCTTTGGCGCACCTTGTTGAAGGCGGGAATAGCCATGGCGGCGAGGAGGCCGATGATCACGACCACGATCATGATTTCAACGAGGGTAAAACCCTTTTTGGATTTATTGTTCATTATATGAGGAGTTTTGATATGATAGGTATTTTATTCAAAGCCTTCCGAATAAGAAGGATGTTTAGTAGAGGTAAGACCTCTCTAAATGCCAAGATTTTTCACCCTACACAAGGGTTTTTAGTAAAAATTTTACCAACGCTAAGTCGTTCATTTTCACCTCTATATCCCACTTGAGCGAGGAATCTAATTCGCAATAATCAATTAGGATATAAGAAATCCGCATCGTAAATACGGAAATAATTCGCCCGCTTTATACGCTAAATATAACACCCCACCCTGGATAAAAGCTATGACCGTACAGCCTCCTTTGGGTTGTCCTCCCTTGTCTCGTCTTCATTGCTCAACCTGGCAAAAATAAGTTTCCCTGCTCCAGAGGGAATAATACTGACCACTTCGGCATCTACCTCCTCGCCCATCAATTCACGGGCCTCATTGACCACCACCATCGATCCGTCGGGGAGAAACCCCACCGCCTGACCAGTCTCTTTCCCCGGTTTGACCAACTGGACTTGAACCCGTTCTCCGAGATTCAGCTCAGGATTGAGTGATTTTAATAAGTTATTGATATTCAACCACTCGACACCTTGGAACTCAGCTAATTTTGCCAAATTATAGTCCATCGTGAGGATCTTGGCCTGCATGGATTTCGACAGGAATACCAACTTGGCGTCCACCTCCTCACCTCGGGAAACTTCACTCTCATGGATCCGCAGATCCAGATTCTCCATTTGTTTAAGCTCGTTCAGGGTTTGGATTCCTTTTCGACCTCGCGCTTGTCGCTGGGGATCATAGGAATCCGCAACATTCTGAAGTTCATCTAGAACAAAACGGGGAATGACCAAGGCATAGGCCATCCAGCGGCTTTTACAAATCTGAGCAATTCGTCCATCGATCAGCGCAGAAGTATCCACTACGACAAGGGGAACATCCACCCCATGGGGGACAAACCGAATGTAGGGGATAACCAAGTTAAACTCATCGCGCCCTCGAAGTGCTATCACAGTCCCCAAATACATGAGAGTGATAAATAAAACGAGACGCACCAGGTAAAGCAGGCCGGCAAATTCTTCATCCGATTCCAAAGGTTCAAAGAGCGGAGAATTCGACACAAACCAACTGATCAAGGCCCCGACTCCCATTCCAAAGGTTAACGCTGTCAAGCCACGGAGGGAAAACCCCTTCAAAAAAATGTCCACCAAAATGGTCAGGCAGCCAATCATGGTCCCGACAAACAGGGTGAGTGGTAGACTCCATGACGGATTGGCATATTGCAATAAAGCCGCTCCCCCCACACAGATGGAGAGGTAAAACAGGCGGATGGTAAGAATCGTTTTGTTCATCTTAAGGATTAACCTTGTCGCGCCCGGGCCAGGCATTGCCGCCCGAGTTTTGACAGGCTAAAGCTGGCAGACGAAGGGGGTAAACAATTAATTCACTCCAGGGGAGTCGGAAAACCCGCCCTATTCCTGCATCGCAAACTGTTCCTCCTCCTGGTCCGCCCGCCGCACCACAACGCGAAATCCGACTAGGTCCGAAGCCTGGTCCAGCTCGACCCGGAGAATCGGTAGGGGCACCAGCGCGCTCCGGGGATCCCGGAAGTGACCGCCCCCGACCAACCCAATGGCATCGCCCGGGGGAGACTCCAACCACTCCGCCACATTTCCAATCAAATCATAAAACCCTGAACCATTCGGCTCCATACTCATGATTTCCCAGGGCCGGTTTTCAGACACTTCTGCGCTTCTGGCGATCTCCGCCAACTGGTTGGTTTGGACAGGTTCGGTGGCCGCGCGGAATTGAAGTTCGGTCGGTAAGTCGACATCCAGGCCAAGGATCCATCCCAGCCGTTGACAAAAGCTTTGAGCATTTCCCCGGGAAACCGAATACACGGGAAGATCATCGCCTTTATGGGGGCTCTCATTGGCTCCCATGAGCAAGACATACCACTCTTGTGGAACTTCATGACAAAGCATCCACCACTCATTGTCCCCCGGGATCGGTCGAAGGGATTCGTAGAGCGCATCCTGAACAATCTCCAATCGCGATTTGACGAGATCGAGGTAGGTCAGCTCAAACTCAACCGCCTCAAGCTGATCCCGGGCCCGGGGAAACACCGATTGTATTTCCCGGACTTCCTCTAGTAATCCAGGAATCCGGTCAGCCGCCGCAAACACCTGCCGAGTCCTCAACAGTGCCCGGACTGTTTCCCGCTCCTCCAATACCCGGGCCACCTGTTCGCGGCTCAGCAACATCTGGAGTTTACGTTCCATCTCAATCAATCGTTCCGTCGATGCAAAGCGGCTGTCCGGAAACCGATCATTCAGGACCCGTTGTTGGCTGGCTGCCTGCTTGATCGCCGTGACCGCCTCCCCAAATAGACCGGCTTTCTCAAACTGATCCGTTTCCTGGACCAGCAGTTCCACCTTACTTTGCATTTCAGCCGACTGCAGGTTGATCAAATGCAGCTTAAGCTTGGATAGCCGTCCAAAGTTGGCCTGGGGCGCGTCGCGATGCTCACTATTCAAGTTTTCCTGGAGCTGAATCGCCTGCTGCATGAGCTGGCGCGCCCGCTGGAAATTCTCAGCCTGCTCCGCAAAGAGCGCTTCCTGTTCCAGCCGTATACTCTCCCGGTAAGAGGGTTCCGCTTCAAGAAAGGTTATTTTCCTCGCCAGGATCAGGGCACGTCCGGGATTGTAGGGCGAGCTATCTCGATAATCCGCATTGATTGTCAGCTGTAAATTGTGGGCTCGTCGATAGGAAAACCTGGCGGCATCCAGCTCTCCCCTGCTCTCCAGCTCCACAGCCTGCTGCTCCAGGGCATAGCTTTCCTTGAAGATAAATCGCCCACGGCGCTCCCTCAGCTCAGCCCGCAAACCTTCTATATGGTCACGATTGTCCCAGGCTTTCCCCGGCATAAAATCCACCAGTTCGGTGAACCCCTGGATGACCAATTCCAGAAGATCTAAATCCGCCTCGGAGGGCTCCCGAATCTTAACAATGTTAAAATAGGCCTCCTCCTTCGCCCTGAGCGTTGCTAACCGCTTTACTTCCTCCGGGGTCGCTTCCCGAGGGGTTGGGGAATCCAGATTAACCGTCACCCGGGCCGGGCCGGATTTGGCCAGAAAGTAGAAACCGCCCGGAATCAGAATAGCTGCAAGGCCAAGCAGCACGACCGGGATGAATCGTTTCCTGGGTTTCCTGGGTTTCATGAGATAAAGGTAAAAGGGATGGGTAGCCTAGGAGGGGGGGAACCGGTAGGCACGCCTTTTCGTTCTGGACTTTTGCAGTTATGAAAAAATTGTCTATTGGGGTGTTCGATTGCATCACCATATTGGGGCCCGGCCTATTGGGGGCTTCCATCGCGCAGGCTGTCCGGGAACGGGCATTGGTCAAGGCGATTCATATCTGGGCGCATCGCGCTGAAACCCGTCTGGCTTGTGAACAGGCGAACTGGTGCGACCAGGTGTTTGCCGACCCGAAGGCCGCCGTCGAAGCCGCAGACCTGGTCGTCCTGGCCACACCGGTCGATTCCATCATAGACCTTCTCGGACAGATCGGTGCCCATCTGAATCCGGGGACTCTGGTGACCGATGTGGGGAGTACCAAGGGCATGATTGCCCGACATGGCGCCACCCAGGTGACGGCCCCCTCTACATTTATCGGAGCTCATCCCATGGCTGGCTCAGAGAAATCGGGCTGGCGCTACGCCACCCCCACGTTCTTTGAGGGTCGGGCCTGCTTCATAACCCCGACTGAGGACACCCCCGCTGAACGCGTGGACCCGGTGGCCCGCTTTTGGAAACGCCTGGGCATGGACATCCATACCGTATCCCCGGACCTGCATGATGAGATTGTGGCCAACATCAGCCACCTCCCCCATATCGTGGCAGCTACCCTGTGCAGCCTGCTGGCCAATCAACCGGAAGAGTGGATGGGCTTTTCCGGCAACGGTTTAAAAGATACCACCCGGGTGGCCGGAGGCTCCCCAGAAATGTGGCTTCCGATTCTCCAACATAACGAGGAAGAGATCCTCCGCACGATCCGCGCCTTTCAGGATGAACTCCACGCCTTGGAACGATCCATCCACAATCGGAAACCCTTTGAGGTAAAAGCCTTCCTCGAACGCAGCCAACACTTCAGGAAACGACTTCCCCCCGGAGATTCTCCAGGATAATGGTTACGCAAACCACAACTCTGCCCCCGAGTCTGCCTATTACTCCCGTGCCTGGACCCCTGGAATCTGCCATCCGTGTCCCAGGCTCAAAAAGCATCACCAATCGGGCTCTTATCCTGGCTGCTCAGTCCAGCCAGACCCTAACGCTTACTGGAGCTCTATTCAGCCGGGATACCTGGATCATGATTCACGCGCTCCGGAAATTGGGCTTTCAAATCGATGCGGATGAAGCTCGGGAACAAATCACGATCACTGGCGAAGGAGGACACATCCCCCGAAAGGAGGTCGAAATCCATGTTGGCAATTCCGGCACCTCCGCCCGTTTTCTCACAGCCTTCCTCTGTCTCGACGCCGGAGGCCGCTACACCCTGATCGGCGATAAAGCGATGGAGGCTCGCCCCATGGTGGGCCTCACCCAGGCCCTCGATTCTGCCGGATGGGCCAATTTCTCATTTCACAACCACTACGGACACATCCCGTTCACCATGGAAACCCGGGGACCCGCCGCCATGGCCGTGCGGCTCGACCCGTCCGAGTCAAGCCAGGTCCTGTCTGCCCTACTGATGGTTTCCCCCAGTATGCCCGACGCGCTCGTCCTGGATTCGGGAAACACCAACTATCGCCAATCCTACGTCCGGCTGACTCTCAGCATGATGGAAGCCTTCGGTTGCCCTTCTGCGATCCTCGACCCCCAGACGGGTCGAATTGAATGCCGACCGGCTACGGGGCTGCCCGCTGCGCCCGGGTCCTACGCAGTGGAGCCTGATGCTTCAGCTGCCAGCTACTTCCTGGCTTTACCCATTGCCGTTCCGGGGGCAACCATCTGCATCCCGGGAATTCCCGCTTCCGGGGGGCTGCAGGGAGATCTTGGCTTTATCGATGTGCTGCGCAGAACCGGGTTAAGCATCACCTGGACTTCCGAGGGCCTTCGCTCTCAGCGGAGCGGTCAGGAACTCGCAGGCCTGGATGTCGACTTTTACGAAATTTCCGACACCTTCCTCACTTACGCCGCCCTGGCCCCCCTCCTGCCCGGCCCGGTTCATATCACCGGGATTGAGCATACACGGCGGCAGGAAACGGACCGGGTAGCTGGCATGGCTCAGGAACTTCAACGTCTCGGTCAGTGGGTAGACGAGGCGCCGGGCGCCCTCACTATTCATTCGGATCTTACTGCTGTAAAACGGCTTGCAGAATCGAGTAGGGCGGTCCATATTCATACCTACGAAGATCACCGGTTTGCCATGAGCTTTGGTGTTCTAGGATTGAAATCCTTCAATAGCACTGAACCATGGCTCGTCATCGAAGACCCCGCTTGCAGTTTAAAAACCTTCCCCTCCTTTTTCTCACAACTAGCTACCCTCACCTCATAATCCAACCGCTTCATGCCTGACCCGGATTTTAAGATTATTGCCCTCGATGGTGGGGCTGCTTCCGGAAAGTCCTCCACCTCCCGGGGAGTCGCTAAACGACTCAATTATCTATACGTGAATTCGGGTGCACATTACCGAACGATGACCTACTTCATGCTCGAGGCCGGCATAAACCATCGCAGTGACGAGGAAATTCAGGCGGCGCTGGATAAGCTCACATTATCCACTCAGGTGGAGGGGAATTCTTCCATTATGCACATCAATGGAGAGGCCTGTGCGGGCGAGATCATTACCAGTCCGGAAATCAACGCCAACGTTTCACTCTTCGCCGCCAAACGCCCCATCCGCAGTTTTCTTCTCGAGTTCCAGCGAGCCCAGGTCGAGGTGGCCCGCGAACACAATTTCAAAGGGATCATTATGGAAGGGCGCGACATCGGCACCGTGATCTTTCCCGACGCCAATTTTAAGTTCTTTCTCTCGGCCAGTGCTGGCGTTCGCGAAGAACGCCGGGAGCGGGAAGGTCAGACCGATTTAGTAGTCCAACGCGATACCTTGGACGCGAAACGCACCACCGCCCCCTTTGTCCCCGCTGATCACTCTATCCGCATCAATACGGACACGCTGGATCTGCAGGAAGTTATCGATCTGGTAACGGGGATAATTCTGACAGGCCGTGTGCCGGGCACGATCACGACTCAGCCATTTTCCAAGGACGATACCCCATCGGCTTCGGAGTCCTAAATCCCGCTAACTGCCGGTAAGCGCGTTTTGGATCGCGTTCAGCAGGACCTGAAACTCCTCGGGAGTGTATCCCGCGGAAGAGAGCAATACGATCCCGTCTTTGCCAATCAACACATTTCGCGGAATGTAGGAATCAGCATACTTAGCGTAAATCATGCGCTCGGGGTCGGGCGCCATAGGAAAGGAAAATCCGTTCTTCGCTTGGAAGGCTCGAAGCTCGGAGGCACTGTGTTCCCGCCCGATAGCTACCATCAGAAAATTGGGCTCAGCCCCATACTCCTGCTGAATCACCTTTTCCATTTGGGACATTTCTTCCAGGCAGGGAGGACACCAGGTGGCAAAGAAATTGAGCAGCACCACCTTTCCCCTCAACTCGCTCAACTGCAGCACATCCCCAGATAGGAGCTTCATTTCAAAATCCGGCGCCAGCTCCCCGGCATGGACCAGGGTGCTGGCCTCCACGTCAGAACTCCAGGCAGCTTGGCAGCTGAGCAACCCGGAAAGGACGAGGAGACCGATAAGGTTTAAATTCATGAGAGTTCAACAGGCCCGGCTACGGCGTTTGTAAGGATTCAAAGATTGTGTTGGCCGTCATCAGCGCAGTCTCCACCTCATCAGCCAATACATTAAAATGCCCCATTTTCCTTCCCGACCGCGCTTCTCCCTTGTCGTATAAGTGCAGCTTGGCCGACGGCGTATTCATAATCTTTACCCAATCTGGCTCGCCCTCTGCCCAGAGGTCTCCCAGCAGGTTGGTCATCACCACCGGTTTCAAGAGCGCTGTCGATCCCGCTCCGAGTCCACAAACCATTCGGACATGTTGCTCAAACTGACCGGTCACACAGGCGTCCATGGAATAATGTCCGCTGTTGTGGGGACGGGGAGCCATCTCATTGACCAGGACTTCTCCATCCGTGCTTACAAAAAACTCAACCGCCAGGAGCCCGATGACATCCAGGCTCTCCGCCATCTCCGCCGCTAACTCGGCAGCCCGTTCCGCGATGACCGGGTCCACCCGGGCCGGGACAATCGACTGGTGCAAAATATGATTTCGATGGATGTTCTCCGCCACGGGGAAGACCTGCGCCACGCCACCGATGTCCCTCGCGCAGATGGCGGAAATCTCGCATTGGAAATGTATCCATTTTTCCACGACCGCCAGGCGTGGTGCCCCCATCCGTTGCCAGATATCCGCCGCCTTCCAGTCCTCATCCTTGGCGATCTTAATCTGACCCTTCCCATCGTACCCGAAATCAGCCGTCTTCACTACAACCGGCAACCCCAGCGCTTCCACCGCCCGCTCCAGGGAATCCGCTGAATCCACTACCTCGAACGGGACATGCGGGATACCCGAGGCCTTCAGATATTGCTTTTCCCGAAACCGGTTCTGGGCAATATGCAGCACGGTCGGATTCGGATGCACGGGAATACGCTCTTGCAGAAACTCCAGCGCCCCAGCGTCGATATTCTCAAACTCCTGGGTTACGACATCCACCCCCTCCGCAAACGAGACCAGAGCTTCGCGATCTGTATACGGTGCGGACACACACTTGTCGGCCACTTTTCCAGCAGTACAGCCTTCCGCCGGCTCAAACACATGAAAGTGCAAACCCATCGGCCGACCCGCGAGGATCACCATGCGGCCAAGTTGGCCTCCTCCTAAAATCCCTATCGTCTTACCCGGGCCGATCATAGACTATCCGGGAGTTCCATCCCCATCACCTTATCTGTCTGCTTGCGCCGATAGTTATTTAAACGCCGGCGCAAGCTAACATCATTGAGAGATAAAATGGCCGCTGCGCTTAATCCCGCATTGATCGCCCCGGCCTTACCAATGGCCAGTGTGGGGACCGGTATCCCGGCAGGCATTTGAACAATGGAAAGCAGTGAGTCCATACCATTTAAAGCCTTGGATTGCACGGGCACCCCCAGCACCGGTAATGTCGTCATGGAAGCCACCATTCCGGGGAGATGCGCCGCTCCACCCGCACCGGCAATGATCACCTTCAAGCCATGATTGACCGCACCCTTGGCATAGGTGAACAACTTTTCCGGGGTACGGTGTGCGCTCACAATTTGTTTTTCGTAGGAAATGCGTAAAGTATCAAGAACCGCGGCTGCGTGGCTCATCGTGCTCCAGTCCGAAGCACTTCCCATGATTAAACCGACGACGGCTTTCTGCTTGGATATCTCCATAACGAAAACGTAGATAGCCCCTTTCATGTTTCCAACTCTGAAAAGCACCTTTTCCCTCGGAATTGACGGATGCCGTTCCGGCTGGATAGCTATCGCTATCGACAGCCAGGGGAATTGGGGGTTCACCCACTTGCGGGAACTGGCAGAATTCAAGACCCTCACCTCCACTCCCCAGCAGGCCTGGGTCGACATCCCTATCGGTTTACCCCACCCGGGCTGTCCCCGCCGGGAGGCAGATCGACTGGCCCGGCAACACCTGCGCCCTCGTGGCAGTTCACGCGTCTTTAACCCGCCCTGTCGAGAGGCCATCGAAGCAGGCCTCCGCTTTGACCAGGCCAACGCCATAAATAAAACCGTCCTCGGCCTGGGCCTCTCCGTCCAGACCTTCAACATCATTCCCAAAATCAGAGAGGCGGATCACTGGGCCCGCGACCCGACCTCTCCTTTTCCACTCCTTGAAGCCCATCCGGAAGTTGTCTTTGCCGCGGCAAATCATGACAGATGGATCGTGGAGAATAAAAAAACAGAAGCAGGTAAGCGGATCCGCTACGCCTTAATGGAAGCCCTTTGGCCCCTCGCTCCCTCCGTCGCTGATGAAATTGCGGCCAGCACTCAACGAAAACTAGTGGCCGTGGATGATATCGTCGACGCCCTTGGCCTCGCCATTGCCGCCCACTTCCATCTGCAATCCAAGCCCTTGCCCAACCCTCCGGTTTGTGATCAAAAGGGCATACGGATGGCGATCCGAAAGCCCGTCTTTTACCTGAATTAAGCCCCATGTTCCAGCATTGCCATAAAGCCCTTAAACCCTTTATCGTATGGGCTTTGTTTTCGGAATATTCGATTTGAACAGATTCAAGAACGATGCCCCGGGCTTTAAGGGATACCGGCGGTTTTCTCCTCGAGAAGTATATTTTTACTGAATGAAAGTCATTATTATTGGTGCCGGAGAGGTCGGATACTATCTGAGCGAACTCCTGAGCGCACGCGGTGACGATGTGACTACGATCGAGTGTGACCCGCAACGTGCCATGCGTGTGGATGAGGAGCTCAATGTCAAAGTGATCCAGGGAAATGGCAGCAACGCCGGCATTTTGCTCAAGGCAAATGTGACGAGTTGTACCTTCTTCCTGGCCGTTACCAGCGATGACCGGGTCAACCTGCTGTCCTGCTCCATTGCCAAAAAGCTATGCGAGGGACTCACGACCATAGCCCGGGTCCACGACCAGACCTACTCGGATAACTCTCTCATCAATTATCAACTCCATTTCGGCATTGATATTCTGATAAATCCGGAAGCCTTGACCGCCGTCGAACTTGCCAAAGAGATTCGTAATAGTGGCCGGGTCGCCGTGGAAAATTTCGCACGGGGCCAAATCGAGGTGCAGCAACTGAAGGTTTCTAACCATTCCAAACTGGTAGGGAAGACCTTGAAGGAGATCCGGTTTGATCCCCGGCTGCGTATCGGGTTTATCCAACGAGGCGACAATGTGGAGTTGCCTACAGCCGAAACCGCCATATTCGGCGGGGACCAGATTACCGTGTTCGGGCACCCGGAAGCACTTTATGAATTCCGACCCAAATTTGATCCCAGCCAGAAGCTTGAGCGCATCCGGGTCGTGATCTACGGCGGAACCGAGACGGCCATCGCCCTGGTCCGCCTGCTCGGCAACCCCCGGTTCAAAATTCGAATCATCGAAAAGGATCGGCGCGTCTGCCAGGAACTGGCGGAACGCTTCCCCAGCATCACCGTCATTCATGGCGATGCCACCTCCCTTCGCCTTCTGGAAGAGGAACAAGTCGGCGCCGCCGATTACTTTGTCGCCTGTACGAAAAAGGATGAGGATAACATCATGACCTGCCTGCAGGCATCCAAGCTGGGAGCTAAGCACGTTCAACTCCTCATCAATAAGGCAGACTACCAGGATGTCTTGGAAAATTTAAAAACCACCCTCGGAGTCGAATTGGTCGTGTCTCCCAGACTGGCTACCGCTCATGAGGTGGTCCGTTCCATTTCCAACCAGGATTACATCGAGCTCGCGAGTATGCCCGCCGGGGCCAAACTCCTGGAAATCCGTGTCTCACAGAATAGCCCCTCGGCGGGGAACATGATCAAGGACCTGACCCTGCCCAAGGGCGCGGTCATCGTGGCCCTGCTTCATAAATTCCAAGCCAAGGTCCCCGGCGCGGATGACCGGCTCTTGCCGGGTGACCGCGTAGTCACGGTGGTTCCGGAAGACCGTTTGAAAGACTTGGTCAAACAACTGGTTTAAGCCCCACCCGGAGTGAACTATCCCCTCTTATTTCGACTTCTCAGCCTGATCCTCGTGGCCCTGGTGTTCGCCTTCAGCGCGAGTCTGGGAATCGGATTGCTCTATGGGGAATGGGAGGCCGCACCACACGCCATCCAGGGGTTTATTGTATCAATTGGAGTTACCAGTTGTTTCTCAATTGTCTTTTACCTGCTCGGACGATCGGCCGAGATCCGCATTTTTCGTAAAGAAGCCCTGGCGGTGATTGGTCTGGGCTGGCTCCTCGCCTGCACCCTTGGCGCTCTCCCCTACGTCCTGATTTTAGAAGAATGCTCGGTTTCCGACGCCATTTTTGAATCCACCTCAGGGATCACCACCACCGGGGCCAGCGTGTTTACTGGTTTCGAAGCCTGGCCACGCAGCCTCTTATTCTGGCGTTGCCTCAGCCAGTGGATGGGCGGACTCGGTGTAGTCGTCTTCTTTGTCGCTGTCCTTGGATCCCTCGGGGCCAGCGGCAAGATCCTCTTTTCCAACGAGTCCAGCGGCACCTCTACTGAAATCGAGTCCGGGCGCTTCCAAAGCGGCGTCATCCAGATCATGTACCTCTACCTGGCCTTATCAGGCTTATGTGTCCTCAGCCTGAACATGATCGGATTGGGCTGGTATGATGCCGTCTGCCACACCTTTACCACGATTTCCACAGGCGGGTATTCAACCCGCTCAGCCAGTATTGAGGCCTTCCAGAATCCGACTCTGGAGTGGGTCATGATCCTCTTCATGTTTCTCGGGGGTACGAGTTTCATCCTCATGTTGCGGGTCATTAAACGGGATATCCCATATATCCGGCGAAATTCAGAGTTTCCTGTCTACATCATGATCATTCTGGGAGCGACTCTCCTGATCTTTCTGGAGCGCATAATGCATAGCACCACCAATGACCTCCATGAGCTCATCCGCATCTCCATGTTTCAAGTGGTCTCGATTCTTACCACCAGCGGTTTCAGCAGTGCCGATTTCGGTCAGTGGTTCGTCTCCTCCGAAGTCATTCTGCTAGCCCTTATGCTGACCGGAGGGTGCACCGGGTCTACCGCCGGTGGTATCAAAATTTTAAGGACCATTATCGCCCTGCGGATATCTAAACGGAATATCGAGAAAGCCTTCCGCACCAATGTTGTGCGCACCATAAAGATAAATGGTACACTCCTTAAAAAGGAAACTGAAGACCAGGTGGGGGCTTTCCTTATCCTCACCATGATCATCCTGGTCACTGCCACCGTTTCCATTTCCTTTCTTGAACAAAGCGCCAGCCTGGAGACAGCCTGCAGCGTAGTCTTTTCTACCCTCATGAATATCGGACCGGGTTTTGACCAGATTGGGCCAACCGGGAACTACGGCTTTCTCCACAACTACACGAAACTCATCCTTTCCCTCCTCATGATCATGGGCAGACTCGAGCTGTTCGCCATCCTTGTCCTCTTTTCTCCTTCGCTCTGGAAGCGTTTTTCTTGATCTCAAAGCAGATTGGGAACGCTCCCGGCTTCCACCAGTCTACCCTCTTTAGACGTTAGATCTGCAAATACTCAAATCCAGCAAGGTTAGCCTTCCTAATGATGACCCTGCCCCACCCATGGCCTGTTAATTTCCGTATTATGGCATAGACGAATTGCCGATACACTATATAGTCAAAGATTCCGCTCTTATGCTATACGACCGTCCCTATATGCAGGCAGACTCTGACCGGAAAGGTCCAAGCGCCCTAGGCTGGCTGATGATTGCAATCGCCAGCATTTTTATTCTCCAAAGGGTGGGTGGTGTGTTTTTACCGGCTTCAGGCCTGGCTGAGGGTCTCCTCGATTGGCTGGCCCTCTCCAGGGAAAACTTTCGTTCTGGCAAGTTCTGGACCGTCCTCACCTATAGTTTTCTCCATGGGGATTTCTGGCACATTGCCATTAACTGCCTGATTATCTTTGGGATAGGACGCGCCCTCCAAGCACAGATGGGCGAAAGACAGTTTCTTTATTTATACTTCGGCGGGGTCGTCATTGGCGGATTGATGGCTTTTATCTTCCAACCCTTTGCCGGAGTCATGACTATTGGCGCATCGGGTGGGGCTCTCGCCCTCATCACAGTCTATTGCTTCGAGCGCTGGGAAATGCCGGTCACCCTTCTCTTTTTTGAGATTACCTTTAAGATGAAATGGCTGTTCTATGTCATCCTCATCTTTCAGGCGGCTGGCTTTCTCGCGATCTATATCGGTCCCAGTGACTTTAACCCCGCCTTCGGAACCAGCTATTCTGCCCACCTGGGAGGAATACTGGGAGGCTTTCTCTTTTATAAATTCCTTATGGACAGCAAATTTAACCCGGAAGGTTTCAGTGGGGGATCCAGTGGCTCCTCCACACGGATTCCGGATTGGTTCAAGAAACGAACCAAACCAAAAACCACCACCGCCAAGCCACAACGCCAGGCAAGGATGGACAACAATTTGGATCGGAAAGGCTTACAAGCTGAAGTCGATCGAATTCTCGACAAGATTAACGCCCAGGGGTTTGGCTCGCTCTCCGAAGAAGAGAAGAAGACGCTGGATCGGGCCAAAGATATTCTCAGTAAATAAATTCCCTTTTATCGTTACCCCTCGCCGATGTCTCCAAATTTCCGTGACTCAGGAATTTGGGAACTTCGCCCAGCCAATTTCAGACTACCCTGACTGACATGATTGATTTTCCCAAAACCGCCCTCCCGCGTCCCCTCCTCTTGTTCGTAACCCTCCCGCTCATGGTGCTTACGTCGGCAATTGCTTCCGACGAGCCGAATTTTGATACGACGACCGATGCAATGCGACGGGAAACCCAGTGGGTGATTAATCGTCTAGCGCAATATCACTACAGTAAAAAGACCATCTCGCGGCTGGATTTAGAAGAATTCCTCATCAACTATATCTCCGATCTGGATTACAACCGGATCTATTTCCTCCAGGAAGATATCGAATCGTTCCGCTTCCGTTTTGGATCCAATATGAAAGGCTGGCTAACCCGTGGTGACTTGTACCCTGCCTTTCAGATATTTAAGCGATACCGCGAACGTGCTCTGAATCGGATCGATTGGGTCATGGACCGCATCCAAGGTGACTTCAATTTCGCTGATGATGAGGCCTATACTTTTGATCGCAGTGAACTGGACTGGCCCGCTAACGAGGCGGAGGCGGATACGCTGTGGAGCCTCCGCCTGGAGTATGAGTTGTTAAATGAGCTCATGCCCATGATCGCCAAGGTGATCGAGGAAGAGATCGAAACTGCCGAGACCACCGAATTGAGCGAAACCATGGAAAAGGCACTCCGCTCGGATCCCTACCAGATTCTCAACCGCGCCGACTTCCAACCCAAGCGTGAGGAAGCCATCAGTAACGTATCTCGACGTTATGAGCGCTGGAGGAAAAATCTGCTCGAAATCGAGCCTGAATACGTCCAGGAACGCTACCTCACCACCCTGACCAACCTTTACGACCCCCACTCGACCTTCCTGTCCGCCGATTCCCTGGACGACTTTGCCATGGCCATGCGCAACAGTTTTGTGGGGATTGGCGCCATCCTGCAGGACGATGACGGATATTGCACAATTCGGGAATTGCTCCCCGGTGGGCCCGCTGAACAAAGCCGCCTGCTTCGCTCTGGCGATGTGATTCTGGGAGTCGCCCAGGGAGCGGGTGATATGGAAGATGTGGTCGACATGAATTTGCGAAAAATCGTCAAGCTGATCAAAGGCAAGCAGGGGTCCGAAGTTCGACTCCTCATCCGCCCTTCCAATTCAGCAGACCCCTCTAACCGTAAAGTCATCAGTCTCATTCGGGATGAAATCCAACTGACCGCCAACCTGGCGACCGCCTCGGTGTTTGAAGTCCCCTTGGAAAATGAAACCGTCCCCGTCGGGGTCATAGACCTTCCCTCCTTTTATGGTGGGAACGGTTCCGAAGTTGCTTCGACCACAGACGACGTGGAAGAACTCATCGGAAAGCTGGAGGATATTGGAGTAGCCGGGCTCGTCCTTGATCTCCGGCGCAACGGCGGCGGCCTCCTCAATGAAGCTGTCGACCTCACGGGGCTCTTTATTCCGGAAGGCCCTGTGGTTCAGGTGCGAGACACCCTGGGGCGGGTGGACTCCCGGTCTGACAAAAATCCCAAGGTCGCTTGGGAAGGTCCCCTCATGGTGTTGGTCTCCCGCTACAGTGCCTCCGCTTCCGAAATTGTAGCGGGTGCGCTTAAAAACCACCAACGGGCCCTTATCGTTGGTGATTCGACCACACATGGGAAAGGAACCGTTCAGGCTATTCTCGAACCCAACAACAACTCCTTCTTTACCCAACTCGCTACGGAACGGTCAGGCGCAGCTAAAATCACGATCCAGAAGTTTTATCTTCCCAACGGGGACTCCACCCAAAAGATGGGGGTCAGTTCGGACATCGTCATCCCCTCCATCAACGAATTCCTTCCCATCGGAGAATCCGACCTCGATAATGCCCTCGTTTGGGATACCATCGAGCCGCTTCCCTTACCCTATAAGGATCGGTATTCCACTAATTTCATCCCCTTGGATACTGTCCTCATCAAAGAGCTCAAATCCAAAAGCGAGCTTCGTCAGGCGAACCTCCCGGAGTTCGACTACCTGAACCGCTCCATTGATTACTACCGCAATTTGCGGGAACAGAAGGAGATCTCCCTCAACCTCGCAGAACGGAAAGATCAGGGAGAGCAAGAGAAGGCCTTTAATAAAGCCATGCTCGACGAGCTCAGGGACCTCGCCAAGGGAAATTACTCGTTCGAAGAAATCCTACTGGACCTGCGCCTCGAGCAGGAAAAGGAATCTGAGGAGCTTCAATCCATCGTCGCAGACGAACCCGTGCTGCCCTATGAAATCGATCCGGACATGGTCCTGGATGCTGATGCCTCTCTCCCTGAAGTAGTCGAAAATAATGAAGTTCTCGCCCAGGAAAACACGGAGGAATCCGATGAAATAGAGGACGAAACTCCCGAATTTGATATCCATCTAAGAGAAGGCCTTCGCATTATGGGCGATTGGATCGCCTGGGAGCGTGGATATGAACAAGCATCCACATCCACACTTACCGTCAAAGCGGACACCTTGGAGAAAGACAAATCTGAGGACGGTATTTAAGTCGATCACCCATGCACACGGCTTGCCTTCAAAAGGCTTCGATTACTCCCTTTGCCCCCTCGCCTCCTGCCAGGAAAAAGCGAGGTCGCATGTCCAAATCAACCTTCCCGGCGAAATAGGAATAGCCCAAGCGAGATGCAGTCTCTGCCAATTCCTCGTGCTGATCCATTCCGGTTTCCATCACGAGCACGCCTTGGGGGCTTAAATAGTCTTGAGCATGACCCAGGATCTCGACCAGGGCCTCGGAGCCGACCGGTCCGGGGCTGAGGGCCGCCTCCGGCTCATAGCGGGACAGCTCTTCCTCAACCGCATCCATTTCGACCGAACTCAGGTAGGGGGGGTTCGACACAATGACATCATACACCTCGCCCAAGCCTTCAAACCAACTCGTATTGAAATATTGGATACGATTGAGAAGGCCCAATCGATCCCCATTTTCCCGGGCCAGGGTCAAAGCTTCAGGGGACAGGTCGATCAATGTAACATCAGTCTCCGGGTAGGCTTTCGCCAGAGCTAACCCGATGGCTCCGGATCCACACCCCAAGTCGACAATGTGACGCGGGCGTCCCCGCAGGGCTCGGATAAGCCGGTCCACCAGCTCCTCGGTTTCCGGGCGAGGGATCAATGCACGCCGATCCACCTTGAGATAAATATTATAAAACTCTACTTCTCCGAGAATGTACTGGACAGGCTCCCGCTGACTTCGCCGCTTGATCAAGGGGCGGATCCGCTCTAATTCGGCTTCGGCCACAGGTCGCTCAAACTGGAGATACAAATCCAGACGCTTTAAGCTCAATGCACTGGCCAAGAGGACCTCGGCGTCCAGGCGTGCATTGGGCACGCCTTTTTTCTCCAGGAATTCCGTGGATCGATTCAGAATTTCCAAGAGAGTCAGCATCTCACCTCAAGAGTGGGTTGTCGCTCCAACTTGAGCATTGCCCTCTAAAAGGGCCTGGATCCGATCCTCGTAATCCGCTTTTTGCAAAGCCTCGATGAGTTCGGCCAGTTCCCCATCCATGACAGCATCCAGGTTGTGCGCAGTATAACCAATACGGTGGTCGGTAATCCGGCTCTGGGGAAAGTTATAGGTGCGGATACGCTCAGAGCGATCTCCCGTACCCACCTGGCTACGCCGGTTTTCCGCATATTTCGCCCGTTCTTCCTCCTCCTTGGCACTCAGCAGGCGGGCCCTCAATACCGACATCGCTTTTGCCTTGTTTTTTAACTGGGACCGCTCATCCGAGCATTTCACAATAATTCCGGTAGGCTTGTGGATAATCTGGACTGCACTGTCAGTCGTGTTGACCCCCTGCCCGCCGGGACCACTTGCCCGAGCAACTGTGATTTCCAATTCACTGGAATCAATGTGGATATCCACCTCTTCCGCTTCGGGGAGAACCGCCACCGTTGCTGTGGACGTGTGGATGCGGCCCTGGCTTTCGGTTGCCGGCACCCGCTGCACCCGATGCACCCCGCTTTCATACTTCAACTGCTTATACACTTCCTCGCCCTTCATGAGGAAAATGATCTCCTTAAATCCACCAGCCTCACTTTCACTCACACTCATGACTTCAATAGACCACCCCCGATTTTCGGCGCACCGAACATACATTCGATAAAGATCCCCCGCGAAAATATTGGCCTCATCTCCTCCTGCGCCACCTCGGATTTCCACGACAATATTCCGATCGTCACTCGGCTCCGGAGGGATCATCAACACCAGCACTTTTTCCCGGAACTCAAGCTCTCCGGCCTCGAGCTCACTCAGCTCCTCCGCCGCCAATTGCTTCAGGTCCGGGTCGGCCGAATCGTCAACCAGGAGCGCACGCGACTCCGTCAGGTCTCGCGTTACTGCTTCCAATCGCTCATAGGTTTCAACTAACTGGGTCAGTTTCTGATGTTCTCTCGAGGATTTGGCCGCACGCCGCTGGTCCGAAAAAAAATCCGGCGCAGCCATCATGGTATCGAGCTCTTTCAGACGCTCACGAAACGGGGTGATATCAGGAATGCCTTCCATAAAAACAGATCATTAAAAGGGATCCTCCTTCCTCCTGAAAAGGTTATTCCCACGAATTTTGGTTTGGACCTGAAAGTATCTGGGATTAGAATGATAGCCTTTTCCTTGATCCAGACACCAGACACCAGACACAAAATTCATACCCTCTCTTTCACTCTTCAAAACCATGTCCTACCCATCCTCCCTGCATCGTCAAAATATCATGGCCTGTATCTGGGATTTCGATAAAACCCTGATTCCGGGTTATATGCAGTCCCCACTCTTTGAAGCGTTTGGCATCGATGAAGATCAGTTCTGGAAAGAGGTCAACGCCCTCCCGGGGCATTACAGTGCACGCGGCTTAAAAGTTTCCCCCGACACCGTCTATTTAAACCACCTGCTGAGTTATATTAAAAACGGCCCCCTCAAAGGATTAACCAATTCCAAGCTGAACGCACTGGGACAAGAACTGGTGTTTTATCCGGGTTTACCGCAATTTTTCACAGACTTGCGAGACATGGTCGATAACGATCCGGAGTATTCGAAAAAGAATATCCATCTGGAGCATTACATTATTTCAACCGGTCTTGCTGAAATGATCCGCGGCAGCCAGATCGCCCCTGTAATTGACGGCGTTTTTGGATGTGAATTCATCGAAAACCCGTTACCCCCGCATTATATCAGCCAAACCGAGTTCTCCCTGCCCATGGAACCCGAAATTTCTCAAATCGGGGTCATGGTCGATAATACCGTCAAAACCCGCTTCATTTTCGAGATCAATAAAGGCACCAACAAAAACCCGGAGATCGATGTCAATGCCGCCATGGGCTACGAGGATCGCCGGGTGCCTCTCGACAAAATGATATATATCGCCGATGGCCCCAGCGATGTTCCTGTTTTTTCCGTGGTCAGAAAGGGCGGAGGACTCACCTACGCCGTTTATAATTCCGACGATATGGGTGAATTTGCCCAAAATGAAATGCTGCGTGAGACCGGCCGTATCGATAACTACGGCCGCGCCGATTATCGAACGAAAAGCGATACGGCCAAATGGATTACGCTGAAAGTACGCCAGATTTGTGACCGCATGGTCCAAGAGCATGAAGAGGCCTTGGCTCGCAAAGTCGCCAAACCCCCTCGACACCTCCATAAAGATGACCAACCGCCCATCATCGACGCCGGTCGGTCCACCGAACACCGGCAGGACGAGCTCTTCCAAGAATAGATTCCGCCATTGAGCGTGATTTTGTGCTTTTCAGTAGCCCATCCGGGGCAACCAGTGAAAAAGGACCGCTCTCCAGAGGGTGGGCCAATGGTTGACCTCCATTTCATTCCGGCCAAAGAAAAAGGCCCTCTCTCCAGAGGGCCCTTTATTCACTACTCACCTAACTACTACTCACTGCGATGGTTCATCGCTGTGCCTATTATAACGACTCAATCTTTGTCGCTTTAACTTCAATTTTGTCGTTTTTCCCTTTTTTTTTCATGCTTGTAAATTCTTTGCGGGTGTGCTCCATTGCATCCCATGGGTATTAAAGATCGAAAACGCAGAGAATGGGAGGCCCGCCACGAAGCTATTCTTGACGCAGCCCGCAGCATTTTAATCGCGGAAGGCTACCAGAACCTGACCATGGATCGCCTCGGCGATGCCATAGAGTATTCACGTGGAACGATTTACCAACATTTCAAAAACAAACAAGAGGTTACCGGTGCCGTATTGCTCCAAGCGGAAAGCCGATTGGGCCGCCTTATGGAGAAGGGGTTGAGCTATCAACATGAACATCCCCGGATACAGATTCTGGGCACCGCCGTCGCATATGAAATCTTTTTCACTCTCTACCCTGATGATTTTGGTGTATTAGAGGTCATCAACTTCAGACAACTCAAGGAAAGCCTTCCCGCCGATGTCAGCCAAGGCATGGATCAACTGAGCCATAATGTTCTCACCCAGCTCCAGAACAGCATCAATGCCGCTGCGGATAAAGGAGAGTTAACCTTTCCCGATGGATATAATGCGAAAATGCTGATTCTAGGTCTATTTACAGTGGCCGGTAGCCTGTTTTCCATGATTCATCAAAAAGATCCCTTGCTGGATTACTTAAAGATCGATCAGCCAATCAATATGGTGCGACTGAATCGCCAACTCTTTCTCGACGGGCTGGGATGGCAACCACTTTCCACCAGACAAGATTACAGGCAAGCCTACCGGGAGATCCTCACCACGGTCTTTAAAGAGGAACTCGACAAGCTCCCGGCCAGTTTCATGCCCTAGGGTTCTTGCGGGGTACAGGCCACGCGGATAATCCAACGCCAATCCGGCAAATCAGCTCAGGACAGCGTGCTTTCAAGCTCCTGCAAACGCGTTGGATATTCCAAAGTGGGCTCTTGGACGTCATCGGCGGTGTGGGGAGTCACCCGATGGAAGTTCCCTATCTGGGTATTCCAATCGGTCAGAATATCTTGGGCGTGAGGACTTTGTGTTAGCTTGTAATGTAGCCCGATCAACTTTTTCAGGGACTCAGCCTCCTCGGGATAATCTTCTAACTTGGCCAGGGAGACCATGTCCGGGTTATAACGCCCTTCAAAGGTGTTGTCTGGATCATAGACGAAGGCCAGGCCTCCGCTCATCCCCGCACCGAAGTTGCGTCCGGTTTCGCCCAGGCTCACGATAATACCACCGGTCATGTATTCACATCCATGATCGCCTACCCCTTCCACCACCGCGGTGGCGCCGGAGTTACGAACACCAAATCGTTCGCCGGCCTGACCAGCTCCAAACAGGAAGCCACCCGTTGCTCCGTAGAGGCAGGTATTGCCCATGATGATGTTGTCCTTCCAGGTAAAGCTATCGGATTCTCTGGGGCGCAGAATGATAACGCCGCCATTCATACCCTTGCCCACATAGTCGTTACAATCACCAAAGATCCTAAGCTGGATACCATTCACCAGGAAAGTGCCAAAACTCTGACCGGCGCTCCCTCGAAAATCAATGTTCAGGGTCCCGGGAGGTAATCCCTCATTCCCATGCATGTAACCAATTTCTCCAGAAATCTTAGTCCCAATATTTCGATGCACATTATTCACCTTGAACTCTCCTCGGAAAATCGGGTTCTTGTGGGTGATGGTCTCTTTAGCTACCTGCAGAATCTGGTCATCAATCGATCCTTCATTACCAAAGCGATCATTCCGGTTCCGGGTGTGAATACGGGGAGACTCCCCACTCGGATCCGGGTTGTGCAGGAGGCGGGACAGGTGAATGGTCTTGGTCTTACTGTTGGAAGGATCATCGATCTGCTCCAACAGGTCGGTCCGTCCAATCAGCTCATCCATGGTGGCGACCCCAAGGCGAGCCATAATGCGACGTACATCCTCAGCCACCGCGTTAAAATAATTCACAATATTCTCAGGCTTTCCTTTGAACTTGGCTCGCAGGTCTTCCCGCTGGGTAGCCACCCCGACCGGGCAGCTATTCAAATGGCATACCCGAAACATGGCACACCCGCCAGCAATCAGGGCGGCAGTCCCGAAATTGTATTCTTCTGCTCCGAGGATCGCGGCCATCACAATATCGCGGCCAGTTTTCATCCCTCCGTCAGTCCGGAGTGTGACCCGCCCACGGAGATCATTCATCATAAGAACCTGGTGGGCTTCGGCTAATCCGATTTCCCAGGCGCTTCCCGCATGCTTGATGGAAGAAATAGGAGAGGCCCCAGTTCCACCGTCGTGTCCCGATATGAGGATGACGTCCGCATAGGCTTTGGCTACCCCAGCTGCAATCGTTCCCACTCCGCTGCTCGACACCAACTTAACGCAGACCTTTGCCCGGGGATTGACCTCCTTCAGATCGAAAATCAGCTGGGCCAAATCCTCAATGGAATAAATATCGTGGTGGGGTGGAGGCGAAATCAAGGTCACACCAGGCACACTGAATCGCAGCCGGGCGATGAGGGGAGATACCTTGTGTCCGGGAAGCTGTCCACCCTCCCCGGGTTTGGCCCCCTGAGCGATCTTGATTTCAATTTCCTGAGCGTTGGCGAGGTACTCCGCGGTCACCCCGAAACGACCGCTGGCCACTTGTTTGATCGCGCTGTTGGCACTGCTGCCATCCTCACGGGGGCGAAAACGGACCGGATCTTCGCCACCCTCTCCGGAATTCGATTTCCCTCCGATATGGTTCATCGCAACAGCCAGAGCTTCATGCATTTCAGGGGATAAGGCCCCCAAGGACATGGCTGCTGTAGTAAATCGCTTGCGAATGTCTTCAACCGGTTCCACTTCCTCTAATGGAAGCGGGGTATCGGCTTCGCGGAATTTAAACAGATCCTTAATCGTAATCGGCTGATGCTCATCACTGGCAGCTTTGAAAGCCTGAAAAGCCTCATAGTCTCCACCTCTCCGGTTGAGCTTGTTCATGCCAGACACAACCTTGGGCGTCCATCCGCGGATTTCTCCACCACGCTTAGCCACCTTCAGGTAGCCTTCATTCCACAAGACCGGTGCTTCAGCCTCGGACACTGCTGCCGGGAACGCGGCCTCATGCCGCGCAAGCGATTCCTTTGCGATATCGGTATACCCCAACCCCCCGATTGGACAGGGAGTATCGGTAAAACACTCGTCCACAACCTTGTTGCTCACCCCAACCGCTTCAAAAATCTGGGCTCCCTGATAACTGAATACTGTACTGATCCCCATCTTGGACATGATCTTAAGGATGCCATAATTCAGGGCTGAGCGGTAATTCTCGACCGCATCGAGAACCTCAAGCCGCTTCTTACCTGCGGTAGCTTCTTCTTGCGACCAGCCTCGGATTAAGTCCATCGCCATGTAAGGATAAACGGCATTGGCACCAAAACCCAGGATACAAGCCAACTGGTGCACATCGCGCACTTCTGCACTTTCCAGCATGATATCGCAGCGGATCCGCCTGCCGGAACGAACAAGCTCCGTATGAACCGCACCCACAGCCAGCAGGGCTGGAATGGGAACATGGTCCTGGTCAGTCTGGCGGTCCGAAATATGAATCAAGCGGGGCGGCTGATCCTGGAACCCATTTCGGATCTCATCCCGTATGCGCTTGATTGCCTTCTCTAGACCTTCCGGACCGTCTTCCCTCGGAAAGACCGCATGCAGAGTCAGGATGTGATCCTTCAGGAAGGACACCTCAAAAATCGTCTTAAACTCTGAATCCAACAAGACAGGAGACTCCAAGGCCACAAACTGATGGTCCTCGAGGAGCGGTTCAAACACACCGAGACGCCCGCCCAGGTAGGTCTTGGTTGACATGACCAACTTTTCCCGAAGCGAGTCGATTGCCGGATTCGTCACCTGTGCGAATAGTTGCTTGAAATAGGTATACAGTAGACGTGGTCGCTGAGATAAGACAGCCAGGGGGGTGTCCTCACCCATCGATCCGATGGGCTCCTTTCCGGTTTCCATCATTGGCCGGAGCAGCACCTCTTCCTCGTCCAAGTCATAGCCAAAAGTCCTCCGGAGAGCTAAGATATGGGCGGTATCGTCTCCCACTGTGGGGATCATGGTTTCAGTTATACCCTCAGTCACTTTATCCAGAGGGAGGATGCTGCGCTCACACCAACCGGTGTAATCATCCATCTTCGCCAGTTGATCCTTGATCTCCTCGTCGCGCAGAATGCGTTGCTTCTGGAGGTCAACGGCGATCATCCGGCCGGGTCCGAGGCGACCAGCTTCGACCACTTGGGCCCCCCATCCGGGCACCAGGCCCACTTCAGAGGCAAGGATGATCGTATCATCGTCAAATATTTTATAACGAGCCGGACGCAGGCCATTCCGGTCCAACGCCGCCCCCACAAACCGGCCATCCGCAAAAACGACAGCTGCCGGGCCATCCCAGGGCTCCATCACGACGGCATGGTGTTTATAAAAGTCACGGATATACCCTGGCAGGTCATGGTCGTTTTCCCAGGCCCAGGGCATCATCATGGCCATCGAGTGCATGCTGCTGCGGCCTCCTACGGTTAGGATCTGCAACACATTATCCAGACTGGCCGAGTCGCTCAGCCCGGACTGTACCATCGGACGCAGGTCTTCATACCGGTCGCCCCACACCCCATACTCTTTGGAAAATTCCCGGGCCCGCATATTGTTGCGGTTGCCACGGATGGTATTGATTTCCCCATTGTGGGCTGCCATGCGGTAGGGCTGGGCGCGCTGCCAGTCAGGAAAGGTGTTCGTCGCAAAACGTTGGTGAAATACCGCGTAGGCTGTCTTAAAATAGGGAGATTTTAAATCGATGAAGAAGCGGCGTACCTGAGGGGCATTGAGCAGGCCTTTGTAGGTAATCGTCTTACTGGACAGACTGACGATGTAGAAGCCTTCGATCCGCTCCAGACGGGCCCTGCGAGTGGCCTGCTTCTGGGCCAGAAGCAGCGAGCGCTCGAAGGCCTCATCGCTCATATCGGCATTTCGTGTAATAAACGCCTGTAGAATGAGCGGACGGGTAGCTTCTGCCTTCCTGCCCAGACAGGAGGTGTCGACCGGCACGGTGCGCCAGTTGATCAAATCCAACCCCTCACGCCGGATGGATTCTTCGAGCAACCGCTTGCCCTCGCGTTGGGCGCTAAGGTTCTCCCGGGGGAGAAAAATCATTCCGACAGCCAGATCTTCATTTCGGATATGCAAAAAACCATGATCCTGAAGATACTCCTGGAAGAGTTCATGCGGAATTTGCGCAAGAATACCCGCCCCGTCACCGGTCACCGCATCGGCATCAATTGCACCGCGGTGAGCCAGGTTTTTCAACCCTGTAATCGCTCGGTCAAGAATATCATAGGAGCGTTGGCCTCTAATGTTGGCCACAAATCCGACACCACAGGCGTCGTGTTCCAAGTCCGGATTGTATAGGGAAACAGGGTATGGTTGGATGTTTTGCATAGGTGGTGGTCTTTCCTCAAAAGGGAGCGATACCTTCAGCAGGAATCATACAATTCTGCGCGAACGGTAAAAAAAACCGGGCGAGACCCCGCTTGGCAATAAATCTCTTGGAAAAAGTGGGCCGTCGACCCTGGCAGAATCCCAGATTTGAAGCGTAACGAAGCCTCCGCTTAGAAAAAGCGAATCGTCTTCGACTGCATGGCCTCATGCTCCTCATCGGAGCAGGGCTCATTGATAGGAACTTCCGGTTGAGAGTTACTGGGCTCCACCAACTGGTTGCTCAGCAGATAATTTTCTACCTCCTCGCCTGATACATCGGCAAGCATGATTCCGTCGATTTCCACACAGGGTGAGAGCGGTTGACCTGATTTCTCAACCATCTCGGCGTAAATATGAGGATTGTTGATGATATCCAGATCCTCGTAAGCCAGATCATACTTATTGAAAATAGCACGGACGCCCATGCTCCATCCACAGGTAGGCTTTAAATAGGCTTTAATGTTCATATGATAAATAGAATTATTTATTAGAAGATTACCAAAGATAGTAAGGTTTCAGAACTGCAACAAAGCAAGACACAAGGAACCCCTATTGTATTGAACGTCAATCCTCTTCTGAGGATTTAACCGGGCCAAACGGGCGAGCGGTAATCAAATAGTAGGCTCCCTCACGAAAACCGATTAAATAGGAAATCGTCAGGTGGTCTTCGGAGGCATATCGAACGACCATTTTTAGTTTCGGGGGCAGGGTCGGGCTGTATTGCTGACCTTGGTATTGGAAATCGATCTGGTCCTCGGCCCCCAGGTCCTCAAACGAGATTTGGGCAATAGGCAGATGGATTTCATTTTCGATCGCCAAACGAATCAGGGCGACGTCTCGTTCAAGGACGCCCTCAAGAAAGTATAGCCCGAGAAATCCTTCTCGATCCCCATGCTCATGGACAGAGATAAAATCCTTCCTCAAACGCTCCCGAGCCGCCCGCTCTCCCAACTGACTTTGAGGACCACAAGCGGAAAGGCCGAGGAGGAGAAAGATACAAAACCAATGTAGCTGCTTCAGGTTCACCTTGTTAATGGAACCTGAATTTCCCAGATTAAAAATCAATCTTCGATTTTCGTGAACGGATCCGCCCCTATAGCTTCAGCCAGGTCTCGCACCCGCCCTCTCGGCCTTCAGTGGTTGGATGGACTCACTTCCCTTTCCCTGGACCCTATCCTGGCCATGCTTCCCTGGCAGGGGTTATTTGCCTTCTGCTTCGACCGCTCAATGGCCTGGACTCATTCCCTGGTTCTCGCTGGAGCATTATGGATGGGCTACTCCGCGGACCGGTGGATCGATGCGCACGCACGCCTTCCCCCTGTTAACCAGGGACCCCGCCATGCCTTTTCCCGCCGCTTCCGCTGGCCGATTCTGGGCGGATGGGTCGTGGTGTTTGCGCTCTCCCTCACCCTATCCATCCGCAGTTTTTCCGCAGAAGTCTTAATAGGGGGCACCATCCTTGCCCTGACCGCGTTGGCTTACACCCTGTTCGCCCGCCGGCTGGCTCACATGCGGGCGGCCAAGGGCGGATTGGTCGGCGGATTGGTCGGAGCATCGGTCGGCATTCTGTTTTTGCCGCTTAGTCCACAGGAATGGACTGCCATCGCTCTACTGATGACAACCTGTGCCGTGAACGCCACCGGCGTGTTGTATCAGGAAAACCAATACTCAACTCGATACTTGGTAATTCCGTCGGCCGGTTGCGCATTGTTTTTGATCCTGCTTGGAGCCGACCAGGTATGGTGGTTAACTGTTGGATTCAGCCTGCTTGCCCAAGCCGCAGTGATTCAGTTTTGCAAATCCGCGCCGGAGTCACAATACCGGTTCACAGCAGATCTTTTCCTCGCCATCCCACCCACCACCGCACTTCTCCTCATCCTGGCCGTATAATGCCCGACTCCCCCTTTGATAAACTTGCCAGGCAATACACCCAACTGGAGCGGTTCGCATTTGGAGAGGGTTTGCAACATGCTCGTACGGCCTACCTCGATTACCTCATCGGTCGACGCCACCTACTCTGCCTCGGCGAGGGGACAGGACGATACCTGACCGCTGCCTCGGAGCGTTTCCCCAACCTTCGCATCACGGTCGTTGAGTCTAGCGCCCAGATGATTGAACACGCAAAAGCCGCTTTGATATCCAAGTCGCTGGCCGCGGAACACGTAAGGTGGCTCCAGGCGGACATCCTTACATGGGAGCCCGAAGAAACGATTACCGTAGATGCCGTGGCAACCCACTTTTTCCTGGATTGTTTTCTCCCCCATGAAGTGGATGCGATCATCAACCGGGTCTCCACCATCATGAATCCGGGCGCACTCTGGTTCCTATCGGATTTTGCTTCGAACAATCGATTGGATGCCGCAGGACTGCCCCTGCGCCTGCTTCACCAGGCCACCGTAAAGACGCTCTACCTCTTCTTTCAGAGCTTTGCCCGCATCTCCGGAGAATCGATCTACGACCCGCTACCACCCCTGCAAGCCTCCGGATTCACCCTCTTAGATAAAAAGAGTTTTATGCAACATTTGGTCTGGAGTGGGGTCCTCGAGAAGGAAAGTGATTCTTGACTCAAAAGCGGTGCCGTCACCATATATCCCCATTCGATTTAAGGACCCATTTCCTGTTTATGAGACCACCTCTTTCCAAAACTATCGTCGCGTTTTCCATCATAACCGCTGCCCTCCTCTTCGTGGTCGGCTGCAGTTCTAATGCGCAAAACCGCCCCGTCAGTCGTAACCTGCTGAAACGGAACCTGCCGGTAGAACGATCCCAGGTCGAGCTGGTGACCAATCTTGGGACGATTGTCGTTGAGCTTTACCATAACGAAGCTCCTGAAACGGTTGAGAATTTCCGACAGTATGTAAAAGACGGTCACTACGATAACACGATCTTTCATCGCGTCGTCGACGGCTTCGTTGTTCAAGGCGGAGGTTATATTCGCGGGGATCGCGGCCTGGTGGAAAAACCCACCCGGGACCCCATTGACAATGAGGCCAACAATGGGCTCAAAAACCGCAGAGGCACCCTGGCCATGGCACGGACTACACGGAAGGATTCCGCGACGGCCCAGTTCTTCATCAATCTCGATGATAATCGCGTGCTCGACCATGGGGTGGAATCCTTTGGCTACTGCGTCTTCGGTCGAGTCATTAAGGGCATGGCAGTGGTAGATCGCATGGCCCCGGTCGAGCTGGCTCCCTTCCGGCAATTTACCCATCTACCGAAAGACGATATCCTCATCGTTGCCGCTCGCACCCTGAAGGTCAGTGAATTTGTTGAACCCGAAAGATTGGACACCCCGGATGATGAGGGTGCCAAAAAACTCGACGACGAAAAGAAGAAGAAGTTTCTCGGATTGTTTTAACGCCGGCGTACCTTAAGCCAGCCAGGTCAGCTTAAGAGCTTCCCTTTCGTTTATTTAGGAAACGGAACAAGCCTCGATCTTGTGTCCATGATACGCATGATCCGCGCTGGCCACCGAGATGTCGGAGCATTTGAAGTGACCCTGGTAAACGGTGATTTGTGATTGTGAATTGGAACAATCTCACTAAATTTTTAAATCCTACCAGCTCACATTTCACATCCCACACCTCACCATGGACACTACATTCCTCGCCTTCGCCATTAACGATCTCCTCGGCCCTCTCCTGATGATCGGTCCACTTAAAGTGGTCTTCATCGCCTGGGTCGGCCTCGTCTGGGCCGAGAAAATGATGAAAGACCAGGCCGAGGAACCCGCCCCCGAAATGCCGGAAAAGGGCTAATTAGCCAATGCATATTGTGAGATGGGGCGTTCCCTAATGCACAACTCACACGCTATCCCCTTTAAAAAAAACCGGGCTGTTTTTAAGCCCGGTTTTTTTATGGGGTAACAGGGATTTGATGAAAAAGATCGGCGCGACCAGTGCCAAAGGTTCCACTAACCGGTCATCCGGTAAAATCAGCACAGGCCGCGCCAGGGAAGGGATTAATGCTTCGCAGCGATTAAGGTCATACTTTCTTTCGACAACTCAATCGGGACCCGCACGCGGGATTCTACTGCCTTTCCGTCGACTACCTTCGGCTCAAGTTTCCATTGCCGAATGGCTTCAAGAACCGGTGCTTTCAGCTCCGGAGTTAAGGTGTAAAGGACCCGTTCTTTCGTAATGACACCCTCCTTGGTAAGGGTAAATTCAACGATCACCCGCTCCATGCGGTCATGTTTTATCACACCGGCAGGGATTTCCGGGGTAACTGTTTCAATGATCTGTACTCCTTGATCTTCGGGTGGAGCGGAACGGACTTCAGCATCTTGCGTGGCCCCGTTTGCCCATCCCGCTAGTAGCATCGTACTGAGGGTAACGAGGATGGTGGATTTCATTTGGGGTTTCCTTTCTTAGGTTCGGGAGACAATGGCTTGCCTCTATATCTCGTGATTTATCGTGTAACAATTATGTAACCTTATCGCCATATTATAGCAACACTATAATTCTTCTTATGTAGGTATAAGACTATTGAATGTAGCATAACATACAATTTAATAGCATTGTTTTCCAATAACTTACAAAAATAACGGGTCAAAAATTAGCTCGAATTTGATCTCTCGCATTTACATTTATGTTACACACATGTGACACTGCAATGCCTCCTTGGAGTTATATTCCCAGAGGAAATCCCGGCGAAGCGAAAATCGCTAGACAGAATCCCCTGGGAAGCCCTTATTGAAATGCGTGAGTAGCCGTCGATTCGCCCCTCTTCCCGATATTCCACGCCAGGCCGCCGAGGGCCGATATGCCGCCCGGGGCGTTTCCGCTTCAAAGGATGAAGTGCATGCCGTGGTAGACCAGCTTGACCGCGGGGTCCTGCCGGGAGCTTTCTGTAAAGTACTGCCGGATTTCCTGACCGGAAATACGAGCAAAGCCAATATTATCCACTCCGACGGAGCTGGAACCAAAGCCATTCTTGGCTATTTGTGGTATAAGGAAACCGGGGATACCTCGGTGTTTCATGGCATTGCCCAGGACAGCTTGGTTATGAATATCGACGACCTGCTCTGCGTCGGAGCCCTCGGCCCTATCGTGGTATCTAACACCGTGAACCGAAATGCCCGGCACTTTGACGGAAACGCCCTTGCCGCCTTAATCGAAGGATCCGAAACCTTTTTGAAACGGCTCCGGGAATGGGGGTTCGAGATTTACAGCGGAGGAGGCGAAACCGCGGACGTCGGAGACATTACAGGGACGGTAGCGGTGGATAGCTGCACGGTTGCTATCGTAGACCGCAAGCAATTGATCGATAATGATCGTATCGAGCCAGGGCTGGAGATCATTGGACTGCAAAGCTTTGGGCAGGCCCATTACGAAACGGCTCCCAATAGCGGGATCGGGTCTAATGGTCTCACCAGTGCACGGCACGATATGCTCAGCCCCTATTACCGCAGGAAGTTTAAAGAAACCTTTGATCCGGGAGTCCCCCGGGAACTGGTCTATTGTGGGCCTTACCGAATGAAAGACCCATTACCCCATTCGGAAATGACCGTCGGCGAAGCCCTCCTCAGCCCCACTCGAACTTACGCTCCCGTGATCAAAGAGCTCGTCGATAGCCTGGGGGGTCGAATCCGTGGCTTGGTTCACTGCTCCGGCGGCGGGCAAACCAAGTGCAGGCGCTTTGGTAAAAGGGTCCACTACATAAAAAATAACCTCTTCGAGCCTCCTCCCATCTTTCAGGCAATCCAAAAGGCCAGCGGAACAACATGGAAGGAAATGTATCAGGTCTTTAACATGGGCCACCGTATGGAAGTCTATGTGAAACCATCGATATCCAAGCGGGTAATACGCATCGCGGAATCCTATGGGATTCAAGCTCAGGTCGTCGGCCATACCGAAAAGGGAGTCTCCTCCAAAGACGGAAAGAATCCCCTCACCCTCTTCCATGGGAAACGGAAATTGGTTTACTAAATTGCAGGAGTGACCTTGCCTCGCGATCCCTGACCAGCCATTGTCGCTATTTATTCCGACGCAAGGCCGCCCCCCCATCCGACCTCCGACTTCCGACCTCCGACTTCCGACTTCCGACCTCCGACCTCCGACTTCCGACTTCCGACTTCCGACCTCTGTCGTCCTCATTCATCATTCTGACTTTAAAAAATGCTCCGCGTTACGCAATACGGCGAACCCATCCTTCGTGAGAAAGGCCAACCCATCACCACCTTTGATGATCACCTGATTGAGCTGGCCGACCAGATGGTCGACACAATGTATGCCGAGGAAGGCATTGGCCTGGCCGCTCAACAGATTGGACAGGCCATCCAGCTCTGCGTGGTGGATGCTAATTTTGAGGATCGTCCCCCCGATTACTTATATCAGCTCGACGGAAAAACCCCTCCGATCGACCTCATTATGCCGATGGCTCTGGTGAACCCATCGATCACCCCGATTCCCGAGAAAGAGGAAGACTATGAAGAGGGCTGCCTGTCTTTTCCCGACATCCGTGGCATCGTGAATCGCCCGGAAACGATCGAAGTCCGATATCAGGACCTTGAAGGCAACCCTCACCACCTGCGCTGCGGGGGCATCCTGGCCCGGGTCATTCAACACGAAGTCGACCACTTAAACGGTAGACTCTTCATCGATCACATGACCTCCGCCGAGTTGGAAAAAATCGAAACAAAAATCAAAAAGCTGAAGCACCAGACCCGGGATTGGCTCAAGACCCAGAAGTGAGTCTGGTCCCCGGGGAGACTGTAAGCTGTGAGTGTGAATCAGGGTGATCCGCTCTCCATTCATCTGTAGGGTCCACCCATCCACTCACAATCCACAACTCACACTCCGAAAAAAAGCAGGCGGCCCGATTGGACCGCCTGCCAGTGTGAAGTTGATAAACAATATGAGGCTTAGAACTTGATCTTCGCGCCAACCTGGATATTCCAGCGGGAGCGATAGCGACCCGTTTGTACCCGGACGGACTCCGGATCAAAATCGGTGAAGAAATACTGGTCGTTGACGATTTCAGCGTCAGCCACTTCAAGGATGAAGGGGAAGCCAGCTTCTTCAACCACACCCCAGTCACGATTGATCGCGTTACCGAAGTTTTTGAAGTCGAGGAAGACTTCGGTGTAAACCCGATCCCAGATGGGTAGGGTTTGGACCACTTTCAAGTCCCAGATATTGACAAACTTGGAGTGCTCGCTGGCACGGTCAACAGGACCTCCAGCAAACTTGCTCAAGCCGGCTTCATCCAGATAGTCGAAGAACTCAGCGACCGGGAAGGACGGGTCAAAAGCGACCAGCGGATCGTTCGGTCCGGTGGGAACATAGAACAGATCGTTGCCGAACTCACCATCCCCATTCACGTCATCATCGAAGGCATAGCTGTAAGGACGACCCGTGCGACCTTCATAGCTAACCGTGAAGGTGGTGCGAATGGAGTCGGTCCAGGCATGCCCGTATCCGAAGATACCGAGAATCCGGTGGCGATTCTGGAAGTTGGAGGTTCCATCTTCAGCCTGGTTGAAGTTGAAGCCTGCCCGGTTCCGCCAGTTGGAAACCGCCCGGCTGGAGGTGAAGGGATTGGCATCGTTGGCCTTACCCCAGGTGTAGGAGAGATTACCGAAGACCCCTTCGCCCCGGAAGGGCTTGGACAGCTGGAGGGAGAAGTTTTCCCCTTTACCGATGTCGGTATTGTCCAGAACAAATACGTCGCCGTATTCGGAGGATTGTCCCCCGTCATCATAGAGCTCCCGGCCATCCGGGCCAAAACCAACAACCGGTTGGTTGGCGTTGTAAACGTAGAGGGCATCTTCTGTGTCTGTGATCAGCAATTCAGCGGTGAAGGTCAGATCTTGCCAGGGCAGTTGGTAATCGAAGGCCACATTGTAGCGCCAGACTGAAGGGAGCTTCAGGTCTTCAGCCAGAACATCCACGAAGGGAGTGGAATCTTGCCGATCAACGGAAATAATCGGATTGTTGGGATCGAAGTCATTCTGCACATAGTCGACCAAACCGTTTTCCAGGGAGATACTACCGGAAGTTTCGCCATTGTTGGTGAAGGCATTCGAATACCAGACAGCAGGGCTACGACCCATGAACAGGCCGATACCGCCACGAATCTGCATGGTGCGGTCTTCATCCAGGGCGTAATTGAAACCGAAACGCGGTTGGAAGAGAGAAGTTCCATCGATAGATCCATTGTTCTTGAAACCGAACTCTTGCTCGAATCCCTGGGCTTCGGGAGGTTGGGCATCGGCGGTAACCAGTTCCCAGCGGACCCCACCCAGAAGGGAGAGGCGGGGAGTAACTTTCCACTCATCCTGCAGATAAAAGCCCCAAACCGTAAGGTCAGGACGAGCAACCGGGTCTTGCCCGTTAATGGCGGTATTGCGGAAACCGTCAAACTGCGGCATATCGTTCAGGAAGTCGTCCAGAGTAGCGAAGGTGAAGTTGCCGAAAGAGTCAGACAGGAAGAGGTTGCCGTATTCCGATTGCTCCATATTCAACCCGAAAGTAACGGTGTGGTCGTTCTTATACCAGGTGCCGTTTGCCGTGATTTGAAGCGTGGTCCAATCCAGGTTGTTGGCATGGCGAAAACGCTCCGTTCCGAAGAAGAGCTCGCCAGCATCGGGATCCCCATCTGCGCCCGGGAAGGCATCAATTTCGATTTGAGGGGATACCGCATCGAAGGTGGTCGGCTGATCGAATTCACTGTAAGACACACGGATTTCCGTGCTGAAATCCGGGGTCCAGGCAGAAAACAACTGGCCGGTGTAAGCTTTTTCGTCGCGGGCTTGCAGATAGAAGTTGGAACTCAATGCCGTTTCGCCGAAGTCGTCGAAGTTGCCGAAGTTGGGGTTTTCCCCTTCGGTGCTGCGGTAGGTCAGGCTCAGGCGGTGATTGTCATTAATGTTCCAGTCGATCTTACCGAGGAACTTGGTATCCGTTTCCGTTACGGCATCCGGCGGAGCGTAAGTACCGAAGTCCAGACCCAGCACGTTGTTTCCATAGTCGATGACCTGTTGAACAGCAGCCAGGTCCGGCTCGAAGCCAGGAGAACCCGGAGCCTCGGTGCGCTCGAATTCTTCGTAGTTAAAGTAGAAGAATAGCTTGTCCTTGATGATCGGGCCGCCAATGTCCAAGCCGTAGCGCCATTCGCGATAGAGCGTATTGGAGCCATTGTTGACATCGCTTCCGCGCATTTTGTCGTCTGAGTAGAAGGTGTAGAGGCTCCCACTGAATTCGTTGCCACCACTCTTCGTCACAGCGTTGATAGAAGCACCGGTAAACCCACTTTCCGTTACACGGTAAGGGGAGACATCTACTGTGATCGCCTCAATCGCCTCGGTCGATACCGGGTTATTGAAGGAAGGCACTCCGTTAGAGTTCAGACCAAACTGGTCGTTGGTCCGCACCCCGTCGATCTGGATATTGTTGAAGCGCGGGTTTTGCCCGGCAACGGTCAGCTCGTTCCGGTCGTCTTCTGTAATCGAAGCGTAAGGGTTAAACCGGGCGAAGTCATTCAGAGACCCGCGGAGAACCGGGACCGAATTTACGGATTCCTGGTTCAGACTGGTGCTGGCCCCCAGGGTGTTGGCCGACAGAATTCCACCAACATCTTGCCCGGATATGACAAATTCATCCAATTCCTGGATGTCGTCGGAGCTCGCCATTTCAATGTCGACCGCGATCGTTTGCCCCAGCTCGGTGAAGAGTTCATTCACCGTGGTAGGACGATAGCCGTCGGCGCGTGCCGTGACGGAATATGGGCCGCCGACCCGAAGGCCATTGACACCGAATTCACCGTTAGCGCGAGTAACGGACCGATAAACCGTACCTGACGGAATATGGACAACGGTAATGGAGACATCCGCAAGGGTGCTACCAGATGCCGCAGTAACCGTTCCGTTCATCGCGGAGGAGGTTACCCCTTGTCCATATGAAGAGACTGTGAGTCCAATCAACCCGAGCACGAATATGCTCAAGCCGAGCAGCTTAGTAGGGAGTCGTTTCATAGTAGTATTGTTAACTTTCCTGAAGAAAGACGTCGCAAGTTCAAAGCAATACAGCGTATCAGTTACCCTCGTGAGTCAATGGTTTGCACGAAGGAACTCAGCAATTTTACCCCACCGTAACAAAAGCACTAAAAAACGATACAAATCTCATTAACCCCTACAAATAAACTGTTTATAAATTCACAAAAATGAAACATTATGCAGTACGATGAGCGGAGGGCCGCACATCAGTTCCCGAAAAGAGCCGGTTCTGACTATGGGTGATTGACTCCGCCCACGGCTCAGGCATCAAACCGGTTCAGCCCGTTCGATTGGATTAAACCCTGAACATCTCCCACATAGGCCATGCCGCGTTCAGAATACTTCTCCAAGCCTCTCGCCAGGGACATCCCATTGATCGGTTTACCATTGGATCGTAGATCGGCGCGAATCAATCGTAGCGTGAGATAGGCCTGATTGGTATTGATGGCCTTAAAATAAGCCCCCACAGAATGACTGACGTTCTTATACTTCGTTACCTCGTAGGTCGCCCCAGCCGGACGCTTCCGGGGAACCAAGCCACAACCGGGTGTGTAACACCAGATTCCATAAAAATTGTAGCCTTCTCTGGCAAACCGGGATGTACCCCAACCGCTTTCAATAGCAGCCTGAGCCAGCGCAAGGGAAGGAGGAATAGCATCCACGCGGGAAAGCAGGTTTTTAAAGAAATCTCCCTTTCCGGGCTCCTGTGGGTCAAAGCCATATTCCTCGTAAAGACGGCTCAGCCATTTGGATTCCCTGCCGGATAAAGACTTCCCGCCCTCGACTTTGGCTTCCAACTTCAGGATTTCTCCCCGCAATTCCATGAGCTTGCGATTCTCCTCATTAACGAAGGGCATCATGTAGTCGAAAAACGCCGCCTTCTTTTCGGCCGCGCTTTCTATCGCTCCAAAATCGGGAATACTGGTTGCTCTACTCCCTCCACTTTTCTCGAGAATCAATACCAGGCCCGCCGCCAGAACGATTCCGAGGACCACCCCGAACATATAGACCTCGCCCCGGTTGGCCCGATTTTTCAGGTATGAGAGAAAAGGACCTTTCCCAGCCATGGTCGGTGCGGTTTGCTGGCTTCGCTTAGGAGCCGACCCGTTTCAGGTGAAGGAACAGCTTTCCATCCATCCAGTATTCGACATAGGGAGAGCTGGTTCGCAACCAATCCGACAACTGATTCTTACCTTTCCCGGCAAAGGCCGGAGACACCAGCACATAGCCATCCTCGATGGTGTTCTGCCCGCTATACCAGCGCCGATAGTTTGCCCCTTTTTCTGTCGAAATTTTTATGCGGATTTCCTTGTCCTTAAATTGCGGGTCAAGCCGCAGCCAAATCGTATTGTTCGGATCCTTAACCACGACCTCCTGCAAGATGTTCGCGTCAAAGACCAGGGCTTCATAGGGACCAAACCGCATCGGCCCTTCCTCCTGGGGAGCCTGCGCCATTTGGGCCTTCGGGGCAGGATTGACCTTGGGAGGCGCTACCGTCGCGGACGGATTCGCCCTCGACACATCCATCTGGTTCGGTCGTTGGGGAGGGACCCGTTCTCCTGAGCTCTGGGCTTCTCCTGCTGTCAAACCCAGAAAAAGGAAACTCACCGTAGCCAGGATACCGAAATAAGGGGATAGAGGGACGCGCGTTTTCTTCATGTCAGGCACCTTAGGCCCCCTCTCCAAGACGATCAAGCCCGGAGCGTCATCTTTCCCATTCTATCCCATTTTCAGAAAAAGGTTACGGAAGCGTAAATAACAGGTGACAAAATACAATAAGTCGCTAAGGTATAATGATCAATTTCCCAACCCAGCCCCCATCGCGTCACAGTAGGGTTTTCGGGATGATCGTGATAAACCCTATTTGTGATAAGATAGCCGCCCAATTCGTTGGGCGGCTTTTATTTTATCCTCGGCTTTCCTCGGGCGCCTCGTTCAGAACGATCTCCCAAGTGCAGGATTTGTCCAATTTTTTGTCTACCCCACCGAGAGGTGAGTGGACTTTCCCAGAGATGACCCTTTATCCACCGGCGGATGGTGCCCCTCCTGTTTAATCGAGTCGGCTGTTTCATTGTTATATTTCCTTTCTGTCATTATACCGTAACCTTATCGTAACAATTGATCAAATCTTAATTATCCCCCTTGCGGATCTTCATTTTCAGGGCCATTGACTTCTCCCACTTCCCCTGTCCTACTCTACGCCTGAGACTATGTCGGAGATCACAGTTTTTATCGCGGACGACCACAATCTGGTCAGGGAAGGAATCCAATTGCTTATCGATTCCGCAGATAATATGAGGGTCGTGGGACAGGTAGAGTCTCTTCCACGCGTTCTGGACGCCGTCAAGGCCGCTAAACCCGATGTCGTGCTTCTGGATGTCTACTTTCCTGAAGGGCCCAGCTTTTCCGTCTGCAGCGAGATCAAAACCGTGCTTCCCGAAACCAAGGTCATCTTCCTGACCGGGATGGACGATGAGCGCATAGTTCAGGAAAGCATCCTCAGTGAAGGCGACGGCTTTCTCCTGAAGGGCGTGAAGTACAGGGAATTTGCCACTGCCATTCGAGATGTCGTTGCCGGCAGATCCATTATCGACCCCCATGTCATGGAATAGTGGGCGGGAAAAAACACGCATAGCCACACCCGAAGCGTCCTAGATCTATCCTGCCCCACATTAAACGCATCTATGTTCGTTTGCTCGGCAGATTTACTTTGCATAACAAAGTTTATTTGTATTACAAATAAAACATGTCATCAACATCCACGCCACCGCCCCCCTCCCCAGCGGAGTCCAAGACTCCCGATTTCACGGAACGCAATATGATCAGCCTGAAGCTTATTCTTATAGGAATCTTGGGGCTGAGCCTATTAATCCCCGCCCTCATGGTGAGGGGCTTGATCGAGGAGCGCCGGGCACGACGCGGGGAAGTCGTGCGTGAGATATCGGATAAGTGGGGAGGTGACCAGATCATCCTGGGGCCGATGTTACGGGTGGTTTGCACCCTCTCCCGAGTCGACGATGAGAACAAGCCCTACACGGTTACCAGAACCCTGACCACCCTGCCCGATACCTATTCTGTAGATGGCCAACTACAGACAGAGGTACGGAAACGGGGTATTTTTGAGGCGGTCCTTTACTCCTCTGAGGTGAACGTGAATGGAACCTTGCGGATACCCGCCATCCCGTTCGGAAACGAACCGATGGAAACGATTGTCCGGGTGGAAGCCTATCTCCTCATGGGAATCCAGGACCTAAAAGGCATCCGCAGCTCGGTCACAGGCGAGTTTGCTGATCAGAAAATAGAACTCCAGGCCGGACCAGGAACCATCCAGGAGGCGCGCCGCCTTCAGGCCCCTGTGGAGCTTCCGGACACAGGGGAATTGCTGTCCTTTTCCATCCGGCTGGAACTGAATGGCAGCGGGGGTCTCTATTTCTCCCCGGTTGGCAAGACCACCGAGATCCACCTGCATTCAGACTGGAATGCGCCCAGCTTCGATGGAGCTTTTCTTCCCCAGTCCTCAGAGGTGGACGGCGAGGGATTTCAGGCCCACTGGAAGGTGTTATCATATAACCGAAGCTTTCCCCAGACCTGGATCAATCAGGAGGCAAACCTGGATGATTCCCGCTTTGGGGTCCGACTGGTCATCCCGGCGGATATCTACCAGCAAACCCACCGCACCGCCAAATACGCAATTATCTTCATCCTCTTTACCTTTTCCGGTTTCTTCCTGGCAGAGGTCATCAGCTGCAGCAGGGTCCATCCCATGCAGTACCTCATGATCGGCTCCGGCTTAGTAGTTTTTTACCTGTTGCTGCTTTCCCTGGCAGAGCACCTGGGATTCGGGTTGTCCTTCCTCCTGGCCAGTGGGGCCACCATCCTGCTATTGGGATGGTATGCCGGCCAAATCATGCAGCTCGCCCGATTTGGTTTGGGGGTAAGCCTGATCCTCTCCCTCATGTATGCTTACCTATATATCCTCCTGCAAAGCAGTGATCACGCGCTGCTTCTGGGGAGTCTGGCAGTCTTCGCCGTCTTGGGAATCACAATGTTCGTCACTCGCAAGATCGATTGGTATCAGATCCAATACCGAACGCCGTAGCTTCTTCGCTTACGATTGCCCAGCCTAGCTCCCATCATTTTCCTGGTTACTATGGCAACCCGTATCCATCAGGCCTTAGAAGAAATCCGGCTTTTAAAATCCCGCATCCTTGAAAAGCAAAAGTTTAAGGGTTACTCGGGACGGGCCCGGGCCATTGGAGGAAGTGTAGCCCTGGCCGGGGGATTGCTCGGTTCGAGCCTTACTCATTTTCAAAGTGACCCCGCCCTTCTCTTACTCTGGCTGACGGTGGCCTTCATCGCTGGCTTAATCAATTTTGGGGCCCTCTTCTACTGGTTCGTTCGGCACCCCGACGGAACTCCCAAGTGGGTCCATCTAAAGCCGGTGCTCCCTTTTGCCCTGATCTTGTGGACCGGAGTCGGCTCCACCATTGCCCTCAGCCAGGCCGGCGCCCCTCAGCTCCATTACGGGTTCTGGATGAGCCTTTATGGGCTGGGCTATTTCTTATCCCTGCACGTGCTCCCTCGCGGCATTGCCAGCGTGGGCCTCTTCTATCTGTTTTGTGGAGGCCTGCTCCTCTGGTTTCCCCAAGACTTCCAGGCAGGCGCCTGGATTATGGGGCTCGTCTTCTTCGTGGGAGAGTGGTGGGCTGGCTTTGTCCTCCATTTGGATGAGGGTGAACATACCCATGTTTTCAATTTTTTCGGATTCCCCAAATTCAAACAGGATACCCAACCATGACCCCTTCCAATTTTGAATCTCTGGAGCGCACCTTCCATGAACCCAAGCGCCTCGCTATCCTGTCCGCCCTTGCCGCTGGAACTGAAGGCCTCAGCTTCCAAGACCTGAAATCCGATTGTCGGCTCACCGACGGCAACCTTAACCGCCACCTCAAGGTCCTTCAGGAATCCGCTATCATCAGCCAGAAGAAAACCATCCGCAATGAACGCATTAGCACTCAGATCCGGCTAACCGCCCGCGGTCGGAAAGCTTTTATCCAATATCTCGAATCTCTCGAGGCTGTCCTCAAAGAGGCACAGGGTGCCATCGATACCTCCACTGCTTCCAAGTCGACCCTGCCGCTCGGTCGCAAGGCCCGTGCCTGATTCGACTTCCTGTCAAGCCAGTCAGATCGAAATTTTCAATATTTACTGGAAATGCTAAAAATAACGGCAGACGGACTTGCGTTCCTATGCATCTGCCTAAGTTGAGGAGTCTTAACCTAAATCTTAAATCATTATGAAGACTCTACTCATTTCCATCACCGCCCTGCTGATCACTTCCCTCGGGGTTTCCGCCGGATACGGCAAAAAGAAGGACGCCTCCTACGGGGCCAAGAAAGATATTGTTGCAACTGCAGCTGCCAATGAAGATTTCTCCACCCTTGTGGCCGCAGTAAAGGCCGCCGGACTGGTAGAAACGCTCCAAAGCGAAGGGCCGTTCACCGTCTTTGCGCCCACCAATGACGCTTTTGCAAAGCTGCCGGAAGGCACCGTGGCCGACCTGCTTAAGCCCGAAAACAAGGATAAGCTCATCGCCATCCTGACCTACCACGTCATCCCTGGTAAAGTCATGGCAGCAGACGTCAAACCCATGATGACAAAAACTGTCCAAGGCGAAAAAGTTCAGTTCACCACCAAGAAAGGCAAGGTGATGATCAATGGAGCTAAGATCGTAGCCACGGATATTTTAACGACCAATGGCGTGATCCACGTCATCGATTCGGTCATCCTGCCCGAAATGACCGAAAAGGTCGCTCAAAACTAACGATCTCTCGAAGATCACATGAAAGCCCCGGCCGATCGGCCGGGGCTTTTTTTTACCCCTTTCCCGGTAGAGGCGGACCGTCATCAATTTGATACATACCCCGCATTGCATTCACTTGGGACTGATACTAAGGTCATGCCCAATCATGACTGCTACTGCTCTATGAATATTTATCCGATATTGACTATCCTGCTCCTGCCATTGATGGCTGCTACCCTTCTGGCTCAAGACGAAGCCACAGGTGTAGTGTTTCACGATACCAACCAGAACGGAATATTCGACACCGGCGAAACCGGCATTGCGGATGTTCTCGTCACCAACGGCAGGGAAGTCGTTAAAACCAGAAAGGATGGAAGCTACCAACTGCCTGTCACCGATGACACCATCCTTTTCGTCATTCAGCCCAAGGGTTGGAAAGTGCCACTCAATGAATTCAACCTGCCCCGGTTCCATTACATTCACAAACCCAAAGGATCGCGCCCGGACTTAAAGTATCCCGGAGTCGCCCCGACAGGCCCACTGCCCGATTCTGTAAATTTTCCCCTCACTCCGGGCATTCAGGGCAATACCTTTTCCTTCTTTGCCTTCGGAGATCCCCAACCCTACTCCCAGCGGGATGTAGATTATTTCAGGCAAGACATTGTAGAACAGGCCCGAACCGAATTGGAACCAGTCGCCGGGGTCACCTTGGGGGATATCGTAGGGGATGACCTCAATCTGTTCGACGCTATCAACGAAGTCATCGTCCAGATGAACCGGCCGTGGTGGCATGTCTATGGCAATCATGACATGAATATGGATGCCCGGACCCAGGAGGAGGCCGATGAAACCTTCGAGCGAGTCTATGGCCCGGCTACCTATGCCTTTCAAATCGGGGATGTTGTTTTTATCGGCTTGGACAATGTCCTCTTTCCCAATCCCATAAGCGACAAATTTTACCTGGGAGGATTTACTGAGAAGCAATTGGCGTTCATTGAGAACCTTCTCGCCCATATCCCCGAGGATAAGCTCATCGTTACCATGATGCATATCCCTCTCTACGATGAAGGGTGGGGCGACTCGTTTTGGGATCCACACCGCGAAGCGTTTTTCCAATTATTTAAAAACCATAAACATACCCTCTCGTTATCGGCCCACACCCATACCCAGAATCACCACTTCTTCGACCATGAAGAAGGGCATTGGCCCCACATCAATGCCCCTCACCATCACTACAATGTGGGAACGACCAGTGGCAGTTGGTGGCGCGGCCCCCTGGATGAACGCGGGATCCCTACGACTCCCATGCGTGACGGCACTCCCAACGGCTATGCCATTCTCCACTTCAAGGGGAACCAATACACCTATGACTACCGTGTCGCCCATGGACCTCGGGATGAGGTCATGAGTATCTACGCACCCACCGCCGTCCCCTATAACACCGAATGGAGTTACGCCCTCCTTTCGATCAATTTTTACAATGGGAGCGCCGACGCCAAGGTCGAGTTCCGCGTAAATGGAGGCAACTGGTGGCAGGCCCGCCATAAGGAAACCGTCGACCCCCAATACGCCTACAACCGGTTTGCCCGCGACCAGCTCTCGAATCCCCCTCCCCAAAAATCACTGCCCTACCCGGAACTCTCCAGTCACATCTGGACCGGACGGCTCCCCACCGACCTGGAGCCCGGAATCCAATTGATAGAAGTCCGCGTAACTGACCGGTTCGGTCGAGTCTTTGAGGATGCGACGACCTACCGGATCCTGCCTAAACCCTGAAGTCCCTTCCTCATTTACCAATCTGAGGCAATTTCCCTAATACCTCAGAGACAGGGATTAAGACAGTTATTCGCTTGAGTCCGAGACCGGATCCGAAGTATAGCAGGGGTATTCGGATACACTCGCTTTGGATTCGATTCCACCTCCTCTATTACCGATTGATCTTTATTTATCCGGGTTTCGCGCCATGAAATTTGCCCTCACCGTTCGCCACCTCACGGTGGTTTCGACCCTCCTGTTGGGCCTGTCTACCGGCTCCTCCCTCTCCGCGCAACTCCTCCTGGCCCCCGAGGTCCAAAGCCCGCTGGTGGCAGAAGGTATCGTGAACGAAACCTTTTCTTACACGGTCCAGGCCAACAGAAATCCGACTTTAATCAATGCCTTGGGCCTTCCGAACGGGCTCACGATCAATACCGGGACCGGGGTCATCAGCGGCGTACCCATCTCTACCGGTACCTTCAATGTTACCTTGACCACGATCAACAACAACGGGAGCGCCTCCACCACCCTGGAACTCATCATCCGCGACCGCGGCCCGCGCTACGTCAGCTCCCGCTCAGTCAAGGGAGACGAACAAAAACCCTTTTCCTACGACATCCTCATCGATCGGAATCCCAACAACGTCACCGTTACCAACCTGCTCGGGGGATTGATTTATACCCCGGGCACAGGACAGATCACGGGAACACCCGTAGGAGCCGGATCACTCGATATCGGAGTCGTCGCCACCAATGCCTTTGGCACGATTAACGAAACCGTTGCCCTGACCATTTTTGACCGTCGCGCTCGGGTGACCAGTGACAATTACATACGCATCCCAAGAAATTTGCCCTATAGCTTCCAGGTCCGGGCAATCAATGAGCCAACCTCCATTCAGGCCTCACCCCTGCCGGCGGGCTTTTCCCTCAACTCCTCGACTGGTGAAATTACCGGAACCCCGGCCAGTGTCGGGATCACCGAGACTACCCTCTCGATTCAAAATGGGTTTGGAAGTGCCGACTCCACCTTAACCTGGGATATCATCGAACCCACCCCCCTCCTGCTCACCCCCACCCGGGTAGCCGCCCGCGTGGATGAATCCTTCACCTACCAGGCCATCGCCCTGAATGGTGTGACGGGGGTCCAGGAAATCAACCTGCCGGCCGGCCTGACCCTAGACGCGCAGACCGGGCTCATTTCCGGCATTCCGGTCCAAGCCGGCACCTTTAATCCCACCATTCGTATCACCAACGAATTCGGAACCACCGACGTAGCCTTTCAGTTCGATATTGCCCCACGCACAGCCAACGTCCCCGCCATCATGAGCACGGATACCCTGGTGGCTGAGGTGGGAGAAACCATGACCTACACCATTCGGACAACCGGCAACCCGGATACTATCGAAACATCCGATCTTCCCGAAGGACTGATTCTGGAAGGCAACACCATTACGGGAACGCCAACGCGGACAGAACGCTACTACATCGGGGTCTATGCGGCCAACGGCGAGGGCACCGGATATAAAATCCTGCGACTCGATGTGGTCCCTCAGGAAACTCGGGCTCCCTTTTTGACCAATCGCTTTCCATTGCGTGGATCCGTCGGCGAACTGTTTTGTGGCACCATCACCGGGTCCAACTCGACGTTCCAGTTCGACGCGGCTAATCTTCCACCTGGACTCTTCATTGATCGGGAATCAGGCCTCATCTCGGGAACCCCAATCGAAACAGCGGACACGGAGATTCCAGTTACCGTTACCAATAAATACGGGACTACCCTGGATTTTGTCGAATTGATCATCACCAGTAACCCGCAGTCCATTTTCGCGGACGACATGGACCTGGGTGATGGCTGGCGCTTCAGCAACTGGCTTGGGCTCTTCAACGAGAATCAATACCCATGGATTTTCCACACTACGCTCGGCTGGTTATATGTCTCCGGCAAAGATCAGTCAGATGTCTGGCTCTACTCCCCAAGTGGCAGTGGCAACCTCAACCTGGGTTGGTTGTGGACCAACCACGATGTCTTCCCCTACCTCTTTTCCACTAACTCCGGAAACTGGTTCTACTACGTCCCCGGGTCGGTCGACCCCGTCTATCTCTACGATTTTTCCATCGACGCATATATTGAGCGATAAGTGCTGACCCCGGAAAAGGGTTCCTGAAGATGGAAATTCGACCAGCTCCATGTAGAGTCTTTTATGAGACTTTTCTGGATAACCGTTCTCCTTTTCCTCAGCCCGCATTCTCTGATGGCTGCAGAAGCTGCATTTCCCCCCACTCCCCCCGGTAAGGCTGAAATCAAAACCCTGCCTGCGGGAAGACTCCTGGAAAGCCAGGGGACAGGCAGTTATTTCGAGCGCTCCAACAATCTGTTTGGGCCGCTCTTTCGCTACATCTCCACCCACAACATCGCCATGACAACTCCGGTTGAGGCCCGCATCGAGCCTGCCAAAATGTATTTTTGGGTATCCGAGAAACAGGTGGATAAAGCCAAGGACGACTGGGGTGGCGTAAAAGTTATCGACGTACCCGAACGCCAGGTCGCCGCTCTAGGGCATCGCGGGGGATATAACGAATCCAACTACCAAGCCGTGAAAACCGCCCTGCTCGAGTGGGTCGCCAGCCAGGATTACCTCGAAATCGTTGGAGAACCCTTTGCTGTCTATTGGGATGGCCCCATGACCCCATGGTTCATGCGGAAATTTGAAGTCCAGGTCGAAGTCCAATTCCGCCAACAGTCCTGATCCATCTGTGGTTAGCAATAGCCAGCTTCGAATTCGCCTAAGACAATAAGATTGATCCCATCACTCTCATATCCTAACGTACCTATCAGGTAGCGTTGGGATATGAACACCACATCACATGTCGATAGGGAATGTAGGGATGGGGAACAGCGGATCCAATGGATCCCGTTTTCGAAACAACCCCGTTTCATCAAGCCACAACCCCTTACTTTCCTCGGGATGGGATTATTCCTGCTGGCCGCCAGCGGGGTCTTTCTCCCCGGCCTTCCTGCCGTCGCCAAGCAACCGGAATGGATCCTCACCTTGTGTCTCCTTGGCCTGGGCATCACCCTTTTTTCCCTCTGGAAGTCCGCCCGTCATGACCGCCGCCACTGGCCAAAAGTCCGCGCCCGCTGCCTGGACTGGGAATACTGGAAAGGAGATACGCGCGACGGCGAAAGCGGCAAAACCTGGTATCTCCAACTCCTTTGCGAATTCGAATTCGGGGGGACCCCCTATCGCGTCACCCCAGCCCATTGGACCACCTACGCCACCCGCAAAGGCGTCCAACGTTTTCTCAATAAAATCATCTCGCCGGAACAGACCTGCGACCTCTGGATAAACCCGAAAAATCCACTTCAGGCCGAACTCATCAGTAGGGATGTAAAAGACCTTCTCCTTCATTGATCATCGAGTCTCGGTTTTCTCCCGCTTTCTCGTGCCCGTGCACTACGGCCGCGTGCAAACAGCGGGCCCTGCAGAAATTCGAAGACGCCCATGATCGGCCCCATGGCTTGAATTCATTTCGTGCGCATTCGTGTCTTTCGTAGTTCAAAACAAAAAACCCCGGCCATATTCAATGGCCAGGGTTTTTGCTTTCTTTTCGAGGGCTAACTTCCTCTTACTCTGATTCGTTATCGGTGGTTATCCGAAAGTTTAAAACGGGTTAGGATTTCAAAATGCGGATTCAGGCCATCATTGGCACGCCTCACATTCTTCGCCGTTGCGCATGGCTTCGATCGAACATGCCTTCACTTCCGCTTCGGTGTATTGACGCTGCTCACCTGCCATGGTGCCGATCATTTCCTTTTTCACCTTCACAGTCGCCTTCTCAATATTGGAAGCTTGGAGCGTGCGCAGGTAATAGGTCGTCTTCAAGCCGGTTCGCCAGGCGCGGCGATACATGTGGGACAAGGTCTTCAGGCTGGGTTCGCCCAACCAGAGATTCACACTTTGGGCCTGATCTATCCATTTCTGACGTCGGGCGGCACAATCAATAATCCACTCAGGGGAGATACCAAAGGCCGTTTTGTATTTCTCTTTCAAGTCTTCAGGGATTTCCGCGATGTCGGTCAGTTCACCATCAAAATACTTCAACTGGTCAACCATCTCATCATTCCACAGGCCACGGCTTTTGAGATCCTTCACCAAGTGCACATTCAGGACAATGAAGTCACCGGACAGATTACTCTTCACAAAGAGATTTTTATAAGTCGGCTCAATACAAGGAGTAGTGCCCATGATGTTGGAAATCGTCGCGGTCGGGGCGATCGCAATCACATTGGAATTCCGCATGCCCTGCTTTTGGATTTTAGTCCGCAGGGCATCCCAATCCATCCTGGAAACCCGGGACACCTCGATTTTCTCACCGCGCTCCTGCTCCAGCAGCTCCAGCGTGTCAGACGGCATGAGGCCACGGTCCCACTTGGATCCCTTAAAGCTGCTATAGGCACCTTTCTCATCCGCCAGGTCACTGGAGGCTTCATAGGCATAGTAGCAGATGGCTTCCATGAATTCGTCATTGAATTCCACGGCTTCTTCCGAATCGAATCGCAGCCCCTTGCGGTAGAGGGCATTTTGGAGACCCATCACCCCCATGCCAATGGGGCGGTGGCGGCGGTTCGAATTCTGCGCGGCTTCAGTCGGATAAAAATTGATATCGATGACATTGTCGAGGGCACGAACTGCGATTTGAATCGTGTTGCGCAGCTTTTCATGGTCGATATTCCCATCCTTATCCAGATGGTTATCGAGGATGACCGACCCCAGGTTGCAGACCGCGGTTTCATCTGCGCCGGTATTCAGCGTAATTTCCGTGCAGAGATTCGAACTGTGGATCACTCCGGCGTGGTCCTGCGGGCTCCGGACGTTACAGGGATCTTTAAAAGTGATCCAAGGGTGCCCGGTTTCGAACAGCATCTTCAACATACCTTTCCACAGGTCGAGGGCCGGGATCTTCTTCCCGATGATTTCCCCCCGCTCTGCCTTGGCTTCATATTCGGTATACTTGTCCTCAAAGGCTTTTCCATAGAGCTCGTGCAACTCCGGCACTTCGCTGGAACGGAACAGCGTCCACTCTTCCCGGGCTTCCATTCGCTTCATGAACAGGTCGGGAATCCAGTTTGCTGTATTCATATCGTGGGTACGGCGGCGGTCGTCCCCTACGTTCTTACGAAGCTCAAGGAAATCGAGGATGTCATTGTGCCAGGATTCCAGATAAGCGCATCCGGAACCACGGCGCTTGCCGCCCTGGTTTACGGCTACGAGTTGGTCATTGTGCAACTTGAGGAAAGGAATGACTCCCTGACTCTCCCCGTTGGTACCCTTGATGTAGCTGCCGGTACCACGCACGCTCGTCCAGGAGCCGCCTAAGCCTCCGGCCCACTTGGATAGAAAGGCGTTTTCCGCGATACCCCGCACCATAATAGATTCGATGTTGTCGTCCACTTTGTAGAGATAACAGCTGGAGAGCTGGCTGTGCAGCGTGCCGCTATTGAAGAGGGTCGGGGTGGAGGAGCAGAACCGACGGCTCTTATACAGGTTGTAGAGCTGGATAACGAAATCTTCACGGTTTTCCTCGTAATCGAGGAAGAGCCCCATGGACACGCGCATCCAGAATAATTGGGGAACTTCCAGGCGGCGGTGCGGCTGGCGCTGCTTGTCGATAATCAGATAGCGGTCATACAGGGTTTGAATGCCGAGGTAGTCGAAGTCCATATCGGCGGACGGATCGATCGCATCGGCCAACTGATCCAGCTTGTAATCCAGGAGGCGCGGATTGATTCGCTCGATATCCCGTCCCCGTTTCAGGTTTTCCTTGAAGGCCTTTTTATGCGCATCACGAAGCCCATGAATGCCATCTCTGGCGATGTCCCAGTCGAGGACTTCTTCATAGATATAAGTGAGCAGGATGCGACCGGCAAATTTGGCAAAGTCCGCGTCTTTTTCAATCAGGGTTTTCGCATTGAGCAGGATTGTCTTTTGCAAGTCAGCCACCGTCATTTCCGGATAGAGAGACCGACGCAGCTCGGCCTCAATCTCATCGGCCGTAAAGCGAAGTTCCAGCCCGATCATGGCATATTCGATCCGTCGTTTCAGATCGACCCCATCCCAGAAGAAGGATTCTCCGTCGGGTCGACGGATCACAATCATGGAATCCTGGCGAGATTCCATCTCCTCCTGGATGCCGTCTTCATCCCGCCGACGCGACTGATGAGCCCGGTAGAGAATATAAGCCTCGGCCACTTTGAAATGCCCCTGACGCATCAACTCCTCCTGAACAATGTCTTGAACATCCTCGATGTTGATGAAGGCCTGGCCTTTATCACTCACCCGAAGCGTCACGGCTCGAGCCACATCCACAGCCGGCTCACTATCCAGTTCCAGGGAAAGGAACGCTTTGCGGACGGCAATCTCGATCTTGCCTTCGTTCCAGGGCACCACTTGCCGATTACGTCGAATCAAACGGACGGGAGTCACCTGGGTTTCAAGCATGTCGGTAAGTTCTTCGGCATGTTTATCCCCCTGCAGGATAGCCCGGTTAAAGACGAGGCTCTTGGCCACATCGTAGGCATCGTTTTCAATGAGCGCTTTTTCAATTAAAAGATAGAGATCGTTTTCCGACAGACGAAGCCCCTTGCCTTCGTTAATTTCCCTGACCAGACGGTCCCCGACTTCCTTGGCCACCGCCGCCACAAACTTACGGTTTTCTTCCGTGTAAATTTCTTCCTCATGACGGGCCAGGAGCAGGTCGGTTAATGCGTTGCCGATAGTACTGGCGATTTCTGCAAGGTCGAGGGAACGATCGGTTCCGTTTAAACTGATTTGGATTTCCGGAGAGACTGCGTCCTCCCCGAAGACTTCCTGCCAATTAAAACGAGGTTTCTGATCGGCTGGCGTGGAGGCAAAATGTTTGAGGGCAAGGTCCTCTTCAACGGTTACTTTTCGGATCATGGATAAGGATTAGGTCGGGATGTTAGCTGGGTTCGATTTAAGGTTCTGAAAGGAAAAGGAGAGGGCCCTCTCCGCGAAGTTGAATGGAAAAATCAAAGGTTAACCCCGATGAGAGGGGCCGGTTGTATAGCGGCAATAATAGACGAAAATCATGGAGGATCGGGAAATGCAGAGACAGCGGCAGCTATCGCGGGAAGTCGGATCAATAAGGTTGAAACCAAAGAGCAAGCGTTTCAGGAGAAGAGATTACAGTTTGGTAACAGAATTGAAATAAAGGGTTATTGTTTTTTACTAACAGTCAACGCTAATCGATGCTACTCACACAACATATAGGTTTTTATTAGGAAACCTAACCCAAGATATTGGAGTGCTAGCGAAAACAATAACATAAGATCGTAAGGAAAAGAACAGGGGGGCGAGGGTTATTCGCAAGGCTGTTTCCAGCCGGCTTCCAACACGGGAATGTCACACAAAAACAGACAGAGGGAGGAAAAAGCGCGGGGCCACCACACCCCGCGCTTTTAGCCTAGCGTTCAGCACGTTCGCAAATCTTAGAGATCGTCGTCATCAACAGATTCCAGGGCAGAGGCTTTTTGATATTCCGTTACACGCCCTTCGAAGAAGTTCTGCTCTTTCTTGATGTCCATCATCTCTGCTAACCAGGGGAAGGGATTGGCGACCCCAGAATGAATCGGGCTCAAGCCACACCCTTCCAGGCGGCGGTCGGCGATGTAATCAATATACTGGCAGAATTCGTCCTTACTCAGACCGACGCTGTTTACAGGCAAACAGTCGGCGATGAATTCTTTCTCCAGATCTACGCCTTCCTTCATAGTTTCAGTTAACTCTTGTCGGAAAGATTCGGTCCATACATCGGGATTCTCGTCAATGAGGTCCATGAAGAGATGGCGGAACAGCTCGATGTGATTGGATTCGTCCCGCAGGGTGTAGCGGAACATCTGTCCAATGCCGGGAAATTTATTTTGGCGATAAAGACTGAGAACCATACCGAAGAGCCCATAGAATTGGGTGCCCTCCATCACCTGGCCGAAGACAAACATATTCTTGGCCAGCATCTGCTTCGTTGCCGTGTCCGTGAGGTCGATATCGCGACGCAGATCGTGACTGGTCCGCGTGACAAACTCGTTTTTCTTCACGATGGTAGGAATCTGTTCAAACATAGCCTCGCACTCGTGGGGATTGATCCCCAGGGAACTGACCATGTAGAGCAGGCTATCCGCGTGGATATTCTCTTCGTGAGCATGGCGGCCCAAAACCAACTTCAACTCAGGAGCGGTGACTAACTCTCGAACCACATGCAGAATATTGTCGCCTACAATTCCTTCTGCCGCTGAGAAATAGCCGATCCCCATCATGATGATCCACCGCTCAACATCGGACAGAGCCTGGGGGTCACGCCACTGCTCTACGTCTTTCTGCATCGGAATATCTTCAGGCTCCCAATGGTTTGCCTTCATGGTCTTGTAGAGATCATAGGCCCACTGATACTTGAGAGGGAGCAGGTTGAAGGTCATAGTCTCACGACCATTGATTACCTGCTTGGCGGCATAAGCGGCTTCGGCTTTTGCCTCATCCAATACAAATTTACGATTTCCAATTGTGTAGGTTTTTTCCATTAGTTCGTGGCAGGGGAGGGTTTAGGAAGATGTTATCGAGTAATAGGTTCGTGGCTGAGGGGTTTCGCTGGAAGGGATTCTAAAAAAGAGTATGGGGAAGATGGGTTCTTGTTTTCACTTTGTCAAAAAAAAGATACTAGATATGGAAAAAATTAACATAAGAACCCCAATATATTGGGTGACGACAGGCTGGCTTAACAAGTAACAGAATGACAACGATTAGGTGTCGTTTCTGTGGAAATCAGAACTTTCCCGCTCCCTCGGGGCAAGTTGAAGTTATTCAAATTGCTCCCAGTGTTCACATTTATTCACATGGGGCCGAAACCGGGTGGCCCCATCTCCTCGTTTCAAGCCAGTCAGCTCCGCCCCCCGGGTCTCAAAACTTTTGTCGAAAAAGCCGATGGGCATGCAACTTTAGGGGACAGGAAGGGATATACCTTATACGTGAGCGCAACCAACGCCATATTCTATCCTATTTCTTGGACCTTGACCGGGTTGACATCTGCCCCGGAACAGGAATCAGATACATCTGCTCCCAACACTATGGTCGACCCCGAAATTTCAACCCAGGACCTGGATGTCGAACTCATGCGACGACTCGCTGCTGGAAACCACCAGGCCATGGGGCAGCTCGTCGAACGCTGGCAGTCCCCGCTGATCAATTTCTTCTACCGGTCTTTGCAGTCCCACCAGGAAGCAGAGGATCTCGCCCAGATCCTTTTCGTCAAACTGTATAAAGCCGCCCCCCGCTATCAGCCCACCGCCAAGTTCTCGACCTTTCTCTTTTCGATCGCGCGCCGGCTCCTCATCAACGAATACCGTCGCGCCCAACGCAAACCCGTGGATGTGACCGACCCCGCTGAACTGACCGGCAGTGTATCGGGCCGGATCGACCTCGAGCAGATGGAAATTGAGGAGGCCTTCCAACACGCTATCCAGGACCTCCCCGAGAATCAACGCTCGGCCATTCTTCTCTTTAAACAGCAGGAATTAAGCTACCAGGAAATCGCGGATATCCTGGACACCACCGAAAGCTCCGTGAAGACCTGGATCTTCCGGGCACGCCAGAAATTAAAAGCTTCTCTGAAAGAGCAGCTTCTCAAATGATAGAGACCTTATCACCATGAATCCTGACGATAAACTGGATCAATTGCTGAGCAGCCAGCCCATTCAACCCGATGCGGCCTTCAAGGACCGCGTCCTCACGGAAATCCTGAAGACCGACTTGGATGCACCGGATGCTGACCCAGAGCCGGAAGCCGCCCCTCTCCCCTCCAGGAAGGTGATCTCCTTCCCCACCGTGATCGGAGGATTGGGCCTGGCCGCCGCCGCTGCCCTCACCGTTGGCATTTTTCTGAAAACCCCGAGCTCGGTCCCGGTAGATTCCACCACCCTGGAAAACCCTACCCTCACCCAGACGCAGCCCCTGGAAGATACGCCGCTGATGGCGAAGGCGGAGTTGACGGAGGACGAATTGCTCGCCCTGGAAGATACGCTACAAGACCTGGAAATTCTTTTCGAAGAAGACAATCTGGAAGTACTCGCCTTACTGTCTGATTCGTTTAACTCCTAATCCCTTTGGCAAAACACACGATGCCTCGACATAGAAAACGGTTTATTCTTCTTGGCTTGGCCAGTTTAGGTCTGGTGGGCGGTTCTCTCTTTGGGCAAAGCACGCCCACAGATCCCGGTATGGCGGCTCCCTCTGGTGGCCCTCCCGATATGATTCCCCCGCCCCCGCCAAATATTACGCCGCCCACCCTGCCCCCCAATATGACGCCCCCCTCTTTCACGCCC
>JANQKZ010000028.1 GCA_028280845.1 Opitutales bacterium | reverse complement strand
TTGCGCTTTTGGCCGGCAACAGCGTTCCCTCCTTAGCAAAAGCCCTTACAGGGATTTCCGCTAAGGAGGCGCCTCGTTGAACGACCAAAATCGCAAGGCCAGCGCGTCAATTTAAATGCAGATTGCTCTAGTAGACTTCCTATTACAGACGGCAGGACCTTGGGAAATGGGAGTTTTTCTATTTCCTTTGAATAAACTTTCCTTAAGTTGTTTTTATTGGACTGAAGCTGCACTGATCGGCAGCCAACAATTAGACGTAAAGACATGATTTACCCCAAAGCTCTGAGGGCTTCCCTTATTGGTTGCTTGTTGATTGGTGCTGGATCCGGTTTTGGCCAGGATGAGTCCGCTACGCTGACTTTGGATGAAGCGATACGAATCACTCTGGTGAAAAACCTGGGCCTGCAAATCAACCGCATTAACCCTGAAATCGCCGAGGAGGCGCTCAACATAGAACAGGCTGCGTTTGATTTCACGCTGTTCGGCTCCGCCGCCGCCCAGGAGGCCAATCAGGCTTCCATCAGCGACCTCACCCAGGGAACGGCGAGTTCGCGCCAGAATTTTCGGGTGGGTGGGACGAAGAATTTCTCCACCGGGGCGACCGCGGAAATTACTACAGATCTCACGAAGAGCCGGAACAATTCCCCGTCCACCATCGTGAACGAGAATTTCGACTCCAGTGTAGGTATCGATTTGCGACAGCCCCTGCTACGTGGGGCAGGTAAAAATGTGAACCTCGCTCCCATTAATCGTGCTAAAAGCGCCCTGGGGGAATCCCGGCTCCGGTTGACCCAGCAGGTGTTGGATCTGGTCAGCCAAACAGAGATTGCCTATTGGACTTTATCGTTTGCCTATGCCCAGCTGGCGGCCAAGGAGACCGCCCTCGACCTCTCAGAGACCCTCCTTGAGGAAACCAGGGAAAAGGAACGCCTTGGGTTGGTCACCAAAGTGGACCTCTTACAGTCGGAAGCCAATTTCGCCTTAAGGCAGGAGGAGCTCATTACGGCTGAGCAGCAGATTGAAAACGCCGCCGACTCGCTCAGGAGTTTATTGGGCAACTTGACCGTGGAAACGGATCCCCTCACGGGGGCGCCGAAGGTGGCTGGTTTGCCGAAACAGGTCCCCCCTCTGGCTGAATTCTTCCAAGTATGGGAATCCGTCTTATCCTGGGATCTGGATTTGGCAGTTCAGAATGAAGTTTTGCGCCAGCTGCAATATGATGAATTGGTAGCCAGAAACCGGACCAACATGCAGCTGGATTTAACCGCGGGGGCTGGCTTGCTTGGCCGGGATGACACACGCGTCGAAAATGCGATCGATAACGCCTTATCGGCGGATGGTCACTTCTGGTCGGCGGGGATACAGTTCTCGGTGCCTTGGGGCGCGCGGGATGCAAAGGCTCGTTTGCGACGCACCGAGTTCTTTATCCAGCAAGAGGAAATCCGTTTGGGTGAGATTCAACAACGGCTCCTGGAAGATACCCGGCGGCGCTGGCGGGATGTGCGCACAGGCATCAAGCGATTTGAGGCTTCTCAGAAAACGCTCGACCTCCGTGTGCTGACCTATGAGCAAGCGGAGGCGCGGTTTGCTGCAGGATTGATTACGTTTCGCGAGGTGCTCGAAGCACAGCGGGATTTGGATGATGCCAACCTGGCCGTATTGGATGCCAAAGCCCAGGTCATCCAGGCAGCGGTCCTCTTGAGTCGGCTGGATGGGTCGTTGATCGACCGGCACAACTTAAATGAAGAATTATCTTTTAACTAACTGAATCAAACCGTCATGGGTAAGAAAAAACGGAAAAAGGGAAAAAAGTGGATTTTGATAATCGGCCTGATCGTTGTCGTGGGGGCTGCGGGCGCGCTGTCCCGAGGCAAGAAAAATGAGAAGGGGATTGAGGTCACGACAGCTAAATCCGAGCTGCGTGATATCACCAGTGAGGTGTCGGCCACCGGAAAGATTTTTCCCAAAGTGGAAGTGAAAATTACTTCGGAGGTCGCTGGCGAGATTTTGGAGATTGCGGTGGTCGAGGGTCAGAAAGTGGCACGAGGCGATCTGCTTGCGCGGGTAAATCCCGACACCCTGGAGTCGCAGGTTCGCCGCGAGGAAGCCGGTATCCGAACGGCCCGGGCCCGGGCGGAGCAATCCCGTATCTCTCTCTACCAGGCGGAACGGGACTACGAGCGGTTGACCGACCTGCATGGGCAGGAATTTGTCTCCGAAGATGAACTGGAGCGGGCGGAAACCCGAATGATGGAGCTCAAAGCCTCTTATGAAGCCTCCCTTTCCCAAATCCAGGAGCGGGAGATGATGCTGACGGAGGCAAAGGATATGTTAAATCGGGCGACCATCTTCTCCCCGATGGATGGCACGATCAGCGTGATGACTGCGGAAGTAGGGGAACGGGTCGTGGGCACCGGTCAGTTCGAGGGCACAGAGATCATGCGAGTGGCCGACCTGGACTCTATGGAGGTGCGCATTGAGGTCAGTGAAACCGATATCGTGAACGTTTCGGTCGGGCAAAAAGCCAATGTCGAAATTGATGCATTGCCTGATGATTTATTTTCAGGATCGGTCACAGAGATTGCGAACTCTGCCCGGATCGCCAACCAGGGATCGCAAGAGCAATCGACGACCTTCGAGGTCCGCATCGAAATTAATGATCTGGATCCTCGCATTCGCCCGGGGATGACGGCAACGGCGGATATCGAAACGGAGACGGTCACGCAGGTCGTATCCGTTCCCCTTCAGGCGGTCACAGCCCGCGATAAAAACGTAGTGGCGAAGGCACTCGGTGAAGATCCTCCGGAAAACGCGGAAGATTCGGAAACCGACGGAGAACCCAACCAACAATTCGGCACCGGGAATGTAAGAGACCGCGATTTCAATATGCGCGAAGCCCGCGAGCGTCTCCAGCGTCTGGTTTTTGTCGTGAACGGGTCAAAGGTCTACATGAAGCAGGTAGAAACCGGCATCGCCGACAACCGATTCATCGAGATAAAATCCGGGCTGGAGGAAGGAGAGACCATCGTGTCGGGCAGCTATGCGGCTATCAGCCGTGAGCTCAAGCACGAATCCGATATTCGGGTCAAGACTGCCGGTGGGGGCGCCGGCGAAAACCGGGGTGGGGGCCAAGGGTAGGAGCATGACCGCCACTGACCTTATCATTGATATTCGGGAGGTCTGGAAGGTCTATGACCTGGGTGAGACCGAAGTCGCCGCTCTGCGCGGGATCGATCTGGCTGTCCATCCCAACGAGTTCATTGCTATCATGGGGCCATCCGGGAGCGGAAAGTCCACCCTGATGAATCTCCTCGGTTGCCTGGATACGCCAACCGATGGCCACTACTTGTTTAAGGGCGAGGATGTCTCGGAGATGACCGACGATGAGTTGGCGCATATTCGAAATCGGGAAATCGGGTTTGTATTCCAGAGCTTCAATTTGCTTCCACGGGCCACCACCCTGCGCAATGTGGAGCTTCCCCTGGTCTACTCCGGCATGCCGGTCTGGGAGCGACGAGAAAAAGCCGAAATCGCTTGTGAGCGGGTAGGGTTGGGCGACCGCATGGACCACCGTCCCAACGAACTTTCCGGAGGCCAACGCCAGCGGGTAGCGATTGCCCGGGCCCTGGTGAATTCGCCGTCCATCATCCTGGCGGATGAGCCTACAGGGAATCTGGACTCCAAAACGGGCGAAGAGATCATGGCATTGTTGGATGAACTCTATGCTCAGGGGAACACGATTATCCTGGTTACGCATGAGGAGAATATTGCCGAACATGCCTACCGCCAGGTGCGTATTCTGGACGGCAAGGTGGATTTGGATAGAATGACTAAAGTGAAGGCAGCCCCCTAATGCGTTTATGGCTTATAGAGATGGTGGAGAGCATACGCATCGCCGTAGAGCAGGTGCGGGTTCATAAAATGCGCTCCATGCTGACCGCCCTCGGGGTGATTATCGGAATTGTGGCGGTGACCCTTATGGGGACTGCAATTAAGGGGATTGATGTGGGGTTCAGCAAAAGCCTCGATATGATCGGGACCGACCTGTTTTACGTGGAAGTCTGGCCATGGGGAGACCCGGGTGAGAATTGGCGAAGGTATCGCAACCGGCCGATGTTCAAAGCCTCCTATGCCGACCGGGTCAACGAACTGATTAACCAGACTCCCGGGTCCTATTTATCGATGGCTGTGCCTATCACCAATACCTGGCGGAACGTCCATTATAAGGAGAAGATGATTCGAGGGGTACAGGTGTTTGGGACAAACGCCGACTATGCCTTACTCACGACCAAGGACCTGGCGGAGGGGAGATATTTTACGGAAGTTGAGGCCTTGGGCGGGGCCCTCCTCGTTGTGCTCGGCAAAGACGTAGCGGATGCCTTGTTTCCCGAGGGCAACGCAGTGGGCCGAGAGGTTACGATTTCCAACCGTCGCTTCCAGGTGCTTGGAGTCTATGAGCGCCAGGGTAGTTTTCTCGGCTTATTCAGTGTGGATAAGCAGGTGGTCATGCCCTTGGCCACCGTTCGCAAATTCTACCGGGGCAATTGGGGGAATTCTATTATCATCAAGATGGCGGAAAGCGCGGATAAGCGCCTGGCCGAAGAAGAAATCGAGGGGCATATTCGCCTGATCCGCAAACTGATGCCCGGAGACACGAATAATTTTGAGATCAACAAGACCGAATCGATCTCGGAGCAGCTGGATCCGATCAAGCAGGGCGTGGCCGTGGCAGGGCTGGGGATAACCGGGCTGGCCTTGTTTGTTGGTGCCATCGGCATCATGAACATTACTTTTGTGAGTGTTCGCGAGCGCACAAAAGAAATTGGGACACGCCGGGCTCTGGGTGCTCGGCGGCGGGCTATCCTGGTTCAATTCCTGGTCGAGGCGATTTCGATCTGTGTTCTTGGCGGACTTGTCGGGTTGATTGTGACCTTTGGTCTGTTTACCGCGGTCTCGCAGGCCTTTCCCGCCTTCCCCATGGTGTTCTCACCGGACCTCGTCCTGCTCGCCCTCGGGGTAAGCGTAGCCACCGGAATATTTTCCGGGTTTGTCCCCGCCTTTATGGCCAGTCAGCTCGATCCTGCAGTGGCCCTTCGTCATGAATAAGCAAGCAACAGAGAGCATGAAATCTACGGGAACCCTGAAGCGTAAGGGTATCCGCCAACTCGATCTGTTTGCGCTGGCCACGGGGTCGCTCGGTTCCAACAAGTTGCGGACTGCCCTGACCGTATTGGGGGTGACCATCGGTGTGTTTTCCGTCGTTGGCGTCATGACGACATTGACGGCAGTCCGTCGCAGCATTGACTCCGGCCTCTCCTTCCTGGGGGCCAATGTGTTCGAGGTCGGAAAATACCCTGCCGTCATGATTAATGATGGGTGGTGGAACTACCGCCATCGGCCCAACTTCGCCCTGCGGGATACCTCGAGGTTTCGCTCCCTGATGGAAGCCAACACCGACGCCCTGGTCTCCCTGATCCTGGAGGACGGGAACGAACGGGCCCGCTATCGCGATCGGCAAACCGGGCGGAACAATAGCCTGATTGGGACGAATGAGAACTTCATTTTCACGGCTAATTACAAGATTGCCTACGGGCGCAACCTGGGCCCGGATGACGTGCTCTTTAACCGGCCAGTGGTCGTGATTGGCAATGACATCGTGAATGAACTGTTTTTTGATACCAATCCGCTTGGGAAAATGGTCACCATCGATGGATTCCGCTATACGGTCGTCGGCGTATTGGAAGAGCGGGGGAAGATCTTTGGAAATAGTATGGACTCCCTGGCGGTCATCCCGATCACGCGGTTCATGCATACGAATTATAACTCCTGGCGCTCGACCCGCATTTCGATCCAGGCACCGAGCGCTGAGCTGTTTGAGGAAACCAAACAGGAGGCGATAGGGTATTTACGGCTGATTCGCGGCCTGGAACCCGAGGCCCCCAACAACTTCGAGATTTATTCCAATGATTCGCTCCGTTCATCCTTTGCCCAAATTGCGGTTACGGTAGGGACCGGAGGGCTGATGATCAGTGCGATCGCCCTGGTTACGGCTGGGGTCGGTATCATGAATATCATGCTGGTGTCGGTCACCGAGCGCACCCGGGAGATTGGAGTGAGAAAATCCCTCGGAGCCCGTAGCCGGGATATCATGAAACAGTTTTTGATAGAGTCGGTGTTTTTATCCGAATTAGGAGCCTTGGGCGGGATAGCCCTCGGGGCCATCGTGGGGAATCTGATCGCGAAGCAACTGAATGTGATGATGATATTTCCCTGGTTCTGGGCCGGTGTGGCGGTCGCGGTATGTTCTGCGATTGGAATTGGCTTCGGCCTCTACCCGGCGTGGAAGGCCGCCAAGCTGAACCCGGTGGAAGCGCTTCGCTATGAATGATCGGGTGCAACAGGAACGGACCGAGGCCTGGATTGGCGATGCGGTCCTGTGCCTGTTTGCCCGCCAGTGGCTGCTGGAACAGTCAGAGATCTCAGCGGACGACCGGGAGGAGGCCTTTATGCTCATGACCTCCAACCAGTTCCTGACCGCACGTGGCAATCCCACAGCCATGGAAGCTGAAATCGGGAAACGATACCAGCGTGATGGTTTGGAGGTCGCCTTCCAGATGATCGAGGATACCTGGGTCCCGATCTTTCATAAGCAGTGGAAGAATCGGAAAAGGAATCACTAACCCGGCCTGCCCAGGCGCATCATCATTTATGACGAACTACCGGAGTCCCCCACTGGCTCGTCATTGACCGGTAAAATCAGCCGGATCGAACAAGGTTACAGGGTGGTTATCATTGATTGCAGCTTACCCAGGAAAGGTGGAAGCGCTCCATGCATTAGGCGAAGCGGTTGACCGGGAGCTCACGGTCAACATCCGGCCGGCGATCGAGGAGTAAGGGCGAAGTTGAATCAGGAATGAAATCCAAACGCATCGTAGGGCCCGTTGCTTGCAACGTGGCTGTTCACTCAGGGTCTAGGACAATCCGGGGACTCTCTATTTAAGCCTGTAGGGAGAACATTTCCGACCTCACGTTAGTTGGGAAGCTCCAGAATCAAATAAGGGGTTTTAAGTGCTCCGGTGTCTATCTGGATCGCCCCTTCCGCCGTCCAGGAATCTCCCCCGCGGATGCGGCCATCGTGGTCCAGGACCTGCACCCGGACGGGGCCTTTGCGGTTCAAGTGGATGGTGGCCCGGACCGGCTCCAACAGCACGGGAGCTTCCCCGACTTCGAGCAGGACGGTTTCGGAATCATTAAATGTTTGACCGGTATTCCGGGCCCGGGCCAGCGCGACCACCAGCAGCCTGCTTCCGTTTTCCAGGGTCTCTGTCGACTCCATGGCGGTGAGGTAGACCGCGCCGTAATGGGAATTGAGGGTGATGCTTCCCCCTTTCCCGGTAGCGGTATGTCCTTTGGCAAACCCGACCAGCGCCAGGGTTCCTGCCGTATCCATCGTAAAAAAACCGGACTGCTTTTCACCTGCCTGGCCCTCGGTCCAGGCCAGTTGACCGGTGGAGGCCAGCACCTGATTCCCTTCCCGGAAATCTTCGATGGGAAAGCGGGGGGTGGGCTCCGGTTCCCCGGTGAATTTGACCTCCACGCGCGCCACGGCCAGGGCTTCCGGGCCGACTTTGTCCGATTGCAGGACCTTATCATCATAGCCCTGGTCGATCTGGTCGACGAAATCAAACCCAGACCCCTTAAACAGGGATGGGGCATGGACATGCAGGGCGGCGACCTGCTCCGCCTCGCGGACATCGCCTCTCAATACCTGGCGGGCAACCGCAGGAAAGAGCCCCATGATTTGCGGAACGGATACATCCCACCGGTGGCCGCCCAGCTTGGTGGAGAATTGTCCATCGTCGAAATTCTGAAAGAGGTAGGAGACATCCCATCCCTGCAGGCCGAGTCCATAGGCGCCGATGATGGCGGGACCCTCCACGCCCCATTCATTCGGCCAGACATGGATCCACTCGGAGAGCATAAAGGGCAGCCCGGCCACCTGCTGCATGCCCGAGCTCAGCATCCCGCCGCCAGGTTGGGTTAACATGGACCCATTGTTGACCTCCCGTTTGCCGGTCTCCGGGTTTTTCGGGGTGCCTCCAAAATAATTATGACGATCGATGGTTCCCACCAGGGAGTCGCTCCACAAGTTGGCTAAGTGGCTCAGGGAGCTGCCCGCCTGCCAATTCGAAGCGGAGATTTCCCCCGAATATCCCGTCGCCCGGACAGCATCCACAAAGCGCTGGTAAAAGGCGACCTGCAGCGACGTGAGATACTCCAGGGTGTCGAGGTGACGTTGCCTGCGGTGGGCTTCGGCAGACTGGAGGGTAGAAAGGTTCCAGAAATAGGGATTCCCTACGGGGGCGATGGTGCCGGCGGCCAGGTCTTCCTCGGGCACCCAATCAAACATATTCAAGGCCTCCTCACCCCAGGCCTTTACTAATGATGCCTGGTCTCCATACCGATCCGTCAACCAATCCGAGAACGCCTGGCTGGCCAGGCGGAGGAGGGTAGGACTGCGCTCCAGGCCGTGTGATGAGGTATAAAACAGGATGCTCTGTTCGTTGATGATTTCCACATCCCAGATGGCGGGGTCATCGGCATAGCGTAGGCCGGTATAGGGATTCACATGATTTAAGAGGTTCACCATCTGCTCGATGTGCAGGTCCTGAATGGCCTCTGAATAAAACACGGCGCTGTGCGGCACATTAATCCCGTCGTTGGCCGTGGCTAAGGATTCAAACTCCTCGGCAAAAGGAACGCGGTCCAGGTCGTCGGCATAGATCTTGGGCGGTCCAAAGGATTGGGAGACCTTGGAAAAAATGCCCCGCTCCTTCAGCTGAGCGATAAAGAAATCCATGCGGTCCAGCCCTGCCGGATCAAACTCGGTGTAGCTCCTGCCATTCAAGATGCCGGCCCATCCGGTGCCCTGGCCATACTTGTGAAAGCGCACCGTATTGACGCCATACTTCGCGTAAAACGCGGCGCGTTTTTGAGCCATCTTGGCATCGGGTGCGCATTGAACGAAAGTATTGTTCAAGCCCCACAGTCGAATGGGTTTGGAGCCGTAGATCAGCTGGTCGCCCTGTCGCACGATGCGCCCTTGCCGGCCCGCCGGGGCATCCAGCCAATCATTCATCCTGAAGGCCCCCGGGTCCGTCGGGGCTTCATTCGTGAAGATATACCAGTCGGTGGCATCGGGGCTGGCTGGGGTAGATAAGGAGAACCCAAGGGAAAGGAGGGCCATACCAGAGACCTGGAATAGCCAGGAAGCAGCAAAGGGGTAGGTGCGCATGCCACTCAGCATGAAGGGGAGCAATGGGGTCTCAATCCCCGAAACCGGGTTTCTACTGATCGATGAGTGGCCCGCCTTCGTCCCGAGACTGCGGGACTACGGCGCGGCACTCCATTTTCTGTGCAGGGCGAAGCCCTTGAGAAAATGGGTGGTGGGAGCGACTGGAGTTGAACCAGCGACCCAAGACACACAAGATTTTGATAAACAAGGCACTTGCGAGAATCGACCGGAGACCTGCACACGTATATGCACACAGGATTTCGACTTTGAAGACCTCAAGATCGCCTGGGAGGGATTAGGTAGGGACCAGAAGAAGGTAGTAGCAGAGTTGGTAAAAGGCCTATCGCGCTGCAAACGGCCTACGGCACAGAGGGACTCTTTTTCGAACCTCCGCACAAAAGAATCAACGACTGGCGAGCAAGGTAGAGCGCAGGCGAAGCCGAGCAATACCTTGTCGTACAGTCGTAAAATAGAAAAGGCGGGGGGAGCGGAAGGAAGGAGCAGCTCAGTGATCGCAGATACATTAGAGCTCCGTCCTTATTATGGTGCGGAATGGTTCACGGAAAGAGGCGTCCGTGCGAAAAGAAAACTTCTAGAGAAACGCGGTATTCCAGACCTCAAGTATTGGAAAATGATAACTCTCACCGTGCCTGAGGGCGTGGATTCACCAAGGAACCTCTTTGAAAAGGGAAAAAGAAAGCTTCCGAGATTCAGAAAAAGGATTGAAGAGGCCATCAGCCGAAAATTCCCTTGGGCCTGGAAATTAGAGATTCAGGAAAATGAAAATCCTCACTGGCATTTCCTAGTCGGTATCAAAGAAAGGATTCCAGAGGACTTCTTAGATGTCTTTGAAATGGCTTGGGGCTTAGGTCGGGTCAATGTAAAGGCAGTCACATCGGATGACTTCAAATACCTATTCAAATACGTTTCCAAATCCCCCTGCAGTTCTAACCCATCGGACTGCGAAATAGACCTACCCTCCTGGGTCCTCGATTACAGAAAAACGGAAGCTTCCGGCAGGGTCACAGCGGGGATTCGGTTTTGGCAAACCGGCGGAGGTTTCTACACCAATACGATTCCAAAAAAGGAGACCGAACGGAAGGTTCAGAAGTCTTCCAGAGTTCCTTACATAATTCGTCAACGGTGGGAAATATGGATGCGAAAAGCAGTAATGGTCGCTCGCAAAGGAGATCAAATCGTAGGTTCAAAGCAGGTCGCCCCTTCTCCTCCTTAAAGCAAACTTTTATTAACCTCCTCTTGGGGGGCAATGCGACACCCAACAAGGGGCATCTTCAACTCAAATGTCGCCCAAAAACTATACTAGAAAAACTAAACAAATGTCAGAAAAAACAACTACAAACCATACTTCAATTCAGGTACTTGAAACCGATGGTCTTCATCTCACTGGAGTGATAGTAGCAGTAATTAACCGAGAAGTGTTTTGGGAGGGCCAGAGTTACAATCAATTGAAGGCTACAATAACCAATGGAAAGAATACATTTACTCTCGCCATCGATGATAAAAAGAAGCCCCTTCCTGATCTGCAATACGGGCAAAGAGTAAAAGTGGAAGTTGAATATGCAAAATCAGAAAAGGGTATGATTACAGTCAGAGGATTATTGACTCCTACCTAAGACAAACCTCCCAAAAGAGAAATCCGTCCAACTTCTAATCATCCCATGGTAATGACTGGTAGAAAGTTTCAACTATACTGAAGGATTCATTAAAATCCGGCAACTCACCCTCCACCTCATCTTCGAGTGTATGGTAATTCCTTTCTGCTCTTCTCTTTACCTCATTCCTTGAAAGAGATTTAGGCGAAGGTTCGATATTTCTTGCCCTAGCCTTTTCAATCAATGAATGCAGAATATTCCGTTTGGTTGCCTCTGAAATCCCAAGCTCAATTAGTAGCCTAAGGTCGTAGGTATCTTGCCGACGATAACGATTTCGGACTTCCTGCTGAAGGAGTGAACGAAGTTTCTCAGCGACAAGATCACAGAGTTTGTAAGCAATAATTTGCGTCCCCTCACCAATTTCCAAAATCTCCATCCCTAAAATTGGCTCGTTCAGATTAAAATCAATTTCAACAATGGTGGGCGATTGAAGTTTCTGAAGACGCCGATGTTTCGCGGATCCTATGTAAGCATACCCAATAGATAACTCAATATTCGGAAATGTAGCGTTTTCATCTGGTGGGTTGACCTTGCATTTTTGAACCCTGCAATCGAGATCATATTCCGATTCTGCAACTTCTCTGGCTAAGCTTTGCTCAAGACTTCCCTGGATTTCATCTTCATTTAACTCTTTTCTTGAAAGAGAGGAACTGAAGTCTAAATCCTTAGTGAATCTTCCACTTTTATAGCGAATAGCCATTAGCAGCCCACCTTTCATTACCATGCTTTTTTTCAAATCAATATCATTTGAAATTGCATTAAGGATAATATGGATTGCTTGTCGAAATTCCTTCTGATTTTCAGGGCAGTTATCTACCCATGTCGTGAGATCACAGATTGTGGTATCAATATCTTCAGACATAAAATTAGATGTTTATCGATAGGCACCACTTTTCCGACCAATTTGGCATATACTCCTCGGTGGGATCTAGTTTCCTGGAGCCACCTCGAGTTGCAAATTTCACCCAGGATTCAACTACTTCATTTTGTAACTTCATTTTCTCATCAATTATATATCCGGCACGAACTTTGTCTATTGGACTTCCATTTCTATCAATCTCCTGAACTATAGTTGGCAGATAGGTCTTAGCCTGCTTTTCAAATACTTCCAATACGTGGGATATACCCCCACATAGTTCGGGATTTTTTAGCATGTCGAGAAAGGTTCTTCCTATAGTCGAAACTCTAGTAGCTTTTCCGCGGACATTTCGATAGGCCCCCCAATGAATAGAGTTGAATCTATGTATATCAGTTGTGCCAATTTTTTTCATATTCAAACGAACTAGAAGAGGCATTTGTCCTTCCTCACGGTATCTGGAAAGATCATCACCAAGATCTTTTATCATCTGTTTGTTCGCCTCCTCCCTCCATTTTTTTGGGGCTGGGCTTGATATGAATAATTTTACTGGAAGGCGGTTTGTAAGGCCGTGGTGGCTCATTGCACTCAAATGGGAAATGTAACTGAATGGATCTATAGTGCAGGCTACCTCCTCTACTCCGGTATTAATTCTACCCAGCAGGCGATAAACTCGATTAGGAAAGTCCCGATCATTTGCTAAAATCCCATTTGTCTTTAGAAAACTGATATTTCTATTGAAATCTGTAGATGTTGCATACGCCTTTCCCAGGCGAGCCAAAGGTTCTCCTTTATAGGATTTTTCTAAATAAAGTCGGTGAATAATCAGTCCTAGTCTGTAGCAAGTAACGACAGGATCTTGGATCTCTCCTAAGGAAAGAGAAAGTGCTTTTGTAAATTTCATTGAGAGGTTAAAACCATACGTCCTAAGGACGTATGGTTTTAACCTAAAGATGAAAAAGTCAAGTCCAAACTAAAAATAAAGGATTTGACAGCTGACAGATGTCCCAATAACGTGTGTCCTCAGGACACACGTTATTGGGACCTTCATGTAATTTAAAAATTCTCCGATAATCACACGTGGTACAGTAAGCTTAGTTAAGCAGAAAAAAGGCGGAAAGCCCTACAGGGGCTCCGCCTTTTCCTTTTCCTTGTTTAAGGTCAGCATAACTTGCACTGGAGCTCAAAAATCAAGAAAATCCAAGACCTGGGAACTAATAGGCTGGATAGGTTTCCTTGTTTTTTTCCCAATAACTGTCCATTATTCTGGTCTAGAAAATCCATTAGAAATTACGTTGAGGACATACTATGAGGAGTTTACGGAGAAGTAAGGATTGCTTTGCTAATTCAATAATTTCCCAAAACTTGGGAGTTAATAAAGCTGTTCTCCCGGAAAATTGCCACACTCACGATGTGGATGCGTACAGAAGAGCCAAGAGAGATGTGGCACTTTGATCCCATCACTGGATATGCCCGTCGATAATCAGCCAAGCCCAAAGGACCTCGCCCTCGTAATGAAAGGCGGCGGGATCAAGGGCCTCGCCTACGTGGGGGCTCTCGATGTCCTGAAAGAAAAATACACCTTCACCCGCTACGTTGGCACTTCCGCAGGGGCTGTTACGGCTGTATTGCTTGCTGCCGGATATACTCCTTCCGAACTAAAGGAAATCCTTGAAGAAAAGGACTTTCGAGACTTCTTCGATGCACCCTGGTACAAGAGACCGTTCAACCTCCTCGTGCATAAGGGAATGCATCCTGCCGATGCCTTTACAGATTGGCTTGATCGACTCCTCTCCGCAAAGCTGGGCATCCCCGAGCGGGTGAAGCTATCGGATCTTCCAAAGAGGGTCACGATTTACGCTAGCAGGCGGGACAAGCGAGCTTTGAAGTTTGATCGAATCGATAACGATGCGGACGCCGCCTATGCTGTGCGTTGCAGCATGTCGATTCCATTCGTTTTCTTCCCACAGTCAGATCAAGGGATACGAACGTACGACGGGGGATTGCAACACAACTTTCCAGTCGATGAACTCCTACGAGAAGAACCCGATTGCGAGTTCATCAGTTTGTATCTTGGAGCGGAGACTTACGAGCCCATTAAGCGCGGCTCGGTGATCTCTGACCTTCTTGCAACATGGTTGGACGCCGGAGAACGGGAGGCAATAACCGAACATCGCGATCGCACCGTAATCATCGACCCTCGCCCAGTCTCAACGCTCGATTTTGACCTCTCTGAAGAGGACAAAGCGTTTCTTTTGAGTGCAGGTAGGTGTAGCGCACTCAAGCATCTTGGACTTGAGGAGCAAGCTGTTGCCGCTGCCAAAGAACGAGATGAACTGAAAAGCGTTGCCGTCAAGCAACGTGAAGCAGCGGCAAGGCGGGCCAAGAGAAAGCGTTTTGGCATTTGTGCGATCTTGATAGCCGCGATCATCGCACTGTGTGTGATATACTGGCCAAAGCCTCCTGATCCTACCGTTAATCGAATAGTAGGCGGTTCAGGTATGGATATCACGAACTACTCCGAAGACCTGTTCGATTCCTCTAATCCGGGGATTTCGCTGTTGCACAAGAAGCTGGAGATCGACTTTCGCAACCGTGTTGAGGTGCCTCCGGACAAGAGGGATGCCGCAAAGACATCTCCAAGCGTGCAAACCTACAACATTCGGGCAGTACGAAAGAGTGACGACGCTCGGTACTTTGTTCAAGAGTTCGCTTCGCAAAGAAAACTGATGGACATTGAATGTATATCCGATCATCCCTACACAGTTTGGTACCGCATTGATGGAGACCCTCTAGGTAAGGGCTTTAAGAACATATGGACACTTGTCGTCGATCTGGAGCAGCACTCCCGGGATATCCCCTTCGAGCTAATCTTTCGGGTGACTCGCTATAACGCGTACCAAGCCAAAGATCTAAACTTCGTCGGCCACTTCGTCTCTCATACAATACCGCTGATCGAAACGAAGGTCTTTTTGCCCAAAGGGTATAAACTTGAAGAGGCTCCATCGGTCGACAGGAAAGAGACTGGAGTCCCGCGGAACGAATGGGAAGCCTACACTGGAGACTCAGAGATTACTTCATTAGAAGAAGGCGCAGAGTTCCTATGGATCCTTCGTAACCCTCCACCAGGTTGGAGCTATAAGGCTACCATCGATTGGATTGAAGAGGAATGAGATGTCTTGCCCATTATCGCCAATTACAGGATTCCCACTTGGAGAACAAGTCGTCGCAGATCAACAACGCCCTGCCCGTTACGAGTCGATATCGTCATGACCATTTCAACCATTAACCCGAATTCGGAGCGCGCTCTCGGCAGGGCGTGATTGGACTCAAACGTTGGATGAAAAAGAAATTGAAAATTAGCTATAACCGTTGACTTTGTTGAAAATATATTAAACAAATTCAACATCATGACGAAAAAGAACAAAATTCCTACCCCTGAGGAGCTTCTAGAGGAGGCCAAGGAAATATACACGGATCCGAATTTAAAGGATTATATCAGTACCATTAACACCCTTCGGGCTAAAGGATTCACCTGGAGGCAGATTGCTGGCTGGATTTCCGAAAGAGGCATTAAATGCAATCACAATGAGGTCTACTATCTGTTCCGGAAAAATGAGGCTGCCCGAATTGAAATTGAGGAAAGTGGCGGTTTTTCGGATCCTGTGATGGAGGGGCTATCCGAGTTGGATAGAGAAAAGCGGGCCGAAGATCAGAAATACCGCGATTTCATGCAAGAAATGGGAGAGGGCTAATGAAGCTTTTGAACCTATCTGAAGTTGCCAAAATTCTGTCTATCTCCAAGCGAGAGGTGTATCGGTTGATTGCCAATGGAGACTTACCCAAGCCCTTAAAAGTTGGGCGTAGCTCCAAGATGCTGTTGAGCGATATCGAACAATTTATTGAAAGGCTTAAATCTCAGCGAGCATGAAACCTTACGTTTACAGGCAGAGCAGGGCTGGGGAAAAAAGCCGCCTTTATTCTGGAAGATATAAGGATCCGAAGACTGGTAATACTATATCTCGGACCCTTGAAACAGCAGATAAGCAGGTGGCTGAGAAACGTTTAAATGACGTTATCTCCTTCGCATAAAGAGCTGCCGCTGGCTTGCCCATTCCTCCCGGTCTTTGGGGAGCACCCAAATTCCAATTAACGGAATGCCTGGACGATTATGAAATGGCTCTCAAAGGGAAAGGAGCTACCCCAAAGCATATTCGGGACACCATCAACCGATCAAGAAGACTTGTTGGGGAAAACAGGTGGACGATAGTTGAGGATGTGACTCCTTTGGCCTTTGAGAAGTGGCGCGCTCAACAAAAATGCTCTCCCAAAACCGCAAATGAATACCTTAACTCAATCCGCGCTTTCCTCCATTGGTTGGGAAAAACAAAGGGTATCCCAGGAAACGGGCTAGACTTTGTCCAAAAGGCTGAGACTAGAGGACGAGAAGTAAAGAAGAGGCGCGCTTGGACGGAAGAATAGCTTCAAACCTTCTTTGAGCAAAGGCCTTTCTATTATTTGGCTGTTCTCATTTCTCTGAGGACGGGGTTAAGGAAAAATGAAGTTCAGCAATTAGTTTGGGGAGATTTTCAAATGGAAGGTGAAAATCCAGTTCTCATTCTTCGAGGGACCACAACTAAAAATCGAAAAGGCGCCACCTTCCCCTTACACCCTGAACTCGTCAAGGAGCTCCTGTCGGTTCGACCGGTAGATTTTGAGTCTGCTAAGCTTGTAATTGAATATTTGATACCAAGACCCAACGGGCGTTGGAAAAAGGATCTGGAGGCAATGGGAATTGCTTACAGGGATAATCTCGGACGGGACTTAGACTTCCATTCTCTAAGGCATACCTATGTCACAATGTGTGGGCAGGTTTCTACCTCCTCTCGGGCGGTCCAAGAATTAGCCCGACATTCAAGCCCAAATTTAACCGTAAATATCTATACGGATACCACGCGACTGGAATTAAGAGACACTATTGATCGTTTACCCAACCTCTTAAACAACCCCAAGAACTGCACACCTATATGCACACAAAAACCAGACGGCTCTACCTCAAAAGTTGGGGACATGCGGCCTTTCAGCCAACATGTCCCCTGTGTGTTTAATTGGAATCAAAGGATATAAGCTATTGAAGATGGAGAGCAAGGCGAAGGTGAGCCAAGTTCACGTAGAGCCTGAGCAGGCCCCGCGGGCCTGCCCTTGCTGCGGAGGCGGCCGCCTCCGCAGCAAGGGCAGATACGAGCGAGTGGCCAAGCACCTGCGTAGTTTTGGCCAGGAAAGTGAGTTGATCGTGCGTTGCCGGCGCTACCGTTGTGTGGACTGCGGTCGGACTTTTGTGCCGCCCCTACCCGGGGTAAAACCCTGGCGTCACAGCACCGAGCCGTTCCGGGAGCAGGTCTACCGGGACCACCACGAGGGGATCTGCGGTAGCTCTGTTGCGCAACGGTACAGGATCGGATCGGCCACCGTTGAGCGGGTCTACCAGGAGCGCACGATCCGTAAGGCCAAGGAACGGATGAGCCTGCAATGTCCACAGATGCTGGGCATCGACGAACATACCCTGCACAAGGGTTACCGCTTCGCCACGACCTTCTGTGACCTGAAGAACCACCGGGTCTTCGAGGTGATGGAAGGGCGCAGTGAGAAGGACCTGGAGGCCTTCCTGGGCCGCCTGAAGGGCCGTGAGCAGGTCCAATTGATCTGCATTGACCTGTCCAGCCCCTACCGTCACCTGATCCGAAAATGGTTCCTCAGGGCCCGCATCGTAGCGGACCGTTTCCATGTCATCCGGGTGGTGCTCTACCACATCATGAAGCTCGCCAGGCAGATCGTGCCGGAGTTGGCCTACCAGCGCGGCTGGAACCATGTGCTGCGAAAACACGCCAAAAACCTCACCCCCAAGCAACAGATCCGCCTACGGCGATTGTTTGAGCGCTTCCCGGCCTTACAAGGCGTGCACGAGCTCAAGGAGCGATTATGCACCCTGCTCAACTTAAAGACACAAACCAAAAGGGATTGCCGAAGCCATGCTGCTCAGCTCGGCTCGTTCCTCGCCGAGCTGGGCAGCAGCCACATCCCTCAAATGCAAACCCTCGCACAAACCCTCAGTTCATGGCAGGAAGAGATCGCCTGCATGTGGCGCTTCGCCAAAAACAACGGCATCACCGAGGGCTTCCACCGTAAAATGAAACTCATCCAGCGCCGAGCATACGGCTTCAGTTCCGAGCCCGCAGGGCGACAAGACCGGTTCTCTCGAGAAACCGGAACAACTTTAATAACTACCGCTTACGCGTTATCGCTCAGTGCGGGTAAGACAACATGAACCCTATAATTTAGGCCCTGTCCCCAATCTTTGGGGTAGACCCCACAAAATACGGAAATGGTGGGAGCGACTGGAGTTGAACCAGCGACCTCTTGCATGTCAAGCAAGCGCTCTAACCAACTGAGCTACGCCCCCTTTACCCGGGGAAGCGAGCAATAAAACTCCGGCCTGGGGGAGGGGCAAGTCAAAAATCGAAGCGGAGGGAGAGCGGTCTCTACTCCTCCGCGTCTTGGGGAGGGGTTCCGGGAACGAAGGCTTTCAAGGTGTCCAGGGTGTTGCCCTTGTGTGCCATTTCCTGCCAGGCCATGGTGGGTTCTTCCTGAAACTGGGACCCGGGTTGCAGGTCGCCGGCCAGGGCCAGGGCCCAGGTGCGCCACTGTTTGAGTTTTTCCTTGAGCGGCACCGAGCGGCGGAAGATGCGGGAGAAGTCTTTTCTGGCATAGAGGTGGAACCAGCTGCCCCATTTTTCTTTGAGGAGTTGGTAGTTGGCGTCCTCGCGGTCAAAGCGCCCTTCCGAGGCGCTGACAAAGTGGCCGATGCGGCTCTGGTTGCAGACGAGATTGGAGTAGCCCTTGCTGAAGAGGCGGAGGCAGAGGTCGACATCCTCGTAGCCGTTTTTAAAGCGCTCATCAAAGGCGCCAATCCCCAAAAACAGGTCCCGGGAGATGAGCATGCAGGCGGCGGTGACGGCGAACCACTCGAAGTAGGGGGTCTTCGGCCAATCGGTCCACCCGTCGAAGGCGTGCCGGGTGGTGAGGTCCCCGGGGTGGAAGTAGATGCCTCCATGATTGAGCACGGGGGTTCCGGCGTAGTTTTGCAGATTCCCCAAGGCCCCGATTTTTTTCCCTTTCGGGGGATGCTTCATCAACTCGAGCATGGGCTCGAGCCAGCCCCTGGCTAAGACGACGTCATTATTGAGGAAAAGGAGGTATTCGCCCTGTGCGGTTTTGGCCCCTTCGTTGTTTCTCCAGGCAAAGCCTTTGTTGTCCGCATTTTGACGGACGACCCAGGGCGCTTCCAGGTCACGGAGAAGGGCCTGGGTAGGTTCGTCGCTTCCGTCGTTGATGAGGATGAATTCGGCACGGAGATCCTCCGGAAGGGAATCGGGGAGGGTTTCAATCAATTGCTGGGTGTGCCCGACCTGATTATATACCGATGTAATGATGGAAAGCTCTGGCTTTGCGTCTTCGTTCATGCTTTACACTTGAAATCCCCAAGAATTGGCGACCACCTTAGAACTCCTGATTGATGAGTTCTAGTATAAAAATAGACGGTCTCTTCAAAGATGGGACAAACCGGACGGCTTTTCTTAAAGACTCGGGCTGTATTCAGTTTTCCAAGACGACTCCCCCCCGGAAGATCGTGTTCGAGCTGCTGTGCCTGGAGGCCCAGCGGGCGATTCCGGACGATTTTGGTCTGACCGTGGCCGGGCCGGGAGGGTTTTCGAAGACCACGGCTTTTTCCGGCGCAGGCCGGCATGCGGTTGTCCTGGACTGGGATGTGGAGGCGGCTTCCGACGCACAGTATCGCCTGGATATCCGTCTGGAGGGCGTGGAGCAGGACAACCAGATGGGGGGCATTTACAAATGGATGGTGAAGTGTTTTCCCATTCCCCCGTGGTCGACCTACTGGAATGCGAAGCGGCGCAACCGCTTGAACCGGCTGTTTCGCATTCAACGCGTGGTGGTGGATGATGATGTTCTCCTCGACTATGCCTTTCCCTATGGTCCGGCGAATCGGCAATTTGATATCGAGAACCGCAAGCTGGGGATCAATGTGATTGGCTGGTTTCGGGGGCGTCTGGGGATCGGGGAGTCGGCGCGCAGCTCGGCTCGTGCCTGCCTGGGGGCGGGGGTTCCCCACGCCTTTCTGGATCTCCGGACTCCATGTCTCGCCGATATGTCTGATACGGAGTATGCCGATGCCCTGGTGGAGGAGAACCCCATGGGGATCAACCTGTTTCATATCAATCCCCCGGAATCGCATGACTTGGAACACCACTACGGGGCGTCATTTTTCCAAAACCGATACAATATCGCTTACTGGGCCTGGGAGCTGCCGGAGTTTCCTGATGAGTGGGTGGAGGCCTGCAAGTATTACGACGAGATCTGGTGCCCCTCCCGGTTTGTGGCCGAGGCCATCAGCAAAAAGGTAAACCTGCCCACTGTGGTCATGCCGCACAGCATCTTGACTCCTGAGTTGGAAGAGCGGGACTGGCGCTCTCACTTCAACCTGCCGAAAGACCTGGTGCTCTTCCTGTTTGCTTTTGATTTTAACTCATACCTCGAGCGCAAGAATCCTCACGGGGTGATCGAAGCGTTTAAACAGGCCTTTCCGGGGGGTGGGCCGGCCGGGCTGATCCTCAAGTATCACAGTCATGAGGGGCATCCAGAGGATTACGCCCGATTCCGGGCGGCGCTGGAGGGCGTCGCGCATGTGTATGAGATCAGCGAGAGTGTTTCCAGGGCAGAGATCACCGGATTACAGGCGGCCTGCGATGTGTTTATATCCCTTCACTGCTCGGAAGGCTTTGGATTGAACCTGGCGGAATGTATGGCGATGGGAAAACCGGTGATTGCGACGGACTGGTCGGGGTCGACCGATTTTATACACGAAGGCAACGGGCGCCCGATCTGGTATGAACGCACTCCCCTGACCGAGACTCATGGCCCGTACAAGGCCGGCCAGTCCTGGGCTGAACCCGACCTGGAGGATGCGGCCAACGCCATCCGGGAGCTGACCCACGACCCTGACCTCAGGGCGCGCCTCGGGGAGCGAGCCAAAGCCACCATCGAGGAGGAGTTTTCTCCTGAAGCGGTGGGGAAACGATATTTAGCCCGGATCAAATGGATCAAAACATGGTTTAAACCGGAGGGGAGGGCCGAATGATTCAGCGCCTGTCCATCGAGAATTTAGCCCTCCTGGATTCAGCAGAGCTGGAATTTGGAGATGGATTCGTAGCCGTGACGGGTGAGACGGGAGCCGGAAAAAGTGTGCTGCTGGGTGCGCTTAGCCTCCTGGCCGGGAATCGGGCGGATAAAGGAAAGATCCGGGAAGGGGCGCAGACCTGCACGGTTGAAGCCGGCATCTACCTGGTGGATTCTGGCGCAGTTGACCGTGTGTTGGAGTCGATGGAACTCCCCGCTTGCGAGGAGAACACCCTGCTTTTGCGGCGCAGCTTTTCGATCGACCGGATCCCCAAGATCCAGATCAACGGCGTATCGACCACGCTGGCCCGATTGAAGGAGCTGGGAGAGAGCTGGATCGATTTTCACGGCCCAGGCGAACCCCAGAAGCTGTTCCATGAGCGTATCCAGTTGCAGTGGTTGGATCAGTATAGCCTGGGGTTGGCTGCTACGGAATCGTCGAAGGCCAGTTTTGCGTCCTATTCCGCTCACTACGCAGAGTGGAAATCCCTCCTGCAGCAGATCGACATCGTCCAGGGCAGTGAGCGCTTGTCGCCGGATGAGCAGGACTTTCTCCGCAATCAGCTCAAACGCCTGGACGGACTGGAATTGACGGAGGCGGCCATCGACACCCTGGAGCGGGATTACCAACGCCTGTCGAGTGCGCAGGAGTTGCTGGAGCTGACCCAACAGGTCGAGGAGGGCTTGTCCGGTGAAGACGGAGTGGATGGCCAGGTATCGCAGTTGCTGCGCCTGGCCCAGCAGGTGCAAGACCTGGATCCGGGATCATCCGGATTGGCGGACCGGCTCCATGCGGTCTTGGTGGAATTGGAAGATATCGGGGAGTGTTACCGTGATCTGGGGCAATCCCTCGATTTTGATGAAGCCACGGCAGAATCGCTCGAGGAGCAGATGAATACCTGGATGGATTGCAAGCGGCGGTTTGGGGCCTCGCTGGATATGGTGTTGGAAGAGAAGCGAAAGCTGGAAGAGCGCCTGGCCATGCAGGGCGATGTAGAGGGCACCCTGAAGCGCCTGGAGGAGGAGAAAAAGAAGATGGAGGACACACTCTTTGAGTTGGGAGGGGATATTCGCCGAACTCGGGAAGCGGGAGGAAATGCCCTGGCTGGCGAAGTGGAAGTTCTCCTAAAGCGCCTCGGGTTTAAGAAGGCCCGGTTTCGTATTGAGGTCGTGGATACACAGGAGATCGCAAAAACGGGCACGAGCCGGTGTCGCTTCCTCTTTGCGCCGAATGCAGGACAATCGCTGATGCCCCTGAACAAGATTGCCTCCAGCGGGGAGTCGGCCCGGGTCATGTTGGCCTTGAAAACCCTGCTGGCAAAGTTGGACCACACCCCCGTGTTGGTCTTTGACGAGGTGGATGCCAACGTGGGGGGTGAAATCGGGGGCGAAGTAGGGGCTGAGCTGCGCCGGCTGGGACAGGGGCATCAGGTTCTTTGCGTGACACACCTTCCCCAAGTCGCTGCGCAAGCGACCCGGCATTTTCTGGTGGAAAAAGATCAGGATGAGGAGGAGACCCAGGTTACCATTTCTGAGTTGAAGGTGGGTTCACCCGAACGGCGCTTGGAAGTTGCCCGCATGTTGGGCGATCGCGAATCAGACAGTGCCCTTCAGCACGCGGATTCGTTATTGGGGTAGGGGGAGAAGGCGGTGAGGTGCGGGATCCGAGATCCGAGATCCGGGATGCGGGATACGGGATACGGGATACGGGATACGGGGTGCGAGTGGTGGATTTTTGACTGCTGGCCATTGACCTCCGACTTCTGACCTCTGATTTCAGGCATCTGGCCTCTGTATGCTTGAGGTGGAGTAAGCTCAGCGTAGGATAAAGAGGAAGAGTGGCTTGCTGGGGGGAAGACCCAGGATGGGATGGGGGAATGGCCTCAGGGTTTGTGAATAAAATCTTAAAACTCTGATTTTCAATAGGTTAGAATCGACATAGGGATATTGTTTTATCAGTGCGTTAAGGTGAAAAATCAGCAGGAAATCTCTCATGAATACACCGATCCACCAACAACCCTTCGAAGTCGCATTCATCTCCCCCTCTCCCAATCTATTTGGGAAATCTCAAAGCAGTATGCGCATGCGGTTGGGCATTCGGGCAAAACTCATCCCGTTTGAATGTCCCCTGGAGGCCACTAAAGCCATCCGGTCTCCCCTGAATAATATCGAATTGGTCGTCCTGGATTCTTCCGCCATCAAATCGCTCGATACGTTCCCGCAATTCCTGGGCAAAGACAATGTGGGCCTGCCGGTCGTCCTCTTGCTGCGCAAAGGGGAGACTGAGTTTGCCGACGGCGCCTTGGAAGCTGGCTACAAGGCATTGTTATTCAAAGATGATGACGCGGAATTTCGTCAGCTTTTTCCGGGAATGGTCTTGCGCATCATTGCGTATTTCCGGGGAGAACGTCAGCGGGTGGCCTTGCACGATCATGCGGCAGCGGAAGACGCCGAGGAGCTTGGCGTACCGGACCAGGTGATCGCGAATTAGCAGGGTTTCCAATTCTAACGGGCCGGCGCAAGCAGCGCCCCTTCCTGGGATTGCCCGAGTTTGAATTGTAGGGTTTCCGCTTCGAAGGAGCCCTAGGACTCCGAGGTGGAATTATCCTTTTTCAGATCCGCCACGACGAGTTGGATCATGATGGGGGTAAGGCCCAGGATGATGAGGCCGAGGGAGGAAATGAGCAGGGGCCGGTAGTCCTCGACTACAGGGATGCCGAAGCCGGAAATTTGGGCGAGGCCGAGCAGGTTGAGCAGGATAATGGCCAGGCCGGAAACCGCCAGGGTCAGAATCAGGATGGTGACCATGCCAAATTTCAGAGGCGGAGACTGTTGGGAGGATTTGGCCATGATTCCAAAAAATCAGGTGGTTTCTGCGGGCTCCGGGACGGAGGCGGGTTTGGGTTTTTGTTTCCGTTGCTGGCGGGTAGCCATCGATTGGCCGAATTCGCTACGCCACCAGGAGTAAGGGACGGCGGCCAACGCCATGAAGACGGCCTGGCTCCCCCAGAAGGTCATGAGCGCCATAAAGGCTTTGTCCATAAAGCCGTAGGAATGCAGGCCGACGCCGAGCATATTGGTTCCGAACCAGGACCAGCTGGTCACGACATTTCCAAAGATCGCCAGGCTCATCATGCCCCGTTCGGTGGCCAGCTTGCCCCAGCGCACGTGAAGGATGATGGCCGCAATCAGGACAATGAGGAGGGCGCCGTTTTCTTTCGGGTCCCAGCCCCAGAACCGGCCCCAGCTCTGGTCGGCCCAGATTCCGCCGAGAATGGTACCCACCAGACTGAAGAGGGCGGCAAAACAGATAATGCCGTAAACCATGCCGTTGATAGCCTTTGCTTCCCGCTTGGAGAAGTCTTTTGAGAGAATGCCCTTTATCAGGAAGAAGATGGCAAGGGCACCGGCGACAAACATGGCGGAGTAGCCGATCGTGATGACGATCACATGGGTCGCCAGCCAGAAATTGCTGTCGAGGACAGCTCGCATCATTTCAAGGGTATCGCCACTGGTGAGGGCGAGGTTATGGGCAACGATGAGGGTAGCAAAGCCGATGAGCGATCCCGTGGCGCTTCCAATCCCATTTTTGTAAATGCGCTCGAGGATGAGGCAGAGCAGGACGGCTCCCCAGCCCACAAAAATGGCTGAGGAATATAGGTTAGTGACGGGCGGGCGGCCCTGGATATACATACGGGCAACGAGGCCGAAGGTATGAAATAAAAAGGTAAAGAGGATGAGCCAGAAAGCGAAGCGGCCCAATTCCCTGGGGGCGATCAACCAACTGATACAGACAACCAGGAAGACGAGCACATAGAGCACGATGGATTGCAGGAAGGGGCTCATGGTGTTGAACCCATATTCAAAATGAACCCGCGGAACCTGATCGGCATACCGTTCTTTGAAGGCAGCGTTGAGACCGGCTACGGTATCATTAAAGGCTTCGCTGTCACCCTCCTGGTAGGTCTGGGTCATGCGGGCATAGGCGGAGGCATAGGGGTCGATCATCTGGGTGCGGATCGTATTCATCATGCTCAACCCGATGTTGGTCCAGTCTCCCTCCTCAAAGGCTTCCGCGGAGGGCGGGGGGACGAGGCGCAGGTCCGCATTCTGGGCCATGTTCTGGAATTGGATCATGAAGCCCATGAACCGATTGAAAGCGGACTCATCAAATTCGCGCCCGGCTTGTTGATCATGAAAGGCGCGCATACCTGCAGGGATTGAATCCATGAATCCCTGGTAAAACTGATCGAGATCGTCGAGGTGCCCGGCCGGATGAAAGCTCTGCGTCAAGCGCTGGTAGCGAACCAAATTGTTATGCAGGCGGACGATCTGACGCTCGTATGCGGTACGCTGGGGCGGCTCCGCCGTGATCCCCTGAAAGGCGACCACGATTTCCGGGATATAGGGCTCGAGTTCACGGTAGGAGTAGTGGCGGGTGTCCTCGCGCTGGAGACCGGTGAGGCCGAGGTCATCGGGAAAGATCAATTTGAAAATGCGGTAGTCCGCCGCAGTTTCCGGATCCATGGCCACATCCATGAGCCATTCGGTGGCGGTGAGTTCATAGCCGTCCGGGTTGTTGGGGATCATCTTTGCAGCCAGGCTCTGGCGTTCACTGAACAGCATGAGATTGACCCGGGCTACGGTGTCCATGGGTTTGATGCGTCCGCCTACCTGGACAGGCAGCTGGCCGAAGGCTTCCACCTTCCATTCGGCCTTCTGGTATTCGGGGTCGGACAGCGAGCGCCCGAGAAAGAGCAGCGCGATGCAGGCGGCGAGTCCAGGGACGATCCAGGTTTTCCAATTCATTTGTTTCATGCGGGGGCCTCCTCCCGTTTGCGGCGGGATGCGAACCGCCCGAGGTGCATTGAAAATTGAACCGTCATCCCTGCCCCCATGAGCAAGACGCTGATGTAAGGGAGCAACCAGCCCGGGTTTCGCACAACCTGGAGGATGGTGGTTTCCTCGGTTTCGGGGTCATAGCTGGCCTGGAAAAAGGTAAGTCCCCCATAGCGCAGGGGGTGGTTCATGTAAATGAGTGCGCGTTGATTTGTGGAACCGGTATCATCGAGGATGCTCACTTCGCTGGAGAAGTTTTTCGGGATTTCGGTTCCGGGGTAGCGATCGAAACGGAAATCGTGAAGAGCCAGGCCAAAGTCGTGGTAATAGCGGCGAAAGCGGATCGCGAGATCCCAGTTTTCCTCACCGACCTGAAGGGTTTGCCGCGGGAACCGGTCGTCCAACAAATTGGAGACGAGCCAGGTTCCGAGGTTGGTGCCATCGGTTCCGGTCAGGGTGATGATGGCCGAGACGGTATTCACACTCTGATCATCATAGCGAACCGGTTGCTCATTGACCATCAGGTCGGTCGGCCGGTTCTTGTGCGCCCCCAAGCCGTGAGTAACGGGGGTGGGCGGCATGGTCGGCTGATTGCCTCTCCGGCTGATGACACTATTCGGGTAGAACTGGTCAATCCGGACGGAGAATGGCAGGGATTCGTATTCGATCGTCCCCTTTTTGGAGAGGATCGATTGGGGAATAGACACGACGTCATCATAGTCGGGATTACCCCGATTGATGAAGACGAGCTCGTTGTCCCGGAAGGCTTCTGAATAGTAAGTCTTCCCTCCTTCGGTGATCGACATCTGGCTCTCGCGGGAGAGGACATCGGTCAGGAGTTCACTGACGAGGAGGAGGATCAGTCCGATATGGACGAGGAAGATCCCCGACTTTTTCCAGGTGAGCTTAAACCGGTAGACATGGGCAGCCACCAGATTGATGATGAGGGCGATTCCCAGGAGATATCCACCGGGCATGGGAATTCGAATAAACCCCAGGGTGTCTGAAGCCGCCCATTCGGCCGGGTAGCTCCAAAACACAAATAAGCTCTCGAAGTAGCGCTTCTGGGTGACCCAGATACCCGTATTGACCTGGTCCAGGGTGCCAAAGAAGACGAGCATCATTCCCAGCGACAGCAGGATGACGGTGAGCCTCAGCGAAGTGATGATCTTAAGGAAAATGTTCAAGGCGTGGGGTATCCGGAATCCTGGAAGGAAACAGTATGAAGGAAAGCATCGAAGGTGTTGCGTTCCGCTTCGAGGGTCGACACGGGGCCGGTTACTTTAAAAAACCAGGTAGCTGAGGGGAGGGAGACGATGGCTCCCATGATGCCGTTTCCGGTCGTCGGGTTGTCGGGTGCCATAAATACTATGGTGCCGGGAAACCCGCCTACGGGATGCGACTGTGAATCCGCCGCCAGTTCTTCCGCACTGACCGCTCCGAGCCCGATTTGGTTTCGCCAGCGATTGACGTTGGCCAGCAACCCCCCTACATCTCCGGGAAAGGCGGTAATGGCCAATTCGGTGTCGGCATCGAGCTGAAAGGTCCCTTTCCGCATCGCACTGCCGGGAGCTTCCACCCAATGGCCGGGAGCCTGCCAGGTGGCGTCGGGAATGCCTGCGGTCTGGTTCTCCAGCTGGGGGTTCATCGATGAGTCCCTCATGGAGGCTGGGGGAGGTGGGGTCGTCGGCTGCGGGGCCTGCTGCCGCTCCGCGATATCTTTGGAAACGCGGTAGGACTCCACTTGCTCTCCGCCGCACCCGGAACAAGCAATCAATAGGAGGAGGGAAAGTCCTGATATGGAAAACCGTAGCATATTCGTAACGAAAAAGAGCGATTACACCAAGCGGGGAAGGGGGTGGGGTCAAGTCTATCCCCCCATGGTGAACGGGTTCTGATAGTAATTATTACAAAATGTTCATTTCCTTGAGGGTGTCCCTTGAAGACTAACCCTTTTGGACTAAGTTTCATCCATGGATACAATTGGGTCTGATCTACTTAAAACCAGCCTCGACGCGGGAACCGTGGTTCTCATCGACGTCCTGCCTGAGTTCAGTTTTAACGCAGAGCACATTTCCGGAGCGAAGAATGCAGCGGTCTTTGAAATGGCTTTTCTGGGAAAGGTAAAGGAGCTGGTTCCTGACTTGAACCAGGCTATTGTGGTCTATGACACCGGCGACGGGTCCCTGGCGGCCAAAGATGCGGTAACGAAATTGACGGCTGCGGGGTATACCTCAGTCCGGGCGTTAGATGGGGGATTAGCCAGCTGGAAGGCGTCAGGGGAATCGCTCGCAGGAGATGGGATATTCCCCGCGGCAACGCCCGATCCCTTCCCAACTGAGCTTTCCGTAAATACTGGAGACAGTGTAATCCGATGGACCGGAAGAAATCTGGCAAATCAACATTTTGGCACACTCAAAATTGCTTCAGGGACCCTGACCTTTGATGAAGGGGGGATGCTATCCGGAGGAGAAATCATCATTGATATGGGCTCCATCGGTGTTGATGACATTAAAGATGAATCGCTGGCGGGGGTGCTCATTGCCCATCTGGTTTCCGATGATTTTTTTGAGGCCGATAAATACCCGACTGCTCAACTGGTCTTAGATACCGTGGAAGCGACTGCCCCCATTTCCAACGGATCTCCCAATCTTGCTATTCAAGCGACCTTGACCCTGAAAGATGTCTCTGCGCCGATCGAAATCCAAGCGGTTGGAGGGTTGGCTGCCGATGGGACGTTTGCCGCCCAGGCGAGTTTCGAATTTGACCGGACCACCTGGAATGTCCTCTACGGAAGCGGGAAGCTCTACCAACGGCTTGGCATGCACCTGGTGAATGATTTTATCGCGCTGGACGTTCGGCTTTTGGCTGGCTGATTGGGGATTGCTTCGTTGCTTCGCGCCTCGCAATGACGATGGCGGGTTACAGGAGATTGCTTCGTCGCATTGCTCCTCGCAATGACGATGGAAGTAAGTGAGGGTGAGCTGCGCCTCGCAATGACGAGGAGGGTGGTGAGCCGAGGGATTGCTTGGGCTCTTGTGATCATGTCGCCTGCGGCTCGGTAGTCGCGTTGTCCTCGCAATGACGATGGAGATAAGTGGGGTGCGTTGGTTATCGCAATGGTGATGGGTTAGAACCACGTCTCCGCCAGGTCTAACCAATCCGGGTTATCCTTTTCGATGAGGGCGATCTTTTTGATTCGGGAGCCGCCTTTGATTTGCTTTTCCCGTTTGATCGCTGTGGATGGGTTCCTGAAAGACTCAAAATAAACGAGTTTGGTGACGTTGTATTTGGAAGTAAAACTATCTGGATAGAATTTGGTTTTGTGTTTCCAGATTCGGATTTTCAGCTCACCGCTTACTCCTGTGTAAAATGACTCCACCTTTGCGATTTGCCAGCAGATACACGCAGTATGCTTTAACCTCCCAACCCATTCATTAGGCATGTCATTGCGAGCATCGCGAAGCAATCTCGAAAGGACTGGAAGTGGGCGTGGGATTGCTTCGTTGCTTCGCGCCTCGCAATGACAATGGCGGGTTACATGGGATTGCTTCGTCGCGTTGCTCCTCGCAATGACGAGGAGGGTGGTGAGCCGGGGGGGATTGCTTGGGCTCTTGTGGTCATGTCGCCTGCGGCTCGGTAGTTGCGTTGCTCCTCGCAATGACGATGGAAGGAAGTGGGGGGGGCGCTGGTCCTCGCAATGACGGGGGGCTGTCAACTGTTGAACCGGAAAAGCGCAACGTCGCCTTCTTTGAAGAGGTAATCCTTCCCTTCCAGTCTGTATTTTCCTGCGTCCCGGGCGGCCGGGACTGACCCTGCGGCGACAAGATCATCATAGGCAACGACCTCTGCCTTAATGAAGCCCTTCTCGAAGTCGGTGTGAATGACTCCGGCACATTGGGGCGCTTTCATGCCCAGGGTAAAGGTCCAGGCGCGAACTTCCTTTTCCCCCGCGGTAAAGTAACTGGCCAGACCGAGGAGCTTATAGGTTTCCCGAATGAGTTGGGAGACACCGGAATCGGAAACGCCCAAGCCTTCTAAATACTCTTTGGCTTCTTCAGGGCTGAAATCCATGAGTTCCTCTTCGACCCGAGCGCTGATTACACAAGCACCGGATCCGTGGTGTTCCGCGACATATTGCGCCACCTTCTGAACATAGGGATTGGCATCGGGATCGGCCAAATCGTCTTCTTTTACATTACAAGCAAAGAGCACTTTCTTCGCGGTGAGCAGGTGCAGACCTTTTAAGGTAAGTTGTTCTTCATCATCCATGTCCATGGTGATGGCCGGTTTCATTTCGTTGAGATAAGGAAGCAGTCGATCGATCAGGGCCACGGCTTTCTGGGCATCCTTATCCTGACCGCGGGCCTTTTTGACCAGCCGCTCTTTCTGACCTTCCAGGCTGGTGATATCGGCGAGGACGAGCTCGGTGGCAATGATATCGATATCCCGCAAGGGGTCGATCGAGCCCATATTATGGATGATATCATCATCTTCAAAGCAGCGGACCACATGGACAATCGCGTCCACCTCCCGAATGTTTGCCAGAAACTTGTTGCCGAGGCCTTCGCCCTTGCTGGCGCCGGCCACGAGGCCGGCGATGTCCACCATTTCGACGGCAGCCGGGATGATGGTGTCCGTCTTGGCTATTTTGGCCAGCGGCACCAGGCGGTCATCCGGGACTTGGACAACGCCTACATTCGGGTCAATCGTGCAAAATGGGTAGTTCGCCGACTCGGCCTTACGTGTGCGTGTGAGGGCATTAAAAAGTGTGCTTTTCCCGACATTGGGGAGACCAACTATACCAGCCTGGAGCATGATGAGATTCTCTGAAAAAGGGCTAAATCTGGCCAACTTCAGTCCAAGGGCAAGTAATTTAGTGACTGGTGACTAGTGTCTGGTGTCTAGGGTAAAGGGTCTAATGGCCCAATCCGGCGCGGGACCCCCCTACCTTACAGGACCCCTGCCCAACCAGACACTTGTCATTAGACACTCAGTCCGAGCAGTAATTTTGCTGCTCAGCATGCTTGACAGGCATCGTGAAAGCGGCTTTTCTCGTGGGTTTTCACATTTTTCAACCCGTATAGATCGAGACCTTTTATGGCGCTTAAAATCAGACTTCAACGTGGGGGCCGCACCCACACTCCGCATTACCGAATGGTTGTAGCAGAAAGTGCTGCTCGTCGTGATGGTAAATTCGTGGAAGTATTGGGCACCTACGAGCCCAAGGCCTCCCGCCCGGAAAACGAACTCAAGCTCAAGCTGGACCGCGTCGATTACTGGATTGGCGTCGGCGCCAAGCCTTCTGACACCTGCCGCACCCTGATCAATAAGGTTCGTCGCAGCCAGCCGGCTGAAACGGAAGCGACCGCAGAATCATAATTTTCTCTGAGGATATCTCCTTCCCCATGGTAACCCAGCATGAAAGCTCATTTATCCATAGATGTGCTTACCCTGTTTCCCGCAATGATCGAGGGATACCTGGGGTCCAGCATGCTGGGTAAGGGGATTGATAAAGGGTTACTGGAAATACGGGTTCATAATATTCGGGATTGGGCCGAGGGGAAACATAAGGAGACGGACGACCGACCCTTTGGCGGGGGCGCCGGCATGCTGATGAAGCCTGAACCGCTCTTTGCCGCCATTGAATCTTTGAAAACGGACCACACCACCGTGGTCTTCATGACTCCCGACGGAGATGCTCTGAAAACGAGCCTCGTGAAGGAGATTGTCGACAAGGAACGCCACCTGATTCTCGTCAGCGGGCATTACGAAGGCATTGACCAGCGTGTGCGGGATACCCTGATCGATCGGGAGATCAGTATCGGGGATTATGTGCTGACCAATGGAACCCTGCCTGCTGCGGTTCTCGTGGATGCGCTGGCTCGCTATATTCCTGGCGTGCTGGGAGACGAAAATTCCTTGACCCAGGATGCCTTCGATTCCAACCTTCTCGGCTTCCCCCAATACACGCGACCTGCGGAGTTCCGGGGAATGAAGGTGCCTGATGTTCTTCTTTCAGGTGACCACGGTTCTATCGCCGAATGGCGGGAACTGCAACAAGTAGAGAAAACACGCGAACGACGCCCGGATCTTTTATTACAATCCTAATCTTTAAAGGAACTAAAACCATGAACGCCATCATCGAAGAAATTACAAAGGAACAGCTCCTCCCCGGCCGCGATAATTTTAAGGTCGGAGACGGTGTTAAAGTGCACACCCGGGTACGGGAAGGGGACAAAGAGCGGGTCCAGATTTTTGCTGGTATCGTTATTTCCCGGAAGGGAAGTGGCATTCACGAATCCTTCACTGTGCGGCGGATTGCTTCCGGGGTTGGCGTGGAAAAAGTGTTTCCTGTCCACAGTCCCAATATCGTGAAGATCGAAGTCGATCGGGAATCCATTACGATGCGGGCCCGGATGTATTATATGCGTGACCGCATAGGTAAGGCCGCCAATCAGGTGAAGGAAAAGCGCCTCTACGAAGCTCGCCGGTCCTAATTTCAGGATTTTTCCCATTTTAGAACCCCGTGGTAGAAGCAGCCCCGGGGTTTTTTGTGTGCAATGGATAAATCACGCTATGTCAGGCGCGTTGCGCCCTACTCTTAGTAAAGGAAGATGTAGAGGGGATCCTTGGGCCGAAGGGGCTTTGCGAGGTGTTCCTTTTGGTTACAGGTGCGGGATTCCGGTTTCTGACCTCCGATTTTTGATTCAGACTCAGAGGAAGAGGAGAGGGGAAAGAGGCTCGACCCTCATTTATGGATCGTTATTCTGGAGCAATGGAAAGCTACAGTCCTTTGGTCGATAAAATCATTCGAACAGCTCCGGAGCCCGCGTTAGGACCCGGGACCTTGAACGCCGCCGGGATGGAAGCGGTAGAATCGGTGGCAGCTGAAGACTTGTTCCCGGGGGGACATATCCAGGATCATGATTATGCCTTCTGCTGTCTGGCCGCCTGTTTTTTGCTCCAGGACGAGCTGGATCGCGCCCATCAACTCGCTCAGCAGGTGGAAACGCCGAGCGGTTCTTTCTGGCACGGGATCATGCATCGCCGGGAAGGGGATTTTTCAAATGCCAAATATTGGTTTCGCCAGGCAGGGGCCCACCCTGTGTTTGATGCTTTGAAGTATGAATTTGGGGATGATTACGGTTCACCCTATTCCTTTGTGGACCGGGTCGAAGCGGCCCAGGCCCATAACTTTGAAGATAAAGCGAGTTGTCTGGAGATTCAGAAACGGGAATGGACGCTCCTCTTTGACCACTGCTGGGAAGGGGCTCAGTAGGCTCTGCCCTTGACAGACCTTTTCCAGGATAGACTCTGGTAGCCATGTTACCTGGAGATCAGTCCTGTTGCCCTCCACCACAAAGCCAGGCCGGTTGTCAGACCCCCATGGCGGTGGGTAAGGACACTGGTGCCCAGGATCGAATCGGTGTTGCTCGCACGGGTGATCTGGGCGGTATGATTCGGCTTGAGGGAGGCATTTTTAAAATGGGGTCAAGGGATGCGGACGGTTGGACGGCAGATGGTGAAGGTCCCGTGCGTGACGTGGAAATAAGTCCCTTTTATCTGGGAGCCACGACGGTGACCAACGAACAGTTTTCTAAGTTTATTGAATCCACCGATTACCTGACTGAATCGGAGCGTTTTGGCTGGAGCTATGTCTTTATGGGGCAGCTACCGAAGTCGAAGCAACGCAAGTTGAAACCCGACCGGTCGGTTAAAGGGTTGCAATGGTGGTATGGGGTAGAAGGGGCCTCCTGGCGCAAACCGGAGGGACCGGGGTCGCACCTCAAAACCCGAATGGAGCACCCTGTGGTTCATGTGAGCTGGAATGACGCCCAGGCCTATTGTGAATGGGCGGGGTATCGACTCCCGACGGAAGCGGAGTGGGAATATGCCGCCCGGGGGGGCTTGGAAACCCAGCGGTTTCCCTGGGGGAGTGAACTCAAGCCGGAGGGTAAACACCGCTGCAACATCTGGCAGGGAAGCTTCCCGACTCAAAATTCGGCTGAGGACGGATATGCGTGGACCGCACCCGCTAAGAGTTTTAAAGCCAATCCCTGGGGGTTTTATAATATGTCGGGCAATATCTGGGAGTGGTGTGGGGACTGGTTTAGCCCCGACTGGCATGTGCCGGCTAGCCCCAAAACCCGAATAAATCCCAAGGGGCCGAGCACAGGGACTGCAAGGGTTATTCGTGGGGGAAGTTTTCTATGTCATGATAGCTATTGCAACCGCTACCGCGTTGGGGCCAGAACCAGCAACGCTCCCGACTCGGCAACCACGAATATGGGATTTCGCGTGGCGCGCGATATTCAGGGATGATGGTTGAATGAAGAAGGGAGAGGTCAGAAATTGAAAATCACGAGTGGTATTCCTTTTCTTGCATGGGTTGTATTCGTTACCCCGATACATGAGGGGTTGGGGATTGAGCCCTGTTCCTCCTGGCCGATCTATCGTGGTGGAGCCGAGGCCATACAGTATTCCTCCCTGGATCAGGTGAACCGGGATAATGTGGGAGACCTTGAAGTTGCCTGGATCTACCGGTCGGGGGATGCGGGAGAACGCACGATGATCCAGTGTAACTCGATTATGCACCATGGCCTCCTTTACCTGACTACCCCGCAATTATCCGTCGTGGCAGTGGATGCGGCCACCGGAGAGGAAGTGTGGCGTGTTCACCCCAACGAAAAAAACAAAATTGGTGGGGTGAACCGTGGCGTGACGTTCTGGGAGATGGATGGGGACGCCCGGATCTTCTTTACGGCTGGGCACCATTTGTTTGCGGTTGATGCCTTCACGGGGAAACGGATCCCCGGATTTGGAAGCGACAGCAAGATCGATTTGAGGGAGCACTTGGGGCGTCCACCCGAGCAGTTGAGCTTGTCCGTGACCTCACCCGGAATCATATTTGAAGATCTGATCATCATGGGGTCCGCGACTGGTGAGGGGTACCAGGCATCACCGGGAGATGTACGGGCATACGATGTGCGTAGCGGTGAACTGGTCTGGAGTTTTCAGCCGATTCCCGAGGAGGGTGAATTGGGTGCTGAAACCTGGCAAAAACTGGAGGGGGAAACCTACGGAGGCACCAATGTCTGGGGCGGTTTCAGCCTGGACCAGGAGCGAGGTTGGGTGTTTCTGGCAACCGGGTCTCCGACTTACGATTTTTATGGCGCTAACCGGCTTGGAGAAAACCTATTCGGCAACTGTATCGTCGCGGTTGATGCCCGGACAGGAGCGTATATCTGGCATTACCAGATCGTGCAGCATGACCTCTGGGACTATGACCTGCCGTGTGCTCCCGGCTTGGTCACGATTGAGATCGATGGTGTATTACGTGACGTGGTGGTCCAGCCTACAAAGATGGGCTACCTTATTCTCCTGGATCGGGAAACGGGTCGTCCGCTATACCCGATGAAAGAAGTCCCGGTGCCAGCCTCGACGGTTCCGGGGGAAGTTGCCTGGCCTACCCAGCGTATCCCGACAACCGGTTTTTTTACCCGGCAAAGCCTCGGACCCGAGGATCTTCGCAGCTTCTCCACCGGGACAGGAGAGGATGCCCTGGAAGCCTACCGGCAATACCGGTATGAGGGACGTTTTACCCCGCCCAGTATTGAAGGGAGTCTCGCTATGCCCAGCACCTGGGGCGGGGCCTTGTGGGGTGGGGCTTCGATCGACCCGACGTCGGGCACGCTTTTTGTGAATGCGAATGAATTTGCTTCCATCAACCAGGTGAAGCGGGTGGGTGTGTCCGATCAGGTGGGGTTCATCGATGATAGCAATCCTGCTCAAGGAGAGCTGCTGTCCGCAGGCCGGAGTTTATACGCCATGAATTGTGCGGTCTGCCACGGGGCAGACCTCAATGGAATTCCTCCCGCATTTCCCGGTTTGCGGGGACTGAGAGATTCCAAAACGGATACAGAAATCAAGGCCCTCATTACGGACGGGAAAGGGGCGATGCCCGGCTATCCGCAATTTTCCGACCAGCAGTTAGCTGCCCTGGTTCAGTTTATCAATGCCGGCGTAGGCCTGGATGCTGGCCAAGGAGCGGAAGATTCGTCGGAGTTAAAGTTTGTTTCGACCGGATATCACAAGTTTTTTGACGAGAAGGGTTACCCCTTTTCCAAACCACCCTGGGGAAGTTTAAATGCTATTGATCTCGCGACTGGAAAATTGAAATGGAAAGTCCCTTTGGGAGAAGTCAAAGAACTCTCCGACATGGGAATTCCACTCACCGGGAATCGCAACTTTGGAGGCTGCATCAGTACGGCTGGGGGTCTGGTCTTTATCGCCTCCACCACCGATGAAAAAATCCGCGCCTTTGATTCGAAAACGGGAGAGGAATTGTGGGTCGCCACCTTGCCCGCCGCCGGATACGCCGTTCCGACTACCTATTCTATTGAGGGCAAACAATACCTTGTGATTGCCTGTGGGGGTGGAGGTCGAGGAGGGACGCCAAGTGGAGATGCCTACGTTGCTTTTAGCCTCCCCTAGAATGGATCGAGGGATAAGGGGGAGGCATGCAAAACGTGTGTATATACGCAGTGTATATACACCCTGCCGGGAGGGTTATTCGGTGAGGTTTGAGGAACCTGGGAAGGTGTTGGTGGGGGGCGGAGGTATGCCACGGCGGTCGCGGCCCCGCGGCGGGGGGCGGTTACCGCGTTGGGCCCGGCGGTCGAAGCTGGGATCGGGGGTGCCTTTGAAATACCGGGGGATGAAGGGGTAGTCTTCGGTCAGGACATAGTAGTAGGTCCCCTCAGGGAATTCGGGGGTGACTCCGAAGCGACCGTTGCAACGATCCAGATCTCCCAATCCTTCGACGTATTCAAAGTCCTGGACGAAGCTGCCATCATAGCGGCCGCCGGGACCGGATTCTCCGCTGGGGCGGTATCCATCTTTAATCCGGTAGCTGGATTTGAGCTGGAGCAGGCCGCTGTGGGCGCTTTCCGGATCCCGGTAACCCCAGGGGCCATAGATGGGGAAGCCGTCGGCAGCCCAACCGAGGAGGACCATGTCTTTGTCCTGGGTTATTTCCTGCTTGAGCAGTTCCGCGGGAATGCCGTGATAGTGGTAAGCACCTGTGGGCTGGACGTGGGCATTATTCCAATCCAGACCGAGGGAGACGGCTCCGCCGAGGGCTTCATACTGCCACCCGGAATGTCGGTCGTTTTTGTAGAATTCGGCGGCACCGGGGTCGAAGGGGACTCCATTCAGGGCGACGCCAAAGGGTTGCATCATCATCGGAGTGGGTTGATCTCCGGCCACGGGGTTGAGTGGCATCTCAAAGCGGTAGGTCTGTTCAGAGATTCGGTGCGGGTTGCCGGAGTTCGGGAAGCGGCCGGTGCTGTGATCGGGAATACCGTTGGATTCGATTACTCGCTTGGAACCACTCACATAGATTTTGACATTCGTGGAACCCGTTAGCCAGGGGGAGGCGGTTAAAACAAGATCGGCGTCGTCATGGTTGTGTTCACCCTCGTGCGCAAGGATGAGAGCGACCGGTAAGAGGAAGGCCAGACAGCCGATCGCAATTAAAATTCGTTTGGGGATCATATCCTCTTAAACAGAGGGGAGTTCAGGGAAGTTTCAGGGAGTCAATTTTATTCTGCAACCCGGGGTGGCTACTCCTGCCTGGAATCGGGTTTCATCGACTGGCTGAACAGGAAGATTATCAAAAACGGCACTGGGGAGGAGAGGGCGACACGCTCCAGCTGAGGAGGGGTTGTCGACACGGAGGGGAACAACATCAGCACGGCAAAGGGAAGGGTAACCTCAAACCCATAGAGGCCTATAAACCCCAATATTCGTTTAGCTTTTATCGGAAGGTCAGCGATTGGAACCGCGCGGTTTGAAGAGTTTGAGGAATCGAGTCTTCAAGGTAGGAGGTGGAGGGTTATGCCGTTCGTGAATCAGTTTGCGAATATAGTCAGAGCCTGTTGCGGGGGCCAGCGTGGGAGAGTCCGGTAGGGACCAATCCGGCTCATATCCGAGATCTTCCATGGGTGGACCGAAGGCGGGTTGGAAGAAGTCCACATCGTCTTGGGTGAACCAGTTTTTCCAATCCCCTGAGCTACCGGTTCGTCGAACCCGTTGTTTAGACAGGGTTACCTTTCGGCTGAATTTTTCTTCGGTTTGGATCGAAACCCCCAAGTAGGATTCCAACGCCGAGAACTGTCCGCTGACCATGTCTTCATAGCGAAAGATAAAAAAGTCGGGGTGTTGCCCGGCAAACCGGGCTGCATCTTCGACGAGTGCCCGGGTGTGGACCTCCTTCAAATGCTCCCGGATACTTTGGTCCTCGTAAGCGTAATTCTGGTTGTGCAGGAGGGACATGACGAGGATGTCGAGGGAGAGAAAGCTGTGCGCCAACGGTTCCTGCTCCTTGGCTTCCAGGGCTGCGAGATAGCGACTGACTTTATCGGGGTGGTCGGAGAGGACTGGATCGAAAAAACGGTAGAGGTGACCGCTGATCAGCGCATCCCGCGGGTCCCTGATAATGAAGATTCGTTTCTCGAATTCCCGGTAAGAATCCAAATCGACCGTATAGGCGGTTTCGTTGATGAGGATTTTGGCCAGGACATGATCGGGGTTCCCTTTTGGAGGGACAAAGGCATGACCCTCGAACTGGATGTCTACTTTTCCTTCGAGGGAATTAAAAATATATTGTACCAAGCCGGTGGTTCCGGTTTTGGGCAGGCCTGCAATCAGGATATTCAAATTTGGACAAGCAATTGGACGATATCTTATCCAGCAAGAAGGGCATCCACGATCTGTGCAAGATCGGTAATGACCCAGTCGGGCTGGACCCCTTGGCAATCCGCATCATCGTCCCGAAGCCGGAGTGAACGTTGGTCCCCGGCAAAGAGGGCAGTTCTGAATCCGAGAGCCTGGGCGGGCCAGATATCGTTTCGCATATCATTCCCGACATAGAGGATCTCGGAGGGCTCGATGTTCCGGGTGGAAATCCAGCGTTCCCGGGCTTTCTGGTAGAGGCCTTGGGATGGTTTGCCTTCCAGTTCCAGATAACTCCAGACATTGCAGTTGAGAGAGAATCCGGCCGTCTCCAGGTCGCGTCGGAGAAAGGTTTCCAGGATCAGGGGGGAGAAAAACTGGGCATTGGAAATGATGCCCATGGGGAGTCCATGGATTTGGAGTGTTTCCAGGGTGGAGGTAAGGTTTGGCATGGGCCAGACCGGGTTGACCTGCATCTCATAACTCAGGGAAAAGGCGTCGATATCTGCAATCGGATCTGTTTCGATGGCTCCCTCGACCAATAACTGCTGGATCAGGTCTTTCCAAACCTTGCGGATTTCTACCTCTGGATAGGGGATGCCTTCCTTTCGTCGATTGTCCTGATGGACCTTGACGACGCCTTGGAAACGTGTCCACAGATCTTCCTGAAGGTGGCCTAAATTCAGGCCATAGGCTTCTAAGCTCTTGCGGATGGCCTGGTCTTTGTTGTCCGCGGAAGCCAGGCTGATGTCTCCGACGCCAGAAATGATGAGTGTCCCGTAGACATCAAAGACGACAGCCCTGATTCCGGGAAGGGGCGGGGTGGCGGGTTCCTGCCCGGTGGGAATGGCTTCGAGTGGAGAGGCCTGTTGCTGAATGTAGTGATGAAGGCCCGTTGACATGGTCAGCTTCTCAATAAATTAAAGCGGAATGGTTCAAGAAATTGATCGAGCACCTGTTGGGGAGGCAGGTAGTCTACGGGATTTTCCCGGGCGGCACTGTCGATGAGTGTCGTATATATGGCATGCAAGGTATCCGCATAGCGGCTGGGACTGAAGTGTTCCTGAATGACCTGTTTGTTGATTTCAATGACGTCGGGGCCCGCCGGGTTTCCCAAGGTATGAGGGGTAAGCAGTGCGGCATCGCCGGGGTGATTCAGCAGGTGTTCGATGACTTTGAACTGAAGGGGCTCATCCAATCGGCCAAAATCCACTTCATCGCCTTTTAAAATAGAATCCACCGACTCTAACAGGGTGGCTTGCTCCAGATTGCGACCAAACTTCCGGTATACCTTTCGCATATGAACCAACAGGTGGTCGCGGACAGGGGTCGTGCCGCCGCACCAGGCGATGGGAACGGACAATCGGGAATAGAGTCCGGGTAATTGAAGGCCGAGATCCGTGAAATCCCTTGTTATTTCGGGCAGGTCGCGGCCCAGGAGGCTTTTTCCAAAGGTCCAGGGCTCGAGGTAACCGAGTCCAAATCCCTCGGCTACACTGGTCGATAGGAGGGCGGACGCCGAATGGACCAATGACTCAAAGTCAATCCCGTAGGCCTCTCCGACGGCGAACCGAACAGGTAACTCATATTGCCTGGAAATGGCCACCCACCGGTCAAAGACAGCCTGGAAGTCCGGGTTGGTCGGGCCCAGAGTATTCAGGAAGATGGGCCGTTCGAAGGGGGAGATGTGGTGGTTTTTTGAATACAGGGTCGACCAGAGGATGAACTCGCCGAGATTTTTTCTCCGGGTAGCCCGAACCGGATAGAGCAGAATATCCGAGGCCTGAATCCCTAATTTATGGAGAATGTCGTTTTTAGACTGCGCGGGGGGTCGGTTGCCCGGGGAGGCGGGAATAGAATTGGGCAGGAAGAAGAGACGGTCCGAATGAATGCCTGCCGCCTGAAGCAAGGCGCGGTCCCTGCCATTGATGACGGAGTAGCCAATATGCGCAGCCTGCGGATAGAGAAAATCCATGGACGCGCCCGCTTCCCTCAGCGTGAGATAATTCTGAGGTCGGTTGTCCTCGGCAAAGTCGTGGATCTGGAAAAGGATCGGGGTATTGGTTTGGGCCAGGCGGCGAATGACTCCGGCCATATTATTGTTTTTGCCCAGGCTGGGGTTGTGGATATGCCAGACATCCGGAGGCCCCCCGAGTAAGGTTTCTGCGCCCCGGGTAATGCGTTGAGTCAATGCATCCTCTTCCAAGGGCTCGGAGGGTTTGGTGTAGAACAGCCCGGGTATTTCCTTCGCAAGCGGGCTTTGGGAGTCGAGAGCCGGTGGGCCGGCCAGCACCCCGATTTTGACCGGGTATGGGCTCTCGGCAAAGGCAGTGGCGGTGTTTTCAATAACCCGGGTGACTCCACCTTTTTTCAGGTGGTAGTGTATCACCGCGATGCGGAGTTCCCGACTCATTCCGCTTGCTTAGGTCCCGGGGTGGAATTTATCGCGATACTCTTTAACCGTAATCATGGGAGGGCGCTCCTCCTCTATAATTTCACGGGTGACCTGGTCATACTGGTTTCCCTCCGCCTCGAACTGTCTGAAGATAGTAGACATTTCCGGGAGCTTATCCACCATGCCGAATTGTTCGATGCGGTTGAGGAAGGACTGCAGGATGCCGAAGGCCATTTTTCCCAGGGCGTTGGTCGATTGATTACGGTGGACCCGTTGATCGAGATCACATTGACCAAAAGCGCCGAGCCCCCACTCCCGATAGACGTCGAGAATGTGTGAGGTTTCCACCCCGTAACCAATAGGAAAGGGGATCTTTTCCAAAACCGGGCGACGGACGGCATATTCTCCGGAAAGCGGTTGGATGAGTGCCGTTAGCTCGGGGAAGAACAGGGAAAAGAGGGGGCGGACGAGGATTTCGGTAACGCGGCCTCCACCCGATTCGCGTCGGCCCGAGCTGAAGGTGAGGGGCCGGTCGTAGAAGGCTTTCACGTATTGCATTTCATCGTGATAAATGAGGGGGGCGATTAAGCCGTAAGCGAATCGTGGGTGAATATTTTTAATGTCAGCATCCACATAGCAAATGATGTCGCCTTCCAACTGATGGATGGCCTTCCACAGGTTTTCACCCTTACCGCGTTTGAAGCCTTCTTCCGGGAGAATATCCGCAGAGAGATAGGTATCGGCCCCGAAATTGGCGGCCACTTCGAGTGTGTTATCGGTCGACCCGGAGTCGATGATGGCAATTTCGTCGAGCAGGGGATACCGCTCCATGAGTTCGGAGCGAAAGATAACGACTTCCTTCCCGATCGTTTTCTCCTCATTCAAGGTAGGGATACAGAGGGAGACTTTCAGTCCCTTTTTCTCCTTTTCCTTGATGATATTGAGAATATCCCAAAATTCGCCGTGGTGAAAGGTGTTGGTCTCGAGCCACTTATCAATTGTTTTCATCGCAAAGCCCCTGATCTGATGCCAAAATTAAGTAAAGCAGTTGAGCAATTCCTTTCTGCAAGGGCTCAATGAATACGGCCTCTTCCATGGTGTTCATGTGTTCGCCGGTGGTCAGCCCGAGAGTAATGGCAGGAATTCCCTGCGCGATCAGGGCGCTGAGCTCCCCGACACTGGGGGCCATGGTAGGCTCCAGGTCGAGGTGGTTCATGATTTGACGAGTCGTAGCTACCAGTGGATGGCTGAAGGGGATTCCTCCCGGGGCCCGTTGCGCAATAATCTCCATTTTTACGGGAAACCGGTTTTCGAGTGATGTCTCTTCGACAATGTCATCAATAATGCCATGAATCCGTGCGACTTCGGAGGCTTCCTCACTCCGAACCTCCAGGCGGATGGCGCCACTGGTGGTCATATCGCTGAAAGTGTTTCCACTCGACAACATACCGATGTTGATACTCGTTTTCGGCTCGCGAGGGATTGGGATGGTGTAGAGGCGATTGAGGATCTTGTTTAAGACGCGAACGGCACTGATTCTCCCGAAATGGTGCCATGCGGTTTCCTCGGGTACCTGGACAGAAATCTCGGCCCGAAGCATGCCGAGGGAACTGTAGCTCAGCCGACCGGCGTGAACGGCTTCCACGCTGATAGCCTGGTGGATCGGGTCTTTGAAGTGCTGGGTAAAGAAATTTATGCCCTCCAGGTTGCCCCGACCGAGGCTACGGGTTGACCCCAGGAGGTAGAGGGTAGAGTTCAGTTTGATCCCCAGTTTTTCAAGGATGGTGGGAAGCACCGCGATGAAGGCGAGGCCAAGGCTGTTATTGGCGATACTGGGACCGATAATCTTATCGGGATTGACCGCCATGGCGTGGTCAAAGGAAGCGGGAAAGACAGTATCCGCATGGGCGTTTAAGAGGATATTGCGGGGCTTCTTCTTCACTTTACCAGGAAGTCGTGCCAGGCAGTTCCCTACCTCGTCGGTAGAAATATCAACCAAACCCGCTTCGGTGAAGCGGTCGGAAAGAAAGCGGATACGGCCCTCTTCCCCAAAGGAAGGCGCTGGGATTTCACCAAACATGATGGCGTTGGCGAGAAGAATATCACGCGCACTTGTCAGTGAATCCGGGGTTCCCGGGATCAACTCGAAAAGGGATGTAAGCTCGTCACTCATAAATCAGCAGTAAGGTTCTCTACATTGGGGGAGGGGGATTGGCGTACCAAGGATATTTTGGAATAGTCTTTGCTTCTTTGCCTTAAAACCATGCTTGCGTTGCCTGCTCTGGTTGAAAAGAGTGCCAAAACTGCCGCCACCACCCACTACTTAGAATACGACTGCCTTTATGGGAAAAAATATCGGGTTTATTTCCACGCGCTTTGCAGGTTCCGACGGGGTATCTCTGGAAAGTGCCAAGTGGGCGGAGGTACTTTGGGATGATAAACACATCAGTTATTGGTATAGCGGGAGAAATGACCGGCACCCCAATATCAGTATGTGCGTCCCCGAAGCGTATTTCGGCCATCCGGAAAGCTTATGGATCAATGAACGGGTGTGGGGGCACTCGAGTCGCTCCCCCCTGGTGTCCTCCCGGATCCGGGAGATGTCCGACTATTTGAAAGGAACTCTCTATGATTTCGTGGAGCGATTTAAGATCGATATGGTGGTGCCACAGAACATCCTGGCGATCCCGATGCATATTCCGCTGGGCATAGCCATGACTGAGTTCCTGGCGGAAACGCAGATTCCGGCCATCAGTCACCACCATGATTTTTACTGGGAGCGTACGCGTTTCAGTGTAGGATCGATTCCGGATATTCTGGATTCATCCTTCCCGCCCCGTATCCCCAATATGCGACACGTGGTGATCAACCAGGCGGCCCAGGAGCAGCTCTCCTTACGGAAGGGCGTGCCCTCCACCTACATCCCTAATGTATTTGATTTTGATAATCCGCCCCCAGCAGCTTCAGATGAGTACTCGGCCGATTTCCGAGAGGAGATAGGGTTGACTCCGGAGGACATCCTGGTGCTGCAGCCGACCCGGGTGGTGCCGCGAAAGGGAATTGAGCATTCGATCAAGTTGTTGGCCCGGTTAGATGACCCCCGGGTGAAATTGGTGGTGTCCCATGAGGCTGGGGATGAGGGAACCGAGTACCGGGACCGGCTGCTCGACCTGGCTGCGGAGGAAGATGTGGATCTTCGCTTTGCGGATGCGCGGATAGGAGAAGTTCGCCAGTTTGATATTGAAGGGAAGAAAATCTATACTTTGTGGGACATCTACCCCCACGCGGACCTAGTGACTTACCCGAGTCTCTATGAAGGGTTTGGAAATGCCTTGCTGGAGGCGATTTACTTTCGGGTTCCTACGGTGATCAATCGCTACTCCATTTATATCCAGGACATTGAACCGAAAGGATTTAAACTACTGGAAATGGATGGATTTGTGACCAGCCGACTGGTCGATGAAGTCCGGCGGGTGATTGAGGACAAGCCCTACCGGCAAAAGATGATGAACCATAACTACAAAATCGCCCGCCAATTTTACAGCCATACGGTGTTGCGTCGTCAGTTGCGTACTATGATCAATCAACTCACGGGTCTCACCTAATTTTAACCAGCCATGCATCGTCGCCTATCTAACCAAATACTGGACCGGATTGAGGGTCGCCTGAAACGGCTGTATCCCAACCAATATGATGGCCTGATGCCCCGGCTGTATTCAGTTGTTGGCCGTTATGGTGTTGGGCAGCATATTCGCAAACCGGAGCAGATGTGGGATGAGAATGATGTGGTCCTCATCACGTATGGAGACAGCATTTTACGCGAGGGTGCGACCTCTCATGAAACGCCCCTGGTGACGTTGCGGAACTTCATACAGGACAAGTGCAAATCTCTGCTATCGACGGTCCACATCCTTCCGTTTTACCCCTGGTCGAGTGATGACGGCTTTTCTGTAATTGACTATCGCGCAGTGGATCCAGCGGTGGGGGATTGGCAGGATGTGGAAGACCTGGGATACAAATATGACCTGATGTTCGACTTGGTGCTGAACCACTGCTCGAGCAAAAGTTCCTGGTTCAGGGACTTTGTGTCCGGGATCCAACCGGGCCGTCACTACTTCCTGGAAATGGACCCCGAGACGGATCTCTCTGCGGTGGTCCGACCGCGCACCTCTCCCTTATTGACGAGAACAGCGACTCGAGATGGGGAGTCCCATGTCTGGACGACATTTTCGGCGGACCAGGTGGACCTGAATTGGCAGAACCCTGATCTGCTGTTTGAGTTTATCGACATCCTTTTCCTCTATATATCTAAAGGCGTGCGCATCCTGCGCCTGGATGCGGTAGCTTTCCTGTGGAAGGAATTGGGCACCTCCTGCATTCACCTGGAGCAGACTCATGAGGTGGTGAAGCTATTCCGCGACCTGGTCGAGTTGGTGGCCCCCCATGTCATTATCCTGACTGAGACGAATGTGCCCCAGCCCGAGAATCTGAGTTACTTTGGAGATGGGGACGAGGCGCATATGGTCTACAACTTTTCGCTGCCCCCCCTTCTCCTTCATGGTTTACTCAAAGGGGATGCCACCCACCTGACCGAATGGGCGAAAGGGCTGCCGGACCCCGGAGATGATTGCACCTATTTCAATTTTTCGTCGAGTCATGACGGGATAGGCGTGCGGCCGCTGACTGGAATCCTTGGTGAATCCGAGTTAAATTTCGTGGTCCGTGAGGTCCTGAACCGGGGTGGACGGATCTCTTACCGGACCGGACCGGATGGCAGTCAGGTACCCTATGAGATGAACATCACCTACATGGATGCGCTCAGTCACCCGGAGTCCGAGGATTTGAGTATCGCCCGCTTTCTCTGTTCCCAAGCCCTGGTCCTCTCGTTAAAGGGGGTACCCTCGGTTTATATCCATTGTTTATTGGGGACTCCCAACTACACGGAAGGCGTGGAGGAAACGGGGCACAACCGGACCATCAATCGGCGCAAGTGGGACCTGGACGCTCTGACGGCCGAACTGGGCGACAAGTCCACCAAACAGAGCAAGGTGTTTGAGCGGTATTGCCGGTTGTTGAAAAAGCGCAAAAACCATCCGGCCTTCCACCCTAATGGAGCCCAGCGTGTGCTCAATTTTGGCCCTCAATTATTCGGGATTGCCCGGATATCGGAAGATCGCAGCGAGACCATCGTATGTATCTACAACTTTTCGGATAAGGCGCAGAGGGTCATTAACCCACAGGATGATGATTTCTCGCGACGGATAAAATCCTTCTACGATATCATTTCGGGGAAGACCTATAGTTCCGGAAAAAAGGGTGTCAAACTGGAGCCCTTCCAGGCTCTCTGGCTTCTACCCTACTTTCAGGATTGAACCCAGTGGGGTATCCCTAATTTCATATCCTATTCCATAACCCCTCCCCGCTATGAGTTTTACTCAGGACATCCATCGTGCCTACGAGATTGCTACCATCCTGATCCAGTATGGGTTTGGGGATATTGTGCAACGCCTGGGGATGAACCGGGTGCTGACGGAGGCCGGAAAGTTGCTCAAGTGGCAGAGTATGGAGGAGACGGTGAAGCTCTCCGCTTATGAACGGGTACGCCGGGCCCTTGAGGAGCTGGGACCCACCTTTATCAAGATGGGTCAGATCATGGCAACCCGTGTCGACCTGTTCCCTCCCGGATTGATTGCCGAATTGGAAAAACTGCAATCACAAACCAAGCCAGTTGAATTCGTCTTGATCAAGGAGCAGGTGGAGGACGATCTGGGGATGTCCATTGAGGAGGCATTCTCAGAGTTTGTTGAGACCCCGGCAGGTTCAGCTTCGATGGCCCAGGTTCACTTTGCAAAATTGAAAGATGGGACCCCGGTTGTCGTGAAAGTCAGGCGCCCAAATATCCGGCGTGTGGTGGAAGCGGACTTGCGATTGATCGGTCATATGGCGCAACTGGCGGAAAAGGAGTTGCTCGATTTAAAGCACTACAAGCCGGCGGCCACCGCCGAGCAATTCTCGATGTCTATGCTGGCAGAGCTGAATTTTATTGAGGAAGGGCGGCATGCCGATCGCGCTCGCAGTTATTTGCGGGAGGATTCAAAGTTAAAAATCCCGAAAATCTACTGGGAGTATACCTGCGAGCGGATGAATATCCAGGAGCGTGTGGTGGGCATTCCCGGGTTCAATGTCGATGAGTTGCGCGAACGGGGGGGCGATCCCCAGGGGATTGCACGAGATGGGGCGCAAACGATTTCTGCCATGATTGTGGAGGATGGGTTCTTCCACGCCGATCCGCACCCCGGAAACATCTTTTACCTCGAGAATCACGAATATGTCCTCATCGATTGGGGAATGGTGGGTCGCCTGACGGAAGTACGGCGAGACCAAATCATTGACCTCCTGATGGGCGTGGTCCGGCGGAATATTGAACGAATCCGGGAGATTCTGTTGGATTGGGCTGTCGGCAACGAAGAGGAGGTCGATTCAGAGCGCTTGACCATCTATATCGAGGAATTCCTGGATAAGTATCATGATGTGCCCCTGGATAAGCTGGAGATGGCCAATGTCTTTCACGACTTGACCAAGCTGCTACGGGATAATCGTATTTCGCTTCCTCCAGACCTCGCCCTCGTCTTTAAAGTGTTCATCACCCTCGAAGGGTTGGGTCGGCGCCTCGATCCGACCTTTAACCTGACAACCGAAGCACAGCCTATCCTCGAGATGGCCATTCGGCGGCGCTACCGCCCGGAGGAGATCTTTAAGCGAGGAAAACGGATGCTGGCGGACACTTTTGACTTGCTGATCGGGTTGCCAAAAGATTTCCGAATCATGACCCGGGCGATCAAAGCCGGGCAGGTGAAAATGAATGTGGAGATTCGGGGCCTGGAAGATTTCGGACAGCGGATTGATGATTCCGCCAGCCGGATATCGACCAGCCTGGTGACCGCTGCCTTCATTCTCAGTACCTCGATCGTCATGTCGGTGGGAGATAGCCCCAAGGTCTATGGCTTGCCCTTTTTCGATATTCTGGGCTATGGCGCGATGATCGGGGGATTGTTTGTCCTGTTTTCCATCCTCCGGGCAAACCGGCAACGTCGCCGTCGACGGAAGTAGAGGGGGACTTGTGTCTGGTGCTGGGTCCTGGTCAGGAGATGCTTGCTTCCTCGTTGACTCCTTGCAAGGGCATGGGAAGGGCAGTCCCATGAATGGGACGAGAGGTGTTTCAGAATCAGGACAACAGCGTTAGGCCGCATTGGAGGGATTGTCTTTTATCTTTTTGGTATTCAGTAGGATGAGGACTCTCCTTTGGGCTTGGAATGATAAATGGTTCTAATGGCGGCTATAACTCTCCTGCTGGTTCCTTCCCATGATTTCCGAACTCTTTCAGTACTTTAAGTACGCTTCCCGCTCCCTGCTCAAATCTCCCGGTTTCTCTCTGGTTGCCGTTCTTACCCTGTCCATTGGAATCGGGGTTATCACCACCATTTACAGCATCTTTGATGCGGTTATCCTCAATCCGCTGAACTTTCCGGATTCTCACCGGGTAGTCATGGTGGTGAACAATAACCCCAAGCAGAACATATCCGGTTTGCCGCTAGGCGAAATTCGTTATGAGGCGGTGGAGGAGCAGCAAACGGTGTTCAGCAGCTTGGCGAGGGGCTCATTTGTTGGTTTTACAATGACGGGAGGGGGTGACCCGCAGCAGATAAATGGAATGCGGGTGAGCCCGGATTTCTTTAAAACCCTGGGCATACTTCCACGGGTGGGCAGGAGTTTTACGGAGGCGGAGGACCAGCCAGGAACGCGCGATCCAATCGTGATCAGCCATGGTTTCTGGCAGAGTCAATTTGGGGGTGATCCCAATGTAATTGGGAAACGGATACAGTTGGACGGTGAGGAGAGCGAGGTGGTTGGGCTGCTGCCGGAGCATTTTGGATTTCCCTTTGCGCAGGTTCAGGTATTTGCCCCACGGGCCTATGATATTCCCGGGTTCAGCGGGGAAGTGGGGCGAACCCGCGGAGCCAGCTACATGTTCACTTATGGGCGTTTAAGGGAGGGGGTAAGTATCGAGCAGGCGAGCAATGCCATGCGCGTCATTTCAGAACGGGACCGGGCGAATGACCCGGGTCGCCTGGATTCTCAGGCAGATATGGCGGCGGTTTCGTGGAAGTCTCAGTTAACCGGGAACCTTCGCCCGACCTTTTTCGTGCTGCTGGGGTCCGTTGGGTTTGTTCTGCTGATAGCCTGTGCCAATGTTTCCAACCTCTTACTCACGCGGGCAACCAACCGGAGAAAGGAGCTTGCGATACGCTCCGCCCTGGGAGCCAACCTGCGCCACCTGGTCTATCAATTTATTACCGAAACGATGCTTCTCGCTTTTGTTGCGGCGTGTCTGGGGATATGTCTGGCATTTGTCGGGGTTGGCCTGGCCAGGCAAATCGGACAATCCTTTTTGCCTCCTGCCATTCCCCTGGTGGTCAACTTCAACGCCTTGATGTTCACCGTGCTGGTGGCCTTGCTGGTCGGTTTGGTCCTTGGGTTGTTTCCCTCTTTTCAAGCCACACGGCCCAACGTGCAGGATGCCTTGCGAGACAATTCCCGAGGGGCGATAGGGGGGGCACAGAAAAACCGTGTTCGGAGCGTCTTAATAATCAGCGAGGTGGCACTATCGATCGTCCTGTTGGCGGGGGCGGGCCTGTTCATGGTGAGCTTCTGGAATTTACAAAATGATGACCCGGGATTTGATCCCGAGCATCTCCTGGTCGCCAACATCAGTTTACCCGAATCCAAATATCCCACGCAGGAGAGTCAGAACCAGTTCTTCCTCAATTTGGTGGATCAACTGCGTGAGCAGCCACAGGTCGTTGATGCGGGGGCTGCTTTTGGGGTGCCTTTGTCCGGTTTTTTTCCGATCACACCCTATGCTGTTGATCGAGGCGACGTGCCGCCGCTGGATGAACGGCCCTTCACAGGGTTTCGTGTCGCCTATCCAGGTTATTTCCAGGCTATGGGAATTGAGGTGCTCGAAGGCCGTGACTTTGAGCGGGCCGATGTCGATGTAGACCGGAATGTCGTCATGATCAACAAGTCGATGGCTGCAGCGAATTTCCCTGACGGCGATGCGGTCGGCAACTACCTCGTGATGGGTCCCGGCCGGATGGAAATTATTGGGGTCGTGGATGATGTGAAGACCTTTGGGGTGGCCAACCAGACCCCCGAAGAACTTTATTACTCGACCGGCAGGCGAGGTTCTGGATTCCGGAACGTGGTTATCCGAGGAACGGGGGATCCCAACGAGTTAACCCCTATTTTGAATACCTTGGTCGCTGCGATGGATTCTGATCAGCCGATTAATAATGTGAATCCGATGACCACTCTGCTGTCTCAATCATTGGCAAATAACCGCCTGGTGCTTATGTTGATCGGTGCTTTTGCCGGGATCGCCTTTTTGATGGCTATGGTCGGCATTTACAGCGTCATGGCTTATTCTACGGCGCAGCGAACCAGCGAGATTGGGATTCGCATTGCCTTGGGGGCCAACTCTTCCCAAGTGGTCGGGCTCATCCTTGTGCAGGGATTAAAAGTAATTTTAATCGGGGCGGTCATTGGAATTGGTGTTGCCTTTGGCCTCTCCAAGGTGGTGGGCAATTTGCTGTTTGGCCTCGGGGCGTCCAGCTTCGGGATTTATGGATGTGTCACCCTTTTGTTTATCCTGGTCGGCCTGCTGGCTTGCTTCCTACCCGCTCTGAAAGCTTCCAGGATTGATCCTATCATTGCCCTGAGGGAGGATTGAGGTCTTTGATTGAGGACGAATCGTCACTTGCAGCGCCACAGGAAACAAAGGTGTTCAGTGCCCGGTGTCAGGCGTCAGGTTGAGGAAAATAGAATACTTTTGTCGAGTTTCAGTCGGTTGACCGGGCATGCCCCTGGAAGGATTTTGTCGATAGAGGTGAAAGCGGGATTGGCGCTTTGCGCGGTTGGGTAAACCAAGCCAGGGCGACGGCAGCCCCTACGAGATGGGCGAGGGGAACGGTGATGACACCTGGACCCAGGTCGCCGGCGAACATTGCGTGTCCGGTCATGATTTCAAAGAGGATTTTCATGGAGAAGCCGACCAGGGCGATACCCCAGAGAATTGAGATGCTTTGGGCCCGGTTCTTGGAGTTCCGCAGTTCCTGAATAGCAAGGGCAATAAAGAGGGCAGAATCCAGTCCGGATAGTCCCCGATAACTCCCCAGATCGGGAAGGAAGAGGATGACGGCCCCGGTAATGGCGAGGGCGCTCGAAACGATAAAGCGTCCGAACCCCTGGGATGTGCGCTTTTCAACGATGCAGCCGAGGGGAAGGAATACCGCGAGGTCCCAGATGAAGTGGCTGTGATTAAAGTGGACGAAGTGACCGGTAAGCCAGCGCCATCCTTCCCAGAGCTGAGGTCCCTGGGTCCGCAGTTCCAGGGCCGTGAGGAGGGAGGGATTGGCCATGGTTACGAGATGGAGGCCCACGGCAATGAGGGAAAGCGACCAGGTGATGGGAGCGTGTTTGAACATGGTATGCGTCGGTATGTGGGGGAGTAAACGGGAAGGGTGGGGTGTAGACAGAAAGGAGGGGGAGTTGGGCTCCCCCTCCGGTGTATGCCCTTTCCGTCTTGGAACAGGGCCTAGTCCCCTTTCTTCGACAATCCCAGTTTCTTGCCTAAAACGGACAGGGTTATCATGAACAAAGCAGCCAGGGCGGAAAAGGGGTCGATGGCTCCACCTCCTCCACCGAAACTGGGCCGGGGGGCCTTTTGTTTGAACATGGGTTGGTTGGTATCTGCCCGGCGGTTGACCGGGGCAGCTAATTGGCGTTGCGCTTGAGCCTGGCGTTCCCGCTGGACCCGTTCCCGGTTGCGTCGCTCGATGCCATGACGCTGGAAGGTTTCGTCATCGAGCACGATCATGGAGGTGTGGTCTGTGACCAATTGATATTCCACCGCGATCGAGGTGATGACAGATTCGGATTCCCCTGCGGGGATATCACCCAGGCGTTCGGCATGTTCGATGGCTTCGATGCGATCCATGGCCCAGAGGCGTTCGATTTCAGGATTGGCGGTATCGGTTTCTGGAAAATCCACCACCGTCTGGTAGACTTTATCCTCGCCAGTGAGACGGGCTTTCAAGGTAAGGCGAGCCTGGCCTGGTTGATCATAACGCCCGAAAAAGACGAGTTGCTGACCTCGGTAGATCTTACCGATCCGCATTTGAGACAGATCAAAAGTATCTCCGCCTGATATTTCCAATTGGGCATCATGAAGAGCCTCATAGAGGACCTTGTTTTTTGCCAGGATGATTTGTCCGACGATGTCATCACTGTTGGAAACGGCTTTATAAAATCCACCGCTCGCCTCAGTGATCACTTCCATGAGGGGCCAGTTGCTGCTATTTCCCATCAGAAACCCGAAGACGCGGATATCCTGTTTTTGCATCAGATCTCTAAAACGAGCGGGGTCGACAATCCCTTGGTTGGTCACGCCGTCGGTGACGAGGATCAGGCTGGTAGCCCGGTCGTCGTCGAGTTTTTTCAGCCCGAGTTGAAGGCCTTCATAGACATTGGTTCCTCCATTCGACTGAAGCTGCCGGAGCACTCCGAGAGCGTGTTCCACACTTTCCGAGGTGGCTGGGGTCCAGGATTCGATGACATGGAAGGCATTATTGTTAAAGGCGACTACGCGAAAACGATCCTGGGGTTGCATCTGAGTGAGGGCTTTTTCGATACCTTTAACGAGGGTATGCAGCTTGCCATCCATGCTGCCGGACACATCGAGGACGAACACGTAGTCCGCTCCACCGGAAAGTGGCTGTAAATCAATTCCCGGGGTGACGATCATCATGAAGCTTCCGGGCTTATCCGAGGCATCCCGGTAGGGAATGACTTCGACCCGACCTGGAAGATCATCGACCAGGCGGTAATAGAGGAGGAAGTCCTGGTTCAAGTCGCCGGTCTGGTTTTGGTATTCGAAGACGATGTTTCCGTGTTCATCCGTAGATTGGGCGCCGGCGTATCCCGGAGTCCGGATATCGGCAATGGCCCAAGCTGATTTGAGGGTGACGCGGATGCTGAAGTTGCCGTCCACCTTCTGGTTTTGAGTCCAGAAGGAGAGGGCGGCTTCGTCTGTATTTCCTTCCTCCAGGGGATACAAGTAACGTCCGACGCCAGTATCTAGCTCGAGGGGTTGATAATAAACGACCCGCATACGAACACTGGATTGCGCCGGTACCGGGTAGACCTGAAATTCAAACCGTTGGTAGGATTCGCGGGATGCTTTTCCGGCCGAATTTCCCTGGGCTACCTCCTCTTCGTAGATTCGATCGGCTTCCTGTCTGGGCAGGACCTCACCCTGGAGTTCCTTCTCGCCTGCCCAGATGGTGACTTCGGAAAGGCTGGCATGTTGGGGAACCGGAAAGGTGTAGATGGCCTCGAGGGTATCCGGATTGGGGTTGAAGAATTCCTGGATTACTTCGGTTTGGGCAAACCCATTGTTCAGGGTGACATTAACCTGGTGATCCCGGATTTCCATGGGCTGGTAGGCCGCATTGGTGGGGGTGACGGTGCCGGCCCCGTGGAGCATTCCTCTGCCCAGACATAAAAACAGGATACCCAGCAGGAGAGGGATCCGAGTGGCGATTTTGTATTTGTTTGTGTTCATGATGAATAGAGTTGTGATTCAGGTCCTATTCATCATGACCTATGCCAATGCATTTTAATAATTTTATAAGGTATTGATTAAAAGATATTTAAAAAATATACCTAAATTTTAATGGACTTCCATAATCTGTGAAAATACACAAATTGTATATCTAAATATACAAAAAATGTATAATGAAACGAGCTGAATCATGGATGCGGAAGGAGGAGCGCGAGCAGGGAGAGCGGTTGCGTGACCTCATCTACTGCAATCCTTTTCGAGCGAGGCGGATGGAATTAGAGCGAGCGTTGTTGGGGGATCGATGGCAGCCCTTTACCAAAGCAGGCGGGTCCTATCATCCCCGGTTCAGTCCCAATATGGAGGCCCTGGTGGGGCTGAGTCATCATCTGTTGACGCAATGGAGGTATCGGTGGGAAGCGGGAGGTGTTCGACCGAAGGTGGAGGAATTGAAGCTCTACGAGTTCGTGGTGTATTGGCAGATCTTCCATGAACAGACGAGTAAACTGGATCAGCAGATTGAGCGGCATCACCGCGGGGAGGGGGTCGTCAATTTGGGAGCTGTGTATCGCGAAATGGAGACCCGTTTGCATACCTGGATGAAAGATCTCCGCAAGGTGGAGGAGCTGGAGTTTCCGTTATCGCTCTGGTTTGCCTTCAGTTTCCAGATTCGGCGGGCTTTCTTTCACATCTTCCATAGCGTGACGGGCGGAAGCCGTTTGTCGCTGGAGATGCGAGCCCGTGTGTGGGATAGCATCTTCAGTCGGGATATGAGCCGTTATCTCCGCGGGTTGCACCGCGGGATGAGCGACATCGCGACCTTGATTACCGGGCCGTCCGGGTCCGGAAAAGAACTGGTTGCCCGAGGAATCGGATGGTCTCAATTTATTCCCTATGATGTGGATCGGGGCACCTTTGTAGAGAATTTCCACGATGTCTTTTTGCCGGTAAATCTGTCTGCATTGTCTAAGACCCTGATCGAATCTGAGCTGTTTGGACATCGAAAAGGAGCCTTCACCGGAGCCCTGGAAAAGCGGATCGGTTACCTGGAAGCCGCAGGGGCATATGGGGTCGTATTTCTGGATGAAATCGGTGAGACTGAGCCGGATATCCAGGTCAAGCTGCTTCGTGTAATTCAGGACCGGAGTTTCCAGCCTTTGGGTGACACTCAGTTGAAGCCGTTTGCCGGGAAAATTATCGCGGCAACGAACCGCAACCTTGGGCAAGAAATCCGTGAGGGTCGATTCCGGGAGGATCTATATTTTCGGTTGTGCGCAGATATGGTCGAAACGCCCTCCCTGCGGGCGATCCTGGACGACTCGCCGGATGCCCTGGCATCCTTTGTCGAACACATTGCGGATCGAGTGGGAGGAGGCGTGGAGTCGCAAGCCCTGGCCGCCGAGAGTATGGATTGGATACAGAAAGAAATTTCGTTGGATTATGCCTGGCCGGGTAACTTCAGGGAGTTGGAACAATGTGTACGCAACATTCTGGTTCATGGGACCTACTACCCTCCGCGTTTCGAGGATCCAGCACGGACAGAAACCACGGGGTTCTGGGAAGCCGCTCAAGCTGGGGAGCTGTCACAGAATGAGCTTCTCCACGGCTATGCGAAGCAGCTTTACCGGGTGCACGGAAGCTACGAGCGATGCTCGCAGGTCTTACAGGTGGATCGTCGAACGGCCCGCAAATATGTCTTGGGAGCCTGGCCAGCTTGGGCTAACACTGCTGCTACGGCAATTGAGGTGGAGTGACGCGAGCAGCAGCGTCTTTCGGGTCGAAAGGAGTGTCGGTGGATAAGGTATGCGCTCCCGGGGTTAACGTGCCGCTGGATTTCACCTGGGCCCGCAAGCCACCCCGACCATGGAGGACGGTGAGGGCCCCTTCGCCGTAGGCATGGTTCATCCACTGGCAGGGGGCACAATGGATTGTCCCCTGGAAGGCAATGTTCCCTATGTGGAAGGGCTGGCCAAAGAGAGACCGCAAGTCCACTCCTTCGATAATCACATTGCGACGAAGGACGCCGGGATTGATATTTGCAGGATTTCGCTGGGGGATATTCGATTGAATGAGTTCTTGATAGACCTCCCAAGCGAAAAAGGTGATATGTCCGTTGAACTCCGGGCCATTGCCGAAGAAGCGATCGCCGATGATGCCCTGGTGCTCGACAAGATCCAGGCTCTCCATGGGTTCCAGGTTGTCTTCGCCGGGGCCCAAAGCTTTGCGTCCAAAGTAAATGTGCTCGGGCGCGCGGTAGAGGCCTTTGATCTGGATGGGGTAGGTAAACATTTTAAGAGGAAAGCGGAGGGAGGTGAGGGGGAAAGCAGTAGGGTCCGATATCTAAAATTGAAGGTTGCCGAGGGCGTAGAGGAGGGCGAGTTGGACGAGGCCGACGACGAAGCCGAGGATGGCGCCAAGATTCTCGATGGTACGAAACTCCCGTCTGGCTACCCGCATGACAATGTCTTCCAACTTATCGAGATCGAAGGAGGTGATGCGCTCCTCCACGATTTCTTTCACGTTAAAGGAGGATTCAAAATCGATGGCAATTTTTTCGATGACGGGCATGGCTTCGCGGGTGACTTCTTCGACGGCGAGATTTTCCATTTTGGCGACGGTTTCCTCATTAACGAGACCACCGAGGAGGGGGATGGCTTTCAGTTTGGGGGCAATGCGGTCGCGCACGAGGCGCCGGGCGGACCCCTCCAGGTAAGGGGTAAGGTCCATCTTGCGGATTTCGGAACTGATGATGTGGTGGTTCATAATTTCCCGTTCGATGACGTCGGCAGCCTGCCCGGCCAGCTCTGTCTGACGCCGGGGAATCAGGCCCTGCCAGGGGATGAAGCCGAGGAGACGTTTGGGTTGTTTGGGCTCAAACAACATCTTGATCGCCACCCAGTTGGTCAGCCATCCAATGAAGGCGGTGATGAGCGGAAGAATCAGAAGGGATAAATGGGACAGGTTCATACCGTGGAAATCGTTACGGTCGTCGTAAAGTGCGTAATTTGATTCGGGAGGCTGGTTGGGGCAAAGGAAAAGGCAGGAAAGATGGAATGCCCTTTGAATCCCTGAGCTTGCCGGGTAAAGTTCCTGCATGCTCATCGAACCGACCAAACAGGGCTTGTATTGCGAGGCAGGGGATTTCTATATCGATCCTTGGAAACCGGTCGATCGCGCGGTGGTGACCCATGCCCATAGTGATCATGCAAGGAGCGGGTGTAAGGCTTATCTGTGTTCGGAGAGTGGAGAAGGAGTCCTTCGTGAGCGGGTGGGCAAACAGAGTCATATCGATACTCTGGGTTGGGGGACCCCGATTACCCTCAATGGGGTGCAGGTGTCCTTGCATCCGGCGGGCCATTTGTTGGGGTCGGCCCAGGTGCGGGTGGAGCATAAAGGCGAGGTGTGGGTGGTCAGTGGCGATTACAAAACGCAGGAGGATGTATCCTGTGAACCTTTTGAAGCGGTTCGGTGTAACACCTTTATTACGGAGTCGACTTTCGGGCTGCCGATCTACCGGTGGAAGCCGGTAGCGCAAGTGATGGACGAGGTGAATGGGTGGTGGCGGCAAAACCAGGAGGAAGGACGAACCAGTGTGGTCTTTGCCTACTCCCTGGGAAAGGCACAACGGGTTTTGTGTGCCGTGGACGCTTCTATCGGACCGATTGGGGCCCATGGGACGGTGATGAAATTTTTGCCCCACTATCGAGCGGAGGGGAGACCTGTTCCCGAGGTGCTTCATGCAAAGGCGGAGTCGGCAAAGGAGTTGAAGGGGAAGGGGCTGATTGTGGCGCCCGGATCCACTCAAAATAGTCCCTGGCTGAGACAGTTTATGCCCCATTCCCTGGCGTTTGGATCAGGTTGGATGCAGGTACGTGGGGCCCGGCGCTGGCGTGCCCTGGATCGCGGATTTGTCTTGTCCGACCATGCGGATTGGCCCGGCCTGATCGAAGCGATCCGGGCGACGGGGGCTGAACGCATCGGGGTAACTCATGGATACACGAAACCGATGGTCCGGTGGTTGACGGAGAAAGGGTGGGAGGCATGGGAAATCCCTACCCGGTTTACCGGAGAAACGACCGGGACTTCAGGGGAGCCTGAGAGGGATGGAGAGGATGAAGCTTCGGAGTGAAGGTGATGGCGGCTTTGGGCTCCTGGAGGAAGATGAGGGATCACTCGGGCTTGAGGATGAGGGTGTGGACGGCGGGGCCGGGAAGGAGCGGGGTGGGATCGAGGTTGACCCAGGCCTGATGTTGATCGCGGTAATGCTTTGAGAGCGGGTGTCCACTCTGGCCTCCGGGCATGTGGAGGATGGCTTCAGACTCTTGTCCCGGGCTGGAGACAAAGCGGAATGCCGGTCCGTGATCGATGCGGATGGCATTTACACAGATAGAATCCCCATTAATCGGTTCCTCTGGCATATTTAAGAAGGACCCCAGCCACGGGACCGCCTGGGAGATGGGGTGGACCATTCTTAGTTGATTGCTGATCCCGTGGGTATACTGGTTCAGCTTACCTCCGGTTTGCTGATTTGCATAGAGGATTAGCTCATCGAGGATGAGATCGAACTCTGCTTGCCAACTTCCCAGTTCCAAATCAGAGAGATAGTCCGGTTGCTGGCTGACTAACAGCCAGAGGGGTTCCTCGTAGCGAAAGTGAAACACCCGAAATCCGGGATCGATTTCATACAGGGGGGCCAGGAGACGGCGAAAGACCCGTTCCCGCACGCGGAGCCGGAATTCACGGACAAAGCGATAAGCGACGGCGTCGGTAGTGGCGAGTCCGTTCCAGGTGGCCAGCAATTGCAGCAGCAAGCTCCGGTCGGTGGAGGACTGTGGGCTTTCCTTCAGGGTGGTTTCGAGGAGGGTTTTCCACCGATCCAGCATGATGGCGTGGTTATTCCCCTGGATGGTGAGCATGTCGAGCTCGGATGAATTGGTGGCCTGTTTCAGTGCCTCGTTGATCACCCAGGCACGCGAGGTAAAAGAGGGTTGGCCATCGCCCAGAGCCCGGGACAAAGGTTCCCCCACCATGCGATTGTTAGCGCTCCAGATACGACCGTTCACCGGATTCACGACCCTTGGATATTGATCGGGGGAGAGGCGGCCATTCCAGGACCAGGACGGGTCATTCGAATCGACGGGGAGGAAGCCATCATAACCGCTCCGATCCGGGAGCCACCCGAGACAGGTCCACCCGATGTTACCTGCCCGGTCCGTTCCCACAAGATTCTGGACCGCAAAATTCTGCTCATTGGCCAGATCGAAAAGTTGGTCGAGGTTGCGGGCCTGATGAAACCTGGAAAAGACGAGATTGAAACTGGATTGCTGAAACCCACTCCACAAGAGGGCCAGCTCGTAGCCAGCGGTGTCCCTCCCCACGATGGGGCCAAACCGAGTTGTCCGAATCTCGATGGTTTCCGGGATCCCATTGCGAGGGACGATGGTCTCCGTTTCGACCTTGATTGGCAGCGATCCTTCCGGAGTCAGATAATGATCCGCTTGGTCGGGGTCTGGGATAATGCGGACCAGATCCTCGGTGTCGGCATTCTGGGTGGTGAGCCCCCAGCTGACGTGGGTGTTGGTTCCAATCGGGATAAAGGGAGTGCCTGGAGCGGTGACGCCGATTTCCCGGCTCGGGTTTCCCTCCCGATCCGGGTAGTGGACGTCGACCCGGTAAAACACATGAGGGACCCGCAAGCCCATGTGGGGGTCGTTGGCCAGAATGGCCCGACCGTCATGGCTTCTAGAGCCACTGATGGCCCACGCATTGGAACCTAGAACCGGTCGCTCCTCCAGCGGATTGGGCAACCAGGGAAACCCGGGTGAAGTGACAGGCGGATCCAGGGTGGCCTGGGCCTCGGTGGCCGGAGGGGTTATGGTCCATTTTTCTTTCAGAGGTATTGGAATAATGGATACCTGGGAGTCATCCAGCGGAGCGTCCCAGGT
>JANQKZ010000057.1 GCA_028280845.1 Opitutales bacterium | reverse complement strand
GGCGTCGGAGGGCTGCTCCCCTGTTTGAGCCCACCAGCGCCTCAATTTAAATGCAGATTGCTCTAGCCTCATGTAAAACACCCCTCCGCCGAGTCTGGGAGGCATTCAACTATTGGATAAGCTGCCATCCGGGCTTGTCTAAGGAGAAGTGTTGAAGGCACTCGAAGTCCCTCAAGGCCAAGGTGGCGCCAGCCGAAGCTTATTTGGATGCGTTTTTGCAGTTCATCCCCGCAGAAAACCCCGGCCCGAGGGACCGGGGTTCCACTCAGGTAGTCAGCCTATGATGAGAAGAAGGGTCTTTATAAGCGAGATAAGATAATAGGCTTTTAAAGTTAAACTAATGGCAGTGAGATTCAACGGCAAAATTTTCCCTGCACCTAAAAATTAGGGGGAGTAATCTTGAAATCTCAGGGGATAAAAACCGGATACGGAATGATGGGAAGCCTCCGGATATTGAGGTTGTTCCGTCGCTGTTCCCGGTAGGGTGAGGGGCCTTGTCGTCCAAGATTGGGAGCGCCTTTCAGGGCGGCCAGATGCAAACCGGCGTTCATGCGCAGTTGATAAAAGAGCTTTGCCATATCGTTTGCTTTACCGGCGGCGTCGACAGCCTCATCGATCTCCGAAATGGTAATATATTCGATATCCACCGCGATGGAAAGAGCCGTGTCGAGGGACCGACTCCCATCGAGGATCATTTTGTCTTTCGTGATTTCATTTTCCGGATACTCCAGGGGCGCATCGATGTCAGGGATGAGCATATCTGGGAAATGCTTCCGGGCAAATTCCACCATGGCGATAAATTGAGCCTTCTGGGAACGCAGGTTGCGTTGAAAGGGGATGGAGGCTGGGTAGGTGGTGGAAAGGTGTTCGTATACCTGGATCGCCATCCGCTTGGCGTCCATGACTCTGAGAAACACTTTCCGGTCGTCGAGGGAAAGGGGGGAGTGCGCTTCAGCCTTATCCTCTTCATTGGCAAAGGCGGTTGAAGTAAGGAGAGCCAGCAGGAAGCAAGTGAACAGGTTATTTTTCATGAGGGTCGTAATTACCTTTATAAAACATGGGAAAGCGGGAATTGTTTCAGTGCCGGAGAATTGGCTGGTGAATGCGGATTGAGATCATTTAGATGATGAAACGGTGACTGGGGAGAGCCGCTTTTTATTTAATTTAGAGGGCGTTAAGTGTGTGCAGGATGAGGGAACATCAATTGGATTCAGATTATCACAGATTTGGCTTCCAGTGCTTGAGCGGACTGCACAAGCATACATCGTTGAACCATGATTCAGAAACTTTTTGAAAGACTCTTGAAACGACCTGAACGGTCGGTGCAGATGCCTCGGCCGATTGAAGCGGGCTTCAAGGATTATGAGGCGGTAGGTCAGGAGTTTCTGGGGCATTTTCAGAAGCTGGGTGGACTCCGGGCCGATCATGCGGTTTTGGATATTGGTTGTGGCTACGGGCGTATGGCATCTCCGTTAGTCCGCTTTCTGACGGATCAGGGGAGTTATTGTGGATTTGATACCGACGCCGAAGCTGTTGCCTGGTGCAGGAAGCATGTTAACGGGGAGGGTGCTCCCTTTCGTTTTGATCACCTTGATGTGGCCAATCGGCATTACAACAGGGACGGGGTATATGCAGGCGATGCCGTGGAATTTCCCTATGCCGATGGGCAATTTGATTTTGTGTTTCTGTGTTCGGTGTTCACCCATCTGCTGCCCGCTACGGTGGACCATTACCTTGAGGAGATTCACCGGGCGCTGAAACCGGGAGGGAGCTGCTTTGGGACTTTTCTGCTTCTCAATGGGGAATCAAGGGCGTTGATTGCAGAGGGCAGAAGCAAAATACCTCTTTGCCAGGACCGGGGGGATTATATGACGAATGATCCCGATGATCCTGAGCGAGGGATTGCTTACCCGGAAAGGGATATACGGCAGCGGATTTCCCAGGCGGGGTTTACGCTTATTGAGCCGATTCACTATGGGCTGTGGTGCGGGCGTAAGGAGTTTTTGTCATACCAGGATATTGCGGTGTTCAGGAAATCAGAAATCTGAAGTCAGACCTTAGAAGTCGGTGGAACTGCTTCACCTGTGGGTGCGGAGATTGCTTTGTCACGGCTGTTCCTCGCAATGACAAAAGCGGGGAGATACGGTCCTCCGCGAGCGGAGACCCCACGGGTTGGAGGGACCAATGTATAAACCGGCAGGGTTAGGCCTCCGGATCAGCCGCGTGGGTGGCGCTACTCCCCCAGGGTATTTTCCTTGTAATGCGCCAACGCTTCCTCCGAGGGAGGGAAGGCATCGAGGAGGCCATCATAGAGTTTCCGGGGAATCGGCACCATACTTCCGTGGCGGGCACCTTCGGGGATTTCAAAGCGGTAAGCCTCGATGTCGAAGAAAGGACCTTTCAAAGAGGGCGCTGTCGCACACATGTAGTGTTTTCCTGGGTACCGCTCACTATAAATATACCAGCCCAATCCATCAGGGCGGGGAATAGCATTGGGCGCTTCGGAGAAATTGGGTGAGATTGGTTCTCCTGGTTCAGACCATGGCCCTTCAATGGAGGGAGCCGTACAAATTCGAATCGTTTTTCCGTGCGGGTAGGTAGCATCTGGATACTGCTCATCCTTGATAATCGCGTAGTAAGTATCTCCCACCCTGCGTAAGATGGTGTCGATGGAAGCTTGGTCGTAGGGGAGGAGTCGTTTTGGCTTGGTCATGGTCCTCCAGTCTTTGGTTTTCATATAGAGCGTGCGCATGCTGTTCCAATAATACCATGGATGTGTGACCTCGCGGGATTCGGTTGCGCTATGCCAAGTGATAATGTACTCCTGGTTTGGAGCGTCATAGAACAGTTTGGCGGCACCGTGCCAACTGGTGATCGGGTTGAATTCAGGTAAGCTGCTCATGTCCGCTTTGATCTCTGCATGACGTTCCCATGAAATGAGGTCATCGGATACATACACGTAGATCTTCGGGCTTTGGTCAGGTTCGGGGTTGCCCAGGAGGTAGTAGCGTCCGTCATGCCCTGGAATGACATCGGGGTGTCCTCGATAATCCTCCATGACCCGTTTCCCCTGGTTCAAGAGGAGCCAGTGCCGGCCATCCAGGCTGACTGAATAGTAGAGCCGGCCATAATCTTCCTTCGTCATGTGAGCGAACAGATAGCCTCTTTTGGTGAAGTCCGTTTTTTGGGAGAAGAGGAGGGTGGGAAGGAGGAGAGTCAGGAGGATAAGGGGTTTCATGAGATTAAATGGGGTGAAATGTGACCTGTGAATTATGAGTGGTGAAAAGAACAATAGAAAGAGAGATGAGGGATCTTTGAGTGGCTTTAGGATTTGGCTCCGCCATCGAGCCCTATGGTGTGACAAGTCGTGCGAGTTGCTGAACACTGAAAACTGGGTTCTGAAAACTAGAATAAGATTAGGAGTATGGTGTGGATTATGGGATTGGATGCATTGCCGGGGTTTCTCCGGGGATGGGGGAGTTGTTGAAGTAGCCGCGGGAGCGGACGGCTTCGTCCCCACCGTGGAATTCGATGAGGGACTGTTGGGTAGCTCTGGCGGCCCGGTCAACCTCAACCGGGTTACAAAAACGGTGGAGGGCGTCCCGTGCCTTTTCGTTCACCTGAAAGTGGGCGGGTGAGTCGGCGAGGTTGTGGGTTTCCAGGGGGTCAACTTCCAGGTCATAGAGCTCGGGAATGCCCTCGATGTGTTCGATAAATTTATACTTTCCATTCGTCACCATGAAGACTCCGTGATGGGAAAAGATGGCATGGTATTCACTCAGGACCCAGCGCTCTTTGCCACATTGGGATAGGGTGGCTTGAAGGCTTCTGGCGTTGGGGTTGGGTGATTCGTCTTCCACCCTCATCACTTCCAGGATCGTAGGGTGAAGATCGACAAGGGAGACGGGGTAGTGACAGGACATGCCCTTATTGAAATCGGGACCCATTGCGAGGAGAGGAACCCGGGCGGATTCATCGTACATGGTGAATTTGCCGAAGATTCCCCTGGAGCCTCGATTTTCCCCATGATCTGAGGTGTAAATCACGTTGGTGTTATCCATAAGCCCCGCATCCTCCAGGGTAAGCAACAACCTTCCAATGTTGTTGTCGAGGAAAGAGCAGCATGCCGCATAAGCCTGATTCTGGCGGCGAATTTCAGCTTCGGTAAAGGGTGGGTGATACCCGTTTTGGGTTTTTAAACGTCGAATGAAGGGGTGCTGGGTGTTTACGTCGTCGTCCCATCCGATGGGAAGGGGTAAATCTTTCCCTTCATAATAGTCCCACCATTCCTGAGGCGCGATATACGGCGGATGGGGGCAAACGAACGATACCATAAGCACCCAGGGGTCCTCTGGCGCGTTTTGGAGCCATTGGGCCGCCTGCTCCGTGATCGACTGATCGTAGTCCAGATAGGTTGAATTCCCCGGTCCGGCATCGAGCACCTGTTGCTTCCTCGGACGCGCCGGTTGTCGGCTCCTGAGGCAAGCGAGCAGATCCCCGTCTCCGTGGACATGAAGCGGGGTGATTTCCTGGCGGAAACCGTGATCCTCACCTGCGTTGAAGTGCAGTTTGCCGATGACATCGCAGGGGATGCCCCGGTCGCGGAGAACATGATGCCAGCTTGGGTGCTTGCCGGTATAGGGGTGGGCGTTGTCCCAGTTTCCATGTTCGTAGACATAGCGTCCCGTGGCGATGCTCGCCCGGGCCGGAATGCAGATGGGGCAGGGGGTATAGGCCTGGTTAAATTGCGTCCCTGCGTGGGCCAGGTTGTCCAGATGCGGTGTGTGAACCAGCCCGCCTGACGGGTTACCCATGAAGGCATGGTGGTGCTGGTCAGAAAGAAGAAATAGAAGGTTGCTTGGCACGGGGGTGGCAACTGGGTACAGGATTCTGGGTGCGGCCCTCTTTGGTCCCGCACGCGCGGGATTGGGGGTGCTGATCGCCGGGGACGGCGATCCTCCTATTTTGAATATTCGCCATTTACCAGGCGTTGGATGTCCAAGGGGTTGGCAGACCTCAACTCATCCGGGAGGAAGGCCTCCGGTGCATTCTGGAAGGCGACCAGACGGCAGAAGCGCTCGATGGCAAAGGTGCCGACGGAGGTGCTCCGCCCATCAGAGAGGGCAGGATAGGGGCCTCCGTGAACCATGCTATGACAGACCTCAACCCCAGTGGGAAAACCGTTAAAGATGACCCGGCCTGCTTTTCGTTCGAGAATAGAAATGAGCTCGGTGTTGTTAGCAAAATCCTGTTCAGACCCAAAGACCGAGGCTGTGAGCTGGCCCTCTAGATTTTCCGCTACCTGAAGGAGGTCAGTCTCTCCCCGGGTATGCACGAGGAGGGTTTCGGGGCCAAAAATCTCTTCTGCAAGGGTCTCTTGTTTCAAAAAGTCTTCCGCCTTGACCTCAAAAACGGTGGGAGGCACCGCGCAGCCGCTCTCTTTCGGGAAGGCTGGGACGATTGACGCTTCCACTCCATCGACCCCCCTGCGTGATTCTACCCCTTCAGCGTAGGCGTCTCGAATGCCGGGATTGAGCATGATTCCTGAATCTCCAGCAGCCATAGCGGCTTTAAATTTATCCGCCCAGAGCAAGGTTGTTGCATTGGGCTCGAAAAAGACCAGGCCGGGGTTGGTGCAGAACTGGCCGACGCCCAGAGTGGCCGAACCGAAGAGGCCTTGGGCCAAGGCATCGAGATCTCCTTGAAACGCACCCGGGAGCAGGAAGACGGGGTTCACGCTGCTCATCTCGGCGTAGACGGGGATGGGAACCTCGCGCTCAAACGCGACCTTCATCAGGGCCTGACCGCCGGCTCGGGATCCGGTAAACCCGACCGCCTTGACCAAGGGGTGTGCAACAAGAGCTTGGCCGATGGAGCGGCCGGGGCCAAAGACCATGCTGAAAATGCCCTCAGGGAGTCCTTGCCCCCGGGCGGCCTCCAAAATGGCTTCGGCTACAATGGAGGCGGTACCTGGATGGGAATGGTGAGCCTTAACAATAACCGGACAACCCGCAGCCAGGGCGGAGGCGGTGTCTCCCCCCGCTACTGAAAATGCCATCGGAAAATTGCTGGCACCAAACACCACGACCGGCCCCATGGGACGCAACATGCAGCGCACATCGGGTTTGGGCAGGGGTTGGCGATCGGGGAGAGCGGTGTCAATGCGGGCATTCACCCACGAACCCTCCTCAACAAGGGAGGCGAAGAGCCGAAGTTGGCCAGTCGTGCGAGCCGTCTCCCCTTTAATGCGCATTTCGGGTAAGCCGGTTTCAGCCGTGGCCCGCTCTACGATGGTGTCTAGTTTGGAATCGATGTTGTCGGCGATTGAGCGAAGAAAAGCGGCCTTTTTTGCGCCGCTGGCATTTTTATAATTGAGAAAGGCCCGGTGAGCAAGCTGGGCGGCCCGCTCAACTTCAGCGGGTGTAGCGGCAAAGAAGGTGGGTTCCAGGGAATCACCAGTCGAGGGATTGATTGCCTGGAAGGCATGGTCTTTGCCGGTGCTGCGTTGGTAACCTATGAATGAGAGTCCTGGCTGGGTCATGAGCTGGGGCTTAGCAGTTATTGAGTGAATTCTCCAAAAAGTCGGACGGGAAAGGGTTGGAGTTTGGTTTTCAGAAGTTGGCGTAAACGTTCTTCCTGCGGATGGTTGCTTCCAAACAGATTATTCGATTCCTTCGGGTCCGCATTGAGGTCATAGAGTTGATCTGAATCAAAATAATTAGGGTTGTCGTCGGTGAGAACGGCTCGAGAGTAGCTGATCTCTGCATAAAGCGAAGATCGAGGTGCCGTTACCGTTCGGCCACGAAGCAGTCCGGCGAACGACTGGCCGTCACTCCCGTAGTTGTCAGGCGGCTCTACCCCGGCTATGTCGAGCAGAGTTGGGGCGATGTCCACTATCGCAAACAGATCATTATAGGTCAATGGGCTTTGGTCGTCTGTGATGAAGACGATGGTGTTTGGCGGAGCACTTTCTTGCTTTCCCCATGTATTTATAATTTCAATACAAAAGCAGGCTGTGGCCCAAATCCAGCGATTGACTGAAGCGAGTCCCATAGAGGGATATTTTAGGCTACGGGAACGCCCAAGTCAGGCGTATTCTCCCCCACTGGTGACATAGTGGCCTCGGGCATTTCGCGTTCCACAAGGTCGAGGACCAAACGGGTGCGGCGAACCCGCTCGCGACTGAGGTTGTGGGCGAGAGCCTCAATGTGTTTGCCGGATGGATAGATGTCCGGGGAGTTGCGGAGGCCGAGTTTTAAATAAATGGGAGCCGCATAGCGTATGAGGTCCGGTACTTCATGATGGCGGACGAATCCACCCAAGCCATCTGGGGCTTCGACGTAAATGTCGATGGGGCCGTCAATGACCTGGCGGATGGCGCTGATTTGGGCGACGGATAAGTCGGTTGCCACATTAAGGGTGTCGCCCCCGATGTCTTCCATGAGTTTACAGGAAGCCGGATTTGCCGGACACATGACGGCCGAAGTTTTGATGATGAGATCCTCAGGGAGTTTTCCTTCCTTGCGGAGGTCTCCCACCATTTTCATGAAGCCTATGTCCGCGATAAGGAGGCTGCGGATGCCGAGGTCGACTGCGCGACACACCTCATCGAGGCAATATTGGAGCTGATTTGCGCCTCGGGTCTGCCATTGCACAAACTTGCCGGCGGGGGCATTCCAGAGTCCGCCGATGTCGAACCCGGCTCTGGGCGTGAGAAAGAGACAGACTTCGATGTTCCGCTCGGCGCCGATCCGGGCCATTTCCCGGATATCCGCGTCACTGAGCATCTGGATACCGCTGCCCTGGGAGATACGGTGGACGGGGCACGAGAGCCGCGAAGCTTCTTCGAGGACTACTTTGAAAGCCTCGGGACCCTCCGTGCTCGGGATTTCGATGCGAAATTGGCCGCCATTGGAAAAGGCTTTGGTGGAGGGAACACACTCGTCTTTTTGAGGCAAGTTCAGGGAGGAGAGGTCGTGGGAGGGCATGGAGGTAACTTTGAGTGACTAGAGCCTGGTGTTTAGTGTCTAGTGTCTGTTGTCTGGTGTCCAGGGGGAGTCTCCATTACTGTTAGCTAGAGCGAGTCAGGGTTGAAATGGTCGCGGTCAAAATCCTGATAATTTGGTCTGCTTCCGATCTTGCCTCTTCTACTCTGTTTTTGGGTAACCAATGGCGGAGACGCCAGTAGCGTCCTTTCGTTTCTTTGGCTGATCCTCGAGCTATCACGAGGAATCGAATGTATTCCTTACGTGTGGATCGGCCATATCCCTCTTCGATATTCGCTACAATTGAATCGGCCGAGCCCAATTGCTGAGATAACAACCTTCCTAGAACGAAATTTCCTCTGAGGGTAGAGATATCTTCCGCAACTCGATCAAAAAAGCGATTGGACTTTTGCCAACCTAAGTAATTTTCCAGTGGGTCCATTCCTCATCCCTCCCTGGACACTAGACACCAGACACTTTTCTTTCCCTCACATCTCACAATGTTCACAATGGCCAACCCTAAAGGCTGCGCACTACCGCATTGGCCACGCCTTGAATTACCAACTCGGCTACGGGGTGGAGTTCGGGGTACCTGGAATTCTCGGCTTTTAAATAGGGGGAGTTGCCGCCTTCTTGAATGAATCGCTTTAAGGTGGTTTCGCCGTCGATGAGGGCGGCTACAATGTCACCATTGTTGGGAAGGCGGGGCTCGATGATGACAATGTCGCCCTCGTAGATGCCAGCGTCGACCATGCTGTCGCCACGGACTTTTAAGGCAAAAGAGCGACGGGAGCGGTGGATTTTGGCGGTGGCCTCGTCCATCTGGATGCGGGTGATCTCTCCGGTGGTCTCGACGCCATCAGGGTAGCCGGCGGCAATCTGGCCGAGGACCTCCATGTCGAACTCGACGACGTCCATGGCATCCTCGGGCTTCTGGTCGTCCTCGTGCTGGTAAGTGATGCGGAAGGTGCGGGCCTGGCCCGGGATACGGCTGATGTAGCCCTTCTTTTCGAGGGCGCGCAGGTGCCCCATGACGGCGTTGGTGCTCTTGAAGCCGAAATGGTCCTGAATCTCACGGATGCTGGGCCAGTAGCCCTGCTCTTTGAGGTAGACTTGGATGAATCCGAGGATTTCTTGCTGGCGGAGGGTGAGGTCTTTCATGAGTGAATGAAAATTAAAAACCGGAGGCTTAAGATTTAAAATTTGCTGGAGGAGGCAGCGCAGCGGAGACCAGGCTTTGCGCCAGGTTTCGTCTGGCGGGCGATACGCCTTACCTTGTTGTTGAGGGTGTGGGGTGTCAGATGATGGTTGTTGAGGGTGGGAATGGGGGATCATCTGAGATATTGAAATGACTGATCACATGTATATGGTGATCAGGTGTTCAGTGTCAAGGGAGAATTGGAAGTCAAAATCGTTATCGTGCTCGATTTGATTGAACTGAGGATAATACCCATCGTGCCGATCTCGTTTGCCAGAGGCTACGAAGAGCAAGTGAAGGCCGATACTATCGGTGCGGGGTATGGGAGAGGATTCGATCAGGTCCGCGATTTTGTGCCTCTGTGGGGGGAAATTTTTAAAAATTTCCCGGGCTACTGTAACTTAGCTCAGTCGGGGACGTTTTAACTCATAACTCACCCCGCTGTGCGGGGACTTGAGGTAACAGACAAATAGAGAAGTGAGCAGTTATTAAAACCGGCGCCTGGGGTAGGCGCCGGTTTTTTCTAGGGGGATAAAAGAGGGGCTCGGGTGGGGTCTTTGCCGAGGCTGAGGAGGATACCGGTGGCGGAGAGGGGGAAGCAGATGAAATAGATCCATACAGGGAGGCCAAGGGCAACGGCGAGATAGCCGAGAGCACCGGCGAGGCCCATGACGACAACTGCGTAAATGACTTGGGTGGTGACGTGGTCGATGTGGTCGCAGTGGGCGGAGATGGAGGAAAGGACGGTGGTGTCGCTGATGGGGCTGCAGTGGTCGCCAAAGATGGCGCCATCAAGGACGGCGGAGGCGGTCATGAAGAACAGGATGCCGGAAGTTTCGCTCCAGAGGCCGAGGGCTCCGGCGAGGGGAAGGATAACGGGAATGAGAATACCCATGGTGGCCCAGCTGGAGCCCATGGCAAAGGAGGTGCCGGCTGCGAGGAAGAAAGTGAGGAGTGGTAGGGTGAAGGGCGGGAGGCGGTCGCCGAGGAGGGAGATGAGGTAGGTGTCGGTGCCGAGCGTTTCGCAAATGGTTTTCATGGACCAGGCCATGATGAGGATGAAGGCGGCCATATAGAGGGTGGGGATGGCACGCCCGTAGGCTTGGAGGCCCTGTTTTACGGTGATGTGCCGGGTGGCCACAGGCAGCAGGATGGCGGTGAATCCCCCGAAGATGGCGGCCCAGAAGAGGATCTGCATGACTCCGGGCCCAGTGGGGTTGTAGATGTCGTAGGCTGCGGCGCCAAAGGCGTCACGCAGGCCGGCGAGGGAGAAGAGAGAAACGGCATCCCCAAACCAGCCTTCATGGCGGGCGGATCCGATGAGGAGGATTCCCCCCAGGATAATGAAAATGACCAGGAGGATGGGGAAGACGGCATGGAGGGCGTGACCGTTGGTCCTCTCGGTCTTGGCCTGGGTTTTTTCGCTGACCAAAGGCCTGGCCCCATCGCGCAGCAGTTTGCCTTCGTGGTAGGCGCGGTGTTCGGCTTTCAACATCGGGCCAAACTCTCGTTGAAGGAGGAAGGTGAGGACGAGGAAGGCGAGGGTTCCCCAGCAATAGAAGCGAAAAGGGAGCATCTGGAAAAAGATGGCGTAGCCGTCGAGGGGGACGCCGGCGGTCTGGGCGGCACTGCCGAGCAAAAAGACTTCAAAGGCGATCCAGGTGGAGATGAGGGCGAGTCCAGCGATGGGAGCGGTGGTGGAGTCGACGAGGTAGGCCAGCTTTTCGCGGGAAATTTTAAAGCGGTCGGTCAGCTCGCGCATGGTATTCCCGACGACGACAGTGTTGGAGTAGTCGTCAAAGAAGACGGCGATGCCGGAGAGAAAGGTGACGCCTTGGGCACGCTTGCGGGTGGTGGCCAAACGCGAAATGGAGTTGACCATGGCCTGAATACCGCCACTGGCATAGGTTACATGAATAAGGCCGACAAGGCAGAAGAGAAAACCAAAGATGTAGATCTGGAACTGATTGGTGAAGTTGGCCCACATGAAGTCGACTGCCGCGCCGGGAACGAAGTCGATGGGATTGATCCCGAAGGTGAGAATGGATCCTAAGGTGAAAGCTGAGAGTAGGGCCCAGACTAGGGTCCGAAAGATGACAGCTACGGTGACGGCCAGAATGGGCGGCAGCAGAGCGTTCCAGTGGCCCACCGGGCGGCCGTTGATTTCCTCCACCGCGGAGCTGGGCAACAGGCTGAGGACCAGGCAGACCAGGCCAATCACGCCGAGGAAGGCACTCCAGCGGGTGGGGGAGGACCAAGGTGTAGTTTCAGATTTCAAACTGGGATACGGGATACGGGATGCGGGATGCGGGATACGGGATACGGGATGCGGGGGGTGGGGTGTGGGATTAGGGCAATAATCGTTTCAGGCGTTCGAGGGTACGTCGGGTAGCACCGAGATTAGCCTGATGCCAGGCTTGGGCGTTGGTGGCGAGTTGCTGTCGGCGGTCGGGTTGGTTGAGGAGTTCGATAATGGCGGACTGGACCTCTTCCGGGGAGTCGAGTTGGAGGCAGGCATCGTTGGCCACGAGGCTGTCTACGATACTGCGAAAGTTACTCATGCCCGGTCCGGTGATGATGGTTCGGCCGAAGGCGGCGGCTTCAATGGGAGTTTGCCCCTCCGTGTGCGGGGGTAGGCTTTTGCCTATAAAGACGAGATTCGCTACCTGTGTGAGTCGTTTCAACTCGCCGACGGTATCCGCTAAATAGATACAGCAGCCTTCCTCAGCTTGCCGGGATATCGATCGCTGATGCCAGGGGTATGCCTGTTTCTCGAGTCGTTGCGCTATCTCTTTTCCTCGTTCCGCATGTCGGGGTACGATGAGCAGGCGGACATCTTTGCGGCTGGCACGGGCTTCCTGGAGTGCTTCTATCAGGATGTCCTCTTCTCCCGGCCAGGTCGACGAGCCGAGGATGACAGCGGGGGTTTTTCCTGCTTGGGGGGACGTGAACCCCAGCTCTTTCCGGATGGCATCGAGCTCATTGGGGTGGAGTGGGGCGTCTACAGCGGCGTCCAGCTTGATATTACCGGTTTCGTGGATGCGGCTCGGGTCTGAGACGAGTCCAGCAAAGCGGGTCTGGTCCTGAGCGGTGGCGGCAAGAATGAGGGAGAGCCGATTGAAAAGCCAGGCGGCGGCCGGTTTGAAAGACTGGTAGTGTTGGAAGGAGCGGTCGGAGAGGCGCCCATTGATGAGGGCCACCGGGACCTTTCGATTCACGGCCTGTTGAATATGCTCGGGCCAGACCTCCGTCTCCATGAGGATGACGAGGTCGGGTTGGACGGTTTTCCATGCACGGCGGGAGAAGAGGACAAAATCGATGGGAAACATGCCCGCAGCGACTATCAGGTCCTTGTAGGCATCTTCAATGAAGGTGAGGGCGGCACTGTTGGTGGTAGTCATGACTACTTCCACAGAGGGATCGTCCCTCCAGGCCTCGAGGATGGGGCGGAGGGCTTGGGATTCCCCCATGCTGACGGCTTGGATCCAGATGCGTTTTACGCCCGCTTGTTTTGTGCGAGTAGTGATCCCCCCCAGCTTGTGATGGAAGACCCGGGAGTAGCCGCCGCGCCGCAGCATCCGATAAACATAATATGGACCGGAAAGGATAAGAGCGGGGATAATGAGCAACCGGTAGAGCCAGATCATACGCGAAGACGAGGTGGCGACGGGGACCGAAGCAGGAGGATCAGACCAGAGGGACCCTGTTCAGAAAATTCGATAAATCGTTGGAAATGGAACAAATGAGTGGCAGATTGCACGCAATAGGATCGGAAAAGTAACCCATGAAGCAAAGCAATTTCTCCCATAAGCCGTTTTTTGTCAGTGCCTTGTTGGTTCTGCTGCCAGTGATTAGCCTGTTGGGTCAATGGCCGCAGGACGTGAGCGATGTAGAGCCAGACCCGGCTGTGACCTTTGATGTCCTGGACAATGGATTTCGTTATGCCCTGATGCGGAATGCGGAGCCGCCGGACCGGGTGAGCCTTCGCCTGCTGGTGGAAGCCGGATCCTTCATGGAGGAAGAAGACCAGCGGGGCCTGGCCCACTTTCTAGAACACATGGCGTTTAATGGAACGGAGCATTTTCCGGCGGGGGAAATGGTCGAGTATTTCCAAAAACTGGGGATGGCTTTCGGGGCCGATACCAATGCACACACGTCGTTTGATGAAACGGTTTATAAGCTGGAGTTACCTAATTCTGAGGAGGAGTTGCTCCGTGACGCCTTGCTGCTTTTTAAAGACTACGCCAATGCCATGACTCTGGATCCCCAAGAGATCGAGGATGAACGTGGGGTCATCCTGGCGGAGAAACGGGCCGCAGACAGTCCCGGCTACCGGATTGCGATATCCGAGCTGGATTTTATCCTGGGGTCTACACGAATGGCTCAGCGAATCCCCATCGGGGTGGAATCTGTTATTGAAAAAGCCCCGAAGGAGCGCTTCGACCATTTTTACAGGACCTGGTATACGACCGATCGCATGGTCTTTGTCGCCGTGGGCGAATTTGACGAGGCTCAAATGGTCGAATTGATCGAGGAATATTTCGGAGCCCTTCCAGCAAATCCGAACCCCATAGATGATCCGGATTTCGGTCAGTTGAACGATCCCGGTCTGTATGTGAAACTCCACACCGAACCGGAGCAACCCACGGTCAGCGTATCGATTCAGACAACCACCCCGATTCGTGAGCCCTTGGACACTATGGAGCGACGAATACGAGGAATGCGGATCGGCCTGGCCAACTCCATCGTCAACCGCCGCCTATCGGAATTGTCCAAGAAGGAAGGGGCCCCCTTTATCACAGGTTCGATCTACGCGAATGAATGGTTTGATACGATGACGAACACGGGGATCGACCTGACCGCTCAGCCAGAGAATTGGAAAGGAAGTCTCCAGCTGGCCGAACAGGAATTGCGGCGGGCCTTGGAATACGGATTTACCGAAGCCGAGCTGGCAGAAGTGAAGGCCAGTATCATTCATGGCATGGAGGAGGCCGTCCGTGGGATGGATACACGACGAAGCCGTGGCCTGGCCAATGGGCTCACGAGCTCAATCAGTAACAATAACGTCTTTACCAGTCCTGAACAGCGCCTCGCCATGATGAAGCCCATCGTGGAATCGATGGCCCCGGATGAGGTTCTGGGGGCATTGAGAGAGGGATGGATGAGTCCTTCCCGATTTATTTTTGTGAGTGGGAACCTGGAATTGGATGAGCCCGAAGCCACCATCCAGGCAGTGCTCCTGGAAAGTGCGCAAGTCGCCGTTGATGCGCCGGAGCAGGTGGAGACCATCCCCTTCGCCTACACGGATTTTGGTGAGCCAGGAGTCATTCGTTCCCGGGAGGAAATCGAAGACCTGGGGATCACCCGAGTCGTCTTTGAGAATAACGTGGTTTTGAATATCAAGCCGACGGATTTTCAGGCCAACCGTGTGCATGTTCGCTATCGGTTTGGGTCGGGTCGGCTGGTGGAGCCGGAGGATAAGCCCGGCTTGGGTTTAATCAGTGATGCGACCTACCGGGCAGGGGGTTTGGAAGCGCATTCCTCCGACGACATCCGGCGCATTTTTGCGGGAAAAACGGTTGGGGTCGGGTTCAATGCGGGTGGTGATTCCTTCAGTATTGGCGGTGTAACTTCTCCCAAAGATTTTGAGGATCAGGTGAACCTGATGACCGCCTTCCTGATTGCTCCGGGGTATCGGGAAGAAGCCCTCCGCCAGGCCCAGAAGCAATACGACGCGGTTTATCAGCAATTGAAGCAGACTGCCCAGGGGGTGATGGCGAATGAGATGGATAAGTTTCTCACCGGTGGAGATCATCGCTTCGGGTTTCCGGCGCGCGAGCAGCTCGATGCGATTACCCTGGATGATGTCCGCGAATGGCTGGAAGAGCCCTTGGCCAAGGCCATGCTGGAGGTCTCTATCGTGGGCGATATCGATGTTGAAACAGCCATTGCCGGTATCCAGCGGACCGCGGGCGCCTTGCCCGAGCGCATGGCTACCAAGCCACGGCATGAAGCGCTCCGGAAATTGACCCAACCCAGCGGGGTGAAGGAAAAGCAGTTTACCTACGCTTCTGTCATACCAAAAGGGATCGCACTGGTTATGTGGCCAACTGACGATGTATGGGAAATTGGGCAGACCCGCCGCCTGGGAGTGCTAGCCCAGATTTACAGTGACCGCCTGCGGAAAGTCGTTCGTGAAGAATTGGGAGAAGCCTACAGCCCTTCGGCCAGCAATACCGCCAGCTACACGTATGAGGATTATGGGTACATCCGAGCTCTCGTGCTGGGAGATCCTGAAAAGAGCCAGGAAGTAGCCGATATCGTTATGAAAATTGGAGCAGAGCTTTACGAAGCGGGGACAGACGAAGAAGAACTCGGGCGAATCATGGAACCGCAACTGGAATCGCTTAAAGTGAATATGCGGAATAATGCCTATTGGCTCGGAAATGTGTTATCCGGATCCACGGAATATCCCCAGAAATTGGATTGGAGTCGCAGCATCCAGAATGACTTTGCCGCCATCACGGTGGACGAGATCAATGCTCTGGCCAAAGAATTCCTCGTGCCGGAAACGGGTATGAAAATCCTGGTCTTGCCGGAAGGGACTTAAATTCCGGATTCGCCAATCGAAAGGGGTTCGAGATATAGAAGATCGATGTTCGGTTTCATCAAGGCCCCACCAATGACTCAAAGGAAATGGTTCGAACCCTAATCTACGGAAACTCGGGCTCAGGGAAAAGTAGATTGGCCCTCAGCATTGCTAACTATTCTGGTGTCCCCCATCTTGATCTCGATGAGATCGCATGGGAATCCAGCGGTCAGAGGAAGCATGTTTCCGAGAGTATTCGGGAGCTTGCCTCCTTCATTTCAGCAAATACCGAATGGGTAATAGAAGGTTGCTACAGCTCTTTAGTGAAGGAAGCATCTGCGTCAGCCGAGGAACTTATTTTTCTGAATCCTGGAGTGGATGTATGCCAGGAAAATTGCAAATCACGACCGTGGGAACCCCACAAATACGACACGAAAGAAAGCCAGGATAAGAATCTGGAGATGCTGCTCGAATGGGTCGAAGCATATGAAACGAGAACCGATGAATTCTCCCTCCAGGCTCACCAGGAAATCTTTGAATCCTTCCCTGGACGGAAAAGTGAACTGCGATCCAATCTTGAAGCACAAAACAAAGCAGAGGAAGTGGCAGCAAACCGCCGCCCTTCTTCAGAGCCTTAGACCTTTCTTCATGCTTTGGGAAGGTACTCTGTTTCACATTGGATTCGATTTCCAGCCCTGAACGGAGCAAATCCGTTTTCAAGGTTTCTAACGAGCTCTGTTCTGATCCACCATATCATTATCGTTTCTGATTATATCCTTCTGACTTCTGAATTCGCTTTTCACTCTTGTTTTTTGGCAGAATTGGATACCCTTACGACCTATGATTCAGGCTAATGAAAAGCGCGCAGTGGTGATAGGAAGTGGTTTTGGCGGACTCGCCGCGGCCATCCGGACCCAGGCCAAAGGCTATGATGTAACCTTGCTCGAAATGCGGGACAAGCCGGGAGGGCGTGCTTATGTCTATGAAGACCAGGGGTTTACCTATGATGCTGGCCCGACCATTGTGACGGTTCCTTTCATTCTGGATGAGTTGGCGGAGGTTGCAGGGAAGGATATTAAGGATTATGTCAGCCTTGTGCCTTGTGATCCGTATTACCGGATTTATTTTGATGACGGGAAAATTTTTGATTACCGGGGTGCGCAGGAGAGTCTCGAAGCAGAAATCGCCAAATTCAGTCCTGAGGATGTCGCAGGCTACCGGGCTTTTCTGAAATACAGTAAAGACATTTTCGATCGGGCCTTCACAGACTTGTCGGACCATTCCTTCCACACGATTTGGGAGATGCTGAAAGTGTCGCCGGATCTGATTCGTTTGCGGGCGGATAAGTCCGCCTTCAAGAAGGTGGGAGAGTACATCAAGGATCCCTATCTTCGGCAGGTTTTCACATTTGAACCCTTACTCATTGGCGGGAATCCCCTTCGAGCCTCTGCGATTTATACCATGATTCACTATCTGGAGAAGACCTGGGGCGTGCATTTTGCCATGGGAGGTACCGGCGCACTGGTGAAAGGTCTGGTCAGGCTGTTTGAGGATACTGGTGGCACGCTACACTTGAACAGCAGGGTCGCTGAAATTGAAGTGAGCCATGGTCAGGTTACGGGTGTGCGGACCGACGATGGACGCCGCTTCCCGGCGGATTTAGTCATTTCCAATGGCGATGTAGCCAACACTTACCGGAAGATGATTGCTCCCCAGCATCGTAAGAAGTGGACGGATAAGCGTATCGAAAACATGCGTTACGCGATGAGCCTGTTTGTCATCTATTTCGGAACAAATCGGACGTATGAGCACCTTCCTCATCACTCCATCATCCTGGGCCCGCGCTATGAGGGACTGTTGAAAGACATTTTTGACAGGAAAATTGTAGCCGAAGATTTCTCGGTCTACCTGCATGCCCCAACCCGAACGGATCCAAGCCTGGCGCCTCCGGGGCATGAGTGTTTTTATGTTTTAAGTCCGGTGCCTCACCTGGGCGGCGGGCAGGACTGGGATGATATCAAGGAGGAATACGCTGACCGTATCCTTGCCTCCCTGGAAAAGGATTATCTTGTTCCCGACCTGCGGAAGCATCTGGTTTCGAAACTGATGTTCACGCCGAAAGATTTTGAGACCCAGTTGGATGCCTTTATGGGGTCCGCCTTCCAATTTGAGCCCACTTTAACTCAAAGCGCCTGGTTCCGCCCGCATAACAAAAGCGAAGACGTGGAAGGACTCTATTTCGTTGGCGCGGGAACGCATCCCGGTGCGGGATTACCCGGGGTAATCAGTTCGGCGAAAGTGCTCGATCACTTTATTCATTAGGGGTGGTGAACTGCGAATGTGAATGGGATGAGCCTCACCGGTCACCACCCACACTCGAGATTGCCTTACTTATCTTCCAATTGGTCTTCGAGTTCAGGCATTTCCGGCTCGGGTTCCTGGCCTGAAATGTATTCGTTGAGGAGGCGAATACGGCGGGCGAGCTCGATAGAGAGCCCTCGCCAGAGGGAGGGGTTGAGATTGGCAAGATCGGTAAAGGATTCCTGGCTCAGTTTGCCGACGACACTATCTTCCAGGGCCATGATGGTGGCGGACCGAGTGGTTCCGGGGTCGACCATGGCCATTTCCCCTAGGTGGAGGCCAGCCTCCCGAGTGGAAATGAGTTCACCTTGCAGATACACCCCGAATTTTCCCTGGAGGATGAAGAAGAGATCATTTCCGATATCTCCTTCCTGGAACAGGACATTGTCCTTGGGCACATCGATAACCTCCATGCTGTTGGCGATTTCGGTGGCAAGATTTGGATTTCCCTGGACGAGAAATTGTTGAGTTAGGGCGAGGGTGATTTGCGAGTCATCCATGATTAATGTGCGAGAGCGATTTAATTTTCTTCGCTTATAGGGGACTTTCTGGATTCCTGCAAGCCCTGGTGCACCATGCTTTTACGGTTGAGGTTGAGGGGGGACTATCCATGCTGATGAACCATGGCGGAAAAAGAAGACAGGCCTCTTAGTCTTCCAGATCGGTATCAGCGTATGCTCCTGGATCTCGAGGGATATCTCAGCGGCATTGCCCTGGATAAGGCGCTGGGGCCCGAAGAAGCCCGTCTCCTCAAGCACTGGCTGATCATCAATAGTCCGATGTTGTCTACTCCCCCTTTTGATCAACTCTATGCGCGGGTGGAGTCGACCTTGACCGATGGGTTGATCGAGGAGGAGGAGTGGAAAGACATGGTTTGGCTATGCCAAAGCCTGACCAAAGCCGAAGGGGGAGGGCATCAGCGGATCATCTTTGACATGCGCCGACTTCAGGGGCTTCTGCGCGGCATCCTGGCCGACCGAGCGATCTCCCAGGAGGAATTGTTCCAATTGGAAAGCTGGCTTATGGACCACCGGCATATGGAGGGCTATTGGCCCTATGATGAGATTTTCCGCATTGTAAAGGAGGTGCTGCGGGATGGTCAGTTGAGCGTGGCCGAAGAGGATCTCTTGCATGCCTACTTTAATGATTTTTCCCTGATAACTCCGGAAGCCGAACTCAAAGGGTCCACCTCTCGGGTGCCTTCTATGCTGTCGGGTGTGCTAGCCCACGAACCCAAAATTGAATTCAAAGGGTACCGCTTTTCGTTCACCGGAATCTCTCTGCACGGATCGCGCGAGCGGTTGATGTCAACCATCCACCTGCGAGGCGGACACTACCAAAAAGAGATCAATGAGAACCTGGATTACCTGGTGGTGGGGAAAGGGGTATCGGACCCGTGGGTCTTTTCCTGTTTTGGCCGAAAAGTGGAGGAAGCGGTGACTCTGCGACAAGGGGGAGTGCCCCTGGTGATCGTGGATGAAATCGATTTTTGGAAATGCGTGGAAGGATAATGGCCTGGAGCGCCGCCGGAAGTTGAAAGGTGCCGCATGCTATGCCACCCTCCCGAGACGATACGCCGGACTTGCCGGAATCAGCATGGCAGTAGCTCTTAACCGGGCGAGTTGTTGTCACCCTTTTTGAGTTGATGGGTATAGAGCCTGCTGCCAATTTGATCGGTTTATGGGTCGTATAGCATCACTATTCAACAAGGTAAAAGCGGAGAACCGGTCAGCCTTCATTGCGTATATCTGTGCCGGTGACCCGGATCCGGATACGTCCTACCGCCTGGCCGAGGAATTGATTCAATCGGGAGTCGATATCCTGGAACTGGGCGTACCTTTCAGTGATCCTCTGGCAGATGGGTTGACGAATCAGTTGGCCGCGCAGCGCGCTCTGGACGCCGGGGTGGGCCCGGATGCGGTGTTTGGGTTGGTTGAGAAATTACGGGAGAATTATGATACGCCGATTGTCTTTTATACCTACTACAATTTGGTCTTCTCTCAGGGGGTGCAGGCCTATGTGGAGCGGGCTAAGGGCGTCGGGGTAGATGGAATCCTGGTATTAGATCTGCCTCCGGAGGAAGCGGAAGAGATGGAGGCAGTCAATAAAGCATTGGGGATGGACAGCATATTGATTATAGCCCCGACGACCCGGGATGACCGAATCCAGTCCATTGTATCCCATGCCAGTGGATTTATCTACTATGTGTCCCGGGAGGGCGTGACAGGAGAACGTGATGCGATGGCAAGTGGCATGGCAGAAGCGATTGGTCGAATCCGCGCCCATACTGACCTTCCGGTGGCGGTAGGTTTTGGCATCTCAAAGCCCGAACATGTGAAGGCTGTGGGAGCAATAGCAGATGGGGTAATTGTAGGGAGCAGCCTGGTCCGGTGTATCGAAGAGAATGCGGAACAACCGGATGAGGCGGTATCGGCCCTGGGTGAGCGGGCCCGGTGGCTGATCAGTGGTTTGGAGAGCCGCGGGTAATCGTCTATTCCCTCGCCGGGGTATGATGTACGCGGCCTTTCCGCTCTGCGGCGTAATCCGTCAGGTATTTCGCGGACTCGGGAGGTTCCGAGGAATATTGATTGGAGGCAGGCCGGTTTCATCCCAGATTACTGCATCGACGTCTACCTGGTAGATTAGCCGGGTATGTTTTCCTGCTTCTCTGGATTCAACATCTACGATGATGGCTAGAATGCAGATGGAGGCGGCTTTCTTGAATTCGAAGGGATAGATTGCTCCAAAGGCGTGAATCGATAGAAGACCGAAGCCAACCAGCATGAGGAAGAAGGGATAGGGACGTATTCAGAAAATCAAATCGGGCGGGCTGAAGCATTCAAGTCGAGGTAAGTATCAATCATACTACCAGCGATGGAATAGGCCTGATTAATGTTGGCTATGTCTGTGTTTTTTCCACCGATATCAATAATCAAGCGCCCGCGATAACGGATCGCTTGGAGGGTTTCGAAAAAACGGTCGAAGGGAACGCGGCCTGCACCTGGCTCGAGGTGTCGATCATAGCGGCCCTCCGCGTCGGAAATATAAATGACGTCGATCAAATCGCGTACCCGCAGGATGGATAGGACCAAATTGTCGTGGATGGAAAACTGGTTTGCGGTATCGAGAGCGATCCGCAGGTTGTTACGACCGACTTCTTCATGGAAATAGAGAAAGCCATCTGAGTTGCTGACCAGAGTCCCCGGAGAGGGGTGAAGATGAAAGGTCATATCCCGCTGGGCGGTTAAATCACAGGCCTGACGGTAGGTGTCGATCAGGTTGTCCCAGTAAGTGAACCAGTCGAGGTTGCGGATGACCGTGGTTTCCTCGAGCAGTTGGGGATCGTAATAGTCGTGGGGGTGAGTATCTTCCGGAAATTGAAGCGGTGGCAACGGAGACAGGTTAATGATACCCTCGCACCCGAGGCGTTCGGCAATGTCGCAGGCCTTGTCAAAGGATAAGAGGCAATCCGAGACAGTACTGCGATCCGGAGAAGACATACCTGGCAGGGACACACCCAGATAGCCCATGCGCATATGGTATTGGTTCAAGTGGTCTCGGATGTCCTCTTTTAGACTGGCAAGCGTGTCGATTTCTTCCCGGCTGTAAACCCGTAGTTCCACCGCGGTGAATCCCTCGCTCGTGACTTTTTTGAGGTGTTCCAAGGTGTCCGCCAGTTGCGGGGGGTGACCGAAATGGGATGCGATGAACCGATAACCGCAGATAATTCGAGGATGGTGCATAGGAGAAGGCAGTAGAACGCGAGAAAATAGCCGCACCTTATGCTTGTGAGGAAATCGAACGGTTCA
>JANQKZ010000043.1 GCA_028280845.1 Opitutales bacterium | reverse complement strand
GGCAAAGGAGCAGCTCAAGCGGTGGAGCGCGGGCTCGGCGGCATCGGGGAACTGAATAGTCAAGTCCTCCGACTGAACGACCCAGGCATTCCCTTCCGCGTCGTGATGGTGGGCGCACTCGGGAGATCCACGATAAAGCAAAAGGGCCACAACTATTTTCCCAAGGTCTCCGCCAGGATCCTGGCGTTATAGATCAGGAGGTCCAGGTAGGTCTGGACCGGGCCTTCCGGGTCCGCATCAAAGCGAGACCCATAAAGGGGTGGCCCCAGAGGGATACCCGCTTCCCTGGCCACTATGATGGCCAAGTCGTTTGGTTCTCCGTATTCTGGAAAAATCCCGGCGACGCCTTCTTCCCCGATGAGGTGAATCAGGTCGCGAATGTGCTCGGCGGACGGGTCGAAATGGTCTGTTGAAATGGTTCCTAAAATGGATGCCACCGGGTAGAGCTCGAAGTGTTCTGAAAAGTAGCGGAAATTATCATGATAGGTGATGAAACTCCTGCGATCCTCGGGGAGCGGATCCAGATAAGCCCGGGCGGTGCGGTTGGCTTTGCGGATTTCTGCGATGTAATCGAGGGCGCGATCTTCAAACAGGTTGGCCGCCTCAGGCCGTTGCTCGGCCAGGGTTTCGCCAATAGCCACGACCATGTAGGTCATCCGTATGGGGTCCAGCCAGATGTGCGGATCCGGAATCTCGAGGTCGGTGGATTCCGGCTCATCCCCCGGTTCTTCCAGGTCATGATGATGGTGATGGTGCCCCCCGGTGGGGATACGATCAATTCCGTCGGAGAGGCGAATCCGGCGGGCTCTGGTCTGGGAAGCGGCCACGAGTGAGTCCAGCCAGGGCTCAAGGTTAAGGCCTATTTCATAGATCAGCTCAGCCTTGGCAAGATTCCGTACATCAGCCGGGGTGGGCTCAAACACGTGGACATCGCCCTGCCCGGATAGCAGATCAATCACCTCAACCGAAGGCCCTCCAACATTTTCAACAACATCCTTGAGTAGGGGCAAGCTGACGGCTACCCGGATTGGATTGGGGGTGGGGGCTTCTCCCCAGGCGGTGAGCAGTGGAACCAGGCCCAGCCAGAGCGGGAAGCATGGTTGGCGGAAAAGGAATCGTTTAATAACTGTAGTGTGGCGTGGCATGAGAATTTACCAAGCCGTCATACTGGGAAAACTGACCCCTGTCTTGCAAGGGTGAAGGCGAGCTTATCCTTCCTGGTATTCGCCGTAAAAGATTACCTCATGGGATTTTGCGCGGAAGGGAAAGGGGAGTTCGCCAAAGGAGGGGTTGACTTGTTCTTCATCAAGGAAGAATACGCGGTCAGACTTTTGGCAGTAAAAAAGATATGGGCTCTTTTCCCTGGGCATGCTGTAACGTGGTGGCTGTCCGGGGATTTCGATGGTGACAAGTTCTCCCTCTTCGACCAGGGCTTTGATGTTCCGGTAAACCGTTGCGATTCCCAGGTTGGGGACTTCCTCGCTGGCAATTGTCAGCACCTCTTTAGGCCCAAGGGGTCGACGATATTCAAAAAAGGCCCGCTTGATCGCGTTTCGCTGTTTGGTATCTCTCAGCAACTTTGGCATAGTTTTATAGGGTGATGGTTGAATGGATTATAGGGTATATCCCTTAATATCCAAACGACTTTTCAGCTTAATGCTTTAGCGATATCAAAACCAAACCGAGGCTTTTACCCTCTCTTTACGAATTCGGTAAAAACCTTGTAAGAGTTTTCGGTTTTGTGGGCATAGGGGGCGTGAGGTGTGAGTTGGGAAGGAATGTATCAGGCCGAAACTGGGTCGCGCCGTTACGGCAACGCTCGAGGCTCAGACCCCACTGGGATAAGTGGTCGCAGGCTACTTTGCCTTCAGCGCCTTGGGAGAGATCATCCAACGCAGCATACAGGCACCGATATCCGGACGAATGGAAGTATTTTCCAGGCACATCAAGGTACCGGTGGACATCAGGATCATCGCGCCATTCGAGCGGCCGGTCAGAAGGTAGGAGGCCAGCAATTCTAAATGCGGGTTATGGCCGACGAGGAGTAAATGGATGTCAGATTCCAGTGCTTCCCTGGCAGTCCGGGCCGGATTTGCCTCGGGGAGGAGCATTTTGCGGGTGCGCCGCTCGAGGTCTAAGTCCAGTCGCTCAGTCACAAAGTCGGCGGTTTGTTGAGCACGGAGGAGGGGGCTGACCCACATCCCTTCCAATTGGCGCCCAATTTTGGGCTTCACCGCGTCACACAAACGCCCGAGATCGGTCAGGCCTCGCTCGGTTAGGGGGCGCTGCTCATCGGGGTGGCCCGGGGCGGCATCGGCGTGACGTAGCAGGTACAGGCGCATGAGGAAAAGTAAAAATATAAGTGAAGTGAAAAAGAACGAAGAAGGGGAGCGGGCACAAGCTTTAAGCAGAGGTCCTCTTTTCCTTCTGCGGGGACTAACCTCCGCCGTTTGGAAGCAGAGGTAAGCTGTGCCTGACGCGATTTTTGAAGTAGTGGATGTCAGAAAAGCCCTTGGAGTAGAGGAGGGGATAGACCTCATCAAATTTCTGCCCGACCTGCTGGGGGGTGTGCGCATCGGAACCGATGGTCAGCTTAATCCCCATTTCTGCAGCCCAACCCAGGATCAGGGGGTCGGGGTGCACCTGATAAACGCCTTTGATCAGTCCACTGGTGTTGACCTCCATGCAGGTGTCCGTGTCGAGCATAGCCTGGAGGAAGGATCGAATGGTTGGCTCATGATCTGCCGGGTTAAAGTGCTGAACCGTACCATAAATCCGGATCACGTCGGGGTGGGACATACTGTCGTAGCGGTTGGATAACACGCCCTGGGTGAGATCCTGAAAGTATTGTTCAACGATTCCAAAATCATTGCCGTATTGGGGGTGCTGGTAAATACGTTGCTGATAGCCCGGACACTGGTGGTGCAGGGAGCCCAGGACAAAATCAAAGCCATAGCGTTGGAGGATGGCATCCATCGCCTCAAGCGGTTCTTCATCCGGAAATACCTCAGCTTCGATCCCCACGAGTACTTCGATGTCATAATCCCGGCCCACGGCCTTGGCGGACTGGGTGAGCTCGAGATAAAGGGGGAGCTGATCTTCGGCCATGCGGATATGGGGACCGCCAAACCGATCCGCTTCCATAGGGATGTGGCAGGTAAACGTCATCAGCTGGATTCCGCGTTGGCGGGCGGCTTCCACATAATCCACAGGGAGCCCGATGGCATGACCGCAAAGCGGGGTATGCATATGGCAGTCAATCCACATAGATAGAACAAAAGCGGAATTGCAGGAAAGTTCAACCGCTCCAGAATCACTTTCTTGTGACATTCCCGACACCATCAGGATTGGACGCCGAACGATTTAACCGGATTGCGAATTATGCCTTCCAAACGAATTCCTATTACAGGAATCGACTGGAGCCGGGGGTGCTGCCTCCCATTCTGACGCGAGATTTGTTGCGGGAGCATAATGATGATATCCTGAATGGCCGGCCGGCAATGCTCACCACTTCCGGGTCCACAACGGTGCCTGTGCGCCTTGGGTTTTCACCTTCCCGGATACATGCCGAGCGCAGGCAGGAAGCTCGGGTCTTGGATATGTTAGGTGGGCGAATTCCGTTAGCGGAAATGGTTCTGGAGCAAACAGGACGGTATGCCCCTAACCAGCTTCCGGTCATGGCTTCTGTTGGGGAGCAAATCCGGTTCCTCTCGGAGATGCGGAAGCAGAGGGCAATTCAGGGATTCAACACCTATGCTACCAATGCCAAATCCCTGGCTTCCTATTTCTTAGAAAGAGGTCGACCCCAGTCTTGGGTGAAACGTTTGGGCATCTTTTCCGAGACCCTGCATGAAGCGGATGAGGCTCTAGTCGCCAGGGCTTTTCCGAAAGCCTTAATCTGGTCGACCTACAGCGCAAAAGAGTGCGGTTTGATAGCTTTGCGATGTTTAGACCAGGGGGAGGGATGGCATGTCTTGGATGGAATTCTGGGTATTGAAATTCTGGATAACCAAGGCACGCCCTGTTCCCCCGGCCAGGTCGGCCGGGTGGTGGTCACGGATTATCTCAACAGCTACTGCCCGCTGATTCGTTATGATATCGGGGATCTGGCAAGCCCTGGGGTGTGTCCGTGTGGGGGCTATTCGGGGAAGGCCTTCACGGCTCTATATGGAAAAGTTCGAGAGGCCTTTCTCATGCCGGATGGTAGTAGAAAACTCACCTACGACCTGACTCTCCAGTTTAGAACCTTGTCCGCTTTGCACCAGTTTCAAGTCGTGCAACGGTCTGTTCGCCATTTCGAGATCTTATATCGAGGGGAACCCGGTCTCGGATCTACCCTGGAAGCCAGATTCGTGAGTTTCCTTGGTTATACTCCGGCTTCCATTGAGGTAAGGCGGGTGAACTCGATCCCACGCAGGGCTAATGGAAAGTTTTTCATCACCTGGTCAGAGGTTTAGCGCTTCCCATTCATGAACCGGAACCCATTTTTTGATTCTGAAAAGTTTGAGCGTATCGTGGATTTCTCCCGACACTCCCATCCTTTTTATCAGGCCAGGCTAGCAACTCAGGGGCGGGTTCCCCTGTTAACCAGGGATGAGGTTCGACGAGGGAATAGGGAATTATTGAACAACCACCCGATCCAGGCCAAAACCTCTGGAGCGACGGGGGTTCCGGTGCAAGTAGCCTACTCCCCTCAGCGGGTGGCTTTGGAGCGCCAGAGCCTTCGGCGATATGCAAATTGGATGGGGGGTCAGGCTCAGCCCTTCGAAATTATCTACGGAGCGACCGAACCCTATCAATTCGATATCCATACTCCGCTGGGGGACATGGTGTCCCGGTTAGTTTCCGCAGTTCTAGACGAGGGCTTTACCAGCGTGGTGACTTATCCTACCCAGGCAGAGTGGATCGCTCGCGAGCTTAAGCGGAGGAACCTATTACTGCCAGGGGTAGAGCGGGTTGGTTTGGTCGGTGAACACGTGGATCGGAGACTCCCCTCAATTCTGCAGGAGGTTTTTCCTCAGTCCAGGGTATGGAGTCATTACGCGAGTATGGAGGTGGGGATTATCGCGGTTCCGTTCCATGGGAAGTGGGGTGAGTGGCTACCCGTGACGGAAAAATTGGGGCTGGAAATTTTAGATGAACACGATGAGCCCTGTCTACCTGGCCAATTGGGTCGGATCATCGTTACCGATTATGGCAATACTTACATGCCCTGGATCCGTTATGAGATTGGAGATTTGGGGTGTTGGCAGATCAGCCGATTTGACCGGAAAACTCCGGTCCTGACAGGCATATTTGGAAAGGAACGGGGATCCCTGAAACTCAAGGACGGCTCTCGTATGCCCTTTATTGCCCTCTCGGAAAAACTCAGAGACTTGCCAGGTATGGTGCAATATCGCGTGATCCAGGAGGCTGTGGATCGATTCACGGTAAAAGTGGTCGGGGATGGGGTGAGGGAAGCTTCCATCTGTCAGACGATGGCTGCGGCTTTCCCCTATCCGGTAACGATAGTAGTAGAATCTGGCCAGGATCCGCTTCCGCGGGAGCCTGGAGGTAAATTCCTGATCGCTCAGGGTCTGCCATAATTTTGGTTGCCACGGGCCATGAAAAGAATTACAGCTAGGATTCTTACTACTGCCGCTATGTCTCTCAAAAATCGCGAAACCGTTAAGGATTCGCCCTCTTCTGTATTTGAAGGTCGGGTGAACCGCTATGTAAAAACTTCGGCTGCGAGCCTGGTAGGCGGACTTGCTGCCGCCCACACTGCTGATGCCGTAAGCAGCACCATCCTCTACACGGATTTAACTCCAGATGAGGTAGTGAACAGTACGCTGGGTTCCAGTAACTTTGACTGGCAATTCCTGGATCTGAATGGGGATGGATTTGACGATATATCCTTTGAAATCTCTTCCAACTTTCCGGGTTCAGGAAATTATATCCAAGTGGGGGTGAGAGGGCTTTCCAATACGTTTTCGTATACTGATATTGCTGTGGATTCCAGCTTCGGCGAGTTTCCCCTCCGGCTGGCCCAGAATGATCTTATTGATAATTCCCTCTATTTTAATGGCTCGCCGGCCAGTTTTTATGGAAGCCGATTTCCCTTGGTTCGGGGGTATTTTGATGGATCTAACGTATTCTCTTCCGGGTTTGGTCCCTTTTACGGAGGAGATGCCTCAGGCGCCCAGGTGGGTTACATTGGGTTCCGGCTGACCGAGGACTACTATTATACTTATTACTCCTATTTTGGATGGATAAGAGTAGAAGTTTCCGACGAAACCGGAGCCAATCCCTTCTCGCTGACCATCACGGACTTCGCAATCGGTCTTTACCCGGGAGCTTCAATCCTTGCCGGGCAAACGAGCGCGATTCCGGAGCCGTCTCCTATTGCCTTACTGGCTGGGGGGGCGGCATTCCTTGCCGTTTGGCGGAAACGCAAGCGGGATTTGGTGGCCAGGCACGCTGCCGAACAAAACGATTAAGTCCGGGTAGATCCCGTTCTTATTCATGGCTTCCCCCGGGCAGCGAAAGGTCCTGTTTGTTGGCTGGGATGCTGCGGACTGGAATATCCTGCACTCCCTCATGGATCAGGGCTTACTTCCCACGTTTTCGAGTCTGGTGAGCCGTGGGGTGATGGCGGACCTGCAGTCCATGGACCCGATGCTGTCTCCCATGCTCTGGACATCGATCACCACGGGCCATGTTCCTGATCGCCATGGAGTCTTTGGGTTTATCGAGCCCGGGCCGGAGGGAAAGGGCGTGCAACCGGTGGGGAGCTACCGGCGGAAAGTCAAGGCAGTCTGGGATATCTTATCGGGCGAGGGCTATCGCTGCCATCAGATTGGCTTTTGGGCGACTCACCCCGCGGAGGCGATCAATGGGATCTCGATCAGCAATCAGATCACGCATCCGATTTCAGCTGCAGGGGGCCGCGTCCATCTGCCTGGAACGATCTCGCCTGAACAGTACTATGAGGACCTGAATCCTCTCTTTGTTCGTAAACGAGAAATTGGCGCTGCGGAGATCCTTGCCTTTGCGCCGAAGGCCAAAGCTTTAGGCGCGGAAGAGGATCCCCGCTTGCCCATCCTGGCCGAAAACATTGCGGAGGCCGCGACCATACAGGCTGCAGCTACTTGGGCACTGGAAAAGGAGCCCTGGGATTTTGCCGCCGTCTACTTTGAGAGTCTGGACCAATTCTGCCATGAATTCATGATCTTTCACGGGGACCAGCGACACCCGGATCTGGCGGAGAGGGATCATGAAATTTTCAGCGACTTAATTCATGCGGCCTACCGGTTTCACGATCTTATGTTAGCTCGACTGTTAGAAATTGCGGGCAAAGACACAACGGTGGTCCTCTGCTCGGATCATGGCTTTCTGAATTGGAAAGAAATGAACCCGATTTTGGACCCTCGGCATGCCGGGATATCGTCGTGGCACCGGCGCGAGGGGGTTTTCGTGATGGCCGGCCCGGGAGTTCGCAAGGATGAGCATATATCACCGGTCCATCTCCTGGATGTGTGTCCAACCCTCTTGCATGCCTTTGGCTTACCTGTGGGGCAGGATATGCCTGGTCGAGTGGTCCCAGCAGTTTTTGAAACCCCGGAAAAGGAAACGCGAATCCCGTCCTGGGAGGACAGGGATCCCCGCCGGGTTGTCGATGAGTCTCACTTTCAAACGGCTTTCCAGTCAACAACAGGTGCAGGCGGAGCGGGAGCGTTGACCAAGCACTTTGAAGCCCTGGGGTATATTGAGGCGAGTGCCGGCCAGGCTCCGGAGGCGATTGCCGAACAGGCCGGCCTGGAGTTAATCTATAATCACGCCCGGTCGCTTCAAGCCACGGGATATGGACCCCGTGCGTTGCCCTTATTTGAGCGGTTGGTCCGAGAACGCCCCTATGATAGCCATTTCCTTTTTGATTGGGTCCGCTGTCTGCTGGCCTGCGGCTATCTGGAGCAGGCTCGGAGGGTGATTGAAACCAGTTTCCGGGATGAAGTGGTGTTTCCCCCCATGGCCGCCTACCTGGCGGGTAGAATCCATTTAAACCTGGGAAACCGGGACCAGGCTCGGCTATACTTTCAGGACGCCCTGGAGGCTGACCCCCATAACCTGGAATTTCATTTACAGTTGGGGGTGTGCTATACGCGGTTAAAGGACTGGAGCAATGCGGAAACCTGTTTTGATCGAGCAATTGAGATCAACCCGCGTTTTGCGCCAGCTCATCTTGCGCGGGCTCACCTCTACCTGAAAATGCATGAGAATGCCAAGGCGGCTGATTCCGGCTTTGTTGCAGTGGACTTAAAGCCGAATTACGGACAGGCTCACTATCTTGTGGGCATTGCCCTCTCCCGAATGGGGTGGTACGAGCGCGCAATTCAGGCCTTTGAATTTGCTATCCTGCATGAGCCCGCCCTTAAGCGAGCCTACCACTGGCTGGCCACCTTGCAGCGAAATGTGGGGAATGATCCTCAAAAAGCGAAACGCTATCAAGAGATGTGGAAGGCGGCTTCAGCAGAGATGGAGGTTCAGAACCGGTTGCTGGATGAAAATTGGGCGAAAACGACTCCGCTCCCCGAGATTCCCGACAGCGGAACACGGAGGCGATTAGAACAGGAAGAAATCGCCAAATTTCGCCGTCCCGAGCCTGGGACGTCGGGTAAATCGTTTATCCTCGTTTCAGGACTCCCCCGGTCTGGAACATCCTTGCTCATGCAGATGCTTGAGGCGGGTGGGCTTCCCATTCAGACGGATGGTATCCGGCAGGCAGATCCCAATAATCCATTAGGCTTTTTCGAATGGGAACCGATAAAACGCGTCCCTCAGGAGCCCGAGCTATTGGATGAACCCGGTCTTGAGGGGAAGGGGATCAAGATCATATCTGCGCTTCTCCCCCACCTTCCGCCCCCCCATCGCTATCGGGTATTGTTTATGATGAGACCGATTGCAGAAGTTGCCCAATCCCAAATCCGTATGCTGGAACGAGGTGGGGAGTCTCCCGAAATAGAACGGGAAGCGTTAGAGAGGCAGCTCCTGGCTCACCGACATAGCTGCCTCCAATATATCGACCGGGCTCCCAATTTTGAAGTATTACGGGTTCCATTCAGGCGTTTGTTTGAGGACGCCCCTCAAGTGGTCGGCGAAATTGAGAAGTTTATTGGATCTGAGCAACTCCCACTGGCCGAGCGTATGCTCTCCGTCATTGACAGCAGGCTTTACCGAGAAAAACAGGACTTTGAATAAATCAGGGGGAAAGGCGTTTGATGGTCCAATCGCCCTGGCTGCGGTTGTATCGGAAGCGGTCGTGCAGCCGGTTGGGGCGTCCCTGCCAAAACTCTATGGAGTCCGGGATGACGCGGATCCCGCCCCAATTGTCAGGCAAGGGGATCTTTCCCTCAGCGAACTTGCGCTTCATCTCCTCCAGTTTCATTTCCAGAATATTGCGGGAGGTAATGACTTCGCTCTGATGCGACACCCAGGCCCCCAGTTGACTCCCCCGCGGACGGCTTAAGAAATACTTCAGGCTTTCCGTTTTGGAGACACGCTCCGTAGTTCCGGTGATGTTGACTTGCCGCTCGATCGGGAACCAGGGAAAGGTAAGGGAGGCAAAGTTGTTGCTTTCAAGTTGGTGGGCTTTCGCGCTTTGGTAGTTGGTGTAAAAAACAAATCCGCGGTCGTCGTAGGCCTTGAGCAAGACGGTGCGGCTGTAGACTCTGCCGGTGGCATCGGCCGTGCCCAGGATCATGGCGTTGGGCTCAGGTAATTCAGCTGCGATGGCTTGTTGAAACCAGCGCTCGAATAATTTGAATGGGGAGGGGTCGAGATCTTCCCGGTCCAGGCCAGCCCGGGTGTAATTCTCTCGGAGATCTGCTATGTTGACCGACATCTTATCTGCTAACCATTAATTTCCACGAATAGACACTAATGGCGTCACTTTTTCAATGGCTCAAATCCTGATGCGCTTTGCGTAAATTGGAATATGCTGGATTATGTGCGAATAAGTGAAGATTAGTGGTTCAACTCTATGACTTTTCCCGAGCAGTTTAGTTTTTCGTTTCTGGATAAGCTCCGTGCAACTTATGGGTCGCCGTTTTATCTTTATGACCAAAGTCGGTTGGAAGAAGCCGCGCAAGCGACACTTGCCTTTCCCAATGCCTTTGGGTTGACCGTCCGGTATGCAGTCAAAGCCAATCCGAATCGTGCGATCCTCCAGTTGTTTCATAAGGCGGGTATCCATTTTGATGCGAGCTCGGTGTTTGAGGTGGAGCGTATCCTGCAGGCGGGCATCCCGGCTTCCTCAATCTCTCTGAGCAGCCAGGAGTTTACCGCTGAGGATGTGCGCATCCTGGAGACTGGGATCACCATCAACGCTTGCTCCCTCAATCAGATCCAGCTCCTGGGTGAATTCCGTCCCGGCAGTGAGATCGGAGTTCGGTTCAACCCGGGGAAGGGATCAGGGGGTAACAATAAGACTAATACCGGTGGACCCGAGTCGAGCTTTGGGATCTGGCATGAATATGCTGACGCGGTAAAGGCCCTGGCGGGCCGTTATGGGCTGAAAATCGTCAAGCTCCACTCGCATATCGGGTCTGGCTCGGACCCGGAGCTCTGGAAGGAGATTTCCAACTCCAACCTGGATCTGGTGCACCAGTTTGCCGACGTCCACACGGTTGACCTGGGAGGGGGGTTCAAGGTGGGCCGAGTGGAGGGCGAGATCACTACCGATCTGCAGGCGATTGGTGCACCCATGGCCGACACCTTCCGCACCTTTGCCGAACAAACGAGCCGCAAGCTCCATCTGGAAATTGAGCCGGGGACCTGGCTGGTGGCGAATGCCGGATTCCTTGTTTCAACAGTTCAGGACCTGGTAGATACCGGAGCGCGCGGGTATACCTTTATTAAGTTGGACACGGGCATGACGGATATTCTACGTCCCTCCCTTTACGGGGCTCAACACGCGATGATGGTCTATAGTTCGGCCCCCACCCGGCTGAGCAAGAAAGACTATGTCGTCGTGGGGCATTGTTGTGAGTCTGGCGATCTCCTGACTCCTGCCCCCGGACAACCTGACGTTCTGTCAGTGCGGAGTTTTCCCGATGCCTCCATCGGGGATATTTTTGTCATTGCAGGAGCCGGGGCTTACTGTTCTGCCCTTTGCGGCATGAACTATAACTCCTTTCCTGCAGTTCCAGAAATCATGCTGGAAGCGGCTGGTACCCGGGTTATTCGGAAACGGCAGACCCTGGACCAAGTTCTGGAGAATGAGTATTTTTAGGAAAAGTGCGCTAGGGTTGTTGTTGATTTTGCCGATGCTGGGGCGGACGGAAACTATAACCGTTCAACCTGTGCGAGGGGATCTTGAGGAAAAGGTTGCCCAGGCCCTCAATCTCAAGCATGCGGGGGTCGATGTTATTCTGGAGCTCCAGCCCGGAAAATATCATGCAGGCTTGCATCTGGAAACTTTCCGGGGGGAAGCTCCGGAGGAACGTGATGAGGGTTGGCTGACCGTCCGGCCTGCCCGGAATGGAACGGTTATGTTTTCCGAAGGGGAAATCATTTCCGACTGGGAGAAACTGAACTTTCGTACCTATCAACACAGGCTGGCGCGTGGAGTCCCGGGCGATGGTGCGGTGTTTTTATTTTATGACCAGGCATGGCTATCTCAGCGAACGCAGCGGATCCAACTTGAAGTGTGGGATTACTGGGTGGATCCGGAGCAGCACACCATCCAATGGGCCATTCCTGAGGGTGCAGAGCCCTCATGGGCCAAGCTGGTCATGGTTCAGCGAAACCCCAGGCCCCTGTTAAGTCTGTGCGGGGTGTCCAAGGTTCGCCTCGAAGACTTGCAGTTTGAGTACGACTTCTCGGGTGTAGATTCGGGAGATGCGGGTCCGGTCGTTCGGGGGTGCGACAGGGTGGAGATTCTGGGATGTGAATTCCTGCAAAATGAGCGAGGGCTTTCACTCTATGACTCAAGCCGTATCACAATTTCGGATACCTCCCTTCGCCAGAGCGGGGGTGCCGGTCTTGCGCTCCGGAATTGCTCCGATGTGACCCTGTCTGGGATTACCCTGGTGTATTCCGGCCAAAAGCGGTTGACTCATCAGTCGGGGGCTGCGATCGAGCCTGGGCTGAAGGTGGAGCAGCACAAGGGAGCCTTCCTTCTCATTCGATCACGGATATCCGACGGGGTGTCCGGAGTGTTTCTGCAGTCGGCCTCACCCCTGGATGCGGAGGTCCGCGATTCCGTATTGGGCTATCATGAGGAATACGGGATTCAGGTGATGGCCGAATCCGGGAGTTTTCGCCTCATAAACAATCGGATCGGACGAAATAAGGGGGAAGCATTATGGATTCGGGACAACCTCAACGGAGCGGCCTTCAGGGTTGAGGCGCGTGGCAACGTCTTTTTCGGAGCAGAGGACTCGAAGCCCCTCCTGTCGGTCAATTCAGGGGCATATCATATGGAAGGCAATATCCTGGAAACCCGGTCGATGGCCCATCCGTTGATTTATTTGGGGTCCAACGGCAGGTTTAGTGGGACTGGGAATCTATACTTTCACCGAAACCTGCCAGATACGGCATTTTCGGGTATGAGTTTCATGAGTTGGTCCTCCGTGCCAGATCGAGAGAATGCTTCATTTTTTGGAGATCCCATGTTTCTGGATACCGAGAACCTCGAGTTCGATATGTCGTTTGAGAGCCCATGGTTTTCCCGGCACACTTGGTAGATGTGGCTGAGTCATTAATGAAGAGGATGCTAAACGAGGCTCCAGGTCGCTTCGTCATTGAAAAGGGAAGGCGGTTCTTCTAGTTTTTACCGCTTGTTTCAGCCCTTTGATGGAAATTCCTTTTGATAAATCGCTCGGCACTGCCGTTCCCGACTCTCCCCACGCGGTATGTGTCCATTTCCCGACATTGAAGGATGTGGAGCGCTATGAAGAGCACGACCCCCGTGTAGTCGAGGCTCTGGAGACCGGTTATCCGAGATTCGTGGTGAACTCTCTCATCATTCTACTGGCGGACCATATCAAAGATAAGCACCAGTTGGACGGGCGCCATATTGTATTGCTGAATTCGAACCGCGGAGCTCGAGAGCTCGAAGATTATCTGCTTACGGACGATTGCGAGTATTTCCGGGAAGGAACCCTGACGGTCTTCCACTGTGGTGACTCGGAGGAGATCCGGAAAGCGACGAAGGAATTTGTCCAGCACACCGGAACCGGGATCTCATCCCGTCAGGCCGAGGATATGTTGGTCCAGGAGGGGGTCATTCAATCGGCGTATGAGGAGCAACTTGACCTGCATGGCGCCCATGAGGCGGTTCGTATCCAACTGTCACAGATCTTTAGGACCAACCGGCCAGATTCGCTGTTGTTGACGAATAGCGGGATGAACGCTTTTTACTCGGTCTTCAAGGCGGTCAACGAATTGGCGAGCGAGGAGGGGCGCCATATCTGGATACAGATCGGATGGGTCTATCTGGATACCGGAGTCATCCTGGCCAAGTTCACCGAATCGGAAGACTGTCTGAAAGTGTTTTTCAGTATCCATGATCTGGATGCGGTTGCCCTCTACCTGGAGCGCTATGGACACCGGGTAGCGGCTATCTTTACTGAAGTGCCCACCAATCCACTGATGCAGACCATTGATTTAGTTCGCTTGCGACAGTTGGCGGATTCATGTGGGGCGGTCCTGGTTCTGGATCCGACGCTGGCCTCTCCCTATAATATCGATGTGCTTCCCTATGCGGATGTTGTGGTGAATAGTTTGACCAAGTATGCTGCCCAGGCCGGGGATGTTATGATGGGTGCGGTCGTCTTTAATCCACGGCGCAGGGAGGTGAAAGAAATTATTTCCCGAGTGGTGGTGAATCACGAACCGCCCTACGCCCGGGATCTGGCTCGCATGGCGGTGGAGATCCAGTCCTACCCCTTGCTTATGAAGCGGGTGAACCAGAGTACAGTTCAAGTGGCGACTTTTTTGCAGGAACACCCCAGGGTGCGGCGGGTGTATTGGGCATACTCCCGCGGGTATCGGCAGGAGTTTGAGCGGGTCGCTCGGTGGCCGATATCACCAGGGAGTGTTATCTCTTTCGAGGTGGATGGAGATGTGCGTGCATTTTTTGACCACTGCCCGCTTGTCAAGGGACCCAGCTTTGGGACGACCTTCACGATTTTATGTCCTTACCTATATCTCGCCCATTATGATATGGTTTCGACTCCCGCAGGACGGGCTGAGTTGGAGGATCTTGGGATCCCCCCCGGGCTTATGCGCCTGTCGGTGGGGATGGAACCCCATGTGGACATTATAGCAGCCCTGGCCCGGGGTCTGACTGCGCTGTAAGCCGTAACCTTGTTGATGAATTCATTACGATCTCGAACGCAGTTATGGTGAGTAACAGGACCACCAACCGAATAGAACTTTTCTCGACGGTGAAATCCGCTAAGGTTGAGGTTCAGATTTTATATGGGAAAGCTATTTAAAGACCCCCTTATCCATTTCTTGTTGATTGGTGCCTTGCTTTTTGTCTTCTACGAAATCCAGTCCAAGCCGGAGTTGACTCCGGATAATGAACGGATCGTTGTGTCCTCCGGCAGGGTCGACCAGCTGGTCACGATATTTACCCGAACATGGCAGCGCCCTCCAACGGAGGAGGAATTAGAGAGCTTGGTAGAGGACTTCATTCTGGAGGAAGCTTACTACCGACAGGCGAAAGAGATGGGGATTGATCAGGATGACACGCTGATTCGGCGACGCTTGCGGCAGAAGCTGGAATTCCTGACAGAGGATGCCACGGTCTCGACGGAACCAAGCGAAGAAGAATTGCAGTCGTATTTAGCGGAAAATGCCGACTATTTTTACACGGACCGGGTTTTCACATTCCGGCAGCTATATTTCAACGCGGAAAATGCCGGGGCTGAGTTGGAGGCGACGCTGGCGGCCTCCCTCGAGACCTTGAACAGTGGAGGAATGGTAGAGCATGGGCGCTCCCTGATTCCCGAACAGTTTGAGAATGCCCCCGAACGGGTGGTAGACAATACCTTTGGATTAGGCTTTAGTGACCAGCTGGAGCAGTTGCCTATTGGTCAATGGGGGGGACCCCTTCAATCCGGCCTTGGATACCACCTGGTCAAGCTGGAGATGGTGATCTCAAGTGAACTCCCCGAGCTTGCTAAGATACGGCCCATCGTAATGAGAGAGTGGAATCACGAGCGACGAATGGAGATGCGGACGTTATTTAATGAGGACCTGCTGAAGCAGTATGAAATCGTGATCGAGTGGCCTGAACAGGAAAATGCGGCTGAACAGCCGACTGGCTAAGGATGCGACGACTGGGAATCATTCTATTGTTGCTATGGGGAGGGCATCTTCAAGGGCACGAAATGCGCCCGGCTTTTCTGGAGATCACCGAAGTCAGTCCCGAGACCTACAACATCCTTTGGCGTGTTCCGGCCCGGGGTGAGGCTCGCATATCCCTTTCGGTTCAATTTGTTGAAGATGTCGAAGTAGTATCGGAGCCGGTGACCGCGTTTTCGGGCGGCGCGGATGTGACCCGCTGGACCATTCAGCGGAGTGGGGGATTGGCGGGGACCCCGTTGCGGATAAAGGGATTGGAGTCGACCTATACCGATGCGCTGATCCGGGTATCGTTGATCGATCTGGAGCCTCAGACCATCATGCTCAATCCAGAGAATCCTGGGTTGACCATTGCGGATAAGCCGGGAGCCGGAGAAGTCGCGGTGACCTACCTGCGGTTGGGGATTGAGCACATATTACTGGGCGTGGACCATCTGCTCTTCGTCCTCGGCTTGCTCTTGATTGTGGACCGTCGGTGGATGCTGGTAAAGACGGTGACTTCGTTTACGATTGCCCACAGCATCACCCTGGGGCTGTCGACCTTTGCTGTCATCCAGGTTGAGGAGGTTCCGCTCAATGCCGCTATCGCCTTGAGTATTCTTTTTCTGGGGCCGGAGATTGCCAGGAAATGGCGAGGGGGCTCGAGTTTCACGCTTCGGCATCCCTGGATTGTGGCCTTTGCCTTTGGGCTGTTGCATGGGATTGGCTTTGCCAGCGGGCTGTCCTTGAATGGTGTGCCTCGCCCGGAGATCCCGGCCGCACTCCTCTTTTTCAATATTGGGGTAGAAGTTGGGCAGTTGGCCTTCGTTTTTCTGGCGCTCGCGGTGGCAAAATCGATCCGAATTCTTGAACTAAATCGACCAAGTTGGGTCCTTAAGTTGCCTGGCTATGCGGTTGGCTCCCTCGGGGCCTTCTGGACCTGTCAGCGCGTGTGGCCCATTCTCTTTTCATAACCTCAACCTGATTCAAAATTGAAATCTATAACTCCTCATAAGTGGTTAGCCCTCACGGTTGTGTTCTACCTCGGAAGCCAGTCATTGCTGTTTGGTCACACCGATTCGGGGGCGGGCGGGTTTACCTCCGGATTGTCCCATCCGGTGGGCGGGCTGGATCATATCCTGGCTATGGTGGCGGTTGGTTTATGGGGGGCCCAACTGGGAAGTCCTCTCTTGTGGGGTCTGCCGATTGCCTTTCCCCTGATGATGGCGTTCGGAGCCGCCTTAGGGTTAATGGGGTATCTCGTTCCCGGGGTGGAGATTGGAATTGCTCTATCGGGCGTAGCCCTCGGCCTAATGGTCTTGCTGGAAGCCAAACCACCACGCTGGGCGGCTATTCTGATTGTGGGCGTGTTCGCTATTTTCCATGGCCACGCCCACGGGACTGAGTTGCCGGCGGGACAAAGCGGGGTGCTCTACAGCATTGGATTTGTCATCTCGACCGGTCTGCTTCACGCCGCAGGTATTGGCATCGGAACCGTTCACCGCTGGAAACAGGGTAAGCTCTTCCTTCGTTTTGCCGGAGCTCTGGTGATGGGAGGGGGCATTTACTTTTTAATCAGGGCTTTGGGTTGAGGTTTGATATTCCCATTCCCTCTTTCTTCGCACACCTCGTGAACTCGGGGGTGGGACCATTCTATGATGGTGTAGCTCATTTCTTCATTACACCGGAGGATATCCTAATCGTTTTTTGCCTGGCTCTATTTGGCGGGTTAAGTGGAAAACAGGCTTCGCGGGGTTTGGTGCTTGTCCTTCCCCTGGCCTGGTTCATTGGGTCCGCCGTTGGTCGGTTCTCCGATTTTCCTGCCTTACCTGTATTTCTATCCGGTTTGGGGATCCTGGTAACGGGTATCCTTGTGGCTACCGCTCCAGCCGTGCCCACCTGGCTTCCGGGAACCTTGGCCGGTGTGCTGGGCTTCCTCCACGGTCTTATGAATGGAAATGCCCTGACGCAATCGAGTACCCTGTTTCTTGCGGCGGTAGGTATTGTGTCCAGCCTCGTCGTTGTGGCTCTGATTACCTGTGCGGTGACTGCTACCCTGACTCAAAACTGGCAGCGAATTACTGCTCGCGTGCTGGGCAGTTGGGGAGCGGCTATTGGTTTGCTCAGTTTGGCTTGGAGTCTTCGCCCCGAGGGACCTTGACCCGAGCGAGCAATACCATCCCGGCGAGGAAGAGGAGGGCCACAGAGAGAATTCCAATTCTGGGATTCCCCGTGGCCTTTGCCACCAGTCCCATGACGAAGGGGCCCAGGATGGCGGCGCTCTTGCCGATCATGTTGTAGAATCCGAAGAAGGCTGCGGTTTGGTCGGCGGGAATGATCTGGTTGTAAAGGGATCGACTCAAGGATTGAACTCCGCCCTGGGCGCAACCGATGAGTAAGGCCAGGATGAACACTTTGGGAATGGCGAGGGGCCCGAGGACGAGGGCGCCTCCATCCAAGAAGAAGCCCCAGACGGTGACGCCGAGGTAGATGAAGAGGCCAACAAAGATCATGAGTTTGGGCCCCTGTTTCTGCCCGAGCCATCCAAAGATGAGGGCGCAGGGCACCCCGACTACCTGGACCAGGATAATGGCCGGCATCAACTGCGTGTCGGGGATGCCGAGGGCGGTTGAATAGGTGGAAGCCATGGTGATGATGGTATGAACTCCATCGATGTAAAACCAGTAAGCCAGGAGGAAGAGGAGGATGGTGCGGTTTCCCAGGATTTGGCGACCGGTCAATTTGAGTTGGTGGAACGGCGAGGGCCTATCCCCGGAACCGGGTCTCTCCTTTAGATGAAGAAGCAGCGGGAGGGTGAAGAGGACCCACCAGGCAGCGACCACGACGAAGGAGATGCGGGTCGCCGTGGAGGCGTCCAGCCCGAGGCTACCGGCCTGGAGAATGAACAGGTAGAGTACAATGAAGAGGAGGACGCTTCCCAAGTAGCCCAGGGAAAAGCCAAGACCTGAGACCCAGTGGGCATCTTCTTCATCGCTCACTTCGGTAAGGAGTGAATCGTAAAAGAGGTTGGCCGAATAGAAGGAAAAGGAGGCGACCAGATAGAGGGCGCCCGCCGCCAACCATCCACCTTCAGGAACGAGGAAGAGGGCAGCGGTGGTGGCGCTGCCGAGGAAGACCAGCTTGGCGAGGAAACGTTTTCGACCGGATCCGGATTGAGCGAGGGCGCCGAGGAAGGGGGCAGCGATGAAGACCAACAGGCTGGAGATCGATACGATCAAGCCAAAGCGGAAGGTCACTTCTGCAGGGGCCTGGCCGATCGAATAGTACTTGGTGAAGAAGACCGGAAAAAAAGCGGTGATGATGCACAGCGTGAAGGCCGAGTTGGCCCAGTCATACAGGGCCCAGCTCAAGGCTCCCGGTTTCAGTTTCCGTTTGGTTTGAGTCACAGCAGGCTACATCTGCGAGGTTTCATCCTTGAGAAAAGGAAACTTGTAAGAGCTGACCAGGCTGGCCATGAGGATTGCTATGTACATGACGCCGATGACGCACTGGAGGATGGCGAGGGACTGGGCGATCGGGTGTTGTGGAACGACGTTTCCGTAGCCCAAAGTGGTGAGGGTGACAAAACTGAAGAAGAACATATTGTTCACCCCCATCTTGCCATCGATCGTAGTTATGAGAAAAGCCTGGTTATCGATCAGGTAGATGACGAGGTAGAGAACAAAGAAAGTCAGCCCGATGAGGACATAGACAGAGATGGCACCGAGAATGCGGTCGAGGGTAACCGGGGCCGGCTTCAGGACGGCGAGGAAAATGGTGAGGCTGTTGAACAACCAGAACAGGGCCATGGTGCCCAAGGTGAGAAAGGATTTATAATCGTTGCCTTCGAAGTCCCCGGGGGTGAAGAATTTAAAGGCATAAATCAGGAGGGCGAGGATACCAAAGCCCTGGGTGATACGAGCCACCCGGTGGTGCCGCGAGACGGCGGCCAGCCCGGCTCCGACCGTGATGGTGGAAAAGGCGATGAGGATATCATCGGAGATACTGGTATCGGCAATGGAGGGATAAATGAGAATGAAGCAGACACAGGAAACAAACAGGAGGCCGTAGTTCCGGTTGTGCCTGATGATCTGCAGGATATAGCTCTCCGTTTTACTCATTGCTGGAAGGGAGTGGGTCCTGATCGAGGATTTCAATAATCACGGTGGTTAAACTGTCGATCATTCGCCGGGGGTTGGGCTCTTCCAGCCGCTGGTAAGCCATATCCACCAATCCATCGGTCGTATGATTAGCGAAGAGGCGGTTGTGGATCTCACCCAGGGCGGTGATCACCCAGCTCTCTCCGGACTCGAAGTAGCTGATGAGAATATGATTGGGCCCTGCGGGGGTATCGGTCCAGCCCAGCATTTTTGTCAGGCGCCGGTTAAAGGCCTCAGGGGTGGGTTCTCCGTCAACCGGAACAAAGCGTTCAAAGGTCCGGACATAGATGCGCGTCCCGCGAATGATTTCATAATTATGCAGTTTCTGGACCAACCAGGTGGGGTACCAGACGGGGAACTCGAGCCCCGCATAATCGAGAAAATAGTGGGGAAGATCGGGGGGGGGAGGGATGATGGAAAACTCTGCGAGCCGCCGCTCCCAGTCTTCCTGTTCGGTGGTAAAGGCTTCGGCCTCGGCGCCCTTCCGAAAAATAGTAATCGTTTCCATCTGGTCACCCTGCTCGATACTCTGGACGGTATCTATACCTGCAATCACCTGGCCAAACACACTGTGTTTAAAATTCAGGCGGTCATGCTGGTCGTTCAGCATGATGAAGAACTGGCTGCCGTTAGTGTTGGGGCCAGAATTGGCCATGGAGACCATGCCCGCCTGACCGTGCCGCAGCTCTTGAATAAATTCGTCGGGGAACTCGTATCCGGGGTCTCCTTCACCTGTGCCGAGCGGGTCTCCGCCCTGGATGACAAAGTCAGGGACTACCCGGTGAAACGTGAGCCCGTCGTAAAAGGGTTCTCCCTCTCCCCGGAAATCGTTTTCTATTGTCCCCTCGGCCAGCCCGATGAAGTTGGTGGTGGTGAGGGGGGCCTGCTCATAAAACAGCTGGATGACAATTTCGCCTTTGTTTGTCTGGATGATAGCATATATGCCCTCATCCATGGTTCCCAGGTCCAGGGTGGGCTGATCCATGGAAGCGGAACCGAGCAGAACAGGGAGAAGCAGAAAAAGCAGCTTTTTCATATTTTTTTGGAAGATAGGGGCCTCCGGCGGATAATCCAAGGTAATAGCTTTGGCCTCCCCCAACCTGAAGTGAGGGGGCAGAAATGGGGAAATGTATTGAGCCTCCTGTTTTCCTCCTGCTAAGACTCAACGCCACTTTCTTCCAATACCTCAATATTTAAACTACGGGCATCCTCCATGTTAAAACGGGTTAGGGATCGATCGGTCTATTTCTTTGCCGGTCTCTTGTTTTCAATTGTTTTGATCGGGGTCACCCTGGTGAACCTTAGAGGCGTGGTTGACTTGTCGTTGGCGCAGTTACAACAGCAGAACCGGGTACAGGAGATCGTGAATGCCCAACGGCGGGCGATGCAGATGCAGGTGGATTTTAAAATCCAGGTGCAGGAATGGAAGAATGTGTTGATCCGCGGTAACAACCCGGAGGATTTTGAAAGGTATTTCGCCCAGTTCCGGGAACAGGAATCTCGGGTCCAGAACCATCTAAACCACCTGCTTCGCCTGGCCCCGCCGATGCAAAGTATCAAGGGAGATGTGGATGCCCTGTTGAAAGCGCACCAGATCCTGGGTGAGGAGTATCGGGCTGCCTTGAAGTTTTATGATCAGGAGGATTCCACCAGCTATGCCCGGGTGGACCGATTTGTACGGGGAATCGACCGCCAACCCCAACAGGACATGGAGTTGCTGGTGGATAATATTCGGTATTACGGGAATCTTGAGATTGCTCGGGGATTGGAGGACTTGGAGGCGGTTCGATGGAGGACCTTCTTCATCAGCTTCCTCATGGTGGGAGTGGGGCTCGTTCTAACTGCAGTTTTCCTGTATTGGCTTTATCAGAATTACCGGCGCCTGAATGAGGTGAAGGAGGAAGCGCTCGCGGCGAGTCGTGCTAAGACGGAGTTCCTAGCCAACGTCAGTCATGAAATTCGGACCCCTCTGAATGGGGTCATTGGTATGTTGGAGGTGTTGCAAACCACTGAATTGGAAGACACACAGCAGGAGTATGTGGAAATTATCAATGCGAGTAGCCAGACCTTGCTGGCTATCTTGAATGACCTGCTGGACTATTCGAAAATTGAGGCTCGGAAGATTGATCTGGAGCCCACCACTTATCTGTTGGAATCCGTGGTCCAAAGCGTGGTGGATCTGTTCAAACCCCGTGCCCGGGCCAAGGGAATCGAGTTGCGTTACCGGTTGGCTGAAGACGTGCCGACGAAAGTGGAGTGTGATGAGATTCGCTTTCGCCAGATTCTGTTGAATCTGGTTTTCAACTCCGTCAAGTTTACGGAAAAGGGATATGTAGAAGTTCGGGTCAACTGGAGGAAAGGGGATAACCCTCCCAAGGGTGAATTGTTGGTTGAGGTTGAGGATTCGGGAATCGGAATTGAGCAGGAAATCCGGGATCACTTGTTTGAACCCTTTAATCAGGCCGATACCTCGACCACTCGCCAGTTTGGCGGGACCGGCCTTGGGTTGACCATATCTCGCAATTTAACTGAGTTGATGGGGGGAGAGATTGGGGTGGAGAGCGAACCAGGGCAAGGGTCCATCTTTCATTTTTCGGTTCAGGCTATTAATCGGGACGTTTATAGTGTCGATGATTCGGTTGTGGAATCGACACGAACCCGACCGGCGGTTATCCCGCCCAAGCCAGTTGATCTTCCCGCTGAAAATATGGAGGTAGACGGTGCCCGCATCCTCCTCGCAGAAGATAACCCAGTGAATGCGAAGGTCGCGCTCCTCCTGCTCAAACGTATGGGGTTCGAGGCTGACGTAGCGGTCAATGGAGAAGAGGCGGTCAAGGCCTTCCGGAAAAAGCGCTATCACTTGGTTTTGATGGATATGCAGATGCCTGTGATGGATGGAGTGCAGGCCACTCAAGCGATCCGGGAATTGACCGGACGGGACGAGGAGCCCTGGATCATGGCGCTGACCGCAGGGGCCATGCAGCAGAACCGGGAGCAGGCTTTCTCTTCCGGCTTCAATGACTTCATAACCAAGCCGATTAATTTTGAACTTTTTCGTGAGAAGGTCAGCGAGCAGATGGCCAAAACCCGGGTTGGAACCGGAGCCTGATTCATTCAGATGCCCAAAGCGACTCCGCGTGCTTTATTCCCTCACCTGGGGGTGAAGCTCACCCGAAGGAGTTCATAGCCGACTTTGCGCGAAAAGTCGGCCTCGGTTTCGATCAGATCAACTTCTTCCCGTATCTGAATTTTGGATACGTTTTGGCTGAGTTGTCGAATAAGGCTGCGCATGATGACCCGTGCGTGGTGGGCGCCGAGGCAGTTGTGGGCTCCAAAGCCAAAGGAGACATGGGGATTTGGCTTGCGATCCAGTTGTACCTCATCCGGGTCTTTAAAAAACTCGGGATCCCGGTTGGCGGCGGCCCAGCACAGGGATATACGCTCTCCGGCCTCTACTTCGGTGCCGTGTAGATTGGTATTGTGAGGACACACCCGGCCAATGTGGGTGAGGGGCATGTAAAATCGGAAAAATTCTTCGGCTGCGGGGTGAATCGCCTCGGGGTGCGCGTTCATGCAGTCGAGGGCCTTAGGGTTTTCCGCGAAATAGGCGATGATGTTTTCAATTGTATTGATGATCGTGTCGCGTCCTCCGGCGAAGGCGATATTGGCATAACCGAGGCGCTCTTCCATGGTCAGTTTTCTGTCTTTGAATTTGGCCTGATTGAGCGCGCTGAAGAAATCGTCCCCTGGGTGGGTTTCTGCCTTTTTAAACATCTCCCGGCAATAGTTCTCCATGAAAGATCCTTTTTGCTCTCCATCGCCTTCCTTGAATACATGAATTCCCCAGCTGATCCATAGCTCTGCTTCTTTCTCATCCACATTGAGGAGGTAGGTCAGGGCGTGGGATTGCAGCGGGATGGCAAATTCGCGAACGATTTCCACTTCATCTTTCTCGAGGGCGGCGGTTAGCAGCCGGCTGATTAAGGTATCAATCTGCTCCTGAACCTCTGGTAACTTGGGTCGGTTGAAGAAGGGCTCAACCAACTTGCGGTAAGCCTTGTGGTCGGGAGGGTCGACCTCGAGGGGGTATTGGCGAACCGAACGGACATCTTCCTCAGAGGGGATGGGAACCCGGCGCGGAGCGTCTGAACTGTATGTTTCCCAATCCTTGGCTGCTTTACGGACATCTCTTAGCCCGAGGATCATGGGGATGGTTTTACCCTGAATCTCTGCGTTCAAGACGGGGCCTTTTTCACGGGCTTCCTTAAAAGGGTCGGGGACGTGGGTCATAGGGAGGAAGGAAGGAAAAAGTGGATGTTAGTTGAATGGGAAAGCGTAATTCGGGCTTCGAGATTCGGATTCTCATTCATGGGGAGCGACTTCTACGACGAGGCCGTTGAGTGCATCGGAGACTTCGATCTGGCAGCTGAGCCGGCTGGAGCTTTTTGCGTTCTCGGAGAACTCGAGGGTGTCCTGTTCGATGTTCGTGGCAGGGCCGACCCGGTCCATCCACTCCTGAGGGATGTAGACGTGACAGGTGGAGCAGGAGCAGACGCCCCCGCAGTTACCTTCGATGCCATCAATTCCGTTGTCGAGGGCAAGCTCCATCAGGGTTCCGTCACCCGCTTCCACGGTACGTGACGAACCATCTATCTGCTTAAAGGTAATTTTAGCCATATTCCGGAGGGTTGAAGGTTGAGAGAAAACTAAAGTATACTCGCCAGTGTTGGTAAAATCTTCACTTAATATTGCTAAATCTGATACTAATTTGACTGATTCAAGGCTGATTTCAGCAAAATAACCCCATTTGAGTATGCGTGCACTGCTTCCTCCAGGACTTTCCCCCTTCATCACAGTTTCATGGGCTCTGCTTTGCCTTATCTTTTCGAATCTTATCGGAATGGCGAGTACATCGCTTTGGGAGCCGGTGGAGCTGTCCTTTGAGGGACCTGATACCTCTGAAGTGGCAGCAGAAAATCCATTCTTGAATATTCGGATGTTGGTGGCGTTTTCGCATCCAAGTGGTCGTGTTTGGGTCCGTGGCTTTTATGCAGCCGATGGTAATGCGGGCGAAACCGGGGCCGATTCCGGTTCGGTCTGGAAGGTGCGATTCACACCTCCGGCTACGGGGCTTTGGATTTATGAAGCCAAGTTTCATAGGGGAGAGCATATTTCCTTAAGTCCGGATCCAGATGTGGGTGAATTACTGGTTCTCGATGGGGTATACTCCGGCAGTTTTCATGTGACGGAGGAATCGGACCCGGGCGCAGGGTTTTACACGACTGGTCCTTTGGAAACTCATGATGGGTATTTTCGATTCAAAGACTCGGGTAAGTGTTGGTTGAAGGGAGGAGCCAACAGTCCGGAGAACCTGTTGGCTTTCGTCGACTTTGATGCCACCTATCGAATCCAGGCGGAATCCCGGGAGGGGGAAGCCGCTGTGGCGGAGGAGATTCACAAATATGAATCTCACTTGAAGGATTGGAGCGTCGGGGATCCCACATGGGGTGGGGGTCGCGGCAAGGCCCTTGTTGGTGCGGTGAATTATCTCGCTGAAAAGGGGATGAATAGCATCTATTTCCTAACGATGAATATCGGGGGAGATGGAAAGGATGTGTGGCCGTACCGAAACCCGGACGACTTCAGCCGCTTCGATGTAAGTAAACTGGCGCAATGGAATGTCTTATTTCAACACATGCAGCGGAAGGGTATTCTGCTTCATATGGTGCTGCAGGAGACAGAAAATGAGCGTCTTCTGGACGATGGAGACACGGGCTTCCACCGGCAGCTTTATTATTTGGAATTGATTTCGCGATTTGGGCATCACCCGGGACTGGTCTGGAATCTGGGTGAGGAAAATGGGCCGACTCATTGGTCCCCGGTGGGGCAGAATGATCGGCAGCGAGAGGATATGGCTCGGTTTATGCGCGAGCGGGATCCCCATCAGAACCCGGTAGTTATTCATACTCATGCCTACGAACCGGTACGGACGGATATCCTGACCCCGCTCCTGGGTTTTGAGCCGCTCTCTGGAATTTCGCTTCAGGTGGATCATCGAACCCAGGCACCTGACATTGTTTGGGACTGGCGCGAGCAGTCCCGAGAGACCGGGGTGCCCTGGGTGGTGACGATGGACGAAATCGGGATGTGGTATACCGGGGCGCGGACGGATGCGGAGGACCCTGAGCATACCAGTTTGCGGCGTTATGCCTTGTGGGGGTGCCTCCTCTCTGGCGCCGGGGGTGTGGAGTGGTATTTTGGCGCCCGGCACCCGCACAACGACCTGGGTTCGGAGGACTGGCGACAGCGGGATCGGTTGTGGGAGCTCACTCGTATCGCGATGGATTTTTTTGAGGAGCACCTACCCTATTGGGAGATGCGCCCGGTTTTCGATGCGGTGGAGCGGGGGGAGGGGTTTGCTATGGGGAAGGAGGATGTGCTGTTGGCGGCCTATCTCTTTGGGGGAGGGGCAAATCAGGTGAATATTCCGTATCCGGATTATGAATACGACGTGTATTGGTATGATCCTCTGAAAGGTGGGGCATTGGTGGTGGGAGGCCTGGAGTTTATTCGCGGGGGGGATGCGGTAGATTTGGGAGAAGCGCCGGGAAGTCAGGAACAGGATTGGATGGTTTTGTTGCGGCGGAAGGGGTAGGGCCCGGCGGGCGTAGCGAGACTGCGCCCCTACAGATTGGCCGGTGCGGCCGGCCGGCTTTGCAGGGCTATGCCGCGTCATGGTGGCCCAGCCCTAACAGGATTTGGTCATCCGTGTGCCGTGGGAATAGATTACCGCAACCGGGTGATCAGGTCCTGGATGCGTTTGCGTTCGCGGATGAGACCGAGGGCGATGAGGCCGATGCAGGCGATGATGGTGCTGGGCTCGGGGACAGGGACGATTTCTCCGTAACCAGCCTCGATGGAGGGGATTTCCAAATGGACCTGACATCCACTTTTGAAGATCCTGATGATAATGCGGAAAATATAGTTTTGAGCGTATTGAGCATTAGCAATACAGACATCATTACCAATGCTGCGTTCACGGGCAAAACATTGGATTTTACCGTTGCAGCTGATGTACAGGGTAAATCAACAGTTACTATTCTGGCCACATCCGGAATACGTACTGCCATTGCCAATGCTAACGTTCTTGTTGGACGCGGACCGGAAGTAAAAGAAGCGCTGGAGGCAGTAAATGTCAGGCCCAATTCATCGCCTAAAGTATTCGATCTGACTAATTTGTTCACGGATCCTGATAGTGATGACTCTGGTATTATCAAGCAGGTTTCCGAGAACAGCAATCCTGATTTGGTGGAAGCCTCGATTGATGGACAAAA
>JANQKZ010000060.1 GCA_028280845.1 Opitutales bacterium | reverse complement strand
CGGCAGTGTGGCGGGAACCGTTCAACGCTCCAATCTGGATTCTACTACCACCCCGATTCCGAGCACCACCTTGGACGGAGTCACGGCTAATACCGGGGTCGCCAAGCTGGAAACCATTGATGGTAGCTTACTCGGGTCTCAGGCTGTCACGGCTGGTGCCGACATTCTCCTTGCCGCCAACGGCACCTTGCGTGATGTTACCCTGGATGCCACGGTCAATAGCACGGGTGCCGGTGACATCACCGTGCTGGCCAGCCAGAGCGTGAACCAGAATGCGAATATTACAAGCCAGGGCGGCACGGTGACGGTTCATGCGATAGCGACAGACATCACGATGGGAGCGGCTGTTTCCACGACGAGTAATGATGCCGACATCCGCTATGAGGCTGGAAACGATATTAATGTAGGTATCCTGAATGCCGGCACAGCGAATGTCAGCCTGGTAGCAGGTAATGATATTCTGGATACACAGGGTGATACCGTGGGCGTGGATGCCACTGGCTTTGCTTCCCAGACAGGAAACGCCCGGGTGGAGAATATCCAGGCAGCCCAGCTCCGGGTCCAGGCAGGCAATGACTTTGGAGCGGCCACCGACCCGATCGACACGGCGGTGACCCAGGTCGCCGGAGTTGCCGGCAACAGCCTCTACCTCTACGAGACCGACGGTCTCACGATTTCCACTGCCGCGGTTTCCACTGAAAAAGTGGGGCTGAATTCCAGCAATACCACGACGACTAATGGAATTACTACCGGCCTGACTTTGACCTCTGGGGTGGCTAAAGTCGAAACGATTAATGGTAGCCTTACCGTGGATAATGCGGTTAGCGCAGGAGATGATATTCTGCTCGCCTCCAACGGCACCAATCCGGTTCTGGATATCAATGCGACGGTGGACAGCACCGGGGCAGGGGACATCACTGGTCTTTCCTCCGGGGCCATCACCCAGGACGCCGATATCACGACGGTTGGTGGAACCATTTTCAGCCGCTCGGTGACCGGGGCCACTACGATGGGGGCTGCGGTAACCACCACCAGCAATAATGGCAATATTCGTTACGAGACGGGAACAGACCTCACTGTGGGAGTTATCCACTCTGGAATCGCGGATACGAGTCTGGTGGCGGGAAGTAATATCTTGGATGCGCAGGATGACACCGTGACTTTGGGCACGAATGGATTTGCAGCCAATACGGGTCGTTCGGTCAATGTGATGGCGGATGAGCTGCGCATGGAAGCCGGAAACGATATTGGTGAAGCGGGTGATCCGATCGACACGACCGTCAACACGTTGGCTGGCGCTGCACAAGGCAGCTCCTATATCTATGAGACCGATGCTCTCACGGTGGGAACCATCGTTTCCGTTGACGTGAATCGGGTGAATCTGGAGTCGACGAACACGACGGAAAGCGACGATGCCGGGGATCTCGTTGGCTTGACTTCAACAGCGGGTGTATCCAAGACGGAGACCATCGCCGGAACCCTGACGGTAAACAACTCCGTTTCGGCTGGAGGGGATGTGCTTCTCGCAGCGGGAACTATCGCCAGTGATATGACCCTGAATGCTACGGTTGATAGCACCGGCGCAGGAGATATCACGATTCTGGCGCAGGACAGTGTGAACCAGAATGCCAATGTGACTACCCAGGGCGGGACCGTTTTCGCTCATGCTGTCGATACGGATGTTACCATGGGAGCCGCAATTTTGACCACGAGTACCAATGGGGATGTCCGCTATGAGGCTGGAAACGATATTAATGTCGGCATCCTCAATGCCGGTTCAGCCAATGTAAGTCTGGTGGCAGGTAATGACATTCTGGATACACAGAGCGATACTGTCGGTGTGGATGCCATCGGGTTCGCCGCCCAGACGGGCAACGCCCGGGTGGAAAACATCCAGGCAGCCCAGCTCCGGATCCAGGCAGGCAACGACTTTGGAGTGGCCACCGACCCGATCGACACGGCGGTGACCCAGGTCGCCGGAGTTGCCGGCAACAGCCTCTACCTCTACGAGACCGACGGTCTCACGATTTCTACTGCCATGGTTTCCGCGGAAAAAGTTGGCTTGAATTCTTCCAACACGGCCACGACGAATGGTATGGCTACCGGCATGACTGCCTCAGCCGGCGTCGCCAAGGTGGAGAATATCGACGGCGACCTCACGGTAGATAATGCGGTGGCAGCCGGAGATGACATTCTGCTCGCCACCAACGGAATTGCACCGACCCTGACGGTGAATGCCACGGTAGATAGCACTGGGGCTGGCGATATCACAACGCTGTCCGCGGCCACTTATAACCAGAACGCCAATGTGACCACCCAAGGCGGAACGATTTTCTCCCGCTCGGTGGCCGGGGCCACTACGATGGGGGCTGCGGTAACCACCACCAGCAATAATGGCAATATCCGTTACGAAACGGGAACGGACCTCACCGTGGGAGTTATCCACTCTGGAACCGCTGATACGAGTTTGGTGGCGGGAAATAATATCTTGGATGCGCAGGATGACACGGTGACTCTGGGCACCAATGGATTTGCGGCCAACACGGGTCGTTCGGTCAATGTGGTGGCGGATGAGCTGCGGTTGGAAGCCGGAAACGATATCGGTGAAGCGGGTGATCCGATCGACACGACTGTCAATACACTGGCGTACGCTGCGCAAGGTAGCTCCTACATCTATGAGACCGATGCTCTCACGGTGGGAACCATCGCTTCCGTTGACGTGAATCGGGTGAACCTGGAGTCGACGAACACGACGGAAAGCGACGCTGCCGGGGATCTCGTTGGTCTGACTTCAACAGCGGGTGTATCCAAGACTGAAACCATTGCCGGAACCCTGACGGTAAACAACCCCGTTTCGGCCGGAGGGGATGTGCTTCTCGCTGCGGGAGCTGCCGCCAGTGACGTGACCTTGAATGCTACGGTGGATAGCACCGGCGCAGGAGATATCACGATCCTTGCGCAAAACTCATTTAACCAGAATGCCGATGTGACTACCCAGGGCGGGACCGCCTTCGTCCATGCTGTGGATACGGACGTAACCATGGCCCCGGCAGCTACCACGGCGAGCACCAATGGCGATATACGGGTTGAGGCTGGAAACGATATTGATGTGGGCATCCTCAATGCGGGGACCGGTGATGTGAGCCTGATTGCAGGCACCAACATATTAGATACACAGGGCGATACCGTGGGTGTGGATGCCAATGGCTTCGCCACCCAGACGGGCAATGCCCGGGTGGAAAACATCCAGGCTGCCCAGCTCCGAATCCGGGCAGGCAATGACTTCGGATCCGCAGGTGACCCGATTGACACCCAGGTCACTCAGGTTTCGGGAACCGTAGGATCAAACTTATACCAATTGGAAACCGATGATCTAATCGTGTCGACCGCTGAGGTATCAGTGGAAAAGGTTGGTCTGAATTCCAGCAGTACGACGACCACGAATGGCGCTTCTACCGGTCTGACAGCGACAGCAGGTGTGCTGAAGGTAGAAACCGTGGCGGGGAACCTGACGGTGGATACAGCGGCCCAAGCCGGGAGTAACCTCTTCCTGGCGGCCAACGGCGCGACCCCATCACTTTTGATGAATGCTACTTTGGCTTCATCTGGAGATCTGGCCCTGCTTTCCGCCGGATCCATCACGCAAGCAGCCGATGTAACCACTCAGGGCGGTACGATTTATTACGAAACCACCGGCGGAGCTATTGTCCAGAATGACGGAACCAGGATTACTTCCGCCAATGGGGATGTGATATGGGTCAGCTCGAATGATGCCACGGTGGCTAACATCGATGCCGGCACGGCTAACGTTCGCCTGAGTGCAGGAACTAACATTCTCGATTCCGGGGATTCCGACACGGAAGTAGAGAGTGCAGGTTTGCTTATCACGGCAGGAACCGGGGCCGGGGTGTCAAATAACCGATTGGAGACGGCAGTCACAACCGTTACCGCCCAGGTGGGTAGCGGTGGCCTTTACCTGGAGGAAAGCGATAGTTTGATAGTTGATGACGTGACCGTGTCCGCGAACAAGGTATCTCTCAATTCCGGGTCGGTAGCCCAATCTCTGTCTCAAAGCGACCTCACTTCCTCTAATGGTGGGACGCTTTCGGTTCAAGCAGCTGGCGCGATTACTCTGAATGATGGAACGGTCACCAATGCCGGTCAGGCGGTTTCCGCGGATACTTCCGGCAATATTTTTCTACACAGCAGTGCAGATTCTCTGACGGTGAACAGTCAGGTATTTTCAGGCTCCGGCAATATCACCCTGCTGGGCAACACTGGTATCACACAAGCTGCGGATGGAGATGTGAGCACAGGAGGTAGTGGAGATATAGTGGCTCGCTCAGCTGCCGGCGCCATCACCATGGTCGACGGGGCCATCACATTGGCTGATACCGGTGAGGTTCGCTACCAGGCGAGTCAGGATGTGTTATTGGGACAAATCAACTCGGGAACGGGTGTCCTTATCAGTTCGGATACCAGCAGTATCCTGGACAATGGAGACACGGATCTGGATATTGTCACCCCAAGTCTTAATCTTCAGGCGGGGAATGGAGGAGTCGGCTTCGATGGTACGACGGTCAATGCCCTGGATACGGATGTGACTACGCTCACTGCCCGGGCAGGGGTAAATGGAGTCTTTATTGTTGAGGCAGACACTTCTTCTGCAGATGGGCTGAGCGTGGATGAAGTCTCTATCACTACCACGGAGGTAGCCCAGGATAATTCTACGACGGATACGGCCGTAAACCAAAGTGATGTGACGACCAATAACAGCGGGTCCATCGCCCTGACTACCCTGATGAACTCTATCACCTTGAATGATGGGTCTACGACCGGTGCACTTCAATCGATCAGCGCGGACGGAACTGGCAACATCCACATCAACAGTGCGGATGGAATCACCCTGAATGCTGGCGTATCCAGTGGAACCGGAAACATCAGTCTGGTGGCGGTCAACGCGGTAAACCAAGCCACGGTTGATGGAGATATCGCTACAACGGGCACGGGTACCATTACGGTGGACTCAACGAGCGGATCCATCCTGATGACGGACGGAGTGAATACCGACTCTGTCGATGGCGACATTCGCTATACCGCCAATGTGGATATAGCGGTGGGCGAGATTACAGCGACGAATGCCGGAGTAGCCCTGATTTCTACAACGGGCAACATTTCCGACTCTGATGCTGGAACTGGCGCGGATGTTAATGCGGTAGATCTGATCCTGCAGGCGAATAACGGGGGTATCGGTGCTGCTGGCGATAATCTTGAAATTGCAGTGACCAATCTTGCCGGAAGCGCGGGAAGCGGAGGGATCTTCCTCTCCGAATCGGATGCGGTGATCGTGAATGCCCTGTCTGTGGATCTGAACCTGGTGGATGCCTCCGCAGGGATAGCTCCGGATCAAAGTTCGGGAAGTGATCTTGAGACGAATACAAATGGTTCAATCTCTCTGAGTGCGGTGGGTAGTATTATCCTGAACGATGGAGATGCCAATGACCAATCGGTTTCAGCCAATGGCACGGGTAATGTGTATCTCAACAGTTCGACAGGAAGCCTGACGGCTAACAGTCGAATCCTTTCCGCTACGGGCAACCTTACTGTGTTGGGTAACACCGGGGTCACTCAAGTGGCCGCCGGAGATCTTCAAACGGGCGGCGCCGGCGATATTGTAGTCCGTTCCGATAGCGGTTCGATTACCATGCTTGATGGAGCAGTTACCGCGGTGGACACCGGAGAGATCCGTTATCAAGCCAGCCAGGATGTTTTACTTGGCCAGTTGAATTCGAACACAGGTGTCCTGATTATCGCGGACAATGGGAACATTCTCGATAACGGAAACGGCGATCTTGATGTGGTGACGCCCAGCCTGAACCTTCAGGCACCGAACGGGGGCGCGGGGAACAATGGCTCGGTGGTTGACTTCCTGGAAACGGATGTCACCACCCTGACTGCCTTGGCCGGAGTAAACGGGGTGTTCATCGAGGAACAGGATTCCGCTTCCGGGGATGGTTTGACGGTAGGTGAGGTCATCATCACTACGACCGAGATTTCACCGGCCGATGTGCCCGCGATCACGACGGTCTCGCAAAGCGATATCCTTACTTCCAATAACGGCGCAGTTTCCCTAAATACCCTCACCAACGGGATTATTCTGACAGATGGGGTTAGCAATGCGGACGGACTGGCTATTAGCCTGACCGGCACCGGTAATGTTTTCGTCAATAGTCCGACCACGATCGATCTGGTTGCTGGAATCTCCGCTGACCAGGGAAATATCAGCCTGGCTGGGGTCGATACGATTACGCAGCGTCCTAATGGAGATATCTCCACCATGGGTAGCGGAACCATAACCCTCGACGCTACCGGCGCCGGAGCGTCCATTGTAATGGAAGACGGAGCGACGGCTAATACGGTCAATGGCGATATCCGCTACACGGCGGCGTCCAATATTGATGTTGGTGAAATTACTGCTGTGGGTGCCGGGGTGGCCTTGATTGCCCGGGACGGAAACATTACAGATTCAGATGCTGGCACTGGTGCTGACGTCAATGCGATCGACCTGATCCTTCAGGCAGACAATGGCGGGGTCAGCTTGCCCGGGGACAATCTCGAAATTGCAGTGACCCATCTGGCGGGCAGTGCAGGCAGCGGGGGGCTTTTCCTCTCAGAGGCCGATGCCGTAACGGTTGATGCTCTGTCGGTGGATCTGAGTATTGTAAACTCTGCCGCGGGGACGGCTCCTGACCAAAGTGCTGGTAGTGACTTGGTGACTAATACGAATGGTCCAATCTCTTTAAGTGCAGGTGGTGACATTATCTTGAATGAAGGAGATGCTGATGACCAGGCGGTGGCCGCTAACGGAACCGGCAACATCTACCTCAATAGTGGAGCAAGCTTGACCAGCAACGCGGATATTCAAAGCGACAGCGGAAATATCACGGTAATAACGACTGCGGACTTCAATCAGAATGCCGATCTGTTGACTGCGGGTTCTGACATCCTGGCCCGTTCAATCAATGGAAATATCACATTGGCGACCGATACCCTCACCAGCACGAATGGAGGGAATATCCATTATGAGACCGCAACCGGCACGGGTGGGGCTATTATCCTGAGTTCGCTCAACGCTGGGGATGGTCGTATCGCCGTGTCCGCCGGAACCGGAATCGCCACCGCAGCGGGTAATGTGGAAGATAATATCATAGCAACGGACGCTATTCTGATAGCGAACAATGGAAGCATCGGCTCCACCGGAGATTTGGACGACATCGATACCGAGCTTACCACTGTTGCTGCGAGCGCCACCAACGGGGGGATCTTCCTGCGCGAAGCGGAAAACCTCATTGTGGATGATGTTCCCACGATCAGTGTAACCGAAGTTACCAATATCAATACCACCGGTGAAACCGAAACCGCGGGGCTGAGTGACCTGACTGCCGCGGGAGGAGATATCGAAGTATCCGTCGATGATGTCACCACAAATCTTCTGGTGCTAAATGATGGAAGTTTAGGAACCGCTAATCGATCCATTAGCACGACCAGCGGCGGAAGCATTCGGTTGGATTATGGCCGTATTGATGTGAACGCCGAAGTAAACTCTGCCAATAACCTGGTTGTCGAATTCCAAAGCCCCGAGAAGTCTCAGGATGTAACCGAGGTGGGTCGCCTGGTTCTTGGGGCGCCGCTGACGGCGGAAAATAATATTCTCATTAACCGCGAAAATGGATTGGAAGACGGAGTGAGTCCCGCCCTCACGGTAAACCGACTGGGCTCCATCCTTACACCTGAGGGGGTAGACCCTAGCACAGGTTTGGGGATCGTCATCACCTCCAACTCCGGAAACATCGAAGTGGGTCAAAATGAAATGATGTCTACCGACTCCGGGCCGATTTTGCTGACCGCTGGCGGAGATATTCGGGTCAGCGACCTCAGTGCGGCTGGACATATCGCCATCGACGCGGGTGGGTTCCTCCGGGTTCTCGGACGTGATGCCCGGACAGTGGATGGGGAAGCGGAGCCCGATGGCGGAACAGACTTTGTCAGTGGAGATAACCGGAATGTGCAGTCCTCGGTAACTTCCACAAACTTTGAATTGGTCGGAGACATTCAACCGACGGTCTTCTTCGCTTCCAGGACGGGTAGTGTCACACTTAATGCAGGACCGAATGCCCAGTTCAACCAGACCCAGCAACCCGATGAAGCCTTTGATTTTGGGGCCTTTCTTTCCATTCTCGATCTTATCGCGGGTGGTTCTTCACAGCGGAATCTGGCGGAGGATATTGCCGGGGCGGCGATTGTCTTGACCGATTTCGATTTCGAGGCAGAAGGCATTTCAGAAGACTTGCTGGAAGCCCTTGTGCAGATTGGGGTGTATGCTCGCCGGAATACGGCGGAAGAAACCGTGGATGGTTTGGACGGCTACGCGGTATATGTCCAAAATATCGACCGCTATCCCCCGCGGCCGTCGGATTACTATGTGCATGAGTCTCGTATGTCCGAACAGCAGGTTCGCGAGATCATCAATGCTTACCGCGATCTGGTCGGGGGCACGGGTGAGACGAGCAACTTGCCGGAGATCACGGATACGTTGACCTCAACCTACCAAGCTTACCTGACCCTGGTGGACGATCCGGATCCCAAGGAGTTTGGGGTCTATGCCCGGACGAAGGCGGGCCCGCGTGCCGGGGAGATCCTGAATGCGTACCTCAACATCTTTGTCCTCCTGGAAAACATCGGGTTGTCCTCGAAGGAACTGGAAATTGCCAAACTGACCATCCTCCGACAAGTGGATGTGCCCGGGCTGGTGCCACCCCTCTTAATTCAGGCTATCGAGGATGGGTTCCCCTTCCAGGATAACGCGTTAGCATCGACGGGTGCTTCCGGGGAAGACGATGGCGCAGGCGAAGAGTGAGTGGCTCCGGGGTTACTGCGCTAGTTCTGTAACCCTGGCTGGCGGGCTGACGTTCCCGATGACTACAGGATCCTGTGCTCCGGCGTGGGGCACCTCGACTCCACTCAGATAGAAATCGATTTAATCTGCCTCCAGGCAGTCCATAATCTGGACGCTGTAATTTCCGAAGGACTTGATATCCACCTCATGGTCTTCGAGTTTAAGTCCGGGGGGGAGGTCAGGAACGGAGCGGTCGATCACCAGTTTATCCCCTGGGGCTTTTCCACAGAGGCGGGCCGCCAGGTTAATGGGGCGACCGATGAAATCGACCCCGACCTGTACTTTCATGCGGGAGGCCTGCCCGAAGGCGAGGCTCGAGCCAATCAGATCCGGGGCGCCATGTGTAAAGTGAGGGTTGGTTCGTACGATCTTCCATTGCTTGTTGATCTTGATGATCCCCTTGATGACCGACTCTACGGCAATGTGGCGCTCCTGCGGGGAAGTTCTCCAGATGCTCAGGATGCCGTCCCCGGCAAACTTGGTGATGTCAGCCGGAAACTTGGAAAATGATTTGAGCGCCACCTGGTAGAATGCGTTCATGAGCGCGCATATATAGGGAGACTCGACGTGGGCCTGCTCACTGAAGGTAGTGAACCCTCGCATATCCATATCGGCCACGAGCACTTCACAGGGCTCGCCGTACTCGAACTTAAAATCGTCTCCGAGTTCGTCTGTGGAATATTTTTCCTGAAGATGATTTTCGAATTCGAACAGCACCACGCGCGTCATAGCATTGCTCTGGAGTTCCAACCCCATGGGGCGCCCGTCGTATTCTTCCGGGCGGTATTGCAGTTTGGTGGTTCCCACGGGGCCGCGTGTACCCTGAGAGCGCTCAGTGAAGTTAGCTGTCATCCGTTTGATTTTATCAGCTGAATTCTCGATGAGTTGGGCCACACGAGCACGGTCTGGTTCGCGACTGGCGACGGAGCCGCGCTCTCCCAATAAGGTGTAGGTGATGGATTCCACCTCGGGTTTCTGGGATTTTAAAAATTCACAAACATCCGCAAAAGCGTCGAAGTCGAGTCCGGGAATATCGTAGTGATTCTTGGTAAACAGGTTGGCCATATTGAATAGAAAAAAACCAGATGTGGAGTAGAAGAAGGAGCCGATAGAGGCTTCCGATAAGGCAATGGGAATCGCCAGAATATCTCAACTCTCTTTTAGATTTGCACAGATAATGTATTCTCACAGACTTTAGATTCTAAGGTCCTCATGCTCAACATGTAAATCGTCTGACCTCCCTATGAAAAACCGCTTATTTCCTCTCTTGGTGGCTGCCCTTGCTGCCCTCGCCTTTGCCGGGTGTAATACCAATCCCTTTCCCGATCCCTATGATATTCGCGTCAGCCTGTCTGACGATTTAAGAGGGGCGTCCATCCAAGTCGATGCCATTGGTATCCCCAACGGAGAGCTGTCCAAGTTCAGGACCAAATCCGTGACAGATTATTGGAAGCCGGGGGATGATGATCGGGTTCTCGCTACGAAAAAGACTCTGGTCTTCACGAGAGATACTGGGTTGACCCAAAGTATCCCGAGCGATGATCCGCTCTGGAATCGGTGGATCCAGCAGTACGAAGCGCAGTATATGGTTTTTCTCGTCGACCTTCCCGGACTTAGTCAAGACATGGAAGGAAACGCAGATAAGCGCCGCCTGATCATTCCTCTGGACAAGAAGTTGTGGGAGGAGCGCCCCAGTGTGATTAACGTCACAGTGAGTATGAATGGGGTGTCCTCGAATCCGGTTCCCATGGAATCCTATTGATTGAATTGACGATTTACTCTCGAGACGATGTCTGATTACGGACAGTTTTCGACCTCGGGAGAGGTGTTTATCGGGGCCCGGACAACCGTGTTCGAAGGGCATCCCATTGGGGAAGAACTCAATGGCAATCGAGTGGCCATTAAGGTGTATCACAACCGCTTTCTGGAAGAGGGGGAGACTGATACGCTTAAGGAGGAATTTGTCCGTGCGGCGCGGTTTCACCGTGAGGTTCATACTGAAATTCCGGGGGTATGTATTCCCTTTCTGGAAAATGGCGAATCTGTGGACGGCAAGGCGTGGGCAATCATGCCCTATGCCGGGTTCTCACTCGAGCAGATGCTGGACTACAAGATGCAGCCGTCTCCACAGGTCATCTATCTTTATGTTATCCAGCTCCTGAAGCAGCTCCAGGTCCTGCGAAACAAGACAGGGCGCGGTCACGGAAATTTAAAGGCGAGCAATATCTTCCTTGAGGGAAAGGGAAAACTCGAGCACCTGAAGATCAGGCTGTCGGATTTTGCCCCCCTTTTAGATCCCAGCAGAAAAGGTGAGTTCGAGAAGCGTGATTTGGGCGCAGTGGGGAAGATGATTTATCGCCTGGTCCGTGGACAGGAGGCGAAGTCGTCTGCCGTTTCGGATTCGGAGGATTGGGAAGTATTCGGAAAGAAGAAGGCGGACCTCTGGCGAGCCTTTTGTGAAGACCTGTTGCGGGCAGGCGATGGTATTTCCTCACTTAGTCTGGAGCATGCCTTGGACCAGCTTCCCTCACTTAAGCCGGAGAAGAAGAAACCGGTAGCTGCATTCGGGGTGGCGGGGTTTCTGCTCTTTGCTGGTGGTCTCATCGGGCTCCACTTTTATCTGCCTGAAGGGTTGATTGGTTTGTTTACTCCTACACCGGAGGAAATTCCGATGGAGACCCAGCAGCATTGGGTAGAGATCGTAACCGCTTATAACGATTGGGGAAAGGTGGTCGACGAAAGTCTTCGCGATGCGATTAATGCCGGCTCGGGGACCTTCTGGCATTCTGATCCCTACCTCGCGAATGAGGTATTAAACCGGTATGAAGCGGATCTGAACTCCGGAGAAGTGGAAATGGATCCGTGGGAGCTCTTGGACCGCCGTATTCCCTGGCAGACCATCAATGAAACTCCGCCCGACATTTTGGCCCGTCAACGATATGTGGACAAGGCGCTCAACTCTGTGCTTTTCATGAACCGGCTCCGCCTTTACCTGGAGCGGTGGCCCGTTCCTGACCAACTGGATGCCTCGGCTCAACGATTCACTGAACTCGGGTTCGAAGCTCCCGCTTCTGAAATTACTGAAGTCCGGGAAACCTACCAGGTTGATGACCAGATCCCGGAGCGCATTCGCACGATAATTGAAGTCTTGCGGAATGCCAACCAGGCCGACCGCCAATGGGAGACAGTTTCGGCGCGTGCAGAGATCCTTTCCAATGAAGGTCGCGTGATTCGAGATTCCGGGGTGGAGGATGCCGTATTGGTTCAGGCCGAGGATTATGCATTAAACGCTGGCGCCACCACTGAAACGGTATCGCAGCTCAGTATTCGGCTCAGCGAAGTAGATAGCCAGTTTATTCCCATTCAGGAGGCGATTGAATCGGAAGCTTATGCCCAGGACACCGACATAAATCTCTTCAGGGTAGAGTCGTTCATCAGCGCCGTGGAAGGGTTGCCGGGTGAAGCGGAATTCCAACTATGGATTGAGCAGGTCGGGCAATATCGCTTTCTTGACCCGGCCGAGGTGCCGTTGCAGCCGGATACCTGGAGTGTCACCGATGCCGCAGTCGTCGATCTGCTGGCCAATATTCGCATCCAGGATGCAGAGATGAGGGAGGCAGGGGAAGATTCCGGCCTCACTCCGGAATTGCTTCAAGGATTTGACGCGATCTTGGATGGAGTCAGGCAGCAAGCGGTTGAGGTGGTTCGTTTACCTCTGGTGTTGAAAAACCGCGGATTAATGGAGCAAACCAACCAGGAGATTCTCAATGCCCTGGATGGTTTGCAGTCAGAATTGATCACGGTTTTGGAAAATATGGTGCCGTCTCCTGACGTTTGGCTGGATCGAATTAATGGCTATGTAGTGTCAGGGCCCGCGATTCTGAATACGTTCTGGACCCAAAGGCGTGATGCCATTCTTGCGGGGACTCCTAGGAGTGCTTGGGAAAATGATCCAGATGAGTACCGTCGCATGCGTCGAGAGGTAAAAAACCAGCGATTGCTATTTTCTGCGTTAAACACTCCTGAAGCCCTGGCTCTTGGAACCATAGACTCCACGGGCATGCCCAGTGACCTGAATTCGGTGGTCCAATCCCTCGTCGATGTGGAGCGTAGTCAGGTGCTGGATGCTATGGTGGAACTGGTGCCTCTGGCGGCAGATGGAGTTTCACCGGAAGCCTTTCTTGTCCGCGAAGAGATCGCTACCCTCCGGGATCGCTTCAGCGGGTACAAAACATCAGCGGAGAGTATCGGGCAGGGTTTTCAACCCGCACGCCAGGCATTGGATATTGGCTTTGGGCTGGAGGAAACACCGGGGCAGTATTACGAGCAATGGCAGGACCATCCGGTTTTTCAAAGCCTGAGTGATGTTGAGCCGGTTTCCACCTTCGTAACTGATATTGGCTCACTGGTTTCCTTGAGGGATGCGACGGACCTTACTCCGCAGGACGTGGTTCAGCGTGCCCAAGGGCAGGGGGGGGAGTTCCTCGCCTTATCCTATCAGGCCTACCGCAAGCTGGATGATTTTGAAAACTGGCCCGCTACCGAAGCGGATTATGCATCTGATTCCGGTGCCTGGTCTTCGCTGCTTTCGCGGACGACGGGTGAAGTTCGTAATGCGGTAGAACAGCTCGGACAGGATCGTTGGCGACAGAGTCTGGAGGTCGCACCTGATCCGGCCCGGATGGACGCCGCTTTCCTGTCAATGGGGCAATATGAGTTGTCCAATTCGGACCTGTCCGAGCGCAATCAACTGAAGTATTTTCTCCACTCCGAGATAGCTCAATTGCAGTCCAACCCCAATCTCCGGACTGCTGAGGGTACCGAAGTGGAAGGGGATAAGCAGGGAATTCTTCGTCGACTCAGCGAGAACGAAACTTTTTCCACCGTATCCGAACGTGGAAATATCGAAGGAGCGCTCAACGGGTTTGACCCGACTATTCCGAAACCGGAACCCGGACCGAGAGAGTTGGGTCCCGCTACTGTGGGTTGGACTTTCGAGGATAGCCTCTCTACCCAAGACAATTACATTTACAGTTGGGAGGATCCCTATGGTTTTGAGCATCAGTTGGAGTTTCTCCGGATCGTAAATCCCGACGGCGGGTCCTTTTTCATCGGCACTACTGAGGCTTATCTCGGACTCTTTTCCGGGGTTGTCTTTGATCTTGGAGTAGACAACTGGCCAGACCTGCAGGAGTATTTCTTCATTGCGGATAGTTCCAGTGGGAGGGATACCCGAAACGGACCCAGGGTTTGGGAAGTGGAGTACGACAGTGGTGAGATTCTGCCTCCCCGAGATGACTGGTTGAATCCATTGCCAGGCGTTCCCGCGGTGATCGCGGATCGCTACTTTAATGGTCAGGGCCTATTGCCCCCCGACGAATTCTACCCGATCCAGCACTTGCCTCCAGAACTTGCGCTCGGGTTTGCCGAGCGGTTGGGTTGTACGATCCCGACACCGGAAATATGGGAATATATGGTCCAGACTTTTCCCAATGTGGATCCGACCGATGACAACATACGAGATAGCTTCTGGGAACAACAACGGGCCTTTGTCGCCAATAGCCCCAACTACCAGGATGCCCCGGCCTCAAATTTACCGTGGCCCGATCGCGAGAGCTTCTCCACCTACCTGATTCCAGAAGTCGCGGAGGGGCGGGCTGCTCAGGTTGTGGATTCCGTCCACAATGATGGGTTCATCTATTTTGCAGACGTAGAGGCGCGAGGACAGGACCCTGCGGAGGAGCTCAGACACCTTTTCGGCAATGTGTCTGAGTTTCTTTTCGATGGGCAGGATTTCTATGTCGCCGGGGCCTCTGCCTTATCTCCACCCGAAGTGACCCCGAATGGTTATCGAAAGGTGGAGGGGCTAGTCCCCAATTACGGGTATTCCGATGTGGGATTTCGTCTTTGCTTCGTGATCGATCTGGTTCCTCCCGGGTTTGAGTTGCGGAACATTCTGCGGGCCCAATATGCTTACATGGCTACGCCTGCATCTCCGGAGTCTTAATCCCGCAAAACCTTGTGTTTTAATTTTCAGGCCGACACACTTTCCACTTCACCTCTCTCTCACGGATACTTTTATGGATACTCCAGCGCAGGCTGCTCACCGGATTGCCGAGGAATTCAAGGCGTCCGGCTCACGTCCGACCCAACTGATCCAAGCGATTAAAGACGAGTTAAAGCTGCGGCCACTCCCTGAACATAATGAATTCCTCGACTCTCTGGCCATGGAATGCCGCGGAGGCCGGGTCGGGGGAGAAGCTGTTCTGGAGGAAGCGGAGTATGGCGGGGCAGGTCGCATGGTCCTGTCTGAGAATGTCACCAAGCGCCTCGGCACGAAAGAGTTGGCTGCGGTCAACCAGCAGCAGGCGACTTTTCTCCTCAATAAACTGGTTCCTCTGCTGGTCACTCTGGATCAACTGGTGTGGACGGTGTGGAAAAATATAGCGCCGGAATCCAAGACCAAGCGGCAATCGGGAAATATTCTTTCGGTTCCCGCCATGATCCGGGACTATATCTTCCAGACCAAGAGCTACAAAGAAGAGGAGATGAATCCTGTGTTTGAAAAGACCCAGCAGTTGGCCGCTGGATTGATCGGGGCCATCGGTCCGATGGGGCGGACCTATGGGCGTAAGCAAGCAGCCAAATTTGCCCCCATGGGAATTCAGAATATGGTCAAACGGGAAGGAACGAAAGGACCGTTTCTTGGGGGCGACCAGGCGAAGTGCTGGATCAAATACACAGAGCTGTTTGAGGATTTACATGAGGATCAGATAGAACAGGAGATCCACCGCGCCATTGTGCGGTACACAGAAGACTTAATGCGCGGTTCGCGTGCCTGATACAGAGACTCGATTTTGTACAACCTTTAACTCTACTCCCATTCCCTATGAATCACGTTAACCTGGTCCACCTGTGCGAGCCGGTCTTTCAGTATATCTGCAAGGTAAACAAAATAGCGAGGAATGGAGGTCAACTCGATTACCACGTGATTCGAGGTGAGGTGACCGACCTCCTGGAAAAGGTCGACAAGGCGGCGGGAGCGGATAGTCGCTTGAATAAGCTATATGATCGTATTCGGGTGCCCATCATCATATTTATTGATGAATCCATTGTAAACTCAGGGATCAATTCGGCTGAGGATTGGGAGGAGAATCGGTTAGCCTATGACCATGGCCATCTGTCCGGCGACGAGGAATTCTTCGATATGATGGAAGAATTCGAGGCGGATAATTCGGATGATGCTTCCGAATGTCTATCCATCTTCTATACCTGCCTCGGCTTAGGGTTTACCGGTTATTACCGGGAGCAAACCGACTTTATTAAGCAGCGGATGGACAAAGTACGACAGCGCATCCGCAAGTATATTGAGGCTGACCCGAATGCGCCCATCGCCCCGAACTGCTATGAGCATACGGACCGCAGTGATCTGGTCGAACCGCCGGGATCGAAACTGGTCGGCATTCTGATCGCTTTCGCGGGGTTGTTTGCCGTTGTCTTTCTTTCCGTGTTTCTCCTCTTCGATCAAGCTTCCGGTGATATGAGTCGCGCGATTAATGCCACGGTCGATAAGGATCCCTCAATTTCTGAATCTAACTGATTGTTATATGAATTTTGGAAGTCTTCCTATTTGGGCTAAGGGTCTCTTAGGGGTCATTGCCCTCCTGGTGATTGCAGGTGTCATCTTTCTTGCCACAATACTCTCGGCGAAAATTCTCTTGGTCCTTGGCGGTGGCGTGGTGGCTGTTCTGGTTATGCTGGGTCTGTACACGCTAGTGCTGAAAGCAATGGACAAGCGGAGAGCAGGTCGCCTTTCCCTGGCTTTGGGCACCCATAACAAATCCACCGGTGGCGTAGGTGGGGCTGCTCAACGGGCCAAGCTGGACGATTTGCGTCGTTCTTTCGAAGACGGGGTGCAGAAATTTAAGAATGCCGGGAAAGATATCTATAGTTTACCCTGGTATGTAGTTGTAGGCGAGCCTGGTTCGGGTAAGACCGAAGCCATCCGCCACAGCAATGTCGGATTTCCACCCGGGCTGCAGGATGAACTGCAGGGCACGGGGGGAACGATTAACATGAATTGGTGGTTTACCAATCAGGCCGTTTTCCTGGATACGGCGGGCCGTCTAATCTTTGAAGATGTCTCGCCTGGATCAACCTCGGAATGGCAGGAGTTCCTCAAACTCCTGAAGCGGGTACGCCCCAACTGTCCGATCAATGGGATGCTTCTCTGTATTCCCTCCGATACGTTGATTAAAGACAATCAGGAGGATCTCGATGCGAAGGCACGCAAATTGGCCGGTCAGTTGACCGACATTCAGCGAGCGCTTGATATTCGTTTCCCGGTATTTATTCTTGTGACGAAGAGCGATCTGGTACCGGGGTTCCGGGAGTTTTTCGAGAATATCCATGACCCGCGGCTCCAACACCAAATGGTGGGCTGGTCGAACCCGCGATCTCTGGATGAACCTTTTAAGGCAGATGAGCTGGAAGATCTTCTCGATGCCTATATGAGTGCGCTTTACCGGAAGCGCCTCGGATTGATTGAAGATCCGAATCCCTTGCAGATTGGGGGAAAACGGATGGATGAGGTGGATATTCTCTTTTCCTACCCGTCCCAGTTGAAAAGCATTTTTCCCCGGTTGCGCCGCTATCTGGAAACGATATTTGCCGCCGGGGAGTGGTCCCAGAAGCCTCTGTTTCTCCGCGGAATATATTTTACATCCTCCCTGCAGGAGGGATCGGCCTTAGATGAAGAGCTGGCCCAGGCTCTGGATCTCGGCATGGATGAATTACCCGAAGGACGTCTGTGGGAAAAGGAGAAGGCCTACTTTCTCCGCGACCTCTGCATGGAGAAAGTGTTTAAGGAGAGTCGGCTAATCACCCGAGCCACCAACGCAAGAAAACAACTCCGACAGCGCCAGATGGTGGTCCTGTGGTCGGGAATTGCTGCACTGGTCGGGATTGCGGCCTTTGCGTATTATGCGGCGCAGAGTTTGAAAGAGAGTATCGGGTCGCAGGTTGTCTACTGGCAGTATCTCGAAGACCCAACCCTGGTGAGTGGGGATGGTGTGGTTCCCCCTGTGGTATACGAAGGCCGCGAAGCTGGCACCTATTTCAACAATACACAGGGGGCAATTGACCTGGAAGATATGACCTTGACCCTGGAGTCTTTCCATGAGCGTCTCTACAATCTGGCAAAGGAAGAAATCCGGGTTCCCGCAGTATTCAAATTACTCTTCCTGAACGCGGCCTCCCAAGAGGAACGCTTAAAGGCCCAGCGGGTCGCGTTTGAGTATTATATTTTAAAGCCACTTGTGGACTTGAGCCACGAGAAGTTCATTGAAATGGAGCCCGAGGACTGGAATGACCAAGCCACCGATGCCCTGGCCACGATCCTGGCCATGGAGAAGGAGAATGCAGATCGGATCGCAGGAATACCTCCGGATCCTCTGGCCGATGTGAATGTATTGGAACCCCTGATGCAATTCCTTACCGGAGAGTCTATTGGGGCGAATCTCCCGCAGCTCCTTGGGGATATTTATTTCAGCAGCGGATTAAAAGACGAAGAAGCGGTATGGCCGCCGCAATGGGCCTCTGGTGGGCGGACGCTTCGAGAAAATGAAGCCATTGCCGGTGGAATCCAAAAATACTTAGCTTTTCATCGGGCGAAGAGCGAGGCAGAGCTGGGCGGGCTTCGATTGATCGCGAGTTCTATTGCGGCGTTTGAAGATGCAAAGCGATATGAGGATGCCTTATTGGAGGAGATGAATGCGTTTGAGGACGAGAATGATTTCGAAGCGGTGAGAGAGGGGTATGACCGCTATCGCCGGGGAATCCGTAACCTGGAACGCGAAGTGGAGGCCTTGGCTGAACGTTACCAAATGGATGAGGATAGGGGCTTCTCCCTGTTTGGGTCTTATGAGGCCTCGCTGGAGAGTGCGGTCAATGGCATGAGCCAGGCCGTTCAGAATCTTGAGCAACGGCTTGGTAATAGTGCCCGCGACCTTTCCTCCCGGGCAGAAGGTGCCAGTGGCATGGAAGCTTATCCTTTGTTTTCCCAGCTGGCCCAGGTGATCGACCGCGAGAGCCAGGCTTTTGTTGACCAGATCTCTAATGTCATGTCGATCGACGAAGTTCAGGTCCTGAAGGATTACGACCAGGAATTTCTCGAAATCCCCGGGCTGGGCGATCCCTATGCTTTTCAAATTAGAGCGGAGCTTTATGAAACGGTACTCAGCGATTATCCGGATAGTTTTGATGATTTTCAGATCCGGGTTGGTGAGTTAGACGATGCGCTTCGGCCGGCCCTGCGCCGCTATGACCGTCTGAAAGATGACGTGAAGGACTATCGAGGGATAGGTGAAGACAGCTTCCGGGATGGCATGGAAAACCTGTTGGATTTCTATTTCACTCAAGGGATGAGAGGCGCGGCCCGGGTGTATGAAGAGGCGGTCAAAACTGCGGTAGGCGACCAGATCGGGTTCCCCCTCGTTTCGGAAGAAGATGACGGAATCTTAACTGCGGAGGATATGGTAGCGCTTCGGGATACGCTTGATGCGGTCGACCGCGACCTCGGGTCGGATGGATATTTTGCGTTACCAAGGTCCGACCAGAATACGCTCTCATCGCTGGCGAAGAGCTATGACCCCCTCATGGGTATGGTGAATGTGCTGATAACCCAACGGGGCAATCCTCGTATCTGTACCTTTACCCTGACTTCCCAGCCTAAGCAGCAGGAGTTGCTTGCTCTATTTTATCCGGACCGGGAGTTCAATAGTGTCTACGCGGGCCTGGTTTATCGGGATATCTCGGTAAACGACAATGAGCGCACCCGGTCCTTTCTTGAACTTGATGAAGAAATAGGCCGAGCTGAATTGACCAACGAGCGGGTGGCCTTCAACTTCTTCCAGGTTGCCGAATCGGAGCAACCGGAAGAGGTGATCGAGCGCGAAGGGGCGTGGGCTCCGCTCCAGCTCCTGTTGAAAACGCGCAGTATCCGTGCGGAGAAAAAGGTTGGAGAGGTCTTTGAGGAAGGAGAAGTCTGGCATGTGTTGATGGAACTGCCCGCCGTGGGGGGGGAATCCAAGGCGATGGTCCTCACGCTCAATTTTTCCCAACCGCTTCCCCCACGCGAGACTTGGCCCTCGATTGACGACTTCGAAATCAACTAAGCCATGGCCAGTTTATTTTATAAAGCCCTGTTTGCCGAAACCCCTACCTCTCCCTCGGACCTCAGCATATTTGCTTTCGGGAAGCATCCCGGGTGGGATGACCATATTGAAGGCCTTGGGATCGTGAATGATACCCTGGCCCTTTGCCAGAGTATCCTGTATGTGAAGGGAATTCGCGGTGCGATTGATTCAGGAATCTGGGAAAAGACCGAACCGGTAAAGGTGATTCCGGATTTCGAACACCTTGTTCTTTGGCAGGGGCGCCGATCCTTTCTTGCCGCGCGGATGTGGCCTTCGAAGGACGGAAAAGGACGGGCGAAATACCCGATGCTGGTGGGAATTCATGGAGGCGGGGTCTCCCTGCTTCAGGCTTTCCCCATGGTTGCCCCGGTGTTGGAGGTGCTGGAGCGGGAATGCCGGGCTGCGAAAACTTCCGGTGAGGTGATTGAAGTTCTGGAGCTTGGCCGGGCTCAGTTGCGTGAGCGTATCGGAACCCTGGCAGGTTCAGAAGTGGTGCCACCCCTGTCGGGTGAGGATTTTCAGGAGTTATTTAATAATCCAAGTTTTTCCGAGCCGACTACAGCCTGGGAACGGCTCATATATACCTGTCGGAACGAGTTTCAGGATTATACATTGGGTCAATTTTCAACCCGGCGCGCCGAACAATCGGGGCAGGGGCGGCATATCCGGCTTCCACTCCTGAACCCCAGCCCAGTGACGGGGATCCTGAATTGGCTCCGCTTCTTTCGGGCGGAGATCGATCCCATGGTGCCGATTTTTCTATCGGCCCACCTTTCGCGTAACTGGTGTGATGTCTTGATCGGTGAGCCGGATGAGCAGGATTTTTCCTTTTTCAAATTGAACCTGGAGGGGATCCCCATGGCGAGTGATGTCCCTTACAACCTGCCGGATAACTTGAAGACCGAGGTGAAGCTGCTCCTGGAAGCGATCATGCGTGGAGAAGCGAAGCCCATTATTCGTGACGCGAGCGCGGCACCCCCCAATGGCGGGCCGAAAGGGTTCCTGAAAAAGCTGTTTGGAGGCTAAGCTCTTTTGACACGGTGCGGATTGGGTTTATTCTGAAGCTCTGGTCAAATCTTGGGATCTTCTATGAAACGGAAAGAGACATTACTCGGTCAATTGGAGCAAGGAGAAGAGGGTGTGCCGACAGCGGCTCCGGATTATCCACCGGCCATGAAGTATGGGCTGATTACCGGGGGTGTATTCGTCGTTATATTTCTAGCTTACACGCTCCTGGGCTTTTTCTTCGCCCCCTGGTTGGTGAAGACCATCGTTCCGAAAGAGGTGGAGAAGCGGATTGGCGTAACGGCCTCGATTGAGAAAGTCTCCCTGAACCCCTTTACCCTATCCGGGGTGATCCGGGGTCTACAGGTAAACGACAAGTCAGGTGAAGTCCTGTTGAGCCTGGAAGAAGGTCGTGGGAATATCCAGATCTCCTCCGTCTTTAAGGGGGGATTGGTGGTGAAGGAAATCATCCTGGTCGGTCCCTATGCTCGGGTCGTTCGGACGACGCCCACGGAACTCAATGTATTTGACCTGCTTCCTCCTCCAGATCCTGAGCGTGCTAAAGCGGTGCTCGAGCCATTCACTGTTCCCAAAGTCTGGATTGAGCTCCTGGAGGTCACCAATGGCAAGGTGGAGGCCATTGACCAGGTTCCTGAAGGTGAATTCAGTGCGGTCTTCTCGCCCATCAACTTTTCCATAAACCAGTTCTCCACCCTGGGTGATGAGGGAAATGAAATGGAGTTCAACGCCATTGCCCTGAATGGCGGGCAGGTGTCCTGGCAGGGAACCGTGGATGTTCCCAGCCTGAGCAGCAGTGGCAGTTTTAAACTCGATTCGATCAAAATCGAATCCCTGGACGCCTACTACAGCCCTATCGTGAACTTCGTTTTGGAGACGGCTGTGATCGATACGGAGATGGACTATCGAGTCCAGTTCAGGGATGGGGAGCTGTTTGCGGAGGTGAGTTCGGGGAGTGTCGGGCTTTCTGAAATGGTGATCCTGTCCAAAGTGGGGACCGAGGAAGTTATCCGCGTCCCCTCGCTAGAGGTGACGGGAATATCAGCCAGATGGCCAGAGAAAGATGCTGAGGTGGAGCAAGTCTTCATGACGGGTGGGTCCGTCACCGTGGTTCAGTCCTCCGAGCGTTCGGTTAATTTGATTGAGATGATGCAACTGGATTTACCTGTTGAAGATATTGAAGAGCTTGAGGAAGAAATCCTGAAGGAGGGGGAAGCCCTGGATATCGTCATCCAATCCTTTGTCATGGAGGACTATCGTGTGATTGCGGAGGACCAGGTGCCTTCCACGCCAGCCAATGCCGAAGTGGTTATCAACCGCCTCGAAATGGGGCCCCTGTCGACCGATTTTTCTCAACTCATCGGGATCAATGGGGATTATTCATTGTTGCCTGAGGGAACCATTCAAGTGGATGGGGAGGCCAGAATAGATCCTCTTTATGCCAAGGTGAATGTTTCCGCAGATCAGCTGGCGACGCCCTTGATTCAGCCCTATCTTTCGGATTTTCTCCTGATCGAGATGGAGCGCGGTTTTGGAGGATTCCAAGGGTCTATCGAGGTGGAGGCTGCTCCTGAAGCAAGTGAACCGGGGACTCTTCCGGTGGTGAAGATTGTGGGCGATGGAGCGTTGGACGGGTTTGCCACGGTGCATACGGAAAACCCGGATGAACTGGTGTCTTTCCAGACGGCTGCGGCCAGGGGTCTCGAGCTGGTGTCGGATCCGCTTCAGATCAAGGCCGACGAGATCTTCCTCGACGCATTGGTAGTGCAGGTGGTCCGGTTGGCGGATGAATCCATCCTCCTGCCTTTTCCTGACGCGGAGACCGAGGGGGAACAGGTTGTGGTAGAGGCAGCGGAAGCGGCGACTTTGGGCTCGATTCTGGATCAGGGAGTCGACCTGCCAGTCGACCTGGCGCTTGGTAAATTAGAATTACAGAATACCTCTTTCATCCTCGTGGACGAGGCGGTGAATCCTGCCTTCCGGGGTGGGGTGAAGGGTTTGAGTGGAACCGTAGCCGGGCTATCTAACATGAATAAGTCTGCTGCGATCCTCGATATGTCAGGCACCTTTGATGGATTGGCTGCGTTCACGGTGACCGGGACGCTGACTCCCTTCCAGCAGATCAAGGATTCTACAATATCCATCGTTCTGCGTCCTTTGAATATGACCGTTTTCAACTCTTACTCAGGGAAATACCTTGGTCGCGAGCTGGATAAGGGCACGGTGGAAATGGAATTGGATTATACCCTGATTGAGCGCCAGATTGACGGTAAAAATCATGTCCGGGTGAATCAGATGGAGTTGGGCGAGAAGGTCTCCTCCGAAGATGCAATCAACCTCCCCCTCGACCTGGGTCTAGCCCTGCTTAAGGATAAGGATGGTGTCATCGATTTGAATGTACCCGTGCGGGGCGACATTGATGATCCTAACTTCAAGCTGGGAGGTGTGATTCTCCAAGCGCTCGGGAACATCATTACCAAGGCGGTGACTGCGCCGTTCTCCCTCCTCGGAAATATGGTTGGTTCTGAGAAGGAGCTGTCCCTGGTGGCTTTTGATCCGGGAACGTCCCTGTTAAATACAGATGGGGAGGAAGTGCTCAACCTGCTGATAGAAGCCCTGGAGGATAGACCCAACGTCAATATCGATGTATCCGGCTACGTGGCCCCCGTCATTGATGAGACAGCCCTGAAAAAGAAGATGTTGAATCGCTGGCTAATCAGTATTCAACAATCTGAGGCGGGCGCACCCCAAGGTGATTTCCAGGCTGATGAATCGGTCTATGTAGCGCTGCTTGCCCTGTTGCAGGAGAACCCGGAGTGGAGTCCCCCACTTTATTCTATCGCCCGGTTGGCCGAGGAATCATCAAGTGGTGCAGCGGTGACGGGACTGTCGCCCGATCCGGGTTCTGCTGCGGTACCCGAAACAGAGACGACTGAAGCAGGAATGCCGGAGATCACGCCTGAATTTTCAACCGAAACGGTAGAATTGGAGACCGGCCTCGTGTCCTCTTCCCCGAATTTCTTTCAACGGTGGGTGCGTCGGTTTAAGCCTATCGAGGCTCCCGAACAGGAACCCATTTTCGTCGAGCGAACTATTCCCGTAGAACCCGTGGCTCCAGAAGACCTGTCTCCCGAGCCTCCGACGAGCGAAGAACCTATTGCGGTGGTGGACGAGGAAGAAGAACCGCTGGATATGGCCTTTGATGAGGAGATCCTCCCTCTGGAGGCGCTGGAGGTCGCTGCCCTTTCCCGGCTTTCCCTGAAGCCCGATGACTTGTTCCAGTTAGCGCGGTTCCGTGAGCAAGCGGTGATGACCTATTTCAATAATTCCGGTCGACTGGAAGCGGGTCGTGCCTTCCTGGTCGATCCAGAAAGCCGTGAGGCGGACCAACCGCAGGTGGAGTTCTCAATCAAGGAATAAGGGATGGAATTCTAGTCGCCAAGAGGGTACCCCTCCTGACATCCGCATTAACAGCGGGTTACTAGAAGGACCCCCACTCATCTTCAGCAGAGGAGGCGGGTTTTTTCGGTTCCGGTGGCGATTCGATACCGAGTTCGGATTCGCGGGATTTGACCACTTCGAGTCGCTGTTCGAGTTCCATTTCGCGTTCCTGCTGGTCCTGGACTTTTTGCATGAGCATTTCTTCGCTTTGCTCAATGAACGCTTCACGTTCTTTAAATTCATCTTTCATTCCCTTGATGCGCTCTTCCTGTTCATCCAGTTCGCGCTTCATTTGTTCGAGGGCTTCTTTTTCCTCCTGGGTCAACCCGCTGCTGGCTTGCTGTTCCCGCATCTGCATCTGAGCCTGAACCATCTTTTCTCGAGCCTTCAACAGGGCCTCCGATTCCCAAAGGTCGCGCTCCTTTTCAGCTAAACGTACTTCGAGGTTCTCCAAGGCGCGTTCCTTTTCATTGAGCTCCCGCTTGTATTCTTTGAGAGAGCTTTCAAGCTCGGCTAGTTCGGATGATGCCACAGCCGAACCGGGTTGACCTCCGCCGGTGCCTCCGCTTCCCGCCCCGTCGAAGGGGGAGCGGGTAATGGACATCATTTTCTGAATATTCTGGTGAGCCTGTCGCTCGACGGCCGAGGGACCGGCCGATTCCAATCGAAGGGACAGTTTCCGCTTTTTCGGTGGAGGTGGTGGGGGCGGGGGAGGGAGGTCCGGCCGGGTAAAGCCTTTACGCGGAGCTCCGCCCGTTTCGGCCTGCCTGCGGATTTCCGTTGGTCTCATAGGATTGGAGCGAGTTTAAGGTTATTTACCAAATAACCGCCCGAAGAAGCCACCTTTTTGCTTTTTCGGCTTCGGGGGCGTTACGGTCTTTCCACTGAAAATATTTCCGATGAGTCCGATACTGATCTTTTCGACCGTTTCGTCTCCGAGGACGAGGAAGGTCCGGTCGAGGGATTCGCCTTTGGAAACCATTTGGCTGAGGCGCTCCCGCTCTTCACCAAAGTAAAGGAGGATCGGAGAGATCTTTGCCTGAAGCCGATTAACCAGGTTGGCGGTATCGACTTCGGAGGACGCTTTGGCCTGTTCAGCCTCAGTTAGAGAGACTCCGAAGAACTGAGCGAGCCCCAGTTTCTGGTCTTCAGAAAGCGAGTGGATCACCATGCCAAAGGCTTCAGGGGCATGAAGTCCCTTGTGGTTTTGCCGGAAGGGGAGATAATTCCCGATTTCTTCCTCATCACACTGCTGGAGGGCATTGATGAAGGCGCGGAAATCTCCACCGATGACGACGTTTTGCGCCATGTTCTGCGCGAATTCAGCAAACTGGCCAATGGTCTCGATGCCTTCAGCCGTGCAGAGATCCTGAGACTCTTCCGACAGGTTTGTGAGCTTAATTGGGTAATCGCTGGGGATTTGAAGATCTTCCAACACGCGGGTAACCGTCTGGTCCCCGGCAGAAGTGGAGGCCTCTATCTGCTCCGCCATATCTCCAAAGGGATCATCGAAAGCGAGAGTCTCGTGAAGGATGTCAACAAGGAGCCCAATCCGGGAGTGATCCGGGGCAAATTCCGGGAGCAACTTCAACTCATCGTAGGAGAAATCGATGTATTTTGACGGTGTTTCATCGTCGCCATCGATAGGCCAGTCCATGGCTTCCGCGTTTTGAGCGAGGCTGGAGAGGCTGGTTTCCACCATAATGGAGGTGGCGAATTTCTTTCTTACCTGATCCCAAAGTTCGGCAAGCTGAGCGTCCTGGGAAGAGTCATGAGGGCCTGGGGTGTCGGACATGTGTGAATCCTGAGGTAGTTTTTGTTCCCGTTGTTGAATAAAAAAGTAAACGCGCGACCAATGCTAAGCAAGTTCTTCCTCCATGCCGAGGGGACGGTGGCGGATAATTTCGTCAGCAACTGCCAGGTAATCCTGAACGACAGCGTCGGTCTCCTCGGAGGAGCCCTGCTCGGCCACATTGATGACAGGCATGCCCAACGTGACAGCCCGCTGGACTACGGCAGCACGCCGGATATAAGACGAAAATATTTTGGCGCCGGGCGCGGTGCGTTTTTGCTTCTTAAATTGATTCATGCGCAGTTGCATCCGCATCTTGGGGACCTCGATATCCATTCCGGGCTGGATAGAGTTGAAAACCAGGCCGGACACTTGAGGTGGGTTGCCCTGCCCTGCTTCACGGAAAGTCGCACTCCGTTGGTTGAAGAGCATGAGTTTTTCCACCAAGAGGGTGAAACCAATTAAACTGAGGGCATCCGGATTACAGGGAACCAGGAGTTCCTGACTGGAAAACACGCCATTTTGCGAAGCTCTCAGGATATTGGGTGGGCAATCGAACAGAATGAAATCGTATTGGGGTTCCAGCTCTTGCAATTGCCGGCGGAAGAGAACGAAGCTGGGGCACTTGGGATCATCTCGATACTCACTTTCGATATCTACCAGATTAAAAGTGGTGGGAATGACATCAAGGCCGGGGAGAATCGCTTTCCCCAGTTTATCCTGGACGACATCCTTGATCACGATACTGGAAAGGGTGTCATGCCCGGGATCGAAGATGGAATACAAGGCACCTTTTCCGGTCGAATTTAATTCATTCCAGCGGTTCAGTCGCATGAGCCAGATGCTGGTGTTGGACTGAGTATCGAGGTCAACCAGCAACACCCGTTTACCCCGACGTACTAAGCTAGCTGCGACATTAACGATCAGGGAGGTTTTGCCGACCCCTCCTTTGTAGTTCAGAAAACTGATTTTACGTGCCATGTATTTGGTTGGATGTTGCGCTTTCCCCGAAACTGACCTGAGGCAGGTGATAGCGATGACTTGTTTTGTATGTAAACCCGTCGAAGAAAGGTATTTAGAGTTATCTTATTGCTTATGAAAAGGCGTATTTGCAAAGCAAAATTTAGGTTGTATGGGATTAATTCGTAACAAGATATCGGCCTGAGGTTAATTTAAATAATGAATCATGGAAAAATTTATATAGATCTGGGGGAGAAGCCTTCTTGCCTTCAGGTTTGGAGTAGGGATTGAATGTGGTTTGGGTCGCGGGTTTCGACGACGCACAGGACTTGGACGGCGGCCACATCAGGACCGTTGAATGCGGGGTCGTGGAAGATGTCGTGGATGGCGGCCCCACAACGGTTGATTGTGCCTGCCAAGCGGGCCAGGCCCCCGGGGCGGCCGTTGATTGCAACAGAAAAACGGTCCATTCGGTCATCGGCGACGAGACCCCTTTCGATGATCCGACTGATGATATCGGGATCTATATTTCCACCGCAAATCGGAAGGATGATATGCTTATCTTCAAGGTCGTGGATTTGCCCACTGGGTAGGGCGGCGAGGGGGGTGGTGGCTGCCCCTTCAACCGCGCTTTTCTCGAGTTCGAGGAAGCGAAGAATTGCGATTGCTATATCATCTTCATTTATGGTGACGACCCGCTCGATTAAGGGCAGGGCAATAGCGAAAGCATTGGCCCCGATTTCCTGCACGGCGAGAGTGGTGGTAGCTGGCAGGGCAAGGGTATGGGGTGTCCCTGCTCGCACGCCTTGGGTCAACTGGGCGGGGGAGAGAAACAATGCTATACTCCATGTGCCCCAGTTTTAGTGGATAGTTGTGGAATAGGGTGGAGACTGAGCGGATTTCAAATTATACATGACGCATGTATTCCCAAATAAAGTCGCACTTGGATGCCGAACTGGCATCGATAAAGGAAGCGGGTCTCTTTAAGCAGGAGCGCCCCATCGCAGATTCCCAACAGGCTTGGGTTCACTTGGGGGATGGCTCGAAGGTGCTGAATTTTTGCGCCAATAATTACCTTGGTCTAGCCAACTACCCCGAAGTTGTTGAGGCCGCCAGGCGCTCTTTGGAGGAGCGTGGGTTTGGAATGGCCAGCGTGCGGTTTATCTGTGGTACCCAGGATCAGCATAAAGCCTTGGAGGAAGCGATATCCCACTTTCTTGGGACGGAGGACACCATTCTGTATCCCAGTTGTTTCGACGCCAATGGGGGACTTTTTGAAACTCTGCTTACGGCGGAGGACGCCGTAATCAGTGACCAACTCAACCATGCCAGCATCATTGATGGAATTCGTTTATGTAAAGCCAAGCGCTATCGATACCAGAACAACGACCTGCAGGATTTGGAGACTCAGCTCAGAGCCGCAAGGGAGGCCGGAGCCCGGTTTATTCTTGTTGCCACCGACGCCGTGTTTTCCATGGACGGTATCATTGCGGATTTGGCAGGGGTGTGCCGCCTGGCGGAGAATTATGAGGCCCTGGTGATGATAGATGATTGCCATGGGGTTGGGTTCATGGGGGCTAAGGGTCGTGGAACTCATGAGCACTGCGGGGTTCTGGATCGTATCGACATCAACACCGGAACCCTGGGGAAGGCCCTGGGCGGTGCAAGCGGTGGATATACTTCAGGGAGAAAAGAGATCATTGAGCTGTTGCGGCAACGTTCTCGGCCTTACCTCTTTTCGAATACGCTCGCCCCTCCGATTGTTGCGGCTTCCTTGAAGGTATTGGAGTTGCTGGAGCAGTCCTCAGAGCTTCGGGATCGGCTTGAGGCGAATACTCGCTTTTTCCGCTCCGAGCTGGAAAACATGGGGATGAATATCCTTGCCGGGACTCATCCTATTGTTCCGATCATGTTGGGAGATGCGGAGCTCAGCCAACGGGTGGCCGCTCGCATGTTGGAGCTTGGGGTCTACGTGGTCGGATTCTTTTATCCGGTAGTGCCCCAAGGGAAAGCCCGGATTCGGACACAGGTATCAGCTGTCCATACTCAAGAGGACCTTGAATTTGCCCTCGAGCAATTCAGCAAGGTGAAAGTTGAGTTTGGCTTATAGCCAGGTGGCTTCCCACTCCTTGGGGCGGAAGCCGACGAGGCCCTTACCGTTTCCCAGGGCAAAGGGGCGCTTGACCAGATTGCCGTTGCTAGTCAGCAACTCAAGCGCCTCCTCCTCAGACATGCCGGGCAAGCGGTCTTTGAGGCCGAGGGCGCGGTAGTCCATGCCGGAGGTGTTGAAGAGTCGTTTGAGTTCGCCATTGTAGTAGCCCAGCATGGTTTTTAATTCCTCTGTGCTTGGAGGCGTTTCTCGGATGGCGGCTTTGGTGTAAGCCAGGTTATGCCCGTCTGCCCACTGCAGAGCATTACGGCAGGTAGAACATTTGTCGTAGACGTAGATTTTCATAAAAGAGAACGTGCGGCCTGGACTCCTCTGGAGAGGCGATCACATCCCGCTTTAAGGGTGTCGAAGGGGCACCCAAAATTAATTCTGACATAGCCGGGTTGTCCAAAAAATTTGCCATCGCTGAGGCCCAGTCCATGGTCTTCGAACCATTTCACCGGATCGTCTAGCTTGAGTGCCGTTACATCGATCCAAGCCAGGTAGGTGGCCTCCATGGGCAGCAGTTTGATTTCCGGGCAATGGGTTTCGATAAACCGGTAGAGAAAGTCACGATTGGCACGCAGTTGGGTGATCAGATCTTGTCGCCAGGGCTCTCCGAACTGATAGGCGGCCCGGCACCCGGCGAAGCCAAAAGCATTCACTTCCGTGATAATGCCACGGATGGTCTGTTTAAAGGTGTGACGTACCCGGGTATTGGGAATGACAGCGAAGGCGCAGGACAACCCGGGGAGATTGTAAGTTTTACTTGGGGCGTAGAGGGCAATGGTACGTGCCGCAACTTCCGGAGAGATGGTTGCAGTGGGGATATGCTTTTGATCCGGCTCAAGAATCAGGTCACAGTGAATTTCGTCGGAGCAGATGATCAGATCATTACGCTGGGCGATGTCCCCCAGGCGCTCCAGTTCATTTCGGCTAAACACTTTACCCACCGGGTTATGCGGGTTGCATAGCATGAGAATGGTTGTTTCATCCGTGATTCCCGCTTCGAGATCTTCCCAGTTGATGGCCCAATGATTGCCGGATGGAACCAAGGATGAGCAATGGCAAGTACAGCCGGCATAGTCAGGGGCGGTCAGAAAGGGAGGATAGACCGGAGTGAACGTGGCTACATCTCCCGGGAATGCGCGACAGGTAAGGTTTAATGCAGGAACGAGGCCGGGTAACCAGACCAGCCAATTGGGTTCAATGCAGAATCCATGCTGTGTTTTCAGATACCGGACGACTGTATCTACCAGTTCTTTATCGGGGAGGGTGTATCCAAAGACACCATGGTCCGCTCGCTCCTGCAGCGCTTGAATAACGGGTTCAGGCGACCGAAAATCCATATCTGCCACCCACATCGGGAGTACATCTTTGCCCTTATATTTATCCCACTTGAGGCTGGAGGATCCTGATCTCTCGGTATGGCGGTCGAACATAAGCGCTCAAGATGGGAGCGAAGTTGACAGCAGGTCAATGACCATTTGAATCGCCTGCTCCGCACTGGCTTCTTTGTTGCCCTCGCGGTCGTACGGCCAGACGAATTTCCGGGCCATGGTCTGTTCATTCATACAGATTCCCATAAAAACGAGGCCAACAGGCTTGGTTTCGGTTCCCCCCGTGGGGCCGGCAATTCCGGTCGAGCTGAGCCCGATCGACGATCGAAACCGACTACAGGCCCCGAGAGCCATTTCTTTGGCAACTTGCGGGCTGACGGCTCCAAATTGTTCAAGTGTCTGGGACTTCACTCCGATAAGGTCCATTTTCACATCATTCGAATAGGCAATGACCCCTCCGCGATACCATCGGCTACTGCCCGGAATATTTGTTAAAAAATGTCCCACCAGGCCTCCAGTGCAGCTTTCGGCCGTTGACAAGGTGTAGTCGGTTTGCCGAATCAAGGTGGACAAATGGTGCAGCAGATTCATTTTATGAAATGAACATCATGTCTTATAAGGTCGAAGTCGTCCAGTTCTGCCTGCCAAATTAGAAATCTGTGGCTGCGGCTGTCGATCGTTCGCATGCCTTGATGCTGGAAAAGTTGGTCATAAGAAAGCGTCTCTGGGTCTATCGCATCCTGGCTAAGGCTTACCCGGTCCGGGGTCCAACGTTTTCTGGAGGTATGGGGAGGCCCCTTTCATTTAAAAAATGACCGAAAACACTTCCGTGGCAGGGGTTCATTGTGTGAATCCACTAAATACCAATTGTATGGAATCGGAGCTCCGTTCGCTATTTAAGTGATACAGGCGTTCATATATAGAATGAGCCCGAGCTGGTATTGACAAAAGAGGTGGTGCAAGGCCCGTTGGCATACGAGGAGGCTGAGTAAGAATCGAATACGCCGTAAACATAATGGATTGATACAGATATGTCTGGTTCTTGCCGGGACTAATCGAGGGCGGCTATTTTTTCCAACGAGTAGCTATAAACACACAAGGCTGCAGATGTGAATTATTAGAGTTAAACCTAGGGTGATGTTTGCTTTTGTTCCTGTTTTCGACTAGGAGTAGGGCACGTTTCCCTGCTTGCCCCCTCGATGTGATACAACATGTGTAGTTGCCTGCGGGATGCGCAGGCCGGACTCAGGTATTTATAAGAATACTTCCGTTTTCACGGGACTTGGATTTTTCAACGCAGATGAATTTCTTCCCACGCAGGTCGAAGAATCGACAACCCTGGTGCACAGGGCATTTTTGCAATCGAGTGCGGAGGCGTCCCTTAATGGGATTTCCCCGGGATAGCCAAAGCTGAGGAGGATTGGAATTGGCGGGCACAGAGAGGACCGAGCATGCCTCCATCGGGATGTGACCAGGAACTGAACTCACCGGAAAGAGCAGTGGAATGATACTTCATTCTTATAAATAGCGAAAAATGTATTGAAATCTCCTCCTTATAGGTACTCCTTAAGCTCTGCACCTATCCCCTAATTATTATACCAGTGAAGTATGAATATATCGAAAGAACTTAAAACAATAGAAAAAGAAGAAGCCCGACTCGCTCAGTTGAAAAAGAATCTGCTTTTGAAGAAGAAAGAGGAAGAAGCCAAAGACAAGGCATTAGAAACCCTCGTAAAGAGTAGTGGATATAAGACTCCCAAAGCGCTGGTTGAGGCCCTTGTAGAAAAATATAATGTGAAATTAACCGGAGCGGTCGCTGCTACTGCCGGCCGGAAACGTACTCGGACTAAGGTCACGGCTGAGCTTCGAGATGCAATTAAGAAGGAAGTAAAAGCGGGTGCCTCCATGAATGCGGTTTCCAAAGCCCACAAAATCAGCTATGTCGTCGTTGCTAAAATTATGAAGGGTGGTTATGACAAGCTGAAATAAGGCTTACCTGAGCCCCTTCCCCTCAATGGCTGCAGTAATTTCCTGCGGCCTTTTTTTTATAAAAAAAAGGCGCGCGACCTACCCCTAAGTCGCGCGCCACTTATTTTCTACTTTATTCTGTTACCCCAAACTCCCTTTACGGGAGTGAGGATTACAATATCTGCAACAACGCCTCCTTATTCAAGAACAATTTTCATAAAAAAATATTTATCAGATTTTTAACAAATCCGGCTTGAGAGCCGTACAAAGAAAAGCGCGCGACCTACCCCTAAGCCGCGCGCTTCATTTTCTACTTTGTTCTGTTACCCCGACTCCTAGAAGGAGTCACATTTCCAATATCGGCAGAATATTTGAAATTTCAACCGGTGACCTAAAAAAAAGCTAATTTTCTTTATTTGCCGCTTTGCGAAGAGAGGGGAAACTAACATGCTGGAATTGATAGAGACGATAAATGGATCCTGATACACAAAATCCTGAGCCAACCCCGGCGGAAACTATGGTTTATATCACGTTTGTCACGGCGGATGGGGTGGTCAAGAAGGCGATTCCTCAGAGCCAAGCGGAATCGGACGGCTTATTGGAACCGGATGCCTACAATTTGATCGGCTCTATCGATTTACCTAAACCCAAAGCCTCCGGGCGATCCTGTCCAGTATGTGGGCTGACCCAAAAGGATTTTGAAAAACGGGGTCGCTTAGGATGTCCGGAATGTTATCGGGCGTTTGAGGACGTGTTGCCGTCTATCCTTAAGCGGATGCATAGAGGCTCCTTGCATGTGGGAAAAGTTCCCCGGGATTCATCGAAAGAGGAAGTGCTGAAGAACCGGCTTCAATATCTGGAGAAGGAACTGCAGGATGCGATTCGCAACGAGCGGTTTGAAGATGCCGCGGAATTACGGGACCAAATAAGGGATCTGGAAGTCCTGGTTCAATAGCTGGAACCGAGCCTTCTACCGATGGGGAGACAGTATCCTTGCCTTTCGATTTGAGAGGCCCTTATTATTTCCGGTTTCTTTAGATGAAGCGGCCACCCGCTTTTTTGACTCGCTTATTCAAAACAGGCTATTGATGAAAAACCCTAAATTTATTGCACTCGGATTTATTGTAGTCCTCGGGCTATGGCTGTTGTCGGGAGTGTTTACGGGAGCATCCACGGACGAGGCGGAACTGGCCGCGGGAATTAGTGATGTGCCGAGCCGCCCGATGTTGACGGTTCGTGTGCGCGAGCAGGTTGCTCAGACAGTGAGCCAAACTGCTGCTTTCTCAGGTAAGACCGAACCTGCCAGATCGGTGACTTTAAAGGCGGAAACCGGCGGGCGAATTGACGCTGTGCCGGCAAGGCGAGGCGGCCGGCTCCTTGCCGGGGAACCTATCCTCTCGATTGAAGCCTTGGACCGAACCGATCAATTAAACCAGGCACGAGCCCTGGTGGAGCAGCGGAAGTTGGAATTTGAGGCGGCCCAAAGCCTGGCGGATAAGGGGTATCAGGCGGAGACGGCCCTTGCACAGGCACGAACCCAGTTGCTGGTCGCCGAGGCTTTGGTTCGAACGATCCGGGAAGACCTGGAAAACACCCAGGTAGCGGCCCCTTTTGATGGTTTTCTGCTCGACCGGTTTGTCGAGGATGGGGATTACGTCATGGCGGGGGATCCTGTGGCTGAGTTTATCGAGCTAAATCCGATTGTGATTGCAGGAACTGTGACGGAGAAAAATGTGACCTCTATCCATCCGGGGAGTCGAGGCTTTGCCGTCTTGCGCAACAGTGGGCCGTCGTTGGAAGGAACGGTGCGTTATGTTGCTCCAGGCGGTGATGCGGTGAGTCGCACCTTTCGTGTTGAACTGGAATGTCCGAACCCGGATGGAATGATTCGGGCGGGCATCACTTGTGATGTGCACATTCCCATCGGAGAAGTGTTGGCGCATCGCCTGTCTCCCGCCCTGTTGTCTCTCAATGAAGATGGCATATTAGGGATTAAGGCAGTGGATCCAGGAAATCGCGTAGTTTTTTATCCAGTAGAATTGGTTAAGGCGGATACGGACTATGTCTGGCTTTCCGGGCTTCCTGAGTCCTTTGACCTGATCGTGGTGGGACAGGGCTTTGCCAAGGAGGGGGATGTCGTGAAGCCGGTGAAGGAATCCTTGACCGATATTTCGGGTGAGCCGGTCGCCACACTAAAACCAAGTGGAAGATAGCCGTGAATCGCTTTATTGAGTCTGCTTTGCACCGTAGCCGGACGGTTATCCTTTGCCTTATTCTGATCCTAGCTTCCGGGCTCTATGCCTATTTGACGATCCCCAAGGAAGCGAACCCAGATATTACGATACCAATCATCTATGTGTCCATGGTTCACCAGGGCATCTCTCCTGAAGATGCGGAGCGCATGTTAATCCGCCCGATGGAGACTGAGCTGCGAGGGATTGAGGGAGTCAAGGAGATGACGGCCCAGGCTTCCGAAGGGTTCGCCAGTGTGACCTTGGAGTTTGAGGCTGGTTTTGATGTGGATTCTGCCTTGGCGGATGTACGTGAAAAGGCGGATCTGGCTCAGGCTGAACTCCCCGAGGAGACCGAGGAACCGGAAGTGAACGAAGTCAGCCTGGCCATGTTTCCCGTTATCGTGGTGACTCTGTCGGGCGATGTTCCCGAGCGCACTCTGGTCAAGCTTGCCCGTGATCTGCAGGACAAGCTGGAGGGCATCAGCGAGGTGCTTGAGGTGGATATCGGGGGCGACCGGGAGGAAGTGGTAGAAATCCTCCTCGATCCTGTTTATTTAGAGACCTATAACCTCCGGCAAGACGATATGTTTGCCTTGGCCCGTCGCAATAATCAGCTGGTAGCCGCTGGCAACCTGAATAGCGGCGGTGGTCGGCTCCCCGTTAAAGTTCCGGGATTGTTCGAGGATGTGCACGACATTTTAAACAACCCCATCAAGGTTGTGGACGATCAGGTGGTTCGGGTGTCCGACGTGGCGGTTGTGCGTTCAACTTTCAAGGATCCGGATGGGTTTGCCCGGGTCAATGGGTTGCCCGCCGTCACCCTTGAAGTTAAAAAGCGGGTTGGGGAAAATGTAATTCATGCGGTGGATAAGGTGCGGGCAATCGTGGAGCAGGAGCAGCAGTATTGGCCGGAAGGCTTGAACGTCGCTTATACCCAGGACCAGTCTGACGATATTCGACTGATGCTGACGGATTTGCAGAATAATGTGCTGAGCGCGATCATTCTTGTCATGGTGGTTATTGTCGGGGCCCTTGGGTTACGGACAGGGCTGTTGGTCGGTGTGGCGATTCCGGGGTCCTTCCTTGCGGGCATCCTCGTCATTTCCATTCTGGGGCTGACGATCAATATCGTCGTCCTCTTCAGCCTGATCCTTGCGGTTGGCATGCTAGTCGACGGGGCCATCGTCGTGACTGAATTTGCGGACCGGAAAATGTCTGAGGGGATTCATCGGTCCCAGGCCTACCTGCTGGCCTCGCAACGCATGGCGCTGCCCATCATCGCTTCGACGGCAACAACTTTAGCGGCCTTCATGCCTTTGCTCTTCTGGCCGGGAATGGTCGGCGAGTTTATGAAATACCTCCCCATTACTTTGATTGCGACCCTGTCGGCCTCTCTGGTAATGGCCCTCATTTTTGTGCCAACAATCGGCTCCCTTATCGGGAAACCCGGCGCTGCGAATCCCGCCACAATGAAGAGTCTGGCAGCCTCAGAAAAGGGCGATGTGGAGTGTGTTGGCGGGTTTACGGGGATCTATGTACGTATCCTGAAGCTCTTCCTCTACCATCCAATTAAAACTGTCATGGGGGCTGCGTTTTCTCTAGTCGGTGTTTTCATGCTATACGGTGCGGTGGGTAAAGGTGTGGAGTTTTTTCCGGATGTGGAGCCCGAAACCATGTCCTTGGATATTCGGATGCGGGGGAACCTGTCTCCATGGGAGATGGATGATCTGGTCAAAGATGTTGAGGATCGGATCCTGAGTATTGATGGTGTGGATACATTTTATTCAAGAAGTTCTACGAGTTTCCCCGGTATGGACTTGCTGGAAGATGTGCACGGCGTGATTCAAATGGAGTTCGCCTATTGGGAAAACCGGGCTACCTCTGATGAGATCATGAGTGAAATCCGGCGTTGGGTAGAGGGGGTATCGGAATTCAGGTATCGCCTGGTGGAGGCTGCCCCCGGAGGGGCTATTGTCCTGGAACTGGATGCCCTATCCGGAATGCCGACTTCGCTCATCGAGGAGAAAATCGATGGTGTCGAAGAACGACTTGCCGCTTTAATTCCCGGGGTGCGTGTCGAGCGAAGCGATGTTTTAATGGATCATAAGAGTGATGTACCTCCAGGACGACTGGTCGTCTTTTTGGAAGAAGATGCGCAACCGGATACTGCCGCCTGGACTCGAGATTTACGAAAAGTCCTAGATGGTTCGCGGGTTGAGCTTAGGCGGATGAGCAAGCCCGAACGAATCGTGGTGGATATACGTCCGGACTCGCTGGAAACCTGGGATGCACACTGGCGATTGATGGCCCGAGCAGCTCGCCAACTACAAGGGATTGACGGTATCATTACGGTCGACCTGTTTAGCGGTACCCAAGCCCTGGTCACATCCAGTTTACCCAAGCAAGTTGCGCAACTGCGAGTCGAGGTGCCAAATGGATCGGCTGAGCAAGTCTGGGCCCGTGTTTCCGGGGATTTTGAACGCATGATGAATGGAGTGCCGGGCATCATCTTAAATGAGCGGCAGCCGGATGCGGGTCCGCCTGTAGGCAAACCTATCCAGGTTGAAATTTCCTCCCGCTTCAGTGATCGCATTGAGCCCATGTTGCTGGCGTTACGGGAAAAGATGGAATCGATGCCAGGCCTGATCGATATTGATGATACCCGCCCGGTTCCTGCAATTGAGTGGCAAGTGGAGGTGGATCGGGTCGAGGCATCCAAATACGGGGCAGACATCACCCAGGTGGGCAATGCGATTCAATTTGTGACCAATGGCCTGGAAGTGGGGACTTACCGGCCGGAGGGAACGGATGAGGAAGTTGAAATTCGTGTGCGCTATCCCAGGACGAAGCGGAGCTTACAGGCCATAGATGATTTGAGGATCCAGACGCCGTTTGGTTTGGTTCCTATACGGCAGTTTATTGAACGTAACCCGGCGCCCAAGGTGGGTAATATCCAACGAACGGATTCTCAGCGGGTCTTGAAGCTATCGGCCAATGTGAAGGAGGGCTTCCTGGCCGATGATCTGAGTAAGGAGGTTCAGGAATGGATGGCCGCCCCGGGTCGGGTGTCGCCAGGAGTGCAAGTCCGGTTCCGGGGGGAGGATGAGGAGCAACGGGAGGCGCAGGCGTTTCTCATGAAAGCCTTCCTGATCGCCATGTTTGTTATGGGGATGATCCTGGTGACTCAGTTTAATAACTTTTACCACGCACTCCTGATTCTCAGCGCGGTGATTTTTTCCACGATAGGCGTATTTCTCGGACTGATTATTACCCAACAGCCATTTGGAATTGTCATGAATGGGATCGGGGTGATTTCCCTGGCGGGTATTGTTGTGAACAATAATATCGTGTTGATTGATACCTATGCAATCTTGCGGGGGAAAGGCATGGCTCCTCGAGAAGCTGTGCTTCGCACGGGGGCCCAACGTCTGCGGCCCGTCCTTTTGACTACTGTGACAACAGTGTTGGGTCTACTCCCGATGGTGTTTTCCCTGAATATTGACTTTTTCACTCGCCATATCAGCCATGGAGCCCCGTCTACGCAGTGGTGGACCCAGCTGTCTACGAGTGTAGCCTTCGGCTTAATTTTTGCCACTGGCTTGACCCTGATTCTAACTCCATCGCTTCTCTACCTTGGAGAGAAGTTATTCCACCGGAAGGAGGTCAAAGCTGAACTGGAGGGAGCGAAGCCGGTTGCACTTCAAACGCATTAGCGAGAAGCCAGCACGGCTAATACATCCTTGGCCTGCTCTTCCGTAGAGGCCTTCAGATCTCGCCACACGACTTTACCATCCTCGATCAGGAATGCTTGACGGCTGGCAAATCCGTTTTCCCCCCGCATGCGAACGGGGACGCCAAAGGCTTTCACCACCTCTCCGGATTTGTCAGCCAATAGGGTGAAGGGGAGATTGTATTTTTCTTTAAAAGCGAGTTGGTCCTGAGCGGTATCCATGCTCACTCCTACCACGGTGACTCCTAGATCACTCAATGTGGTGTAGGCATCCCGGAGGCTACATGCCTGTTTGGTGCAGCCGGGGGTATCTGCTTTGGGGTAAAAGTAAACCAGAACCAGCCCCTTCCCATAAAGGTCTCCAAGGTGGACCGAGTTTCCATTCTCATCCATTGATTTCAATATGGGGGCGTTGGCCCCAACGGCAATAGGTTCATCCATAGCTTGTGCGGGTATAAAGGCCAAAAGGCTGGCAAGATTTATAAAGATAAAGAAAGATTTCATAACTGCCAGTTTAGTCGGTTTTGGGATTGAATCAAGTGAGGGCTCGTTTAGGCCCGTTTTGTGTGTGGATCCCGGGGCCGATTAAGCCGGGACAGGCCGAAATTTTCGAGTGACGAGGCCGTTGACAAAAAAGAATGATATTTAAAAGCATGGAAGTTCCCATGGAATCAGAGCGTCCCTTATTTAATACAGGAATCCATATTCTCAACCCGCTGGATACTCCGCTGGCGAAGGCCACGATCGTGGTGACTGGCCCGGCGCGGAGCGGAACTACCATGTTGACCCAGTTATTGATCAATATGGGATTTAATATGGGGGAGGAGTTAGACTCGAATTTGCTCGAGGATATTGAGATTCGTCACGCAATTCGAGATCGGGATCCTGGTCGTTTGAAAAAAATCATCAAGGAAAGAAACAAGACCTTTCCAATCTGGGGATGGAAGTACCCGGCAACAATGGAGTATATCGACTTTCTGGGGAAGGAGCTGCGGAATCCCATCTTCATCTTTTGTGTGCGTGACCCCGTGGCAACGACTACGCGAAACCAGATGGCTGGGGCAAACGACTTTCTGTCGGCGATGCAGGATGCTTTGAATTACCTGGGGTCCGCGATTGCCTTTACCGGGAAAAACCACTTTCCCACACTCTTTTTCTCCTACGAAAAAGCTTTGCTCTTCCCGGATAACCTGGTGACCGCTCTTGGCCAGTTCCTGAGGGTTGACCTCGATGAAGGACGCGTGGCCGAGTTATCGGGTGTGGTATCTCTGAACAATACCCGCTATAAATTGGCAGGTGAGGCCTCGAAATTCAAGGGGGTCATCGACCGGGCAAGCTGGAACCAGATTGGGGGCTGGGCATACCAGGAAGGCAGGGAAGACCCGGTAGAATTGGAACTTTGGGTCGACCTAAAGTGTGTCAAGCGTTTCACCGCGGGTGGGTTTCGACCCGGGTTAAAGGAGCACGGGATTGGTAATGGTAAGCATGCCTTCTCTTTTGACCTCTCCCCATACCTGGCCAAGGGGGTTCCCCACCGAGTTGAGGTCAAACATGCGGTGGCGGACTTTCCCTTAGCGAAGAGTCCGGTCATGGTTTATCCAGAGTAGGTCCGGTCATATGGCGGTGGGCCTCTGCGACCGTAATATACTTTCTCGCCAGTTCTGCGTTTTGCCGGACTTCCTCACTGGTTAAGGAGCGGACGACTTTTCCCGGGGACCCCAGCACGAGACTGCGGGGTGGGATCCTGGTGTTGCGGGTGACTAATGCCTGCGCCCCAATGATGGAATCCCGGCCAATGAAAGCCCCATCCAGAATAGTCGATTGAATGCCGATCAAGCAGTTGTTCTCCACGGTGCAGGCATGGACAACAGCCATATGACCCACGGTGCAGTAGGAGCCAATGGACACGCCAAAATCATCTGCTAGATGAACGATGCAACCATCCTGGATATTGGTGCCTTCTCCAATTATAATGGAATTAATATCGGCTCGGAGGACGGCCATGGGCCACACACTGGCAAGCGGGCCCAAGGTGGTGGCCCCTTCCACATAGGCCCTGGGATGGACATAGGCCGTCGGATGAATGGAAGGGCTCTGTTGAAGGAAGGTGGACAATTGCTGGTTAACATCACTCATGGGATCCGGGGGAATGAGAATCAAGAAATGACTTTAGTTCGGCGGCCAGTTTGGGGCCAATACCCTCGACCTCCTGAAGCGATTGAATATCAGCAGCTTTCAATCGATCGAGAGACTGGAAATGGTCCATGAGGGCCTTTCTGCGAACGGGCCCAAGGCCGTAAAAATCATCCAGAACGGACTCTTTAAGCCGCTTGCTTCTGAGTTCCGCATTAAAGGTGTTGGCGAATCGGTGGGCCTCATCCCGCAGGCGTTGGAGGAGCTGGAGCCCCGGGTCGTGATGAGATAGCCTTAAGTCCGCCCGTTCGTCGGGGAACACAATAGACTCCAGTTTTTTCGCCAAACCCACCAGTGGAGGTGGGGGGAGGTCGAGGATCAGGAAGGCTTTGAGGGCGGCATTGACCTGCCCTTTTCCCCCATCGATCACGACGAGATTGGGGAATGGTTTGTTCGCTTCGTGAAGGCGACGGTAACGCCGGCCGACGACCTCTTCCATGGCTCGGAAGTCATCATTGCCGATAAAGCTTTTAATTTTAAAGCGGCGATACTGGGTTTTGTCTGGAACCCCGTCAGCAAAGTGGACCATGGAGGCGACGAGAAAGGTGCCGCTGATGTGTGAAATATCGAAACATTCCAAGGTGCGGGGAATTTGGTCGAGTCCCAGGGCCGTCTTCAGTCCTTCGAGGGCATCTTCGGTGGTGTTAAATCCCACCGGGTGATTTCGAGTAAATTTCCGAGTTTTGGAGAGGGTTCGCTTTAGGGCCTGGACGGCATCACGAAGCTCTGCGGCACGCTCAAATTGTTGATTTTCCGCTGCCGCCTGCATGGCAGATTCCAGTTCTTCCAGCCATTCCCTCGATTTCCCTTCGAGGAAAACGCATGCGGCTTCGACCCGCTCCCCATATTCCTCTCGGGTGACCCAATTGTTGTGGCCATAGATTTCCTGGCGGATGTCGTCGTAAAGCTGGTAACGGCCATCCGGTTGCAGGACGGGACGGGCATCCCCGAGGAGAATGCCGAATTTGCGGCGCATCTGGGATAAGGTTCTTCTCAACATTCCACTCTGAGCAAAGGGGCCAAAATAGCGGGCCTGGTCCTCCCTGCGATTTCGAACCAGGCGAAAGCGAGGAATGGCGGCCTGGGTGTCGACTCGGACGAGGAGGAACCGCTTGTCGTCCGTGAAATCAGTGTTGTAGCGGGGCTTATACTGTTTGATGAGCCGACCCTCCAGAAGTATGGCTTCCGCCTCATTGCGAAGCTCGATGGTCTCCACGTCATGGACCAGGGAAATCATTGCCTGAACCTTGGGCTGGGCGATAGCAAAACGCCGGGAGGGCTGAAAATAGGTAGAAACCCGTTTTTTGAGGTCCTTTGCCTTGCCGACATAAAGCACCTGCCCGAAACGATCTTTCATCAAGTAGACTCCGGGGTTGTGGGAAATCCGGCGGACTTGCTCTTTTATGCGGGATGCAGGATTGGACGCCATGTCTGTGGCTAAGGGGGAGAGGTGTGGCCTTTCTTGAATACCGATAATATTACCGTTGAAATATGGTCCTTCAACTCGCGATATTAAACCGACCCGTATATATTTAGAAAATCGTTCAAATTTTTGTTAGGAATTATTAATGTCAGTGCAACCGAAGCTAGAAATAATAAATCTGGGGGATGAGCTACTGATTGGGATACGGGAAAACGGACATCTGGCATACTTGGGGGATCAGTTGACTCGGTTCGGGTTGGAGGTCCAGCGAAATCTGGTCATTCGGGACAATCCGGAGGATATCAAACGCTTTTTCAAGGATAGTTGGGATCAAAATGATATTGTTATTACCACGGGGGGATTGGGGCCTACCAGTGATGACCTGACGCGAGAGACTATCGCGTCACTGTTGAATCTGGAATTGGAATTCCACGAGGAGATTCGTCAACGGATTGAAGACCGCTTTACCAAAATGGGACGAACCATGACAGACAACAATCTCAAGCAGTGCTATCTGCCCAAGGGGGCTGTCGAACTCGTGAATCAATTTGGAACGGCTCCCGGAATCTTTCTTAAGAAGGACGGGAAAATTCTCATCATGCTGCCTGGGCCTTCACAGGAACTCCGGCCGATGTGGAATAAACGGGTTATTCCCCTGTTGGAAGAGGAGGGAATGAACTTTACGGACCAAGCCTATCTCCAACTGAGGACCTACGGGTTGGGGGAGAGTGCGCTGGAATCCCGGTTGAACCCTATACTTGAAAGCATCGAGGGATTACGCGTGTCTTTTTGTTTTCACCACGGAATCGTTGATTTGCGGCTGAGCAGTCCAAACGGTGGGCTGTCCACGGAGGAAATTGAAAAGATTGGCGAACAATGCCGGATCGAACTGGGCGATGACTTTGTATGCTATGGGCACCATTCTTTGGCGAAGATCGCATTCGATCAGATGCGAGGTGTGGAGAAGACTCTTGCCATTGCTGAGTCCTGTACCGGGGGGCTGCTTTCAGACGCCTTTACGAATATTCCCGGGGCATCCAAGATCTTTGCCGGTGGTGTTGTCTGCTACAACAATGATGCTAAAATCGAGATGCTCGATGTGCCAGAGTCCATCCTCACACAGCATGGGGCCGTCAGTGCGGAGTGTGCCGTTGCCATGGTCACTGGAGTTGCCGAGCGATTCAGCACGGATTACGGCTTGAGCATTACGGGGTTTGCCGGGCCGGGTGGGGGCACTCCGGAAAATCCTGTAGGTACCATTTACCTGGGGTATTATTCGCAGGTGGGTGTCTGGTCCCAGAAACTGGTATTTTCTGGAGAGCGATTGACAGTTAAAGAGCGGGCCGTGCACGCTGCGCTGGATTTCCTGCGGCGAAAACTGATTAGGTATCGAGTGGAAGACTTCCTGGCTGCAGTGGGCACGAGCCGATAGGCAACTCCGTAGACAACGATGGCTGCCTTTACCTTTATTTGCGGAGATGATGACTATCTGGTTCAAGACCGGGGACGCCAGTTGTTTAACCGGCTCGTGGAGGAGAGTGGGGCCGATGACTTCGGTCAGGAAATCATCGAGGGGGGCGTCGGGAATTTTTCTGAAGTTGAGCAGGCGGTTCGCAGTTTTAAGGTTTCGGTGCAAACCCTGCCCATGTTCGGCTCAGCCAAGGTGGTCTGGTTTAAAGATATCTCCTTTCTGGCTGATAGCATTACCGGTCGGGCCAAGGGGACCCAGGAGTTTCTCGATGATCAACTCAAGCCTGTATTGAGTGGACTGGATGGCGAGGGGGTGAAAGTGCTGCTGACCGCATTTCCGGTGGATCGGCGCAGGAGCGTATTCAAATGGTTACAAAAACATTCCTCCTATGAGTATATTGGAGGGGACAAAGATTCCTCGGCCTTGTTTGCCCTGATTCAAAAAGCCTGTGAGGCCAACGAGGTGACGATGACGCAGGTTGCTTCGAACCTTCTGGTGGAGCGGGTCAGCCACAATGCCCGCTTGGTCAAGCTGGAGACGGAAAAACTGGCAGCGTATGTGGGGGGCAAGGGGGCCACGATTGATGAAACGCTGGTCAGCTCCTTTGTCCCCAACTTCGGCGAGGCCGATTTTTTTGAAGCCGCGGAAGTGTTTTATACCCTGGACCTGGAAGCTGCGTTGGCGGCTTTACGTCGCCACTTCTTCACCCGTCCGGATGCGCGTGGCTTGATCGCAAACCTGCAACGTATGAATCGGCTGCTCATTCAGCTGCGGGTTCTCAGCGATTCGGGGGACATTGGCGGCCATGTTAATAAAAGTACCCTCGAGGCGGCGTCCGTTCGCTATCAGCATCTTTACGGGGGTAAGGAACCCAAGAGTGCGTTCAACATCTTCTCCCAGAACCCATTCTATCTCAGCCGATTGCTAAACACGGCCAAGCGGATCAAGTTGAAGCGGTTGATTGATTTTCAAACTGAATTCTTGATGGCGTTTGAAGCTATTATTCAGCGCCCGAATGATCAGGAGGCCGTCATGCGGGAGGCTACGATCCGTTGCTTAGGATAGGTGTCTGCGCAGGAGGAGCCGGATTGGATATGCTCTGCTTTTTAGAGTCGTCACGCCTTGGAGAATCCCTCAAATTTTAGGTTTTTCTCAAAATGGAGACCATTCCTAACGTACTTGCACAACGTTATGCTTCCCCTGCCATGTGTGACATCTGGTCACCGATCGGGAAGGTAAAGTTGGAGCGACAGTTCTGGATTGCCTTGATGCGCGCACAGCGGAACCACGGACTTGAGATTCCCGCAGAAGCGATTGAGGCCTATGAAGCTGTTGCAGATCAAGTGGACCTCGATGAGATCAATGAGCGTGAGCGGAAGACCCGCCACGACGTGAAAGCTCGAATTGAAACATTTAACGCCCTGGCCGGATTCGAGCATATCCATAAGGGGATGACGAGCCGGGATCTCACGGAAAATGTGGAGCAGCTCCAGGTTTTCCGTGCCCTTCAGTTGCTTCGCCTGAAGTCGGTAGCTATAATGAGGGAGCTGGGGAAGCAAACTGAGGACTGGCGAGGCGAAGTCATTACTGCCCGCACCCACAATGTACCGGCTCAGCCGACCTTAATGGGTAAGCGCCTGGCTATGTTCGGGGAAGAGTTTTCCATTGCCCTGGATTCCCTCCATAATCTGATCAGCCGCTATCCTGCCCGAGGCTTAAAGGGGGCAGTGGGAACCCAGGTTGACCAGATCCAGCTGTTTGACGGGAATCGTAAGGTCGTCCACGACGTGGAGAAAGAGGTCCTGACCTATTTCGGTTTACCAAAACTGATGGATTCCGTGGGGCAAGTTTACCCGCGTACGCTGGACTTTCAGGTGGTCAGTACATTGTATGCCCTGTCCGGGGGGCCGTCCAGCTTTGCCAAAACGTTGAGGCTGATGGCTGGGCATGAGCTGGCCAGCGAGGGGTTTGCCCCAGGTCAGGTGGGCAGCAGTGCCATGCCGCATAAAATGAACAGTCGTAGTTGTGAGCGGATTAATGGGTTCCAGACCATTTTAAGGGGACATCTTTCGATGGCCGCGGGGCTATCAGGCGATCAGTGGAACGAGGGGGACGTATCCTGCTCGGTGGTGCGTCGCGTGGTAATCCCCGATGCCTTTTTTGCGCTGGATGGACTGCTGGAAACGTTCCATACGGTGCTACGCCAAATGGAGGTCTTTCCGGCCATCATCCAGTTGGAGAACCGGCGCAGTTTTCCGTTCCTGCTGACCACCACGGTTCTTATGGAGTCAGTCAAAGCCGGGGTGGGGCGTGAAACGGCCCATAGCGTGATCAAGAAACACGCCCTCGAAGTGGTTTCTGCCCTGCGCCAGGGACAAAGCCTGGAAAATGACTTGATGGCGCGGCTGGCAGGCGACCCGGAGCTGGGTCTATCCCGGGACACTCTGGACCAGCTTCTGGATCATGCAGCAGAGCAGGTGGGGGCCGCAAACGAGCAGATAGACCGCTTCCTGGAGAGGGTAAAAGAATGGGAAAAGGAAGTCCCGGAGGCGGAGTCTTACCAGCCCCTGGAGATTCTCTGATTCTTCTTGAGTGAGGGGTTGACTGACATCGGAAAATTTTGGCTTTTGTCATTGCAATGACGAGCGGCGAGAACCAAGAGTAGCCGTTTTAATCGCAATAGTTTTATGTCAGAAGAACTCATCGGAAACGTTCTGGTGGCCCAGTCCGGGGGCCCAACTTCGGTAATTAATTCAAGCCTGGCGGGAGTCATTAATGAGGCCTTAAACCATGAATGCATCGAAGAGATCTATGGTGGCGTGAATGGGATTCTGGGCATCCTCCAAGAGGACCTGATTGATCTCGCGGAGGAATCTCAACAGAGTATTCGTGCTCTCCGGCATACACCGGGTGCAGCGCTGGGAACTTGTCGGTATAAGCTCCGTTCGCAGCTGGATTTCGAACGTGTCCTCCAGGTCTTTGAGGCGCATGATATACGCTATTTCTTTTATATCGGCGGCAACGATTCCCAGGATACAGCCGATAAAATTTCTAACTTAGCCCGAGAGCGTAATTACCCGCTACGAGTAATTGGAATTCCGAAAACCATTGATAACGACTTAGTGTCTACAGACCATTGTCCTGGCTACGGGAGTGTAATCAAATATATTTCCACGACGGTGCGAGAGATTTCCCAAGACAGCCAGGCGATGGGACAGCACGACCTGGTTCAAATACTGGAAGTCATGGGAAGGAGTGCGGGGTGGATTGCTGCTGGATCCGCTTTGGCCAAACGCAGAGACCATCCCAATGATCCACCCCACCTGGTTTATTTGCCAGAAGTGGCGTTTTCTCCGGAAAAACTGGTGGAGGATGTTCGTCGCGTCCTCAAAAAGGAGCGCTACTGTTTTATCGTCGTCGGGGAAGGTCTCGTTGACGGAGATGGAAATTATGTGACCACGGAAGGAGCCACAGATGCTTTCGGCCACTCTCAATTGGGTGGAGTCGGAGATTATTTGAAAAGCCAGATCGAACAGCATCTGGAGGTTAAGGTTCGGACTAACAAGCTTGGATTTGCCCAACGGGCTGCAGCCCACTGCTCTTCGCTGGCGGATAATAACGAAGCCTATATGGCGGGAGAGGCTGCTGTCCGTGCTGCAGTTGATGGACAAACGGACAAAATGGTCACGCTCCTTCGAGGCGAAACCGATTTTTATTCCTGTGAAACGGGACTCACTGAGCTGGGCGAAATTGCTAACGGGGTAAAGTCTTTACCGAATAACTGGATCAACGAAGATGGGGTTTCCATGAACTACCAGTTCTTTAAGTATGCCCTTCCGCTGATCCAAGGTGAAGTGGAGGTGCCGTTCGAAAACGGAGTGCCCAAATTTGCCGAACTATCCTTTGTCCGCGTGAACAAAACCCTAGACCCGTACTCGGTTCCTTAGGACGTCGCCGAATTTTTTGCGCAACTTTTCAAGGGTTTTGTCGTTCTAATAATGACAGAGCTCCTCTTCTTGTGAATTTGGCCTGGTTTTGCGAGCTTGCTGATTCCGGGGAGGGAGCTAGTGTTTAATTTTCGTGAATAACTTACCCATCAAGGATTCCCATACTATCTGGGACAAGATTCTAGCCGGACTTATCCTCAGTCTGGCTGGCCAGATTTGCCTGGCTGAGGATTCCCTGATTTCGGATTCCCCGTTTCTTCCTGCAACCGCCCCCCAGGCAAAGTTGATTGAAGCAGAGGCGAAACCGACCGGTCCGTCGAAAATCAACAAGGAGCTCGAATTCCGGAGTGTCGTGCGGTTCGGAGAAACCTGGGAATTCTCTCTCCACCATCTTTCGGATAAAAAGAGCCATTGGTTAGGATTAAAGGATGCGGCAGCAGGTGCGCCCTTTACCATTCTGGATTTTGACATGGACCAGGCCCGTATCTTAGTAGAGTGGGAAGGGGATCGAGACTATCTGGACCTGATCCTGCCATCAGGGAAGCGCCTGAATAACAATCCCGGACTCGCTTACGGTCTTACCCCAAATCTTGCACCGGCCCAACCTCCGTCCCTAGTTCCTCCGGCCACTCCTCCACCTCCCCCGGTGGGTGGCCCCCCGGCCGGACCTCCACCGGAGATCCCTCCGGAGGTCATGAAGCGCTTTGAAATGATTGTTGCAGCCCAACAAGCGAACCCGGACTCGGTCAACTTTGATGGTTCTGGGGGGCTGCCCGGTGCTTTCGGTGGAATTGCGGGTGGAGCTCCTCCGGATCCCGGCACTTCTCTTGGGATTAAAGTACCGACCGTTACTCCGGGTGCGGCTCCAGGGACAGGTGGAGGTACTGCGGGTGGTGGCTCTGGGGACGTGGATATCCCAACTATCCCGGGCTTTGATCCAGGTTCCGGTCCCCCTACCGGCCCTCCTAATATTGTCATTCCTGACATCCCGGAAATCCCGGGTGATGGTGGCTGAATCAGCGAGCCTTCTTTTACTCATTAGCCGGTTTTTGGCCTTATCGAAAGGCTGCTATTGGTGGTCCTGAGAAGTGTTACGATCACGCTTCAAGAAGGCCTTTGTGTTACGATTTTCGTGAAATGTAACATTGTTAAAGTTCCGCAAAGTGAGGCTTATTCTATTGCAGTAAGCTATGGGAACCAGTGAGTTCGTGGCGATATTCTTTGCTGCGAAAACGGACTATAACAACACATGAGACGATCACGACTTCTGCGATGGGTTTGCACCATTGCTACAGTAGCATTTCTTACTGGATTATCATTTCTAAATGCTCAAGCCCCTTCATCGGATGATAGTGAGCAAGGCTCAGCAACCTCAGATGCACAGGAGCCATCCTCCCCTCAGTTAGCCACGGTTGATTATAATCAAGAGCCGGGAATCATAGCTGGATCTGTGGTAGATGGTGACCTTGGGAATAATGTTCTGGGTGCTATGGTGAAAATAGATGGCACCACCTACCTTGCCATATCTGATGTAAGTGGGAATTTCCGCATTAAGGACGTGCCCCCTGGGGAGTATGTCGTGACGGTAAGCCAAGGAAGATACCAGCCTTTGCGTGTTAAAGGAGTTCAAGTTGCTTCCGGTGAGGTTGCTAACTTGGATTTAGCCCTCTTTACTCAGTCTAGCGATATTGAGGAGCTCGACGCTTTTGTGGTCACGTTTGATGATGTTCAGACAGGCGAAATGAAGCTATTGGGGGTTAGGCAACAAGCCTCGACTCTTAGCGATGCACTGGGGGCCGAGGCCTTCACCCGGCTTGGTGTTTCTGACGCGGCTGAGGCTATGACTAAGATTACCGGAGCTTCGGTTGTAGATGGAAAATACCTTTTAGTTCGTGGCTTGGGAGACAGGTATAGCAATACCCTATTAAATGGGGCTACGGTACCAAGCGCTGACCCCGATCGTCGTGCAGTTCAAATGGACCAGTTCCCATCTGAGGTATTGGAAAGTATTGTAACTTCGAAATCGTTTACGCCTGACCAACCCGGAAACTTCTCCGGCGGTAGTGTCGACATGAGAACCAAATCATTTCCGGATCAGTTTTTTGGAAAAGTTGGGTTTTCCATAAAATACAATACCGCAGCTACAGGAAAAGATGTGCTCAGTATTCCCGGGGGAGGAACGGATTGGCTTGCTATTGATGATGGGACGCGTTCTGAACCGGATATTCCAGAATCGGGAGTTCCCTCTGCAACCTTTGCCCGTTTTGAAGCAAGAAACGGAAACTTCGGACCGGCTGAGGAATTGGATCGCATTATAAACTCCTTCAATAACGAGGTATATTTTCCCTCTACAAAAACGGGGGCCCCAACTTACGACTTTAACTTCTCCATCGGGGACCAAATTCAATTTAAAGAAGATTCTGCCCTCGGGTATATTTTCAGTCTAAATTATTCGAATGGGGTCAGCCACTATGAAGGAGGGACCTCTGCTCGCTACTCTCAAGGGGATATTGATCCGGCCGCAGACAATTTTGTAGCCCCCCTTCGGATTTATTCTACAGATCTTGATCGATTCACCTTCACTCCCAATCTAGATCCGGATGCTGGAAATCTTCCCTTTAGAGCAGATAATTTCGGAGTTAAAGAAACGAACCATTTCGTGAATTGGGGACTCTTTGGACAGCTTGCTTACAAGCCGAGTAGCAACCACGAATACTCTCTCCGTCTGTTGCACAACCAAAGCGCTGACGATGTGGTTCGAATTGGTGGAGGAGAAAACCAGCGGAGCGAAGGTGGGCGTTATTTTGAAGCTTACGACATGCTATATACGGAGCGAGGCGTGTCTTCTATTCAATTTGAGGGGAAGGACTTCCTCGGTGCAAACAACGACCTTGAACTCAATTACAGGGCATCTTGGGGAAAAAGTACTCAAAAGCAGCCGGATTTTCGGGTTATGGACTATTTCTTTGATCTTCAGTCCAATCAATTTGCGCAGGCTTCTGGTAGTGGAAACAACCGCTATTTCCGGGATTTGGAGGAAAAAAATCTGGACCTGGCCTTTGACTTCAAATTCCCGGTTCGGTTTAATTTTATGGAGGGTTCTTTTATTAAAACGGGAGTGGGCTATGTAGATGGTGGACGGGAATATCGTGAAAATGTATATCGCTGGTCCAATGCCATAGCTTCAAAAGAGATTCTAACTAATTATCCGGGTGAGGTGGGTATTGCCGACCGCGGGCCTGATTTCGTTCTGTTTGCCAATACGCTGACTGACCAAAGTATAGACCTTGCGAATTACGACGCTGATAAATCCATCCTGGCGGGCTACCTGATGGCAGATATGCGGCTTAATGATAAGCTTCGTACCATCTTGGGATTGCGAGCAGAGAAAACCGAATTCACCACCACTTCACCTGCCGGAGCCAATGGGTTTCAACCAGCAGAAATTGACCAAACCGATTTTCTCCCTGCGCTGAGTCTAGTTTACGCCCTAAATGGTGAAATGAATTTGAGGGCTGCCTACGGGCGGACTCTGGCCAGACCGCAGTATAGGGAATTGGCCGGCATTACTGTAGTAAGCCCTTTTCTTGCGTCGGTTTATCAGGGGAATCCTGATATCGAAATGTCCCTCATTCACAACTTTGATGTGCGGTGGGAGTGGTTTCCACGTGCTGGTGAAATTGTTGCTGTCAGTGTTTTCTATAAAGATTTGACTAAACCGATTGAGGTAGCCGAGCAGAGTGCTGGTGGCCGCGTCGCGATTTCTCCCCAAAATGCGGACAAAGGAAAGGTATATGGGATTGAATTAGAGTATCGCCAGTCCTTGGACTACTTCTCGGATTCCCTTCGCTTTTTCTCCGTAGGAACCAATTTTGCGCTAATTGAATCAGAAGTTGGGATACCAGCAGAGGAGTTGGAGGTAATTCGACAGTTTATTCCTGATGCCTCGGATACCCGAAAGCTGATAGAACAATCTCCTTATACTTTCAATGCTGATATTACCTTTAATCAATTCGATTGGGGAACCACAGCCACCTTGGCTTATAATATGGTAGGAGATCGCCTCTCGGTGATCACGAATGGTCCTATTCCTGATTTTCTGGAGCGAACCGCACCAACCCTCGACTTTATCTTTTCTCAGGAACTTGGGCCAAAATGGACGCTAAAATTCTCCGCGAAAAATATTCTAAACTCTGATCGGGAGAAGAGCGTCGAGGATTTTCAAGGTGTAAACAATATTTACGAACTCAAGGAAATTGGAACGACGCTCTCCCTCGGGTTCAATTATGAGTTTTATTAAAACTTTTTCAACTAATCCACTAACCTACCTTCACAGAATCCGAAAAATCATGAAGCGATATCAAAAATTGTTCTGTCTATTCAGTCTGATCGGCTGCCTGGCTACCAGTGCATTCGGCCAGAACGTTGTTGTAGACCGAATCATTAACGCAAATGCCACATGGACATCGAATAATGTATACGAGCTCAATGGCTATGTGTTTGTTACCAATGGTGCTACCCTCACCATTGAGCCGGGAACGACGATTGTCTCAAGGCTCCCCGAAAATATCACCAGTGGTGATCCCTGCTCCGCCCTTGTTATTACTAACGGCGCAATGATTGATGCTCAAGGTACTGCCTCAGCACCGATCGTTTTCACCTCCATCGTGGACCAACCTCTTGGTACCGGTGGGGCTGGAGATACACGCCTTTGGGGTGGGGTGGTTATCCTTGGTGATGCTGTAATTAATTCCCGTGCAGATGACGGGTCGGTTTCCAACCCTGTCACCGACCAGATCGAAGGATTCTCACTGCCAGATAGTCAGCAGGATCTGATCACCTTCGGCGGCACTAACGATGAGCACAATGGGGGGATAATGACTTATGTGTCCATTCGTCACGGTGGTTTCGATATTGGGGGGGGAAATGAAATCAATGGCCTGACCCTCGGCGGTGTTGGTAATAAGACCACCATCCATCACATCGAAATTTTTGCTGGTAAAGACGATGGAGTTGAGTGCTTCGGTGGTACAGTAAACCTCTCTTATATCTGTGTTGCTTTCAACCGGGATGATTCACTCGACTTGGACCAAGGTTATCGCGGAAATGTCCAATTCTTCTTCACGATTGGTCGTTTCTTCAACGATACGGAATCCGATAATGCTCCTAATGAGGGTATGGACTTCGGAGGTGAGTGGGATGGTGCAACCACCCCATTGAATGCTACCCCTGTTGCTGATTACACGATTTACAACGGAACCTTCATTGGTATGGGGAACACGGGAACAAACGGTGCCTTCCATATGCGCGATAATGCGAGAATTACCCTTCGCAACTCGATTGCTACTGGTTTCGAAACCATGATCAAGATTGATGATCCAGTCGATAATGTAATCCCGACCATCGAAAACAATCTCTGGTGGAGCCATATTCCGGCGAACAACACTGCAGCTAATCTTGATGGTGGTGGAGCCATTAATTCCTCATCTGTCTATGAGAGCAATGGAAACCATATCGCAGATCCGATGCTAGGCGGTATCTCTCGTGAGCCTGGAACCATGGTTTTAGATCCCATCCCTCAGGAAGGATCTCCTGCATGGTTTGGTGCTGGTGCCGTTCCGGATGATGCATTTTTCACTCAAACCTCCTACCGCGGCGCTTTTGGTGGCGAAAACTGGCTCCTCGGCTGGACGGCGCTCGATCTCCTGGGTTATCTGAATCGTAATTCGGGATCCGGTCCAGATAATGAAATTATCAATGTCTCTACCCGTGGCTTCGTAAGTGATGGTACCGGTGAAGAAACTAATGTTGGTTTCGTCATTACCGGAAGCGAGCCCGCTAATGTAGTGGTTCGTGCCTTGGGAACGGGCGCACTGACAGACTTCCTGCCGGGTGCCAATCTCCTGGATGATCCTTTCATCAACGTGGTGAGGAATCCCGGTAGCCCCGAGCAAGAGATTATTGCTTCCAATGACAACTGGGCTGATGATCCAAATTGGATGCTGCTAGACGGAACTCCTCTTGATCCGGTCGACGGCAATATTCCGCTTGGAGATAATGATTCCTCTTTGATCCTTCTCGACCTGGCCCCCGGGAATTATTCGATCCAGGTGATCGCTGCTGACGGAAGCGCTGATTTAACCGGGATCGTCCTGGCTGGTGCGGACGCCTTGGAATAAAGTTTAAGTTATTCCTTTCGTTTATTTGATACAAGGGGACCGGTAGCCAACCGGTCCCCTTTTTTTAAACGCTCGTCTGGAGGCTTCTGGTCATCCATATTCTGGGTGTTGAATATTGATGAATCCAAGTTATGACGGTTTCTGATAGTCTGAATGGGGGGGCTCGAAATAACGGAGTTAAAGGTAAGCGGAGCCTCGAGATGGTGATCGTAGGACTAATCTCCGGGTTTGTGCTATTTGTGCGGAAACCGGATTCACTGGTGAACCCTCAACTTTGGGCTGAAGATGGAGTGATCTTCTTTCAACAACAACTGGAGCTCGGCCTCGGGGCGATCTTTACGCCGTATAACGGCTATTTGCACTTAGCCCCCAGACTGGTAGCCGCCTTTGCGGACCGGTTGTTTCCATATTGCTGGGTGCCGGCAGTCTACAACTACCTATGTCTTTTGATTACGATTGGAGTGGCGGTGTCTGTATATTCCAATCGGTTGTCCATAAGTCATCGACCACTTCTGGCGCTTAGCCTGGTATTCGTTCCGCATTTCGAAAACGAGGTTTTTTTAAATATCACTAATCTCCAGTGGATTTTATGTCCTCTCCTACTGGTTACCCTATTCAAAACTGCACCTTCGGGGAATTTTTTTAGAAAAGGCCTATCCGTTGCGTCAGATTTTTTGCTTCTCCTCCTGTGTGGTTTATCTGGGCCATTTTTGCTGTTGCTCTCCCCTTTCTTTGTCGGGCGAGCCCTGATAAAAAGAGATTCTTATTCCGTAGTACTCGCTGGGGTAGTTTTTATTATCACCTTGGTCCAGTTAAGTTTTATTCATAGCCAGCCCCCTGAAATCCAGGGCGAAGGGCCGGACCTTGAAGTATTGCTTGAGCTCATAGGAAAGCGTTTTCTGGGCGAATTATTCCTAGGGGTCACTATTTCTGCCGGGTTGCCTTCCTTCATCTGGGTGCTCCTGCTTCCTTTGTTTTGTGTGTATTTCTGGAAGATTCTTCAAGCTCGCCACTGGAGGTCGATGGTCTGTCTGTCATTCGGTGTTATCTTGTTTCTGGCAGTACTATATAAGTTTAAGAATGATTGGGGGATCCTTTTACCTTCGTCTAACGGGCCTCGATATTTCTTTTTGCCTTACCTGATGACGATTTGGTCAATTATCCTGCTGCAGGAGAAGATCAAAATTTCAGGTTGGATTGCCCTCCTTTTTATCTTGATTGCCTCGCTTACTTCTGGATTTCGCAGCGACCCTTTGCCTGATAAAGCATGGCACAATTATTGCGAAAGGATTGGTGAAGAGCCGCTTGTGGTGCCAATCAACCCCGAAGGGTGGAAGATTAGAATCGAAGGGCCAGACTCAGAATAAAGCCCCCCACAGATCAGCCGGTGAGCGCTTTTTGCCCGGTTGTCTCGATCCAGAGATTTGATAATGTTTGTTCTATATTCGCAAATCCGGCTTGGTTAAAGTAGGTTTCAATCTCTTGAGGGGTAGAGCAGCGGGACATATGAGGGGGGCGATCTTTTATGGGGATATTGGCGTGTTCCATAAAAAACTTCCATCCCTCCGGATGCATTAAATTGATATTATCAACGTAACAAACTCCACCGGGCTTGAGAACCCTCAACGACTCTTCCAGGTAGCGATACCTTTCCCAATCGTCGAGGTGCATAAACACTACGGTACAATACACCTTGTGGAATGAATTGTCCGGAAGAACAGACAGATCGTAGCCATTCCCTTCAACGAGGTGAACATTATCAAATTCCGATAGGCGCTCTTTAGCATATGAGAGCATCGACTCGCTCACATCCAACCCAGTCCAGCTTTTGCACTTTGACGCTAATGCTTGGCCAACCCGTCCAATGCCACAGCCTATTTCCAATACGTCATCTGTTGGAAGAATACCTATTCTCTCTTCTAATCGTTTCTGGGTATGCCTGGCTTGGGCTAAAATCTCTTCTTCGGAGACTTCTCCAATTACATACAGCTTAGCCAGTTCGGGCGTGGTGGATAGGCGTGTCCACACCTTCTTATAAGCATTTCTTGAGAGATCCTCGAATCGTTCATCCATGGATTGAAAAGCGCCTCAGCCAGTGAGGCATGCCTCACCTATTTGCTATGGCAACCAGGAAAGCTGGATTCCTTCACTTTGAGGTGAGCTGGAAACAAAACAATCGATTTATATATCGATTTCGGAAGCACCGGCCAATACTACACCCGATCCACCGCCAACGTCGGTGACCTGAATCGTGTAGTTTCCAGGGGTAAGTTCGAGAAGGAGGGAAGAATCATTTGCGCCTAGTGGCAGGGATCCGGTTTCAGGATCGAAAGACGTCCCTCGAATGAAGACGAGGTTGGGATCATCCGCCCAGTTATCATTGGTTCCAACCAGAAGAGGAGGATTCTGCACAACACCGTTTTCATCTTCCAGTTGGAATACACTAATCTGAGGATTGGATAGCAGGGTAACTCCAGGAAGGAACGGAGCCAAGCCGCCACTGCCAATTGCCTGACACACGATGTTTTTAGGGGTATTCCCGCGGACTGCAAATCCGACGTTAAAATCTTCACCAGGTCCACTATCCACTTTCCCGCGGGTTGATACGTTTATGAGATTTGTTGTGTCTTCAGAAAAACCACTGCCATTTAAGAAACTAACACCGGAAAGGACTACTCCGCTATCTCCGCTTTCGTCCGTTACTTGAATGGTATAATTTCCGATAGGGAGATCTATCAGGACGAGGGAGGCATCATTTGCACCTAAGGGAAGGGAACCCGTTTCCGGGTCAAGACTCGTGCCATTCAGAAGCCCTACATTAGGATCTGCACTGTAATTTGTATTGGAGCCAACCGCTAGGGGGGGATTGACAGCTCCATTAACATCTTCGACTTGGAAGACGGTAATTTGAGGATTCTCCAGCATATCTACCCCTGGAAGAAATGCGCCTAATCCACCTGCTCCGATTGCCTGTGCGACCAGGGTGGTGCCGTCCCCTTCCCGGATGGCAAACCCAACGTTAAAGTCTTCACCGGGACCTATATCCACTTTGCCTCTAGTAGAGACGTTGATTAATTCGGAGAAAATTAAGTTGGGGGGAGTTCCCGGATCTTGTGAGGGGGGATCGCCGGGAAGGGTTGGAGGATCTCCGACAGGTGGAGTGATCGTGTCCGGTGGATTGGGAGGAGGATCAATAGGTGCCTGGGCTTGAACGGATAACGAAAAAGCAAAGAGAAGAGAGAATACAATTAAACCGAATTTTAAGGGCTTACTCGTAGGGGATATGGCGGAACTAGACATTGGCTGAACTGATGATTGTTTTATGCCCGAATAGACGGAAATTTGATTAAGGGATGATTCATTTGTCAAAGCTCAATTGGGGAAAGGTGCATACTCTAATAAAACGTATTGATATGGATTTGTTTCAGTAATCCCCTCCTTATTTCTTAGATTTCAGATTTTTTTTACATTTGTATAACGGAAACCGAAGGAAGCTTTTGATGCAGTGGTGGGTCAAACCTGTGAGGAGTGATTCAGGCATGAGAGAAACTGCGGCGGGTTCGGAGTGGCGAACCCTGGTGGATCTCATCCCATTGGCTAAAGAGTGGGCATAAATAAAAGAGCCCTCGGCGTGAATTTCGCAGAGGGCGTAAAGTGGCGTCCCGTAGGGGATTCGAACCCCTGTTGCCGGGATGAAAACCCGGTGTCCTAGGCCTGGCTAGACGAACGGGACCCAAGGAGAAAGAGGAACGTAGCCTGTTCAGTGTGCTGGGCAAGTACTTTTTTAAACTTTCTTAAGTGAGGGAAATAGGCAAGAGTCCTCGCATTGAAGCAGCCGGGGAACCCTTCTTCATTTATCCCCGAAAAACCAGATTTTTGTCTTTTGCGTGGAAACTACAAACACCTACCTCGAACGGATCAGCGATCTTAACACTCGTGCTCAAACCACCTTCGAGATACCTCTTCCCCATCTGGCATCGGGGAAGGTGCGCGAGCTTTATGAATGCGAGGCGGGCATTCTCATGGTGGCAAGTGACCGGCTTTCTGCCTTTGACGTTATTATGGAGGAGGGCATTCCGGGGAAGGGAATTATCCTTACCCAGATGAGCCGATTCTGGTTCGATCTGGTGGCCGATTCTGGGCTGGTGCCCCACCATCTCCTGGATCACCAGAATGATCGCCTCGAGGCGATATTCGGGACATCCTCGGATTTATCCCGGCGCGCCATGTTAGTGAAGTCCCTCCAGCCCCTGAAGATTGAGGCAGTGGTTCGGGGTTACCTCTCCGGCAGCGCTTGGAAGGTTTATCGGGAGACCGGAGCGCTTTGGGATTATACCTTGCCACCCGGGTTGCGGGAAAGTGATGTGCTGCCCCGGCCCTTATTTACCCCGTCAACCAAGGCGGAATCCGGGCATGATCTTCCCCTTACCCAAGAGGAGGCTGCCGACCTGGTGGGCGAGCCGCTCTACGATCAGGTGGTAGACACCAGCCTTGCCCTGTATGAGATGGGTCGGGCCCGGGCGGAGCAGGCCGGAATTATTCTGGCCGACACCAAATTTGAGTTTGGTCTGGATGGGGATGGCCGGCTTCACCTGATTGACGAGATTTTGACGCCTGATTCCTCCCGTTATTGGCCGGTGGACGCGTATGTGCCCGGGCAGGCTCAGGCCAGTTTTGATAAGCAGTTTGTGCGGGATTTCCTGGAAACCAGCGACTGGGATAAATCGCCACCTCCACCAGCCTTGCCCGATTCTGTCATTTCCGGTACCCTGGATCGATACCGGGAAGCCTACTTGAGAATTGTGGAAGGGTCCCGATAAGGCAGGGATACCCGCTTCATTGCTTTCTTTATCTGCGCTAAGCCTTGACACCGGGCGTCCCGCGGTCTTTTTTCTGCTCTTTTCCATATTTACATTTTCCGATGAAACCCACTTACAGACCATCCAAGTTGCGCCGGGCCCGAAAATTTGGCTTCCGGAAACGGAATTCCACCAAGAGTGGCCGCAAAGTGCTGGCCGCCCGCCGGGCTAAAGGCCGCAAGCGTTTGACCGCCTAAGACGGTCGACCTCCCTCAAGGGTGGTCTCCAGGCCCCATGCGCTTTTTTTCCCAACAACGATTGCGGCATCGGGCAGATTTTGAACGGCTCCAGCAGCACGGGCTTCGCATCCATTGTGGAGCCTTTATTTTTCAGGCTGCTTTGCGTGAAGATCACGACCCGGCTGCTCTGCCGAGGCTTGGTGTCATCACCTCTCGCCGGGTTGGCTCGGCCGTCGTGCGCAACCGTGGGCGCCGCCTGATGCGTGAAATTTTCCGCCGGCATCCCGGGGTCTTGCCGAACGGCTGTGATGTTGTCATTATCATGCGTTCCACTTTCCTGCAGGAATCATTTCCGGGGCTGGAGTCCCGTTTCTTGAAAGCCTGTCGGAACTTCCGCCAAAAACTGTCCTCCAAGGAGGATCCACTGCCTCATGTCTGACGCTCACACATCAACAGGAAACACGCCGTCGCTCCAGGGGAGATCCTCCTGGTTGGCCCTGCCGTTCATCCTGGTCATTCGCGGGTATCAATGGGTGGTCTCCCCGCTGATTCATACCTTGGGCGGAAGTCACTGCGGGTGTCGGTTTCACCCAAGCTGTTCCCAATACGCGATCGAAGCTTTCCAACAGCATGGGGTGATTCGGGGTTTGGGGTTAAGTGCCGGTCGGTTACTTCGCTGTGGTCCCTGGTCCAAAGGGGGGTATGACCCGGTGCCCCCGCAATCCACCCCTATTGTGCATTCCAAAGCGGACCATCGCACTCATTCCTGACTTTTCTTCATGGATAAAAAGAACACATTTTTAGGACTCCTATTTCTCATTATCGGTTTTGGCGTATTTATCTGGCAAGCCAAGGAAGCGCAGGATTACCAGCGAGAACGGCGGATCTGGGAGCTGCAGAACCAACCTCAACTGGAAGACCAAAATTCCCAGGACCCGGCTTCCGGGGACAGCCCGGGGCTGGAAAGCTTAACCGGACTTCCCGAGGGCGCCGTGACAGAGGCCCCGGGAGAAGCGGTAGATACTGGAAGCATACCTACGGCCGGGGAGAAGGTCACCCTTCCTGAATACGTCCACCCGGGAGATACCTTTGTCCTGGAAAATTCTTTTATCCGGGTAACCTTTACTACTACGGGAGGGGCGATTGAGACGGTCGAGTTTCTCAAAACAGAGCCCAGCGGCGGGGTAGACCCCTACGTTTTTAATGAAGGCAACCTGGTTCCGTCGCATGCGTTGCTGTTCCAGAATGCCCGGGGCGATGTGCAACCCTTTCTTCCCCAGTTTGAGGTGGTTCGGCATACGGAAGACACCATCACTTTTCGGTTCATAACCCCGGAAGGCCTGAGCTTGCAGCGCACCTACCGTGTTGCCGGGGAAGCCAATGGGCAGGATCCCTATGTGGTCAGCCATGAAGTCTTATTTGAGAACGGGGGCGAAAACCTGGTCTCCCTACCTCAGACTTTCCTTCACCTGGGGAGTACGGCCTCCCTGGCCTATGACCGCCAGAGCGTGGGTGAATACCTGAACGTGAGCTACTACACGGAAGGGGATATTAAGTATGTGAAGGCGCGGAAATTTATTGGGAGCAATGGGTTTCTCGGGATTGGCCGAAAGGAGCAGGATCAGTCCTACCGCGAAGCGCGGGATGTCAATTCCCTGACCTGGGCCAGCATCAAGAACCAATTCTTCGTCGGTATCCTCAAAGAAGTGCTCTCCGACGCTGGCGGTTCCCGAGCCCGGTCGGTTCGGATTGAGGCTCAAGAACTGGAACGGGAAGGCGAGGATAGCTGGAAGGAGCTTGGAATAGCTGGAAGCGTTGGCTATCGCTTTAATGCCCTGCAGCCCGGAGAGAGGACCATTCTGGGAACGACGTTTTATATCGGGCCCAAGGAATTCCTCCGCCTGCAGAATCTGGGACAAAGTGAGGAGCGACTCATGCAATATTGGGGGCCGGATATTATCAGCCAGGCCCTGACTGTTTTCATGCACGGAATTCATAAGATTGTCCCCAGCTGGGGGCTTTCCATCATCCTCCTTACGCTGATTATCAAGTTGTTCTTCTGGCCCTTCACTTCCCGGGGAATGCGAGCCCAGAAGTTGAATGCCGTCAAAATGCAGCCGCTCCAGGCGGAGATGAAAGAGATCCGCGAAAAGCATAAGGATGACCCACGCAAGATGCAATCGGCCATGGGGGAGTTGTATAAGAAGCACGATATTAACCCCGCAGCCATGATGGGCGGCTGTATCCCGATGCTGGTGCAGATTCCCGTCTTTATCGGGTTGTACGGTATGCTGCGGGTGGCCCCGGAATTTCGTTTTGCCGGACTTCTCTGGATGGACAGCTTGTCCTACCCAGACCAGTTTGCGGTGCTTGGAGGTTTTCCGCTCAACCTGATGCCCCTGATATACGGGGTGGTGATGTTCTTCCAGATGCGGATGACTCCCATGCCGGAGACGGCCGACGAGACCCAGCAGATGACAATGAAGATGATGCGCTGGATGCCAGCCTTCTTAGTCGTGATTCTGTATAATTTCGCAGCTGCACTCTTCGTCTACTTTACCACGAATGCTCTGCTGACCATGCTGCAGCAATTCCTCATCAACCGGAAACTGAACCCGGAGATTGAAGCCATTAAGGAACAGCAAAAGACAGGGGTTAAGGTCGCCCCGGCCAAGCCCGCCAAAAAGAAAGAGACCCCGGTGAAGCAGGAATCCCGGTTTTCCCGGCAGCAAATGGATGGATTGGGAGCGACCAAGCGCCTGAAAGGGGGTGGGGGCAGTGGACTTCCCTCCACCCCGAAGAAGCGCAAGAAGCGGAAGTAGGGCTTCGAAACGCCTCAAATTTACCAGTTGAACCTTTAGCTCCAACCCCATTTCATTTTCGGTATATGGCAGGTCATAGTAAATGGGCTACGACGAAACGGCATAAGGCCGTGGTCGACGCAAAGCGTGGAAAAATCTTTAGTGTTATCTCGAAGGAACTGACCCTGGCGGCGCGCGCGGGTGGGGGGGATCCCGATATGAATCCCCGCCTGCGAACCCAGATCCAGAAGGCGAAGGCCGCCAACATGCCAGCGGACAACGTCGACCGGGCCATCAAAAAAGGTACCGGCGAAATCGAGGGGGTCATCATTGAAGAGTTGACCTACGAGGGCTATGGGCCTGGTGGAGTTGGGCTGATCGTCGAAGTGACCACGGATAATAAGAATCGGTCCGCCAGCGAGGTGCGAAGCACTTTTTCGAAGAATGGCGGCAATCTGGCTGGTGCAGGAGCTTTAGCCTTCAACTTCCAGCGCAAGGGGCAATTCCTCATCGCCAAAGATAAGACAGACGAGGAAAACCTGATGGAGATCGGCCTTGAGGCTGGTGCGGAGGACGTTGTGGTTGAAGCGGATCACTTTGAGGTATTTACCGACATCGGAGATTATGATGCGGTGGCCAAGGCGCTGGAAGACGCAGGAATTGAAGCAGACTCCAGTGAGTTGGCTTATATCCCCAACAATCTGGTCCCTGTGGGCGATTCGGATACAGCAAAGAAGGTATTACGCCTGGTTGATGCCCTGGAGGAATTGGAAGACGTCAAGTCCGTCCACTCGAACTACGATATCGACGAATCCATCCTGGCTGAGGGGTGATCCGCGTCGCGGAGCAGTCGGGAGACCATTTCAGATATACATTTCTGGCAATCCTTAGAGCAGCGAAGGATCGTGGAGGGCATCCCATCGGGATTGAGTCGGCCATGCGGTCCCGGACCGAGCAGGGCCAATGAGGAGGAATTTTCTGGAGTGCGGTTCGGAATACGACACAGTTATTACTTTTGAATCTGCCAGAATCCACTGCAATAACGGTTTTATGAATCCATCAGGGGATGAGTATCAGTCGCTAGAAGAAGGCGAGGTTGGTTTGGTAACCCCGCAGGATTTTTTATTGTCCGCGCCCTTTACGTTTCACAATGGTTCCAGGTTACCAGGAATCACGATTCGCTATGAAACCTATGGGCGATTGAATGACAGCCATTCCAACGCGATCCTGATTTGCCATGCCCTGAGTGGCGATCATCATTGCGCGGGCGTTCATGGCGTGACCGACCGCAAAGTGGGTTGGTGGAATCATTTTATCGGTCCGGGGAAAGCCGTGGATACACGGGAGTATTTTGTCATCTGCACGAATTGTATCGGTGGATGCCAAGGGTCCACGGGGCCATCTTCCATCAATCCGGAGACGGGGCGGCCGTATGGGTTGAGTTTCCCTCGGGTTACGATTGAAGACATGGTGAAAGCCCAGGCCCAACTCATGGATTATCTTGGCATTGATAAGCTTCATGCCGTGATCGGGGGAAGTATGGGGGGTATGCAGGTATTGGAATGGGCGGTACAGTTTCCCGACCGGGTGGACCGGATCGTCCCGATGGCCACCACGGCTTGCCAAAGTGCCCAGGCCATTGCCTTTGATGAAGTAGGCCGGCAGGCGATCATTACCGACCCCAAATGGCGGGGAGGGAGTTATCTTCCTGATGAAGGGCCTGATGTTGGGTTGGCCGTGGCCCGTATGATGGCGCATATTACCTACCTGTCCGACGAAGGCATGGCTCAGAAATTTGGGCGGAGTCGGCGAGCATCCGAAGGGGGTGGTGCGAACCAGGATCCGTTCGACGTGGAGTTTGAGGTGGAGAGTTATCTACGCTACCAGGGGCAGTCCTTTGTGAATCGGTTTGATGCCAATACCTACCTTTATTTTACCCGTGCCTTGAACCTCTTTGATCTGCCCGGGCGTGATTCTGATCGGCGATTGGACCGGGTATTTGAAATCGTGAAAGCCCGATCCCTGATCATTGGGTTTAAATCGGACTGGCTCTTTCCTCCCTCCCAGAACCGAGATATCGTCCATGCCTTGACCCAGGCTGGAAAGCAGGCCTCCTATGCGGAACTGGAGATGGAAATGGGGCATGATTCCTTCCTGCTGCATGCACCTGAGCTATATGATCTGGTACGGGGTTTCCTGGTCTCTCCCAATCTAGTGCAGTCATGAGCTCCAAGACCAAACAGCGCCGTCATGTGGACTTCCAGATCATCAGTGGATGGGTGGAACCGGGGTCGCGTGTCCTGGATCTTGGTTGTGGCCGGGGTATCTTGCTTGAGCATCTGATCAAGACGAAGCAGGTATTCGGAGTTGGGGTGGATATCTCTCAATCCAAAATTCAGGCGGCGGTGAAGCGCGGGGTCTCGGTATACCAGGGAGATGTACTGACCTATTTAAAAACGTTTCCGGATAATACCTTTAACCATGTGCTCTGCTCCCGGACCGTGGAAGAGCTGGAGAATCCCCGGGAGACCCTCGAAGAAGGGCTTCGTGTGGGAGAGCGGCTTACCGTTGGGTTTATCAATTTCAGCTACTGGCGCAACCGGCTCAGTCACCTCAGGCTCGGGCGGAGGATCCGCAACGATGTCTTTCCCGATAAATGGTTTGAGCGACGGCCGGCAAATCCATTTTCTCTGGCCGAGTTTGAGGAGTTTTGCGTTGATTTGGATATCACCATCCACCGCCGGGTGGCGCTTGGGGCGGACTGGGAATCGGAGTGTTCCTTCTGGCCCGAGTTGTTTTCGGGCTATGTCATCTATGACCTAAGTCGGAAGCCCAGGTAGAACGCCTAATTCTATGAGGGATCCTGAGGCTCAACCTGCGCCTGCCGCTATATTCATAACCCGCAGGAAGAGCCCGTTAAAGAAGGCGAAACCGAGTTGAATGACCCGGGCAGTGGGGGGAAAGAGAAACAACCCGAGCAGGATAAAAAAACAGAAGCGGGCGAGGTTGAGGAATTGTTCTTCCGACATCTTTATCACGGCCTTGAGGATATAACCTCCGTCGAGGGGAGGAACGGGCAGCAGGTTGATGATAATGAGGGTGGTATTGATCCCGATAAACATGAACATTAACTCATAGAGCCGGGGGACACTATTAAACGTGAGTCCTCCGATGATGGCTGCCACCAGGGCGATGAGAAAATTACAGGCGGGTCCGGCCAGGCGTGCATAGATTTCGCCGCTGGTGGGATTCCGGAAATTGTCGGGGTTCATGTAGAGGTGACGCCCCCACCCAAAGGGAGTCTGTGAGCCCAGGAGGAAGATGAAGATGAGGGGAAAGATGGCCGTACCGAGGGGGTCGATGTGATTGGCCGGGTTGAGGCTTGTCCGACCGTCCATGCGGGGGGTGGAATCTCCCATGCGGTCCGCGACCCAGGCTTGGGCCCACTCTCTCAAGCACACGCTGGCCAGGAGGATCAGGTAGAGGAGCAACCCCTGCATGAGGTCGGGAGAACTATTCATGTATTCGTTTTAATTCAGTGGTTTAGTTCCGGATCTCCTCCAGAACCTTATTTTTCGAAGTTAACAGAGCAGGGTCGTCGATGCTGTCCATAATACTCAAGGCAATTTCTTTTTCTCCCAGATAAGCCAGGACCCTCGCACGGTGGAGGTGAATCGCCTGGCGGTCGAGCGGATCTTCCACTCTGGGCAGCAATTGGTTCCATACATCGAAGGCAAGCTCCCAATTGGGTTCCTCCAGGAGGTAAAATGCTTCTCCGTAGGTCCGCTGGTATGGCAGGTGGTCCGGGTCGAGCGCTACGGCTTTCCGGAACGCAGTCATCATTTGGGATTCCAAGGTGGTTCGCTCATAAAAACCATCCCCGATAAACTGCTCGCCGTATTCATAGAGCAACCATCCGAGTTGATAGAAATACAAAGCCTCATCCGGGGCGAGGTCGGTGGCGTTGAGAAAATAGGGGAGGGCGGCCATGTAGCGCCCGGTTTCAGCCAGGTAGTTACCGATCTGTTGCTTGAGAACAGGAAGGGTCGGGTCGAGGCGATCGGCGATCAGGTATTGGCGAATGGCCATTTCCCATTGCCCAACTGAAATAAGGAATTTTCCAAATAGGATGTAGGCCTCTACATCTTCTGGATTGTCAGCGAGGAAGGCCTGGTAGGAACTGACCACCTGGTTTACCCGCATCTCCATAGTAGACTGACTGTAGTTATCCGGGTTTTCCCCATACCGGGTCATGATTTCCTGCTGGCGTTCGTATATTTCCAACAGGCGCTGGTCTGCCAAGGTGATGGTCTCTTCCTCAGGGGCCAATGGTGGAATGTCATCGGGATCGTCTTCCCGGAAGAGACCACAGCCAGAGGACAAAAGCAGGATGCCCCCGAACAGGAGGGAATAGACGAATCGAATAAACGGTTGCATGGGAAGGCGATGAGGACAGGGTCCCGGCGCTAATGTTCATTAGGGCGTCATAATCATAGGGAAACGGATCAAGACCCGGCGAGGACAATTAATATGACACCGGCCACCCCCATGAGCGTTCCAATCCATCGCCGTGGAGTGACTTTTTCTTTCAGGAAGAGCGCGGCCAGCAGAATGATGAAGATGACCGAGGTCTGGTTCAATATGGCGGCGATCGAGGCATCCACAAACTTGTATCCGGCGATCCATACAATCATGGAGAGGTAAGTCCCGAGGACAGAACCCACGATCAAGGTTTTCCAGGGAATGTCAGGAGATTTGAATTCGTCCAGGTTCGTTCGGAGCGATCCTCGAAGGCCGGCCCAGAGAATCATGGCCCCGGTTCCTCCAAACAGGCGAATCCCGGCGACAAAGACTGGGGAGCCCTCCGTTACGATAGGTTTGGTCAGGACAATTCCGGCGGCCATGAGAAATTCAGCGCCGACTCCGGCGAGGAGTCCCCACTCCAGGGCCTTGAGGCGAATTTCGCTTCTAGGCTTTTTCAAGTTAACCAGGAAAACGCCTCCCAGAATAAGGATAAACCCGCCGAGCTGGAGCATCACCATGCGCTCTCCAAGGAAGGTAAAGGACAGGAGGATGACGAAGGGACTGAAGAGGCAGTGTAGAATGGCATGTCGACTGGGACCGAGGAGATTCAACGCCTTGAGGTAGAAGGTATCGGCGATGGCGATTCCCAGAATGCCGGAAAATATCAGAATGAGGAGCTGGCTGAGCGGCACTTCGGGCCATTCCACCCCGTATAGGATGAGGAAAGTGACCAGGAACAGGGCGGTGCCGACGGTATTTTTAAAGAGGTTCAGGCTCCATGCAGAGATGGTCAGTCCGGCCACCCGGAAAAGGATGACTGCGACGGCCCACATGAGGGCACACGATACGGAAAGGAACTCTCCCCAATAGGTATTCATTGAATGGAAGACCAGATTGCTTAAAAGAGCGCAGCCTGCTCCGTCTCGCCGCCCTTGCGTTTGGCTTGAGATCGGGCTTGAAAGGGGGCCGGTCTCTCAACCCTATCCTCGGTCCAGAAGGGAATGGACCCCCTGCGGGAGAGGACTGTGTTTGGGGTGTGACCCGCTGATACCGCCTCCTTTCGAATAGGGGGGATAGGCTGGCTGGGTGCGATACTATCGCCTGCATCCGGGGTGGAAGCGTTTTTAGGCAGAAATTGCTTATCCCATACCCGAAGGCTGATTAAAAGGGTGTATTGGCCACACATTCCATCATGGTGGCATAGTTTTCGGGATAATCACCTCAAATTTTCTATGCATGAGCGCTGGGCACTTCAGTCTTTTGGATTCAAAAATCGGGATACAGCTTTATGGTGTAATGGATTCATGGATGGATTTGTCATCTTTATCATCCTCATGATCGTCTTTCAGATCGGGGTATTTGTCTGTGTAGTCACTATCATCGTGACTAAGGCGGGAAAAGGAATCTCCCGTCGGCCACTGGCCATGGAAAAACTGGGTGGCCGGGTGGGCTTGGAGCTCCGGGGTGGGGAGTCTCGCTACCCGGGGAACCCCTTGTTGAAATGGATTCGAACCCCTTACAGCCTGAATGGATACATGGGGCCCTATCCGACACGGGTCTATCACTACGTAGTCAGTAGTGGTAAATCGAGCACCACTTACGCCTGCGCCTGTTTGACCATATCCAATTCCCGAAGGAAACAATTCACGCTCAGCCGGGAGCACCTGTTTTCTAAAGTGGGGAAGGGGCTGGGCATGCAGGATATCCAGGCCGGAGACCGCCGGTTTGATGAGGAAATCTTAATCAAAGGGAACGCGGAATCGTTTATCCGGATTGGTTTAGTCGATTCGATAAAAGACAAACTCCTGGACTTGTTTGAAGCTCGAAGAAGTTCAGGGACCATTGAATTAAAAAAGGAAGAACTGAAATACTATGAGGCTGGACAAATTGCCGACGACGACGCACGTGAGCGGTTTGAAATCGTGCTGGAAATCCTGGTGGACCTCGCCGCCAGCTTTGATGTGTTTGAGACCGCCTTTTCTTAAGCAAATGTGCTTGCCTTTTGACAGGAGGCAGGCGGCCCCATGAAGTGTATGTTATGTTGTTTGCTCCAGGCTTTTTATCGGTTGGGGCCGGGTATTGGATCTCTTTGCTATGAAAGGAAAAAGTGCGAAGGTGGAAGTGAAATGTAACCTGTTGCGGCATTTTGAAAGCGGTGGCTTGAAGGAGGATCCATGCAGACAACGGCTCGAGTGCCCGTTTAAAGTATTGGCGGATCTTGCAGATGCGGTTGAACTCTATGATCAAAACACTCGCTGATGGACCCACTTAGCTTCACTCTACTTTTCGTCGGCTCCCTTGTCATTGGGGGGATTGGATACTTTGTCGGAGGCCAGGTCGGTGGACGAAAAGCACGCGAGTCCAGTATTCGCTTTGAAGCGGAAATTGAAGGGTTGAGTAACCAAGTGTCCAAATTGGAAGTGGATTTAGAGGCTATTGGTGTAGAGCGAGACGACCTGGCTCAGTCGCTTACCAAAGCCCAGCAAGGATTGACCGAAGCTCGGGTTCGCGGCGAAGAGAATGAAAAGCGGCTCAATGAGAAGGTTGAGTTATTGGAGAAAGCGGAGGTTCAGCTCAAGGAGTCCTTTACCGCGCTCTCAGCGGATGCCCTGAAAAGCAACAATCAGTCTTTCCTTGAGCTGGCCAAGGCTACTCTGGAAAAGTTCCAGGAAGGAGCAAAAGGCGACCTGAGTAAACGCCAGGAAGCGATCCGGAACCTGGTGAAACCCCTGGAGGAGTCTTTGGGCCGGGTTGGCAAGTCCATTCAGGAAATGGAAGAAAAACGCAAAGAGGCCTATGGTGGCATCCGGGAGCAGGTGCACAGTCTGTTGCAGGCCCAGCAAGCCCTCCAGGCCGAAACAGGCAATCTGGTCAAGGCCCTTCGGGCTCCGCAGGTGCGCGGTAAATGGGGAGAAATGCAGTTGCGTCGGTCGGTTGAGCTGGCCGGGATGCTCAATCATGTCGATTTTACGGAGCAGGACACGGTAAGCCTGGAAGCAGGTAGCCAGCGCCCGGATATGCTCATTCATATGCCGAACGGGCGGAAGGTAGTCGTGGATGCCAAAGCCCCCCTGGCGGCCTATCTCGACGCGATTGAAGCGAAGGATGTAGACAAACAGGTCGGCTACCTGGTTCAACATTCCCGACAGATCCGAGACCATCTCAAGAAGCTGGGTACTAAGCAATATTGGGAGCAATTTGATGATACGCCCGAATTCGTAGTCCTTTTTCTTCCAGGCGAAACCTTTTTCAGCGCGGCCTTGGAACAGGATCCCGGACTGATCGAATATGGCATCGATCAGAAGGTTATCCTGGCCACACCCACCACTTTGATTGCCTTGCTAAAGGCAGTGGCGTACGGGTGGAAGCAGGAGGAGATCGCGCGGGAGGCCAGGGTTATCAGTGAGCAGGGGCAAGTGGTCTATGATCGTTTGGCGGTACTGGCCGGACATTTCTCCAAGTTGGGAATCAACCTGGAACGTTCGGTGAAGGCTTACAATGATGCAGTTCGCTCCGCGGATACCCGCCTGTTGCCGGCCGCACGGCGCTTGAAGGAATTACATGCCGGGAGTGAGAAGGCCCTCGACACGCTCGAAGGAGTGCAGGGGGTGCCAGAACTTCCACGGAGCGCTGAACTCAGTGAAAACAAATCCGATGAATCCACCTAACCCTCGCTTTCGTCCTCCTTTTGCGATCGTGGCGACGATTGTAGTTTTATTTCAACTTCCTTTGGTCGTCTTTCTCCTGACCCCTCAGGCTAACAACATGTTAGGGAACATGAGCTGGGTTTTGTTTATCATTGAGATTGTTTTGACCGTGGGCCTGCTTGGTTTTTTCTGGTTTCATTTGAATCGGAAAAAGTAAAAACGGCTTTTTTTCCGTTGTGGATCTGCTTCATTCTCATTTAAGAACACCCAAACACTAGCATTTATGACCATTCGCTCCGTTACCTCCATCCTTCTGTTATCCTCGCTCCTGGCGACAGGTGCTCTTGCCGATACTGACAAAGCAGTGGTTTTTGAGGAATATACCGCCGGTCCTGGCGTATCCTTTGTTGAAGAACGATTCATTACCACCTCGGCTACGGGTCGATTTACAATGGGTTCCGATATGGTGAACAATTTCGTGAGCCGGAATGTGTATGACCAGGAGATGAAAGTAACCCTGTTGGATATTTCCCCGGGAGCCTGGGCTGTGGCCAAAGCCCGGGTGGATGTGATTCGGTCCTTTGAAGTTAAACAGAAGCCCCCCGCCCAAAATACTCCGTTGGCCGGAAATTCCTACATTTTATGGATTGATGATACCGGGATGGATGCCATTGCTGCCGAACAGGGGGTTACGGTGACTGAGGCGGAAAAAGAGCTGCTCCGCCGGGATTTTCCAGATCTTCGTGAAGTCAGCTTCTTACCCCAGTTTCTCCGGGGGAGAAATTTAAAGATTGGCGATACTCTCAATCTGCCCGTAGCGAAGGCTGGTGAAATGATGGGCTTCAAGGGCGGCCTGAGCGTTACGGAGATGTATATCACCCTCCACTCCACCCGGATGTATAAGGGCGAGGAAGTGGCGGAATTTTCCGTCCATACGACATTGCGAGGCCCTGTGATGGACGGAGATCTTACCGCAGAGGTAAATGCCGCTGGCATGCTTCTCGTGGAAACGCGTACCTCCTGGCCGGTTCTCTACCGTATGGTCGGCGGCATGCGATTCACCCCTCCGGAAGGCCGGACGGACCTCAAACTCGAGGGGGTGGGCACTGTTGTGGTCAATATTACTCGCGAATACAATTTCTAAACCAGGCCAACCAAATGGATTCCGATGATGCGGTTGAAATGCCCATTACCGGCGAACTGGATCTGCACACCTTTCGACCCCAGGAGTTGGGGGATTTGATTCCAGACTATATCGAACTCTGCCGGGAAAAAGGAATCCACGAGATCCGGATTATCCACGGCAAGGGAACCGGAACCTTAAGGGAAACCGTCCACCGTCTCCTGGAGCGAAACCCACATGTGGACGGGTTCCGGCTGGGGTCTTCCGGAACAGGATCCTGGGGCGCGACCCTGGCGAGTTTAAAGCCAATCGGGCATTGATTTCTTGGTCCTGTGGATTAGACGTTTTTTATGAGATCTTCTCACTTCTCCCGTATCCTCCTTGTTTTCGCCATGGGCGCCGTGGCATTCTCTCAAGCGGGTTTCGATAATAACTCCAAGAAAGCGAACAAGAAGCGTGACGAAATTCGGGAGATGCGAGATGAGCTCCTTGCCCGGGCTTATGAAGAAAAACCAAGCATTAAGAAAGAGGTAAAAAAAGCCGAGGGATATGCGGCCTTTACCAATATTGGAGTAAATATAATTATTGCGAGTGCGGCCGGTGGATCCGGAATTGTGGTCGACAACAAAAACGGCAAGGAGGTCTTTATGAAAATGGGATCTGGTGGAGTCGGATTTGGGGCCGGAGTGAAAGATTACCGTGCTATCATGGTATTCAGTAATCGGGAAACGATGGAGAAATTCATTGAAAGCGGCTGGGACTTCAGCGGCCAGGCCGAAGCATCCGCAAAAGCTGGTGAAAAGGGAGGAGCTGCCGAGACTGCAGGCAACGCTCCCAGCGGGGTGAAATTGTATCAATTTACCGAAGCTGGGTTAGCCCTCCAAGCCACAGTTCAGGCCACCAAATACTGGGTGGCGAAGGACTGGAACTAGTTTTCTTTCTTTTCAGGAAACGAATCCTTTTTAAAATGGGTCTCTCCCTGAGAGACCTTTTTATTTATGAAAGCATTGATGACCTCCCGTTTCCCCCTTCTTGTCCTGTCCGCGCTGCTCGCGCTTGGGTTTACCCAGGTCGGTTTCCGGTCTAAGGCCGAAAAAGCCGAAATTAAGCGAAAGGAGATCCGCGAGATGCGGGATTCCTTGCTGGGGCGGGCCTTTCTGGAAAACAGGGGGCTGAAGGAGGAGCTCTATGACGCTGAGGGTTACGCGGTTTTCTCCAACATTGGAGTGAATGTCATCTTTGGCAGTTTTGCTGGTGGCCAGGGCATGGTCGTGGATAATCAATCTGGTGAAGAGTTCTTTATGAATATGGGGTCTGCCGGACTTGGCCTTGGAATCGGAGTGAAAGACTATCGGGGCCTCTTCGTGTTTTATGATCGCGAGTTGATGGAGGACTTTGTCGACAAAGGCTGGGACTTCAGTGGCCAGGCCGATGCTGCTGCGAAATCGGGTGATAAGGGAGGAGCTGCCAATTTTGAGGGCAATGTCCCCAAGGGAGTAAAGATGTTCCAGTTTACCGAGAATGGGCTTGCTCTACAGGCTACGGTTCAGGCCACAAAATACTGGCCGGCAAAGGATCTAAATGAGCTGGAAGGGAAATAAATCAGGATCCTAAGCGGGTTTTCATTATTTCTGCTAACACCCTGTATTACCAACCCTTTTTTCTGTGGAGAGAAATTCAGCTAACCGTGTTGAACGTAAGCGCATGCATATATTTGAATCAGTTACCTAAATATATTAATTTCAACTGCTTTGAGCAGAATTGTGTCATTTGTGTGAACTAAAATATGACGGAACTAATCTTATGCATGCCGGTCATTAAGAAAACTGATCCTTGATTTTTTAAAAATAGCAACTACTGTGATCTCGAATTCAGGATTTCATTCTCTCGATACCTGGATTTCACATTAAAGAACGGAATAATCAGACCGATATTTCTTCTTATAGATAAACTTTTCATAGAGGTAGTAAGAGAGTAAGCACGAGCCGGGGAGGTCGGACTAAGTCCGCTCCCCGGTTTTTGTTATCCTGATTTAAACTGGAATTGAGTGGAGGGAAGATTCAATAAGAGAGCGTGGAATTTCCTGTAGAGGCTATTCGAGACACCTTGCTGGATCGTATGCGGTCTGGATGCCGCCGATGGGTCCTGACAGCTCCTACCGGTTCTGGAAAATCGACCCAGGTGCCGCGTATGCTTTCCCAGGTTTTTGAAGGTGACATTCTGATATTGGAGCCCAGGCGGTTGGCGGCCCGGCTCCTGGCGGGATGGGTGGCGGATCAGGAACAAACCAAACTGGGGGGTCGGGTAGGTTACCAAGTCCGTTTCGATCGAAGGATTTCCAAGGATACCCGAATCCAGTTTGTCACGGAGGGGGTGCTCTTACGGCGGTTGCTGGAAGACCCACAATTGGATGGCGTGTCCTGCGTGGTGTTTGATGAATTTCATGAACGCAATTTGTTCGGAGATATCAGCCTGGCTCGACTGCTCCATCTACAGAGCGCAAGTCGTCCGGATTTATCGATTGGGGTGATGTCGGCTACCCTGTCGACAGAAGAATTGGGCGGTCGGTTTGGAGATTTTGAGTTTTTTGAGGCGGAGGGGCGTCTTTATCCAGTGGACACGCGTTATGTAACGGGAGCATTGGCAGATCCGCAGGTGCCCATTTGGGAGCGCATCCGTTCGGCGCTAAAAGCCCATCTGAAAGCAGGAGCCCACCCGAGTGGGGATATCCTGGTATTCCTTCCCGGGATGTATGAAATTCGTCGCACACTCGACACTTTGATGAGAGACCGGACCTTTAAGGAGTACGAATGCCTGCCGCTATACGGGGAGCTATCTCCCGCCCAACAGGATCGTGCAGTGTCCTCCGAAACGGGCAGTCGGCGAATCATTGTCTCGACTAACGTGGCCGAAACCTCAATCACCATTTCCGGGGTAACGCTTGTAGTGGATAGTGGGCTGGCTAAAATCGAGCGGTATGATTCACGGCGGGGAATCAATACCCTCCTGATCGAAGCCACCAGCCAGGCTTCCGCCGATCAACGAGCGGGTCGGGCCGGTCGTATCAGGGCCGGAACTTGTATTCGTATGTGGAGAGAAAAGGAACATGGTTTTCGATCCCAATATCTTTCCCCGGAAATTCTGCGGGTGGATCTCAGTGAAATGCTCTTAACCCTGGTTGCCGGGGGAATTCCTGACCCGCGCAGTCTGCCCTGGGTGACATCGCCACCAAAGGACGCATACGAGCGTGCGATAAGGGAACTGGTGGATTTGGGCGCAATGGAGCCAGACGGAACCCGCCTCACCTCACTGGGTCAGCGATTATCGGCCTTCCCGCTACATCCCCGGTTTTCCCGGATGCTGGTTTATGGGGATAGGAATCGGTGCCTCCCGACGATGGCTTTGTTTGCCGCTATGGTTCAAGGCAGATCCCTACTTCAGCCGCTAAAGCAAAAGCGGGACGATGCCCGCAGGGAGGAGGAGCTCAAGCTGGAAGCAGTTGGGGCCAGTGACTTTTTCGTCCTGCTCCGGGCGTGGGAGTGGGCCAAGGGTCAGAACTATGCTCTCGGATCCTGCAGAGAAATGGGGATCCATGCAGGAGCAGCCCGGCAGGCTGAACAGGTTGCCCACCAATTTATGGAAATTGCCCAGCGAATCGGCCTGAATCTGGAATCGAGTCCCGTCGATGAATCGGTCTTGAGAAAAGGGATTCTCCTTGCCTTTCCCGATAGCGTTGGCCGTCGGTTTGACAAGGCCACCCGACGCTGCGCTCTGGTTCATGGCCGCCGTGGAGAATTGAGCCCACGGAGCCGAGTGGATCAGACCGAATATCTGGTGGCCGCTGACCTGGAAGAGGTCAACCGGAAGGGAGGGGTATCCCTTCAGCTCAATCTGGTCACTGCGATCGAACCTGAGTGGTTGGAGGAGCTCTTCCCTCAAGCGATCACCACTTCGGCAGATGTTACCTATGATTCCCGAGCGAAGGAGGTCGTTGCCCATGAACGACATCGATACCTGGATTTGATCTTAAGCGAAAGACCGGGAGATCCCGGCCAGATCCAAGCACAAGCTGCAGAGCTGCTCACCAATGAGATTTTAGAGGGAAATCTGCCGATAAAAGCATGGGATGAATCAGTGGAGCGATGGATTCGAAGAGTGAATGTGGTTGCAGCCCGGCTGCCCGATGCGGGGTTTTCCCCCATAGATGAAGAGGCCCGGAAATTTCTGATATTAGCGTTTTGTGATGGGGCTAGAGCCTACCGGGAGTTGAAGTCCCGGGAGCTGTGGCCGGTGCTCAAAACCTGGATTCCCTCCGGGATGGAAGCCTGGATGAACCAGGTGGCTCCGGAAACCCTGGAGCTGCCTAATCGGCGTCGTCCCTTCAAGCTTCACTATGCCGAAACGGGGGAGGTTATCTTAAGGGCTACGATCCAGGATCTCTTTGATGTTCCGGGTCAATCCCTCGTCATTCTGGATGGAACCTATCCGCTACGCCTGGAGTTATTGGCCCCGAATCGCCGCCCGGTCCAGATCCTGGATGCCACGGGGCTGGATGCCTTTTGGGAAACGAGTTACCCCGAGATCAGGAAGGAGCTCAAAGGGCGCTATCCCAAGCACGAATGGCGTTAATGCATGTGATATCCAAACACTCGCATTGGTGGGGCGTGGAATGGGCGATTGGGGTGTTGGTTTGGGGCCCACGCACTTCTCGTGCGCTACGCCTCAAACCGTCATGCGCAGCCCCGGGTTGTGCTTCTCGAAGGGCACGAGCCCACTAAACCCAACTCTGTGAAACGCTCAATTGCCAGCGGAGCTCTTACCTGTGCGGGTTGCTCTAATCCAGTGGGCGAAACATGCGAAATAATTTTGCCGAAATAAAGCAGGCGGTAGAGGTAAGCGCAATGGCGGCACCGGAGGAGGCGGCAAAGTAATAGGAAACATACAGGCCGACCATGGCTGACAAGGTGGCTGTAAAAATCGCTACAGCCATGATCCCCGGGATCTGGCGAGAGAGGAGGAGACCGGTCGCCGGTGGTGTGATGAGCAGGGCGGCGGCCAAGAGTGCTCCGACTACCTGGACCGCGGAAACCACGCTAAGGGCTGCCAGGACCAGAAGTCCGTAATGCAGCAGCCTGGGTTTGATTCCGATCAATTTTCCATACTCCGCATCGAAGGTAGCCAGCTCCCATTCTTTGTGGAAAAGGATGAGTGCGAGGACAACGATTGCGAAAACGGTCGCGATCAGCACCAGCTCGTTGCCGGAGACCGCTAAAACATTCCCAAACAACAAACCACTAAAGCTGCGAAAGTTGTTTTCGAGGCTCATCATGAGGAGGCCGAGGGCAAAAAAGGCGGTCATGACAATACCAATGGCCGTATCTTCCCGGATGGTCCGTTTGTCACTGATCCAGCCCACGCCTAAAGCGGTAATCAGGCCCGCGGCCAGGGCGCCCCAAAACAGTTGAAAGCCCTTCAACGCGGCAAAGACCAGCCCGGGTAGGATTGTATGCGTCAGGGCCCCGCCCAGGAAGGCCATGCGACGGAGCACGACAAATACGCCAACGAGTGAACAGCTCCACCCACACAGGATCGCGGCGACCAGGGCCTGGCGCATGAATCCGTATTCAAAGGGCGCGGTCAGCCAGCTCATGGGGAAAAAGTATCTGTGCTTTCTGGCGGGGGCTGGATCCGGCCGTCCTGCAGGTAGATCATTTGATCGAATTCGATTGGCAAATGCTCCCAGGTGTGGATCGACGTGATTAGGGTCCGCCCCTCGGCTCGCAGCTCACCGATCACTTCGCTTAAGATTTCCATGGTGGCGCTGTCTAGCCCGGTGAAGGGTTCATCCAGCAGGTAGAGCTGAGCATCGTGGACCAGCGCGCGGGCGAGGAGGACCCGTTGCTGCTGCCCGCCAGATAACTGGCAGAGGCGTCGCTGGGTTAGGTCGGTTAAGTGGAGGCGTTCCACTGCCTGCTGGACCTGTTCCTTTTCCTTACGCCCTGGTCGTTTTAACCAGCCCAAATGGATATAGCTGCCAGTCAGAATCATCTGTTCCACCGTAATGGGGAATTCCCAGTCGATGTTGGATCGCTGTGGAAGGTAGCAGGTGGAGGGATGGCAATGGATGGCAGGGCAATCGAACACCGTAAGGCTGCCGGACTGCGCGGGGAGGAGGCCGGCTGCGGCTTTGAGAAAAGTGCTCTTTCCGGCGCCATTAGGGCCAATCAAGGCGGAGTGGGTAGCCGGGGCAAAGGAGCAGCTCAAGCGGTGAAGCGCGGGCTCGGCGGCATCGGGGAACTGAATAGTCA
>JANQKZ010000004.1 GCA_028280845.1 Opitutales bacterium | reverse complement strand
GTCAGCCGTCTCCTCCTCGCCGGCCAGGAACTCCCCCTCAGCCTCATCACCGGCCTCCTCGGCGCCCTCTTCTTCCTCTCCCTCCTCTCCTCCTCCTCAAATCCCTCCGCCTAGTCCGCCCATTCCCCAACCAACACTCCACATCCCGCACGAAATACTAAGAACCGAGAACGAGAAACGAGAAACCAGGAACCAAGAACGAAAAACGAACCACAAACCACTCCCCGCCATCAGCCCCCCTACTATCCTCCCCTCCAATTTTCAGAAATTTTGACATTTTTGAAAACTTGGGTAGGCTGGACTCTCAAGTGCTGATATGACGCCTACCCTTGCTGCTAAGATCCCCCAAGTCTGGACCGCTGCGAACCCGAGCAGCGGTTGGCACCGGCAATTAGACCTGCGTAGCTCCTTCAACACCTGCAAGGCGATCACGCGTCGCCATGCGAAAAGCTTTTATTTTTCCTCCTTCCCCCTTCCCGAGGAAAAGAAAATGGCCGCCTACGCCATTTATGCATTCTGCCGCCACATCGATGATATCATCGACGAATCACTCGACTGTGGAACCGGCTCTACCGAGTGCCTGGCCCCCACCAGTGAAATTTTGAGAGAATCCGTCCTGAAAATTGAGCGCGGACAAAGCCCTCTCGACTTTGCCCCCGCCTTCGCCGAGGTGAATCGCCAATACGGAATCCCCAACGAGCTTTACTTCGACCTGATCGAGGGCTGCTGCCGCGACCGGGAACCGGTGGAAATTCAGACTTTTGCTGAACTCGAGGAATATTGCTACTATGTCGCGAGTGTTGTCGGGCTGATGATGAGCAAAATTTTTGGGCTACGCGAGCCGATCGGGGTGCCTTACGCCGTCGATATGGGGATCGCCATGCAGCTGACCAACATCTTGAGAGATGTCCGCGAAGACCATAATATGGGCCGAGTCTACCTTCCGGCCGGGGAATTGGCCGATTACGGCTTAAACAGGGCCGACATTGCCAATCCCGCGGATTTGAAAAAGTGGAGACCTTTTCTGGAGATGCAGGTTCAGCGAGCCCGCTACTATTACGAGCGCGGCTGCGAGGGACTTCAGTATCTGGAAAATGATGGCTCGCGCCTCACCGCGACCCTTATGGCTCGCATCTATGGCAGCATTCTGGATGTTATCGAATCCCGGGATTATGATATCTTCGCCTCCCGGGCCTACGTCCCCACCTGGGATAAACTCAAGATCGCCTTCCGGACGACCATCAAAGGCTAGTCTGGGTTGGGACTAACTCCGGTCCAGCCCGCGTACCAGGAATTTGGCAAACCCGGGTCCTCCGTAAACAAAACCGGTATAGACCTGGATCAGCGAAGCCCCGGCATCCAGTTTAGCCTTTGCGCTATCGATATCCATGATACCCCCCACTCCGATGATTGGCAGTTTTCCCCCGGTTTCATCATGAATAAACCGAATAACGTCTGTAGCTCGATCCGTAAGAGGCGCGCCACTTAAACCACCCGCCTGGTGAACGGAGGAAAAAACACCGGGTCGAGCAATCGTCGTATTGGTCGCAATTATCCCGGAAAACCTTACTGCCAACAACACCTCGAGTATATCTTCGATCTGTTCCCAAGAACAATCCGGTGCAATCTTCAGGAGGACTGGCAATTCATGATCAGGATGCTTGCGGGTATAAGCATCTGCCTCCAACTTCAGCAGACGGCAGATTTCCGCCAGCTTTTCTTTCTCCTGCAAGTCCCGTAAACCCTGCGTATTCGGACTGCTGACATTCAATACAAAGAAATCAGCGTGGGATGCAAGTATACGGAACGACGCCTGGTAGTCTAAAACCGCCTCCTCAAGAGGAGTGGCTTTTGCCTTCCCGATGTTTACCCCGATTGGAACCTTTCGCCCGCCACGCGGATAGCTTTTCCCCAATTTCCAGGCCATGAAGTCAGCCCCTTTGTTATTGAACCCCATTCGATTGATCAGGGCGTGCTCTGCCGGGTAGCGGAACATGCGAGGTTTGGGGTTTCCCGGTTGCCCCTTGGGTGTCACCGTACCCACCTCAAGAAATCCAAACCCCATCGCGGCGAGGGCAGGCACCGCTTCCCCGTTTTTATCCATGCCGGCGGCCAACCCTACCCGGTTCGGAAAGCGCAACCCAAACAGCTCCGTGGGGTGCCTGGCCTGGGCCCCGAAGAGTGCCTGAATCAGCCCGCGAGCAGGAGCCATCTGGCCCGCCAGCCGCAGGGCCGCGATCGCGCGCTCATGCGCAACCTCGGGATCCATTTTAAAAAGGATAGGTCGAATTGCAGTTTGGTAAAAGCGTCCCATGATTTAGGATCTCGAATAGATTTCCTTACATTATGGCTCCCATGCCAAAGCAGATAAAAGGGAATTCGAAAAAAAGATTTGGAATGGAGATCACTTTTTATCTAGCTATGGGCATCACATCGGAAAAAGGTTGGTTTAATTCTTTTATTCCTCCTTCTTCTATTGACAGAAAATTCTAACAAAGCGTACAGACAGAACCTTATGGCATCGGTATCTCCCAAGCTTGATTGGTGTGTGGTCCGCCTCGGTGAGGATGGCAATTGGTGGGTTGAAGAAATTAGTGATAACGTCCGGTGGGACGTTGATGGCTTAGGTATTATCGACCCCCGTCAACTCAGTCACATGATTGAACTCTGTGACCCCCTGAATGACTACGGATTTGACCGCGATATCCTGGAAAATGCCTTCTTCGCCTTCGGCATTGAAAATGACCTGGGAGAGGGCCGAATCCGCCTCAGCCGCTTTCGCGATAACATTCTCGAATCCGAGGAGATGGTCTTCGCGCTCCCGGACATCATGGACGAGGATAAAGGGCCCTACGCCGACCTCCTCAACCACATCACCCGCTTGCGGGTGAAAATGCTGAATGACCTCATCGATTTTAAGCAGAGCCTCACGATTGAAGAATTAGAGGAAGAAATCCGCGAAAACCAAAACCAGGCCTATATGGAAGGCCGGGCGGTCCACTTCTTCACCGAAATATCTTCCATCCTGGAATACGTCCCCGAAGGCTTTGAACTCGATCAGGATGAAGAGGGCTCCAGCGCCTCCAGTAGCAGCGAAGATATAGATGATGACTTCCCCGACATCGAGGAATCTGAAGAAAAAATCGAGGAAGACGAGACCATGCGCTGGGACGAAGACGAAGAAGACGATTTTGAGGAAAAAGAAGAATCAGAGGACGAAGAGCCCCGCGAGGACCAATCCCTGATCTAAGCTCCCCACAGATGTCTTTGCCAGGAGCAAAGCAACGCCGCAATCCCTCCTCACCCCTCAACCATCTCACGGGCAAAATAAGTCAGGATCATATCTGCCCCCGCCCGTTTTATTGCCAGCAAAGATTCATCGCGGCATCGTTCTAAATCCAGCCATCCCCGCTCAGCGGCCGCATGGATCTGAGCATATTCCCCGGAAACCTGGTAAGCCGCGATAGGCAACTCGGATTCCTCCCGGATTTCACGGATAATATCCAGATAAGGGCCGGCTGGCTTCACCATGAGAACATCTGCAGCCTCTTCCTCATCCAACATAGCTTCGGTCAACGCTTCACGACGGTTGGCCGGGTTTAATTGATAAGTGGACTTATCCAATAGCGTGGTCCCCGCAGCTTGGGCGCTCCCCACGGCGTCCCGAAACGGACCGTAATAGGCACTGGCGAACTTGGCAGAGTAGGCCAGAATCCCGGTGTCGGCATGGCCCGTGTGATCTAAAGCAGAACGAATGGCCCCGACACGACCGTCCATCATATCGCTCGGTGCAACAAAATCGACTCCAGCCCCTGCTTGTAATACTGCCATGGCTTGAAGCACATCCACAGTCCGGTCGTTGTCGACATCGCTACCATCCGCATTCAGTAAACCATCATGGCCATGCGTGGTATATGGATCCAGAGCCACATCGGTGATGACCGCCAACTCTGAACAGGTCGCTTTGACCTCACGAACCGCCCGTAAGACCAGGGTTTCCGGATTCAGGGCCTCATCCGCCTTTTCCGTTTTCAAAGAACTATCTATTTTGGGGAATAAAGCCACCGCCGGGATATCCAACTCACACAAATGCCGGCATTGTTCAACCAGGTCTTTAATCCCATAACGAAATTGGCCGGGCATGGAATCAATCGGCTCTGGAGCAGCATCACCATCCTGAACAAAGAGCGGTTGGATCAAGTCAGCCGGGGTCACAAGGGTTTCGTGAACCAGGCGACGAATACTCCGACTACGTCGGAGCCGGCGAGGGCGACGCGGAAATTGGAATCCGGGATTTTCCATATGGCAGATCTAAGTGCCTTTATCTTGAAGATCAAGCAAACCCCCGGACTTGAACTTCCCACTGTAATCTTTAGGTTTCCATCCATGAAACGGCCCCTCTTCCTCTCGCTCCTTGCTTGCTTAGGCCCGCTCCTTGCCGTAGATATTTACGCCGCTACCCTGACTGGGGTCGTGGATCTGACCTCAAAGTCGCGCCGGCGACGGGGTGCCCAGAGTTATGCTACCCCCAATAGCGAAAAAGCCGACCCCACGCCTCCACAACTGGCCGTCCTCTATCTGACCAGCCCTTCCATCAACCTGGACGAACATCCCCCGAAGCCCGCAGAGCTGAAACAGGAGGGCCTGCAATTCCTTCCCTCTGTCCTGGTGGTACAAACTGGCAGTGAGGTATTTTTCCCAAATATGGATGATACCTTTCATAATGTATTCTCCTACTCGCCCGCCAAGTCCTTCGACTTGGGCCGCTATAAATCTGGAGAAAATCCACCGTCACGCACCTTTGAACAGGCTGGCGTAGTCCAGGTGTTTTGCGAAGTCCATGACCATATGCGGGCAACCATTCTGGTGGTCGACTCGCCTTACTTCGAAACCACCAACAGCAAGGGCGAATTTACCCTCACCGATGTTCCCCCCGGCACCTACACCCTTCATGCTTGGATCAATCCACGCACCCAGGCACAAAAGGATATTACCATAGAGGACGGAGTCGATCTCACCCTATCCGTCAGCTCAAACCCTGCATCCATCACCATCGTTGAAACTCAGTTACAAAATTAAGGTCGTTCTTGCGATGGTCGCCCTCCTTCTGGTCGTGGCCATGGCTTCCCTCCTGCTGTCCCGCAAAGCAGTGCAGCAGAATTTTGAAACCCTGCTGAACAACCAGTTCACCGAGTTGACGAACACGGTCACCGCTATCCGACAGCAGGAACTGGAAGAGCTGGCCCAAACCGTGGCCGATTCCGCCATCAGCCCACGTCTCACCGCGGCTTTCGAAATCGGTCAAAGCGACGGGTATGAGCGGTTTTATTACGACCTCGCCGAGGAACTGGAAGAAATCATTCAACGCTTCTACACCCCCGAATCCTATTACCCGCCCTTCTTCCGGTTTATTGATTATGAAGGCCACTACCTGCCTCCCCCCGGTGACCTCAATCAACAAATCGGGCTCGCCATCCCGAATGAAGAATCCATCCTCGCCCCCATTTTTACCCAGTTCGCTTCTGCGGAATACGAGGACCCTGAACCACGGTTCGGCTACAGCCTGCTTCCCACCCGAGTCGGTGAAGGTATTTTTGAGATCTCCGTTATCCCCCTCTTCGACGGTATGGGCTACCTCATGGGTGAACTGGTCTTCGCGGTCTCCTTTTCCCCGGAATCGCTTAACCAATTCGCATGGACCGGGCAATCGGCCCTCTACCTGGACAACAAGCTGTTTGGCGGGCTTGGCAAAGAAACCAATGAACGTCTCCTTCCGCAGCTGCAGACCTACCTGTCAAGAAACCGAAACCAGGACCTGCGCCTATCCAGTGAAGATGAAGAATATAAAGTATTCACCACCTTGATACAAAAGGACATTCACTTCCCTGAAGCCCATCTCATCACCGTCATATCCATGAATGAGGAGCGCCAGATCCTTCGCGATATCGAAACTGCTCTCTTCAGCGTGACCGCATTCGCCCTGATTTTGGGCCTCTCCTTGAGCCTCGCCGCGGCTCAACGCCTGGCCCGCCGCATCGGCACCCTCGTCGAAGCCACCCGGAAAATCGCAGGCGGTGACTTCACCTATCGGGTCAATCTCGGAGGTGGGGACGAAATCGCCACTCTGGGCAATGCCTTTAATGATATGTCGCAGGATTTGAGTTTAAAAGAAAAGTACCGGGCGGTCCTCGACAAGGTGACTGATAAAACCGTGGCCGAGGAACTGACCTCCGGGTCCATTGAACTCGGCGGTGAAGAGCGGACCGTCACGGTCCTCTTCTGCGATATTCGCCAGTTCACTCCACTCACCCGCTCCAAAACGGCCCGGGATATTGTCGAATTACTGAATGAACACATGACAGCCCTCACCGAATCGGTTATTCGGCATGAAGGTGTTGTCGATAAATTTGTCGGAGACGAGATCATGGTCTTGTTCGGAGCCCCCCATGCCCGGGCCGATGATCCTGAACGCGCCTTGAAGTGCGCCATGGAAATGCTCGCCACCCGCGCCCGCCTCAATCAGGAAACCGATACCCCTATTCAAATTGGTATCGGAATAGCCACCGGCAAGGTCGTGGCCGGCTGCATGGGATCGGAAGACCGTCTCAACTACACCGTTATTGGTAATGCGGTCAACCTCGCCGCCCGCCTCTGCAGTCAGGCGGTAGCTGGACAGGTTCTCTTCGATCAAGCCACTGCCAGCCGAATTAAGGATTTTGAGGTGATCCAATCCCTTCCGGTTCAGCTCAAGGGCTTCACCACACGCATCCCGGTCTTCACCACCGAGCCGATCACGGTTTCAGCTCAAGCATGAATCGAATGAGCCGAATTTTCGGGATCTTCCTCCTCCTTTTCCTGCTACTGTCCCCGCTTCTCGGACGGGTCTGGGATCGCTTTGACTCTACCCTGGATGACTGGGCAGACCAACTGGCATGGGAGAGTGCAGATCAATCGGCCTACCTCGAACTCGGCATCCAAACCGACCTCTGGCTCTACTATACTGACACCGCAGGCGGCCCGCCCGGTTTCTGGTTTCCCCCGGATGGAGACACCTGGACCGTCAGCCCCCGGTTCACCCTGACCGCAGATGCCTTCCTCGGGGATAACCTGTATGGGTTTTTCAAGTTTCGCTTAGATGACGGGGTGCACCCGGGAGTCGGACGTGCTTACGGGGACTCGACCCAGACCCGGATCGATGAACTCTTCATCCGCTACTCGGGTTCTGAGCTCTTCACGTTTCAAATTGGTCAGTACACTCCCATCTTCGGCAACTTCTTAAGTCGGCAAAACAGCTGGGACATGGGACTCATTTCCTACCCCCACCTCTACGAAGGGGTCACCAGCGTGTCCGATTTCGCCGCCGCTCCCAACGCTGCCGAGTTTGCTGCCCGCCGGAATACGCCAGACAGCAAACTCACTTGGCTCCCTATTGTCTGGGCTCCCCTCTACTCCATGGGAGCCACCGCCTTCGGCAACTGGGAAGGCTGGGGCTACGCCATCAACTTCATGAACTCTGCCCCCTCATCGCGTGGATTGGCCTGGAACAACATCGACTTTACCCACCCGAGCTGGATTCTCCGCCTCGAACGTAAATTCGGCCCCGACCTCACCATCGGCATCAACTACAACAACGGCCCCTATTTTCGAGTCGACCGGGAGTCCGTCCTCCCTCCCGGAACCACCCTCTCCAATTTCCGCCAGACCTTCTACAGCCTGGATATCGCCTGGGCCTATCGCAAATTCCAGGTCTGGGGCGAACTGTTCTACAACACCTTCGATATCCCCAACGTCGGGGACGACGCGGAAATCCTCTCCTACTATCTGGAGGGACGTTGGAGTTTCGCTCAGAAATGGTGGGCCAGTCTGCGGTGGAACCAGGAAACCTATAACCAGATTCTGACCAACCCCGCCACCGAGGAGGACTGGGACAACCCCCTTTACCGGGTCGACCTCGGCCTCGGCTTCCGCTACGCTCGCCACGGCCAGATCAAAGTCCAATACAGCTTCCAGGAACAGGACGCCGACTTCCAGAACGGCCGCCACTTCATCGTCTCCGAACTCACCTTCAAACTCTAACCCGCTCCATTCCTTCCCCTTCAATATGGGCCAGTAAAACCGTTTCCCTGAGGATGCCCCATAAGAGTCGCCCCTTCAGGGCAGGGGCAACCGGCTCCAGGCGGGTGTCAATACACAGTGTATATACACTGTGTATTGACACCTTCCTCCCGGCAACCGCGCACCTCCGACCGAAGCGTGAGGTTTTGCTCAACTCGCCCCTTGCCAGCGAAAGCTGAACCACTTTTGGTTAGTCTCTTGTCAACGATGGAAAGTGTAGGATCCGCCCCCCTCATCTTGTTCGATACCTTGTCCCGAACGGAAAGGCCGCTCGTGCCCAGCGATGGTCAACGCCTTCGGTTCTATTGCTGCGGACCTACGGTGTACGGACCAGCGCACATCGGAAATTTTCGGACCTTTGTCCTGAACGACGTCTTGTACCGCACCGCCATCGCCGCAGGGATGAATCCCTTCTTCGTCCGGAATATTACAGACGTGGACGATAAAACCATTAGGGATTCGCAAGCCGACGGCAGCTCCCTGGAAGCTTTCACTACCAAGTGGACTCAGGCATTTCACGAAGATTGTGAATCCCTGAACATGCTCCCTCCCGACGTAGAACCGCGTGCCACCGCGCACATCCAGGAGCAGATGGATATCATTCAACAGTTGATGGACAAGGGGCACGCCTACCAGGGTGGCGATGGTTCTATTTATTATAAGGTCAGCACCTTCGAGGATTATGGGAAACTCTCCCACTTCAACCCGGAGGAACTCCGTACTCAGGACATCAACAGCGCGGGAGCGGCCAACCTCGCCGATGAGTACGACCGGGAACAAGTCGCCGATTTCGCCTTATGGAAAGCCTATAAGCCCGAAGATGGAGAGGTGGGTTGGGACAGCCCATGGGGCAAAGGCCGTCCGGGTTGGCACCTCGAGTGTTCAGCCATGAGTATGAAGTATCTCGGGGAGACCTTTGATTTGCACACAGGAGGGGAGGACCTCACTTTTCCCCACCATGAAAACGAGATCGCGCAAAGTGAGGCCTGCACAGGACATACCTTTGCGCACCATTGGATGCACGTCGTCTTCCTCCTCGTGGAAGGAAAAAAGATGAGCAAAAGCCTGGGCAATTTCTTCACCTTGAGGGATCTTATGGCCAAAGGTTATGACCCGATGGCCGTTCGCTATGCTCTCATCAGTGGCCATTATCGCAAACAGTTGAACTTCACCTTCCACACTCTCGACGCTGCGCAAAGTGCTCTGGATAAGCTCGGCAGGGTCTTGGACACCACAGATCCCCGGCCTCCCTTTGGACCGGACAAAGGGCGTTTTGAGGCCGCATGGAAATTGCTTCTCGCCGACCTGAATACCCCCGCCACGCTCGGTTCCCTTTTCGCCAATCTTAAAGCATTCGATCCGGATCGGGAAGCAGACCTGAATGGCCTTGCCACTGTCCTCTTCGCCCTGGGAATTAAGATTCAACCGGAAAGCACGGATGGAGTTGCTATCCCTGAAGAGATTCATTCCCTTGCCCAAGCCCGCTGGGAGGCCAAACGTAATCGCGACTTCCAGATAGCCGATGCACTTCGCGACGAAATCCAAGGTAAAGGATGGAAAGTCCTCGACCGCAAAGACGGCTTCGATCTGGAACCCCTGTAAACCGGAAGTCAAAACACAGAGCAGGAAGCGCAATATTCTGCCACCTTCAATCGCCGACCCACAACCAGCACTTTCCCCTTCCAATTTTCAGGATTTCAGCATACAACCTTGAAAATTATGCAAAACCGAATCACTACCACCACGACGACTGCTACGATCCTCCCACCTGGGCGGTAAGGTTTGCTATTAACCTTTTTCCTGAAGCCCGGTGATCCAGACCGGGCTTTTTTATTGCCAGCATCCAGCTATCCCATCTCACATTCACCATCCACCGTTTCCCACTTTCCATGAAATCCATGTCTCCCCTCGAAGAACTCCGGCACTCCTCTGCCCATGTGCTGGCAACCGCGGTCTTGCGTCTTTTTCCTGACGCCCAGCTCGACATCGGCCCTCCCACCGAGAGCGGTTTTTACTACGACTTTGACCTGGATCACAAATTTACCGGGGAGGACCTGGAAGCTATTGAGGCTGAAATGAAAAAGGTCATCAAGGAAAACCAACGGTTTGAACGCTTCGAAACCAGCCGCGAGGAAGCCGTGAAGATCATCAAAGAGATGGGACAAGAGCGCTACAAGCTGGGACGCCTCGACGACATCCCGGAAGGAGACGCCATCTCCTTTTATCGGAATGGGGAATTCACCGATCTGTGCGCCGGAACCCATGTCAATTATACCAAGAAAATTAAGGCGTATAAACTGCTGAGTGTGGCCGGGGCCTATCATCGTGGAGATGAAAAGAACAAGCAGCTCCAGCGCATTTATGGCACGGCCTTCCCCACCAAGGACGAACTCCAGGCCTACCTCAACGCCTTGGAAGAAGCCAAAAAGCGGGATCACCGCAAAGTCGGCAAGGATCTAAAGCTGTTCCACATCGATGAGGCTGTCGGCCAGGGCCTGGTGCTCTGGAAACCGAATGGGGCCATCATACGCCAAGAGCTCCAGACCTTCATCTCCGAAGAACTGCGCAAACAGGGCTACCACCAGGTGTTTACGCCACATATCGGAAAACTGGATCTCTTTCGCACCAGCGGTCACTTTCCCTATTATCAGGATTCCCAGTATCCACCGATCGTCGACCGGGAATTCCTCAGTGAACTGGCCCATGAGGGTTGTTCCTGCACTGAGTTGTCCAACAAAATGAGCGAGGGTGAAATCGAGGGCTACATGCTCAAGCCCATGAATTGCCCCTTCCACATCAAGATTTTTGATTCTGAACCACGATCCTACCGGGATCTTCCCTTTCGCCTGGCCGAATTTGGCACGGTCTATCGGTGGGAACAGAGCGGCGAACTCAATGGCATGACGCGTGTCCGCGGCTTCACCCAGGATGATGCCCACCTTTTTTGCACCCAGGAACAACTCGCCGATGAAGTCCAGGGCTGCCTTCACCTGGTAAAAGTCGTCTTCGCGACCCTCGGTATGGAAGACTACCGCGTTCGCGTCGGGCTCCGTGATCCGGACTCTTCCAAGTTTACCGGGGATCCCGAGAATTGGGATCTCGCGGAAGATGCCTGCCGCAAGGCCGCTAAATCCCTCGATGTTCCCTTCACCGAAGAGCCTGGAGAAGCTGCGTTTTATGGCCCTAAAATCGATTTTGTGATCAAAGACGTCCTCGGCCGCGAATGGCAGCTGGGTACCGTCCAGATAGACTATGTACTCCCCGAGCGCTTCGACCTGTCCTACGTCGGGGCAGACAATAAACCCCACCGGCCCGTCATGGTGCACCGGGCTCCTTTTGGTTCTATAGAGCGGTTCTGTGGGGTCCTCATCGAACACTTTGCGGGAAGCTTCCCCATTTGGTTGGCCCCGGAACAGATTCGCATTCTGCCTATCTCGGAAAAAGTAGCCGACTACGCCGAAGAGGTTTACGAAACGGTCAAAGCGGCCGGTCTCCGTGTGACCCTGGACCAGCACGACGAAAAACTGGGAGCTAAAATCCGTCGCGCCGAGATGGAAAAAGTCCCCCTCATGCTCGTCCTTGGTGAGAAGGAAGCCGAGGCTCGCCTGGTCAATGTCCGCTCCAGGGTTGGCAAATCCCTGGAGGGTACGAAAACCGTGGAAGACTTCCTCAGCGACACCCAGGAACGCATTCAGGCTCGCTCTTTACCGGAAGCAACCTAGGGCTGGTTTCTTCTTCAATTTCCTGCAAACGGGGCATGCTGCAACCCCGAATACAGCTCGCGAATCCGTTCAGGTGAATTAAATCGAAAGAGGAGCCCGCCCCATGGCATGATCCATGACCACTCGGGGTGGGCCGCTAACCACTCCGGATCGGGCAGATGCCCCACTTCTCCAAGGGCGATCAATTTCCCCTCGGCCAGGGCGAGTAAATCCGTGTAATGGCTATCGCGGTAATCGTTATGGTAAATATCACTCGCCAAGATATCTACCGTGTCGTGCCCCGGGAAAGACTCCGCATAAGTTTCCGCTTCATCACCCGGAGTGTCGCGGGGAGCATTCGGATTCCAGACCCATATCAGGTTGTGCAGCTGGTGATGCTCCGTGAATCGCTCATAGAGTTGATTCCATAAGCGCGGAAAGCCGAAAGCTCCCTTGCCCCGGCGGCCCCACCAGAACCAGCCCCCGTTCATTTCATGATAAGGTCGCCAAAGCACCGGAATCCGGGCTTCTTCGAGCAGCTTTAAATAGCTGGCGATGCGATCGACCTGGACTAGCCAGTAACCGTGCATAACCGTCCCCGGAGTGAGAACCGCTTGCCAGGATGCTGCGGAAAAACCGCCATGAGCCCAGAGGTCTCCATCTTTGCTGACGTCTCCGCAATCCGGCGTAGGTCCATGCCACATGAGGGTGATGAGCTGTCCCTGACGATGCCGTTGAATACATCGCTCCACGAGCGCCATCCGGGATGCATGAAGATTGATATCCAGGATCTCGGCCTCACCTTCAGGGCAAAATACCTTTTCCGGGGCGTAATCCCAGGCTTCAATTCCATGACCAGGCTCCGTGATATTAGCTGGCCCACAATGCTGGACCGAAGCCGGGTCGGCCCCGTGATACACGAAGCTGAAGTCGCCACCGAACAACGCCGGGCGTGCCCCACACATCACTTCTACCGCATCATTGTATCGGGTATCACTGGTCAGGTAATCGTGCTGGGCTGAAAGGGTTCGACGACCCTTGAGCGCATAGAGGCTGGCCAGCACATCATGAACTTCTGGAAGGGCCCTGGAGTTGACTGGGGATATCATCGGGATATCAAAATTTAACACCTCCGGGGTTGCTCCCGAGGGCATCCAGAATTCATAATGAACTCCATGAAACGGCTATTTATTTTCTGCATCACGTTGATCTATCCCCTACTGGCTTCGGCTCAAATCAAAGCCCCCAAAGCCATCGCCGCAGAGGCCAAATCCAAGGTGAACCACATGACCATGGCTGATTTTAAGGAGACCATGAAGTCGGAGGATGCACCCCTCATCATCGATGTCCGCACCAAGGAAGAATTTATGGCCGGCCACATCGAGGGAGCCCTCTGGATCCCAAGGGGCCGCCTGGAATTCGACATTCAAAAACACACCACCGATCCGAAACAAAAAATTATGGTCTACTGCCGTACCGGAGGTCGGGCAGCCCTTTCTGCCCTCGCCCTGGAATCCATCGGCTATGAAAACGTCACCAGCCTGGACGGTGGCTTTACCGCTTGGGTCGAGGCGGGGGAGTCCGCCTTCAATGCCCACGGTGAAATCAAAGTCACCGATTTCGGCAAAAAGGAAAAAAAATAAAGAGGGCAGACACCAGATCCCAGACCGGGTTTACTCCTGCCTACCACATTTCGATTTTTGATTTTCACCTTCCCAAAACATGCCTTCCCTCACCATACACACCAACATTCACCTCGAGGGGTTCGATACTGCAGGCCTCATGAAAGAGGCTTCCGCGTTAGTCGCGAAGGCCTTGGGTAAGTCGGAAGCTTATGTCATGGTTCGTCTCGAAGCGCAGTCCAAGTTAATCTTTGGGGGATCCGATGATCCAGCCGCCTTTGTGGAATTGATCTCCCTGGGGTTACCGGAAGAAGCGCCCGCCCAGATTACACCTCTGCTATGCACCTTCCTCTCCGGGAAACTCAATATCGCCCCGGAGCGCGTTTATCTGAATTTCCCTATCGTCCCTCGGTCCCATTTTGGATGGAATAATAAGACCTTCGGGTGAGAAATCGGCTGGCGCGGCAGTCCAGCCCGATCAGTCCACATACCGTCGTGAAGCAGGGCGCATTCCCTGTCGTGGCTAAAACACGATCACCCCTCCCCTTGCATCTCCCTTTTCCCAACATCAAGTGAGCCTGTCGTGGTAATCCGAGTAACCGACCCTTCAATAGGATCCATCATGCCCTATGGCCAGCCCCTAAAACGAATCTTCACGCTCATCTTTGCCGGATTATCCGCCTGCTTCTGTTCTCTGGTGGCCACCCCGCCCCGCCTCGTTTCGGTGAATCCCATAGCCCCCGAAGTCCTGGCTCTGTACATCCAGGAAGGAGAGGTGACGCGTAGTCAGCTGCTCCCCTATACAGCTCAACACGGGGATGAGATAGTCGAACTCACTCACGACTACATCGTCGCCAAGAATGCCGATTTTATCACGACGCGGGAGCTATACCGGGATGGAGAGCTCATCGGCTACATGAGCGGCAATGAGCAGCAGGTCTATGTCACCTTGGACCACTATCGGGGCGACCCGCTCATCCTGGAAATCACCGACTCCCCCAAATCTTACAGCCTCCAATCCGACACCGACCCCAATTATAGAGTGGCGCGATCACCGGTAAAAATAGATCGAAAGTCAAAGCCCAACCAGTTTGGACGTTCCCAGCAAGCCTTGGGCTTAATTCACACCGTTTATCTGCACCTTCCCGACCCCTTACAAGAAGGACATACCTATTCCCTGGATCTTGCCCTCCTCGGTCTCGACCGCGCCTCCATACTTTACTCCTTTGATCCACAAACCCAGCGCAGCGAAGCTATCCATGTGAACCAGGTCGGGTTTGATCCTAAAGATCCCGTTAAGCGGGCTTATGTTTCCCTTTGGATGGGAGAAAGCGGTGGTTACGATTTCGGAGAGGCACTCACCTATCACGTCATCGATACAATCAGCGGAAAGCGGATGTTTTCCGGCACTGCCCCGATCCATTGGGAAGCGGACACACCCGATCTCATGTACCGAACTGATAACTACACCGAAGCGGATGTCTATCGGCTCGATTTCCCCGAAGTAACCCAACCGGGGCAGTACTATGTTCAGGTAGAAGGAGTAGGCCGCAGCTATCCGTTTGAGATTAAATCCGGAGTTTGGAAGGACATGGCTAGGCTTGCGCTCAGAGGAATCTATCATCATCGGAGTGGGATTGCCCTGGAAGAACCGTATACAGATTGGCTCCGTCCCCGCCCCCACCACCCGGATGATGGGGTGAGGGTATACCAGTCCCAAGCCACCCTGCTCGAAACCACCATGGGAATGATGGGGGGCACCCGTAGCTCCTTTACCGCCCTGACCGAGGATGTGACAGATGAGACGCTTCCCTACGCCTGGGGGGGGATGATGGATGCCGGCGATTGGGATCGCCGCGCCCAACACATGATCGTGACCCGGTGGTTGATGGAATTTTATCAGATGCAACCCACCTACGCCTTCGAGATCGACATGAACATCCCAGAGTCCGGCAACGACCTCCCGGACCTGGTGGATGAAGCCCTCTGGGTCCTCGATTTCTTCGTCCGCATGCAACGCGAGGACGGAGCAGGCAGCGGCGGCGTAGAGTCTGCGGAACATCCAGCCCCAGGGGACGTGAGCTGGAACGAGATTTTGCCGGTCTATGCCTATGGCTATGACTTCTGGTCCACGCACACCCTCGTCGCCACGGCCGCACAAGCCGCTCTGGCGCTACAGGATCTTCGCCCGGATCTGACGACCCGCTATACCGTAGCGGCTCTCAAAGGTTTGCGATGGGCGGAGAAGGAATATGCCCGCATGCAGGCTGAAGGTATGTCCTACCCCGACTATCCAGATGCTGTCGCTATGCGCCAACTGGCCGCCTTAAATCTCTACGCCCTGACGGGAGACGAGCAATGGCATGAGCTGTTTCTCGAAGCATCCAAAGTCCCCTTTGACCGCGGAACCCTGGCTCACTGGCACGAAGCCGAAATTGAATTCGCCTACGCCCGTTTGGCGGAAGGGCTGGGGAATCCGTCCCGGAAGCAGGAGGCAAGGGAATGGGTCATCGCCAGTGGGGATAGCACCCTCACCTATGTCGAAAACAACGCCTACTCCATAGCGGGACAAAATCGGACAACTCAAATATTCTTCGGCATGCTATCAGCACCGGTAGAAGCCATTCACCTGGTCCGGGCTCACCATCTCACCGGAGACTCCAAATACCTCGAGCCGATGTTTGCTGCCTCCCAGTTCGGCCTCGGCGCGAATCCTGATAACTTCTGTTATATCGTGGGGGCTGGATCCAATCCGGTTCAGTGGGTGCTCCACGAGGACTCCATGAAAACCAATCGCCAGGCCCCGCCTGGGACGATCGTCTGCGGCCCCTTCGACCATCGCGCCGACTATGTCCCGGACATCCCCTACCTGATGATGTGGTCCGGCTTTTTCAACATCGATGAAAAGATGGATCCTGACATGCTTGAATGGCCAGTCTTTGAGTCCTACATCGACATGTGGAATTACGGCTCCCAGAACGAATACACCCCCTGGCAAACCATGGCCCGCCCCATTGTCGTCTGGGCCTACATGGCCGCCATGCTGGAGCAGAAGTAAAAGACAACAGGCCAACCGAAGGATAAAGAAGTTATTGTCCTCCAGGATCTCAGCTCTCAACTCTGCCAAAACCTCACTGCACCATCAAATCAAAGGGCGCAAAGACCTCCTGCCCTTCCAGCTTGACCTGAGCCCATATGCGATGGTGACCCGTTTTGGGTGAGTAAAAAAGAAACCCCGCTTCCGGGACACCATTTTCGGAATCGATATCGGTAAAGAGCGGATGCATATGGGCAAAACCGCTTTTGCTGGAATCAAAGGCGACCATGTGGGCATAATCCCCCATAATTTCCTGGAGCACCACCGGGTCGCCGTTTACATGCGAGATCGTGAGATTGATCTCATTGTCTCGTTTTCGGCGCACATCCCCTTTAGCCAATTCCAATTCAAACCGGTAATCCCCGACCAGGCTGACCAATGGGCTCAGGTGCTCATATTCCAACCCGGCATCCGCTGCATGGGTCGAAAATTCGAAATAACTGTCCGTCACGACCTGGCGTTTGGTCTGCACGGGAACGAGCTCGGCGAAAAACCGGTAGGAACTACTCCGATTCGGCCGGATGGAGAACGAATAACTCCCCGAGGCTCCCATCGGCTCAGGGTGCAGATGATGATAATCCTCCAACTCGCGATCCACCACCATGAGGTGAATGCGCTCCGTGTGGGTGATGGCCAATTCGTGCGGCAGCAGCGGACGGTTGTCTTTGCCCAGAAATTTCACCGTGAACTGGTGAGTCCCATCTGGTTCAACCTCCGGGTCGCTCAGCACCATCTCCACCGGGTAGGAAACCACGTCCAGATCAATAAACTTCGCGTGGTTGGTGGCCGCACACACCTCAGTGCCATCGGCCAATACCTCCACCACCTCGTAGTGTAGAAAATCACACTGGGCATTGGGGAGATTCCGCAGCCCCACATACAGGCCACCGAACAGGACCGTGATGCCCGCAACCTGGAGCCAGGTGCTGACCCCTTGCTTGCCGGACTGCTGTTGAAAAGCGTTGGACATGGTGGTTAAAGCATGGCTTCCAGCCGGGATAGAAAATCTTCGACACTCCAACGGGAGCCATCTTTCCGATGCTGGATCTTACCGTTGGCGTCAATAATAAGCGTCGCCATGGTGTGATCGATGGTTCCGTCTTTTTCGATGGTGAGGATGCCAAACTGTTTTAACAAATCATCCACCACGGGTTTGGGTCCGGTCAGGAAGGTGAAGTTGCCCAGATCGATCCCACGGGATGACCCATAATAATTCAACACCCCGGGCGTGTCATATTCCGGGTCCAATGTGATGGACACCAGCTCTACCTGATCGGACCACCCCCTCTCTTCCATTTCACGCTGGAGCCTGGCCATCCGTGTCGTGTTGGCCGGACACATGGTCGGTACGGGACACCGGGAAAATATAAAATTTAAGATGATAAACTTACCCCGGAAATCCCGGCCCTGCCGCAAGTTGCCTTGCTCATCCCAGAGGGCAAACTGGGGCATCTGGTCGCCTTGTACCCGGACCATCCGCCGGCCTCGGGTAGCCGTATCCCGACGGAGCTGCGTATTCACATCGTTCATGGTCTGCACCAGGACGGGATCTTCCGGCCATATGGTCTCCAAACGCCAAGCACCTCCAGACTCCAACAAACGACCTTGGACTGGCCGGCCGGCATACCCGATCGCCACATCTCCCGGGTTCACCCTTGCAACGACCCCGGCATCAAGGCCACCTTCCGGGTTAGCCTCAAGAGATAGGGTCCGAGCCTCCGCATCTACAGCGGACACCTTCGTATGGATGAGCGTTTCCGCGAAGATCGCTGACCCAGGGATCACAAAAAACCAAAGAGCGAAACCAACTGCCTTTCGAAGATTCATAGTGAGTAAAAGATTCACCATAGGGGTGACGAAGCAGTAGGTCAATGAAGGGCTAAATTTGTTCCTCCCTACCCCCGATTCCCTCGCTGTCCAAAAAAACTGAATCAAGAGCAGGCTCCGTCTGTCCGCATCCAGGCGAGTCATTAATACTCATAATTAGCCGGATTAATCCAAATACGGGAAGGCTTGATCTTGGGGTTGAATGTCCCATGCTTTGACAGCTTTTAATGCAGCGTACAGATTCATATAAGCCAGGGTTAGCCTGGTTCTGCTTTTTTGCCTTAGTCTGGTCTACTTTTTTGCTCTACGCCGGCGGGTTCACAACGAGCATCCAGGCGGGCATGGCGTTTCTCGATTGGCCCCTATCCAATGGATCGCTCAACCCGGAAGGCTGGATGCAGGATCAGGACCAGCTCGCCGAGCACAGCCACCGCCTCCTCGGCATGAAGCTGGGCCTTCTATCAATTGGCCTCGTGATCTGGACTCAACTTCGTGAAAGTCGGGTTGGAGTGCGTCGCCTGGCCTGGGCGCTCCTCGCTATGATCATTTTCCAGGGGCTCCTTGGCGGCCTTCGCGTGCTCCTCGACATCCAGAATATCGAGGCTCAGCACAACCTCATCGCCCAGACCTTTGCCGTCCTGCATGCCTGCGGCGCACAAATCGTGATTTGCCTGCTGGTCTCGCTGAGCATCGTCTGCTCCAAACCATGGATCAATCGCAGCGCCGGGCTGTCCCGACCGGTTCCCCACACGATTCAACACTGGGGCATCATTGCCTGCGTGGGCATCTTTTTGCAGATTTTGGCCGGAGCTGTCATGCGGCACGCCGGAGCCGGCCTGGCCATTCCCACCTTTCCTTTTGTCCCGGAAGGCGGGCTTATTCCAACCTTCTGGAATTTCGGTATCGGCGTCCATTTCATCCACCGCGTCGGCGCCATCCTCGTAACCGGTATCCTCCTGGTCTTTCTTTCCAAACTCTGGTCTTATGCCCAGACCCGCCAGGCCTTTGGCTGGCTGGCCATCACGGTCACCCTCACCCTTACGCTACAGATCTATCTGGGGGCCCTCACGATTTGGACCATGAAAAACCCGCACGCCGCTACCTACCACATGTTAGTGGGTGCTTTTCTCATGGCACAAACGTATGCTTTGACATTTCTTACGTTTCGCCTTTCCTCGAAATCGACTCACCAAACGAAGGCGGCTCCACTTAAAGCCACCCCTTCCAAGGTCGAAGCTCAATAACCTGTTTTTATGTCATCCCAGCCCTCAGAAGATGCGCTCAGCAACGGCGCCCCTGGCTCGACCCGTTCATTAGTGGGGAGCTCCGTAGCAGCTCGGGCTGGTTTTTCAGATTACCTGGAACTGACCAAGCCACGGCTGAGTTTCCTTTCCATTGTCACCGCCATCGTAGGTTACCTGGTCGCCGATGCAGCGCGGGATTTATCCACCTTGGGCTTTCTCATCATCGGCACTTCCCTGGCGGCCGGCGGAGCAGCCGTGCTCAACCAGTGGTGGGAGCATCAGACAGACGCAAAGATGGCGCGCACCCAGAAACGCCCCATTCCCTCCGGCGCCATTCAACCCAGTCACGCCCTTACCTTTGGTCTGGTCATCAGCGCCCTCGGGATCGGCCTCTTGTACCTGGGGACACACCCCCTCAGCGCGGCTCTGGCCGCCTTCACCATTTTTTCTTACATTCTGGTCTATACCCCCCTCAAAAAGGTCAGCGTGACAAACACCATTGTGGGTGCCGTTCCCGGTGCAGTCCCTCCACTAATCGGGTGGTCCGCCGCAACCGGCGAAATCGGTTCTTTTGGATGGATCCTTTTTGCCATCCTCTTCACCTGGCAAATGCCCCACTTTTATGCCATTGCCTGGACCTACCGGGATGACTACGCCCAAGCGGGCTATCGCATGCTACCGGTAGTGGACCCGGAGGGCAAACGCATCGCCTGGGAAAGCCTCGGATTTACCGGCCTGCTGATCATCAGTTCGCTGGCTCCGGTTGTCCTTGGATATGCCTCCCTGGCCTATGGAGCGGTTGCCCTGGGATGCGGGGCTTACATCCTGCACCGGGCAGTTCTTTTTATGGGGGGAGAGCAGAAAAAGAACCGGGCGGCCAAAAAACTGTTCATGGCTTCCATTCTCTACCTCCCGCTTTTACTCGCCAGCCTTGTGCTGGATATTCTGCTCGTCGGGTAACCGCATGGTCTGGCCTGGTGCCGCCTATCCCCTCAAATGGAGCCCCCCGGCAGGTCGGATTATTGAACATAAACTGTAGGGCGCAGACTTGCTGCGCTGTCCCGTTCAGTTGATTATCTCAAGCATTTTAGAAAATCATGGAATTCTGGATACAAGTCCTCCCCTCGATCAATGCCTCTCTCAACGGGCTGGCTACCGTATGCCTGACCCTCGGCTTCATTTTTATCAAATCCGGAAAAAAAGAAGCTCACCGTAACATGATGATCAGTGCCTTTTCCCTGTCGGTCTTATTCCTCATTTTTTACGTGGGTCACAAGACCTTACGGGGGATGACCGGGGGTGAGATCAACACGACCTTCCAGGGGGAGGGCATGTGGCAGGCGATCTATTATATCATGTTGATCTCTCACGTCATCCTGGCCATGGTCATCGTCCCCCTCATCCTCCGCACCCTCTACCTCGCTATCCAGGGACGGGAAGAAAAACACAAAGCATGGGCCCGCTGGACCTTTCCTCTATGGTACTATGTGTCTATCACCGGAGTGCTCGTTTATTTCTTCCTCTATCACTGGTTTGTATAGGGGAAAGACTAAACTGAGAAGGCTTGGAATCCCTCTACTCTTTGCTCTCTCCCCTCACTTCCAATACTCCCTTCATCCCCGCGAAGAAGTGTCCGGGGAAGGTGCAGACATACGGATAGTCCCCCGGCTCGGCCGGAACTTCAAAGGTGATGGTATCGGATTGCCCACCCCCTAACATCCTCGTTTTGGCCAACACGGCCCCGTCCCACCCGGTGGTCGGAACATAATCCGAATCTACCGCCCCGGAGGCTTCCCCCACAAAGGACTCTACCGGCGTCTCCTTATCCAGCAGCACCCAGTTGTGGCCCATCAGCTCCAAGCTCATTCCACCCGTGTGCCGCAAAGTGAGTGTCAGGGTGGATCCAGCCGGGAGAGAGAATCGCTTAAGTGGAAACTGCATCAGGTCGCTCACTGGCATGTCCAGCGTGTAGACCCCCGGGCTCACCGCAACCGGAGCGATTTCAGAAGCGGCAGATCTTCCACCTCCCTCCCTATTGACTGGTTTACACGCCGTTAAAATGAGGGTGAACAGCAACATAACGGGGAGAGGGAAGTGACGAATTTTTCCAAATAGCATAGAGTCAAGGATTTCCAGTAATCTACCTTATGGCAAGCCATCCTCGGGGAGCTTACATAAATATGCTAATAGCCTGCATTTCACCTGCTTTTTCTCTGGCCTTTTTCTTTGCTTATGCTTGCTATCAGTTTTTCACTTAAGCAGTTTCAAACTACTCGATTGCACGCATTCGGAATGCACTCCTTATAAGGTTTTTACGTATGTTTCCTGGACAGAATTCCCTCAGGATAGTTTCAAAGTTTTTTGCTCTTTTCACCCTGGCCCTTCCTCTCCTTTTCACCGGATGCGCATGGACCGGGCGCACCTCTACCCTGGACCCTAAGGGACCGATCGCACAGATTCAATTCGATCTGTTTATGATCACAGTCTATGTCTGCGTGTTCCTCTTTGTCGTAGTCGGGGGGGCCTTTCTGTATGTGGTCTGGAAATACCGTGAGCGCCCGGGACAGCCCGAGACCCCCATTCCCCAAAACTCTCACGGCAACCCCCTCATCGAAATCGGCTTGATTGCCAGTTCGGTGTTCATGTTGGTCATCATCGCCGTGCCAACGGTCCAGGCCATCTGGATCACCCACGATATGCCCGACCGGCCCGACAGCCACCTGGGAGCCTACTATGGAGGGGAATTCCTATCCCCTGGGGAGGAAGAAGAAGTCCTTACCATTCGTGCCGAAGGCTACCAATGGTGGTGGGCCTTCGAGTATCCCCAATTGGGCCTGACCACAGGCAATGAATTTGTCATCCCCGCTGGTAAGGTAGTCAGGCTCGAGCTGCGCAGCAAAGACGTCATCCACTCCTTCTGGCTTCCCAAAATAGCCGGAAAGGTCGACCTGATACCCGGTCGCAACAACTGGATGTGGATCCAGGCCGGCAATTCCTATAATGAATGGCTCCTTGACCAGGGCCTCCCGCCGATGCAGGAAGGCCACCGGGCTGAATACGAGAACTATCTCGAAGCAGAGGTCTACGATATGTATTACGGCCAATGTGCGGAGTTCTGCGGCGATTCCCACGCCTACATGCTCTTCCGCACCAAGGTAGTATCTCCTGAAGAATTTGAAGCCTGGGTCGCCGAGCAGAAACAACCCGCCCCCGCGCCCGATGGCGGAGGCGACTGGGGAGCTTGGTTTGCCAGAGCCCTCGGCGATCCCTCCAGCCTGGCAGGGGACCCCATTCAGGAAGGCGCCTACCTCTATCACACAAAAGGAACCTGCATCCAGTGTCATAAGGTAGAGGGCAGCCCATCCTCCAACGGCGTGTTGGGCCCGGACCTCACAAAAGTCGGCAGCCGGACCTCACTGGCCGCCGGCTGGATGGATCATATGTCCGCCGACGGAGGAATCAATGCCGGCAAGCAGTATGAAAACCTTGTGGATTGGATTTATGCCTCGCAGGACATCAAGCCCGGCAATCTGATGTATTACGGAGACAATGCACTCCAGCACATCATCAATCCCGAAGATCCCGATGCCAACCCGCTCACCCGCGAGGAGGTAGCGAAAATCGCAACCTGGTTGCAAACCCTCCAATAAGTTTCACTCCCGGCCATGAGCACAGCTACCACGGACACCCTTCCTCACTCCCCCGACCACGGCCTTGTTGCGGAAAAGAGCGCGCTAGGCCTGACCCGCCCGGATCATAGTAAATCCTTCTGGGTAGATTGGTTGACTACGGTCGACCACAAGAAAATCGGCATCATGTATGGAGCTGCCGCCCTCTTCTTTTTTGTCGTCGGCGGGATCGAAGCTCTCATCATTCGGGCTCAGTTGGCTGTCCCTGAAAATGATCTGATTTCCGCTCAGCTGTATAACCAGCTCTTCACCATGCACGGCACGACCATGATCTTCCTCGCGGTCATGCCTCTGAGTGCCGCCTTCTTCAATTACCTGGTCCCTCTCCAGATTGGGGCTCGAGACGTTGCCTTTCCCCGACTGAATTCCTTCAGTCTCTGGACCTTTATGGCCGGGGCCATTGTGCTCAACGCCAGCTGGTTTTTCCAGGTTATGCAATATATGGGGTCTGAGGCATTCAATCTGAAATCCGGCACCGTCACCCTCACCGATATTGTACCAGCCGTCGGCTGGTTTGGATACGCCCCGCTCAGCTCGGAGCTCTACTCCGGCATCGGAGGAGATTTCTGGATCATCAGCCTGCAAATTCTGGGGGTCGCTTCGATCGCCGCTTCGTTAAACTTTATTGTCACCATCATCAACATGCGCGCTCCTGGGATGAAAATGATGCGCATGCCGGTCTTTACCTGGATGACCCTGGTGACTGCCTTCCTCATCATCCTGGCTTTTCCCGCCATCACCATCGCGCTGGCGGAATTGATGTTCGACCGGAACTTTGGCACCAATTTCTTCCGCGTCTCCCAAGGTGGCCAACCCATCCTCTGGCAACACCTGTTCTGGGTCTTTGGACACCCCGAGGTCTACATCCTCATCCTGCCCGCCATGGGGATCGTTTCCGAAATCCTCCCCACTTTTTCCCGGAAGCCTCTCTTCGGCTATCCCATCGTCATCTTCTCCGGGGCGGTCATCGGGTTCCTTGGCTTTGCCGTCTGGAGCCATCATATGTTTACCACCGGTTTGGGGAAAATCGCCACCGCCGCGTTTTCCCTCCTCACGATGGCTATTGCGGTACCTACCGGAGTTAAGATTTTTAACTGGATCGGCACCCTCTGGGGAGGTCGGATTAAACTGACCGCTCCTATGATTTTTGCATTGGGGTTTGTCTGGATGTTTATGATGGGCGGATTCTCCGGCATCATGCACTCCTCCGCCCCTGCAGATGCCCAGCAACAGGACAGCTACTTCGTTGTAGCCCACTTCCACTACGTGTTGATCGGGGGCTCCGTCCTCGCACTGATCGGTGGCATTTATTTCTGGTTGCCCAAAGTCTATGGCAAGATGTGGACGGGAGCTCTCAGCAACTGGGTCGCCGGCACGATCGTCGTCGGGCTTAACATCACATTCTTCCCTATGCACTTCCTCGGGCTTCTTGGGATGCCCCGCCGCACCCATACCTATCTTGCCGTCAACGAGTGGGGAGCAATGAACATGGTCTGCACCATTGGCGCATTCATCCTCGCAATGGGAATCCTCCTGTTCCTCATCGATATATATCTCTGTGTAACGAAGGGAAAACCCGCTGGGAACGATCCATGGGATGGCCGAACCCTCGAATGGGCCATCAGCTCGCCTCCTAAACATTATAACTTTGCTGCGGTGCCTAAAATCCCTGCCCGGGATTGCTGGTTTGCCCACAAATACGGGTCTGCCAAACAAAAAATCGGATGGCAGAAGGAAGATCACGGCATCCACATGCCCAGCCAATCCTGGTGGCCACTCTTCGCCTCCTGCGGCTTCCTCATCCTGGGCATTGCCTTCCCCATCAAGCACGCCGGTGTCCCCTACATGGGCTGGCTGGCCATTCTCGGCCTGACCATCCTCGTTTTCGGCATCATCATGTGGTCCCTGGAAGGCCCCGGCGGCTACCACCTTCACCCCGAGGAGGAGGATGGCGAAGATTCCAAGCCCGCACCGACAGGCTCCGGCGCCCCGGTTTCAGAAGAGGTCCACCGCTAATTTCCTTTCTTCATGAGCGACGCTGCTGCACTTTCCAACTCCCACGATGATCACGGGCATGGCCACGGTCATATCGACCACACCGCCACGTCGACGGGTATCGAGAACAAGAAACTAATCATGTGGTTGTTTCTGGCTTCCGATTGTATGTTTTTCGGAACCCTGATCTCCACCCATCTGATTTATCGTAAGGTCTATCCGGACGGCCCAGTCGATCCGACTGTAGTGTTCAATATCCCGCTGACCTCCTTCTCCACCTTCATCCTGCTCATGAGCTCCTTCCTCATGGCCCTCGCGGTATCAGCCATGCACAAGGGTGAGCTTAAGAGCTTTCGCAACAATGTGCTCGGGGTGGTCTTTTTCGGGATTATCTTCCTGACTTGCCAGGTCTTTGAATTCACCGAATTTGTCTACGGCAAGCATGACGCGGACGGCAACCTGGTCTGGGAAGGCTTCACGCTTTCAACCGGCACATTTGGATCAACCTTCTTTGTCTTAACGGGCACCCACGGCACTCACGTCGCCATCGGCGTCCTCTGGCTCATCGGTCTGTATTTTTACTCCTTCACCGGCCGCATGGAACACGACATCCACGGCTCGGCCATGGATGTAGAGGTGGCGGGATTATATTGGCACTTTGTCGATATCGTCTGGATTGTGATTTTCACGGCCATTTACCTCGTCGAATTCATTAACTTTACATAGCTTGGAATAACAATGAGCGAAGTTTCCGCCCTCCTTCCAGAGAACATTAAGTCCGAGAACAAGAAGTATCACGCCTTCATTAACCTTGGACTCTTCCTTGCTGTCCTTACCGGAATTGAAATCGTCGTGATCTTTTTCCCTTGGAATCCATGGCTCATCTTCTGGGTCCTGGCCATCCTTTCCATTATCAAATTTGTCTGCGTCATCACCTGGTTCATGCATCTGGTCTACGATAAGCTCCTGTTAACGCTTATATTTATGACAGGGATGATCCTTGCTACCGGCACGGTTACCGCGCTCATGCTGCTTTTCAGCTTTGATGATGTGGATGTTGAAGCGGTCGAAATACTGGAGTTAGGTGTCCTTACCCTGAGGCCCCTCCTGGCCTTGTAGGCACCGCCTCGGTGCTGTTGGGGAGCGTGCACCTATGGAATTACACTGGCATACGGAGCCCTTCCTGCTCCTCAGCCTTCTTTTTTTCGCATGGGCTTATGCTATTGCGACAGGGCCTTTGCGTGAACAGTGGTTTGGGGCCGACACGCCGCTCCCCATCTGGAAACCGATCTGTTTTCATGGCGGGATTCTGTTAGCCTATCTCACAGTAGGATCCCCCCTCGACCAGATTGGCGAGCAATTCCTCTTCAGCGCGCACATGGTGCAGCACATGTTACTCATCTATGCCCTTCCGTTTCTGCTCTACGCCGGCATCCCCGCCTGGTTATTGGACAGACCGATGGAAAATCCGGTCTTCAGAAAGTCCATGAAAGGGCTCATGCACCCGGCTACAGGGGGCCTGTCGCTAAGCATCGTCTATACCCTTTGGCACATCCCCGGCGCTTATGAAGCGGCCCTCCAGAATAAAGCCATTCACATTTTTGAACACATTACGATTTTTGTTACTGCCATGATGATGATGTGGTGCTTCGTCACCCCGTCCAAAACGATTCCTGCCGCCTCTTATCCCATGCGGATGTTGATTATCTTTCTCCTTATGATCGCCCAGCTACCCGTATTTGCCTTTCTGACTTTTTCAGAAACCGTTCACTATCCCACTTATGAATGGGCCCCTCGAATCATTGAAGACATGAGCCCCTTAGCCGATCAAATCCTGGGCGGCGTCGTCATGAAAATTTCTAACATGATTGTGTCGATGGCCATTTTCGGGACGAGTTTTTATTTATGGGCACGCAAGGATTCTATTGAGACTGCTGCTCATGAGGTCTACGTTTACCAGAAATAGATTGGGCCACACATCCTCCCCCCCTATTCATGACCTGGGAAATCCTATTTATTATCGGGCTACTCGTTTTTGCCCTGGTGAGCTTTTCGCTGGAAAAAATTTCCACTGATATCACGGCAATCCTTGTCTTCGTCATGTTGATTGGGGTGAGTTATCTGTCCGGTTCAAAGAATTTGCCGGGTGTCGAATCGCTCTTCGATGTTTTCTCGAACCCCGCCCCTATTACCGTCGCCGCGATGTTTATTGTCAGTGCGGCCCTTGATAAATGCGGAGCGATCGACTACCTCGCCGCTGTTTTTAAACAGGGACGCAATCTGCCCTACCCGGCTCTCATCGTGGTCATGGTGCTCTTTGTCGGCTTTGTCAGCGCGTTTATCAATAATACCCCCGTGGTCGTTGTGCTCCTGCCCGCTATCCTTGCCCTGGCGCGGGATATGGGCCTGCCCGCCTCCAAGTTGCTGATCCCGCTATCCTATGCGTCCATCATGGGCGGAACCTGCACCCTCCTGGGCACCAGTACCAACATTCTGGCCAGCGGTATCATTTCCAGGTCGGGGGAACCCCCGCTCAGCATGTTTGAACTGGGGATGGTCGGCCTACCTCTGGCAGCCTGTGGAACCCTCTACCTCGCCCTGTTCGGTTACCGCCTGCTCCCGGTCCGGGAAACCCTCACTCAGATCCTCTCCCCCGAGGAACGGCGTGAGTTTATCACAGAAGCCTACGTCCGGGCCCACTCTCCTATGGTGGGTAAATCTCTCGTCGAAGGAGGCCTGAAGAAAACCCGGGGGATCCGGGTCATGGAAGTCATTCGCGATGGGGTCGCCACCGCGGGAGATCCAATGGAGATTCACCTCAAAGAGGGAGACCGCCTCGTCCTCGCCTGCCGACCCCATGGTATCGTCGATGCCGGCTCACTGGAAGGGGTCGACTTTGTTGGAGAAATTGGCGAAGGCCTCGAACAGATCGCAGCCCAAGAAGGTTCAATTGTCGAGGGGGTCATTGGGCCCAAGTCGACCATCGCCGGAAAGACAATCAGAGAGATCAACTTCCGTCAGCGTTTCCGCATGATCATCGTAGCCATTCACCGTGAGGGAAAAAACGTGCGGGACCAGCTCCATACCCTGCCCCTGGAATTTGGCGATACCCTGCTCATGATGGGGACGGATAAGGCTATCGAAAACCTCCGCCGCAGCGACGATATTCTTCTCTTGGATCAGCCCCGCCTCCAAGCTACGAGTTTCCGCAAAAAAATGCCCCTCGTGATTGCTGCTGTCGTGGGCATCGTCGGACTCAATGCTTTTAATATCCTGCCTATCGAAATCTCTGTTTTCATCGGTGTAGGGTTTCTTTTCCTCACCGGCTGCCTGAAACCCAAGGAGGGGTATGCCGCCATCGATTGGTCGATTCTCATGCTGATTTTCGGCATGCTGGCTCTCGGTAAAGGGATGGAGAGTTCAGGGGCTACTGAATGGCTGGCCACTCTCCTGCAGACCCTGTCCGGCAACCCCATCCTCATCCTCGCCCTGCTCTACCTGGTCACCATGATCCTGACGGAGACCCTCTCCAACAATGCCACCATTGTCCTCATGGCCCCCATAGCTTTACAGTTGGGGACCCAGCTCGGCGTCGACCCCAGACCCTTCATCATCACTTGCTGCATCGCCTCCAGTGCCAGCTTCTCCACCCCCATCGGCTACCAGACCAATACTTATGTCTACGGGGTCGGCGGCTACCGCTTTACCGATTTCGCCAAAATCGGCATCGGCCTCAACCTCACCTATTTCCTCTTCACCGTCCTCCTCGTCCCCCGCATCTGGAGCTTCTAATCCCTTCTCCCTCTTCATCGCCTTCTCCTTACTCTAAATCTCTGATGTGGTTAGAGTAACCAATCACCAGAAGGCTGGTATCAAAGCCCGGCACCCGCGAGTGATCACGCCCCTCAGGTAGGACTGGACGACCCGACCAGCCATAAAAACTGAATCGCTGAAAGGCGTCCGACCTCCGATCTCAAAAAGCAGTCAGACCCGAAAAGTTGATCAACACACCGATGGTCAGGCCATACAGGACGTGTCCCGCCGCATGCGCCAGAGCCACCGCCATCCCGGCTTCTTTGAATTCATCCAAGGGGTGCTGGTCCGCCACTGAGGCGACCAGGAAAAAGCTGACCATCACCCCATGAACCAGTCCAACCAGCAGGCCGGTGAACACCATATGGCCGAGTCCCGGCGATCCGGCTGCCGCCACCCCCATCAAAATCAGGGTATAGATCAGCCCAAAGGTCACGCCGGAAAGCAAATGCACGATGCTCCCCACCAACACAGCCCGGTCCCCCGAGCGGGTCAGCAGCGCCCCGACGGCATACACCATTCTCGCGTTCGTCGCCCCGCTTTTCGTCAAACCGGTCATGAACAGCGTCATCACGCCAGTCCCGATCAAACCGGAAACAACCGCAAAAATGAGGTAACGGGCAATAAGGAGAACTGATTCCATGAATTAGATTCTAACCGCTCCGGGCCAGGCAATCAAGTTCACAGTTATATCCCGGAAACCGGAGATCCGAAGCCAGATATCTGAAGTCAGCCTAGACCCTTAAGCCCGGGTAGAGCTGGACAGAAATCCCCTAAATATAATACATCTCACGCGTCTCATCAGGAATCATCGCTTCCAGCGAGACGGAATGAGTCTTAGATTCCAACATTTCGGCAACATCCTGCCAGACCGCAGCCACCTTTTTTCCACTCTGGCCAGCCGGTTTGGCCGACATTTCAAGCACGTCTCCATCCACCGCCCGGATGATATGGAGCAGGGTGATTTCCCCAGGGGCCTTCGCCAGCAGATATCCTCCCTGTTTCCCCCTCCTGGAGATAATTAAACCCGCATTGCGGAGATCATTCAGGATCTGAACGAGGTAGTTTGCAGGAATCTCTTCCGCTTCAGCCAGAGCTTCAATGTGCGAGAGTTCTTGGCGGTCATATACCTTACCCAACTGGGCCAAAACCCGGCAGGCATACTCCGTTTTCAGAGATATTTTCACTACATTTCCAAAGTAAGTATAGAAACCCTAAAATTCAACCGGAAACAGGCCGAAAAACCTCTAAAAAAAGGCCTTTCCGGCAACATTTAGTGTCGCTTTTGAAGCCGCTTTTTTTTATAAAAATTAAAACGCATGACAGAAGGAAAAACCTCGAATAATAACGACGAAAATAACCCGGCAAACGATCGATACGACGCCTCCAAAATTCAGAAACTGGAAGGATTGGAAGGCGTCAGAAAACGTCCCGATATGTATATCGGGGACACCAACGAAAGAGGACTTCACCACTGCGTCTTCGAGCTGGTTGACAATGCTATCGATGAAGCCCTTGCCGGTTATTGCGACAACATCAACGTAACAATCCACCTGGATGGTTCCCTTTCCGTTGAAGATGACGGACGCGGCATCCCGGTCGATATTCACCCCAAGTACAAAATTCCTGCCCTGGAGCTTGTCTTGACCAATCTGCACGCTGGCGGAAAGTTCGGCAAAGGAGCCTACCAGGTCTCGGGTGGCCTGCACGGAGTCGGCGCAAAATGTGTGAACGCCGTGTCCGAATGGTTTGAGGCCGAGGTCAGTAAAGACGGGAAAGTCTATAAGATGGAATTTGCCCGTGGGATCACCACGGAAAAAATGAAAGTGATCGGCTCAACCAAAAAGAGCGGCACGAAAATCACCTTCCTCCCCGACCCGGAGATCTTCCTCACCACGCGTGAGTTCAAGTATGACATCCTGGCCAAACGCCTGCGGGAATTGGCCTTCCTCAACCCCGGGATCTGCATCTTCCTGACCGATGAACGGTCGAACAAAGACGAAAAATTCCTCTTCCGGGATGGAATCGCCGAATATGTCCGCTTTCTCAACCAGAACAAAACCATCATCCACAAGGATGTAGTCAGCTATTCCGGAGAAGCCGAAACCGAATCCAAGGACAAGGGCGCCGGAAAAATCATCGTCGATGTCGCCCTCCAATATAACGACGGCTATAATGACCAGATTTATTCCTACGCCAACAGTATCCACAATATTGAGGGAGGCACCCACCTTTCCGGGTTCCGCACCGCCCTCACCCGGGTGGTGAACGCTTACGCCAAGCAAAATAACCTCCTGAAAGATAAGGACCCCTCCCTCACCGGGGACGATGTCCGCGAAGGATTGACCGCTGTCATTTCGGTTAAAGTACCGGAGCCGCGATTCGAAGGCCAGACCAAGACCAAGTTGTCCAATGGCGAGGTGGACGGTATCGTCCAGAAAATCACGGGGGATAACCTAAAATATCACTTCGAGACCAACCCCAAGGAAGCGAAGAAGATCATTGATAAGTGTCTCAATGCTGCAAGGGCCCGTGAAGCCGCAAGAAAGGCCCGAGAAACGGTCCGCAAGAGTGCAATGGTCACCGGTGGCCTCCCAGGTAAATTAGCCGACTGTTCTGAAAAAGATCCCACCTTGTGCGAACTCTACATTGTCGAGGGCGATTCGGCAGGTGGATCCGCCAAACAGGGACGCGACCGGCGCTACCAGGCCATCCTGCCTATCCGCGGGAAACTGCTCAATGTGGAAAAAGCCCGGCTCGATAAGGTCCTCAATAATAATGAAATCCGCGCCATGATCACCGCCATCGGAACGGGGATCGGTCAGGAAGGAGACGGCGCCTTTGATGCCACCAAGGCCCGCTATCACAAAATCATCATCATGACCGATGCCGATGTCGATGGCTCCCACATCCGCACGCTTCTGCTCACTTTCATCTTCCGCCAGATGCGTGGACTCATTGAGTCTGGCTACGTATATATTGCCCAGCCGCCCCTCTATAAAATCAAACGGAAGCGCCGTGAACAATATATTGAGAATGATGCGGAGTTGAACCGTATTCTGCTCGAGCTCGGCACGGAAGATGTCACCCTCGTCCGTCTGCGCGACAACAAGGAGTTTCCCACCGCTAAACTCGATAAACTGGTCGAACAGCTCAACCGCCTGGAAATGCTGGGAGTCGGGGTCGCCCGCTATGGGGCCGACTTTGGGTCCTTCCTGGACCAACATGACAAGAGCTTCGTCCTCCCGAAGTATGTGGCCCGTATTCGTACGGGAAATGATGAAGTTTTCGAATACTTGCAGGGAGATGAAGCACGCACTCAGTTCTATGTGAAATACGGCATTGATGACGTTTACGAAACCAGCACCAATCGGCTGGTCGAAAAAGACGGCCAGGAAATGAACCAACGGATTTCCGTCCACGAAATCTACGAAGCCGGGGAAATGACGAAGATCCTCAAGGAAATCAATCGCATCGGCTTTGATCTCTCCTCCGTCATCCCCACGGAAGAGGCCCGTTATCGGCTCATTGAAAACATGGGCGACGAGAAGAAAGAGCAAGTCATTGAGCTCTATTCCATCCTGGAAATCGTAGAAAACATCCGGGCGATCGGTCGGCGCGGACTTTCGATCCAGCGGTATAAGGGCTTGGGCGAAATGAACCCCAAGCAACTCTACGAAACCACCATGGATCCGGAGAAGCGCAGCCTGCTTAAGGTGGATATCGCCGATGCCGCCCTGGCTGACGCAACTTTCTCCATGCTCATGGGAGAAGACGTCCCCATGCGTCGCGCCTTCATCGAAGACAACGCCCTGAATGTATCATACTTGGATGTCTAATGAGTCACGATATTCGGCAAACGGGTTTTTTCCAACAACTGGAACCCCTTTGATTCCCTCGAATCCCGGATCATGTATCTCGAATCTTAAATTTACGCTGAATGTATACCGAAAACGAAAAACTGATTCCTACCAACATCTCCGAGATCATGGAGAGCGCCTACATCGACTACTCGATGTCGGTCATTGTCAGCCGCGCGCTTCCTGATGCCAGAGACGGGTTCAAACCCGTGCAACGCCGTATCCTCTACGCGATGTTGCGGGAAGGCCTTCTCCACAATCGCGCCTTTGATAAATGTGCCGGCGTCGTAGGAGAAGTGCTGAAGAACTACCACCCCCATGGCGATGGCTCCGTATATGATACCCTGGTCCGCATGGCCCAGGACTGGGTCATGCGCTACCCGTTGATTCAGCCACAGGGGAATTTCGGCTCTGTCGATGGAGACCCGCCCGCCGCTTATCGTTACACCGAGGCCCGCATGACCCAGATTGCGGAAGAAATGCTCCGCAGCATCGATGAGGACACGGTCGACTTTGTTCCGAACTACAAGGAGTCGACAACGGAGCCCTCCGTCTTGCCAGCCGCCTTGCCCCAGCTCCTCATGAACGGGTCTACCGGGATTGCGGTTGGCATGACTACCAATATCCCCCCACATAATCTTGGAGAATTAGTCAATGCCATCCACGCGATGATCGATAACCCCAATATATCCATCGATGATATCATGGAGATTATTCCAGGACCGGACTTCCCCAGCGGGGGGTCCATCGCCGGACGCAAGGGGATCGATAGCTACATGCGGACTGGTAAGGGTATCGTCCGGATCAAGGGAACGGCCCACCTGGAACAGCTCAAAGGCGGCAAGGAGCAAATCGTCATTACTGAGATTCCCTTCAATGTGAACCGGGCCAGCCTGGTAACCAAAATCGCGGAACTCATTTCAGACAAGAAACTCACTGGCGTCAGTGACTTGCGCGACGAATCTGACGAAAACACCCGCATCGTCATCGAGTTGAAACGGGGGGAAGTTCCCCGGGTCACAATCAATAAACTCTACAAGCACACTGCCTTGGAAAGCTCCTTTGGTGTCATCCTTCTAGCCTTGGATAACCGCCGACCCAAGCAGATGAACATCAAGGAAATGTTGGGCTGCTACATCGATCACCGGCGCGATGTCACCATCCGGCGGACTCAGTTTCAGCTGCGGAAAGCCGAGGATCGGGCACACATCCTCGAGGGGTATAAAATCGCCCTCATGAATCTGGATGATTTCGTGAAGATCATCCGGTCGAGTAAAAACCGGGAGGAAGCCCGAACGCGCCTCATGGCGAAATACCCCCTCAGCGAACGGCAAGCCAATGCCATCCTGGAACTCCGCCTGTATCAATTGACCGGCATGGAGCGCGAGAAGATCGAAGAAGAATACCGGGAGTTGATGATCCGAATCGAAGAACTCCGCTCCATTCTTGGCAGCGAACGCAAACTCCTCGATGTGATCAAAACCGAACTCGGCGGGCTTCGGGACAAATACACGGATCCGCGCCGCACCCAACTCATTCCGGAGGAAGGCGAGTTTCGCATGGAAGACGTCATTGCCAATGAAGGTTGTATCATCACTGTAACCCACAACGGATTTATCAAACGCACCGGTGTGAGTGCCTACCGCTCTCAAAAACGCGGCGGCAAGGGCGTGATTGGTACGGGATCCCATGATGAAGACTTCGTCGAACATCTCTTCACCGCCAGCACACACGATTATATCATGTTCTTCATGAACAATGGCCGCGTCTATGTGGAAAAGGTCTATGATATTCCAGAAGGGACCCGCGTATCCAAGGGACGCATGATCGCCAACATCCTGGAAATGCAAAAAGAGGAACGTGTGGCTTCTATGATTTGCGTGAAAGACTTCGACGAATCCATGCACATCGTGAAGTGCACCCGCAACGGGGTGGTGAAGAAAACCAACCTGAAAGAGTACTCCAATCCCCGCCGTGGAGGGATCATCGGCATCAATGTCGACGAAGGTGATGAAGTCCAGAAAGTCATCCTCACCACCGGCGACAATGAGCTTGTTCTCGTTACCCAGGCGGGTATGTCGATTCGCTTTCATGAGAATGACCTGCGTGACCAAGGCCGGGCCACTCGTGGCGTCAAGGGAGTTACCCTCAAGAAATCAAATGATGAGGTGAAAACGATGGAGGTCGTTGACCCCAACGAAACGCTGCTCATCATTGGCCAGAATGGCCAGGGCAAGCGCACCAACTTCGAGGAATACCGCAAGCAGAGCCGGGGCGGATCTGGAGTCATCGCCATCAAAACCGAGGGCGTTGCGGCTGCCCTTTCGGTTGCCGAAAGTGATGAAGTCATCATGGTCACTGAAAAAGGCCAGGCTGTGCGCTCCCCCGTCAAAGACATCCGTGTCATCGGCCGCACCACCCAGGGCGTCCGCTGCATCAACCTTGCCCACGAAGATAAAGTCGTCGGCGTATCGAAAATCGTCGAGGTCGATTCAGAGGAAGCGTAGCCCCTCGGATAGTGCCAAGTGTCGGGTGACGGGTGTCTAAGGAATGCTTTGCACTAGACACTCGACATTAGACACTACTCAAATAACTCTCCCTGCGCCCAGTCGGCACGAGCTTGTCGGCTGGGCGCGCTGTTATAGAGGAACCACCACAGGTCGATCTGCTCATACCCGGGGAATTCCGGGATCTGCTTCAGCAGGAGGGCCGAGGCCAGGGCATCGAACAGGGCACAATGCGGACGCCGTCGGGTCTCCGGGCAATACCGGGCAGCGAGTTCCTCTAAATTGTTGCTTAAGTGGAAGATCCGGATCAACTCCATGAGCTGGTAGGACTCCAGTTCAGGAAAGAGATGTTCGTAGAGGCGGCGGGTGTCCATCCAGGGGCCCCACTCCTGCGCCTGGGCTCCATCACCATTTAAAAAATCAGGCACATTCCCCGGAAATGGCCAGACCTGGCGAAGCAATTGATCTTCCACCTGGGCATGATGCGCGCACAAAGGCCCCGTGCGCCGATAACCGGAAAATAATATCCAATCGACTTCGAATGGATCCTTCCCGGTCACATCCGCATCCCGAATCCCGTGGAGTTGGCTGTCTCGCGGATCAATGGATGCACTCGGCCCACATAAGCGGGTAGCCGTCTCCATAATCTGGCCCTCCATCATTACGACCACCCCGTATTCCAGGATGCCGGTTCGTCGGCAACCTTCGAAATCAATGATATGGATTGGCCTGTGATTCCAGTTCATGGCATTCGTGCTGATTTTTTCCCTGACAGGCCCATACCTCGTTGATCAAATTTCAAGAATGGACACGGGGCAATATCGTAAATTTATCCAGCATTTAGTCGACGAAAGCGAAAAGGTCATCCTTCCGCTTTTTCGCAAGAGCGACCTGGAGGTCATCGAAAAGGGGGATGATACTCCTGTCACACAAGCCGACCGCGGAGCGGAAGCAGTCATCCGCAAGCTCATTAATCAACACTATCCGGATCACGGTATCATCGGGGAAGAGTATGGGGAGGAAAATACCAATGCAGATTTTGTCTGGGTCCTCGACCCAGTGGATGGAACTTTTTCGTTTGCCTATGGGATTCCGCTGTATGGCACTTTGATCTGCCTGAAATATCAGGGGCAGCCCATTCTCGGGGCTATTAATCAACCCTTTATGCAGGAATGCGTCATTGGGGATGACTCCCTGACCACCCTCAATGGCAATCCGGTAACCTGTTCAGATGTCAGTTCACTCGACCGGGCGCTCATGCTGACCACGGACACACGGCGGCCGGCCCGCTTGCAGCCGCATACCCATTTCGATCGCCTCGCCGAAAAATGCAGACTCCTCCGCACCTGGGGAGACGCCTATGGTTATCTCATGGTTGCCGTGGGCCGGGCAGAAATCATGGTCGATCCCATTGTGAATGAGTGGGACTTTATTGGGCATGTTCCCATCATGCGCGGAGCAGGCGCCCGCGTGTCGGATTGGGATGGGAATGATCCAGTCGGGGCAAGCTCGGTAATTTGCGCCAATGCCCACCTCTACGACGAAGTTATGGCTGTCCTGCATGGAAGAAAGGAATAAGCTTCTGTGTCAGGCCCAAAGCAGTATACCAAAACATACCATATCCGACCTAACGAGTCCGACCGGTTTAATGAGCTGAAAGTCGTCGGCCTGATTGATCTCCTTCAGGACATGGCCTGGGAGCATGCCAGCCGGCTGACCTTGTCCATCAGCAACCTGATGGACCGAGGAATGACCTGGGTGCTGTCTCGCTATCATATCCAGTATCTAAAACCGGTACTCCAGGGCGAAGAGGTAAGCATAAAAACCTGGCCCGTCGGGATTCACCGGCTTTATGCCGTGCGCGACTTCGAGGTGAGAAACGCGACCAACGAGGTGGTCGCCGTCGCCACTTCTGGCTGGTTGGTGCTCTCCTATCCCGAACTTCGGCCACTCAAACCGAATGCACTGCTGAAAAATGTCATCACTGCACCGGAACGTGGGGTGGAAGATGATTTCCCTCCCCTGCCAAAAATCGGCGAGGCGAACGTCGAGGCCACCTTTCCGGTCCGTTGGCACGACCTCGACTTAAACAACCACGTCAATAATTCCGTTTATCCTCGTTGGGCCCTGGAATCTCTACCGGTTGACATCTTGCAGAATTACCGCTGCCGTGAAATAGAAATCCAATTTGTAGGCATGGTCGGCTTAGGCGAAGGTGCCATTGCCAAAGCCATCCCCGCCGATCCCCAAAACCCGTATCCCGTCTTCCACCATCAACTCTTCAATGCCAAAACCGGCAAAGAAATCACCCGCCTCGTTAGCCGCTGGGAAACACGAATGGACGTCAATAAATTTGGTTAGTTTAATGCGTGTCTATTCGTGGTTAAAAAAAGTGAGCGTTTGAGGAGACAGTTACATATCTCTCCGGGTCACCCGCTTGGTTTCCTCCCGCGTATAGGCCAGGGTATTTGGCTCCAGATATCCATTAAACACCAACCCGGTCACGACAATCGCTCGCTTGCCCAGGATCGATCCGGGTTGTAACACTGTGTTGCACCCCATTTCGGCGTCGTCGCCCAACAATCCACCCAGCTTGCGCATACCTGTAGCTGCATGACCATCGGGGGTCTTTACCGATATCGCCCGCTGATCAAACCGCAAATTCGACAGGATGGCTCCCGCTCCAAGATGAGAGCGGTTGCCTAAGACGGAATCACCCACGTAGGAATAATGCGGCACCTGCACCCCATCGAGCAGGATACTATTCTTAAATTCACAGGAGTTCCCCAATACACATCCACGGCCGGCAATAACATTTCCGCGGATATAAACACTCGGCCTCAACTGGCAATCCGGCCCGATATAGACGGGACCTTCGATAGTTCCGAACGCTGGAAGTTGACAAGTCTTATGGATATGCACGGATCCACTGACCGCCAACCCATCCGGGTACTGGGTATGCCCATCCGCCAGGCTGGGAAAATCCAGAGTGGATAAGGCAGACCGGATCGACGCCACCCATTCCCAGGGAGCCGTATCAGCCGAGAACGAAGCGTGAAACCGGGAGAGCGAATCCGGGAGATCAAAGAGGTCGGATGCCTTCATAAGCACGAGTTCATTACAGGCCTCAAAGAGACGCAACTCGCAATTGATTCAGGGCTTGGGCTCCACCTGGTTTTTCCAAAAAAGGCGGTTGACAATGAGCGCCTTTCTCAGTGATTTTCTCTCCTTCGTTTTACGCGGGCGTAGCTCAGTTGGTAGAGCGCGACCTTGCCAAGGTCGAGGCCGTGAGTTCGAACCTCATCGCCCGCTCCACTTTTATAAATTAATCTCACTCCCAAGTGGGATTTTTTTATGTAAATTATTCGGCCATCCGAATTTCGAGGATAGTCCGTGCTCTTACCGGTTCAGGGAGAGGGAAGATCCCGGATTCCACCAGGGCTTGAGTCGCTTCCTCAGAAAACAGTGCAACCAGCGCCTCCTTTAATTCCTCACGGTCTTCCTCGCGATAGATAAGGACCAGATCCAGTTTCAGTGGATAATTTGTAAAATGGAGATTTTCCTCGTTGGCGACCAACGGCGTATCCGACCGCTCTCTTGACAATGCAAGTTGCTTCACTGGTGCCCCGGGGGGCACCCGCCCCATCAGCCCGATGGACCCCTCTTCGTTGCGAATAAGGTCTGTCATCTGCCTCGATGAGGAAACCCGAGAAATGTTTGACTTCAGGGACCCACTCTGCAGGCCCAGATTCTTATAAATTTCGGTGATGAGGTTGTTGGAACTTTCGATAATTGCTCCTCTGATTCCACGATCAGCCCATTGGTTCAGACCGAGGTCCCCCCACTGCAGGAAATCAAACTCCTCCCCGGACCCGAATATCCCGGCCAACCGATCCAGGCTGATTTCATTGAGCGGGTTGCTCCTATTCGCCACGACCGCGATTCCCAAATACCCATAGGCCAATTCCGTATAGCCATCAGCAGTCGGCGGGTAATCCGGGCCGCGGAGGAACAGCCCAATATCTGCTTCCCCCTTCTCGAGCTGAATAAGTCCCGGGTAACTCCCTCTCATATCCAGTGCAAAAGAATCCCCTAAAACCGAGGCTAAGGGAGCTTGCAGAAAATCTGACCCCGCAATGACCACTGAGTCCTGCGCTTGGATTCGGGCTCCCCCGGCAAAGGTTACACCGAGGAGCAATAACTGACAAACTGAAGAAATGCGCATCATGGAAGAAGAGCTTTAGCTTCGGCCAAAGCTGTGGAGATCCTCCTTGAATCTCAATCTGAAAATTTTGTGCAAGGGTATGGCAAGCGCAACCCAGCTATGCCCTCGTTTACCCGTGGCGCTCCCAATCACTCCAGGGTATCTAACTCAGGCCACTGGGACAATTTCCGATGCAGGGTCCGTCGACTGATCCCCATCATCTCAGCTGCGCGTGTCCGATTGCCCTTCGCCTGAATCAACGCGTTCCTGAGGAGCCGTTTCTCATTCTCCTCCTTGGATAAGGTGAGGGGGGCGGCAGACCCCATCGCTTCCGTTTCCCCTCTACCTGTGGAGTGGAATTTGGGTTCCAGGTCATACTCCGTGACTGAACCCCCCTGTTTGAGCACCACAATGTTTTCACAGAAATTACGCAGCTCGCGTATGTTACCCGGCCAGGCATATTGCTTCAGCACATGTTTTGCCCCTTCCGAGAAGGCCACGGGAGGTAATCCATTTTCCTCGCTGAACTCATGGATGAAGTGATCCATTAGCAGGATAATGTCGTCCTTTCGATCCCGCAGGGGAGGCAACACGATTGGAACCACATTCAAACGATAATACAAATCCTCACGAAAGGCCCCCGCTTTCACCATCTGTTCCAAGTCCCGGTTGGTAGCAAAGATCAGCCTGACATCGACTTTAACCTGCTTTGTACTACCAAGCCGCTCAAAAGTTCGGTTCTCAAGGAAGCGCAGCAGTTTAATTTGAGTGGAGGCATCGATCTCCCCGATCTCGTCCAGAAACAGGGTCCCTCCATCTGCAGCTTCGAACCGGCCGATGCGTTTCTCCGTAGCCCCGGTAAAGGCACCCTTTTCATGGCCAAATAATTCACTTTCGAGTAAGGTTGGGGCAAGCGCCGCGCAATGCACCGTCAGGAAAGGGCCGCGGGACCGCTGGCTATTCTGATGAATTGCCTGGGCAACCAGCTCCTTTCCCGTACCCGTTTCTCCCTGGAGCAGCACTGTCGCCTTTGAGGGGGCCACCAACTTTACCCGATCCAACACCTGATTCAATGAAGCAGAATTTCCTATGATTTTCTCAAAGTTATACTTCTTATCCAGGCGCTCATGTAATGCCGTGTTTTCCTGCTTCAACGTTTCCGATTCCTGGGCTCGGGCCAGGAGAATCTCTAGCTTTTCAAGATTGAGCGGTTTAGTCAGGAAATCGTATGCACCCCGTTTCATGGCCTGCACCGCCGTATCCACGCTGCCATAGGCCGTCATCATGATACAGATCGGCTGTTGCGCTAAGCTTAACGCCTTATCAATTACAGTCATCCCGCTCTTCCCGGACATACGCAGATCGGTCAGAACAATATCAAACTTTTCCGACTCCATGAGATTGAACGCCTCATCCGCATTCGCAGCCAGGTAGACGTCGTACTGGTCCTCCAGCGCCATTTGCAAACCCTCTCGGGTATGCTTTTCATCATCCACAATTAACAAACTCGCAGGCATAATGTGTGTCAGTTCTACACGTTAGAGATCGATACTCTACCCCCTATTCCATCCAGAATCAAGCGAAAGTGAGTCTTTTTGACACGCATTTAGCCATCTCTCACGAAAGCACTCAGCTACCGAGAAAGGAAAAAATCCCCTGTCACCTATCTTTGCAACCTTCGTGGCTTAGCGAGAGATAAAATTAATCTGTTTCGAGCAATCGCGCTCGTCGATCCTTCCGCGGAAAACGCAAAGACACCGTGGTCCCGGTCCCTTCCCGGCTATCTATACGGATCTGTCCGCCATGGTCTCGCATGATCCGTTGGACAATCATCATGCCCAATCCGTGCCCATCGCTTTTGGTCGTAAAATAGGGAGTGAACACTTTCGACATATCGTCCTGAGATATGCCCTGCCCGTTATCAGCCACAATCATTTGGACATACTCTTCGTCATGGGTCGTCCGCATTTCCAGTCTCCCTCCTTTGGGGGTAGCCTCCATTGCATTTTTGATGATATTGAACAGGACCTGCTTGATTTGATTCCGGTCCGCAATGATCGAGGGCAGGTTTGGAGTCACCTCCACGTCGATTTCAATTCCGCGATTCTGGAGCTCCCCTTCAAGCACCTTCAGCACCTCGGCCAGGGCCTCGTGAATGTCGAGCTCGCCCCCCAGATCAGGAGGCTGAGGCCGAACCGCATCGAGGAAGTGCTCGATAATATGGTCCAGGCGATCCACCTCTCCTTTGCAAATACTCACTTGGGCCGCGAGCTTGTCCCGGTCGGGGCTGGGCTTCATCTTTTGCAACTGACGCTCCATCAGCTGGAGGTGAATATTTAAAGAGTTCAAGGGATTTCCCAGTTCATGTGCTACCCCGGCAGATAAATTCATGATCGAGGACACGCGTTCATTTTCGATCATTTCCTGGGTAGACACTTTCTCCTCTGTTATATCCGAAAGCACCATGGCAAACCCACCCTCGCTCCCGGAGGAAAACGTTTCATCCAGAGGGACCATGTAGAGCCGCACAAATCGCTTTTCCGGATAAGTCAGTTCGAGCTCCTGGGAAATTACCCGGTCCTGCTGATCCGGCATACGGTCCGTGTAATATATATCCAACGCCTGAATAAGGTCAGGAATCAGTTTCCATAACGTCAGGCTCCCGATTTGATGGTCCCGGATGCCCAGCAGGCGATTTGCCGTAAAATTGGAGTATTGAATAATTCCACTTTGATCCAAAACCAGGATACCATCCTGGATCGTATCAAACACAGTTTCCAGGAGCCTTCGTTCACGGGCCAGGCGTTGCACCAGATTGGTTAAATTGACAGAGTCTAAATCATCTAACCGACCCAGGATTTTATCTAAGGCACTGGTCCGCTTTTTCATAAGTATCTTCGGTTTTACTCACGGATCCCTACAGATGCACACAGATTTTTCGAGTAAGATTAAAGCCCTTGGTTTATCTATTTTTCAAATATCGAAGAGAGAGAAACATCCCCAACGAAAACAAGCCTCATCATCTGTGAGAATCTGTGTCCATCGGAGGGCTTAGAGGAGGGTTGAAATTATGGTTTGGCTTGCGTTTCCACGCCACCCCGAACGATATTTCCGTCGCATGCCAAAAGCCGAGAAAGAAAATCCATTCTACAATCTGGGGTTTAACCTGGTCATTCCCATTGTCCTCTTGAGCAAAGGCAGTGATTGGTTTGGCTTATCTCCCTCACTCAACCTGATCATCTCCCTCGCCTTCCCACTCGGGTATGGAGTCTATGATTTCTTCACACGGAAAAAGTTTAATTTCGTTTCCCTGCTGGGTTTTGTCAGCGTGTTACTGACCGGCGGTATCGGTCTCCTCAAATTACCCAGCGAATGGATCGCCATCAAAGAGGCAGCCATTCCCCTTGCATTGGGACTCGCCGTATTGATTTCTGCCGGCACGAAGTACCCCCTCGTTAAAGTCTTTCTCATGAATCCGGAAGTCGTCGAAAGGGATTTAATTCACCAACGGCTTGAGGAGAAAAATCAGGTATCCCAATTCGACGCCTTGTTAAAATCGTCCACCTGGTTGGTCGCCGGATCCCTCTTCCTCAGCGCCATCCTCAATTTCGTTGTAGCCAAAATAATTGTAAAAAGCCCCAGTGGCACAGAAGCTTTCAATGCGGAACTCGCCCGAATGCAGGGACTGAGCTACATCGTTATTCTCGTCCCCTGCATGGCTGTGATGATCTTTGCCATGATACGTCTGTTCAAGGGAATCAAACGCCTCACCGGCCTCGACTGGGAAGATTTTATTGTCGGTGCAAAATCGGAAGAAAAAGAAGCGAGACCAACCTGATTCACGCTAGCCAAACAGGCTTACCCCGAACCATTTCGCCCCCCACGCACTCAGCAGAAAGAAGGCAGCAGTGATGCAGATAGAAATCCCCAAGGTAATCCAGAAGTTGACCCCTTTGTTCAACAGGACGGGCAGGATGAGGAACATGGGCAAGGTTGGTAAGACAAACCAGAAGGTATACTTCGCGTAATCAGCGATTTTAGCTGTGTCTCGGGTCTCAATTTGGAGCCAGATTATTACCATCAGGCTCACGATTGGAATGGCTCCAAGCAGAGCACCCCACCGTTCCATTCGTCGCGCAACCTCAGAAACCACCACCACAATGGCGGCCGTCACCAGATATTTGACGATGAGAAGCACAATTGATTGGAGTATGGGGTTTTCTGGGGTATGCCGGAAGAATTGCCGGACGCTTATGGCCCCCGTAGTTTAGCGCTCCTCTAGAGCGACATAATCCCGCTTAGTCGAGCCCGTGTAAATCTGGCGGGGACGGTGAATCCGACCATCACCGACGCTGGCAACTTCACGCCAATTGGCCAACCAACCGGGAAGACGGCCAATCGCAAACAATACCGTGTACATTTCAACCGGTATGCCAATCGCCTTAAGCAGGATTCCACTATAGAAATCCACATTCGGGTAGAGCCGTCGTTCAATAAAGTAGCGGTCTTCGAGCGCGGCTTGCTCCAACCGGTGGGCGATGTCCAGGAGCGGGTCATTCATGCCCAGTTCATCCAGCACCCGAGTGCAGGCCTCACCAAGAATTTTGGCACGTGGATCGAAGTTTTTATAGACCCGGTGCCCAAATCCCATGAGGCGCGCTTCTTTTCGCTTGGCGGCCTCAATAAACCGGGAACCGTCATCTCCATCCTTGTGTATCGATTCCAACATCCGGATCACCGCCATGTTGGCCCCGCCGTGAAGTGGACCCCACAGCGCACTGACCCCAGCCGAAACCGATGCAAATAGATTGGCTCCACCGGAGGCCACCATCCGAACAGTGGAGGTCGAACAATTTTGCTCATGGTCGGCATGGAGCAGGAGGAAGAGGTCCAGGGCATGCGCTACGGTATCGCTTGCTTCAAACTTCTCATACGGGGTGGAGAACATCATATGGAGGAAGTTCTGGGAGTAGAGCAGCTTGGGATCCGGATAAATAAAAGGCATCCCCATTTTCATCCGGTAAGTCATGGCAGCCAGGGTGCGAACTTTTGAGATCGCCAGGGGCGCCGCCGTATCAAAATTTTCCAGATCCTGATCGCGGTCGTTCGTCGCCAGGTCGGGATAATAGCAACCCAATGAATTTAACAGAGCCGCCAAAATTGCCATAGGATGGGAATCCAAGGGAAACCCATCAAAGTGGTTTTCCATGCCGACATGAATCTGCGTGTTGTCATGCACCAGGCCTCGAAACGCCGCGTATTCATCCTGGCTGGGTAGTTCACCGTAAATGATCAGGTAGGCCGTCTCCAGAAAGCGGGCATTTGCCGCCAAGTCCTCGATCCCGTATCCCCGGTGGCGAAGAATCCCCTTTTCACCATCAATAAAAGAGATGCTACTCTGGCAAGAGCCGGTATTTCCATATCCATCATCGTAGGTAATGTACCCGGTCTCATTCCTAAGCCTTCGGGTATCGATGGCTTTTTCCCCTTCGGTTCCTTCGATAATGGGAAAAGACCAGGAATTGTCTCCTATGGTGAGTTTTGCTTCCTCGGACATGATTATATGCTGGATGTTTAATTCGGGATAAAGGATTCACGCAGATGAACCACGTGTTTAAGGAAATTATGGTAAAGCTGTATGCCCTTGTTTTGGCTTTTTTCCGGGTGATACTGGGTCGCCAGGCAGTTCCCCTTGCGAACCCCAGCGCAAAAGGTTCCGCCATAGTCCGACTCACACCAGATCAAAGCCGAGTCATCAGGCTCTACGTAGTAGGAATGAACATAATAAAAGAAGTCCCCGGAAAGTCTAACGTTTTGGAGAAAAGGTGAAGTTTCGCGAAAGTAGGTCTGATTCCACCCCATTTGGGGAATTTTATATTCTGCGGGAAGCTGGAACCGTTTGACTTTCCCTGGGAAAACACCCAGACCCGGCGTGTCCCCTTCTTCCGAAAAGTCAAAAAGGGCCTGCAGACCGAGACAGATGCCAAAAAAGGGTTTATCCCTCGAGATCCAGTCACGGATCACCGCATCAAATCCGGTCTCGGTGAGCCGCTTCATACAGTCAGGGATTCCTCCCTGGCCAGGAAAGATCAGGGCTTCATAATCTGCCACCCGGACCGGATCCGCCACCAGGTTGGGCCTTGCCCCTGCTTTGCGGAAGGCATTTTCTACGCTACGCAGGTTGCCCATACCGTAGTCAAGGATTGCCACCCGGGGGGGTGACTCAAACGTGCCGATACCTTTCATCGTTCAGATCATGCCCTTTGTCGTCGGCAGGCTGTCCCCGAGGCGAGGATCCACCGCGGTGGCCATATCTAAGGCACGGGCAAAGGCCTTGATCAGCCCTTCGGCTACATGGTGAGGCTCATCTCCGTATTCCACCCGGCAGTGCAGATTGGCCCCTGCCTCCATGGCAAACCCCTGGAAAAACTCCTTCATCAAGTGAACATTAAAATCACGCACCATGGGGGTCTCCAAGGCAGGATCAATCTGGTAGACAAGGAACACCCGGCTGCTCAAATCCAGAACCACCCGGGCCAAGGCTTCATCCATAGGGGCAAGAAAAAACCCATAACGCCGGATCCCACGTTTTTCGCCAAGAGCCGCTTTCAGAGCCTGCCCCAGCACAATACCGACGTCTTCAACCGTATGGTGGTAATCTACATCGATATCGCCCTTAGCCGAAATCGTCAGATCGAACAAGCCATGACGGCTGAAAAGGGTAAGCATATGATCAAAGAAGGGGATCCCCGTATCAATAGAGGCCTCCCCACTTCCGTCCAGACTCAAGGACAGCTGGATTTGGGTCTCCTTCGTATTCCGAGTAATGGATGCCTTTCGCGCTTCAACCATAACGATTTATACCATTAGCGAGCTTTTCGCTTTTGCAACCTTTCGTTGACAAGAACCCTATCCGATTCCCCCCTTGGCTCCCAGCCTGTCCAGCAGAGCTTCATACTGTTTCATAATTCCCTCGATGGAAAAGCGGTCCAGCGCCGCTTGCCTTCCCGCCTCGGCCACTTCCGCCGCCCCCCCCTGCACCGCCTCCACGATTGCATCGGCCAACGACTCCGCGTCCCCCGGGCGGGTCAGCCACCCCGTCTCCCCCGGGGTGATCATTTCCTGGGGACCGACCACATCCGTCGCCACGACCGCACAACCGGCCGCCATGGCTTCGGTAATAGAAAGGGGAAGCCCCTCAAAACGCGTAGACAGCACAAACACTCGGTGTTGATTCAACAGGACGGGGATATCGGAGCGCTGCCCCAGGATTTCAACCACATCTTGCAGGCTCAGTTCCTCAATGAGCTGCTCCGCCTTTTTCCGGTGCCGCGCACTCCCGCCGCCGGCCAATCGCACCGGCATAGCCATCCCCCGAGCTTTCAGTAGTCCGGCTGCCCGAATCAAGGTGGCATGATCTTTCTGGCTCGCAAAGCGTCCAGACATCAGCACTGCCGTCTCCCGGGTCTTAAAGGGAGTCAATTCCGCCTGACGAAAGTGAGACAGGTCAGTTCCATTATGAATGACATGGATCTTGTCCGCAGGATAACCAAGTCCTTCCACATTGTCCGCCACCCCACGGCCCACCCCGATTATAACGTCGGTAGCGTAAACCAGTCGCTTGGACAACCAGGTTTCGTAGAACTTGTACCGTTCCATATTCTGCTCCACCCAGGCAATCACCGGAACGCGTTCCTTTGCGGCGGCCATCCTACCCCAGATATGTTCACTCGTCCCATGGGCAACGAAGGCATCCGGATTAAAATCGCGAATCAACCGCCTCAGGGCGGACACGGTTGACCATTTGGGAGAAGCCGGCACCTCGGCCCATTTCACTCCGGCCTGGTCCAGGGCTTTTAAAAACTGGGCCCCAAGCGGTTTCTTCTTTTTCCGGAAAATGAGAAACGGCTCATAATCTCCTGACTGCTGGTGGGCACATGCTAGTTCCACAATCACGGTAGTAACTCCCGATCCCCCACCGGTGCCAAATAGAATTACTTTTTTCGCCATGATTGATTTGGATGGGCCGACTAAAACATCCAGGAGTCTAGGGCTTCACTCAAGGTGTCCATGTCCTCCTCAGTCCCCACACTGATCCGCAAATATGAATTTACCCATCGGTTCTTCGGGAAGAACCGCACCAGGATTTTCCGGTCCTTGAGGAACTCAAAACAGGATTTAGCCACATCGACTCCGGTTTCTCCGGTAGCCCGCTGGGGTTGAGTGCAGATAAAGTTCGCCTGAGAGGGAAACGTTACCCATCCCCGTTGCATAAAACTCTGCAGATAGTAATCCCGAATCCGGCAGATCTTCCCAATTATAGCCCGGTAATAACCGGGATCTTCCAGGGCGGCAATCGCGCCCGCCTGGGCCAAGCCATCCAGATTGTAGGAATCTCGCACCTTATCCAGGGTGTGAATGATGTCAGGGTTCCCGAGGAGGTAACCCACCCGCAGCCCGGCCAGGCTGTGACTTTTAGAAAACGTCCGGGTAATGAGCAGATTGGAATGCCCTTTCACCAGTTCATCCGCACTCTCGTTCGCAAATGCCCCATAAGCTTCATCCACAACCAGAATCCCATTCAGGGCCACAGCCAGAGACGACACCTCCTCATTGGAGAATCCCACCCCAGTGGGGGCATTCGGCGACGTCAGGAAGAATAAATTAAACCCACCTGATGCCACGGTGTTCACCGGGATGGACATTTCGCCCTCAAAGGGGACAGCTTCAAATACCGCGCCCTGAATCCCACAAAGGATGGCATACAAGGAGTAGCTCGGATCCATAGCCCCGACTTTATGGGTTGAATCTCCGTAGGCTCGTATCAATAGATTCAATACATCATCAGAACCATTACCGGCCAGGACCCATTCAGAATCTAATCCGTGCACCGCTGCCACCTGCTTCCGCAATCCTGAAGCAGTAGGGCTTGGATAAAGTCGTAAACCCTCCAGGGCAGCCTTGATGGCAGATTCTACCTTGGGGCTCGGAGGAAACGGATTCTCATTTGTATTGAGTTTAACCCAACCAGAATCCTCGGGCTGCTCACCCGGCACATAAGCCTTGGCCTCTTGAATATGGGGAAGAGCAAATCTGTCCTTAGGGTCAGTCATGAAGGGGGATGAACTTACGATAAATTTGATGGCTTCGATAACCTGCCATTTATCGTCATTACCATGGATAACGTCAGCCGAAAAAACTATTCCTCCAATCGGAGGTCGAGGGATAGGCCGTGGGCATCCAACTGCTCCATCTTACTGAACTGCGAGACCGTCTCCTGGGCTCTCTTTAGCTGAGTCCTATTATAACGAATCACGCTCGTCCGTCGCATAAAATCCACAGCCCGTAATCCGCTGAAAAAGCGGGAGGAGCGCCCGGTGGGTAAGGTATGCGAGGGTCCGGCCGCAAAATCCCCCAACACGGTGGGCGTGAAATAGCCTTGAAGGATCGCTCCGGCGGTCGTGATCCCCCGGGTGAGTTTGTTCAGGTCAGCGGCTTTGACCTGGAGCTCCAAATGCTCAGGAGCTACGACATTGGCAACCTCCACCGCAGCATCGAGCGAATCGACCACCACGGCATAGGCGTGTCTTTTAAGGACCGCCCTAATGGCCTCGCGGTGGGTCAGGTTTGGCAATTGGTCGGCAATCGCTGATTGCACCCGGGTCGCCATGTCCTCGCTGAAGGTAACCAGAAACACTTTCTCTTTTCCGGTTCCATGCTCGGCCTGGGCCAACAAATCCGCTGCCACATAGGCCGGGTTCGCCCCGTCATCGGCAATCACCATAACTTCACTCGGTCCGGGCTGCAGATCCACACCGACGAGGCCAAATACCTGGCGCTTAGCCTCGTTGGTGTAGGCATTGCCAGGTCCAAAAACCTTTTCCACGGAGGGAATCGTTTGGGTGCCGAAGGCAGCGGCACCAATGGCCTGGATCCCTCCAAGTCGATAAACCTCCCGGATCCCACACATGTGAAGGGCTCCCAGGAGCGAAGCCGCCGGCAATTGGTTCGGTGTGTCCTTACTCGGAGGAGTAAACACCGCAATCTCCTTCACCCCGGCCATGGTGGCCGGGACCGTATTCATGATCACACTCGACACGAGGGGAACCGCACCTCCCGGGATATAGATCCCAACCCGATGGATGGGGAAATAGTCTTCTCCCACCTCGGCCCCGTGGAGGTTTTTCTGCCGCCAGCGCTTGGGTAAGGTGGGTTTATGGAAATCAATCACGGCCCTTCGCGCATTTCGGATGGCCTGTTTCTCTTTGCTCGTGAGGGATTTCACTGCCTCGGCCAAGGCAGCTTCCGGCACACGGATCTGAGATGGCTTTAGTGCCACACCATCGAATCGCTTAGTATATTCAATGACCGCTGCATTTCCCCGGGCTTTCACATCGGCCAGCACCGTCTCCACCACATGGGATACGTCAGCCAGGCTATTGGCCTTATTCAGAGTGCGAAGAAAGCGCTGACGGAAACCCTTATCTGAGCTACGGAATAGTTTCATACCGGATATTGAGGTTAAGGCCAAAGATTTGGCCGCAAAAAACTAGCCTTTATGGCTTAAACCCTTTTATGGGAAAATCAAACACCACATCAGAAACCGGATCGTTCACGATGATTTCATCAAATCGGACCGTATGGACCCGCTTCCCCTCGCGAAAGGCATCAATTTTTCGAGGAAACTTCAATCCCCCCGACTCAATCATCCCGGATTCTACCGTCTCGAGGCCACGTTCCGTCAGGCTGGAAATGAGCTCCTTGGTCTCTTTATCGAAGTAGCGAATGTAGCGGGTACCCCCCAGGTAATGGGTCTCCATCTGGTATGCCGGTCGCCCACGATGCTCCACTTCCCCAATATACTTGGTTTTCGCGAATCGATCCTTGGGTTCGGAAAAGAAATTCAGGTTTTCCCAGGTATTGATCAGCATCCGCTCCACATTCAGGTAGTCCATAATCTTGAGGTCGGACTCTCCCGAGGCTTCATCATATCGCACAAGCCACCCTTCCGAGCCATTAACCGCGGTTACTTCTTTAACCCCATCTATAACCACCTCCAGGCGCTGCTTCATCGGCTTTTTCAAGACCATCCGGATGGTTCCCTTTCTTCCATCTGCCATTTCCTCGATTTTTCCGACATAGGTCAATGTCACAACTCCGTTTAAGGCCTCCTCGCTTCCTACCGTTTGGCGGGCATACCGGATCAATTGATCCTTATTCATTTCGCCAAAAGCAAGCGAACCGACCGCCACAATTCCTATGGCAATGGGAATACAATTTTTAAAGGTTTGTCTGAAACAATTCATCGCAATACGGGAATCTCGAGATAGAGAAGCATCAGCAATATGGGACGGACCCACGGTTTAAAACAAGCAGAAAGACAGCGAAGTTCCCGCCCTCAACCATAGACCTCAGACTTCCGATCCCCTACTCCCACTCAATTGTTCCGGGAGGCTTTGAGCTGATATCGAGGACAACCCGGTTCACGCCGGCCACTTCATTAATGATCCGATTGCTGATCCGCCCCAGGAAATCGTGAGGAAGCCGGGCCCAGTCCGCCGTCATGGCATCCACGCTTTCCACGATACGCAAGGCGATCACATTATCATAGGTTCGCTCATCCCCCATAACCCCAACAGTTTTAACGGGGAGAAAGACACAAAAGGACTGCCAAACTTTGTAGTAATAGCCTCCAGCCATCATTTCTTCATGCAAAATAGCATCTGCTTTCCGCAGGATATCCAACACACGGCGAGTGATCGGACCCACCACCCGAACTCCCAGGCCCGGCCCGGGGAAAGGTTGCCGCCAGATCACTTCCTTCGGTAGTCCAAGCGCCTCACCGACCTTTCGGACTTCATCTTTGAAGAGCTCATTCACCGGCTCCAGAATCTTCAGCTTCATCCGCTTCGGGAGTCCACCCACGTTATGATGGCTTTTAATCAGCGCTGCCGGATTCCCACCGATTGGAACACTCTCTATGATATCAGGGTACAAGGTTCCTTGAGCCAACCAGGTATAGTTACCGCGAGCCTTCAGTTTGATGACCTCGGTCTCAAAAACCTCAATAAATGCCTTTCCTATAATTTTCCGCTTACGCTCTGGGTCGGTCACCCCTTTCAGCCGGTCGAGGAACAGCTTCGTCGCATTCACCACTCGCACATCCAGATGAAAGTGATCTTTGTAGAGGTTTTTGACCTGCTCTCGCTCATTCAGCCGGAGCAGTCCGTTATCCACAAAAATACAGGTCAGCTGTTTACCGATGGCCTTGTGCAGCAGAGCCGCCGTCACGGAACTATCTACTCCCCCGGATAAGCCAAGAATTACTCGCTCATCGCCTACGGTCTCTCGAATCCGAGCCACAGATTCATCAATAAAATCGGCCATCGACCAATCCCCTTTGCATCCGCAAATCTTGTGCAGGAAATTTTGAATCACGACGATTCCCTGCTCCGAGTGATGCACCTCGGGATGAAACTGAATCGCGTAAAATTGGCGGTCCGCGTCCTGAATCGCGGCAAATTCACTGTTCTCCGTCGTTCCGATTGGTTCGAATCCCTTTGGCAATTTGGACATGCGATCCCCATGGCTATTCCACACCCGTAGCGATTTGGGCAGTCCGCCAAACAGCTTTCCCTTTTTCTTCAGGGTCAACTGGCCCAGGCCGTACTCTCGATGAGAGCTCTTCTCAACCTTGCCTCCAAGCAGATGCCCCATCAATTGGAGCCCATAACAAATTCCCAGAATGGGAATACCCAGCTCGTAAATCTTCTTATCCGGCATGGGCGCCCCCTTCGACAACACACTGGAAGGGCCACCCGAGCAGATGATCCCTTGGACCCCATCCTCCTTCAAAATCGATGCTTTGATGTCATACGGGTAGATTTTTGAATAGACATTGCACTCCCGTATCCGCCGCGCAATGACCTGAGTATATTGTGATCCAAAATCAAGAACCGCTACCGATTGATGCATCCCCCAAAGACAAGGAGAAGCAACAGGATGTCAGCAAAAAAGTGAATGGGAAGTGCCTGGTGTCTAAGGACGAGTGTCTAGGGGGGAGATTTAATTCCATGCATCTCACTAGACATCAGACACCAGACACCAATCACTATCAAAACCGCAACGGAATATTGACCTGCCCACAACTCGGACAGGCGCTCTTCTTCTCACCTTTGTCCTTCGAGTAGATTTGCTCACACTTCACACAGACAAACACTGTCGGCGAACGCATTTTCTCATATTGGTTCCGGTCGCGCCGGTCGTAGTACAACCAGAGCAAGAAGATCAACATCAACCCGCAGGTGATGTAAATCGTAACGAGCACCATAAGATCCACATAGATCATGAGGAGAGAGAATAGAGGAAAGAGAATAGGTTTGGTAAGTCGAAAATTTCTTCCCCCTCAATCTCCAAATCCCAATCCGAATCAAAATCGTAATCGAACCCGGCTGGCCCAGAGGTCCAACCTACCCATGGATTTCTCATCCGTAGGGCCCGCTGCTTGCCGCGTGGCTATATGCCCAGTTGTACCGGCCAACTTGCAAGCAAGTGGCCCTACCAGGAATTTGAATACAGGTAGGAGCGAAGGCCTGCCCATTGAAGCCTTGGCAGAGGCAGGTCCTCGGGGCGCCTCCCTTACAAAAAAAGCACCCCGGGTCTGGGGTGCTTTTCGTAAAAGTAAGGTGAGTGAATAAAACCTTATTCCGCCTTCTTCACGTCGTCCTCTTCAGCTGCGGCTTCATCGGTAGCTTCAGCTTTTTCTTCGGTGATTTCTTCAGCAACCTCGACTTCAGATTCAGCCTCAGCCTCAGCCACAGCTTCCGCAGCCGCTTCTTCAGTCACGACTTCGTCAGCTTCTTCTGCAGCCGCAGCCTCATTCGTCTGAACGGCAGCCTTTTTCTTTTTGGAAGGCTTTTTCCGCTTGGTATAGCCTTCGTCATCAGCCGAGATTAGTTCGATCAGGGCCATATCAGCGGCATCTCCCAAGCGGGGAACGAGCTTATAAATTCGGGTATATCCGCCATCGCGATTGGTAAACTCATCGACTCGCTCGTTGAAAAGCATGCTCAAAGCGTTGGGATCACGGACCTTTTGCAGGGCCTGTCGGCGGAAGTGAAGAGCCTTGGACTTGTCGTCGGCGGCAGCAGCCTTCTTGGCCAGGGTAATCACCTTTTCTACGAAAGGACGAAGGGCCTTGGCCTTGGGCAGGGTCGTTTTGATCCGCCCATGGATCAGGAGAGAGGCTGCCATATTGGACATCAAGGCCGCGCGGTGGGCGGTCTTTACACCAAGCTGGTGTCTATGTTTTGCGTGACGCATTTAAAAAAGCAGGGCTAATGGTTGATTAGTCAGTGGTCTTTTCGAGGAGGCGCTCGTCGATCTTCATGCCCAGGGACAACCCGAGTTGCTCCAGCTTGGCTTTAATTTCGTTCAAGGACTTCTTACCAAAGTTACGATATTTGAGCATTTCCTGCTCACTCTTCATCGCGAGCTCACCCACGGTCGTGATGTTCGCGTTGTTCAAGCAATTGGCCGCGCGCACGGAGAGCTCGATTTCATTCACACTCATGTTGAGCAGTTTACGCAGACGATTCTGCTCTTCGCTGATCTCCTTGGACTCACTTTCGAACTCCACATCGTCGTCGGATACTTGTTCGAATACATCCAGGTGGTGCTTTAAAATAGCTCCGGATTGCTTTAATGCGTCATCAGGGGAAATACGTCCATCGGTCCACACTTCCAGGATCAGCTTGTCGTAGTCTGTCATTTGGCCCACGCGGGTATTCTCCACGTAGTACTTGACCAACTTGACGGGGCTATAGAGGGAATCGATCGCAATCACACCGATTGCCTGCTCCTCCTTCTTATTTTCTTCACTGGGGCAGTATCCGCGACCTACGGAAACTTCGAGCTCAGCCAGGAAGCGCATCGGGCGATCCAGGGTGCAAATGATTTGCTCCGGGTTCACCACTTCGACATTGGCGTCTTCCATGATGTCAGACGCAAAGACTTCCCCTTCCTTCTCCACGTCAATCATCAACTTGACGGGCTCGCGTTTATGGGAGATGAGAAGGACCTTTTTCAGATTCAGGACGATGTCAGTGACATCTTCAACGATACCGTCAACACTTTGAAACTCGTGGTCTACCCCGTCGATTTTGATGGAGGAGATGGCTGCTCCCTCAATGGAACTGAGGAGAACGCGGCGAAGGGAGTTCCCTAAGGTGTGACCATATCCGGTCTCAAAAGGCTCAGCCACAAATTTGGCGTAAGTTTCGGTGGCCGTTTCCTCCTCTTTGATAAGACGGTTGGGAAGTTCAAATTTACCTAGGCGCTTTGGCATGGTTCGGCTCTCTGCTCGTGGGTTTTGGAATTGAGATGAAAAAGGAGAAAGATTAGCGGCTGTAGAATTCAACAATCAGCTGAACATTTACGCCGGACTCGAGCTCATCACCTTCCGGCAGACGAGCGATACCGCCTTTGAGCTGGTCCACATCGAGGGTCAACCAGGAGGGAGGCGTACGATATTGGTTATCTTCCAAATTGCGGGTGGCCAACTGGCGGCTACTGCTGCGGCCGCGCACGGCGATTTCATCACCGGGACTGACTTGAAAACTGGGAATATCTACCTTCTGGCCGTTTACGGCAATATGCCCATGATTGACGAACTGGCGGGCGGCTGAGCGGGATTTGGCCATGCCCAACAGGTAAACGACATTGTCGAGGCGGCTTTCCAGCATCTGCAGGAAAATTTCACCGGTCACCCCGCGCTTGCGCTTGGCGCGCTCGAAGGTTAGGCGAAATTGCTTCTCCGTCAACCCATACATGTAACGGAGTTTTTGCTTTTCATTAAGGCCAAGCGCATACTCGCTCAGCTTCCGGCGAAGGCGAGGACCGTGCTGCCCGGGAGGGTGCGGACGGCGCTCAAAGGACTTGTTGGGCGGAAAAATCGCTTGTCCGAAACGTCTATTAATGCGGGTGGTAGGACCTGTGTAACGAGCCATTTAGTTCTAAAATGCTTAAGGTGGGATTACGATTAGACGCGCCGGCGCTTGGGTGGGCGACAGCCGTTGTGGGGAACGGGGGTCACGTCGATGATAGCAGTAACATTCAGGCCGAGGGCCTGGATCGCACGGATAGCAGAGTCGCGGCCCATGCCAGGGCCTTTGACTTTAACTACGACATCGCGCATACCGTGGGACATGGCAACGCGACCGGCGTCCTGGGTCACAACCTGAGCAGCGTAAGCGGTCGACTTACGAGAACCGCGGAAGTTACACTTTCCAGCGCTGGACCAGGAGATGACGTTCCCCTTTTCATCGGAAAAGGTGACCTTGGTGTTATTGAAAGTGGCAAGGATGCTGACCACGCCGGAGTGGACGTTCTTACTCCCTTTGGCGCGGCGGATCTTCATGTCGCCCAGATCGCTCTTCAGCAGATCCGCGGCAGTTTCTTCTTTCTTCTCCTCCTTGGGAGCTTCATCTTCGCCCTGGGCAGCTTCGTTCTTCGGCGCAGCGGCCTCAGGGGCTGGGGGTGCTGCGACTGCTTCCTTCTTCTCTTCGGGTGCTGGTTTCTCTTCGCTCATACTTACGGAAAGGCTCTAAGGTTATTTCTTGCGAACCACACCCACAGTCTTCTTTGCTCCCTTGCGTGTGCGTGCATTGGTGTTGGTGCGCTGCCCGCGAACAGGCAAGCCACGCTGGTGACGGATCCCACGATAGGCGCGGATCGCCATCAGGCGCTTCAGGTTACCGGTGATTTCACGACGAAGATCTCCTTCAATCACGTAACGGCGGTCTGTGATGACGTGGGTAATCTTGTTCAGCTGCTCTTCGTCTAACTCACTGGCGCGGATGTCAGGGTCAATTCCGGCTTCATTAACGATAGAATCAGCACGCGTCGGACCAATCCCGTAGATGTATCTAAGGGCGTAGGGGATCTTCTTGTTTCCGGGGATATCAACTCCAAGAATACGTGGCATGGTAAATGGGTGTTGGTGGGACTTGGAAAAACGCGAAACAGTAAAAAGTAATGATTATTTCACGTTTGGAAAGCTAATAATTAAGGTGTTGTTAAAATTTCGGCGCCTCCGGGAACCAGAAGTACCGTGTGTTCAAAGTGGGCTGTGGGCAGTCGGTCCCGGGAGACCGCTGTCCATCCATCGCTGAGAATATCGACCTCGGGGCTACCCATATTAACCATGGGCTCAATCGCCAACGTCATCCCGACGCCGAGCTTGGGTCCGGTGCCGCGACGGCCAAAATTCGGAATCTGCGGTTCTTCATGCATGGAGCGCCCTACGCCGTGTCCGACGAAGTCGCGCACCACATTATAACCGGCTTTTTCGACAAACCGTTGAATGGACGCTGAAACATCCCCTACCCGATTTCCGGGCGTGGCCTGCTTGATGCCGACCATGAGGGCGCTTTCCGTGGTTTCTACCAGGGTCTGCACTTCGGGTTTGAGCGAGCCGACAGCCACCGTGCGGGCGTTGTCTCCTACCCAACCATCCAACACGATATTCACGTCAAGGGTAACAATGTCTCCGTCTTTGAGCAACTTGGACATATTCCCAATTCCGTGAACCACCTCCTCGTTTACGGAGATGCAGCTGTAAGCCGGGTAGACTCGAGAACCGACGCGGTAATTGAAGCAGGCACTGACAGCACCATACTCATCCATCATCGACTTGGACGCCTGGTCCAGGTCGTAGGTCGTTACACCGGGCTCCACCATGGCTTCAAGACGGCGGAGAATCGTGGCCGCAACCTTGCAGGCCTTCCGCATACTTTCGATTTCATCCCGTTTTTTTACGGGAATGGGTGTAGATCGATGGAGCATCAGGCAAGTTTCAGCGAAACGGTTATAACAAAGAACGTTAAGGGAATCGGATTTCCTGCTTAGGAATTAAAGAAAGAAAGGAGCAGTCCAAGAGACAAGAGACCCCCGGCGATCACAATAAAGGGACGCCAGAGAGCAAAGTTCTCTTTCCAGGACTGGTCGGCCAGGGTCTGCTTCGCCCGGGAGGAGCGTCCGCGAATCCGGCCCTTCTTCAGGAACCCGTCGTAGTGGCGCTGGAGCAGATAGGTTTCAACCTGGCGCATAGTATCCAGGATCACCCCTACCGTAATCAGCATGCCGGTGCCGCCAAAGAAGAGGGCAACACGATAGGGAACGTTATACACGTTCAGGAGAAAATCAGGAAAGATCGCGATGATCGTCAGGAAACTGGCGCCGGCAAAAGTCAGCCGGGTCATGGTGAAATCGAGGAAGCGAGCAGTCGGCTCGCCAGGACGGACTCCGGGAATGTATCCACCATATTTCTTCAGGTCATCCGCGATCTGGATCGGCTTGAACATCATCGATACCCAGAAATAACTGAAGATGAAGATGAGAGAGCCAAAGGTCAGATAATAGCCCCAGGTGCCCCAGGCGATAAATTCGGCGATCTGCGAGAAAAAGCGAACCCCCGTAGCGGCGCCTAACCAGGTGAAAATCTGGTTCGGGAACATGAGGATGGCGCTGGCAAAGATAACCGGCATCACGCCTGAGTAGTTCACCTTCAGGGGAAGGAACGAGCTTTGTCCGCCATAGACCTTGCGGCCCACCACGCGCTTGGCGTACTGTACCGGGATCTTGCGCTGGGCCTGTGTCACCGCGACCAGCGAGGCGGTCACGGTGAAGAACAGAATAGCCATGAGGATACCCTGGGGAGCTCCTAGCGGTTCAGTTTCGGCGCCAACCGGCGTGTTGAACATGGTCATCAGGGTGGCCACGGCTCCCGGCAAGTCTGAAATGATGCTGATTGTGATCAGCAGGGAAATCCCTTGCCCCACTCCACGTTGGGTAATCTGGTCACCCAGCCACATGAGAATCATGCCCCCTGCAGTCAACAGGATGATGGAGGTCACCATGAAGACCGCGGGATTGATCACGACGATTTGCCCATACTCCTGGATACTAAAGCCCTGGATCAAGGCTCCCGGATTCCGGGTCAGGGCCGTGATCAGCAAGGTCCCCTGCACCAGGCAAATCAATATCGTTAAATAGCGGGTATACTGGTTGATCTTTTGCCGACCAACATCCCCTTCCTGCTGCAAGCGGGTAATGGTGGGAAAAACCGCACCCATCAGCTGCATAATGATGGATGCACTGATATAGGGCATGATCCCCAGGGCAAAAAGGGCCCCGTTGAGGAGGGCACCCCCCGTGAACATGTTATACATGCCCAGAAGATTGGCCCCCGTAGCGGCTTGCTCCGCGAAGAAGGTCTGGATGGGTTCCGGGTCAATGCCCGGAAGCGGGATGTTCGCACCTACCCGGGCAATGAACAGCATGGATATCGTAAAGATGATCCGCTGCCGCAGTTCAGGAATTTTTAAACAGTTGGTAAATGCTGATAACATTTAATTCTAGGTGCGCTAGGGTGAAAGGATTGAAGGGCTCGCTTACTCGCTCGATTCGCCCGCAGTATCTGCGGCGTCCGCGTCTTCGACCACTTCCGGCTGGAGCAGCACGATGACTTTTCCGCCAGCCTTCTCAATTTTCTCCACCGCGGAGGCGGAGAACTTGTGAGCGCTTACGGTCATGGCCTTTGCAATTTCGCCTTCACCTAATACTTTCACCAGTGGGCTGTCCTTGCGGACGAGGCCGGTGCTTTCAAAAATTGCGGGGTTTGCTTCTTCGCCTTCAATACGTTCAAGGTCACTCAAATTGACGATGGCGTAGCTCGTACGAAAGTTCTTGTTGTTAAATCCACGGCGGGGCAGACGGCGATACAAAGGGACGTGGCCGGACTCAAAGCCAGGGCGCTGGCTGAAGCCAGAGCGGCTCTTCTGTCCCTTGTGACCACGGCCGCAGGTTTTACCTAAGCCGTTGCCTTCCCCTTTACCCACGCGCTTGCGGGTCCTGGTGCCTTTGGAACTGGGGATGTTGTTCAGTCTCATGACGAGTAAATCGGTTAAAATATAGATTGAGAATTATTCAGCGGCTGCGGCGGCCTCAACGGTTTCTTCTTCAGAAGAACGACGCAGGTTGCGGACGGTCTCCATCGTGCGGAGTTGCTTCAGCCCCGCGATGGTCGCATTTACCATGGCGAGGTGATTGTTGGACCCCAGGGACTTGGAGAGGATATTTTTCACTCCGACGGCCTCCAGGACCGCGCGGACGCCCCCACCAGCAATAATTCCAGTACCTTCAGAGGCGGGACGAAGGACGACCTTACCTCCATCAAACTCCCCGGTCACAGGGTGTGGGATAGTGTCCCCCTTCAACTGGATGTCGATGAGATGCTTCTGGGCCTGCTCGGTCCCCTTGCGGATAGCTTCCGGCACTTCCTTGGCCTTCCCATAGCCCACTCCGACCCGACCTTGCTGGTCACCGGAAACGACGAGGGCAGAAAAGCTGAAACGGCGTCCACCCTTCACGACCTTGGCGCAACGGTTTATGAAAACCACCTTGTCGGTATACTGCGGACCTTCTTCTTCGACGGGCGCGTTTTGCGGGTTGGAACGATTGTTATTTCCTCGATTCTGATTGTTACCGCGATTTTGATTATTGCCGCGATTTTGATTATTGCCGCGGGGATTGTTCGAACGATTTTCCATGAATAAATCTCCTTAGAATTTGAGGCCGGCTTCGCGTGCCGCATCGGCAAATGCCTTCACACAGCCATGGTAAAGACGACCTCCGCGGTCGAATACGACAGTTTCAATACCAGCGCCCTTGGCCTTTTCACCAACCACTTTACCGAGCTTGGTCGCACCGGCGATATTGGGGCGTAATTTCTGATCTATCAGGTCCTTCCCGTTAGTGGACAGGTAAACCAGGGTCTTGCCGGAGGCGTCATCAATGCATTGTGCATAAATGTGCTTGTTGCTGAAATGGACCGTAAGGCGAGGACGCTCGGCAGAGCCGACGACTTTCTTCCGGATCCGCCACCGGCGCTTTTGCAAAAGTTCTTTTTTCTTTTCCAGTTTCATATTGATCGCTTCCTTGTAGGGTTGCTGCCGTTAGGCAGTCTTCTTACCTTCCTTACGACGGACGAACTCACCCACGATACGGACACCCTTACCCTTGTAAGGTTCAACCGGGTAGTAGGACTTAATGGAGGCAGCAACCTGCCCGACCATTTGTTTGTCCGCGCCTTCGACCTTGATCTTGGTGTTTTCAGCGATGGTGATGTTAATTCCTTCCGGAACCTTGTATTTTATCGGGTGAGAATAACCGAGAGCGAGGTCCAGCAGATTGCCTTGCAGGGCGGCCCGGAACCCGACGCCGTGAATTTCAAGGTTCTTCTCGTAACCTTTTTCGCAGCCCAGCACCATGTTATTGATGATGGAACGGGCGGTGCCATACATGGCCTTGGCCAGTCGGCTGTTATTCGCAGGAGCTACCTGGATTTGGTTATCCTCCATAGCAATGGATACGGAGCGGTCGAAGTCCTTGGTCAGTTTACCTTTGGGACCTTCTACGCTCACCGTGTTACCATCTACGGAGACTTTCACTTTATCCGGGATGCTCACCGGAAGTTTACCAATTCTACTCATTGTCTTTGGAATTATGGACTCGGGCGGCCAGGCTTAGCTGCGCGTCAATTGGCCCGATCCTGCATTCGTTGTGGGTTGGGTTGTGGGATTAAAAAAAAATTACCAGATATTGCACAGCAGTTCGCCGCCGACCTTGGCTTTGCGGGCTTCACGTGCACGCATCACGCCCTTGGAGGTGGTCAGGATCGCAATCCCGAGTCCACCGAGCACACGGGGAATTTCACGATACCCGTAGTATTCGCGGCGGCCGGGCTTGCTGCGGCGCTCCAGACCGGTGATGGCCGGCACTTCTTCCACGTATTTCAGCTCGACGATGACGCTCTTTTTGACGCCTTCGGCTTCTACGTGAAAGTCTTTGATGTAGCCTTCATCTTTGAAGATCTGGCAAAGGCTCTCGCGCGCTTTGGAATAAGGTGCACTGACCAGTTCCTTCTTCGCTGAAGAACCGTTGCGGATAATGGTTAAAAAGTCACCAATTGTGTCGTGGACTGCCATGGATAGGAATGGTTTTATTCTAATGGAGTATCCAAAAAGGATTTTGCGTTAATGAGCTTACCAGCTGGAGCGCGTCACGCCGGGAATTTGTCCCTTGCTGGCCAGTTCGCGGAAAGTGATACGAGAGAGACCAAACTTACGGATGTAAGCCCGGGGACGACCGGTCACGCTACAGCGATTGCGCAGGCGGACGGCGCTGGAATTACGAGGTAATTTGGTCAACTTCTTCTGGGCTGCGTAAAAGTCCTCATCCGTTGTTTCGGGATTCCTGAGGATAGCCTTCAGCTCAGCCCGCTTGGCCGCGTGTTTTTCAACGAGGCGTTCACGTTTCTTGTTTCGTGCGATAGCAGATTTCTTTGCCATATCGAAATAGGGTTAATCAGGCCGTAGCAGCTGCTTCTTCAGCCGGTGCTTCTTCGCCTTCGGATTGAGACTTTGCTTGAGACTTGCGGAAAGGCATACCCAGAGCTTTGAGCAGCTCATAGCTTTCCTCGTCGGTTTGAGTGGTAGTTACGATGGTGATATCCATACCGATAGCGTTCTTTTGACTATCCGTATTAATTTCAGGGAAAATCGTGACGTCAGAGATACCGAGTGTATAGTTCCCCCGCCCGTCCATTTTGGCCGGCACGCCGCGGAAGTCACGGATCGCCGGGAGCGCAATGTTGATCATGCGATAGAGGAATTCCCACATCTGGTTCCCGCGCAAGGTTACCTTTGCACCGATCGGCATTCCCGCACGCAACTTAAAGTTGGACACGGAAATACGCGCTTTCGTGATGATGGGTTTTTGTCCCGCGATCGCTGTCAACTGGTCCGTGATATCTTCGATCGCTCCCTTGTCCGCCACACCAAAACCGGTGTTGATGCTGACCTTCTCGACGCCGGGCACCTGGTGGATATTCTTATACCCACGGTCCTTCATGAGAGTGGGAATAACCTGCTCTTTATAGACTTTCTTTAAAAACGGTGTTTCCATGGATTAAAACTCCAGTGCCTTAGGCACTGGCGGCGGCCTTCTCCGCCTTCGCATCGTAACGGGAAGCCAGCATCACATTGGAGCGATGAATGGATCCCTCGCGTTCGCTGATCGATCCCTCGGGGTTTTCCTGCGTTTTACGTTCGTGTTTCTTGATCATGTTCACGCCTTCGACGATTACACGATCCTTTTTGGTGATAATACTCATGATCCGGCCGCGCTTGCCCTTGTGGGCGCCGGCGATCACAACGACTTCGTCTCCTTGTTTAAATTTGCTGGCCATTTAGAGAACCTCCGGGGCTAGGGAAATAATTTTCATGAACTTGGCGCGGAGCTCACGGGCAACCGGCCCGAATATACGTGTGCCACGCGGGTTTTTGGCATCATTGCCAAGGATGACAACGGCGTTTTCGTCAAAGCGTAGGGAGCTGCCATCCTTGCGATGGATGGGCGACTTGGTCCGGACAATTACAGCCTTAACCACCTCGCCTTTCTTCACCGTTGCGCCGGTGGCACTGTCCCGGATATTGCATACGATGATATCCCCCACGCTGGCGTGGCGTCGGGGCTGGCCCAGGCGGCGGATCATCATGGCTGTTTTTGCGCCAGTGTTATCGGCCACTTCAAGACGGCTGTTCATCTGGATCATTAGTCAATCTCCTTAATTCAAATAGGTTATCGTTCCTTAGC